>NZ_JACJRU010000002.1 GCF_014697425.1 Nostoc sp. FACHB-110
AAGCGGTAGGATAGTTCCCACTCACGTCCTAAGTAGCAGAATACGCCAATCAGGAAGTGGAAGATTACCAATTGGTATGGGCCACCGTTGTACAGCCATTCATCTAAGGATGCTGCTTCCCAAATTGGGTAGAAGTGTAAACCAATTGCGTTGGAGGAAGGTACTACTGCGCCGGAGATGATGTTGTTTCCGTACAGTAAGGAACCTGCTACAGGTTCACGGATACCGTCGATGTCTACGGGGGGTGCAGCGATGAAGGCGATTACGAAGCAGGTGGTTGCAGCTAGCAACGTGGGGATCATTAACACGCCGAACCAGCCAATATACAGGCGGTTGTTGGTGCTGGTTATCCAGTTGCAGAACTGCTCCCATACGTTTGCGCTTTTGCGCTGTTGTAAGGTTGCTGTCATGTCTTTATGATTGCTTTTGTTATGTATGTTTCAGGTGTTTTTACCTGTAATGATTTATATCTTAGAGGCTTTGTAACGGTTTGTAAAGAAGTTTGACTAAAAGTTTACTTAACTACCCCATAAGCGCGGCTTATCTATATATACAGAGTATGAAAAAATTGGAAGTAGAGCGGTGCAATTCAAGATAGCTGGTGAAGGCTGTCATTATTTATTGGTAAGGGTTTTAAGCTTGTTTATGTTTCGTAACATAATTTGGTTTATGTCCACTGACTCACTTAATTCCTGAGATGTCAATTAAGCGGGACGTAAAGATACTCTCATAGCTTAAATTTAATTCAGTCGTCAGCCAGAGGATTTCTCGCACAATAATTTTTACGCTGAACATATAAATAGAAATCCCCAAGAATTGAAAACCTATGCCTCTATACAAACTCGCAGAATTTGATCCGCAATATAGAGAAACCTTTGGTGGTGATGATGTTAAAAGTTTGGATCTCTACACTGAAGGCGGAGTAAAAGTCGGTTCAGTCGCAGATGCTTTAGTTGACCATGATGGACGTTTTCGCTATCTAGTTATTGACACTGGTTTTGATACTCTCGGCAAGAAAATATTACTGCCGATTGGTCTTGCACATATCAATTATCCAGACCAGCGTGTATATGTTGATGGCTTAAGTAAACAACAAGTAGAAATGCTACCTGAGTACAGCGATAAGTTCGTAGTTGATGATGTTTATGAAGAAAATGTACGCAGTGTATTTCGTCCATCTAACAGCGATTTTATTTACGATCGCAACACATATAACTATCAGCAGGAACCTAATTTATACAACTTAAATGCTCAAAATCATCAAACTCTCAGATTATATGAAGAAAGATTAATTGCAAATAAGCAACGTGTCAAAACTGGAGAAGTTGCAGTTAGTAAGCATATTGAGATTGAAACTGCAAAAGTTGAAGTCCCAGTGACTAAAGAACGGGTTGTAATTGAAAGACTTCCAGCTACAGAAGGAGGAAGAGTTACCGATACTAACGAACTTCAATTTCAAGAAGGTGAAGTAGCACGGATAGAAGTATATGAAGAAACACCCGAAATTCGCAAAGAAGCGTTTGTCCGGGAGGAAGTTCGAGTTAGGAAATTAGTAGAGCGAGATATAGTAGAAGCTCAAGAGACCATTCGGAGAGAAGAGTTAGATATTAACACTACAGGTGAATTAAAAATAGATGATTCTGGTGTTAATCAGAATCCAGCTGTTTAAATTCATAGGAATAAAGACTTAGCTATTCTTAATTTAATCAAAAAAACGTACAGAATCTGTACGTTTTTTGTTATTAATTTTAATATAAAACATTAGAGTTAACGGGCGACTGGAAATCGCGCCTACACAGATGACATACGTGGGTTTGAAAATCTTGATTTTGTGTGAGTCCACCCAGGTGGACTTTGTTTGTGTAGTAGCGAATTTTATTCGCCCAATACTTTTCAAACATCTTCTTGAAAAATCATAAAATCACGGGAAATATTACTTTTGATGAGATTAATGTGTAGTAATTATTTCGAGAGAAAGAGGTAATGTGTTGAATATTTTTTTACATTAATTATGGAGTGATTCTATAAAACTTTCAGAGGTAAAATATAATGTCTCTTTACAAATTACATGACTTTGACCCAGACTATAAAGATAGTTTTGAAGGCAACGATATTAAAGGACTTGGTGTCTATACAGAAGGAACTGATGAGAAAATTGGTACTGTTAATGATGTTTTAGTAGATGATGAAGGCCATTTTCGTTATTTAGTTGTTGATTTAGGTTTTTGGATTTTCGGGAAAAAAGTTTTATTACCAGTTGGACGTACCCGGATTGACTATGGACGAGATCGCGTTTATGCGGTTGGTATGAGCAGAGAACAAGCAGAAGACTTACCAGAATTTGATGAACGTCGCCTAGAGTATGATGACGAAGAGAGAGTACGTAATGTTTACCGCGATCAAAAGTATAGCAATGTACCTCTAGACACAACCACACCTTTAGACGCAGTTGCGCCTTTAGATTCTGCTGCAACATTAGGTACAGCCGCTAATTCAACATTCAGCCGTGACACCTATAATTATGACCAAGAGCCTGCTTTGTTTGGTTTGAATGAACGAGATCATCAAACTTTGAGACTCTACGAAGAACGATTGATTGCTAATAAAAAACGCCGCAAAACTGGGGAAGTAGCGGTTGGAAAGCGGATTGAAACCGATATAGCTAGAGTTGCAGTTCCCGTGGAAAGAGAACATGTAGTTATTGAACGTACTACCCCAGCCGATGCAGGTAGAGCAGTTGCGCCTGGTGAAGCAACCTTCCGTGAAGGTGAAGTGGCTCGTGTAGAACTCCATGAAGAGACTCCAGACATTCGCAAAGAAGCATTTGTTCGTGAAGAAGTTCGAGTCAAAAAAGTGGTAGAGCAAGATACTGTAGAAGCTCAAGAAACAATCCGCAGGGAAGAATTGGATGTCAATGCTCCTGGTTTACCAATTGAAGAACGCTAATAAAAACTGATTAGCTTATAGCTAATTCAGTACAGTACAGGTGAAGCTTTTTATCAGCTTTACCTGTACTTGTAATAAATGCTTGTACAAGGTTATTTGGTGAATCAATTATGGTGATGAATAGCCAATCTAGGGCAAATAGTTTTGAACGCGTCAATCAAAAATCTAGCATTAGTAACTTATTGACAACTTTAAAAAATAAGGTTGCCTATTTTGATGTTATAGATAATCAAGGCCAAATAGTTGGTAAAGTTAGAGATTTAATTTTAGATCATCGCCGCAGATTAAATTTAGTAATCTCTCCACCGAGCAATTTTATACCGCCTAGTTTGGCTCTTGTCTGGAGTCAAAAAATTCAAAGAATAGATACTCTTAATAAATCTATTTTTTTAAATGTAAATATATTAGAAGTTGAATATATGTCTGAAGATTTTAAATCCCAACTCACAAATCAATCCTATGAGCCATTAGATAGTTCTGGTACAATCAATGAAGATTTGACAGAAATTTCGGAAGAAAATATTATTAGACTGTTAGAAGAAAAATTAGTAGTTGATAGTAGTATTCAAAAAATTGGTGAGGTAATTGTTCGCAAAGAAATTGAAACTCGGATGGTACAAGTTCCTGTGCGGCGTGAGAAATTAATTGTAGAACAGGTAAGCCCACAACATAAGCAACTAGCAGAAATTAATTTATCTTCGGAAACACTGGCTGATATTGATGGTGCAGCAGTTAGTCAATTTGCAGGTGATTTCACCGTTACAGGAGACTTTGATTCACCTAAAATAGCCAGTTTAATTTTAAATGCGATCGCACTGGAAAAAAACCACGGCTGTCAGCGAGTGCGAGTATCTATTGTATGTGATAACGAATCGCATCAACAAAAATATCAAGAGTGGTTTGAGCGTTGTTCTAAACAGTAATAATCTCAATCCATATTATAAGTTTCTAGCAGATGATTAAACAGTAGGGTGAATTATTTCACCCTATTTTTTTGCTATTTAATCATGATCAATGGTATTTTGCAAAAGTCCTAGATACGAATTAATGACCTAGTAATTTATCTCGCAAATTTTTAATGCGATCGCGCAATTTTGCCGCCTCTTCAAATTCGAGTTTTTTCGCTGCATCTTTCATCTGTGCTTCCAGCTTCGTAATTAAGTCGGGAACTTCTTCTAGAGGTATTTCATGGATATGTTCATCTACAGCTTTTAATTCAGTTGCATTTAACCGTCGAGATACTTCTAAAAATGATAAAATTGCGTTGCTGGATTTTTTAACAATTGGTTGGGGTGTAATTCCATGCTTCTGGTTATATGCTATTTGAATACTACGCCTTCTTTCAGTTTCTTCGATGGCTTTAATCATGCTGTCTGTTAAATTATCAGCATATAAAATTGCTTGTCCTTTAACGTGACGCGCCGCTCTACCAATAGTTTGAATTAAAGAACGTTCAGCACGTAAAAAACCTTCTTTATCTGCATCTAAAATTGCCACTAAAGAAACTTCTGGTAAATCTAAACCTTCCCGCAGTAAGTTAACTCCCACTAACACATCAAAATTTCCATTCCGCAATTCTTGGATAATTTCGATGCGCTCAATCGAATTAATTTCTGAATGCAAATATCGCACCCGAATGCTGTGGTCTTGCAAATATTCTGTCAAATCTTCCGCCATCCGCTTAGTTAAAGTAGTAATCAGTGTTCTTTCGTGGCGGTCAACTCTGTCTTTGATTTCTCCTAATAAATCATCAATTTGCCCTTCGGTAGGACGCACAGAAATTTCTGGATCAATTACTCCAGTAGGACGGATAACTTGTTCAACGATGTGATTTTCAGAAACTTCTAATTCCCAATTTCCTGGGGTTGCGGAAACGAAAATACATTGGTTGACTTTTTGCCAAAACTCTTCTGATTTTAAAGGACGGTTATCAGCAGCACTCGGCAGCCTAAATCCATGTTCAATTAATACTTTTTTTCTGGCTTGGTCGCCGTTATACATCCCGCGAATTTGCGGGACACTAACATGAGATTCATCGACAACTAACAACCAATCTTTCGGAAAGTAATCAATTAAACATTCTGGTGGTTCTCCGGCTTGTCTACCAGCAAGATGTCGAGAATAGTTTTCTACACCGTTGCAATAACCGACTTCGCGTAACATTTCTAAGTCGTAACGGGTACGTTGGTCGATGCGTTGTGCTTCTAATAATTTGCCCCCTGTTTCTAATTCGGCTTTGCGTTGCTTTAATTCAAAAGCAATATCATCGCAGGCAATTTCTAAACGTTCTTCTGGGGTAACAAAGTGACGCGCTGGGTAAATATTGACTGCTTCTAAACTATTAATAATTTCGCCTGTTACCGGGTCAACATAGCGAATGGCATCAATTTCATCGCCAAAAAATTCCACGCGAATAATTCTATCTTCGTAAGCAGGGCCAATTTCTAAAACATCACCCCGGACACGGAAGCGTCCTCGACCCATTTCTAGGTCGTTGCGGCTATACTGCACAGATGCTAAATCGCGTAAAACTTCTCTTTGATTAACTTCCATACCAATTTTTAAAGGTATGGCTGCTTTGAGGTATTCGGCGGGAATTCCTAAGCCGTAGATGCAGCTAATAGATGCAACGACAATCACATCACGGCGTTCAAACAGCGATCGCGTCGCTGAGTGACGCAACATATCAATTTCGTCGTTAATCGCAGCTGTCTTTTCTATATAAGTATCGGTGACGGGAATATACGCTTCTGGTTGATAGTAATCGTAATAACTGACAAAATATTCGACTGCGTTTTTTGGGAAGAACTCGCGTAACTCATTACAAAGTTGTGCAGCCAAGGTTTTGTTATGTGCCAAAACTAAAGTTGGTTTGCCAACTTTTTCAATTACTGCTGCTACTGTAAAGGTTTTGCCAGTGCCGGTGGCTCCCAGTAAGGTTTGGTAACGATTCCCTGATTGGATGTTTGAGACAAGCTGGGCGATCGCTTTTGGTTGATCGCCTGTCGGTGCAAAGGGAGCTTGAAGACAAAATTCTGTCATACAGTTTTGCTAGTAATACCCTATCTCATGGTAGCGATCTGCTTCTGTACCTGTTGGGCTAGCGTAGTCAAATGAATATATGGAAATATTTCTTGATAAAGCTTAACAGTTTAAATTTACTTATGTGTAATTTTTGAAGATACTTATATCTATGCAAGGTTTTTTAAGGGTAAACTTTAATATACCGGAAAAAAACTAATTTTTCCTCAAATATTGTAAAGTTCATTTAAGCAACCAGAGGTGTTAGTTTATGAGCATTAGCAGCACTGGCAAAGCCGCCAGTCCTCGTCAAAGACGTGCCAAGCTAAAGGGAGAAACAACAGTGGAAGTTGAAAATAATCAGGGTCAAGCTGTGAATAACGATCAAACCGCAAAAGATAACGACAAACAAGAAGAATCTGGAAAACTTGTGATTGCTGGAGTACGTCCCATTGCTGGTAGTGATTTGCAAGTTGCTGAGACTGTCTCAATCGCAGGTATTCGTCCTATAACCGCTAGTAATTTAGAAATTGTCGAAACAATCAACATCATGGGTATTCGCCCCATTGCAGCCAACAATATCAAAGTTGTTGATAGCATTAACCTCTCGGGTATCCGTCCAATTGCTTCTAGCGCGTTAGTAATTTCTGATAGTTACTCCGTTATGGGGAACCGTCCAGTAGCATCAAATATTATTGACGACTCTAATGCACTTATGGGTTTTATCGATTAGACAAAAAAAATATTGCCATAAATCTCACTAACCCGGTCTCTTGAAGGAATCGGGTTTTTTAGTTGTCTTTTATTGCTAATGATATCTATAGGACTTACGCACAAAGATTGTCTGTGGAGACTGGCGTTGTAAGGGTGTAAGGGTTTTGGATACATACACCCCTACACCCTTGATTTTTCGTTTTTATGCTTATGTTCTTATTTTTTATTTTGAATTATGCTAATTGTCATTTAAATTGCACCGTATTCATGGTCACACAATTTTGGATTTGAGATTTGAGATTTTGAATTTTCAATTGATTCCACATATAAATCTGAAGGACTGTACTATCAAATTACTATTGGTCATCAAAGCTGTAAACCATATTCCTATTATTTAATAATTTGGATATCTTGTTATTCCTAATGCCTGAAAGTATCTCTCTTTTTATATAGGTGGCTAATATATCTTGTGGCGGAAGCCAAGAGTAAAAATCTTAAGATACTTTGTAAATGTAATCACTAAGAATCAAAGTAATTAATAGCTTTGAAACTTAATTTATATACAATTAGGAGAAAAAAATGAGCTTAGAAGATCGTGCAAAAGCAGCTGCTAAAAATGTTGAAGGTAAAGCGCAAGAAGCATTAGGTAATGTAACTGGCGACCCTGAAGATAAAGCTAAAGGTAAAGCAAAGCAAGCTGAAAGCGAAGTCCGCCAAGGTATAGAAGATGTCAAAGATTCTGTAAAGAAAAATATTGACTAGAAATATTTGTTTGTTTTTCTAGTCTAAAGGGATAGACACTCAAAAATATTTCAATTTAACTAGTGTATTAACATAGTTAAAAATTGAGTTTTATCCCTTTTCTATTTCTCTTTCCATTTCAGCTAGGTTTACAGATAGCACAGGTTCTGACTGTAGAGGTGTGCAACTCACATCTCTACGTTTCTGGTCTAACTTGCAAGTGTTGAATAAAAATAATAGAAATTATCTTTAACTAGCTAAGAAATATAAGTAATTGGTTATGGAAATTGTTTCGTTTCAGGAGTGAAAGAAATGACGCTGTTTGAGCAGATTCGTAAAGTTGCGATCGCTTTTGCCTTAATTGTGATGCTAACTGTGACTACTGCTTGTGGTAGTGCGACAGTCAGCCAAGCCGACCGCACAAGTAGCCCGGCTGTCATTGGACGGGATGTAGCTTACAGCGAATTAGAAAGAGGTAATACTTCGAGCGGTCAAACTTTTGGTGATTGGGTAGTGCAAACATCCAAGGGATTGATTAAGGATGCTTACGTTAGAGATAACAACAAATTAGGTGTTGTGATTTCGCGTGATGTTCGTCCAACGGATGTCAAACCTTTAGCTAAATCTCTAGTTCAAGGTTTTCATAAAAACTTCCCTAATCAAGATTTAACGGTGTTGGTTTACGGCCCTGACAAAAAGTTAATTTTGACAACTCAGTACGACGTACAGACAAAGCAAGTCAAGTATAGCTAATAGTTAAGTAGCAAGTTTCAAAGTCTTTTACATAGCATTTCGCCGGAAATTTAAGACTAAAAATTCCAGAAATACGACTTGAAGAAGGAGATTAAGAAAGTGTCAACTAGTGAAGAATACAGAAGACAAGTAATGCAAGACTTAGCTCAAGGTGATGTTGAATCGTTAGACGATCCAGCCTCTGATGGAGCTACTCAATACGAAAATTTCGATGATTTTGCTCAACGAACCACTACAGATCAACGTCGTCAATTATTTGGTCGCTCTATTCATCCTGATCGGATTCCTAGCAGCCAAATGGAACCAGAATTACAAAAAGCGATCGCGCAAATTAAACCTAATGAACGAGATGATGTAGCGCGCGCCTTTTTCAAAAATTTGAAGGGTAGAGGCTTAGATGAGCGTCACTTAGAGCAACAGTTAGGTCTTTCAACTCATCACGCTAGCAGAATGAATGCTGATGATGTCAGCAAACTTGCATCCTTCGCTTATCACAACCACCCAGATGTTTTCCGCGAAGTACTAGCAGAGCAACCTGGTATTATCAAATTCCTCAGCAACCCAATCGTAGCTGGAATTTTAGGGATAGCAGCAGCTAAGTGGTTAGGTAGCCATAAATAATCCCAATTCCTGATTAAATAACTACTAACTTTTGGCTCTGGCTATAAATAGCTCTCGTGGAGAGAGTTATTTATAGCCTTTGCTATGTGTGATGAAAAATCATCAATACTCAATAGTTCGGATTGAGGAATTTAAAGCCAATAAGCCATTAAGTGTAACGATAATTCCACCTGTCACACTAAAAAGTAGGATGAGATTGAAATCTGCTAATAAACCAGCTAAAGCATAGGAAAATGGAGCAATCCCAAAGGCAGACAATGTTCCCAAACTCATAACTCTTCCTAACATGACAGGAGGAGTTTGCTTTTGAATCCAAGTTATTCCTAAAACAGTAAAAAAGCCACTACAGCAACCTAATACAGCAATGGTCATACTAGCTAACAAGATGTTTGGTAAAAATCCTAGTAAAAATAGACCAAAGCCTTGGATGCTGGCTAGACTCAGCATTAAGATTCCCAAACGTGGTGTATGGCGAAGCACTCCGGTCATGAGTGTTCCCAATAACGCACCACCACCCCAAGCCGACTTCATTGTTCCTAAAGCGATCGCACCTGACAAAAAGCGACTTTGAGCTAATGATGTAATGCCAATTTCTAAAGGGCCGACAAAGAAAAGATTGATTGCCGTTATGACTAATAAAACTGCTCTCAATGCCGGATTATGCCATGTATAATTTAGCCCCTCACGAATACTAGTAAATAAACTCAAAATCTTGCTATTGAAAGACAATTTAGACTGCTCAAAATTCGCTGGCAATTCATCAGAACTTTTCTGACGACTACCTTTGATTAGCAAAAGTGCAACAGCAGCAACAACAAAGCTAGCCGTATCAATTGCAAATGCTTTCTCAATCCCCACAGTAGCAATTAGCAACCCACCTAAAGCTGGGCCAATCAGCACAATTAATTGAGTAGTTACTTGGCTTAAAGTGTTACTAGCGATTAGCTGCTCTGGAGTTACAAGCGTAGGAATAATTGACCTGGCAGCAGGAATAGAAAAACCTTCTACAATGCCATAACTAATTGCAAATAGATAAATCAGCCATATCTGTGTTGTCTGAAAAAAAACCAACATCGTCAATAAACTGGTCAGCACAGCACACAATATGTGAGATACCAGCATCATCAACCGAGGTGAGAAGCGATCGCTCACAACACCACCAAGCAACATCAAAATAGCACGCGGAACGGCTGCTGCCATTAACACCGCCCCCAAATTCACAGGAGAATGAGTTAACTGTATAGTTAACCAAGGCAATGCCACTAAAAAAAATTGATCTCCAATTAGTGAAATAGTTTCACCGATAAATAAGAGTAGAAAATTGCGTTCAGTTAAAGGTTGCCACAGCGGCAATTTGTCTTTACACGAAACAGGTGATTTTCCCATTGTTAATTTAATTCTGGGACAGTTACTCTTGTATTTGTCAGCTAAGAAAACTCCTTCTTAACAGATATTTTATTCTTTATCAGAAGGATTTTTGTTGATATTTGATAGCTTAACTTATATCAATCCAAAATCTTTTGATAATTCCATCACCGATACTTAGTGAAGACTGTGATTTCGTCCTATTTTTTTGTGAGAGTTGCAGAAAAGCTGTAGATATTATTGAGTGGACAGATATTTTCGTCAAAAGACAGACTGTCAAACTTGGCACTATTTCTTTGGGCTGAATTCTGCTGCATATAAATAATAACCAAACCTCAATATATATATTTTAATTTTATTAAAAATCATTATGTATCACCCCTTGCTAATTATGATTATTATGGTATATGCTTAACCAATGAGTTGCTGAAAAGACAAAACACTATTTTGGAGGCATTATCTCCCAAAAATCGTAGAAATAACGGCAACGTAGTTAATTGATTAGCTAAATATTGAAGTGACCAGAAAAATAATTTTCTGTGTATTTTAGGGTGTGTATTTTAGTGTCAAAATACTTGTAATCAGGTAGACATAAATTTCAATAAATGTCAATAAAATTTCATGTTTTACCCACCCATTACTGATAATAAGTACTGGAATTAATAAACTTAAATAATCCCCAGAAAATATCTAGTTTTGGTTGATGAATGTAATGTCAAATTGCACATTCTCTGGGTGATTTTTGTATGAGGTATTTGTAAACACAAATGACTCATAGATATACACACATCTTGCACCTAGCCCCAGCGAATGGAATTCGCGGCTATACAAACGTGCGTCCGCCTATCGCGCTTGCGCTGCGCTTGGCGCACCACGCGGACTGACGAAAAGTCTAGGGTTTGAAACCCGCGCAGGCGGGTTTTGCCTGTGTAGCCGCGACTTCAGTCGCAGGCGTGCAAGATATGAATATAGGTAATCAAAATATAAGATTCCTATTTGAATTGTGAAAAAGAATATTTTCACGAACCGCATATACGCGCTCTATATTACTCCTAGCTACTGCTAATGAAAAGCACAGAGTTGTTTGAACAACTTGAGGAACTAACCTATCAATTTACAAAACAATAACCATGAAAATTCATCAGCCAGAGACAGAGAAAATTGGTGCTGAAATTGTGGATACCAATGTTGCTGATTTAACTAATACAGAAGTTAACTTGATTAAAGAACTTGTGTATGAGTATAAATTAGTAGTTTTTCGGGGACAAGAAATTAATGATGACCAATATATAGAATTTGCCAAAAAAATTGGTACGCCGCAAATTTATCCTCAAGATAACTATCATCACCCAGAATATCCAGAAATTTTTGTATCTTCTAATGTTGCCAAAGATGGCAAAAAATTTGGTGTTGCTGGAACTGGTAGATACTGGCACACTGATTGTGCATTTCTGGAACAACCTTTGCCTTTGACGATGTTGTATCCAAAAGTGCTGCCAAATTCTATCAGAGAGACTTACTACATTGATATGCAGCAAGTTTATAAAAAATTAGCTCCAAATTTAAAAAATTATCTTGATGATAAATACATGATCCACGAAGCAAAATGGCGTTATAAAGTGCAGGCTGGGGATATAGATAAAGCCATCATAGACATTTTAAAGGACTTTGAAAAACAGTTTCCGCCTGTAAAACATCCAGCAGTGATTACACACCCATTCACCCATCAACAAATTTTGTATATCAATCAAGGTTTTACTACTGGTGTTAAAGGCTTAAATTACGAAGCAAGTCAAGAACTGTTACAGGAATTATTTTTATTTATTGAGCGTGAGGAACATATTTATACGCACGTATGGCAAGAAGGCGACATTCTCTTATGGGATAACAGAACGCTCAATCACAAGGCATCTACAGTCCCAAAAGGTGAAAACAGTGTGAGCTACCGCATTGGTATTTATGATGGTTTACCATTTTATGTTGCTTAAAACTCAAGGAGGAATTCTATGAAAAGTAATGCAGAACTAATTGAGTTAAAAGATGTCAATACAAATTTACTAAATTTGTTCTTAGAACCATATAAAGACGATTGTAAGTATCTGCAAAAAGCTTACTTTAGCAACTCACAAGCTCAGAAAAATCATGAAAATCAAAGTTTATGGGTCATCAAAGGAGACTTTGCCATTCCAGAGTCTTGTTATATTTCTGCGACGGGACACTTTAATTCTGTAGAATTTAATATTTGTTACAATCAGCTATTCTATATCATGATTGCTTATTTACTCGACAATCATTTACTGGCAGTGATGCAGGACTGGGATTTAGAAACTTATAAACGACGACAATTAAGCAACTTTCTCATTGTAAAATTTTCTAGCATCTTCAGAAGACCAATAAATCCTAGCAAGTTTCAAGGCACTTTATCTATCAATAAATCTTCTGTTCGGGGTAATTTAATTATCCTCAAGACTACTTGTAATTTCTCTGATAATCAAGATGGCTGGTCAGAAGGTGATATCACCATTGCGGTACTCAACAGCGAACCAGAACTCAACTTGGATAATTCTCCTGAATCTGTAAGTGTGTAATTTTTTGAGAGCAAATGTTAGCACCTGTGCATGAGATTTTAGCAAAATTGGGGGCAATGAATTTAAGCGATCGCCAAGCAGCCTTAATCAGTTATCTTCAAGAACAAATTGCCCAAACTCTCGGCATCAATACATGGCAATTAGATATCCAGCAACCCCTAAACTATATGGGAATTGACTCTCTCATCGCTGTGAAATTGAGGAACCGATTGAGAACTGACTTAAAAGTAGATATAGCTGCGGTCAAATTTATGGAAGATTCTAGCATTACTGGTCTAGCGACACAAATCAGCGAACAGCTAACAGCTATGACATCTGTTTCGCAAATACCAAACTGGGATGAGCAAGAATTAGCCCAAACCAATCTCAGTCAACAGGAGTGGCTAGAAGGTGAATTATGAACTTAGCAGAGTTTCTCCAAAACCTTTCGCAGCAAAATGTCGAATTGTTTATTGAAGCAGAGCGTCTACGTTATCGTGGCCCTAAAGAAATTCTCACTCCCACACTGCTAAATCAAATTAAGCAGCATAAACAAGAAATACTACAATTACTGCAAGAAAAATCTCACACTGCAAAATCTTATCCTCTGACTTATGGTCAGCAAGGTTTGTGGTTCATGTATCAGTTTGCTCCTGAAAGTGGAGCTTACAACATTGCATTTACAGTCCGTATTTGTTCTAGTTTAAACATTCTCGCTTTAGAAAGAGCGTGTCAGAAATTAATCCTGCGCCACCCAACACTGCGAACTACATTTGGTCAAAATAATGCTGAACCTTTTCAAACAATTCACGCAGAGCAAAAAGTTTGCTTGACAGAAATAGACGCTACAACATGGAACTGGGAAGAACTCACAGAACAGGTAATTGAAGCATATCAGCGTCCCTTTGATTTAGAGCGAGGGCCTATATTGCGTCTATGTTTATTTACTCGTTCTGCTCAAGAGTATATCTTTTTACTAGCAATTCATCATATTGCAGTTGATGGATTCTCCTTTGGCATTCTCTTAGATGAGTTGCGTTTGCTGTATCATTCGGAAAATACTGGTCAAAAAGTATATCTATCTACTAGTCAATACCAATATCCAGACTTTGTACAATGGCAGCGACAAATGCTGCAAAGCCCCAAAGGAGAACATCTTTGGTCATACTGGAGTCAACAATTAGCTGGTGAATTATCCGTGCTGAAGTTGCCAACAGATAGACCTAGAGGGCAATTCCAGAAACATCAAGGAGCATCTTACACCTTTGAGTTACCCAAAGCTTTGACGGCTCAACTTAAGCAGCAGGCAAAAGCTTTAGGAGTTACTCTTTATATGACTTTGTTGACAGTGTTTGCTATTCTACTCCACCGCTACACTGCTCAGGAAGATATAATTATTAGCTCTCCTACAGAAGGTAGGAGTCAACCTGAATTTGCTGGGATTGTCGGGTTTTTTGTGAATATTTTGGCTATCAGAGTTAATCTAGCTAACAATCCCACTATTTCTGAGCTTTTAACTCAAGTACGCCAGACAGTGTTGCAAGCGATCGCTCATCAAGATTATCCCTCACCTTTACTAGTTGAACAATTCCAGCAAAAATCCAATCTCAGTCTCACCAAAATTCTGCGCGTCTCTTTCAACTTGATGAAATTACAAGAACTGGGACAAGACATAGAATTATCGGTTGCCAAACAAGCAAAAGCCAGAACCGACTGGGGAGGTCTACATTTAGAGCCTTTTGTGATTCCCCAACAAGAAGGGCAGAATGATTTAGTCTTTGACATGATGGAAACTTCAGAATCGCTGCTTGGATTGTTGAGATATAACAGTGATTTATTTGAGGCAACGACGATTCGGCGGATGGCTGGACATTTCCAAAATTTACTAGCAGCAATTGTCACCAATTGTGAACAACAAATCGGCTCATTACCCCTACTAACCACAACCGAACAACAGCAATTGCTCCTCTGGCAGCATACCCAGGCAAATTATCCCCAAAATCAATGCATTCATCAATTGTTTGAAGACCAAGTAGCACTGACACCAGATGCCATAGCAGTAAAATATCAACATCAACAAATTACCTATCAAGAATTAAATGCACGCGCCAATCAACTAGCACACCACTTGCAAAGCTTAGGAGTAAAACAAGAGGTGTTGGTAGGTATATGTGTCGAGCGTTCTTTAGAAATGGTTGTGGGACTTTTAGGGATTCTCAAAGCAGGTGCAGCTTATTTACCTTTAGACCCTAGTTATCCTCCAGAGCGGTTACAGTTTATGCTGTCGGATGCTCAAATATCGGTGCTATTGACCCAGCAAAAGCTAATCACCCAATTACCAGCCCAATCAGCACAGGTGGTGTATTTAGATACTGACTGGGGTGAAAGTCTAGAACCAGAAAATCTCGTCACGACAGTTCAACCAAAGAATCTAGCTTATGTAATTTACACATCCGGTTCTACAGGAAAACCCAAAGGCGTAATGATTGAACATCAGTCTTTGGTGAATTTTACGCACACAGCCAAGCTAGCCTATGAACTTCGCCCCAGCGATTACGTACTACAATTTGCTTCTATTAGTTTTGATACGGCGGCAGAAGAAATTTATCCTTGTTTGAGTAGTGGTGGCACATTAGTATTGCGTACCGAAGAGATGTTGAGTTCTGGACGCGATTTTGTCCAAGCTTGCCAAGATTGGCAAATCACAGTGTTAGACTTACCGACAGCATACTGGCATCAGTTAACCTCAGAATTAGCGATCGCTAACTTGACTTTACCAAAATCATTGCGTTTAGTAATTATTGGTGGAGAGCCAGTGCTACCGCAGCAAGTCGCCATCTGGCAGCAACATGTGGGATCTCAACCAAAGCTAGTTAATACCTACGGGCCAACCGAAGCAACGGTAGTTACCACCCTCTGTGAGTTATCTGATTTAGCATCCAGCAAACTTCAGGGCAACAACATACCCATTGGCAAACCAATTTTTAACACTCAAGTTTATATCTTAGATCGATATCTGCAACCAACTCCTATTGGTGTTGTCGGAGAACTCTACATTGGTGGTGCTGGCTTGGCTAGAGGCTACCTCAACCACCCAGACTTGACCAAGCAGCAATTTATTCCCCATCCCTTTGACATGAACCAGGGAACAGATGTTACTGAATTGAGCAGCCAAGAAAAGTCAAAACTTTTATATAAAACAGGTGATTTAGCTCGTTATCTTGCCGATGGCAACATTGAATTTCTCGGACGCATCGACCATCAAGTCAAAATTCGTGGTTTCCGCATTGAATTAACAGAAATAGAAACCGTACTGCACCAACACCCATCTGTGCGTACTGCTGTAGTCACAGTCCGTGAAGATATCCCCGGGGAAAAAACTTTAGTAGCCTATGTTGTTCATCAACTACCAACTGCAGTTAACGAGTTGCGTGGCTTTTTAATCCAAAAGTTGCCCGGATATATGATACCTTCTTTTTTTGTCGTCTTGGAATCTTTGCCCTTAACGCCTAATGGCAAGGTAGATTTTGCTGCCTTACCTGCACCCTGTCGCACTCAACTAAATTTAGAAACAACCTTTGAACTACCTCATCATCCAGTTGAGGAAATCTTAGTCACAATTTGGGCTAAAGTTCTGAAAATTGAACAAATCAGTATCCAAGATAATTTCTTTGAGTTGGGTGGACACTCATTATTAGCGGCTCAACTCATATCAAAAATTAATCAAAAATTTAGTCGCAGCATCCCTTTAAGCATTCTGTTTCAGCATCCAACTATAGCCGGACTAGCCAATTTTTTGATTCAAAACCCTGCTACTGTAGTTCAGCCTACGTGTTTAGTTCCGATTCAACCACAAGGAAATTTACCACCGCTATTTTGTCTGCACTCAGCAGGCGGACAGGTAATGGCTTATCAAGATTTAGCTGTTTGTCTTCGCCCAAATCAGCCAGTCTACGGTTTACAGTCCCGCGCGCTGAATGACCCAGCACTTGAGCATCAGAGTATTGATTGTATGTCCTGGGAATACGCCCACGCTATTCGCCAACATCAGCCGCATGGCCCTTATTTTCTTCTAGGCTGGTCAATGGGTGGGGCGTTAGCTGTGAGTGTGGCTCAAAAGTTAGAGCAACTAGGCGAGTCAGTCAGTTTTATCGGACTGGTGGATGCTTTTTTAGTTCCAGATGACAGCTTAACTTATGAAAATCTCTTAGTAGAACTAGCATTAAGATTTAGCCAGTCTTTTGCAGAAGCAGTAATGGCTATTCATCCTTCGGAAAAACAAGCACTACAAGAGAAATTAACAAATTTACCTTATTTTGAAAGTCTCAGACAGATGCTAGTTTGGGGACAACAACAAAATTTACTTTCAACAGAGATTTCTTACGATATTCTCGAAACCCAAGTAGCCCTCAACAAAATTCACGAACAACTGTTTCGAGGTTACTGTCCACCACAGGTTCAAGCTAATCTCTATATTTGGTGGGCTGCAAATAAGCTAGAAACAAGACTCTCTCAGACAAATTGGAGTCAATACACCACAGGGAAAACTTATACAGAAATTGTAGATGGCAACCATTTTAATATCATCTATCCACCACAGGTAAATCTGCTGTCCCAGCAATTACAAAAATATTTGGCAATGGCGCGATCGCTGCAAATTTCATGCTGCACAAATACCAATGATATATAACGATAAAATTACCACATTAGCTGATTTAGCTTGTATCCAAGCAGAGCAATTTTCTAACAAAACAGCATTAACTTGTCAAGCTAAATCACTGACTTATTTACAATTACATACACAAAGTAATCGAGTGGCGAATGCACTTTTAGCACAGGGTATCAAAGCCCAATCGAGAGTAGCCATATTAGCAAAAGATTCCCTTTCAAGTTTTGCAATATTATTTGCTTGCGCCAAAATTAACGCTGTTTTAGTACCAATTAACTGGCGGTTAGCGGCTTTAGAAATAAGTTACATTATCACAGATGCTGATGTAGAAATTCTCTTTATTGGGGCGGAATTTCATTCATTAGTTAAATCGATTAAAAATGAACTTCCTTGTCTAAAGACTATTATTACTCTAGAAAAAAATGAACATGACTGGCTAAATTACGATGTATGGTATCAACAATTCAGCGATGTTCAACCGCAAATTCCTATTGAACCCAATGATGTGGTTGTGCAAATTTACACTAGTGGGACAACAGGCCGTCCTAAAGGTGTTCAACTAGGACATTATAGTTTTTTTGCGATTGCTAAAGAGGTAGTGCAGCAAAATAAAACTTGGATAAATTGGCGGGCAACAGATAAAAGTCTATTAGTAATTCCTTTTTTTCATATTGGTGGTTTATGGTGGGCGATTCGTGGTTTAGCATCTGGGGCAGAAAATATTTTGCTTCCAGGCTTTATAGGAATTGAAATTTTAGCCGCGATAGAAAAATATCAAATTACTAAAATATGTATGGTTCCCTCAATGATTCAAGTTTTATTGACTGAACCTGATTGTCAACAAACAGATTTTTCCGCATTAGAATATATCGTTTATGGGGGTTCACCAATTGCCGAATCACTATTAAAAAAAGCAATGGCCACATTTGGCTGTCAATTTGTCCAAATTTATGGCATGACTGAAACAGGCAACTGTGCTGTCACTTTACCTGCTAACGATCATACTTGGGAAAATCCAGCCCGACTTAAGGCGGCGGGTAAACCTTTTCCTGGTGTATCAATTGCGGTTGTGAATCATCAAAAAGAAGCCTTAGGATTTGGTGAAATTGGCGAAATTTGGATTAAATCACCAGCAAACATGATTGGTTATTGGAAATTACCAGAAGCTACAGCCGCAACATTAGTAGATGGTTGGATTCATACAGGAGATGCTGGCTACTTGGATGAAGCCGGTTATCTTTATATTTGCGATCGCATTAAAGATATGATTTGCTATGCCGGAGAAAATATTTATCCAGCAGAGATTGAAAATATTTTATCTGAACATACAGCAGTTGCTGAAGTTGCTGTCATTGGGATTCCCGATGAAGATTGGGGAGAAAGTATTAAAGCGATCGTAGTTTTAAAAGCAGGTATGAGTGCAACTGCTTTTGATATCATCAATTTTGTCAGAGGGAAACTAGCTGATTTTAAGTTACCCAGAAGTGTAGAGTTTACAGAATCTCTACCCAGAACACCAAGCGGCAAAATTCAAAAAGGTCAGCTACGAGCCAAATATTGGCAAGGCTATCAACGGCAAGTTAATTAGGGGGTAGAGGATAGGGTGTAGGGTGTAGTGTTTAAGACTTCAAGGGACGACAATCACCTCTAAAGCTCGCCAAATAAAGGTTTTGGACGTACAGACCCCTTGAAAAAAGTGGGTACTTCTTGAGAATAAAACTGATAGTTCTTCACTCTTTGCTGAACTTCTAATCTCATCTAATCTAAATCCCAACGATACCTATTTATATATCTTTTGATATAAGTTTATTTACTTGTGAAATATTAAAGTAAAAGATTAATTCAGATAAAAACTTATGACAACCGAGCAAGAACTTCGATCTCTTTTTAATACCCTAGATGGCGATCAAGACGGCAAAATCTCCATTAATGAGCTTTTTTTAAGTCCTGGCTTAAGCGCAGTCATCTCATCACAAACAAAGACAACTAGCCCCCAAGGATTAATAGCACAGTATGATTCAGATAAAGACGGTAGTATTACCTTTGAAGAGTTAAAGCAAGCAGTTAAGGAAGCAAGTAGTTTAACCTAAAACTCAAAAAACTTAATACCGGAATCCTTCAAAGCACCCATGCTACGAGGGATTTGCAATTTCTAACTTAATTTTATGGCGTTGCATAAGTGCGGGATGAAATCATAAAATTCCACTTTTAAAACTCTTGCTGTCTGCGCCTTTGCGCGGCAGTCGCTACCCTGCGGGAACGCTTTCAGCGAACAAGTCGGCAGAGCCACCCAACGCGCTGCCTTGCCTTTGCGCGAAACAAAATTCATCCCATTAATCAGCAACGCCCGAAATTTTTTCTCCCTAATGAAATTCATCTTTTAAACTTCTCGATTTGCTGCTGAAAGTAATCTCGCCAACCTGTAGGTAAAGCCTCAACTTGTACAGCACGCTGTAACAGTTCTAGGTCGTGTGTTGCCCGTGCATAAAGTTGGGTAATATTAGCAACAGTAACATTATTTGAATCTCGACTGATTAACGACAAAGTATCACCATTTTCGACTGTACCCTCTTGCAGCACTGAAAAGTAGAACCCCGTTAGGCGGCTATCTAAAAACAGTTTAACTATATCAGTTCTTCCAAACTTAATTCCCAATTTATAACAAGGCATTCGCGGTTGAGTTACCATGACCTCTGCACTACCAATCCGAAAGCAATCGCCAATATTAACCTCATCTTCTAATAAGCCAACCGTAGTTAGATTTTCACCAAACATTCCCCAGGGCAAATCCATATAAGGTAACTTGTGCCGCCAATAGTCGTAATGCTCGAATGGATAAACATAAACTGCTTTGTCTTTACCTCCGTGGACACTCAAATCAGCTTGTCTATCTCCATCTAAATTGAGCGATCGCATCATCACTCGTCCCTCAACTGGTTCTTTAAAAATTCCAGTTGTCACTGTTTTACCCTTCCAAAGCACTTCACGGGGTAGTCCTACATTAACAGAGATAACTTGCAACATTTCATATCTCCTCTATTAAAATTTTCTACCGATATTCAGCCTGATAGATAATATGCTGGATATTACTTGGTTATCAGAGGAATTTATTAAAAGTAAATAACAAGTTTAAGCACCAGAATAAATTAAGTAAGTCGGTGTAAATAATTATTGTTGGAATAAGGCAGGGGGAAAAAGCGTTTGAGCCTTATTTACTTTTCTTCACATAGTTTGGTTTTATTGCATCGACTTACTTACTCATCCAAAAAAGATAAGGGATTGCTCATATTTTTGGCAAAACCTAAAATGCCCTGATCTTGATGTTCATAGATTAATTGCCCTTGAGAATCAAATACAAAAGTTGCTCCACGTTGTGTCAAATAAGATGAGTCTGGTACGTAAATCTTCCAGTTGCTCAAAACTTGGGTCATGTTTCGCAGGCGCAAGGTTGCTAGTTCAAAAGGTCGCTGAAAACCCTTTCCTCCAGCCGCCTTGAAAAATGCACCTTTGATTGGTGGTAATGGCGTACCTCTAACGACTTCCTCATCAGCAATTAATTGAGGGGCTTTCTTGTCACCTTTGTAACCCCGAAAAACTTCCTTCAAGGTTCCTGGGCTACCAATCCCTGCACACATGAGCATTAAATTCAGCCAAGCTTTTTGTGAACTTGATAGCAAAGGAAATTGTAGAGATAAACCTTGATAAAGACCTAAAAGGCTATGAATTTGGGCTTTTGCATCTACAAACAACCATTCTTGAGGAAACCCAGTATATTCACAAAACTTGATTCCCGAATTGTGATCGCCAATTCCAATAGCTCGAATTGAAATTCCTCTAGCTTGGATTTGTTCTTTTTCTTTCCTCAGCCACCAAGCATATTCTAAATTATCAAAATCTCCCAACTGCGACCATATAAGTACCAGTAGCTTTGAACTGTGGCTGCAACCATCTAGAATGGGTTTCATCTTTCCATCGCTAACTCGCAGACGTTGAGTTTGGCTCAAAATTGAATAAATTTCTGGGGAGTTAGAGCTTGTCTGAGTATTCATGCAGGTGAGGTTAACAGTATTTGATTTTAGGTGACTAAAACGGGGTGTAGGTTAGAGGTTGTTTTCCCACACCCCATAGGGTACAAGCCCCTGCTTTTCAGTATGTGGTTTCCTACACCCTACCCCCTCTACACCCTTTTCATTGAAGGAGTATTCTTGAACAAGAAATAGAGTTTAAGCAGCGTTAGCCAGAGGATTACCTTGCAATAGCTGGATAATTGCCGTTTTTTCTAAAATTCCTACCAGTACACCGTTTTCTCGAATGACAGCTAAGGCGGATAGTTTTTGCTGTTCGAGTAGCTGTATGACTTCTAACAGGGGTTGATCTGATTTGACTGTATTTGATGCAGCAACTGGGCGCATGATTTGTGTCACGGGAGTTTCCGACCATTGGGTTGTGGGGATGGTTCGCAAGTCATCTACCAGCACTGCACCAACTAATTGTCCAGCATCATCAGTCACCAGAAACCTGCACCAGCCTTGGAAAATTTGCTCGTCAGCTAACTCTCGCAAACTGGCATTTGCAGAGATGATGGGACTATTGGTTGTGACTACATCTGCTGCGGTTAAGCCATTGAGTTTTTCTTGCACTCTGGCAAATTGGGCTGCATTACCAGCATTTTGCAGTAAGAAGAAACCGATTAACAGATTCCAAACATTAGCGAAACTGCCAAAGAATAATAGAGGAATTATCCCAGAGGCGATCGCCACCCAACCAAAGATTTGTCCAACTCGGCTAGCAAAACTGACACCTTTGTAAGGATTACCTGTAATTTTCCACACCAAAGCTTTGAGGACATTACCGCCATCTAAAGGCAAGCCAGGGATTAAGTTAAACAACGCTAACGCTAAGTTAACAGTTGCTAGCACACCCAAAATTGCGGCTAAGGGGCCAGAGACTGCGCCAGTTATGGCAATGCCTGTAAACAGACCAAAGAGTAATAAACTTACTAACGGGCCTGCGATCGCAATCCAAAAAGCCCCAGCAGGAGTTTTCGATTCTTTTTCTAGATTTGCCAAACCACCAAAGATAAATAAAGTAATCGATTTAACATCAATTCCTTGGCGAATAGCGACAAAGCTATGTCCTAATTCGTGGGCGACGACAGAAGCAAACAATAATAACGCCGTCATCAATCCTAGTAGCAAACCCAACCCCCCAGATAAGTAGGGAAATTGCGCTAACAGTCCACTACTATAGCTCCAAGCCACTAAACCCAGAACTAAAAACCACGAAGGATGGATGTAAAACGGAATCCCGAAGAGATTCCCAACGCGAATTGTGCCATTCATATCGTTCACCTTTGAATGCTGCCGAGAGATTGACTTTTCGCTCTCGATGTCTCTAGTGTAACGAAATGTAACAAAAATTAAATTCTCTCAACGGTTGTAGTTACCGTCCTTTTCTGTGCGGGTATTAAGAACATACTCACAAATATTGTCTGTTGAGACTAGCCTGATGGGTTAGTAGGGTGTTTCCTCACATCATCAAACTTCTATAGCCCTAGTTTCTTTATAGGTAATACCTTGACAATCTTCTCCACCTTGTCTACAGTTACCCGCGAAAGTCCAAATTTTTCAATTACTGTGGCATTGGTTGTCAGGTGAGAACTCACATTAGCGACTTTATATTGACTTTCTTCAGAAGCTAAAGTCGCTGGCAAGATTAACTGATCCCCTAAATGCTCATCGACAGGTGCGCCAGCGTGATGAAACTTCAGTAACTGTTCACAAGCAATTTCGGCAACTTTTTCCGATGACATTCGCCAGCGGCCAAACCCGCCAAATCCTGTCAGACTATGTTTATATTCAGCCGTTAAAAAAATCCCTGCTCCTGCTGCTATGCTCTTTTCCCGCAAAGCTTGTATCGAAACTTTTAATCCAGCTGTTCTTAATAAATTTTCCGCCCTATTTGCCATACGTTGGGGGATATGGGCAGGTAAATCTGTCACCACAGCAAGTCCCCGCACTTGCTGTAAATCACCGCGTTCTAGCAAATCAATACCACACAGTTGACTACCACCACTAACCTGCATCTTAACTTCTCCGCCACCTTGGGGATACCACCCCCAAGCCCCTAATTTCACAGATGCGTTTATCCCCATCCGCTTTAACATCGGCAAATAGACTTGCTCAATATAGGTCATCGTTGGGCTAAAGATGACATGAGTGCCTCCGCGTAAAGTCACATGAGAGTCACCCTGGGCTAGTGCTAGAGGTAAGAGAATAGTTTGTAAAACTAAAGTAATTGCCCCAGCCGAACCACCTTCTTGCACTTCGCTGACATCAAAGGTATAGTTTCCCGCCTGTACTGGAATAGTAGGAGTAAATTCCAGCGTCATCGAACCTAAAGCATCACCTTGTATTTGAGCATGACAAATCTTGGCAGCAGCACGAACAGCTGTGAGATGCTGTGCCGCTAACCCTGGTCTTTTGCGTCCAGCACGAATAGCTGTAATGCGAATAGGTTCACCAGTAATGGCAGCTAAACTCAGACAAGTGCGAAGAACTTGTCCGCCTCCCTCTCCAAAGGAACCGTCGATGTCAATCATGAGCAATGATTAAAAGATAGATTTTGGGTTATGCCCACGGTTTTGACAATTAAACCACAGATAAATGCTGATGCACACATTTATTAGGTATGACTTACGCACAAAGTTTATCTGTGGAGGTTGGGTTAATGGGTTTTATATCGTGTCCTGTTAAAGACTTATCATGAAGACCGCAGGGGAGCAGGGGGCAGGGAGATAAAGAGTTTGAGCTTTATTTACTTTTATTTACATAGTTTGGTTTTATTGCACTGACTTACTTAGTTAATTATCAATTTGGGGCGTTGCATAAATGCGGGATGCTCCCAGCATTTTTAGCAAGGTTAACTATCGATGTTTCGCGCCTTTGCGCCTTTGCGCGAAACAAAAAACATCCCTCTAATCAGCAACGCCATCAATTTGGAATTCTAATACTTTGCTTTTGCCTGGGTTCATCAGTCCATAGGGATCAACCATTTCTTTAAATTTCAACTGCTCAGGATCGATTACTTTTCTGCCACCGTCCTCAATAATATACGTGTGGGGATTAGCGATAAACACACCTTTGGCTTCGTGGTAATGAATAATTTCGTTGAGGCGTTCTGCAGTGGTGTAACGTACTAGTTGTAAAGCCGCAGGTATGACTCGACCGTTAACACGAATAAATTCTAAGTGCATCATCACTTCTTCACCGAAATGATGATAAAGTTCTTCGACTAATTCTAAACCTTGATCGGCTGGGAAGATACTTTGTAAGTATGTAATCGAAGTATCTACAGTTCTGGCGTGCAAGGTGGTGTGATTCCAAGTAAATTCGGCTAAATTTAATCCTTTACCTGCTTCTTGGGCTGGTTTTTGATAGGTGATTCGACCACCGAATTGCTGTACCAAACCAGATAATAGTTCTAAACTAGGCTCGGCAATCATTAATAGGGCTGCATGATTACCCTCAGAAATATATTGATGCAAAGCGGTAAAGTATTCTGGTATGGGAGATGCAAAGATGGAGATGGTTTTTTTCATCATCCCATCGGCGTTACCTAGAGACTGCCCAAATTTTGCGGCTGTGATGAAGTCGTCAAAAGTAACAATTACTTCTGCCCAAGGATAAGCAGGGCCTAGAGGAATTTCTACCTCGGTGATAATGCCGTTAATTCCCCAAGCATGGTTGACCTTCTGCACGTCATCTGAGCGCAGTTCTATGACACGGGGTTCTGCTTCTAAAGTTACCACACGCAAGCCCAAAAGATTACCGCGATCGCCAAGTAACCCATACTGTATTGAGCCAATACCACCACTTCCACCAGCAACAAACCCTGCAATAGTCGCTGTGCGGTAGGTTGAAGGGGCCATCCGCATTTCCCAACCGCTTTCTCGCGTTTTTTTATCTAAGGCTGCCAATTTCACCCCTGCTTGGACTCGCGCTACCCCTGGTTTGACCCAGAGAATTTCTTGCATCTTGGTCATGTCTAAAATTACACCACCGTACATCGGTACGCATTGCCCATAATTCCCTGTTCCTGCACCACGTACAGTTATAGGTACGCGTAATTTGGCACAAGTCGCTGCTACTTTAACTACTTCCTCTTCATTAGCAGGACGTACTACAATATCTCCGACTTTGCCAGCGAGTTTGGGTACAAGGACAGGGCTAAAGGTGTGATAATCCTGGGACAGTTTCGCTACTTGGTTTGGGTCGGTGATGGTTTCGATGCCTGTAAAAGCAGCAGTGAGAGTTTCTAAATTGGTAGTTGCCATAGTCTTTTTTTAACGCAGAGTAACGCGAAAGTACACAGAGGGTTTGATTCTCAGCGCACCTTTGCGTGAACCTCAGCGTACCTCTGCGTTTTATTAATTTTCCTGTTTAACAGCACTTTCATGCCATTTACTTAATATAAAGTCTGATAGGTAACTGAGGCTGACAAATATTAATACGCCTAAGCCAGTGGTGAGAAATAAAGCCGCAAACATCCTCGGAATTTGCAGGTTATAGCTAGAAATCAAGATACGGTAGGCAATGCCTGATTTTGCACCACCAGTTCCGGCGACAAATTCCGCGACGACAGCACCAATTAAGGCTAAACCACCGCTAATTTTTAACCCACCTAGAAAATAAGGCATAGCACTAGGTAAGCGTAGATACCATAAGGTTTGCCAGCGAGAGGCTTTGTAAAGTTGGAATAAGTTGAGTAAGTTGCGGTCAACGCTGTTGAGTCCGAGGGTGGTGTTAGAGACGATGGGGAAGAAGGCGACTATCCAAGCACAGACTACAAGGGCGGCGAAGGTATTATTTTTAAACCAGAGGATGATGAGGGGGGCGATCGCTACTATCGGCGTTGTCTGTAAAATAACTGCATAGGGAAATAAACTTTTTTCGATCCATTTACTTTGCGTAAACAAAATTGCTATGAATAAGCCAGAAACGACAGCAGCAATAAAAGCAACAATTGTAATTTGTAACGTAATTAATAACGCAGAAAATAACTCGTTCCAATCAGCAATTAACGTTTGAAATACTAATAAAGGCCCAGGCAAAATATAAGGCGGTAAGTTTGTTAACCGCACCAAAATTTCCCATAGTAATAACACTAACGCCCCAACTACAACAGGTGCTAAAACCTCAGCAGAAATAAACTTACTTTTTGTTTTTCTCTCAATGCTTTTCATCGGCGGTTAATTCATCGCTGCGGCTAAACAGTGCGAAACCTGACGGCAATATTCGTTATATATTGGCGATGTCCGAAACTCTTCATCACGGGGGTAAGGCACATCAATTGCAATATCCGCCACCACCCGCCCAGGATTTGCCCCCATGACCAAGACGCGATTAGATAAATACACTGCTTCGTAAATATTATGAGTTACAAACACCACAGTCCAGTGATATTTCTGCCACAAATCTAATAAATCGCTGTTGAGTCTACTGCGAGTAATTTCATCTAATGCCCCAAAAGGTTCATCCATTAATAAAATGTTGGGCTGAGTCACTAACGCCCTAGCAATGGAGACGCGCATTTTCATCCCCCCAGATAATTGTCGGGGATAACTCTCGGCAAAATTTGTGAGTCCTACTAATGTTAAGGCTTGCTGGACTAAATTTTGGGCATCTCGCTGAGGCACTCCTGCCAATTTTAAAGGTAAGCGGACATTTTCTTTCACCGTTGCCCA
Organism: Nostoc sp. FACHB-110; assembly: GCF_014697425.1. Taxonomy (GTDB): domain Bacteria; phylum Cyanobacteriota; class Cyanobacteriia; order Cyanobacteriales; family Nostocaceae; genus Nostoc_B. The sequence continues at coordinate 27,143 of NZ_JACJRU010000002.1, forward strand.
AGGCATCAAGGCGGCATCTTGAAAGACAAACGCTAATTTTCGGGCTGTTGGCGGTATACCCCAGTCAATATTACCGGAACTGACTTTACCTAATCCAGCTATCAGCCGCAATACCGTACTTTTACCGCATCCCGAAGCCCCTACTAAGCTGACAAATTGCACTTCGGCAATGGCTAAGTTTAGGTCTTGCAGGGCAACAGTGCCATTAGCGTAGACCTTGCTAATGTGACTCAGAGTAATCGCTGGATGGTTACTCATACAGACTTGTAATAATCTATGCCTTTATTGACGAATTGCAATGTAAACGCGTCTTGATATTTAATGTTGGGCTGATAAATGCCAGCAGTTACCATGCTATCGTAGAGCGTTTTCCAGCGTTCTTCTGTCATTGAGCCGATACCTTGTTGTACGGCAGTACCAGAAGTAATAATCCCATATTCTTTAAGTTTTTGCAGGCCGTAAGCTAGTTGGTCATCGGTCATTTCGGGGTTATCTTTTTTGATGAGTTGATTTGCTGGTTGGGGATTTTCGAGGTAGCTGTACCAACCTTTGATAGAAGCATCAACAAATCGCTGCACTAAGTCGGGATTTTTTTCTACTAGTTCTTTTTTGGTTTCGATGGTTGTGGCGTAGGTAGTGTAACCATAATCGGCTAGTAAAAAGACTGTGGGTTTAAAGCCGCCTTGTTTTTCAATGGCGTAGGGTTCTGAGGTGATGTAACCTTGTTGTGCCGAGGTTTTATCGGCTAAGAAGGGGGCGGGGTTAAAGTTATAAGGGCGTTTTTGGTCGTCGGTAAAACCATACTTAACTTTAAGAAGTGGCCAATATGTGACGTTTGCTGCTGCTGAAATATAAATTGGTTTGCCTTTGAGGTCTGCAAGGGTTTTGGTTGCTGTGTTGGGATGGGAGATGAGACATTGCGGGTCTTTTTGGAAGATGGCCGCGACGGTAATTTTGGGGATTCCTTGAACAATGGCGTTAATGGCATCGATGCCATACCCCATAAAGAAATCAACTGCACCCCCGACTAACAACTGAGTGCCGCTAGGTACTTGTGGGCCGCCCATTTTAATGGTGACATCTAGACCGTGTTTTTGATAAATACCTGTGGCGATCGCTTGATAAAATCCGCCGTGTTCTGCTTGTGCATACCAGTTTGTTCCAAAGCTGACTTTATCTAGCTGTGAAGAAGAATTTCCAGGTTGGTTACTATTGGTACAAGCAGCAAGCAAACTGCTACCCAGACAAATAGAACCATACTGAATCAACTGGCGGCGACTAAGGCGATGAATCACTGTTGTTAAGGGTGGTAACGGATTCATAATCTAAGAAAATGTACGCTTCAGACGAATGTTTTAGCTGAGTCTGAGTGTACATTCTAAAATCAACTTTTGATTTACTAAAGAATAGGGTTGAATTGTTAAAGCGCGTTTAAAAGCCTTGATTGCATCAACATATTGACCAATCGCCGCATAACATAAGCCCATACCATGCAGTGCGCCAAAATGCACTGGGTTAATTTGAATTACCATCTGACAATCAGCTAAAGATTCTTTATATTTGCCTGTGCTGTAGTAGAGGAAAGCACGGCGATTCCATGCTTCAGCAAAATCAGGTTGTTGTTTGATCAATTCGGTTAATACTGATTCCGCTTCAGTGGTTTTACCAGCATCCAGTAATTTTTGACTGTGGTCGATTTTTTCTAGACCACTAATTCCCTTTTGCTGAAACCAAATCCGCCATAGTTTTTTAGTTGCTTGTTCCCGCACAGAAGCGTTGGGATTTTTCAAATCTTCAAGTAATGAATTGATAGATAAAGAATCCATGAATTTGAGAGAATTAGAGATTAGTGTTTTTACCTTATTAATAACTTTCGCACAAAATTCTGTTTACAGTGACGTTTAATCTCATCTTTAAATTTATTCCACATTAATATTAAATCTCAGCAGTTTTTGTGCTATTAATTGTATTAACCAATACTATTAATACGAAACTCTACATAATAGAGTGGTAAACAATTAGTCATTAGGAAACTGAATTTTTAAATAAAAAAACTTACTATTGATACTTGACATCTACTTAGTGACTAATAATTCATCAAAACATTACAAAAACCTATGACTATGCCAAAGCCAAATAGTGTGTCCCGGCATATTGTTTTAACATCACATCCCAGTCGTTTTGGCCCCAAGCCAATTCCGATTTCTTGGGGAGTAACTGACCCAATGGCAAGAGGCCCAGTAATTGCCACGTTAACTAATCAAACACATCGGAATGTGATTGGTACTCATTCAGGCGGTTATGCAATTTATCGGGCTTTAGCGGTGGCTAGTGGTGCTTTACAAACAGATCACCGCGCTGATTTAACTAATACTTCTCCCATTGAGCAGATTGGCCCCCATCCTAGCTGGGCTGACCCTGATAAAATTGTCTCACTTGACCCCTTAGGAGCGATCGCACCAGAAGTTTTCTCTGCCTATCTCCAGCAAGGTTATGATATCCGCCCGACAATTGCTATCACCAAGGCGCATATCAATATGCCAGAACTGCAAGATGCGGTAGCGAAAGGCCGCTTGCAGGTGGATGGGACAATTATGAAACCTGGCGGTGATTTAGTTGTCACCAAAGCAGCCATAGAACCAGTGTGGTATTTACCTGGAATTGCTAAACGTTTTGGCATTACCGAAGGTGAATTGCGCCGGGCTTTGTTTGAACAAACTGGGGGAATGTTCCCAGAATTGGTGACGCGTTCTGATTTGGAAGTATTTCTACCACCCATTGGGGGTTTGACTGTATATATTGTTGGTGATATAGCGGCAATTACTGACCCCGATAAACCTGTGGCTGTGCGAGTACACGATGAGTGTAACGGTTCTGATGTCTTTGGTTCAGATATTTGTACCTGTCGCCCTTATTTAGTCCACGGGATTGAGGTATGTGTCCAAACTGCCCAAGAAGGCGGGGTGGGAATTATTGTCTACTGTCGCAAAGAAGGCCGGGCTTTGGGAGAAGTGACGAAATTCTTAGTATACAATGCCCGCAAGCGTCAAGAAGGAGGCGATCGCGCTGATGCGTATTTTGCCCGGACAGAATGCGTTGCAGGTGTCCAAGATATGCGCTTTCAGGAATTGATGCCTGATGTGTTACATTGGCTGGGGATGACGCGGATTGACCGGATGGTATCGATGAGTAATATGAAGTACAACGCCATTACTCAGTCAGGTATTGAAATTGTGGAACGCATTCCTATACCCGAAGATTTAATTCCTCAAGATGCGCGGGTGGAAATTGAAGCAAAAAAAGCTGCTGGTTATTACACTACAGGGGATGTGTTAGATACAGACGGCTTGGCAGAAGTGAAGGGACGGTCTTTGGAAGTATGAAGTGTGAAGTCTGAAAAGTTTTCCTCAATTCATACTGAATATAATCGTTGCATTATCACTTTCTTGGGGATAGGCTTCTAGCCTGTCCGTGAATTTTAAGACGTGAGAGTGTTCAGATATCCGATTTTTTTGAGAAGTTGGGTATCTTGTAACCCCTCATAAATGGTGGCATTACAGGGGTGAAGGGTGGAAAAAACCACAGAGACACAGAGTTCACAGAGAAAAATTGAGTATCTTCGTTCTCCCAAGGCGATAAGGGAAAGGTGTGGGCAAATTTTTGCGTTAGTTAATGAGGGGAAGTCGCGCTATTTTACTTGTGATTTGTCACAGTTGGGAAAAGTGGCAGACTATGTTGTTGAGGTGATGCGCTGTGAGTACCCTGATTTAAATATTCCGTTTCATAGTCGGTGGCGACATTTTGAAGCGCAAGGTGTACCGCGTTTAACAAATTTAAATAATTTGTTAGCGGGACTAACGCCTTTACAACAAGCCATCGCTAAGTTTGATTTGGCAATTGTGAGTGTATTGTTAGATGCGGGGGCGGGGGAGAGTTGGCGTTATCATGAACAGTCAACGGGCTTGAGTTTGGGACGTTCTGAGGGGTTGGCTATTGCTAGCTTTGAGATGTTTTGTCAAGGGGCGTTTTCTTTGTCAGGCTTGCCGCAAGTAGATGCACTAAAATTGCTGAGGTTAACTGAGGCAGAATTAGCCAGTGGGTTTCAAGTTAGTGCAGAAAATCCCTTAGTAGGAATTAGTGGGCGATCGCAATTATTACAAAAATTGGGTCGAGTTGTAGTTGCTTTTCCGCATTTGTTTGGGGAAGAAAACCCGCGTCCAGGCAATTTAGTTAATTATCTTGTGAGTAAATCAGACAATGGGCAGTTAGCAGCGTCAACTGTATTTAGTACTGTACTAGAAGGTTTGAGTGATATTTGGCCACCAAGATTAACAATTGCTGAAGTTAACCTGGGCGATGTGTGGCAACATTGGGCTGTCACTGACGATAGGTTAGTTCCATTCCATAAACTTTCTCAATGGTTAACTTACTCTTTATTAGAACCATTACAAGAATTAGGTTTAATTATTACTGATTTAGATGCACTAACGGGATTACCAGAATATCGTAATGGTGGTTTATGTCTCGATTTAGGATTAATTAGTATCAAAGACCCAGATATTTTCCATTCATCTCATTCTGTCGGTTCAGAGTTAATAATTGAATGGCGTGCTTTAACTGTAATTTTGTTAGATGAAATTGCGGCTACCGTCCGCCAAAAGTTAGATATGAGTGTTGTAGAACTACCTTTAGTCAAAATCCTCCAAGGCGGCACTTGGACAGCAGGGCGCAAAATTGCCGCCCAACTCAGAAAAAGTGGACAACCCCCTATCCAAATTGACAGTGATGGAACAGTATTTTAAAGGATGAAGAATGAAGGTGGAAATTTAAACTTCATTCAACTTCTGGTAAAAGTCATAATTTGCGAGCTTTTCTTTGCGCCTTTGTGCCTTGGCGCGAAACTAAAAAATATTTATGTAAAAGGTCTATTATTCATACTTCATACTTAAGTTGACAAAATGCAAAATCAAGTAACAGTTATTGAACATCCATTAATTCAACATAAACTTACTTTGATGCGGAAAGCGGAAACTAGCACAACGAAATTTCGTAATCTCCTTAAGGAAATTAGTTTGTTGTTAGGTTATGAAGTAACACGCAATTTACCGCTGAAATATGAAGAAATTACAACACCCCTAGCCCCGATGAATGCACCAGTACTAGCACCAGATAAAAAGCTAGTGTTAGTTTCGATCATGCGAGCAGGGCAAGGAATATTAGATGGAATGTTAGAATTAATTCCCTCAGCGAGGGTGGGACATATTGGTTTATACCGCGACCCAAAAACATTAATTCCGATTGAATATTATTTTAAAGTTCCCCATGATGTGGAACAACGGGATATGATTATTGTCGATCCGATGTTAGCAACAGGAAACTCGGCTGTGGCTGCGGTGGACAGATTAAAGTCTACAAATCCTTTATCGATGAGGTTTGTTTGCTTGCTAGCCGCCCCAGAAGGACTAAAGCATTTCTGTGCAGTTCATCCTGATGTACAGGTTTATACTGCTGCTATAGATGACCATTTAGATGAACACGGTTATATTATCCCAGGTTTGGGTGATGCAGGCGATCGCTTGTTTGGCACAAAATAAGCAAGTAGGCTCATAAAAAACTCCCTCACCGCCTGCGCTGCTTCCCAAGCCTTGTTGATTCACATCTTGCACCTAGCCTCAGCGAATGGAATTCGTCGGGGCTAGGTGCAAAATGTGAATATAGAAATCTGTTGTATAACAGTCAAAGTAAAATTTTGAAACAACAATTATCAAATTAAAAAATCAATAAGTTTTTTATCTCCTATTTGCTAACTTTCAACCTCTGTTAATGCTAGTACAAAAATAAAATTATTTAACCAAACAAACTTTATTAAATAACATTTAATCGAACATATTTATTCAGGTAGTCAGCATGAATTAATGCTTGGATCAACAGTACTCAAGCATTAATTTGAAATAAAAATAATCAATTAAAATCTTGCTTTTTGATTACAAGTATCCTATATAATATGTATAAATTAGCAACTGTTACAATAATGGTGTAAAACTAATGATGCAAGCTTTTAAAAAATAAAAGATTGTAAAATTTACATATAAAATTATCAAAACATAGATCAACATTAATGCCATACCCCACTATTGGACAACTGGAAAGAGAAATTGCACAGCGTATTAGTGCTTTATATTATGAACAACTAGGGCAAAGGCCTAGCCAAGTTGTTTGTCATTTCTTTGACACAGAACTAGTTATTTCGTTAGAAAACTCCTCTACTTTAGTAGAGCGGACACTCATATCTGGTGGGCATGGAAATTTAGCAGAACAAGTCCGGGTCTTATTAGATAAAATCCTAAAAAGCCAACTTCAAAATTTAATTGAGGAAGTTACTGGTAAACCCACACTTGACTTAATGACTAATACAAATTTAGTCACAGGTAGAACGGGAATTATTGTAGTATTACAACAGCTACCAGAAGTTCGTAATCCCGAATCTATCCCGAAAGCAAACCTGAAAAACTTAACTGATTAAAGTATTGAGAAAGCACAATTTCCAATTGGTTAAAATCATAAGGCTTGGTTATATAATTATCCGTACCTTTGAGAAACTGACGCTCAGATTCACGCGCTAAGTACCAAGGAAACGTAGCAATAATGGGGATATTAGCTGTTTGAGTTTCTCGCTTCAAAAAATCAATTACTTGAACACTTCTAATATCTGAAATCATCATGTCTAAGATGATTAAATTAGGGCGGTGCGTTTGTGCTAATATCAGACCTTTGATTCCTTGGGTCGCACAAATGCAAGCAAAATTGAGTGATTTGAGATGAGAATTTAGTAACTCTAAATGATTAATATTTTTCTCTACAACCAAAATTAGTGGCTGTTTATTCATATGCAGCACATTACCTTTAATTTCAGGAATACATACCCAATTGTTAGTTACTCGCTTAAATGATGACTTCCCAGTTAGTTACTATGTTATCTGGTAAGTATTTTGACTGGTATACGAGGTTTCCTTCACATGGCGTGTGCAGCTTGATACGGGCTAGCTCGTAATCGAAATCACTAGGTTGATTGTCTATGCTGAAGTTGAGGGTAGACAATAACAAGCTAGTAACATTATCCAGCAATCATCATTACTAAAAGTGTACATTTCGTCAAGGGCTAACTGCAACTATAGCTAGCTATTATTTTTTACCAACTTAATCATAATACTTAGTGTAGTTCAATCTTGATTAAAATAGTAAAACTTATGCCCCAAGCACTTTACAGCCCCAAATTTATGTTGATTGAGCAACTTATCCAAGCAGCGATCGCTATGAGTAGTGTTATGATTGTTAACAGTAGTAAAAGTTATTTGATTGACTCTCTAATATTTATTAACATTTAACCAAATAAAATCAGCCTCAAGTAATATATTGACTCGGAAGCATGACAATATTACTGCTATAAATACATAGAGCTTGCTGAAAATTAATCTAGTTTTTAGGCATAATGGCAAGCAAATTGTCTAGTTTTTGTGTGCCATTATTGCTATTTTTTGACGGTAGAGATGAATTTAAGGCTCGCTAAATCCGAACTTGCCAAAGCGCGATCGCTGTTTTAAATTTTTTGATAGTGATTTATGTCTGCATTTGGTAAATGACCAAATTAATCTCAAATATAGGTATTATTTTGGCTGAAGTTTGCTGATTTTTACGACTGTTGACTGAAGACATATGCGCCCTCAACCAGCACACTGAAGTGATAAGCAACAGTATCGGGCGAAATTATGAATCAGCGTCAGGAATTATTTCGGGTCATTTTAGCTGTATCCATCATTATAGTTGGCATCACACACTTTGCTGTACCTGACCCTTACGTCAAAATTATGCCTCCACAACTGCCTTACCCATTAGAACTAGTTTATCTGAGTGGATTTTACGAAATTTTGGGGGGTATCGGCTTATTAGTGCCTCCTGTTAGTCAAGCTGCGGCTTGGGGACTAGTGCTGCTATTTATTGCAGTTTTTCCTGCTAATATCAACATGGCAATAAATCATATTAAGATTGAGGCAATACCATATTCAGATTCACCTTGGTTACAGGCAATTAGATTGCCTATGCAAGCAGTTTTAATTGCTTGGGCTTGGTGGTACACAAAACCTTCTGATAAAAAAATTCAAGCTTCTTTAATTCCCAAATCGCTGATTCCCAAAGAGCTAGATTGGTAATTTACAAAATATTATGGCTACAGCACAAACCTTGCAACAATTACAAGCAGAATTAATTACGCCAGAAAACTTTCGGCGTTATGGACAGGTGATTTTTGCTAGTTCAGATGGTAAAGCTTTTGATGCGGCAGATGCTCAATTAAATCTGCAAAATGGTACGCCACGATTTTATATTATGCGTCTAGATAAGCGGGGGCGGAAGTTTCATAAAATTACGCGTCATATGCAGTGTACTCAATGTTTAGGTTCTTTAGAAGGGAAAGATTGGTTCATAGCAGTTTGTCCACCCTATAATGATTTGCCAGAACCAGTGTTAGAAGAAATTGCCGCTTTCCGCATTCCTGGCAATTGCTTTATTAAATTAAATGAGGGGACTTGGCACGCTGGCCCTTATTTTGACCACGAGTTTGTCGATTTTTATAATTTAGAACTTGCAGATACAAATACAGTAGATCATTTTACTCATGATTTTTTTAAGAGCCATCAATTAAAGTTTGAGATGGTGTAAATTAACTTACGGCAGTTTTCATTTGCTAGTTATAGCAAAGTGCTGAGTGCTGTTAGCGGTAGCGGGGCGTTTAGCCTGTGCTGAGTAGAAAACAAGTATCCATCACACCTTGAAGCTATCAACACTGTCCTCACCTAAGTGACTACAGCTATATAAAAAAATAAGGCAAAAGATAAAAGGTACAAATTCCTTTTAGCTTTTACCCCGTGCTGTGTTGCTAACCTTTGTCGTTGGGAGTGATGGGTCAATAGTCAAGTTTGATTGACTAACCCACATCATCGTGGGCAAAACGGTTGAAGAGGAAGTCTAAGGCATAGTTACGCAGCTTGTAATATTGTGGATCTTCCATGATGCGGGCGCGATCGCGGGGACGAGAAAAAGGAATTTCCATGACTTCACCAATTTTGGCGTGAGGGCCATTGGTCATCATCACTAATTTGTCTGCTAAAAATAACGCTTCATCAATGTCATGGGTAATCATTAACACTGTGCAACGGTTATCATTCCAAATTTTCAGCAGTTCTTCTTGCAATTCTTCTTTAGTAATCGCATCTAACGCCCCGAAAGGTTCATCTAAAATCAGCACCTTGGGACGAATTGCCAACGCCCGTGCAATAGAAACACGCTGTCTCATACCGCCAGACATTTGCATTGGCTTTTTCTCCATTGCGTCAGCCAGTCCCACCATCGCCAAATGGTCGCGGACAATTGCTCTTTTCTCCGCTTCTATTTTGTTGGGGTAAACTGCATTCACCGCTAAGTAGATATTTTCAAACGCAGTCCGCCAAGGTAACAGGGCGTAGTTTTGAAACACAACCATCCGGTCTGGGCCTGGCTTGGTGATGGGTTGACCTTCCAGTAACACTTGTCCAGTTGTAGGAAAGTTAAACCCAGACACCATGTTGAGCAGTGTAGACTTGCCACAGCCAGAGTGACCAATCACACAAATAAATTCACCTTGGTTAACGCTGAGGTTAACACCATCAAGAACAGTGAAGGGGCCTTTCTTCGTGGGGTAAACTTTGCTGACATCTCTGATTTCGAGGAAAGCTCTGCTGTTATCTGTCAATGTTGGTAAGGGCTTTCTGGAAGTACTGGTGACGGTGGACAAATTGCGGTTTTGCATGGCGGGGGTGAAGTGTGAAGTGTGAAGTCTGAAGTATGAAGTTTGAAGTTTGAAGTTCTGAGCTTGGTGAATGAACGTTTTATCCTCAACGGTGAAGATAAAAGGTTCATTGTTCAACCTTTGAGGTTCAACGGTGAGGTTCTGAGGTTCATCGTTCAACCTTTGAGGTTCAGCGATGAGGTTTTGAGGTTCACCGTTCAACCTTTGAGGTTCAACGGTGAAGATAAAAGGTTCATCGTTCAACCTCGGAGGTTCAAATTTCCGTTACGCAATTCTTCTAATGGGCGCGTCGAGAATGACTTCGGCGATGGAAAAGTCGCGTTTAATTTCTAAGCTGTTGAGGTAGGCGATAGGATCATCAGCGTTAAAGGGCATACCATCAAATAATTGAATGGGTTGGCGAGTATAGCTGATATCTAAACCTAATTCCCGTGCGGCGGTACTGAAGACGCGCACCCGACAAATTCGTTCGACAACTTCTACCCAATTTCTGGGGAAGGGAGTATCACCCCAACGCGCCAACTGAGTCATAATCCAAATTTGTTCTGTGCGGCTGGGGCGGTTAATCGCCGAATCAGAGTAAAACTGGTGGTGGGCGTAGTCCCGTAGGGGATGGTCTATGTCACAAGTCAGGTTATTCGGGTCTTCTAGCTGGATGTAGTCTAAATCAGTGCTGACGTATTCTCTCCCCGCCACAATTGTTCTAACTTCTTCGGTGTTTTGGGGATCTGCACAGTATTGGCAGGCTTCTAACAATGCTTTGGTTAAGGCAATATGGGTGTTAGGATACATTTCTGCCCAATCTTCCCGCACGCCGAGAACTTTACCGGGGTGTCCTAACCAAACTTCTAAGTCTGTGGCGATGGTAAAGCCGACATTTTCCACGGCGGCGCGATAGTTCCAAGGTTCACCCACACAGTAACCGTCAATACTCTTGTTTTGCAAGTCAGCGACCATCTGGGCGGGTGGAATAATGTGCATATCCACATCTGTATCTGGGTCAATACCACCAGCCGCCAACCAATAACGTAGCAACATATTGTGCATGGAGGCTGGATGGACTACGCCCATTGTGTGGCGTTGTTCGCGGGTGTGGAGAAGGTAATTTTTGAAGTCTGATAAGGTGCGGACACCTTCATCATAAAAGCGTTTAGCTAAGGTAATGGCGTTACCGTTGCGGGTCATGGTGAGGGCGGTAACGACGGGGATGGGTTGATTTTTGTACCCGCCTAAGGTTAACCACATCGGCATCCCGGAAGGCATTTGGGCTGCATCTATATAACCGCCAGTGATACCATCCACGATACCCCGCCAGCTAGTTTCCCGAACTAAGTTGACTTCATCTAAACCATGCTTGGCAAAGAAACCTTTTTCTTTGGCGACAGCGAGGGGGGCGCAGGCGGTAAGCGGTAGGAAGCCAATTTCTAAGTTAACTTTTTCTAAACCGTGGCGAGAAATGGCGGCTGTTTTCCGCGCCCGAATTTTCTTAATCCGTTTTTGCTGGTTGAGGAAGTAAATCATCTCACTCCGCAAGCTGTAGTAGCTGGGGTGTTCCACTACTTCCATCCGTTTGCGGGGACGGGGGATATCTACTTCTAAGATGTCACCAATTTTAGATTCGGGGCCGTTGGTCAACATGACAATTCTGTCAGACAACAGCACAGCTTCATCTACGTCGTGAGTCACCATTACCGCAGTGACTTCATTTTCTTCGCAGATTTGCATTAACTGTTCTTGTAAGTTACCCCGGGTTAAGGCATCCAACGCCCCAAAGGGTTCATCTAACAGTAATAGTTTAGGACGGATTGCCAAAGCGCGAGCGATCGCCACCCGTTGTTTTTGTCCACCCGAAAGCATTCCTGGCTGTTTGTCGGCGTGGGGACGCAAACCCACCATATCTATGTGTTTTTCAACAATTGCCTTCCGTTCTGCCGCAGGTAAACCATTCATTACCGAGTCTACCGCCAAGGCAATATTTTCTCTCACCGTCCGCCAAGGTAACAGCGAATAATTTTGGAATACCACCATCCGGTCTGGCCCTGGCTTGGTGATTTTTTGTCCTTGCAGTGTCACAATACCTTCGGTTGGCAAATCCAAGCCCGCAATCATATTTAATAATGTGGATTTACCGCAACCAGAGTGACCAATTAAAGAAACAAACTCACCTTTTTTAATTTGCAGGTCAATACCTTTTAAAGCAATATATTGACCGCCGCCACTTAAATTAAATACCTTATCAATTTGATCAACAGCAACGAATACTGACATAGTGAAGTATGAAGTATGAAGTATGAAGTGGGAAGTGGGAAGTATGAAGTGGGAAGTATGAAGTGAGAAAGATAAATTTCAGACTTCAGACTTCATCCTTCATACTTATTTTTGTTCTGCTGGTAAAATCAGGTTTTGTAACCAAGCCATGAACTTGTCGAGTAATAAACCAACGACACCGATATAAACCAGAGCCAAAATTACTTCACTCACGTCGTTATTTTGGTAAGCATCCCAGATAAAGAAGCCGATACCGACAATCCCAGACATAACGATTTCTGCCGCGATAATCGCTAACCAAGCCAAACCAATCGCAATTCTTAAGCCAGTGAAAATGTAAGGTAAAGCAGCCGGAATCAAAATGTTAAAGAAGTATTCTTTGCGGCTAAGTTGTAGAACTTTAGCAACGTTGTTGTAGTCTTGGGGAATTTGCGTTACACCAACTGCTGTGTTAATTAAGATGGGCCAAATTGAGGTGATGAAAATTACGAATAATGCTGCTGGTTCGTTTTGACGCAGTGCTGCCAAAGAAATAGGAACCCAAGCCAAAGGCGGTACAGTTCTTAATAGTTGAAACAGTGGGTCTAAAGCTTTGGACATGGTTTGATTCACACCAATCAAAATGCCCAAGCCAATACCAACCACCGCAGCTAGTGTGTAACTAATAGCCACCCGTTGCAAACTAGCCCAAATTTGCCAGAACAGACCTTTATCAATACCACCTCTGTCATAGAAAGGCCAGAAAATCAGTACCCAAGTATCTTGCACTACTTGAATTGGCCCTGGCAAGGTTGCGCCGGGAGTCCAAGCAAATAATTGCCACAGTCCGAGAAAGATTAAAATTGCGATCGCTGGCGGTACAATATTCGGAATTTGTTTCTGTATCTGTGAAATAAAACTGTTATCTAACCTTGGGCTACTTGGTCTTTTCTGTGCAATTGTCATGATTTTTCTCTCAATTAACTAATGACTAAGGACTAATAACTAAACACTCGCTTTTTTAATCTTGAGACTCTTGAGATATGCTTCGGGATTTTCAGGATCAAATTTCACCCCATCAAAAAATTCTTCTACGCCGCGAGATGTGCTTGTGGGAATATCCGCCGCCGCGATACCTGCTTCTTTTGCGGCTTCTTTCCAGATGTCTTCGCGGTTAACTTTATTAATTAGTTCTTTAGCCTTCGCGGCATTATTGGCGAGATAATCTTTGGGTAAGAAGCCCCAACGCACATTTTCAGTTATGAACCACAAATCATGACTCTTGTACGGATAAGACACGCTACCTTTTTCATCTTTCCAGTAATAAGCAGCCATTGATTTATCGTCAATTTTGCGACCATCACCCATGTCATATTTACCTTGATATGGGTCTGCTAAAATTTCCGGTGTGGGTAAGTTGAAATAATTTCTGCCTGCGAGAATTGCGGCGGCTTCTTTGCGGTTGTCAAAGTTATCCAACCACTGTTGCGCTTCCATGATGCCTTTTAAAATTGCTTTGGTGGCTTTGGGATTTTTATCAACCCAGTCAGCGCGGATGGCTAAATATTCTTCTGGGTGATTTTTCCAAATCTCTGCGGTTAACGCCGCCATAAAACCAATTTTATCTCTGACAATGCGATAAGGCCAGGGATCGCCAGTGCTGAACGCGTCCATTGTCCCGGTTTTCATGTTGGCGACAGTTTGCGCCGCAGGTACGGTGAGCAATTTAACATCTGCATCTGGGTCTAAACCACCAGCCGCTAACCAATAACGAATCCATAAATCTTGGTTAACGTGGGGGAAAGTGAATGCAGCAGTAAATGGTGTAGAAGATTTTAGCTCGGAAAATAGAGACTTAGCTTGAGCAACTTGCAGACCAATTTTACCAGCGTGTTTACTGGCGATCGCAATCCCGTTTCCATGTGTTACCAACTGCGCCAACACATACATCGGAATTTTTTGATTACCTTTAGTAATTAAACCTTCGGTAATTAAATGTGGCATGGGCATTTGCCATTGTCCACCATCAATCCCACCACCAGCAGAACCAATTTCAACGTTATCTCTGGCAGAACCCCAAGAAGCTTGTTTAGAAAGGTCAACTTTTGTCATGCCATACTTGGCAAAAAAGCCTTTTTCTTTGGCAATAATTAAAGGTGCAGCTTCAACAATGGGGATATATCCTAATTTAACTGTATCTGTTTCCGGTGCTTGTTCTGGGCTAATATTCGCTACAGTTTGAGCAGTAGGCGCAGACTGAGAACTTCCACCAGTCAGGCTATCTGGGGGATTTCCTAAACAACCTTTAAGAAATACCGCACTTGCAGATGCCCCAGCTGTTACGATAAATTTACGCCGCGAAATTTGGTTAAAAAATTCTGTCATAAATATGTCTCCTCAAAGGTGAATTTAAATTTTTTTAGGCATGACAATTAACGCAAGTCGAAGGTAATTTCGCTTGTGGTCATTAAAAAATAATTTCGAGCTATATTCAAAAAGCCAATCTCAGCCCATTACTTATTGCAAAAGGCTAAAATAACGACTTAGAAAGAAAATTATTAGGTGTAGGAACTCGGTTCGGGGATCGCTTAATTCGTTGAAACTTAGTTTACATGTTTTAATGTCAAATTTGTTAACTTCCAAACCATTATTCTTAAATAAATCTTAGATTGATCATATAAGTAAAAATTTATTATGAGCGGCAAAGTCAACGAATAATGGCAATGTATGGGGGGTTATTGATGATAACAATTAACTTTACATAATGATTAAGCAGAAAAAACTTAATTTATGCCATCAATCATCAATAATTACCTATGCGTACTATTGTCTAAAACATATATTTTGTTTGCAAACTAAAATTTACTAGAAATAATTGATAATTACTGATGCTCATGATTACTTTCAGCCTATAGATAATCACCAAAAAGCACAGATGTCAAAATCAGCCAAGCCAATATTCAAGCCCCTACCTGTTTATCAATACACTATCCCTGGTTGGCAACCAAATACACAAAAAGCTACCGCAGTCAAGTTAGAAACTTTAACAATTGCCAGCTTTAACGTTCTTTGTGACCTCTACGAAAAAGATAAAATCGCCACCGAAAAAAGATTACCAGCAATTGTTGAGGAGTTACGTCAATGTAACGCTGACATTATCGCTATTCAAGAAGCGACACCAAATTTATTAGAGTTACTTTTATCACAAACGTGGGTACGCAACTACTATATTTCCGAATCCAGCGCAGCCGTAACAGTGCGACCTTACGGTAATTTATTATTATCGCGTCTGCCTTTTAAACTAGTTGAGCATCAATTTTGGGGACGCAAGCGGGTATTAGTAGGCAGTTGTGAGATTAATAATCAATTATTGCATATTGCCGTCGTGCATTTAACAAGCGATCGCTCTCAAAATGCCCTTGAAAAACGCCATCATCAGTTAACCACCATACTTGCATATCTCCAAACCCTACCAGGAAGTAGCTTAATAGCTGGTGACTTCAATACACGCGGTAACGAACAAGAAGAGATATTAACCAGTGCTGAATATATTGATATTTGGCAGCAACTTAACCCCCAGACACCAGGTTACACCTTTGACCCCCAACGCAACGCCTTAGCAGCATTGATGAGTTTACAAGGAATACCCCTGAGACTCGATCGCATTTTACTAAAAAGTCAAAACCATGATTGGCAACCGCACTCAATTGACTTATTCGCTTGTGAACCAGTCCCAGATACAGCAGAGAAAATCTATCCATCCGATCATTTTGGTCTTTATGCAGTTCTCAAAGCAACGAGATAACACCCTCTGCTGATGTCAGCAACTCATGAGAAAATCTCACAACCAAACATGAAAGAATTGGCTACTAGGATTTTTGGCATTGCTGATTAGTGGGATGTTTTTTGTTTCGCGCAAAGGCAAGGCAGCGCGTTGGGCGGCTCTGCCGACTTGAAGCGACTGCCGCGCAAAGGCGCGAAGAATCAATATTTTATTTTTGTTAAACATCTCAATTCATCCCGCATTTATGCAACGCCGGATTTTTACTCAGCACTCAGCACTTTTAAGCTAGTTCCAATGAAACAAGTTTCATCGCCTGAAAGTGGGACTAGCATTTTTACTCAGCACGGGCTAAACGCCCCGCTACCGCTAACAGCACTTAGCACTCAGCACTTTCAAGCTAGAGGTAGGATGAAGAGAATAATCCTTTTAACTTGGCGCGTAATGACTCTGGCTGAAACTCCCAACCAAGAAAATTCTCTTAATCCTTTGCTCACCCTCAACTACGAACCAGCCTTAGAATCTTTGGGTGGTGATTACTACGACGAAGTAGCAGCAGAGGAATTTCCCCAACATATTTTGCGCTGGCGGAATGATGCACTGTTATCTGATTTAGGTCTAAATCCTCCAGATGTAACTGATGAGGACTTTATTACCGCTTTTGGCAAATTTCAAGGACGCAAACCTTTATTAGCACTGCGCTATCACGGTTATCAATTTGGAACCTATAACCCGCAACTAGGTGATGGTAGAGGTTTTCTCTATGGTCAAGTCCGCGCTAATAACGGCGAATTATATGATTTCGGGACTAAAGGTTCTGGTAGAACACCTTACTCTCGTGGTGGCGACGGAATGCTGACACTCAAAGGCGGGGTGCGGGAAGTTTTAGCCGCCGAAGCACTGCACCAAATGGGAGTTCGTACCTCACGCTGTCTGAGCATGATTGAAACTGGTTTATCTTTGTGGCGTGGTGATGAACCTTCCCCCACCCGTTCCTCTGTTATGGTGAGAATGAGTAGTTCTCACATTCGCTTCGGTACGTTTGAGCGGTTTCATTATTTACAGCGTCCTGATTTAACTCAAAAGCTCTTAGACCATGTAATTGAATATTACTATCACCACTTAGTCAACCAAACAGATAAATATGCCTTATTTTATGCAGAGTTAGTCCAGCGAGTTGCTGAATTAGTAGCACAGTGGATGGCCGCCGGTTTTTGTCATGGTGTGCTGAATACTGACAATATGTCGATTACTGGGGAAAGTTTTGACTATGGCCCTTATGCTTTTATCCCAACTTACGATCCCTATTTTACGGCGGCATATTTCGATTATTACAAACGCTATTGTTACGGTCATCAACCCAGTATTTGCCAATGGAATTTAGAAATGCTGCAAGAACCATTAAAGGCAATTATTGACATAGCTGATATGCAAGCGGGATTAGCCAGCTTTAATAATTATTATGGTGCAGAATATCGCCGTTTAATGTTGAAAAAATTAGGTTTTGAAGAGTTGAATCATCCCGAAGCTGATGAACTTTTAGAATTAACCATAAAATTCCTCAAAGAAAGTCAAGTTGGTTATCATCTATTTTTCTTTGAAATGGCTCGGACTTTTTCTCTTAAATGGCGAGATGACCCAGCCTGTGTACTCAACAATTCAGAAATTGTACCAACCGCCGATACTTCAGCAATTTTTGATAGTTGGTGCATACTCTACCATCAAATCTTAAATCATTTTGATTTAGATAAAATGGAGGCGATCGCCCAAACATTGTCTCAGCATAATCCGCCAACAGTAATCCTGCGACCCATCATAGAATCAATTTGGGAACCAATTGTTGAATCAGATAATTGGCAACCTTTTACTCATTTAATTCAAGCAATTCAATCTCGAAGTTAGGAGTTGTATTTTTTGGGAATTTTGGCATGGTTGATTGAGAAAATTTTCGGACATCAACTTATGGTAATCATTACTCAAATTGGTGGTAGCTACCTCATCAAACATCCATAATTACGACTGACACACAAAGGTTAGGTGTAGGGATAATTAATCTGTACCTAATCTTCATTTAAATTGCACCGGATTCATAGTCATAAAAACTGCAAATTTCTCCCTTGTTTCTCGCTCCCTGATCCCTGAAATCCTGAACATCTAATTATTATCTAGCCTCACTAATGCTTGATCAAGCAAATCATATTGCTGGATTTGTTGTTTTTTCTATCTCTAAAAATAATATTTAACCTAACCAAATAGGATTGCTATATTAAAGTTAAGGCAAGCAGATATTCCAGTAAATATCTGGTTAACAGCATAATACATGCTTGATTTTATGGACAACAGAAGATATCATCTAATAATTAGCGAAATCAATCATTAAGAAATGCAAAATAATTTAAACAAATATTTGATTATGGATGAGATGTTTTAATTTCTGATGAAAAACAAGACAGGTTTCAACATAAAAATATTATTAAATTTTCAGTAATTCATCCAAGCTAGTAAAAATTAATTTTAATTAAAACAAATCCGCAGGTTGTAAAATTAATTATGATTTTAAATAATTAACAAGAGAAAATCATTAAAACAAATGCTGAAAGTGCTAGAGGATGAATAAGTGGTTAGGCAGCACAGATATCATCAATTCCAAGCAAAGAAACTTTTCAGCAAACGCGAGTTGCTGCCATTATTAGTGGGAATTTTAATTTTAGTTGCGGTACTTATACTTTGGCAAAGACTACTAATTGAAGATCAAGCAGATATTAAACAACTGATTCAACAGCAAGCACTCGCTATTAAAACAGAATTAACCGCTCAAATGCAAACGCGGATTTTGGCTTTAGAGCGGATGGGAAAACACTGGCAAAGGCATGGTGGGCTAAAAGAAGATGAATGGCGATCGCAGGCAATAGACTATATAAAAGATTTAGGTGGATATCAAGCTATTGAATGGGTTGATTCATCATTAAAAGTCAGATGGACTGTACCAGAAACTGAAAACGCCGCTTTCCAAAATCTGGAACTTAACCACAAACCCCAGCTAAGAGTTTATCTAGAAAGTAGGCGCAATCTTCGGCAAACAACTGTCAGCCATGCAATTAAACTTACCCAAGATGAGCCAGGATTTTTAGCTTATGTCCCACTGTGGATAGGAGAGCAGTTTGATGGATTTATTAGCGGAGTTTTTCAGCTAAAAATATTATTAAATTCGGCGATCAATTGGCCACAAGATTATCAAGTCAGAATTTTTGAAGGTGGCAGGTTAATCTATGGCCCAGAAAAACTGTTACCACAGCTAATACCTTGGTATGGTGAAGTTAACGTTACCTTATCAGATATCAATTGGCAAGTTCAGGTTTTTCCCACTACAGAATTACTGGACAAATTGCGATCGCCTTTACCGAATGTGGTCTTAATCTTCGGGCTAATTGTTTCTACCACATTTACCTTATCGATTCATTTAATTCAAGGTACAGAATTAAGAAATCAGCACATAGCAGCAATCAACCAAGAACTAGCACAACGGATAAAAGAGCAAAAAAATACCGAAAGTGCTTTGCGTGCCAGTGAAACTTGGTTGCGAGAATTACTAGAAACAGTCAAAGTTATTCCTTGGGAAATGAATGCCAAAACTTGGCGATTTACCTATGTCGGCCCCCAAGCAGAAGTCTTACTAGATTATCCTTTAGAACAATGGTATCAAGAAAATTTTTGGCTGAATCATCTACATCCCCACGACCGCGACCAGGCCATCAAGATTTGCCAAGAAGCCTCAGCTAAAGGCGAAAACCATGAACTAGAATACCGAATGTTAGCCGCTGACGGCCGGGTTGTGTGGTTGCGAGATATTGTCAATGTCGTCAAAGAAGCTGGCGCCCCTAGATTATTAAGGGGATTCATGTTTGATATTACCGACTTGAAACTAGTCGAAGAAACATTGCGATTGCAGGAACGGGCGCTCGCTGCTGCCAGTAATGGCATTATGATCATTGATGCCAGATTGCCCAATCAGCCAATTATTTATGTTAACTCCGCCTTGGAAGTCATTACAGGTTACAGTGCCAGAGAAATCATCGGTAATAACTGTGGTTTTTTGTTGGGTGAAGATCACCTTCAGCCAGCAATTGCCCAACTGCAAACATCACTGAAAGTTGGGAAAAGTTGCCAACTAGTGTTGCGGAACTATCGCAAAGATGGCAGCTTGTTTTGGAATGAATTAAGCATTTCTCCAATTCATGATGAAAACGGCAGGCTCACCCATTTTATTGGTATTCATAACGACATTAGCGATCGCGCTGCCGCCGAAGCCGCATTAAGAGAAAAAGAAGAACGTTGGCAACTAGCCCTTAAAGGCAACAATGATGGCATTTGGGACTGGAATCTCAAAACCAACGATATCTTTTTTTCTGCCCGTTGGAAGGAAATGTTAGGCTATGAAGACCATGAAATTCTCCACGATTTAGATGAATTTCTCACCCGCGTTCATCCAGATGACCTAGAAGGGGTAATTCAAATCATCCAAAATCACTTTCGCAAGCAAACCCCATACTACATTCACGAATTTCGGATGCAGTGTAAAGACGGCAGCTATAAGTGGATTTTAGATCGGGGACAAGCACTGTGGGATGAAGCAGGGAATTTATTACGCATGGTCGGCTCCCATACCGATATTACCGACCGCAAACAAATGGAAGAAGCCTTAAAAGAAAGCGAAGGGCGGTTTCGGACAATGGCAGATAGCGCCCCTGTGCTTTTATGGATATCTGACCCCAATGGGCAGTACACCTTTTTCAATCAAACATGGCTCAACTTCACAGGACGGAAATTAGCCCAAGAATTAGGTAGTGGTTGGGCAGAAGGGGTACATTGTGAAGATTGGCTACATTATCAAAATATCTATCTTCAGGCATTTGCCACACAACAACCATTTGATGTAGAGTATCGATTGCAACGTGCAGATGGGGAGTATCGCTGGATTTTAGAAACTGGCGTACCAAGGTTTAATGTAGATGGCAGCTTTGCAGGATTTATTGGTTCCTGCGTAGATATTAGCGATCGCAAACAAGCAGAATTAGCTCTGCATCGACAAGCTCTCATCTTTGAAAATATGTATGATGGCGTGATGATCGCAGACTTAAACGGCAAAATTATTGATTGGA
Source organism: Nostoc sp. FACHB-110 (assembly GCF_014697425.1). Classification (GTDB taxonomy): domain Bacteria; phylum Cyanobacteriota; class Cyanobacteriia; order Cyanobacteriales; family Nostocaceae; genus Nostoc_B. Next base: position 48,171 of record NZ_JACJRU010000002.1, read on the forward strand.
ATGGTGCAGCCGAGTGGATGTTTGGCTATACCAAAGCAGAAATAATCGGCAAAACGCCGAGTATTTTATATAAATCTGAACCCGAAAATCTACTTACACCCAAGATTTTACAGGAGATTCAGCAAAAAGGACGAAGGTCAGGAGAAACTCATTTTAGACGGAAAGATGGCAGTGAAGGGATGTGTGAAACAACTGTCATCTTGCTGCATAACGAGCAAGGTCAGCCGATTGCCAGCGTCAGTTTTCATCACGACATTACAGAACGGGTATTAGCCCAACAAGCCTTGCAAAGACAGCTGCATCAAACACTACTATTAAAGCAAATTACGCAACACCTTCGTCAAAGCCTCAATAGCAAACAAATTTTTGAAACCGCAGCAATTCAAATCGGGCAAGCTTTTCAAGTAGATCGCTGTCTCATTCACTCCTATGTCAACAATGCCCAACCGCAAATTCCTTTAGTAGCACAGTATAATAACTTCCCTATGTACAGTTGCGAGCTACTCTTGGAAGTCCCTGTCTCAGGTAATCCCCATGCCCAGCAAATGATGACAGAGGATAAAGCGATATCCTCACCAGATGTTTACGCCGATCCTTTACTACAAGCCGCCCAAGATATTTGTCGCAGCCTTGGCTTAAAATCCATGTTAGCCATCCGCACCTCTTATCAAGGAGAACCCAACGGTGCAATTGGCTTACATCAATGCAGTTATTTTCGCCAATGGACAGCAGCAGAAATTGAATTAGTCGAAGCAGTCGCCGCCCAACTCGGTATCGCCTTAGCTCAAGCTCACTTACTAGAACAAGAAACTCGCCAACGAGAAGAACTCACCTTAAAAAACTTTGCGCTAGAGCAGGCAAAACGCCAAGCAGAAACAGCTAACCGTGCCAAAAGTGAATTTTTGGCCATGATGAGCCATGAAATTCGCACCCCCATGAATGCCGTAATTGGGATGACAGAACTGCTATTAGACACAGACTTGACTCCGCAACAACGAGACTTTGTGGAAACAGTTCACACCAGTGGCGATGCCTTACTGACCATTATTAACGACATTCTAGACTTCTCCAAAATTGAATCGGGACGGCTGGAACTAGAAGCAACACCTTTTGATTTAAAAGCTTGCATCGAGCAAGTTATCGATCTTTTAGCACCAAAAGCCGCCCAAAAACAAATTGAACTGATTTATCTAATTCATCCCCAAGTGCCAACACAGATTATTGGCGATCTCACCCGCCTGCGCCAAGTGTTGATGAACTTGCTCAACAATGCAATTAAATTTACCTCCGAAGGAGAAGTTGTCTTATCTGTTTATGCCAATCAACTAGAATCGCAAAATGGCACTAGCAACTGCACAATTCTCTTTAGTATCCAAGATACAGGTATTGGGATTGCTCCAGAAAAAATGACAAGGCTATTTCAGCCATTTAGTCAAGCGGATGCTTCCATGACCAGACTTTATGGGGGTACTGGGTTAGGGTTAGTCATTAGTAAACGCTTAAGTGAAATGATGAATGGCACTCTCTGGGTGGAAAGTCGTGGCTGTATTGGTGGCCATCCCGCTCAAGAGTGGCAAAATAGTCAGCAAGTTACCTCAATTGGCTCAGATTTAGGTTCCACTTTTTACTTCACTATTCAGGCTGAAGTTGTCGCTAACGCGATGATGCGAGAAACTTCGCCTTTATTGGCAAAGTTGGCAGGGAAGCGAATGCTAATTGTCGATGATAATCCCACCAACAGTAAAATTCTCAGTTTGCAAGTCCAACCTTGGCAAATGCAAACATATATCGCTCATTCAGGCGCAACAGCTTTAGCCATGATTGAGCAAGGAATGGAATTTGATGTTGCCATTCTGGATATGCAAATGCCGTATATGGACGGTTTAACCCTAGCCCGAGAAATTCGCCAGCAGCCTCATTGTCAAAATTTACCTTTAGTACTGTTGACTTCTGTAAATCAACCAGAAATAAGTAAAGACTTTGGCAATGTGGAGATTACAGCCTGTTTGACTAAACCAATTAAACAGTCTCAACTCCATTATGTCTTAACCCACACTTGGCTGGAACAGCAAAACCCGACGCAAATTTCTCGCTCTGATACTGGAGAAGTTGCTGCCAAATTGGCAAAAAAAATGCCGTTGCGGATTCTCTTAGCCGAAGATACTATTGTCAATCAAAAAGTTGCACTATTGATGTTGCAAAAAATTGGATATAAAGCAGATGTCGTAGTTGACGGTCGAGAAGTGCTACAAGCATTGCAACATCAACCTTATGATGTAGTGTTGATGGATATTCATATGCCAGAACTAGATGGGCTAGAAACTAGTCGCATCATCCGTCAGCAATGGTCAGTGGACAGTCGTCCTTATATTATTGCGATTACGGCTAACGCTATGCGTGGCGATCGCGAAGCTTGTTTAGCAGCTGGGATGAATGATTATATTAGCAAACCAGTGCAAATGGCAGAATTAGCCCAAGCATTAAGCAAATGTCGCCCGCGTCAATTATCCCCAGCATTACCTACCCCAAAATTCTACCGACATCAGCCAGCACTCAAAACGCCAAATTTAGGCTCTACAATTGATGAGAAAGTTTTGCAGTCTTTGTGTCAAATGGTAGCAGGCGATCGCCGAGCATTAGTAGAATTAATGCTCTGTTATCTTGCCGAAGCTCCCAAACTTGTAGAAGAAATTAGGGCATCTGTGGTCAATCAAGATGCCCAAACTTTATGGCAGACAGCTCATAAACTTAAGTCAAGTAGTGCTTCTTTAGGGGCAATAAATCTAGCACAACTTTGCAAGCAGTTAGAAATTCACGGCAAAAATAATACTCTGATTGAGTGTGCAGATATCTGCACCCAAGTGCAACAAGAGTATGAGCAAGTTAAAACTGCACTGCAAACAGAGCTAGAGGAGGAAGCATGAAAACAACTTTTCAAGAAGACCAATCTCTAGTTCTAATTGTTGATGATGAGGCGTTTATTCGCACCCAGTTGCGACTCGCCTTAGAGCGAGAAGGCTATCAAATAGCCGAAGCAAAAGATGGCAAAGAAGCGTTAAATATATTTCAACAGTTACACCCGAATATAGTTCTCTTAGATGCCATCATGCCAGGTATGGATGGTTTTGAGTGTTGTCTGCAATTGCAATCTCTCGAGCAAGGCAAATATACCCCAATATTAATGATTACAGGACTAGAAGATCAAGAATCCGTTGACCATGCCTTTGATGTGGGTGCAATTGATTATGTGACTAAACCAATTCACTGGCCCGTATTGCGCCAACGAGTCAAACGCTTAATTCAACAATCTCAGCTACAGTATAAATTAGAACTAGCTAACCAAGAATTACAAAGATTGGTAACTATTGATGGTCTCACCCAAGTAGCCAGTCGCCGACGCTTTGAAGAGTATTTTGCTCAAGAGTGGCAACGTATGGCCAGAGATCAATTGCCTTTATCGTTGATTCTTTGTGATGTTGATTATTTTAAATCTTACAACGATACCTATGGCCATCGTGCAGGCGATCGCTGTTTGCAAAAAGTGGCACAAGCCATCAAAGATACTGTTAAACGTCCAGCCGATTTAGTGGCGCGTTATGGCGGTGAAGAATTTGCCGTGATTTTACCAAAAACTGAAATGTCAGGGGCAATGGTTTTGGCAGATAAAATTTGCTCAGTCGTTAGGAGATTAGCAATTCCCCATAGTAATTCTCAAGTTAGTGGTTATGTGACCATCAGTGCTGGGGTAGCTACAGATATTCCTCAACCTGGCTCTGATTTTCAAGAGATGATTGCCGCCGCAGATAGAGCATTATATCAGGCAAAAATTGATGGACGCGATCGCTTTCAGCAGTCTACAAAGCAATCATCTTCTACTTTCTCTATTCCCCGTTGGGGTACATAATATCTTTGTTCTATAGACACAACCCAGCCCTCGGAAACATCAATCACATTCAGTAGATCACAAAGTTATCGGTTGAGGCAGGGTGTAGGGTGTAGGGGAAGAAAAGTTAATTAGCGTGAGTAAATTTAATCTCTCATCCAGGACTTACGCACAAAGATTATCTGTGGAGATTGGGTGTCAGGATATTGAATTAGTACACCCCTGTGATTCGACCAATTTGTGCAGAAACGACAAAACCCTCTCCCCTGCCCCCTTGCACCCTTAATGATAAATCTTTCACAGGACACGATATGACACCTAGGGATTGATTGTCCTCATGGTCTATGGACTATAAATTGCACCAAAAGTCTGGTCAGGAGAAATTTCAATTACCAAATCTACTACTTCCGGCGATCGCAACAATGGCTGAAGGTATAATTCTGGATGGAGCGAGCGCCAAAAATAATTGACAAAATCTTCAATTTGTGCATTGCTCATACCGGGTTTGCCAGTCGCAATCATCCTTTGTTCTGCTTGCAGTCGCCACTCTAAGGAACTGCGATAATCTCTGGGATAGAGCAGAATCAAGCTATCTAATCGCTCCCACAATGGCAGATAACTACTCAGTTGGCGATTCATCTCACGGGCAAATGCTTTATCTAATTCTGTGACAATTGGTGGTGGTGCTTGAGCAAATAAACTAGGGTCAATTGGTCGCACACCGACAAACCAGCCTTCAAATAATACTATATCTACATTTGTAACAATTTCAGGATGAGTGCGATCGCCTGCCCCTGCATGAAGAGATTTATCAAAGCGAGGAACTCTGACAGCAGTGTTTCCTTGGCGAATTTGATTGAGTACATTTAACCCTAAATCTACATCATGGGTTCCTGGTGGCCCCCGCCAAATCAAGCGGGGGTCTTGTTGTGATAAAGCCAAGCGATCGCTGTAAGTTTTATATAAGTCATCCAACGACCAACTCAGAGTCCGGTATCCTAACTGTTGGAGAATCAAAGATAAAATTTGGCACATTGTGGTTTTACCTGTGCCTTGAACTCCTAAAATTCCTTGAATCAGAGGACAATTTAGCTGTTGGCGATGGCTGGCTAATTTCATCCCTAAAGGAAGCCACACATCCCAAAACAGTGTTAACATTTCCGCAAAATTCGCGTGAGGCAGCTGAGTTTGGCAAAATTGACTAAAGGCTGGCAAAAGAGATTTAAGTAAGTGCGATCGCAATTTGATCATTTCATCAACATTCGTAGGTGTAATCCCCAAAGCCTTTGCTCTGGCAATATCAACCAACGCTGCCTCTCGTGCTTGCTGCCAAGTTGACGCTGAGACATCTTCTGTTATAATCTCCCTTAGCCAAGCATTCATCTACATCACCCAAAAATCCCAGTTAATCATTTTTTTAAGAGCCTAGTTTGAAGGCTTCAATAAATAAACTGTAGGTAAAACCTACTTTCAAAATATTGAGCGATTCTACCCAAAGTGCCTTTCTCGCAAAAAAGCCCCGACTATAAAATATCCTACTAGTTACCTCTGTCAAAAATACTAAAAATGCAGCTGCAACAATATCTAATTCAGCCTTTTGTCCTGCCGTTGTAGAAATAGCTGTTCCCAAAAAAAAGCCAAATAAAAAACTCATTATTAATAATGATAATCGCCGCCAAGGATTGAGAAATAACTTGCCCAAACTACTAGAAATAGCATCAAATAAATTATTAATCCGCGTGTTTTGCATAAATATCACCTCATTTGATTACCGACTTGATTACTCAGAAGATGGGTATCAGCATAGGCAGCAATTGATTAGTATCGTAAATTTATTGTGAATTATACGTAAATTTCCAGATTTTATACTGATTAAATTAGTCTAAATAGAATGTATATTTGTTAACTAAGGTGATTTTAAGTAAAAAATGTTAAGAAATATAAATATTTTCTAGCCAATATGTTTGAGGTTGCCATCACAGAGATTTGGTTGTTTAAAATACGTCAAATCAAAAAATATTTAGATGTGATTATACGGTGATCACTTTTGTTTCGGTATCATATTTTGCTGGCAATATGTGGCTAATGAGGACAAAGCTACGACATAATCTTAAATATATGGTTTTTGGGGTTGAGGGGCGAGGTAATTATTCACTTAATGGATTTTCTCGAAAATAATGATACTTATGATACATATTGTTAGCTAATTGTACGAGAACTTAGAGTAGGCAATTCGGTAACTTTCTTTAAGTCTTATTGCGAAGAATAAGCTAATATTTGGCCAAGACTAAACAAATACTTATTTCTAATCAATATCAAGATGAAATCTCAGGTGTATCGTAAAGCTGTGATTACAGCTTGTGCATTGGGGCTACTTGGCTTTCTAGCAGGATGTCTAGATTTGAGCGTATCTTTTGAGGCCACAAATCCTGAAACATCTTCTGCTGCTTCTACTAATAATATGTCTCAGTCAGAGAATAATGTAGAATTACCTATTGTAAATGCGACAAACACTTCTACGCGTGTTGCGAATCAGACCACAATACCAGTAACTCAAGTAGAAGAAAATAGCCAATTTAAGTCTATTTTGCTTGAGCGCCAAAAAGGGACTAGCAATAGCAAAACGCCAGGAATGTTGCGCATGAGTAATCAAACTGATCAGCCTGTGCGCTTGGCTTTGCTAGCGCGTCAGTCTTCCGGCAAAGGCTCGGCCCGCAGCCAGAGTTCTATTGATATTCCAGCGCATTGGGATTTTGCGCCCCAAGAAGGCAGCTCTAACGGTATGCTTCTTTCGTTGCCCAACGGTAGTTTAAAGCTACAAAAAGGAGATATTTTAGTTGCCTTCGCCCAAGATGGTTCTCGCCGCTATTGGGGGCCTTATGTTGTGGGGGAAACATCTGTACCGACTTGGAATGCTCAAACTAAAGAATGGCGATTGGTCTTGAGTCCATAGTCAAAACTCAAGAGTTTAAAGAACAAAATATCAATAGTTAACGACTAATAACTATTGACTGTCCCAATTTGAGATTTGGAATGAAAACAATTGGGTTTTATGCTCAATATCTATGTCTAAAATCTCAAATTGGTTGACTATTGACTCATAACTCTTGACCATTAACTATTGACCACAAATTTCAGCATGAAAATGAAATTTAGTAATTTCCACACTGTTGACCAATGGTTCAACAAGATAGCGCAACGTCCAACCCTAGCGGTAACTTTATCGATTTTATGGCTAATGCTAATTGGTTGGCTGGGCTATGGGTGGAATTTAGGAAATATTGGTTTAGTTGATGAAACGGAGCCTTTATTTGCTGAAGCATCTCGGCAAATGTATGTCACTGGTGATTGGATTACTCCATTTTTCAACGGCGAAACTCGATTTGACAAACCTGCTTTAATTTATTGGTGTCAGGCGATCGCTTATTCTATCATTGGCGTAAATGAATGGGCGGTGCGTCTGCCTTCCGCGCTGGCAGCAATGACAGTGATTAGCTTGGTTTTTTACACTGTACAGTGGTATCTCGCCCAGCAAGATGTCGTTGAGCAAGTTGAACGCCCGACTCGTCGTTATCTAACAGCTGCAATAGCATCTGCAATGATAGCACTGAATCCAGAAATGATTGTTTGGGGCAGAACAGGGGTATCGGATATGCTCTTGACTGGGTGTATAGCATCTGCCTTGTTGTGCTTTTTTCTCGGTTATGCTGATCAAAAAGAAAATGGGGAAACTTCAACCCCACGCCCTATTGCCTATTCCCTGTTCCCCAACAAATGGTATTTAGCTTGTTATATCTTAATTGCTGGGGCAATTCTGACTAAAGGCCCTGTAGGAATAGTTTTACCTGGGCTAATTATTCTGGCTTTTTTACTATATATAGGCAAGTTACGGGAAGTCGGGCGGGAAATGCGCCCCTTGATGGGGTCACTGATTGTTGTGGCTTTATCAGTTCCCTGGTATGTATTAGTAATTTGGCGCAACGGCTGGAATTATATCAATTCCTTTTTTGGTTATCACAATATAGAACGTTTTACAGAAGTAGTTAACGGTCACTCTGCGCCTTGGTATTTTTACTTTATTGTCGTGCTGTTAGGCTTTGCACCTTATTCAGTCTATTTGCCTGCGGCCCTAGCCAAACTGAAGTTTTGGCAGATATCTCTCTGGCGTAACCAAGAACGTTTTCAGCAATTAGGTTTATTTGCTGCTATTTGGTTTTTTGGCGTTTTTGGATTTTTCACCATAGCTGTGACTAAACTACCTAGCTATGTTTTACCCTTAATGCCAGCTGCGGCGATTTTGGTGGCGTTGTTGTGGAGTGATTATTTGCCAACACCTACTGCGGCTAGATCCCCGTTGGCTTTTTTCAAAGCTAGTGGTTGGGCAAATGTGGTTTTATTCGTTTTCTTGTCAGTGGCAATGTTTAACATCACCCGGATATTAGGTAGTGATCAAGCCGCACCTAACTTCCGCCAAAATTTAGAAAATTCTAGATTAACAGAGATAGGCGGTTACATTTGGCTATTGAGCGGTGTGATTGTAGCATTTATGTTAATCACTCGGCGTTGGACAGGCGCGATCGCTGCAAATTTATTGGGTTTTACAGCATTTTTAGTTGTAGTTTTAATGCCAGCTGTGTTTTTGATGGATTCCGAACGCCAATTACCATTAAGAGAAATATCTGCTGTTGTGGCTAAAGTCAAACAACCAAACGAAGAAATCATCATGGTTGGCTTTAAAAAACCTAGTGTTGTATTTTATAGTCACGAACAAGTCAATTTCATGAAATTGACCAAAGATGCCGTTCAATATATTCAAAATAAAACTAATCAAAAGCAAAAACCACCTTCATTATTGCTTTTAGCAGAACATAGAAATATTGTAAAAATGGAATTATCCCCAGATGATTACCAAAATTTAGACTCGAAAGGAGCCTATCAATTAATTAGATTATCTTTCAAAAAAATGAAGCAAGAAACAATCAATATTTCCTAATCAATTAATTGTCAAAGGCTGACACAATTTTGACTATCGCCTATTATTAGCATTTCTCTACCTGATTGTAAAATAAAGCTTGGTTAATGTGAGTTAGTAAATCTTCCATCGAAATAGAGCGAGGCAAAATTTCCGAAGCGATCGCCCTAATTGCTGGCTGTATCTCCCCTAAAACATCATCTGGATTACTTGCTCGTTGATCGAGTACCAAAATTGGCGGTTTTAAAGGTAAATCTTCTAAGCCTTGGAGTACTTTTAACACTTCTGGATGGAGTGGCGATTCTCCTAAGCAAATTAACAATAAGTCAACACTTTTATAGCGGATTTGTTGGTTGACTTCTGTCCAAGAGCGACCAATTGCTGCTTTTAAACCAGCGGTTTGCAAGTATTGAATTAAAGCTTGGAACCACTCAGATCCCCGTTTAGCAGCATTAATTAGCGGAGAATTTTGGTTCTTGCGGTAATTTCTCACTTGCTTGCGTTTGATTTGGGGTAAATCATGCAAGGTAGCTAAATCTACTACTAAAATACTCGGTGGGCAGCAGATACCTGATGCAATTTGCAAAACTGACAATAGCGGATCTGTTTTATCACCACGGCTAGTTTGATTGTTACCCAATGGTGTGAGACAGGGAAACACTGACAGGCTAGGTATTTGAGATGCGGCCAAGCTAGTAGCAACATCGCAGGTCACTAGAGGTAGAGCCACCAAGCGGGGGTGCTTAATCAGCTGTTGCAGATAAGCTGGGGCGATGGCACTGTCTACATCTAACAACATGACATCAAATTGCCAAACTCGTGCTAAAAGTTCGGCTTGGTCTAAGTTATCCACTTCTATGACTCGATGTTCCCGCAGTGAGGGGTGCGGATTAATCGTTACCAACTCGGGATTGACTAATCGCAGAATTCGCAGTGGTTGGTTTTTCGCAGTGGTTGGCTGAGTTTCCACCTCTGACTCGAGTATTTTGGGTTCTGCACAGAGTTTATCTAAAAGTGGGGCTAACGATTGATTTTCTACAGGCAAACTCAAGAAACCATCAGCTTGATTAGCAAAAGCTTGGTCTTTTTCTGCGCCTGTGGCGGTAACAACCACAGGTATATGGCGCGTAGCCACATCAGATTTGACTAATGTCAGCACATCCCAGCCAGATAATAATGGCAATAAAGGATTTAAAAATATCGCTTTTGGCTGCAAGCGTCGGGCTTTTTCTACTGCTTCTGTACCGGAGCGAGCAATTACTACCCGGTAGCCTAAACCTTTGAGTTGTTCGGTTAAATCTTCAATGTAGCGAGCGACAGCCTCAACTACTAGTACTAAGCGTTGCGAATAGTCTGTGTGATGCTGCGTCGGTGTAGCCGCTTGAGGACGTACAGAAGTAGCAATTTTTTGCATTCCTTGGTCTTTGCCATCTTCTTGATTGCTCTCTGTATCTGCAAAACCTGTGGCTGGGGGGGTAGGTGGAAGTAACAGGGTAAACTGGCTACCTTTACCTTCTTGAGATAAAAAGCTGACATCGCCTCCGTGCAATCGAGCTAAAGCTCTAGTCAAGACTAAACCTAAACCTGTACCTTCAAATTGGCGGGTAAGAGGATTTTCCAGCTGTTGAAATTTTTGAAAGATGAGATGCTGCTGATGTTCAGGAATACCAATACCTGTGTCCCAAATGGTAAAGGCAATCCACCCTTCCCAATGATTGACCCGTAAACCAATTTCGCCGGAAATTTCCGTAAATTTAAAGGCGTTAGATAGCAGGTGGACTAACATCTGCCGCAAGCGTAATTCATCTGCCACCATCTGCTCTATGCCTGGTTCGATGGTGAGGGTGAATTGCGGAGTTGAGGCGACTGTCGCTGGTGTTTGACTATTGGATAAGTTTTTACTACTTTGTGCTTGAATAGCTTTAGCTTCGGCTAAAGCGCGATCGCATACAGCCCGAATATTCACAGGAGCTAGGGCTAGTTCCATTTGTCCCGTTTCCATCCGGGTCAAATCTAAAATGTCGTTGACTACGCTCATCAAATGGCGACCGCTTTGATGAATTAAGCCAGCGTAACGGGCTTGTCTTTCGTTTAATTCTCCTAATTGTTTATCTACCAACAACCGCGATAATCCTAAAACTGCTGTTAAGGGAGTTTTGAGTTCGTGACTAATACAAGCCAAAAATTCATCTTTTAAGCGGTTGAGTTGAATCAAATCAGCATTTTTCGCTGCCAGTTCTTTGCACAACTGCTGCTGTTCGGTGACATCTGTTGCTAGCACTAACCACAAGTTATCTGCATTTATTGGCGAGTCTTGGGTGTGTTGAGCATCAATCAACTTAAATTCTGGACTATCTAAAGGAATTTTCGCAAATTGCCAAACTCTTTCTTGACCGTTTTGTTCTTCGACAACGCAAGTACAAGTCCCCATTTGAATATCTAAAAAGCAGCGATTGGTATTGATAGCTGGGTTAATCAGTGGCTCGTTGAGGTGATTAAAATTTGCTGCTGTGTTGGGGGAAAAGGGGAGCAAGCCGTTGTGGGGTAAGGCTTCGTGTCTGATTGCCCAAGTGTTTTCTACAGAATGTAGTTTTAAGGATGAGGTTGACTCATCATCGCTATGCTGCACTTTTGTGGCCGTTTGGGCATATTCTGGCTGTTTTGTGACAAGAGGAGATAAAATAGCTGCGACTTGTTCCCGCACGCCTTCGGGATCTTTTAATACTCCCAATTGCTCCCACCAGGCTGGGTTTTGCGTGACGATTTCACCAGTGCTGGTTTGCAACATTAAAGGCCAAGGCAGTCGTTCTAATAATTGGATTAAGGGTTTGTTTACCCTGGATTGACGTTGGGGAGTTCTAGGCCGCCAGCGAGTTTTGAGCCTCGACTCATGATTTTCTATTCTATGATGAGTTTTTTCCGCCGAGTCAGAGTATTTTCTACCAGCTGCCGTTATGCCGACTTTTTCTTGGACTAACAATCTCAATAGTCGGCTACTATCCAACATTCCTAAAAACTTGCCTGCGGGATTGATCAGTACCCAATTGAGGCTATTGTGAGTTTGAGTTGGTTGATATTGTAAATACTGGACAAATTGCTCTACGCGATCGCCTGCTGCTAATATTTGGATTGGTTCAAAAATACTTTGTTGCCAAATTGTTAAGGGCTGTTGTAATAATTGTAAATATTGCTCTTCTTTTGATTGTGCCAATAACTGCTGCGTGAATCTGGCTGAATTTAACAGTCCAATTGGCATTTGCTGTTGATTGACTACTATTAAGCGATCGCACTGCTCTTGCTCAAAAAGCTCTAACACCGCCACTAACGCACTTGTTTCTCCGCATTTGGGTACGGTTGCTAGAAAGTTGTAAAGCGGATAATGTAGCATTGACATAAGGCTTGGGGGTTTATTCTTCCTCTGGCAGCTTTTGGCTTAAGCATTGGCGATGGGCTAGATGTGGTCGCGCTTACAGTAATATTCTTTAAGAAGACTCTTTTCGGCTATTGTTGCTTTTGCGAGAATACATCGCAACAATGGTTTCGGTTTTCTCAGCTATAGCCTTGCTGGTTAACTGAATTTTTCCAGTGCCAGACTCTACCTTTGCCGCTTTAGAACTTTGGGGAATATTATTTACAGTGTTTTACTGATGCTGAAATTTCTCATTGCTCATGACAACTACAACAATTATGGCTTCAAAGATTCGCTTTAGAACCTTGAGGAATTATAATGATTTAGAATGTGAGCTAACTTTAAGTTAGTTTAAGTATCCTATCAAGAGGTGAAATTCAAAAATCTATATTCTGATAGATATGCATATGCTAATTATGAATGGATTTATCTCTCCTCCACTAATACCTCATCAACCACTCCATCATGCCAATCGCTTAGTTGTTGGTTGTTGAGTTAATTTAGACAATGGTTTATCCAAATTTTATGTTTGGGCATAAACTCACAGAATTAACTCTTAGGTTTAATCCCATTCTCTAAAGTTTTCCTCAAACTTTGTGCTAATTGCCAACGTTGGTTGGACTAACTAAGCAAGATATTTAAATATATAAATGCTACTACCTATACTAATTTTCCAACCAAAAGTTAAAAAAATTTTAGATAAACCAGCTTGGGTAGCAATCAAACCAGAACTTAGACCCAGCAATTGTAGCTTTTTTTTATCTAGTCCTGTCCAATTTAACACATTGCCTCTGGTTGCCGCTACCACAGATAGACTTTACTACTTACTGAATTGGTTGCTGGCAAATCTTAATGAAAATTTTACAGGCCAATATTTTTACGTATTAGCTTGCCGTACGCAAAAACCACAACGGGTTTTTCAGCAAATGACTCAAGTCGATCAGCGGGTATTATTACAGCAGATCAAATCAGATTACCGCCAAATTCTTGTAGATTACTTTACTACAGACACAACATTAAAAGAGAGAATTGATAAATTTATCAACACAGTATTTTGTGCTAATATTCCTGTGCCACAAATTATAGAAATACACATGGAAATTATTGACGAGTTTTCTAAACAGTTAAGATTAGAAGGAAGGAGCGATGAAACATTACTAGATTACCGCTTGACATTAATAGATATTTTGGCGCACCTTTGTGAAGCCTATCGATGTGCGATTTCTAAATAATCGTCAAATGTACTCCTTAGCCTCAAAGCGGAGTAATTGCCGCTTATAGCTCTATTCGCCTGTGGAATCAGGAAATTTGTCCCTATTTTCGTTTTGATGTTTCAGCCTGTACCTTTATGAATCAAGCCAGAAAGACCTATGTTCTTAAGCTTTACGTAGCTGGAAACACACCTAATTCAGTACGGGCGCTCAAAACATTAAAAAATATATTAGAACAGGAGTTTCAAGGTGTTTATGCTTTGAAAGTCATTGATGTACTTAAAAATCCTCAACTAGCCGAAGAAGATAAAATATTAGCCACCCCAACATTATCAAAAATTTTACCCCCTCCCGTGCGCAAAATTATTGGCGACCTATCAGATAGAGAAAGAGTGTTAATTGGACTAGATTTGCTGTATGAAGAACTAAGTGAAGAAGATTGGCAAGAGTCAGATAGTCTTTAATTCTAATTTTTTTGCTTACAGACAAATTACCTACTTTACTAATAGAAATACTGGGTTAAAAGCCCATTGATAATCTAGCAATGAGTGAGAAAGAACAACAGGAAAATAAGTCTACACAAAGTGGCGGTGTAGAAAAAATTCGGACAATGATCGAGGGCTTTGATGACATTAGTCATGGTGGTTTACCTGTAGGCAGAACTACCTTAGTCAGTGGCACATCTGGCACAGGGAAAACTTTATTATCTCTTCAGTTTCTCTATAACGGTATTACCTATTTTGATGAACCTGGAGTGTTTGTCACTTTTGAAGAATCCCCCAGTGATATTATCAAAAACGCCCATATTTTTGGCTGGAATTTACAACGATTAATCGATGAAGGCAAATTATTTATTCTCGATGCTTCTCCAGACCCAGAAGGGCAAGATATTGTCGGCAATTTTGACCTTTCAGCATTAATTGAACGCTTGCAATATGCCATTCGCAAATACAAAGCCAAGCGAGTTTCGATTGATTCGATTACCGCAGTCTTTCAACAATACGAAGCCGTTGGTGTAGTTAGGCGCGAAATTTTCCGTCTGGTGGCCAGACTCAAGCAGTTGAATGTTACTACCATCATCACCACAGAACGTGGAGAAGAATACGGCCCTGTAGCATCTTTTGGGGTTGAGGAATTTGTTTCGGATAATGTGGTAATTGTGCGGAATGTATTAGAAGGAGAACGTCGTCGCCGCACGACCGAAATCCTCAAGTTACGCGGGACAACTCATATGAAAGGTGAGTATCCTTTTACAATTACTAATGCTGGAGTCAACATTTTCCCCTTGGGAGCTATGCGGTTGACTCAACGCTCTTCTAATGTTCGCGTTTCTTCTGGGGTGAGAACTCTAGATGAAATGTGTGGCGGTGGTTTCTTTAAAGATTCGATTATTTTGGCCACAGGGGCTACCGGGACTGGCAAAACACTGCTGGTCAGCAAATTTTTACAAGATGGTTGTATTAATGGTGAACGGGCCATTTTGTTTGCTTATGAAGAATCACGCGCTCAACTTTCACGCAATGCTTCTTCGTGGGGAATTGATTTTGAGGATTTAGAACAGCAAGGTTTACTCAAAATTATCTGTACTTATCCAGAATCAACTGGTTTAGAAGATCACTTGCAAATCATTAAGTCAGAAATTGCTGATTTTAAACCGTCTAGAATTGCCATAGACTCACTTTCAGCCCTAGCCAGAGGAGTAAGTAATAATGCTTTTAGACAGTTTGTGATTGGTGTAACTGGTTATGCCAAGCAAGAAGAAATAACTGGATTTTTTACCAACACAACTGACCAATTTATGGGTTCTCATTCAATTACCGATTCTCACATTTCGACGATTACTGACACAATTTTGATGTTGCAGTACGTAGAAATTCGTGGCGAAATGTCGCGGGCAATTAACGTATTTAAAATGCGCGGTTCGTGGCATGATAAGGGAATTCGTGAGTATAATATTACGGCTGACGGCCCAGAAATTAAAGATTCTTTCCGGAACTACGAACGGATTGTCAGTGGTGCGCCTACCCGCGTTAGCATCGACGAAAAGGCAGAACTTTCTCGTATAGTCAAAAGTTTTGAAGAAAAAAGAAGTACGGATTCCTAAATTTGGTATCGTGCTATATTCCTTCTTCAATTTAGTATCGTGCTATATTCTGTGGTGAAGAAAAGGTTTCTGCCGCTAGATTGATTTTCGTGTGAGGGGATGCGGTGAAAGGACAGCAAATATTTCATACTTTCTTACCTGGCGTAACATTAGCGGTATTAACAACTCAGCCTGCTTGGGCTGACACGGTAAAGGTAAGTAGCATACAATCACAGTCTTCTCCTAGTGTCTTGACTTTCACTGAAAGTCATAACTTGGTGGCGGACAAGACTCATATGCAACTGCCTAAAACTGCTAGCCAGATTTTCCCAGATGCCATGACAAATTCTGGGTTGCAGACATTGAATGTATCGAGTTTAACTAATAACAGTAATTCAGTTGTTTTGACAGGAAATACTGGTGTAGCGATCGCACAAATACCTCAAAAACAACCAGGTAGTTTTGTCAATTCCACATCTAATGCCAACGTTGACCAAACTTCGGCGCAGCGTCATTCGGCGAATATTCAAAAAGCCCAAAAATTAGCTTCTGTTTTAAAGCGGAAAAAAAATAATCTAGGTGTTAATTCTGCTACAACCCGATTCTCTTCGATTCCCAGCACAACAGTTTCTCTGGCGGCTGGTCAACAGCTAACACCAAAGCCGACTCTGAAAACTCAGCTACCAACAGCTTTACCAACAGCAGTCAAAAGTGCAGGCGCAGCGCAACTGTTGGCGGTGCGAAGTTGCACTCAAGAAATGGGTTATTTGCCTGCTGGAAGTTGTGGACTGCCACGATTGACATCAGCCCAGATAGCACAAAACACCACTTCTCCTTCAGAAACAACTTCCACCCCAGCACCAGTGGAGTCAGCACCTGCTTCTACGACTGTGCCGACTAATCCTAGTTCTACTACCAATGAAGTAGCACCCGCTTCTACGACTGTGCCGACTAATCCTAATGAGGCAGCACCAGCAGCTACTCCTTCTGGGGTTGAAACAACCCCAACGGTTGCTCCTAGCAATACTAGTCCGGTGGCAACACCAGAAGTAAAAATTCCTGAAAACCTGATTCAGACTGGTAATCCCCTGCAATTTCCCACAAAAGCAGAGGAAGTCACAGTGCAAGGTAATCAACCAATTACTTTGGCACAAGCACTAGAACTGGCACAACGAAACAATAGGGATTTGCAAGTAACTGCATTGCAGTTAGAACGCAGCCGTGCGGCTTTACGAGAAGCACAAGCGGCTTTATTTCCCACTGTGGATATTAATGCGGATGTGAGTCGCAGCCAATCAGCTAGCACTCAGCTAAGTGATGAGTTAAGCAGTCGCCAAGGAATACCCTCTAATCAAGATAAACCGAGTACGGCTTTTAACGGTCAAGCCCAGTTAACATACAACATTTACACTTCAGGCAGACGGCAAGCTGCGATTAAAGAAGCTGAAGAACAGGTACGTTTTAAT
This sequence comes from Nostoc sp. FACHB-110, assembly GCF_014697425.1. GTDB lineage: Bacteria > Cyanobacteriota > Cyanobacteriia > Cyanobacteriales > Nostocaceae > Nostoc_B. The sequence continues at coordinate 65,195 of NZ_JACJRU010000002.1, forward strand.
GAATTAGACGTAGAACGGCAATCTGAAGAAATTCGCTTGAATGTCAGCACAGACTACTACAGCTTGCAAAATGCTGATGAACAAGTACGTATTGCCCAATCATCGGTAGAAAATGCCCAAGCCAGTTTGCGAGATGCGGAAGCTTTAGAACGTGCTGGGGTCGGAACTCGCTTTGATGTGTTGCGATCGCAGGTAAATTTAGCTAACTCCCAGCAAGATTTGACTAATGCGATCTCACAGCAGCAAATAGCGCGTCGGCAGTTAGCCACTCGCTTAAGTTTGCCACAAAACGTAACTATCAGTGCCGCAGATCCCGTGCAACTATCAGGTTTGTGGAACAGGTCTTTGGAAGAAAGTATTGTCCTCGCTTTTCAAAATCGACCAGAACTGCGACAAAATCTGGCACAGCGCAATATTAGCGAACAACAGCGGCGACAAGCCCTAGCCACTTTGGGGCCACAGTTGAGTTTTGTGGCTAATTACAACTTGTTAGATCAGTTTGATGATAACGTCAGCGTCACTGATGGCTATTCTGTAGGACTAAGAGCCAGTTTGAATTTGTTTGATGGTGGTGCAGCTAAAGCTAGAGCCGCCCAAGCTAGAAGCAATATTGCCATCGCTGAAACGCAATTTGCCGAGCAACGCAACCAAATTCGCTTCCAAGTAGAACAAGCTTTTTCTACCCAGCGTTCTAATTTGGAAAATGTTCAAACTGCCAATACTGCCTTAGAACAAGCTAGAGAAGCTCTACGTTTAGCAAGGTTGCGCTTCCAAGCTGGCGTTGGGACACAAACAGATGTCATCAACTCAGAAAATGACTTAACCAGAGCCGAAGGTAATCGAGTCACCGCAATCTTAGACTACAACCGCGCTTTGGCTCAATTACAACGTGCAGTTACCTCCAGGGCATTTCGTTAACCCAGTCCATAGTCAATAGTCATTCGTCAACAGTCGTGAGTTAATGATCGTTAGTTGGTAATTAGTTATCAACGGATAATAAAAATCTCTGACTCTAAACTATTGACCCTTGACTATTGACTACCTATGACTCAAGTTACATCACAAGAAATTGCCTTATTGCGATCGCAGTTAGTAGATGATCCCCTGGCGATGGAAGCCTTGGATTTAATTGAAGATTGTGAAGGAGATTTAGAAGATGCAGCCATGACACTAGCCATTAAAGCTGGACAACAACCAGAAACAGCCAATGCAGAATGGTTAGATGCTTTGGCAAAAAAATGGCGTGCTGTGATTTGTGAATCAGAATTTAGAGAAGAATTAGCCAATAACTCGATTTTAGGAATGATGGCACACATCAAAACTATGCCAACTTTCCCCAAAATTTTAGCCACACCAGTATTGATTTATGTCCTCAAACAAGGTGTGAACAATTTTTGTGAACCATTGGATTTGATTAAATCGTGAGTAGGGATGAGAGCTTAGGGGCTAGAAGAATTTGAGGTTGATTGCCGATTCTAAGCTAAACTCAGCACGCTGCTCAACGCCCCACTACTGCTAACAGCACGAACGCACTTTTTTACTGATAGGCTGGTAATTAAGGAAAAACTTCTATCAGACAACTATTTTGCGAGCGATGAATTATCTTGTTGCAGTATTACCAGACCGTATCCAAGCCGAAGCTGCTTATTTAGCTTTAGAAAAAGACAGCATCAATAGCACTATCCTTGGTAAGGGATATAAAACTGCTGACGAGTTCGGCTTGATTGATCCCCAAGTAGAAGCCAAAAAGCAAGCAAAGCTAATGGCATTGTGGCTAGTGCCATTTGGCTTTTTTGCTGGTTTTACCTTTAGTGTCATTACAGGTTTAGATACCTTTGCTTGGGCAGGAGAAATCGGCAATCATATCGTTGGTGGATTGCTCGGCGCGGCTAGTGGTGGTATGGGTAGCGTATTTGTTGGTGGTGGAGTGGGAATGCTCACAGGTAGTGGTGATGCTCTGCCATATCGCAATCGCCTAGATGCTGGCAAATACTTAATTGTAGTTCAAGGTTCTGAGACTTTGACTAGGCAAGCAACTCGGATATTACGCCAATTTGAACCAGAAAATATTCAAGGTTACGCTGATAGCTAAAGGGTGAAGTGGAGTTTAACTGCTTGCCTTCAGACAAATGACAATGACTATTGATTTCTAAAGAATGTTACCACGCGAAGAACTTTTAAAGGGTGTAGAAAATCGAGATGGTGTTGCTCGCGTCATCGATCAAGCAGAGCAAGCTATTAAAACTTGGGAAGTGGTTTTGACGGATTTCTTATCTCCGCCGGAATTAGCAGAAATTCAACGGGTTTTTAGTCGCTTAACCGAGGTGCAGTTGGTAGCTTGGGGTGGTTATCCGCAAGCTGAACGGCAAAGAATCGCACTCGCTCGTGCCGAAATGCCTTTAGATCAATCACAAGTTGCGATTGCGGCAATGGAAATTGCTGGCAATTTTTTGTTTGATACAGCAACTCATCGTGACTTTTTAGGCTCCATGCTGGGAACAGGAATTGTGCGCGATAAGACAGGAGATGTGATTGTTTTGGGAGAACGGGGAGCGCAGGTAATTGTCATTCCCGAAATGGTCGAGTTTTTAGAGATGAACTTGCAACAGGTACGCTCAGTTCCTGTCAAAACCCAGCGAATTGACATCAGCGAGCTAAAAATCCGCGAACCAAAGAAGAAAGAATTAACAACAGTGGAAGCTTCTTTGCGATTAGATGCGATCGCATCTGCTGGATTTGGCATGTCTCGTAGCAAAATGGTTGACTTAATCGATGCTGGTGATGTGCGCGTCAATTGGAAAGAAATTACCCAAGCCAGTTCTCAAGTTAAATCTGGTGATTTAATCGCTATCCGCGGTAAAGGACGCTTAGAAGTTGGCGAAATTGCCGTCACTAAAAAAGAACGTTACCGCGTTCAACTCACTCGATATATGTAATCGAGTGAAGGATGAGAGGCTAGAGATAAAAAAGTAGTATTTTTTACTTAAAATTGTGGCGTTGCTGATTAAGGGGATGAATTTTTTTTCGCGCAAAGGCGCAAAGGCGCGAAAAATCAATCTTTCATTTTGCTTCGACATCTTAATTCATACCGCATTTATGCAACGCCAAAATTGTTAAACATTCGTTGCTTCTGGCGATTCAAATTTATATCCGTAGCCACGCACAGTTTTAATAAACTCTGGCACACTCGTATCTACTTCCAATTTTTTGCGTAGTTGACCAATATGAACATCAACTACGCGTCCGTCACCCGGATGATCGCAACCCCAAATTTTTTGGATCAGTTGGGGACGACTCCAAGCTTGACCAGGATGGCTAGCCAGAAAATGTAGGATATTAAATTCCAAAGCTGTCAAATTTAGTGGCTGGTCATTTAATGTTACTTCTCGACCTTCTGGGTTAATTGCTAGTTGCTTAAACACCAGCCTTTGCGGGGCAGAAGGGTTAATTGAGCGTACTCTTCTTAACAATGCTTGTACTCTGACTTCAACTTCTGCAAGACTAAATGGTTTAGTTATAAAGTCATCTGCACCTGCTGAAATTATTTTAATTTTATCTTCTTCAGCATTTCTACTAGTTAACATCATTATTAAGACATTAGTACGGCTTTGCATTTCCTGACAAAGTTGGTAGCCACTCATATCAGGCAAATTCCAATCCAGAATTACTAAAGTTGGGCTGAATTGCTCAAATAACCTCAGTGCTGTTTTGCCATCTGCGGCTGACTCTATTTGATATTTTTGACCAAGATAGCGATAAATCAGATTACGCACACCGAAGTCATCATCTACAACCAGGATTTTGGCATTTGTATCAGAAAGCATAACCATAACTTACTAGCCTATTATTTCTTTGGCAACTTCATCTAGGACAGGTTTTTGATATAGGAAATTCACCAAAAAAAGCCCTTTTGTCTGGATTGTTGAGGATTTGTTGATACTTCCTCAAATTGATTTTTTGCCAGATATTGCCATTTTTCTCATGAGATACACTTAATTTTCTATTAAATTTAGGAAAACTTCAGCTATCACAACGCTTACTAAATGTATGACTTTTGCATGACTTTAGTATATTGTTGACTTTAACAGGTATAATTTCGTAGGTTTAAGAAAAAAATTCATTCAGAGAATGATACTTAGCGACAAATACCCCTGAGTTAGTTGCTAGTTTTCTCTAACTGTGTCAGATGAACTTAACTCTTCTATATTAGGACTCGTATTTGACTTCTGAAAAAACTCAGTACAGTTCCCAAACCCTGTTCCCTATCTTCACAAGTAAGTTCAGAAATAAAATCGGATTGTTATAGGTGATCAATCCAAGGTGCAGCTATCTCCTGAAATGTCATTAACATTATTAATCAAGCTGATACTATGGCAAGCCAAGGATTAAGAGCCACTCCAGCAGGCATCAAGGCAGCAAAAACAGCGTTAATTGATAAAACTTTAAGCCAGCACAGATTAGCAATAGCATTAGGAATTACACGTCAACCAGTATCGAAATTTTTTGCAGGTGAGCCTGTATCTCGGAGTTGTTTTGTCCAAATTTGCCAATACTTAGGGTTATCTTGGCAAAAAGTTGCAGGTTTACCAGAAGAAGCACTTGCAAACGCCACTACTAAATCAATCAGCCAAAATCTAGATATCAATAGTTTAGTTCTAGAAATCCGTCAAAAACGCCAAGACAAAATTCAAGACCAGTGCGCTACTGTGCAAATGTTAGATATTGGGAGAGTCATTCCACTAGAGTATATTTACACTAATGTCTATGTTGTAGAACAAATTACCAGTCAACAATGGCTAGAAATAGACGACTTGTCAAAAGACTTTAGTTTTTTTGCAGGTTTTATTCAAGTTAGCAAAGAGCAATTACAAAGAAAAATACCAGCTTTAGACGCTGCAAATTTATACTCAAAGCTGATGCTATTGGGGAAACCAGGCTCGGGAAAAACCACATTTTTAAAATATTTAGCTCTTGAGTGTAACAAAGCTGAATTTCAAGCCAAACGCATTGCTATTTTTATCAGTCTTAAAGATTTTGCTGAAGATGTTAGAGATAATCATGAAATTAATCTCGGGGAATATATCAGCCAAGAATTTCTCAGTTCTTTGATTGAAGATGAAGCAACAGCGAGTATTTTAACTGAAGGTAAAGCATTAATTTTATTAGATGGTTTAGATGAAGTTCCATCTGAGTATATACAGCAAATAAACAGAGAAATTCGGCGATTTACTCAAACTTATTATAAAAACCGATTTATTATTAGTTGCCGAGTCGGTGGACAACAGCATAGAGTAGCAGGATTTACTGAAGTAGAAATTGCTGATTTTGATATTCAACAAGTCAAAGTTTTTGTCAAAAATTGGTTTAGTACTGTTGCTTATCAATCTCTAGAAAATGGCGAAGCTCAAAGTAATCTATTTATTCATCAATTGTATTTACCAGAAAATCAGCGAATCAGAGAATTGACAGCTACACCAATATTGTTACATATAATTTGTTTATTATTTCAGAAAAAATTAGAATTTCCTGCTCAACCCGCTAGTCTATATGCGCAGGTGTTGAATTTAATTGTCAGAAGATGGGATGACATTAAAGGCATTAAACGAGATGATACTGAATTATTTTTAAATTGGAATAATAAAATCAAGTTGCTGTGCCAAATTGCTGCTATTACTTTTGCACAAAAAAATTACTTTTTTGAGTATACAGAAATTCAATATTTGATGGCTGAAATTTTAGAACAGCTATCAGAAGTAAGAAATTGTACCTGTGAAAAAGTTGACGCAAGTATACCTGTAGTCAATGCTAGACAAGCATCAGATAGCTGGCTATTGAGTATTAAAAACTTGCAAGACAGCGAAAAATTATTAAAAATTTTTGAGTCAGAACACGGTTTATTAGTGCAGCGATCGCAGGGAATTTACTCTTTCTCTCATTTAGCATTACAAGAGTATTTAACTGCTAAATATTTTGTCGCCAATTATTCTGAAAAATCTCTCCATCAGTTGGTGAATTATACAACTGAAGAACGGTGGCACAATGTTATATTACTAAGTGTAAGTATGTTAAAATCTGCCGATATCATCTTCGGTTTGATGAAACAAAAAATTGATTTTTTAGTAGCTGACGATGAGCCAATTCAAAACTTTCTAGTCTGGCTGCAACAAAAATCTCATGCAGTTACTACCCAGTATCCAGAAGTAGCAGTTAGAGCATTTTACTTAGTTTGTATTGGTCGTTCATTAGAAGTCTTTTTAGATGATTGTGATTTTCCGCGTCGCCAAGTGTTTAGCCATGAACCTAACTATGGACTTGAGCGTGCTATTGTCGGTAATTTAGCCTTTCATCGTGAGTTAGCTATTGATGAATTCTTGACCAGTACTTTTACTTGCGCTGGAGAGTTAGACTTTGCCTGTGATTATATTTGGAATGATGAGATTTTTATTGACCATGCTCAAGCATTAATGATTGCCTTTGAGCAAGCTTTAGATTTAATTGTTGAGTCAGAATTTAAACAATCACTGATATTTTGCCAACAAGCATTATCAAATCATGACATTAATGCTGATGAATTTCGTACCTGGTGGAAAGCCAATGGTAAATCTTGGAGTAAAAATTTCCGGGAGATATTAATCAAATATCGTAATATTTGTCATGATTGGCAGTTTGCTCCAGAGCAAATAGAAATGCTGCAAAAATATTATCATGCCAACAAATTATTAATTGATTGTCTGAATATTTGTCAGAATATTTCCGCCAAAGTTAAACAAGATATTGAAAATACATTACTATTAGCGATCGCCCAGATTAAATTACACAGCCAAATGCTTTAAAAGTAAATAGATTCAATTATTAACCTGGCAAAAAATCACTAATGTAACTAATCAGCCAGAAGAAATACTTTTAGGATATTCATCCCAAAGAAAGAGAAATTAATGATGTTCATTTCGTTAAATTGCTGTGTAGGAATCATTTAGGGAGATTTTTATGAGCAATCTAATAGAAGGTATTATTCCTCAACAACCACCAATTGAGCCTCAGTCTGACGCTCATGTTCTCAAGTCTCGTTTAGAATGGGGTGAGCCAGCATTCACTATTTTAGATGTCCGCGATCGCCAGGTATTTAACGAAGGTCATATCCTGGGTGCAATGGCTATGCCAATTGGTGACTTAGCCGAACGCGCAGTACCATCCATAGATAAAAACCGTGATATTTACGTTTACGGTGGGAATGACGAAGAATCGGCCCAAGCTGCACAAGTTCTGCGTTCTGCTGGATTTGTCCACGTATCGCAACTTAAAGGTGGTCTAGCTGCGTGGAAAGCAATTGGCGGCCCCACAGAAGGCATAATTGAATCTAGAACTCCTCCCGGTAAAGACGACTACAATGTTGTTGATCGCCTGAAAAATCATGTAGAAACTCAGCAAAAAGAAGTATAAATTTTTGGTGATTAGTCAATGGTCAAGGGTCAATAGTAATGAGACACTTGACTATTGACCAAGCCCCTTCGGGGCGGGAATAGGAGAAGAATTTAGCCCCTAATTTTAATTACGGGGATTTCCCTGTTCCCTTTTAATACTGATATAGAATTAATGCTCAAATAAATCTTTGAATTGCAGCAAATCTAGAGAAACTATTGTTGGCAAAACTTGAAAAGATTCTTGTGCAAGTTGCCAACGTTCTTCGCGTTTGAGCATATCAGTCAGCTTTTGTTGGACATTAATTAAATAACGAACGTCATTAGCTGCATAACTTAATTGAGCTTCAGTTAAATTAACCGCATTCCCCCAATCAGAACTTTGAGCGCTTTTATCCAGTTCTACTTGTTCCAACTCTTGCACTACATCTTTCAAGCCGTGACGGTTAGTATAGGTACGAGCTAACTTACTGGCAATTTTAGTGCAGAAAATTGGCTGGGTGTAAATGCCTAAATGGTAGCGTAAAGTGGCAATATCAAAACGAGCAAAGTGAAATATCTTCAAAATATTCTTTGCTTCGAGGAGTTGTTTTAAATTTGGTGACTCAGTTTGTCCCTTAGCAATCCGAATGGCTGTTACCTTACCCTCATGATTGCATAGTTGGACAAGACACAAGCGATCGCGCTGCGGTAATAATCCCATTGTCTCAGTATCAACAGCGATTTTACTTGATTGTAAATATTCGCCCAAAGCCGCATCACTAATATCATGATCGCAAACCTGAAAATCTTGTAAACTCATGAATTACTCAACTATAAATGCAGTGTTTCCAGATTAGACACTACATGATTTAGGCAACCCATACCATTTTGCATTTGAGATTTCGGCTATCTAGTTAACAGAAAAATTTGAGTGAGATAGACTTCACCTTGTGCATTAGCCGCAACACCAACTCCAGTTAAGTTGTAATTGCCTTTAATATTTTTTAAATGTCCAGGACTATTTAGCCAACCGATGACGGCTTGACTGGCGGGGTCGCTATATCCCTGATTAACTGCGACATTCTCGCCTGCACTAGTGAAGCGAATGGAAATTGCTTTGACGCGTTTTTCTAACCCATGATGACTAAACGCAACTTTCCCTGTAGCCATATTTTGGCTGTGAATCCTTGCTTGCCGAGAAATATTAGCATTCAGAGTCAACTTTGGCAGCTTTTTCGCAACTCGATAGCGATTAATCTGTTCAAAAACTGATTTCTCTAAAGCAGTGGTGTTAAAAGTAGTAGTTGATGTAGCAACCTGACTAGAAGGAATCTCTTGATTGGGACTGTTGGTAGAAGAGTGACTGGGTATAGGAGTAGTCATGAATCCACTAGCAAGGACAAGCGTACTTAAAGCAATGCCAAAAGCAGGTTGTCGAAACATGAAGAATTACGCAATATAAATAATTTAGACCTATACTCTACCTTCGAGTTCCGAGAATGTAGAACAGGATATTCTTGAGAATTAATCAACTAATACCGTTTTGCTTGCCTAAATGTACCAACCTCAAAGTGAAACGGTACTAGCACAGTTTAATTTGCTGTCACCTTCTACATCACTTTTTGTTTTTTGAGTTTCTCTGTGATTAAAAAATCTTGAATTGTCGTGGCCAGTTGCTTGAGTTTGATCGGTTTTGAGAGATAACTGTTAGCGCCGATGGCCAGACATTTTTCGCGATCGCCTGGCATGACTAAAGCGGTTAGGGCAATAATAGGCATACTGAGATTGCGTTCTAATCGAATCTGTTTGATGGCTTCTAGACCATCCATTCCCGGCATTTGAATATCCATTAAAATTAAATCGGGATTTTGAGCATCAGCCAAGGCGATCGCTTCTTGACCATTTTTGGCCAAGATCAGGCGGTATCCGATTGCTGTTAAATAAGTAGAGAGAGTAAAAATATTATCTTCGTTATCTTCTGCTAATAAAATTAGCGGTGCATACTCTAATGTTTCGTTGCCTGAAGAAGTTAGCTCGGTGAGTGGGTAATTGACTAACTCTGGAGAAGACTCAAAAATATTGGCATAGGGTAAATCAATACTAAAGCAGCTTCCTACACCAAGTTCACTGCTAACATTCACCTTGCCATTATGTAATTCCACAATCCGCTTGACTAGAGCTAGCCCTAAACCAGTACCGACATATTGGCGATTTAAAGCACTATCAATTTGAATAAAAGGTTGAAAAATTTTCTGAAGATTTTCACCAGCAATCCCAATACCTGTATCAATAACTGCTATATGGATAACATTCTGCTCTGGGGCAATGATTTCGTGGCTTACTTCTAAGGTGATCTGTCCACCTTCTGGGGTAAACTTAACAGCATTATTAAGTAAATTAATCAAAACTTGTCGGATACGTCGTTCATCTAACAGTAAGTCTGGCAGATTAGGCTGAATCTTCATTTCAACCTGAATATGTTTCTGCACGGCTTGTTGTTGAATAAATGCCAAACTAGCTTGACAAAGTGAACTGATAGCCGTCTGAGAGTAGTGTAACTCCATCTGTCCGGCTTCAATTTTGGATAAATCTAGAATGTCATTAATTAATTCCAACAAATGTTGTCCACTGCGCTCAATGGTTTGCAAACTGCGTCTTTGATGGTCATTAATTAAGCCAAAGACTTCATCTTGCAATCCTTCTGCCATACCTAAAATGGCATTGAGAGGTGTACGCAGTTCATGACTCATCGTAGCGAGAAACTCATCTTTTAAGCGAGTCGCCCGGGCAAGTTCTTGATTGGAAAAGGCTAATCTTTCGTTAGCTTGGCGTAAAACTAATTCTGCTTGTTTTCTCGAAGTAATATCTCGATCTATGCCGCGATAACCACAAAATTGTTGATTTGCATCAAATATGGGAACAGCACTGGTTTCTAGAGTGATCAGTCGTCCATCTTTGTGACGGTTAGTATTTTCTAAGCATTGAAAAGGAGCTTGAACTGAGGAGAACTTGGTAAATTCTGCCATTACTCTTTGTGCTTCTTCTGGTGGCATTAAATCAAAGGGAGTTATGCCCAAAACTTCGTCTGGGGTATATCCCAAAAGATTAATGATTTGAGGACTGGCATAAGTGTAAATGCCAAATTGATCAACTTCCCAGACCCAATCGCTGGATGTTTCCACCAAATTCCGAAAGCGTTCTTTGCTTTGTTGCAGTTCTGCTGTGCGTTGAGTGACTTGTGCTTCTAAAGTCTGATTTTGTTGTTCTAACATTTGCAATAAGCAATCGCGTTCCTGTTCTGCTTTTCTGCGCTCAGTAATGTTTTGGCTGACAAGAATACCTGCAATCACCTTATCCTGCTCATCGCGTACAGGCAGATAGTTAGTCAAGTAAAATTCATTGTGATAAGGAATCTCCGCAATCACCATTTCTCCAGCTAATGCTCGCTGATGTAAAGGTGCAAGCATCTCACTGACTTCTGCGGAAAAGATTTCCCAGATAGTTTTGCCTTCCATCTCAGCTTTGCTCAAACCTGCACGCGCTAATCCTAGTCCCCCAACTAGTAAATACCGCAGATCATGGTCAAACAGGATAACTGCACCATTAGGAAAGTTATCTACTAGAATGCGATAAAGTTGTTGACTGCGATGCAACGCTTCTTCTGCTTGTTTACGGCTAGAAATGTTAGTGATTGTCCCGGCATAACCAATGATTGTGCCATCTGAATTTTTTTCCGGCACTGCTTGGCCAAACACCCAAGTTTCTAGACCATCTGCCCGCAAAAACCGATATTCTAAATTAAAAATCTGGCCTGTCTGTACCACATGATGCCATTGTTCCTCAACCATCTGCTTATCTTCTGGGTGTAAAGCCGCTTTCCATCCATAAACTGCGGCTTGTTGGGGGGTTAATCCTGTATTTTCACACCAGCGATCGTTAACATATACACAATTGCCTTCCACATCGGTGCGGAAAATGCCCACAGGAACTGATGCAGCTAAAGTTGCATAACGTCGTTCGCTTTCTTGTAGTGCCTGCTCAATTTCTTTACGTTCTGTAATATCTTCATAGCAAGTCAGAACGCCAAAAATCTCACCATTGAGGTTGTGCAGGGGGATTTTATTGGTGCGTACCCAAATAGTCCGGTTGTCGCCTGTTGTCACAGGTTCTTCAATATTAAACCTAGCTTTACCAGTTTTAATAACAATCCGATCTTCTGACTGATAAAGTGATGCCTGTTCTCGCCAAGGCAAATCAAAATCTGTTTTGCCAATTATTTCTTCTACAGAAGATAAACCTGCATCTGCAAGTACCTGACGATTACAACCTAAATATCGACTGTTCAAGTCTCGCCAAAGAATGGCCATCGGTAAGCTATCCATAATTCCCTGCAAGAGAATTTGGTTGTCGTGCAGAGCCTGAAAAGTCTGTTGGCGAATAATTTCGTTAGCTTGCTGCTGTTGCTCGTACATTTGGAGTTGTTGCCTGAGACTGTTTTTTTCTAACGTAGAATACACAGTTTGGCAGAATCTCAAACAACTCAGATGTTCTTTAATTAAATATTCAGCGGCTCCACTTTCAATTAATTTAATAGCAAGGGTTTCGTTACTTTCTTCTACTAAGATAATCACGGGAATGTGCCAGTTATGAAATTGGCATTTCCACTCCTGCAGAAGTTCTAACGCACTTATATCTGGCAGTTGAGCATCCAAAAGTATTAAATCTGGCTGGTTCTGCACCAGATAAGTCAATGCTTCTGTAGCTGTCCCAATTTCAATTACATCATAGATGGAGCGTATATCTTGACTTAAGTAATGACAGAATTGCGATCGCAATTCTGGAGAATTCACCAGCAGCAAAATTGAGTAATGGGAAATTTCCATATTTATTTTTATGTATTTAAAGATACATAAATTTTTATTTCAACTTTTTTTACTAATCATCAGATTAAAAAATATTTTATAAATTACTTTCGGAGAATTATATTTATATATATATTTCTGTTATCTATCATGGCTAGTCTTTGCTTTAATGGCAAGTTTTATTGCATAGATTTTAGAAAAAAATATGCAATTCTTTTGCGTATTTATACTATAAAAACCAAGAATTTTATACTAATCATCAGGCAGAAGGCAGGAGACTAAAGCCTGAAGGTAAAAGTCTTGCTATATCTGGGATTTATACTTTTTAAATGTCCTCACCCATACTTCGACGGCTGTATTGCTGGCACTACGCTAGAAATACATATTTTTTGTTTTTCATCAATAAATTTACCCTGCTGTGACAGAGGGCAAGAAATATATTTTATTCCTCCTACCTCCTACTCTCTGCCTTTGCTTGGCCATTCAAAGTTTAGGGTTTTGGAGACTGCGTGAGGATAAATATTTGAGTGAAGTAATATTCACCTTGAATATTTTTCGCCACACCTACACCTGTGAGGTTGTAATTACCTGTGATATTTTGCCAATGTCCAGAACTATTACGCCAGCCTTGCACCGCTTGGGTAGCAGGATCACTATAGCCTTGGTTGTAAGCAACATTTTCCGCTGTAGCTTTGTAGAGAATTTTAATTGCCTCAATTCGTTCTACAAAACCATTATGACTAAATGGAACTTGCCCACTTGCCATATTCTGGCTGTGAATTCTAGCTTGAGTATCAATAGCAGAGTCACGCTTTAAGTCTGGGAGACTTTGATGACGGCGCAACTGATTAATTTGTTGATAAACCAAATCTTCTATGGCAGATGTAGTCAAAGATTGTGCCATTGGTAAATTTTGCCTCACCAATTATTCACTACACTCTACACCCTGCACTCATTTTGACTACCTACATCTAATAATTCAGCAAGTCCGCGTTAATATCTATCGTAGTGTTTTCCCAAAGTGCGATCGCTCCTGAAGTTGTGCATCGCACCAGCACCTAAAGCAGCGATAATCAGAGAAATAGGTTCCATAGTTAATTCTCAATAAGCTTGCAAGAGCAATTCGATGTATCTAAGAACCATACAGCAAAAATAGGGTGCGTTACTAGATTTGCGTAACGCACCCCAAGCTTTAACTAAAATCTATCGTCTTATCGTTTGAGGCTACATATTTTGGTGAAGTAAACCGTACCTTGTTTGCTTCCCGCTACACCAACACCTGTGAGATAGCTTAGGTAACAGGATCACTATATTCTCTGAAGATAAAAATTTTTATGGGGCTGACGGATCTGAAGTGTAATCCTTTTTTCAGCTACTTGGACTACTTAACCAATCTATATCAAGTAATTTCTCAAGGGAATAAGGGCATTCTAGAGGAAAATCAACAGTATTTTGAGTTTTAATTTTTACAAACCCTAACGCATCTTGATAGATAGAATCCAATTCTGAATCTAAATAATTACGCAGATTAGTAGTTAATTTTCGTTTTAATTGAGTGCGAAAATTATAGATTTCTTCTTGCCAGTGAATTGAATTATACTCAGATTCGCTTGTCCAATATTGCAGTAATAATAAATGACGAATGATTTGTTCTAAAAGACTGGCTACGGCATTTTTCTTTTCTCTGCCCAAATCCTCTAATTCCTCAACTAAATTCTCTAAATCTAGTTCTTGAAGTTGATGATTTTTAATTAGTTTGACTGTTTCTTCTAGCCATTGAGAATCATCAATTTCGTAGAGTTGTTTTAATTCATTAACTTTCATAATATTTCGCATTATTAGGTAGAGTAGGAAAGCTATCTAAAGCACTAGCTCCCCTACACTCAGTATTACAAAAGTTTCATCTTGACAAAGGTGTCTAGACAGAGTTTATTGTTAAGTTAAAAATTTGGCGACTGTTTGCACATCCTTGTCGCCGCGTCCAGAACAGTTAATGACAATCTTGGGGCTACCGCTAAGTTGGGGACAAAGGGTTTCGAGGTAGGCGATCGCATGAGATGTTTCCAAAGCTGGGATAATACCTTCTAAGCGTGATAATCTCTGGAATGCTTCTAAAGCCTCTGCATCAGTCACACTATAGTATTCCGCCCGATTAGTATCTTTTAAATAGCTGTGTTCTGGCCCCACACCAGGATAATCTAACCCTGCACTAATAGAATGAGCCTCTGTTACTTGTCCGTCTTCGTCTTGCAATAAATAGCTCATTGCACCATGCAATACACCAATTCGTCCTTTTGTCAAGGTAGCAGCGTGTTTGTCTGTATTTACTCCTTCCCCAGCCGCTTCTACCCCAATTAACTTCACAGATGGCTCATTCACAAACTCATGAAATAATCCCATTGCATTGGAACCGCCACCGACACAAGCCATGAGAATATCCGGTAAACCGCCCCATTTTTCTAAAGCTTGGGCGCGCGTTTCTTGACCAATCACCGCATGAAAATCACGTACCATCATTGGGTAGGGATGGGGGCCGGCTACGGAACCGAGGATGTAGTGCGTTGTTTCGACGTTCGTCACCCAATCTCGAATTGCTTCGGAGGTGGCATCTTTGAGTGTACCTGTACCCGCCGCCACCGGACGAACTTCTGCGCCCATCAACCGCATTCTGAACACGTTTAAAGCTTGACGTTCCATATCGTGAACGCCCATGTAAATTACACAGTCCAGCCCAAACCGCGCGCAAACTGTTGCTGTGGCTACTCCATGCTGTCCCGCACCAGTTTCGGCAATGATGCGCTGTTTGCCCATACGTTTCGCTAACAATACCTGACCAAGGGCATTATTAATTTTGTGTGCGCCAGTATGATTTAAATCTTCTCGCTTTAAATAAATTTGCGGGCCACTACCATCAGGACGGGCATAATGGGCAGTTAGACGCTCGGCAAAATACAATGGTGTGGCGCGTCCGACATAATCTCGCAGCAGTTGTTGTAGTTGAGCTTGAAACTCTGAATCGTGACGATATTGCTGATAGGCTGTTTCGAGTTCAGCTAAAGCAGGCATTAGCGTTTCTGGGACGTACTTACCGCCAAAGCGTCCAAAGCGTCCTTGTGTATCGGGAAACAGAGCAGTTGTGGAAGAATTTGGGGAAAGGGGAGTGGTAGTCACGCAAATATTTTTCATCACAAGACAGACTTAATTATTATAAGAAGTCTAGGCAGATAAGTTACGATATCTGATGAGAAAAATGGTGTCTTATGTCTTCTTCCCCAGAGAAACCTACTGATAAAAAATTCGTCTACCGCGAATTTGGCGATGACAACTCCGCCGCCACCGAAAGACCTGTTCAGGAACTACCGCCACAACAACAAAATGTGAGGGTTCAAGCTACCCGCGCCGGACGCAAGGGGAAAACTGTGACGGTAATTACTGGGTTTCAAGCTAAACCAGAAACTTTAGCGGCTTTGGTTAAACAATTAAAAACTCAATGTGGCACTGGTGGCACTGTCAAAGATAATGAAATTGAAATCCAAGGCGACCACAAACAAAAGATTTTAGAGATTTTGATCAAACTAGGTTACAAAGCTAAAATTAGTGGTGGTTAGACAAAGAATTTTAGATTTTAGATTGATCAATGAGCTAATCATAAGTACGCTTCGCCTAAAGTCGTAGCGAATTGATGCTTGAAATTTAAACGCAAAGTAGCGCAGAGGTAAGCGCAAAGGTACGCAAAGAATTCGCTACGAATTAATGAAATTATGACGAATCTGCAACTAATTTCAGAATATAAATGCTATGACGGCAAACTTGGCTTTTACTCGCATTTTTCAGCAATTTGTAATAGTGAAATGCGTTTTGCTGTCTATCAGCCACCACAAGCACTGCAAAAGCCTGTACCAGTTCTTTATTTTTTGTCTGGTTTAACTTGCACAGAAGAAAATTTTATGGTGAAGGCGGGAGCGCAGCGTTATGCCGCCGAGTATGGTTTAATGCTGGTGGCTCCTGATACTAGCCCACGGAATACAGGTATTGCCGGTGAAGATGATGAGTGGGATTTTGGGACAGGTGCTGGTTTTTATGTTGATGCTACCGCAGAACCTTGGCGATCGCACTATCAAATGTACAGTTATGTTGTCCAAGAATTGCCAGCGATAATTGCTGCCAACTTTGCTGTACAAACTGACAAGCAAGGTATTTTCGGTCATTCAATGGGGGGACATGGGGCGTTAATTTGTGCGCTGAAAAACCCGCAACTGTTTAAATCAGTTTCCGCCTTTGCACCCATCGCCGCACCCACGCGCTGTCCTTGGGGACAAAAAGCTTTCAGCCGTTATTTAGGCAATAATCAAGCTAGTTGGCTTGCCTATGATGCCAGTGAGTTAGTTAAGCAAATAGGTTATCACAGCCCAATTCTCATTGACCAAGGCACTGGAGATCAATTTTTAACCCAACAATTATTACCAGAAGTATTTGAGCAAGCTTGCGCGGCTGTTGGTCAACCACTAAATTTACGTTATCAACCAGGCTACGACCACAGTTATTATTTTATATCTAGTTTTATCGGTGATCACATTCGCCATCATGCGATCGCTTTGAGATAAAATGCTGAGTTGTGAGTAATTAAAAATACTAAACTCCAGCCCCTAAAGCTGCTACTTGGTCTAAATGCGCCTGTAATTTTGCTGCCAGAACTTTTACATAAGGTTCCTTGAATAGCCCAAGGTGAGAACCTGGAATATGTTCAATATCCAAGCCACCTGCAATTACTTCACTCCAGCCGAATTGCGGATCGTATTGTATACCAATTGCTTCTAGCCGCGCGCGATCGTCAGTCCGTAATAAAATTGCTTTACCTGGGTAAACTTGGAAGTTGTATTGGCTGGCAGCCTGAATATTAACATCCATAATTCCGATGTGCTGGTCAGTTTCCGACAGTTCTTGCGCCACATCTGATAAGTAAATCGGTTTAATATCTAAGTATCTTTGTTTTAGATAAAACTTACTGCGCTCAATGTTTTCTTGAGTGAATCTGCTCCAGACTTCCGCCCTATCTCGAAGATATTTAGGCCCCATTTCTACAAAATTGCGAAAATGCACTCCTATTCGCTTTAGAAATGGCAATCGTTCTTTAGAACCTGGTCGGCAAGAATCTAATAATACTAATGTGGCTACTTTCTCGCCTTGTTTACGCAGTTGTTGAGCCATTTCAAAGGCGACAAATCCTCCAAAAGAATAACCTCCCAGATAATAAGGGCCTTGGGGTTGAACAGTTTTGATTTCTTGAAGATAATGGGCTGCCATATCTTCTAGGCGAGTTATTCTTGGCTGTTTGCCGTCTAGCCCTTGTGGTTGCAGTCCGTAAAAGGGTTGGTCTTGACCTAAACATAGTGCTAATTCCCGGAAGCAAAGCACTTCGCCTCCTAGACCATGAATGCAGAAAAATGGGTGTTTAGAACCATTGGGTTGAATTGCTACCAAAGATGACCAAGTTGGTGTTTGTTTGGTGAATGCTGTTGTCGGGGAAAGAATTTCCGCTAAGGCTTCAATGGTTCCTGATTGAAAGAGAATTGCTAAAGGCAGCTTTTGACCGAAGCTTTGTTCAATTTGCCAAAACAGCTTGACTGCTAACAGTGAATGTCCACCTAATTCAAAGAAGTTATCTCTCACACCTATAGGTTGGATACCTAAAACTTCTTGCCAAATCTGCACGAGTTGATGTTCTACCGAATTGCGTGGTGCAACAAAGCTAACTTCTGCTTCTTGTCTTGATAATTCTGGTGCAGGTAAGGCCCGACGGTCAACTTTACCGTTGGGGGTTAAGGGTAAGGTATCTAACAAGAGGAAAGCTGACGGTATCATGTACTGTGGCAGCTTGCTTTCTAGGAAGCGTCTAATTTCGCTAATGCTTGGTTTTGCCTCTGGCTGCGGAATCAGATAAGCAACTAAACGCCGATCGCCTGGGGTATATTCATAAGCAATGACTACAGCTTGGAATATTTCGGGATGTTGGGTTAAGACGGTTTCAATTTCTCCGGGTTCAATGCGGATACCCCGAATTTTAATTTGATGATCTCGGCGACCGAGAATTTCTAGTAAGCCATCGGGACGATAACGACCGCGATCGCCTGTATAATAAAGTAAATCCTCCGCATCATCACTAAAAGCATTCGCCACAAACCGCGCTTGATTTTCTTCTGTAGCATTGATATAGCCCAAACTACGGAATGGTGTACGGATGACAATTTCCCCAGTTTCACCAATACCACACAGTTGATTTGTAGCTGTCAACACCAAAGCTTGAGTTTGCGGTAGGGTCAAGCCGACAGGCTGTATCCCTGGGGTGGGTACAGTAGGTACTCGGTGATAACACTTGGCTAGAGTGGTTTCTGTAGGGCCGTAGAGATTAACTATTTCACCAGATTCGGGAAATGCGCTTCGCCAAGACTGTACCAGTGTTTCTTTGAGTGGTTCGCCAGCCAAGAACAACCAACGCAAACTCCGCAATGATACTTCTGCTGGGACATTAACTAACCAAGATTGCGCCAAAGAAGGAACTGTATGCAGAACGGAAATTTCCTCTCGCTCTAAATAACGGAGAATTTGTGTTGGTTCGAGATCATCTGCTTGGGGCAAGCATAAAGTTGCACCACTTGTCAAGGGCAGGAAAATATCTCGCAGAACGACGTCAAAGGAAAGCGCAGTTAATTGACCAACTCTGTCTTGCAAGCCTATATCAAAGGTCTGGCGTTGCCAATTCAGGAAATGTGCCAATCCTTTGTGACATCCCAGCACGCCTTTAGGAACGCCTGTAGTTCCAGAGGTAAAGAAAACGTAAGCTGCATCGTTTGGTTTGATGCAGGGTAATTCTCTAGTTTCCTTATCTGGTGGCAAATTGTGAATTTCTCCTGTCTCTGCATTTACATAAATAATTTTCTGAGATGGCCATAACTCTTTATCTGCTGGATATTCATCTTCAATACACAAAACATATTTTGCCTCGGCAGCTTGCAGCATGAGTTCGTGGCGATAGCTAGGCAAATTGGGATCTAGAGTCAGCAAAACGCCGCCACTTAAGAAAACTCCAAGCATACTGGCAATTAAGCCAAAGCTGCGTGTACCGGATACAGCTACCACATCGCCAGGCTGAACACCGTTAGTCAGTAAGCCTTGTGCTAGGTCGTGAGCTATGTTATTTAATTGGTTGTATGTACAAATGCGATCGCCTTGAGTCAGTGCAGGTTGTTCTGGGTGACTATTTGCCCAAGACTGGAATAAGGTTGTGACTAATTCATAATCTGGTTGGGGCAGTACTACACTAGGATTTGGCAGTAATTTTTGAGATTGGGGTGTTACCAAAGAATACTGACTGCAAAACTTATCTGGAACTGCAACTATTTGATTGAGTAAATGCTGAAATTGATGCAGCATCTCCATCATACGCTCTGGAGCAAATAAGTCAGCGTTATAAACTAATTGCAGTTGAATTCCCTGGGTTTGTTCGATGACATACAAAGTTAAGTCAAACTTGGAAGCAACTTCTACCAAAGAAACCGACTCTACAGCCAGCCCTGGTAATTCTAGTTGTGTATCCCCCAAGTTCAGCATATTAAACCACACCTGAAATAGGGGGTTACGGCTGGTGTCTCGTTCTAATTGCAGGGCTTCTACTATTTTCTCGAAGGGTGTATCTTGGTGAGTGTATGCAGCTAAGGCAGTTTCTCGCACTTGCGCCAGGAGAGAAACAAAACTGGGATTGTTTGCAAAGTTAGTACGTAAAACAACTGTGTTGATGAAAAAGCCAATTAGCTGTTCAATCTCAGCTTGGTTGCGCCCAGCAATGGGAGTACCAATTAAAATGTCTGCTTGTCCAGTGTAGCGATGCAGTAATGTGCCGAAAGCGGCTAGTAATGTCATGAATAACGTTACGCCTTGTTGACGCGACACTGTATTGAGTGACGCACCCAGAGAAGGCGGTAACATTAATGTTTGACTGGCTCCCCGATAAGTTTGTACTGGTGGGCGAGGTTTATCGGTGGGGAGTTCTAAAATTGTCGTCGCCCCAGCCAGTTGATTTTTCCAGTAATTTAGCTGGGTTTCTAACCGCGCACCAGATAGCCATTGATGTTGCCAAACAGCAAAATCGGCATATTGAATGGGTAATTTTGGTAACGGGTTAGGTTCATTGTGCAGAAAGGCTGCGTAAGCTGCTGCTAAGTGCTGCCACAAAATACCTATCGACCAACCATCGGAGGCGATGTGGTGCATTGCCAACATCAAGATATACTCTTCGGCGGCAATTTGAATTAACGTAGCACGCAGCATTAAGTCTGATGTCAAGTTGAAGGGGCGTTGTGCCTCTTGGTTAAGGATTTGCTGTGCTTGTGGCCAAGGCTCGGTGAGTTGGGGCGATCGCAAATCAATAATTTTTAGTTCAACCGGACGAGGTAAATTAATTACTTGTACAGGACTACCATCAGCAGCAGCAATAAAAGTAGTTCTTAATGCTTCGTGTTCAACAACAACTGCATCCAGAGATTTTTGCAGAACATCTATATTTAATTGACCCTGTAAACGCTGGGTATCAGTAATAATATAAGCCGCACTATTTGGTTCTAATTGCTCTAAAAACCAGATGCGCTGCTGGGCAAAAGATAGGGGAATTAATTCTCGGTTTGCTAGTTGAGCAATTAGTTGAGAGTGAAGCTTAAATTCTGGAGTTTGCTGCTGTTCAATTATTTGGGCAAACTGAGCAATTGTCGGGTGAGCAAACAAAGATTGTAGTGGAATTTCCACACCCCAAGTTTGACGAACGCGGGAAATTACTTGTGTCGCTAACAGAGAATGACCACCCAATTCAAAAAAGTTGTTGTAAATACCTATTTTTTCTATACGTAGGACTTTTGACCAAATAGCAGCTAAAACTTCTTCGGTAGTGGTGCGGGGTGGGACAAAGTTAGTTTCTAAGCTTAAACTCGCTATATCTGGTGCTGGTAATGCCCGACGGTCGATTTTGCCGTTAGGATTTAACGGTAGACTATCTAAAAATACAAATGCCGACGGCAGCATATAATCAGGTAGCTGACTCTGCAAAAAGCTACGCAGTTGATTTTGGCTAGGTGCGGATTCTGAATTCGTGACAACATATCCTACCAGCCGTTTATCGCCAGGAACATCTTCTCTAGCAATGACTACAGTCTGCTGCACGGCTGGATGTTGCAAGAGTCGTGCTTCAATCTCTCCTAGTTCAACTCGAAAACCGCGAATTTTTACTTGATAATCAATCCGCCCGAGAAACTCGATGTTACCATCCAGAAGATAACGAACTAAATCACCAGTTTTGTAGAGCCGTTCTCCTGGTTTGCTGCTAAACGGGTTAGGGATAAATTTCTGTTTAGTTAATTCTGGATTATTCAGATAGCCTCGTGCTAAACCAAGTCCACCAATGTATAATTCACCTGCTTCACCTACTGGTACAGGCTGTAAATCTTCATCTAAGATGTAAATTTGAGTATTGGCGATCGCACTGCCAATTGGCGCAACAATATAATTAGTTTCTTGCTGACAAATCCAACAACTAGTATCAATAGAAACTTCTGTCGGGCCGTAACAATTAATTAAAACATTTTCTAAATTCAACTTAGCCAAAAATAACTCTACCAGTTCTATTGGTAAAGCTTCACCACCACTAGTAACATGTCTTAAACTTTGGCAATTTTCTATTCCCTCTTCTTCTAAAAGCACGCGCAAAATTGAGGGTACTAAACCTAATACTGTAATTTGTTTTTCAACAATTTCTCTAACAAGATAAGCAGTATCTTTATGCCCATCTACACGAGCCATAATCAATTGACCACCAGAGGACAATGGCCAAAATATCTGCCAAACAGAAGGGTCAAAACTAAATGAAATTGTTTGTAAAACCTTATCTTGGGCTGTGATTTTAAAAGTTTTTTGTCGCCACTGTAAGGTGTTATAAATCCCACAGTGGGGAATCATTACACCTTTAGGTTTCCCTGTAGAACCTGATGTATAGATAACGTAACTTAAGTTACTAGGAGCGACTTCACTAACAGGGTTTTCTGTGCTATTTTGAGCAATTTCTGTCCAGTCTGAGTCAAGACAAATAACTTTTTTTGAAAAAATAGATAGATGACTAGCTAATTTTTCTACAGTTAAAATTACTGGGGTTTGAGTATCTTCTAAAATAAAAGCTAAACGTTCTGGCGGATATGCAGGATCTAAAGGTACATACGCTCCACCTGCTTTGAGTATCCCCAACAACCCGACTACCATTTCTAGAGAACGTTCTAGACAAATACCAACTAATACCTCTGGCCCTACTCCTAATTTTTGTAAGTAATGGGCCAGTTGGTTTGCCTTTTGATTTAACTGTTGATAAGTTAATTGCTGATGCTCAAATACTACAGCAATAGCATCAGGAGAGCGTTCTACCTGCGCTTCAAACATCTGATGCAGACACAAGGTATCTTCTGTTACTAGACCAATTTCCGACTCCGGCAGAACTTGACCAGTATCGGTGTTAGTAACATTACTGACATCAATGTTTTGCTGACAGTCGAAATACATATTACTTAATGATTAATAAATTAATAGTTAGTTAAACACAGTAGCAATTTAGCTATCTATGATGATTGCTGATAGATTTAGGTAAAAGTGTTTACTTGAGATTTGCTTTGGCTAAAGATAATTCTTGAGTTGCTTTTAGAAAGTTATTTTCATTTTTAAATTCATCTTTAAAACGGTTTAAATAAGCTTCTAAAAATCTTACTCGACAGTTTAAATCATCTGCACTTAACAAAAAGGGTAGGTCAGATTCAACCATAAAGCGGATAGCTAGCATGGGAGTTGGACTACGCAGAGGACGGAAATTAGCGTTGTGTAATCCAGGAGTTTCATTATATTTATGAAATTCTCCTAACATTAATCCTGACTCAACAAATAAAGGCTTCAATTGCTTCTGCACGCTATCAATTAATTTTGGTGCATCTTCATGAGTAATATCAGGAAAAATTAGGATGATAGCTTTATAAATTGATTCTTCTGTATTTTTTGGTTCTAACTCTAAAAAAGCATCTAAATAATTTAGTACTATTTTAGAAATATCTTGACGATCTAAATTTTTAGAACGAATAACTTTTAACCTAACACTATTTAAATTCAAAGCTTTAGGCATATAAGGGCAAACCGGGCCAACTCTACCTAAATCACGATGTGGTTTCCCTAGGGAAGTTCTCAACCAATTCCAAGTTTCCACTAAGTATGGGATGTCTTGCTGAATCTGATCGATCTCATCAGGTGTGTAAAGTTGCGCCATAGCCGGATGTCAATATCTACTAAATGTTATTTGTTGCCGAATTTTGATTTGAATTTATGTAGTCAAATCTAAAAAAGTTTCTCATCATCAAATCAAATAGCATTGATATGTTTTTATCGATAGGTTGGCGATGGATGTAGAAGCTTTTTTAGCAAACTAATTACTTTAATTAATTAAAATTTGTATTGTATTTAGTCTACCATCTAAAGACAGAGGTTTATAATCACTTGGAGTTCGGAATAGAAAATTTGTTTAAACCCTGATCAGAGAAAAAAGCTATAAAATTAGCGGTACAAATGCTAAGTTTGAGATTAATTGAAGTTAGCAAGTAATTGCCAATAGATAGGCTGTACCTGCCGATTCATTTAAATCAACAGCTATATTCATAGGATGAATAGCAACTATCTAGTTACTTGAGACTTTGATTATTTAATAATTTGCATAATTTTCTGATCATCACAACATTATATTAAGTTAATTCATACAATCTTTACGCAACCCGACATTGAAAGAATAAATTGTAAAAAAATGGTTAAGTAAATATTCGGTATCCGGTTCGGTGGAATCACGACTGTAGGGATATAGTTTGCGTCACGAAACGCAACAACACAGAATATCGTTAGGAATAGACTAAGTTATTGGCAAAAATCAAACAAGAGTTCTTTATTGAGATGCGATCGCTACATTTTACACAATGAGCATCAAAATATAAAGCTTTTTGCTTGATGTTCATCTATGGATTTTCCGCTAAACATCATAGCTAAATCAAGACTTTTGAGAGAATATGGTAACTGTAAATGATCAAGGTAATTTTAAATACACTAGTTAGTTACAATATAATGGCAATGGAAATTTTCAACTGCCTTTAGATAGATAAATTCTAGTTAAAAATTAACAAGAATTGCTATGGTAATCTAGTTTGATTTTGAACTTAATTGCATAGGGAGAGAAATCTGAATAAGCAATAAAATAGTTTCCAGCAAAACAGTCAAATAGAAAATAATTACCCTATTTAAGATTATCTTTATACAGAAAATTATTGGTTTTCTGTATAAATCATGATGTTTTGCATCATATTTTTTGCTGTTATCTATTTTCTATCTAGTAATAGAATGTTTCTAGTAACTAAGATTTACACATACTAAATAAATATTAATAATCGAGAAAATTTTGTAAAAAAAAGTGATGCAAATTGATAGCAAAAACAGCATACACCAGAGATAATACTTAAACAGCAAGAGCAAAAAAAATCATTTAGGTACAGATTTGATTTCAATAGCTGCTTCGACTTCAGGGGAGGATTCGCAAATCAAGACTCCGGGAAAATCAACCTGAAGAGTAGTTGCGTGGAAGCAGATAGTCAGAGAAAGAGAAAAAATTAACAGAGAGTTTAAAGTTATATGGCTAACAGTGCAATGACCGCAGCATTACGCTTGAGTGAAAAGTTACCCTTTCCACTCAAGCGTTTAGCAGATTTGGCTTATAACTACTGGTGGAGTTGGACAAGCGATCGCATATCCTTATTTCAAGCCATCGATCCCCAAGAATGGGAACGTTGTGGCCATAACCCAGTGGCAATTTTAGAGTCAGCTAGTTACGAACGCTTAACTCAAATCGCAGAAGACCCCCTTTACCTCAGACAAATTTCTGCCTTGGCGCAAGAGTTTGACCAATATATGGCGCAAAAAGATACTTGGGTAAATCGGGTTGCACCGCAAGTTTCTGCTGAACACCCCATAGCGTATTTTTGTGCAGAGTTTGGCATCCATGAATCTTTACCCGTCTACTCTGGCGGCTTGGGTATTCTCGCCGGAGATCACCTCAAATCATCATCAGATTTGGGTGTACCAATGGTTGGCATAGGCTTACTGTATCGCCAAGGTTACTTTCGTCAACGTTTAAACCGCAATGGCTGGCAAGAAGATTACTATTTAGATAATCCCTTCCAGAGAATGCCCTTAGAGTTAATTAAAGACGAACAAGGGCAAGCACTGACTATCCAGCTAGAAATTCGCCAACGCCAAGTCAAAGTCCAAATCTGGCAAGTGCAAGTTGGCCGGGTAACATTATATTTACTCGATAGCGATCGCCAAGACAACGATCCCATCGACCGTTGGCTAACAGGACACCTATATGGCGGTAACTTAGAAACCCGTATCGCCCAAGAAGTTGTCTTAGGCATTGGTGGTGTCCGTGCCTTAACGGCCTTAGGTATTCAACCTGCTGTTCATCACCTCAACGAAGGTCACGCCGCCTTCTGCACCTTAGAAATTGCCCGTCAAGAAATCGAACGCACTGGTAAATCCTTCTACGATATTGAAGCCAGCGTGCGAAATCGTTGTGTCTTCACCACCCACACCCCCGTTCCCGCTGGTCACGATGTCTTCTCCCCCGATTTAATCGATTCCTTCTTTGCCCAGTATTGGCCGCAATTGCGACTTTCCCGCGAACAATTTTTAGCCTTAGGAGCTAGACGACTCGGCGATCCTTGGGAACCCTTTGGTATGACCGTTTTAGCCTTGCGGATGTGTCGTGCTTGCAACGGTGTTAGTGAATTACACGGCAAAGTCTCTCGCAAAATGTGGACTGTCCTTTATCCCCAACGCACAGAAGACACTGTACCCATTGGTTACATTACCAATGGTGTTCATGCGCCAACTTGGACTGCACCTTTAATGGCTGACTTATATAACGAGTATCTAGGCGAAGACTGGAAAACTCGTGCAGTTGACCCACAAATGTGGGCGAAAGTTGATGACATTCCCGACGATGAACTCTGGGCTAGACATCAAATCCTCAAAGAAAGATTAATTGCCTACACTCGTTATAAAGTCAAAAAATCACGAGAACAACGCGGTGAAGATTATCAACGCATTCAAGCGGTTGATAACTTACTAGACCCAAATATACTTACCATTGGATTTGCTCGCCGCTTCAGCCCATATAAACGTGGCGATTTGATTTTACGCGATGCCGAACGGGCAGTAAAGATTTTTGGTAATGCTCAAAAGCCAGTGCAAATCGTCTTTGCCGGCAAAGCACACCCAGCTGATGAAGAAGGCAAACGCATCATCCAGCGGTTGATGGAATGGTGTCACAATTCCGGCATTATCAACAGTGTTGCCTTTATTGAAGATTACGACATCTACACTGGGCAGAAACTAGTGCAGGGCGTGGATGTGTGGTTAAATAATCCCCGTCGCCCCTTAGAAGCATCCGGTACAAGTGGGCAGAAAGTCTGCTTTAATGGTGGGATTAATTGCAGCGTTCTCGATGGTTGGTGGTGTGAAGGCTACCAAGCTGATGCAGATGGTAAAGGTATTAACGGTTGGGCAATTGGTGAAGATGCTCACACCAGCGATCAAGAATTGCAAGACCGGATCGATTCTCAATCACTGTATCATTTATTGGAATCAGAAATTGTGCCTCTGTATTATGACCAAGACGAATTAGGGATTCCTCACCGTTGGGTACAGATGATGAAGGCATCAATTAAAACGAATGCACCATTATTCAACACTGACAGAATGATTGCTGACTACGTTTCTCAAGTGTACGTTCCAGAAATTTCTGCCCGTGTAGAACCCATTTTGGCAAAGATTCTGTTTTAAAGTCTGAAAAGAATTGTAAATTTCCTGGTTCAATATAGGGGTAGGTTAACTACCCCTTTTTTTTGAGGAAAAATATCAACGCATATCAGCGCAGATAACTTCATCTTTATGTAGCTATGATTTTAAATTATGAAAATTTGGCAAGCTGACTTTTATCGAAGTTCCAAACAAGATGACACTAAACAAGTGTTGTGGGAATTGTTGATTTGTGATGCAACTCGTAGCTTTGAGTATGTAGCTACCTGTCCCCAGTCAGCCGCAAATTCGAGTTGGGTGGAAACTCAAATTCAACAACTAGCAGGTGAAGCATTACCAGATGTCATTCAAGTGTTTCGTCCTCAGTCTTTGAGTTTAATTGAAAAAGCTGGTCAAAATTTGGGTATTGCTGTCGAAGCTACGCGCCGGACTTTAGCGTTAAAACAATGGTTGCAAGAAAGACAATCTGCTTTTACTTTAGAACAACCTGCGCCTCTACCGTTGCCAGAGAATTTGTGGGGTGAACAGTGGCGGTTTGCAACTTTAGCAGCTGGAGATTTAGAAATAGAATTTAGCGATCGCCCTATCCCTATTCTATCTCTACCAGAATCTCTTAAACCCCTCAATCTGGGTTTAGCATCGACAGTACCTGTTCCTGGTGTTGTCATTTATGGTGGCAGACAATCAATGCGTTTAGCCAGATGGTTAGCCTCTACGCGCCCAGTCGCCTTAAATTACATCGCTGGTGCGCCTGATGGCTTAATTTTAGAAGCTGGCTTAGTCGATAGATGGGTTTTAGCCACCTTTGAAGATACCGACGTTTCCACAGCAGCTAAAGTTTACGAACAACGCAAACAGCAAAGTCAAGGACTGCACTTTTTATTAATTCAACCCGATGACTCGGGAGTAACTTACACTGGGCTGTGGTTGTTACAAGCTTGAAAAAACTTACTATTCAAGGCTTTGCACCGATTTTGGCAATATTTTTCTAGGTTTTTAATCTTAAATCCGAAATTTTCAAATTCAAAATTGTAGAAGACAGACAATAGGGAGCAGGAAGAAAACGACAGTTTGGTTGTAAATTTTGCCCATCACGCAGTAGCTTAGGGAAAACATAGCTTGTAAAGTAGCGCCCCTTAGGAAAGTGCAACTCAACTTCCACTTTTGAGTGCTTTATGTCGCTCTTCCTTACCCCCTGATGTGTTATGAGATGATCTTTCAACTCACACAAACCCAAAATTGGTTTGAGCAAAGTCGTTGTTCAAGCGCTGGGACTAAATTGACTGGCAAATCGCACCCAAATTTAAAAAAAATTGAAAATTTTGCATAAACTGAGCAACTTTGCCAGTTAAATGAATATTCAGAACAAATTCAATACGTAAGACCACCACTAATGGTTCAGCGTGCAGCTAAAGCCACAGGTTCAGAACCAGCCGGAGACTCTAATGTCCGCAGGCTAGGAAACAAGAAATGGTTTTCTTCTACGTACTGTGCGCCAAACAAACCTTTTTCTGCCCAGAAATAGCGGTCTGTTGTGTGTTCATTGCGCTTAACGAGTAGCAAAGCGGGTGGCAAGATACCCTCAGCTTGAATAAATTTTCGTGCTGCTGTCACAGGTTTTTCTTCGCCGCTTTCGATGCTGTATTGAGGTACATGCTCCAGAATCCGTCGTCCTTCTTGGCGACGACGACTTTTCCGTTTCCGTCTTCTTGCCAACCTAGTTTCCTCCTCTTTCAAGCTATTTAGATTGTAGTGATAGCTACAAAATCCGTCGTAATTATAAAAGTTCTAGTTTTAAAAAGCAAGAGTTTTTAAAGTTTAGATACAACAAAAATAATTTTTTTGAAGACAAATAAATCTAACGCCTAGTGAAATACATAAATTCTTTATTTAGAAGCATTATTGAGAAGATTTAGTTAAGCTTTATTAAAAGAGAGGGAATACCAAACTCAAGCTAGGAAATTCCCTCAAAGTCTGAGATCCTGAGCCAGAACTGAAAAATGTTAATGTCTGCTAGTTCAGATTTTGTTGCTTTATGCCGAGAGCAAATAGCACTCTTAGCCCAAGGGTTAGGAGCATCTTTAAGTGTGGTTTATTTAACACAAGAATTGGTAGAAGCTGCAACAGGTGAGTCCCAATTAATTCCTGTTGTGGTTTATCCTGAAACAGCAGGATTACCACCAGGAGAAGAAAACACTGAAGTAAAAACACGTAAGCAATTACAAATTAGTAATATTTTGCTACCACGCAAGCAACAAAAAAGGTTACTAACAGCAGCTACGGAATCTACTGTTTCATCATCAAATGGTGAAGATTTTCCAGAAGATTATTTGTTGACTGAACATCAAATCGTTTTACCCTTGGTTCATGAAGGGGTAATGATGGGATTATTGGTGACTTGCAGAGCAGACAGGGCTTGGAATCAACAAGAACAAAGTACAATTGAAAAGATAGTCCAGACTTTAGCGATCGCTTGTGTGTTAGATCAGCGTCGGGGTTGGTTGCAACATCAGCTACATCAACAACAAATTCTCCAAGAACAGCAGCAAGATTTATTAGATAACCTGTTACACCAATTTCGCAATCCATTAACAGCATTGCGTACTTTTGGGAAATTACTCTTCAAAAGATTGCGCCCAGGCGACCCGAACCGTGAAGTCGGAGCTAATATAGTTCGAGAAAGCGATCGCCTACAAGAATTATTACAACAATTTGAGCAAGTTATTGATTTGACAGAATTAGATGTTGCACCATTAGATTTCTCGGAAAACGAAGTATTAGTCGAAGCAACTGTCCAAAAAGAACCAAAACCAATTCTTTTATTACCAGGTACAGGAGAGAAAGAAACTGATTGCTCCTTAACTGATTTATTAGCACCATTATTAATCACAGCAAAAGCAATTGCTCAAGAAAGAAATTTAAAATTAAAAACAGAAATTCCCAAAAACTTACCGTTAGTGCAGGTAAATATTAAAGCATTACAAGAAGTATTGAGTAATATCATTGATAATGCTTTAAAATACACTCCTACAGGCGGTAAAATACTTTTTCAAGTAGGCAAACAAAAAGCTAATTTTCTCGGCATTGCTATTAGCGATACTGGCCCAGGAATTCCGCAACAAGACTTAGAACATCTAGGAGAAAGATACTACCGAGGCGAAAAAGCACAAACAGAAATTCCCGGTACAGGATTAGGAATTGCCATCGCTAAACAATTAATCGAGCAAATGCACGGTGAAATTGAAGTTTTTAGCCCAGCAATTACAACTGCGATCGCATCTTCAAATGCACCAGGAACTACGTTTATTATTTGGTTGCCGATGAGTCAACAACAGAGTGTAGGGGGTAGTGAAGACTTCTAAGATGCACATTTTAGAATCCTGATGTAGCAAAGGTTTGAGAATTTATGAATAAAAAAGCCTCCGGTTGGAAACAACAGGAGGCTTTGTGATAAATTGGCGATGATCAATCTAACTCTTCGTTGCCAATTTGAGAATTTGGGCGATAATTCCCAGACTGTCTTCAAATAAATTTTCCCGTCCCCAGCGTTGTACTTGCTGACTCAGCAGTGCTTCTGCTTTTTGTTCTGATAGTGAACCCACTTGTTGGAACAAACCAGAGGTTTGGGCGGCTCCGTGGGTTTCCATCCGCATACAACCACCAGTTTCGGTACAAATTAAAGTACTACAATCTGCTTTTGGATTAGTGGAACTGAGGCGCAAGGCAATCAAGTCACCTGCAATATCACCCACATCAGCTACCGGTACACCAGCTAACTCAGCTTCTATTTGTCTTTGGTCTTTGGCCAAAAAGCGAATCCGCGCGATATCATAATCATCGCTTTGAGTTTGATAAGCAACTGGCATCCACTCTAAGCGGCTAGCCAACCAACCCAAATACAACAAAGCTTGGGCGGGGTTGCCTTTTTCGTAGTCAATCATCACACGGTCAATTTCTGGCAGTGCGGCGCGGCGATGGGGTGCGTCGTAAGCTTCCGCAGTTAATTCTTGCCATGCAGACAAGCGCCGCCAATTTAAATCAGCCAAAGGTACGTTGTTGTCTACCAACTCTTGTAAGCTGAGTAAATCTTGTTCTGGCTCGTTGAAGTTGCAAGAATCAACTATGACGTTGTTGCAGACTGCTGATAACCGCTTAAATAAAGCGTTGTTGGGGTCGGGAGTGGCTTTCCACCAGAGGAACTTGGGCAAACCACCAATTAACAAGGCGGGAATCATCCCGCCGATTCTTTCTAAAGCGGAGGTCGTACCAGAAAGAGTAATGTATTCGCAACAAACCAGGGTGCTAGAAGACTGCTTTTGAATAGGACAATAAGCAGAAACTTGGGCTTTAACTCCTTCATCTTCGCCGGCGAGTGGACATAGGGCAATGATGCGGCAAGGGTTACGTAGGGCAATTTCGTCAGCAATGGTTGGGCTACTGGTATTAAAGCTATAGGCTCCATTACCATTTTGCGCAACAACTCCATTACCTTGACGTTTGGCGTATTCTTCCCGCAACTTTGTTAAAGTTTCTGGGGTGGTAGTGCCAGTTTCTAGGAGTTGATATTTCTTTTGTGCTTCTCTGAGGGCTGCGTCTGTTTGTGGCCCTAAAATGCCATCAATGGGGCCGTGATAAAAACCCAAAGATGCTAGTAGATATTGTGTTTCTTCTGGTTCGTAAACTACTAAGGTAAAAGTTGTCGCACGAGTGGCCGCAGGTAGCGCGCCATCTTCACCAGTGATGCCGTAACTTTGCCAAATTTGGTTTAATTCCGCTTCGATTTCATTCAGCGAAATGTCCTTGGGGGCTTGGAGGGAAAAAATGGTAGGAGCTTGGGTCATAGCTATTGAAGTATGAAGTATGAAGTATGAAGTATGAAGTATGAAGTTTTAAGCTTCATCCTTCAGCCTTAATGTTTTTAGAGTCTGCGCCAACGGCGGCCGTCTTGGTTAATTAACAGTTCGGCTTCTGCGGGTTCCCAAGTGCCGGCTTCATACTGCGGAATGGTGGCGGGGTCTGCGGGCGCATCCCACACAGAAAGAGCGGGGGTGACTACTTGCCAAGCTGCTTCCACTTCGTCGGCCCTGGTGAACAATGTTTGGTCGCCCATCATACAATCAAGGAATAGGCGATCGTAAGCATCAGAGGTGGCTTCAATACCGAAAGAACCGTAGCTAAAATCCATATCTACAGAACGGGTACGGAATTCTGCCCCTGGCATTTTTACATCAAAGCGCAAAGAAATTCCTTCATTAGGTTGAATCCGCATTGCCAAGATGTTGGCATTTTTTTGCTGGGCGGCAGACTGGAACATAGTTGAAGGAACTTCGCGGAAATGAATAGAGATTTCGCTGACTTTTTTCGGCATCCGCTTGCCAGTGCGGAGATAGAAAGGTACACCTTGCCAACGCCAGTTATCTACCAAAAATTTCATGGCTACATAAGTTGGCACACCAGATTTGGGGTCAACACCGGGTTCTTCTCTATACCCTGGTACTTGTTGCCCTTTCATCCAACCTGCGCTATATTGCCCACGAATCGCGGAACGAGATAAGTTATGCACATCTGCTAAACGGGTAGCTTGCAGCACTTTCACTTTTTCTGTACGGATACTGTTAGCATCCATTGAGTTGGGTGCTTCCATTGCGGTTAAGCAGTACAGTTGCATCAAGTGGTTTTGCAACATATCTCGCAGTGCGCCAGCTTTTTCATAATAGCCAGCCCGGTCTTCTACACCGACGGTTTCCGCAACAGTAATTTGTACGTGGTCAACAAACCGACGGTTCCACAAGGGTTCAAAAATCGCATTGGCAAAGCGAAACACGAGCAAGTTCTGGACGGTTTCTTTGCCTAAGTAGTGGTCAATCCGGTAGACTTGGTTTTCTTTACAATACTTCTGCACGACTACGTTGAGGCTTTGGGCAGAGGCCAAGTCCCGACCAAAGGGCTTTTCAATGACTAAGCGATGTTTGTAGGCATCTTCTAGCATTCCCGCGTTGCCTAGTTGCCGAATGGCTTCAGGGAAGAAGTTGGGCGCAACGGAAAGGTAAAACATCCGGTTGCCGCGTGTACCCCGTTTTTGGTCTAATTCGCTGAGTAAGTTTTTCAGTTTTTGGTAACTTTCGGGGTTGTCTATGTCACCGGGACAGTAAAACAAACCTTGGGAGAAGTCTTGCCACAGTTCTTCCGGCGCGACACCACCGTGGGCTTCTTCCATCCCTTTACGCATTTGTTCGCGGAAATATTCGTGAGTCCATTCCCGACGTGCAACACCAACAATGGTGATTTCGGGAGGGATGCGTCGTTCTTTCCGGAGTTTGTATAATGCTGGAACTAGTTTGCGCCAGGTTAAATCACCAGACGCGCCAAAGATAACTATAATTTGGGGTTCGGGCATCCCTTGTTGTTGTAAGCCTACGCGCAAGGGATTTTCTAGCAGACTGACCATAACAATTTTGGATCTTTGTTTGGGAAGTTTGGAGAGAAATATGAAGTGTGAAGTCTGAAGTCTGAAATCTCATACTTCATAATTCAGACTTCAGACTTCTTATTCCTTATACAGGTGACAATAGCTTGACTTTGTTTTCTAAAGAGTTCATCAAGGACTTGAAAGGTTGAACGAATTTGTCAATACCTTCGACTAACAGTTCATCCATGACAACATCAATATCGATATTGATGTCTGGGTCTTTCAAGCTTTCGATTAGTTGATAAGCCTCTTCAACGTTGGTTTCCACCCGATCGCCTACGTCGCAATGGTCGGCGCAAGCTGCTATTGTCGAGGGTGGTAAGGTGTTAACGGTATCGTGACCAATTAACTCATCAACGTACATCACATCGCTGTAATGGGGGTCTTTGGTGCTGGTACTTGCCCAAAGTAACCGTTGTACTTTTGCTCCTTTAGCGGCTGTTGCTTGCCAGCGATCGCTCTTGATAATTTGCTTGTATTCTTGATAAGCTATTTTGGCGTT
Source organism: Nostoc sp. FACHB-110 (assembly GCF_014697425.1). Classification (GTDB taxonomy): domain Bacteria; phylum Cyanobacteriota; class Cyanobacteriia; order Cyanobacteriales; family Nostocaceae; genus Nostoc_B. The sequence goes on from NZ_JACJRU010000002.1 coordinate 99,353, forward strand.
AGCGATCGCTACTTTACCCTTGACGGCTCTTAGTCTTGCTTCTAAGTTGATATCATCCACGCCACGCGCCAATTTGGCATCGATTTTACCGTCAATGTTGCTATCAATCCGACTGAGGAAAAAGCTAGCTACAGAGGCAATTTTGCTAATGTCTTTTCCTTGGGATACACGTTTTTCTAAACCCCGAATATAAGCCCAAGCTGTATTAATATAGCTGTCTACAGAAAATAACAGGGTAACGTTAACGTTGATACCATCAGCTATTACTTGTTCGACTGCTGGTAAACCGGATTCTGTGCCAGGAATTTTGATCATGACATTTTCCCGGGCTATTTCTTGATAATAGCGGCGGGCTTCGTTGATGGTGGCTTGAGTATCATGGGCAATACTGGGTGGTACTTCGATACTCACATAACCATCTAATGCATTTGTGGCTTCATATACGGAGCGTAAAATATCACAAGCATTGCGGATATCTGCAAACACTAAAGATTCGTAAATTTTTTCTGTGGATAAACCCGCACGTACTCCTGCTTCTATATCAGCATCATAAATTGCATTACCGGCGATCGCTTTTTCAAAAATAGCTGGGTTGGAAGTAATTCCGGCAATTCCTTGATTTTCTACTAAATCTTTCAGTTCCCCTGATTGAATAATGTCACGGGTCAAATTATCCATCCAAATACTTTGACCGTATTGTTTAATCTCTTGTAGATGATTGGTGGTCATAGCTATATTCCCTCCGTTTAATGATGTTTCCAAGTAAACTTGGCAAATCCATCAGTGTGATAGTGACCCTTGCATTGTGGCTTTGCCCATCACTTAGCGCATCGACCCGCTGAAATAATCTCTACTGCTTCTAGTAGCGATATTTCTGCTACCTCATCCCAAGTACGGAGTAGAAAGTGCTGTTAGCGTAGCGGGGCGTTTAGCCCGTGCTGAGTAATTAACTCCTCTCCTGCCTCCTGCTTTTTAATGACCGTTTTGAATGAAAGACTCAACTTTTGCCACAGACTCTTTACTACCAATAATCAGAGGGGTGCGTTGGTGGAGTTTTTTCGGTACGACATCCAAAATATCTACCAGGCCAGTAGTAGCACGGCCGCCTGCTTGCTCAATTAAAAAGGCTAAAGGTGCAGATTCATATAACAAACGCAATTTACCTTCGGGCTTTTGAATTGTCCCTGGGTAGAGAAAGACACCACCTTGAACTAAAATTCGATGAATGTCACTCACCATTGCGCCGCTATAGCGCGCCGTGTAACCTTCTGTACGATGGACATAGCGCACGTATTCCCGAATGGACTCTTCCCACTGCCAGAAGTTACCTTCATTCACGCTATAAACAGAACCATTATTAGGAATGCGGATATTTTCTTCAGTCAGGATAAACTCGCCTAGGCTGGGGTCGAGTGTAAATGAATGCACCCCTTTACCTATACTATAAACCAGCATCGTGCTAGGCCCATAAAGGATATATCCTGCGGCAATTTGCTGGCGACCACTAGTCAGTAAATCGGTAGCTAAACCATCAGCGTCAAGACCTTCTTGTTGGCGGATAGCAAAAATTGAACCCAAACTGAGATTTGTATCCGTGTTAGAAGAACCATCTATAGGGTCATAAAGCAAGGTATAGCGACCTATAGGGCAGTTTTCGGGGATGTAATAAGGTTTATCCATCTCTTCGGAAGCTAGGCGGCAAACTAAGCCACTTTGCTTAAATACCGAGATAAATACATCGTTGGCATAAACATCCATCTTTTTGACAGATTCCCCTTGGACATTTACTTCCCCAGTAAATCCCAGAACTCCTTCCATTAAACCTGCATGGCTGAGACGACGGGCAATTAATTTACCTGCTAGGCCAATACGATTCATCAGCGCGCTCAAGTCTTGAGCATCCGAACCAAAGCTTTGCAGTTGCTGGAGTACATGACGGGATAAAGTTGTACAATCGCGATCTAGAGCTTTGTCTGTGTGATGCTCCATTGACAACTCCAGAGATTCTGGCGCTTTAGCCATGTGAGTTTCTCCCTAGTGACTTACTAGTAGTTGAGTTGAGAAATTATTGCATAGCAACTAATAGCTGCTGCTTCTATCTTAGAAAGGTAATTAGATAACCTGGATATGGCTTTAGATAAACTAAAGAAATGGATAAGTTTTTGCTGAGTTGAGCAAAATCAAAGATTGCTGTTGCCTGCTGAAGCGAATAGATTACAGATTAAGCAATATTACTTAATCTGAGCAGTGAGATGAGTATGTTTGAATCCATTAAATCCAAATGAGATCATTCGCACCCATACGCAAAAAAGACTAGCCGTGAGACGAATCTGATTACTCACAACCAGCCGGATGTCATTATTGTTGCTTAAAGCTGACAGCAGTTTGTGATTAAGTCAGCCTGCTGTCATTGTTTCTAGTCAACTTGAGTAATTTAAATTCTTGCGTAACTAGAACACAATTTGTTATGATGATTCTCCGCTTTGATTAATATTCTTGTTTTTTCGCCCAACTACCTCGTCGGCTATCTTCTCTGCGATTGTCTTCTCGCGGTTTTGCTTTATTGACTCTGAGTTGACGGCCCATCCATTCTGCACCATCTAACTCAGTGATAGCCGCATCTTCTTGAGCGTCTTCTTCCATTTCCACAAAGGCAAAGCCACGCATCCGCCCTGTTTCGCGATCAGTAGGTAAGACCACTCTTTTAACTTCGCCATAGTCTGCAAAGACTGCTTTTAAATCTGCTTCAGTAGCACGGTAGGAGAGATTACCAACGTAAATAGTCATGTGGGATCACGTAATTTTCAACAAACAGCAATTAGTTCAGCGAGAAAACAGATCTAAACAAACTGCAAATCTTGCATCGTCGCTTCTGATTCATTGATGGCGAATGTTGTAGGGCAGCAATCGTGGTGCTGGCATAACTTCAACTAAACTGTCCATGCGGCTGAACTTACGCTTACGCTCATATGATAACTGATTGTGACGTTTTTCAAAGTATGGGATATTACAATCCCCAATAACATAGAATAAGCCAATCTTATATATATTTTTTTAATTAAAAATTTTATGATATTATGGTTTGTTTGCTTGAAAGCCACAATATCGCTGTTCAGTAACCAAAATAGCGGATTATGGGGAGAAAAAAGTTACGCATCTTTACATTGAAGTGAGTTTTTATCTGTGAAAAAAATTGACTTGCCACTCATCTCCAATTCCGTCTATAAGTTGCAAGTCAATAATTTTTAATCAAAAGCGACAAATTTACTCAATAGAAATTGTTTGTGGGCCAGAGGCTTTACCATTGTTGCTAGTATAGCTAGTTGTGCCACGTTGTTTATCTAGCCAGCTTTTAACAGGATCATCTTTTAAGTTCAGTCGCAGTACACCAGAAACAAACCCACCCAAAAATGAGGCTGGGTGTTGAGTGAATTCTTTAAATATTGGTGACAATTCATCAAGAAACATTACAATCTCCTAGTTCTGTAATAAAAATTATTTCTTTTTAATTAATCGTAACGTAAGGAAAAGTATGAAGTGTGAAGTCTGAAGTATGAAGTCTGAAATTTATACTTCAGACTTCACACTTGAGAATTTCCTAGTTGGGTTGTTGATCTGGGAACATACACTTATCAGAATCACAACCACTGGGGCCTGCTTCTGTTAATTCGCCGGAATCGTAGCGGCTGAGAACGGCACAGAAGTCATCGGTTTTGCGTCGCGCTAACACTTCTTGAGATAAACGCTCATAGGTGGCTTTGTCTATGGGTTCAAAGGGCAAGCGGGGGAATGATTGTAAATCGTCAAATCGTGCTAAGAGGGCGGCGGAAATATAGCCTTCATCATTTTGAATGGCTTCGTAAATGCGTGTTCCCAATGGTTCCACTTCATCAGCGCGAAGTTCTAGGGTAGCGGATGTGTTGTGGGTGACGTAATGGCGCTGCACTTGCATGACAAAATCAAATTGGGCTAAGACGGGGAATCTAGAAACATCAATTTGATCAGCACCGGGTAAATCAGCCCAAGGTACAGCAACAGGAATTTCTACTAGCCATTCACTGACGCGGGAATCGAAGGGGTCATTTAATAAGTTACCTTGTTCGTCCTTGTCTGATTGGGAGGGAATGACATTATAACCATAGTCAATACAGGCTAAGGCTACTGGGTCATTTTTGCGGAAAGTGATACGGCGAATAAATCTTTGGGCTTTGGGTGGATGCCATCCAGAACTTGCGCCAGATAACAGAGATTTAGTACCGCTAGGTTGGACTGTAGTACAACGATTAGGGCGTTTGAGGTGATGGCGATCGCAATAATCCCACACTGCCTTGTGTACTACTTCTCTCCAAAAGCTGAGATATTTTTCTTCTTGGTGCTTAAATGCTAACCCTTGGGGAGTTGCGGGTCTACCTTCTGCCCACCAGCGCAACCAGTCCACGCCAAAAGCATGAACAAAGAAATCAAATAAGCCTGTAAAAGAAACCCCAACAATTGGGTCTAATTCACGACTATATTGATAGCGCGGTTCTAAGAATTTATGGTTGAGAAGTGTCGCTACAGATAACGCCCCAGCAGTGAAAGCTTCCTCTTGTTCTTTGTAATTAAATGGGTCAATTTGATTGAGATGAATCTCTGAAAGATTGCAGTGAAAGTTGCTACCAATAATTTCCATTTTGTTAACCCAGAGGCTCTTTATCCCCTGGTTCTACGAGTTCTTAATTCCTCGTAGATCCGACTATATTTTCTACTAATATTTAGTAGCCGGAGACTCGTGGAGCCGTTATCTCTAACGTGGGCATAACCCAGATTATATTCTTTTTAAACTACGTAAATTTCTAATTATTTATAGCTTAAAAAGTTTCACTCTCTAGTCTGTACAGTGTCTAAGGTTTTTTAATTCCTTTGATTACCTCGGTATTCCCAATCGCAGGGTTCACCGATTTTCCCCGGTGTTTAACGTGAGGCAACATTACTTACCACACGGGTTTAACCCAAAACGAGCTAAACGATGTTCTAATTCACTAGCATCTATTTCTGGATAGTGTTGTTGCAACCAGTCTTTAGCGGTTCCTTGTTCATAAGCTTGCAAGAACTCTTTTTTCAATGCTTGGGTAGAAAGCAAATCAATGTTAGCTCTCGCAACAGCTTCCCCAGCCCATTGAATCGCGCCTTCGCCACTGTAATATTGCTTACGGACGGCTTCAATTGACTCTTGTAAAGTTGGTTTATGGTGAAATACCCTACTGTGATTCGCCATCCGTAAAGCATCACGTTCAGGATCAATGCGCCAGTTACCGTTTTCGTCTTGTTGCCAGAGATTATCTTTGGCATTTGCTCCTAATTGGTCTTCAGCAACAAACTGGCGAATCCCCGCACTTCTTCGGATATTGCCTGCAACAATTGTTACAGCAGCTTCATCGATTAATAGGCAGCATTCTACAGAATTTAATTGTCTGCCTAAAGCTTTATTTAAGATGTCAGCACAACGTTGATACAATCCTGGTAATTTCACAGGATTGGCAACACCGCCAAAACCGTTGAGTGTTTCCCCGGCTTGACGGACATCGCTGATATCAACAAATACTGCTACATTATCTGTAAATCTTTCGTCTGTGGAAAGTTCCAACAAAGTTTGATAAGATGCAACCCAACCTTCGCGGCTATCACCAACATGAATGATAACGCGGTTGCCTTCTATATCGGTTTGTGTAAATTCACGACGTAAGTTTTTTGGAGTGCTGCCGATTTCGCCTTGTACGGTGACATGGAGGCGATTACGGATGGCAGGCAGTTGATTAATATACTGTGGTTCGATGATGGCTCCTGTACCGCAGCCCATCATGGCCAAATCCATCATTAAACCGAAGGCTTTCCAGTCTTGGAGATTGGTGGAGGTGCAATTATACCCACCGGAGAAGTTTTTGGGTTTGTTTATCCAATCTGTACCACCTACCCACAGCCAGCGGCCGCTAGGTAACGCTTTGAGTTGGTGTTGGGTTTTTTCTAGGAGGGCGATTTCTTCTGGGTTGAGCTTACCTAATTCGATTAAGCCTTGGATGGTGCGATCGCACACTTCATCCCATGATTCTCTTAATCCTACTCCCGTCCGGCGGCTGTAAGTCCTGAAAAATACAGGATTGGCTGCTGGCGCAGTTTCGGGAAATGTCACACCCTGACGTTTTCTTTCAAGCTCTCGAACCATAATCAAGTCTTGTTGGTTTTGAATAGATTACGACTATACGCCAAGTAGGTTGAGGATAAAAGATTGCAAAATTTCCCACTTTGCGCTACGTCTGTAGCTGTACCAATTGCAACGAAACTTCACAATGTCCCTTGCTCCTTGGCGAAGTGCGATCGCTCGCGCCCTACATCGCAACCGTAGTCTGATATACTCTCGTTACCTACAATTGGCGACAATCCGGGCAGATCATCGTCCTGCTAATCGGACTGTAGTCTTTCGTGACTTTCTCAACGATACCAATCAGCTAAAATTTATTACTGACACCCGTAGCGATAAAATTGACCAGATAAAATCTCAACCTTGGGCGGAAGCTTGCTGGTATTTCCCCAACACCCGCGAACAGTTTCGCATTGCTGGCGGCTTAAATTTAGTAGATAGTAATGATGCTGCACTGCAATCAGCCAGACTCGCTACTTGGCAAGCACTTAGTGATGCAGCACGGTTACAATTTGCTTGGCCGCATCCTGGTAAAACCAGAGACACAAAACCAGAGGCGTTTACACCACCAGCCCCTGATCCTTTACAACCAGTTTTCAATTTTTGCTTGCTCTTACTTGATCCTGTGGAAGTTGATCATTTAGAGTTGCGCGGTGAACCACAAAATAGAATGATTTATCAGCTTGATGAAAATCAAGAATGGTTTTGTACAGAAGTTAATCCATAAATGCTGAGTTTGGTGGGTAGGGAATGGGGAGTTTTAGACCCCGAAAAATTGGCAATAATCAGGTAAAAACTGTTCCCTGTCCCCTACCATTACCAAAGGACTTTTTCAACCAGCCCTAATTTGACAACCTACAAGGATTTTTGAGCTTCTAGGGCGACGGCTTCGACTTCATCATTGACTAGGGTTTCGATGATGGATTTGGCTTCTGCACCACCTAAACGCGCTAAAGCTTGAACAACTCGATAGCGGATTTGCCAGTCGGGATTGGTAGAATACGGAGCTAATAAAGGAATTGCTTCGATATCGCCCAACTCTCCAAAGGAGCTAATAGCAGCTGTTTGGATTAATTCATTTTCAGATGAGAGTGCTTCTTGGAGTAATTCAAAGGATCGTGGATCGCCCAACTCTCCTAAAGTGGCGATAATGCTAAATTGGACTAACCACTCATTGGTAGAGTGATAAAGCTGTTGTAAATCTGCGAAAGCATCGTGTAGTTTTAACGCTCCTAAACAGTCTGCGGCGGCTGCTTGGACATCAGCTTCGGGGTCATTGAGTAAGCGATCGCGTAAAATATCCAAAGATAATTGCAAATCTTGTGTACCGAGCGTATCCATCTGACTCACAGCTGAGTAGCGAACTCTAGAGTTGCTATCGCCTATAGCAACTTGTACTAGTTCTAAACCAATAGCTGGTTCTAACTCGCGGATTTGATTTACTGCACGTAAACGATCGCCCAAATCCTCAGAACTGAGCATTTGTCTTACTGACTCAGGAGTGATAGTCATTTAATTAACCCGATTTCAAAGATGTTTTAAAAAATGTCCATAGTTAATAGTCAATGGTCAATTGTCCATAGTCAAGCAACTCTTAAACTTAATAGGGAATAGGGCATAGGGCATAACTGTTGCCCCTTCCCTGTTCCCTTTTCCAAAGAGAGTTGACTATTTTTAACTTGCGGCCATTGCCCGAATCACATCCCCACGGGTCAGAATGCCAACTACTTGACAGTCATTATCAAGTACAGGTAAGCGATGCACATTGCGATCGTGCATGGTTTGTGCGGCTTCTTTTAATGTTTTGTTTGGGGAAATAGTTATGGGGTTTTTGCTCATCACTTCCCCGACTGTTTGCCCTAAGGCTTTGTGTAAATCCCGGTCATAAGTAGCAGGATTTTTTAAATAGATGACACTATCTAAAAACATGATGTAAGCAGGTGGAGTTACGCCCGTTTCCTGCCACATTAAATCTGTTTCTGAGATAATTCCTACCAATTTACCGACATCATCCACCACAGGTAGCCCACTGATGCGTTTTTCTGCCAAAATCTGAATGGCTTCTTTAAGTGGAGTTTCTGCCCGCACAACAATCGGGTCGTGGCTCATCACGTCGGCAACAGTTTTAGACATTTGCTTGCTGACACCAATTTTTTATATTCACTGCGATTATTGTAGAAAATTGCCGACATTAACTGAATTGAGTTAATACATTGTTACTTGCGGTGATTAATTAGGGGGTAGGGTGTACTGACAGGTGTAGGTTTTTTAAGTTCTGCCCCAAAAAGATTGATTTAGGGTATAGGGGTGTGATACCAATTCGCAATGACGCTCATTCCGACGCTCAAAGATTCGCTAACGCTTCGCTATCGCAGGCTCGCTACCGCAATTAAAAAATTTAGATGCAGCAAAGCTTTGGGGGTTTACATCTGTATCAGATTTTTGGTGAGGGTAGGGTGTAATATTAAGAACGCCAAGAAAAGAATAGACTTCTTGCACGAATGTTATAAAATACGAATTTTCAACCTCACGCAAAGGCGCAAAGAGTTATGGAAAATTAACTTTTTTAATAGGCACAATCTGATTCATGCAAGAGGTCTAATAAGAAAAAAGATAAAATTATTGATTGCAAATTTATTGGGAATTGAGGTAATTAAATTTAAACTGCAGAAATAGCGCAAACTTGTAAACCTACAGGTGTGTGAATAATTACAGCTTCTACGCCGAAAACTTGAACGATCGCCTGTGGTGTCAACACATCTTTTGGTGTGCCTACTCCCCACAATTGACCATCTTGTAATAAAGCAATGCGAGAACTATATCTTGCAGCTAAATTCAATTCATGTAACACTGTCACAATCGTTAATTTTTGCTCTTGATTTAAATTTTTGAGCAGTTCTAATAGTTGTAATTGATAGTTGATATCTAAATAAGTTGTCGGTTCATCTAATAATAATACCTTTGGTTCTTGTGCTAAGGCTAAAGCTAAAAAAGCCCGTTGCCTTTCCCCGCCTGAGAGTTGTTCAACTAGGCGATCGCGTTTATCTTCTAATTGCGTCTTTTGAATTGCTGTTTCAACTTTCTGCCAATCTTGGGCTGTTAATTCCCATTGCCACCAAGGTTGATGCGGTGTACGTCCTAAACTGACTAATTGCCGCACTGTTAAACCAGCCGGAATAGTTTGTTGTTGCGGTAATAATGCTAATTTCTGCGCTACTACATTTGGTGGTTGCGAATGAATTGCTTTGCCATCCAGTAAGACAATTCCTGTTTGTGGCGTGAGAATCCGACTCAATAGTTTAAGTAATGTGGATTTACCTGAACCATTCGCACCTACTAAACTTAACCATTCCCCTGTTTGTAAGGTGAGGTTAATATCTCGCACAATTGGTTCTGCGGTATACCCGCCAGTGAGATTTTGCAGTTCTAAGGGCATTTTTAAACTTAATTTAATCCAGCAGAACGACGACGATAAAGCAACCAGATAAATAAAGGTGAACCTAACAAAGCCGTGACCGAACCTACAGGGAGTTCGACTGCACCCAGGCGCGAAAGTAAATCAGCAAAGGTCAGCAACCATGCACCCGCCAATGCTGACAATGGTAAAACAAAGCGGTGGTCTGTACCCACTAGTAAACGCACACCGTGAGGAACTATCAAACCGACAAAGCCAATTAAACCACCAATACTAACTGCGCCAGCAGCTAATAAAGTTGCAACTCCACCGATTAATAAACGCGATCTTGTCAAGGAAACTCCCAAACCCACAGCTAAATCATCTCCTAACGCCAGCACATTTACTGAGCGCGCCAGCAACCATCCAGCACACAACGCCAAAATTATATAAGGGCCAGCTGTCGTTACTTCTTTCCATCCCCTCGCATTTAAGCTACCCACTAACCAACTCAAAGCAGTTTGAATTTGACCATCTTCGGCGAGTAACAACAATGTACCCTGCACCGCGCCTAATAAAGAACTGACCGCAACTCCCCCTAAAATCAACTTTTCAATCGAAATTCCTGACCCCGCACGACCAAGAAAAATCACAACTGCTGAAGTTAAAATCGCGCCTAGCCAAGCAGCGAAGGGAATTGCGATGGGGAAGACTTGCCAAGTAATCATGACAATGACAATTAGTCCTGCACCTGCGGAAATTCCCAAAATAAAGGGGTCAGCTAGACTGTTGCGTAACATCCCTTGTAGTAATGCGCCGGACATTCCCAAAGCTGCACCAACAATTACAGCAGCGATAATTCGCGGCAGTCGCAAATCCCAGATAATAGTCTGGTTAGTGGGATCGCCTTTGTGGAGAATTGCTTGCCACAATTGCTCAAGACTTAAAGGTACGGCTCCTTGCGACAGAGACAGCGCTAGGGTAATGATTAATGCTGTACCAATGAGCAACACAGCCAAGAGTATGCGGTTTTGCCTAACAGCTGACAACGGAATTTTCATTAATGAATGTTTATCTGGGGTGCAATCGCTGTTATTTTACCTTATGCACAAATTCTTCAACTTTCCTGTTGCTGAAACTGGCTCAATAACCAAGCACCAGTTTGAGATTGAATAAATATTCTTGCCGAAGACAACGGAAAATCGAACCACAGAGGCGCAGAGATCGCGGAGAAATGAGATTATGAGAGGTTTTTTGCGTAAATTCTATTAAATAATGGTGTTCTGAAGTCGAGACTTCGTGTTCAAAGGCTTAACGTTGCTGTTCTGAAGGTGAAGTTTCGAGCTTTTTGCTTGAATGATGGTGTTCTGAAGTCGAGACTTCGTGTTCAAAGGCTCAACGTTGCTGTTCTGAAGGTGAAGTTTCGAGCTTTTTGCTTGAATGATGGTGTTCTGAAGTCGAAACTTCGTGTTCAAAGGCTCAACGTTGCTGTTCTGAAGGCGAAGTTTTGAGCTTTTTGCTTGAATGATGGTGTTCTGAAGTGGAAACTTTGTGTTTAAAGACTCAACGTTGCTGTTTTGAAGGCGAAGTTTCGAGCTTTTTGCTTGAATGATGGAGTTTTGAAAACAAATGACCAATTACAAATGACAAATGACTAAAAAATAAATATCACGCGCAAATCCCATTCCTTGTCTTGCCTAATTATTTCTATTTGCCGAATAAATTCCCGCAGATAAAAGCGTCTTTCTGCCTCAGACAAATCTAACCAAAATTGGGGAATAGAAACAGCTTGAGCCACAGAACGCAAATTAACAGGTGGAAGTGTTGCTAATTTGGCCTGTAATGTCGAGATTTCAGTGCGGATTTTGTAAGCCCTGAATTTTGCTGTTTCTGCATCTAAAATGCCAGTTTCAATTAAATTTGGTAACTGAGCAAGGATTTCTTGTTGACGCGCGATCGCATCTCCTAAACTATTCTTAACTGCATCTAGTTGGGGTGAATTCATCCCCGCAACCGCTAAAGGTAATTCACGACAAACTTTTTCGATGGTACATTGCAAAATTTCTGGGTAAGAAATCGCCCGACACTTGGGTTTTTTAGGACAATTAATCGGGCGTAAATACAAATATTCTTTATCTTGATAGCGGCGAGTGACGCGGGTAACTGTTGTATGTGATTGACATTCGCCACACACAACTAACCCAGCTAAAGAACGCGGCGCGCTTGCAGTTCGAGAAGGTAAGCGGCTATTCCGGCGTAAAAGTCGGTCAATTTGGGCGGCTTCTTCCCTGGAAATAATCGGCGTATGCGTATCAGAAATAATCTCACCATTGAGATAAGCTGTATCTCCCCGATAAATAGAGTTAGTTAACCAGCGTCTTCCAGTAGTTACGGAAATTTTCTTCGCATATTTTTTCGCTAAATAACGGACTGCGCCCCGCAAAGAACCGTAAAGTAAAAAGTTATCAAAAAAATCTTTCACAACTGGGGAAGTGCTGCGGTCAAGAATGTATTTTCCTTGACCCCGGCGATAACCGTAGGGTGCTTTTCCTGGTGGGGGTGCTGCGTCTAAACGATTGCGCGCGTGTCCTTGACGAATCCGGCGACTGCGTTGTTGATATTGAATTTCTTGCACAAGTTGCAGCAACTCAGCCCGAAAATTTGACTGTTGTGATGTATACCCTTGTTCAATCGCAATTACCGCAATACCTAATGCTTCTAATTGAGTGACGCGATCGCTTACTTGTTTGACTGTATCTCCCAATTCTTCCAAACGTCGCACCAATAAACATTCTACTGTGTCATGTTCGCAGTCAATGAGTAATTGTTTTAACTGCGATCGCGTCTCAGATTTGCCCAAATCCTGATAAACCCGCACCACCTCCCATCCCCAATCAACATCATCGGGAACAGCTTCCAGCAAGGGATCACAATAAATGTAGGCAATGATTGTCATTGGTCAGGAGGTAAAAAAAGGCAAAAGGTAAAAGGTAAAAGGTAAAAGGTAAAAGGTAAAAGGTAAAAGGCAAAAGTCAGAAGAATTTAGGACTTACGCAAGAACCCTCTCGAACTCTTATAACTTCGTGTCCTACCCTGCGGGAAGCCCTGACGCTCGAAGACTCGCTACCGCTTCGCTAACGGGTTCAGCAGTGAGGGAGTCGGGGAACCCGCCCAACGCACTGCTTCACCGCTATCGCGTCTATGCGCCCTTTGCGGTTCGTTTTTTCATAATTTTGCGTAAGTCCTGGAATTAAATTTCATACTTCATACTTCATACTTCACACTTCATACTTCACACTTCATACTTCACACTTTCATCCCTGGCTCATCTCAATCACATTCCCATCGGGATCTTTGGTAAAAATGGCGGGGCGACCGGAGGCACTAGCTTGAATAGGATAATTGTGAGTGAGTAATTCTTGTTTAACTTGTTCTAAATCAGCCACCGCAAAAGCAATGTGAGGGTTACGTCCCCATTTTTCGTTTTGGTTTTCGGTCGGAACAGTTGATGCGACTATGAGGTGAAGTTGATAGTTACCAAGTTGATACCATGCGCCAGGGTATTTCAGGGATCGGTCGATTTTGGATAAGCCCAACACTTGGCCATAAAAGTGTTCGGCGCGTTCTAAATCAGTGACGAGAATAGCACTATGAAGGCTCTGGGTAATCTGCATGGTGTGTAAGATGCGATGGCTGTTATTTGACAAAAATTCAGGGATCAGAATTAATGACTCCTGAATTTTGAGTTCTTCAATTAGATTTTGACGTATTTACATCACCAAGTGCGGACAAATTCAGGCTTTTACTCACCCGATAGAAGTATTGTCATGGTTTCCTAACAATAGACGATTGCTATGAAACTCAAATATCATAATTTCATGACAATATGATCCCTGAATAGCTATTAACTACGTGAAAGCCTTAAAAAACCGTCTTTAGACCCCTTGATCGATACAGAGGTTTACTGGTTAATATTGATTTAACAAAGCGACTCCTCCGATCCCGAAAAATGCTTATTCAAGTATTTAAGGAAATTAAAAGGGAGTGACCCTCTTTTTAAAAGCCAATTAAAAAACTTTAAAACTGGGCAAAACCAGGAGTCAGGAATAAAAAAATTCATCTGGGATAAACAGCCTCTTACCAAGCCTTCTTTATACCCAGAGAAATAATTTACCATTCAAACTACTGGAGGCCAAAGTAATGGCAAAAGAACGCCCACCGCTAGAGGAGATGACTTTGAGGCAACTGAGAAGAGTTGCCAGTGAGTATAGCGTCTCCCGCTATAGCCGAATGCGTAAATCACAATTACTAGCAGCTATTCAAGAAGTACAACGTAGCAAAGTTTCACTCAGCCCATCTCGTTCACTGGAGGCACAGGAAACCGTGGAAGCAGCAAAATTTGAATTAGGTCAAGAAGACCGTACTGGTGGCTCTCTGGCTGATGTTGATGAAGGACTTTTAGATTTGCCAGGTGGATACGGTGAAAGTCGGATTGTACTTTTACCACGCGATCCCCAATGGGCTTATACTTACTGGGACATTCCCAACGAGCATAAACAAGAACTGCGTCGGCAAGGTGGACAGCAATTAGCACTGCGGATTTATGATGTTACCGACATCAATCTTGAGTATCAAAGTCCTCACAGCATTCAAGAATATCCAGTTGATGAACTAGCTAGGGAATGGTATTTACCAATTCCCGTGAGCGATCGCGATTATGTCATTGATATCGGTTATCGTACACCTGATGGTCGTTGGTTAGTCTTAGCTCGTTCTGCCCAAGTACACATTCCTCCTGTATACCCATCCGACTGGATTGAAGATGTCTTCATCAAAGTTGAATTTGAAGAAGACTTACGTGGTAAGACTTTGTACGAACTAGTACCACCTGCGAAGAAACTAGCGACAGCCTCAGCTGGAGTCAATGGCAGCAACCCCATTTACGACCAAATCTTTGGTTTGGCAGAATCCGCCGAAGCACAACGGGTTGCAGGTTCTTTGTTTGGTTCCATGCAGCACGTACCTGGTTCTGTTCGTCCCGAACAAGCAATCAGTTCCTACATCTTCCCCTCTGGTGTAGGTATGTGGGCAGTTCCCACCACCTCTGGTTTAACCATGTCTGGTGTAGGAATGTCTGGTGTTGGCTTCTCCGGCTCCGCACCTCCAATTCGTCCCCGTCAGTTTTGGTTAATTGCTGATGCTGAATTGATTGTTTACGGTGCAACTGAACCCGATGCTACCGTTACTATTGGCGGACGTGAAATCAAACTCAATCCCGATGGTACATTCCGCTTCCAAATGTCCTTCCAAGATGGTTTGATTGACTACCCAATTGTGGCAGTTGCCGCTGATGGTGAGCAAACACGCTCAATTCATATGAAGTTCAATCGTGAAACACCATCTCGCAACACCAATACCAAAGAAGAAGCTGTTCCCGAATGGTTCTTCTAAGTTAAAAATGATTGTGTATTTTCGATAATCTCAATTAGTAACCGCTATAGCAAGACTGCTATAGCGGTTTTACCCTGTTTCATAACACCATACTAGCTTGACGCTTATTTAGCTGCCCAAGCCAAACATAATTGGCGGAAATCGTCACCGCGCACTTCAAAGTTAGGATACTGGTCAAAACTTGCACAAGCGGGAGACAGCAAAACTACAGGTGCTTGATGCTGTTTGGCTAATTCTGCTGACCGAGGTACAGCTTTTGCCATTGTTTCGACGATTTCGTAATTGGTGTAACCTACTTCTTGTAAGCGTTGGGCAAAGGCTGGTGCGGCTGCGCCAATGAGTAATACTGCTGCGGCTTTGGCTTGGATTTTGGCTAACCAACCTGTATCATCGCCGGGTTTGGCTTCTCCCCCCGCAATCAAAATTGTCGGACTTTTTACCGATGCTAACCCGACTTCGGCCGCATCGTAGTTGGTGGCTTTGCTGTCGTTGATAAAGTCAATTCCTTCCCAATTACAGATATGTTCTAAACGGTGGGGAACGCCAGGGAATTGTTCAATGGCTGTGGTGATTGCGTCGGGTTGAATATCTGCTAATCTGGCTGCAGCTACAGCCATGAGGAGATTTTGCAGATTGTGTTCTCCAACCATGCGTAATGCAGAGGCGGGAATAATTTTGGTTGGTGTGGAGGTGGCGTTGATTTTCTCAATCACCCAGCCATCTTCGATGTAAAAACCTTTGTCGCCAATTAAAAAATCTTTACCCTTAACACTTGTCCAATAAGCATCGGGCCAATGATTCAGACCGACTTTATTTAAATAAGCATCATCGCCGTTAAATACTTGTAACTGAGACTGCTGTAACAGCTTGGCTTTGATGTCGTAGTAATTTTCTAACGTTTTGTGGCGGGCGAGGTGGTCTGGTGTAAATGTTGTCCACACGCCGATGCGGGGCGCTAAGGATGAGGATGATTCGATTTGATAGCTGCTAATTTCACCGATGACCCAATCAGGAAGCTTAGGGGCTAGGGCGACTTCACAAGCTGCATAGCCGATGTTACCGCAGGCGGGGGCATCAAAATCGGCGGCTTGGAAAATGGCGGCAATTAAGGCTGTGGTGGTTGTTTTGCCGTTTGTACCAGTGATGGCTACCCAAGGCTGAGATTTTAAATGTCGCCAAGCAAGTTCCATTTCGCCAATTGTTTCAATCCCTAGTTCTCGTGCTTTGACTAACACGGGAATATCCCAAGGTACACCGGGACTAACAACAATTAATTGGGGTAAATCAGGACTGGTTAAATCTAGGGAATATCCTAGTTTAACGGTGATTTGTTCGGCAGCAAGTTGTTGTTGTTGTTGCAGGAAGGCACTAGAGGTGTTTCGCTCGCCTAGCTCCACCTCCCAACCTTCCCGTTTCAACAATCTCGCCGCAGCAACACCGGACTTACCTAATCCAATTACATGAGCTTTGGACATAGACTGTAGCAGAGACCCCTGGTTAAGCACTCCCTATACTAACGCTTATTGGCAACATTTACACCATATTTTGTTGATCTATGCTACAAATTTTTGACGATCGCTCCAAAGTCAGCTAACACACGCGCGTGATTTCGCAATAATCCGAGCAAATTCAAGCGATTGCGCTTAATGTCAGTATTTGTATCCATAACTAACACGCTTTCCGGGCCATCAAAGAAATTACTGACAGTAGGGGCGATTTTTTCTAACGCTGCAACTAACAGCTGATAGTTTCTTGATTGCTGGGCGGTTTGGGTTTGGGGTACTAATTCCACAATGGCATCGTAAAATGCTTTTTCAGATGATTTTTGGAATAGTTCAGCATTAATTAAACCTGCTGGTTCTAGCTGTTTGGTATTTAAATCACCTTGGGCGGCGAGGCGGGTAGAACGGTTGACAGTTTCGTAGATTTTATCGAGGGTAGCATCATTGCGGATTTGTTGCAGATATAAGGCGCGATCGCGGACATCTAATAAATCCTGCAATGCTCTTTCTGTATATTCTGGGTCATTTTCTCCCAATACAGCATTAACCAAATCATAATCAATTTGTTTTTCTTCTTGTAGTAATGTCCTAATTCTTTGCAGGAAAAATTCTTGTAAGCTTGTGACTAATGCCCCTGATTCTTTGTTATATTCCTGGGCAAAATTAGCGGCTGTTTGCTGCAATAAATTATCTAAATTAATTCCTAAATTTGCCACCCAAGCAATATTGACAATCGCATTCGCCGCCCGACGTAAAGCAAAGGGGTCAGAGGAGCCAGAAGGAATCATCCCCAAGCCAAAAATACTAACTAAAGTATCTAATCTATCAGCTATGCCGACAATTTGACCTGTTAAAGTTTCCGGTAAGATATCATCGGCTCCCCGTGGTAAATAATGTTCAAAAATTGCTGTTGCAACTGCGGCATTTTCGCCACTTGCCAAAGCATATTTTTGCCCCATAATGCCTTGCAACTCAGGGAATTCATAAACCATTTGGCTGACTAAATCAGCTTTACACAATAAAGCAGCACGTTGAATATTTTGGCGGTCGGTTTCGTCTAATTGTAATTGTGTAGCAATTTGCTCGGCAATATTAATGATGCGATTTACTTTGGCACGTAGCGAACCTAAATCTTCTTGGAAAGTTACCTTTTCTAGCTGGGGTAAAAAGCTTTCTAAAGGTTTAGCAATATCGGCGTTATAGAAAAACTGTCCATCGGCTAATCGGGCGCGGATGACTCTTTCATTACCTTTAGCGATAATATCTGCTTTTGTCGGGTCGCCATTAGAAACGGTGATAAAATGTGGCAGTAATTCTTGATGATTTTCTCCTTTAAAAACAGGAAAATATCTTTGGTGGCTCACCATCACAGTTGTAATAACTTCTGTGGGTAAATTTAAAAATTCTGAGTCAAATTTACCAACAACAGGAGAAGGCCATTCTACTAAGTTAGTTACTTCTGCTAATAAGTCGGGATAAATTTCTGTAGAACCATTGACAGAATTAACGGCTGAGTGAACTTCTTTTTCAATTGTAGTTGTCCGTTCATGATCATCAACTACTACATAAGCAGAACGTAGAGTTTCAACGTAATGGGTTGCTTGGTTAATAGTTATAGTTTCGGGATGTAAAACACGATGACCATGCGAAATGCGATCGCTGGTAATTCTATCAGAACCATTCACCAATTCTATCGGCAAAATCGCCTCATCCAACAACGCCACCAGCCAACGCACCGGACGCGAAAATCTCACATCGCCGTCACCCCAACGCATCAACCGCTTACCTTCTAAATTGAAAATCCATTGGGGAACCAGTTCGGTCAAAATATCGGCTACCGGACGACCAGGTGTTTTTTTGTTCACAAACACAAAATCGCCTTTATCTGTGGGGCGAATTTGTAGCGCGCTCAGTTCCACACCTTGCTTTTTCGCAAAGCCAGCAGCAGCTGGGGTTGGTTGACCATCTTTAAAAGCAGCTTGGGCGGGTGGCCCTTTAATTTCTTCTTCTCGGTCTGGTTGTTGTTGTGGTAGACCTTTGATAAGTACCGCCAAGCGTCGGGGAGTACCGTAAACTTCTACAGCGTCACTGTTGAGACTATTGGCTGCCAAAGTTTGGGGAATGCGCGATCGCCATTGTACGATGGCATCACTGAGAAAATTCGCAGGTAGTTCTTCTGTACCAACTTCCAATAAAAAATCAGGCATAAGACGCTGTTTAGCTTCACTCTAGTTAATGCTTTCCAATTTTAAAACCCCACCGTAACTTAGTGGGGTTTAGCATTAGGGATTAGTTAATGATTAATGACTGACAGGCCATTTTTGTGCGTAAGTCATCACACAGAAATGATTGCCTAAGCCAGATAAAACCTACAATAGGTATAGGCAATTATCGCTTCATTCCCGTACAGTGATGAAAAATAAAATTAAACCTGATTGGGCTGGTGAAAGCTTACTCTCCAAGTTCGTAAATTTGCTCATCCAGACTAAACCCATCTACAATGTGATGAAATACCAAGCCAGACAAGTATTAATCACAACAGCCGAAAAAAACGGGATTCCCTGGCGCAAAAACTCTGAAGCCCTCAAAGGGTTGATGACAAAACAACTGCTGAGTTCTGTTACCAACCCTGAAGTTGTGTATCCCGAATATTACAAAGTGCCATTTCATGCCTACGCTGATGGTAATCTTTGCTGGGAAGCGGCTTTTGAAGCGGAGTCAGCTACCTATGCAATGGCTTTGCGTGTTTGGCCTCAAGAAAACCTAGCTTGGGAAGCGGCCCATGCTAGACTACGCGGCACTTTTCATGATGTTTTGGCAGCTTACGGCCCTTTGCAGGTGAGAGAAATTCTAGATATCGGCTGTTCTATTGGTTTGTCTACCTTGGCGTTGCACCGTTACTATCAACAAAAGCAAGAACAGCCAATTCGCACTGTTGGTTTAGATTTATCACCTTATATGCTGTCGGTGGCGAAAGCAAGAGATGTCAATAACGAAATTTCTCAGTGGGTTCATGCTAGGGCGGAAAATACAGGCTTACCAGACAATTCCTTTGATTTAGTCACACTTCAGTTTGTCTGTCACGAACTACCAAGCCACGCCAGCAAAGAAATTTTTACCGAAGCTAGACGTTTATTGCGGCCAGGTGGCTATATTGCTTTAGTAGATAATAACCCGCGATCGCCTGTAATTCAAAACCTCCCGCCTGCACTCTTCACTTTAATGAAAAGCACAGAACCTTGGAGTGATGATTATTACGGGTTTGATATTCAAGCAACCTTAGAGGAAGTAGGCTTTTCACCCACAATTGAAGTTGCTAGTGACCCCCGCCACCGCACTATTGTTGGGAAAAAGCCGTTGTAATTGGGGAGTAGGGCTTACTCTGTAGAGACTGGGTGTAGGGGTGTAAGGGTGTAAGATGTTAAAGTTTTTTTGATACATTCACCCCCCATTCCCTATTCCCTATTCTCTTCCATACATCAATGACCTTTCCCTGCACCCAAATACAGTTCACCTACTTTCGGGTCATTGAGCAATTCTTGTCCAGGGCCAGACATTGCATCACGTCCAGACTCTAGGACATAACCACGATGAGCCATTTCTAAAGCTTTACGGGCATTTTGCTCTACAAGTACAATTGCTGTACCCCCGTGGTTAATTTGTTTAATTTGTTCAAATACCTGTGTCACCAGAATGGGGGACAAAGCCGCAGAAGGTTCATCTAAGAGTAATAAACTTGGTTCCAACATCAAAGCTTTACCCATCGCCAGCATTTGACGTTCTCCACCTGAGAGTGTACCAGCCCGTTGACGACGGCGATCGCTTAATTTGGGAAACATCGCAAATATTTGATCTTTGATGGGTTTTAAGGGAGCGTTACTTACAAAAGCTCCCATTTCTAAATTTTCTTCCACACTCAAAGAAGGAAATACATTGGCAATTTGGGGAACGTAGCACATTCCCTTTTTCACAATTTGATTTGATTTGAGTCCAGCAATATTCTCGCCTTTGAAGGTAATTGTGCCTGTATGTGGTGTTAAAAGTCCAAAAATGGTCTTTGCCAAAGTAGATTTACCTGCACCGTTGGGGCCAATAACCGTGACTAATTCTCCAACTGCTACCTGAAAATTTACACCTTGCAAGATGTCTACATCTTTGATGTAACCAGCATGGACATTTTTAACTTCTAGCAATGGGGCAGAATTATCAACTGAACCTGACATATAATCCTTGAATTAATAAATGTAAAATATAGCAGCATCCTCAATCTCTTTTCATCTGTGAGTTTGCGATCGCATCAATTCTCTTTCACATAACTTCTAGAAAGAAAAAACATAGGTAAAATACCTATGTTTACCTACTAATACCAGAGATATAAATAAGTCGGTGTAAATAATTATTGTTGGAATAAGGCAGGGGGCAGGGAGCAGGGAGCAGGGAGCAGGGGGAGAAAACGTTTGAGTCTTATTTACTTTTATTCACATAGTTTGGTTTTATTGCATCGACTTACTCATAGCAATCTGCTTTGATTTTTGAAATAATTTGCGTTGAAAGGGAACAGGGAAAAGAGAATAATTGGGTCTTGGGGTTTCCCCAAGTGGAACGACTGCGGAGAAACAGCCCCAAGTTTTTCTATTGCCAACCTCTAATTAACTAAGTTCACAAGGAACAATCAAAATCTATCTTCTCTAGTCCCTAGACCCTATTGTTAAGGCAGGTCTATTCAACTTGAGTTTTTTTACTGCGGTTCACCGCCAAAAATATTCCCGCTAAAGACAAAGCAAATATACTACTTGGCTCAGGAATTCGACTTGTTTGTGGGGTTCCAATTACTTGTCCAATTCCTACCTCACCGTTGTTACCGACTTCACCGATATAAAGGTAAAGGGGAGTAGTAATAGAAATTGGATTTTTGAGTTTAAATTCAATTTGACCACCATCTCCCAAGCTGACAAATCCAAAAATCCTACTTGGGTCAGTAGTAGAATTAGCATCAAAATTCCCTAGAGTAGCAACAGTATTGTTAAGCACACCGCCTGTAGTACCAAACAATTCAGCGTTGACAGGTGGCCGCTGAGTTCCTAAAGTCAAAGTAGTGCCAATTGAACTAAAATCAAACGCATCTAAAGCAGCAATGCTATTCACAGCAGATGCATTGTTAGTCAATACAGAACTAAGTTTAATTGCGTCTAAATCAAAGCCGCTGACCTGACCAGTAGAACCACCATTACCTTGACTATTGTCTTTAATCACAATCGACGTAATATTGTCTAAGGTCGGAATTGCTGCCCGGAAAATAGCTGTTTCGGTCGGAGATCCACCAGTTAAACCTGATAGCGTGGTAAAGTCCAGAGTTAATGTTGCGGCTGTGGCACTTTGAACAGATATCAAGCCGATGGTTAACGTAGCCAGACTCGGTAAAATACTGAGATTTTTCATAAAATTCTGCATTTTATTCTACATTAAAAGTTTTTTGCCTGCGTATTTACTGATGTGCTACCTGCGGTATTTAACTAGATGGCTTCTCAATTTTTGCAAAAAATACACTAATACTTTGTAAATTTTTTATACAATAGTCGAAGAATTCAGATTTAGTATGGCTTTTCTAAGCTTATATCTTGCCCGAAGGCGACTGGAAGTCACGGCTACACAGGCAACATCTACCTAAGGCGAGCAGAGGAAGCAGAGGGGCAGAGGAAGGGATTTGTATCAGTAATTTTGGGAAATGGTATTACGCACAAGGTTTGTCTGTTGAGAAAGGGTGTAAGGGTTTACACCCATACACCCCTACACCCTATACCCCTATACTCTCCCTCAAACCCTTGATTTTTCCTAACACTGCGTAAGTTTGATCTAGGCTTTGAGGGTAAAAATCCTTTCTATGATCTCTTCGACGACTTTATCGGGGGTGGATGCACCGGAAGTTACGCCGACGACGATTTTACCTGGGGGTAGCCAATTTTGCGCGATCGCTAACTCCCCATTTAACTGACGATGTTCAATGGCACTGTCAGATTTAATTCGTTCTACACAATCTATATGATAAGAAGGAATACCTTTTTCAAAGGCAATTTGTTGTAATTGGGTCGTATTCGATGAGTTAAACCCACCAATTACCACCATTAAATCTAAATCATGTTGTACTAATTCCAACATGGCATCTTGGCGTTCTTGAGTAGCATCACAGATGGTGTTGAAGCTTTGAAAATGCTGATTTAACTGGTCGGGGCCATACTTCTGCATCATCGTGCGTTCAAATAGCTTCCCAATTTGTTCGGTTTCGCCTTTGAGCATGGTGGTTTGGTTAGCAATACCTAAGCGTTCTAAATCTGTATCGGGGTCAAATCCAGCCGAACAAGCTTTGGCAAATTTTTGTAAAAATTCCTCTCGATTACCACCATGAAGAATGTAGTCGGCAACGTATTGTGCTTCTTTTAAATTCAAGACAATTAAATATTTACCTGCAAAGGAACTGGTAGCGACGGTTTCTTCATGTTTATATTTGCCGTGAATAATGGAGGTGTAATCGATTTTTTTGTGCTTTTCTACGGTATTCCAAACTTTAGAGACCCAAGGACAAGTTGTATCAACGATTTTGCAGCCTTTATCGTGTAATATCTGCATTTCTTGGACGCTGGCTCCAAAAGCTGGGAGGATGACTACATCATTGGTTTCAACCACAGAAAAGTCTTTTTTGCCTGTTTCTACAGGAATGAATTTAACTTCCATTTCCTGCATTCGCTGATTTACCGAAGGATTATGGATAATTTCGTTAGTAATCCAAATCTGTTCTGTGGGGAAGTGCTGGCGAGTTTCATAAGCCATAGCCACAGCACGTTCTACACCCCAGCAAAAACCAAAGGCTTGGGCTAGCCGGATGGTAACATCACCACGTTCGAGGACGTAATTGCGATCGCGGATTTCTTGAATCAAACTGCTTTGATACTCAGATTGTAATTGGGTTGTGACTTCTGCTTGATGACCAAACCCTTTGCGATTGTAATTTTCGGAATGCTGGAGTGTACGTTTGAAAGCTTTTGTATCCATGTTTAATTCTTAGTGTCTCCTGTTTCTGATTTTCGCGCGTGGAGACACAATTTAGAAGTATGAAGTGTGAAGTGTGAAGTATGAAATTTCAACTTCCTGCTCCCTGCCCCTCTGCCCTCCTATTGCTTATTGCCTGACTGTGTATAAATCTGCAATGCAGTGCGCCACACTAGATAGCCGGCGGGGCTGAGGTGCAAACCATCGCTGGAAAGTTCGGGGCGAAGATTACCTTGTTGATTGGCAAATAAGGAATATAAATCTAAATATTTTGCGCCGCGTCTCGCTGCTATGGCTTGTAATTGTTGATTTAATTGGCGAATGCGGCTATTGGGAATCGCTAGAAGTTTATCTCGCCCTTCCCAACTGGCTTCGGCTGCACCATGTGGCAAAATCGACTGCACAACAATTTGCGCGCTGGGATGAGTTTTACGGAGGTAGCGGATAATTTGCCGTTGATTATCTAAAATGACTTCATCGCTTTCTTGGCGAATTAAGTCATTAATACCAATCATGACAAAAATCACTTCTGGTTTAGTGCTATCAAATATATCTAGTCTTTTTAATAGTCCAGTGCTGGTTTCGCCGGAAATTCCTTGATTGAGCCAATGTCTATCTTCGGGTAATAGCTCAACCGGAAACCACAAACTAATCGAGTCTCCGACCAAAATGCTTAAATGTTCGGGATTTTGCTCAGTGGTAGCTTTAGCTTCTTGTTTAAGAATATCTAACCACTGCTGGTAATTAAGTTGATGACGGCGGCCTAACTCGGTTGTACCAGCTTGAGATGCACTGACTGTCTGTTGCGATGGCAAACTACTAAAAACGGCGGTCAATCTCTGCCGTTGCAAAATCAGCAGGATGACCGCCAACATGAGTATGCCGTTGGTTGCCAACGAGAAAAATGCCCAAAGGGGGAAGGTTTTTACAGAAGTGGTCACGACTAGCGAATGTTGCTAATAATTTGACTCAAATTTTATACGCTAGTTTGCAAAAGTCCCACTATCTGGAATAAATGTTTTACACCTATTGGTTGGCAAATTTATGTAATAGGTCTATCGCCACCAAATTCGGAGTTGTAACCTTCTTCACCGTGTTCGTTGATATCCAAACCTTGGATTTCGGCTTCTTCTTTGACGCGCAGACCCACAGTCGCATCGATTACTTTCAGAATAATAAAAGTACCAATTGCGGCGATCGCATAGGCAACTACAATTGCTGCTAATTCTACTCCGAGTTCGCCAAAGTTCCCACGTAATACCCCATCTTTACCGCCGCCATTAACCTGGGTGGTAGCAAAGATAGCAGTTAAAATCGCACCCACTGTACCACCAACACCATGCACCGGATAGGTATCTAAGGCATCATCAATTTGGAGTTTGTGTTTAAAACTCACTGCGTAGAAGCAGACAAAAGAGGTAATAAAACCAATTAAAATCGCCGCTAAAGGAGTGACAAATCCAGCTGCGGGTGTGATACCTACTAATCCTGCAACTGCGCCTGTAGCTGCACCTACAGCTGTGGGTTTACCGCGTAATGCTGCTTCTAAAATTAGCCACATCAAAGCCGCCGCCGCCGCCGCCGTATTGGTAGCGACAAAGGCAGTGGTGGCTATGTTTGTAGGGATATCACCAGAAGTGCCACTAGCAGCAGATAAAGCACTACCCGCATTAAAGCCAAACCAACCAAACCACAGCAAGCCAGCACCTAATAAGATAAAAGGTACGTTATGGGGCGGGCTGAGGCGGTCAGGGTGAGTTTTGCGTGGCCCAAGAACAATTGCCGCTACTAACGCCGAAACCCCAGAACTAATGTGAACGACTGTACCACCTGCAAAGTCTAACGCGCCTAAACCGCCATATAAGCCAAGAAATCCACCTTTAGCCCAGACCATGTGTGCTAAAGGGCTGTAAATAAAGGTTGACCACAGCAACACAAACAAACTGTAAGCGCGAAAACTCATCCGTTCGGCGATCGCACCAGAAATCAACGCAGGGGTGATAATGGCAAACATGGCTTGATAAATCATGTATGCCTGATGAGGAATTGTCCCAGCATAAGAAACGACCTCTTTCGGCTCAGAACCTTGGAGATAATTAGTTGTTTCTAGCCCTACACCATTTAACCCGAGCCACTGCAAACCACCGATAATTGAGTTTCCTGGCGCAAAAGCTAGGCTGTATCCCCACAAAACCCAAGTTACGCCAACAATTGCCATCAACACAAAGCTCATCATCAAAGTGTTGAGGATATTGCGCGATCGTACAAATCCACCGTAAAAGAATGCTAGTCCTGGTGTCATCAACAAAACTAATGCTGCTGACACCAGCATAAATGCTGTATCTCCTGTATCAGCAGCGGGTGGTGCTGCTGGGGTTTGGGCAAGCGCATTGCCCATGAGGGGCCACCCTAAAAGTAATATAGTCAAAGCCGCGATCGTGATGCCTTTCTTCAGCACTTGTTTCTTTCCTTTTTTCTTGAAAGTCAAGATTTTTTGTATACTAAACTACATTGCATTCTTTTTTGCTACTCATTTTTGTCTCGAAAGATACCCAACTGAATTTTTTTCAAAAGATTAACAAAAATATAATCCTTGTGACAGTTGTCAAGACATTAATAAATGTGTATTGATGCAATTTTCGCATTTTTTGTTTGAGGATTCACATTGATTGCGGTATAAATAAATTTTTGTATTTGAGTTAGTTCACATATCCAAGTCCAAGATTAGTAACAAACCAAATAATGCCAGAAATTACAAGCGGAATTGTACTTAATTTCTGGGTGCAAAGATAATAACCAAAACACTTAGCAATATCAAGAAAGTCCCTATCAAGTCGTAATTATCTGGTTTGACTTTATCGATTTGCCAACCCCAAAGCATCGCCATTGCAATAAATACACCGCCATAAGCCGCATAGACTCTGCCAAAATTAGCAGGTTGCAAGGTAGAAATTACACCATAAAGAGCTAAAGTGATTCCACCTAAAATTCCTAACCAAATTGACTGACCTTGACGCAACCATAACCAAATTAAATAACAACCTCCTAATTCAAATAAACCAGCCCAGACAAAATAAATTAGGGACTTGATCATATACAAAATTTGGACTCAGAAAAGTAGGTTGGGTGTAGCGATAGCGTAACCCAACAAAGTATGCTCGGATGTTGAGTTTCTTTCCTCAACCCAACCTACGCCAGAATTGGTTTTTAGTCTTAACCCAAGCGTATTGCCATATACAAAATTTGTACTCAGAAAGTTGAATTTTTTGTCAATAAAAAGCTATGAAATTAAAAAAATTATTCAAGCTTGCATAAGAAAACCACCCTCTACATTCAAGGCAAAAGTTGTAGGGGTGGATATTGGTCAGCAATAAATTTGAAGATTGACAAACTACAGAGGACTTTTTAAGTCACCACCAGATGAAATTCCTCCAGAGCTTTGCCCTTCATTAAATCCACTAGGGCTAGCTTCTTTCAAAAATCCACTGTAGGCTTCCATACCATGTTCGCCAATATCTAAGCCTTCTAATTCTTCTTCTCTAGAAACGCGAATTCCTAAAGTTGCTTTGAGTATTAACCAGAAGATGCTGCTCAAAAGAACAGTGAATCCTCCAACTGCAAGAACACCAACTATTTGTGGAATTAATGTCCCAAAGCCACCACCGAAGAATAAACCATGAGGGCCGATTGGCTTACCAGCTAAGTCAACCAACCAAGGATAACCACCAGGGCCAACAGCAAATAAACCCACCGCTAAAGTACCCCAAATCCCGCAAACTAAGTGAACTGAGGTAGCACCTACTGGGTCATCAATCCCGATTTTGTCAAAAAATGGTACAGCAAAAACAACTAAAATCCCAGCAATCAAACCAATCACGATGGAACTGGGAATATTAACGTAAGCGCAAGATGCAGTAATACCTACTAAGCCTGCCAAAATACCGTTGATAATCATCGATAAGTCTGGCTTACCTAAGTAAAACCAAGCTGTAATAGTAGCAGCAATCCCACCAACAGCACCTGCCATATTAGTTGTTAAAGCAATGTGAGTAATTGCATTTGGGTCGGCAGCCATCACAGAACCCGGGTTGAAGCCAAACCAGCCCAACCACAAAATTAGACAACCCAAAGTGGCAATACTCATGTTGTGGCCAGGCAGAGCCACGGCTTGTTTATCTTGATATTTACCAATCCGCGGCCCGAGAAATGCGGCTCCCATCAATGCAGCCCAACCACCAACTGAGTGAACTACAGTAGAACCAGCAAAATCCCAAAAGCCCATATCTGCTAGCCAACCAGCACCCCAAATCCAGTGTCCAGTAATGGGGTAAGCAATGCCTACCAGTAACAGACTGAAAATTAAAAAGTCAACAAACTTAATCCGTTCAGCTACTGCCCCTGAAACAATTGTGGCTGCGGTTCCGGCAAACACTAGCTGGAATAAAAACTTAGCAGCTAGAGGTACGCCTGTCCAATTGAGTGCGCTAAATACGCCTTCATAGGCATCTCCGGTAGCTGGGCTGTTATCTGTTCCGGCGAGGAACAAGCCACTGTGTCCGATGAAGTCATTGCCATCACCAAACATTAAGCCAAAACCGAGGGCCCAAAATGCTACGGTCGATAAGGCAAATACAATTAAGTTTTTCGCCAGAACGTTAACCGCGTTTTTCTGACGGCAAAATCCGGTTTCTAACATACAAAAACCGGCATTCATAAAAAATACCAAAAAGGCAGCGATCGCTACCCATAAAGTATCCAGTGCAATTTTTAAATCTGCTGTTGTTGGCCCTGCGGGTGCTGTAGATGCTGGAGCTTGAGCAACTGCTACATAACCCCATCCCAAGACAATCAAACACGCCAAAGGTAAGCAAGCTTGCCAACTAGGAGAAAGACGCTTAATGGCTACAATTAATCGCTTTATTTTTGGGTTAAATTGTAAATTTTTAGCAGAATTTCTGGCAGATGTTCGCCTAATTTTTGTTCTCGATTTATTTCTTTGCATGAGTTTGAACATTCTCCTCCAAACTATCCTGAAAGGAAAATCCTATAGAGCAAAAAACTAATGCTCGAAGTTAATATGTAGCGGTTTTTGAGATTTATCTTTCAACCACTAATTTCCACGCCAGAAAATCACACTACCCAAACAAGAGTTTGGTAAATTTTTTGCTGTGATTCTTAAGAAATTATTACGTAATATCCGCAACCGTCAAGTCTCCTTCACCTAATCTTTAATCTTGTAATTTTGATTTTTAGTGCTTAACCTTTGCCAATTGTCAATACAATCGGGGCAAAAAGTTATGGAGAAATCGGCACATCATTTACACAATAAAAGCAGAGTTCAGCAAATTTTATGCTGTGGAATTACCAAGAAATGACTGGACAGAAATTGTTAAATTACTTCTTGATGTAAATCTTGGTCAACTCACAAATAAAATTTGACTGATTTTCTATTTATCAATTTTGCAATTCTGTATAATTAGATACTGTTTTTTGCGGCGTGTGTTTTCTAATACACTAAAAGTTAATATATGAATCAACCATATCCTTGATAGACAAAGGCTCTATCCTTATAGGTTAAGAAAATTAAAAAAATATTAAATTATATAAAATTTGAGTATAGATTAATACCCATAAGTCATCTTCGATGTTTAATCAAAAATCTTTGCTATTCGCTGTTGTCTGTCTACAAAAGTATGTTCACTCATTCAATCAAATTCTGCATATTTAATTGGTTAGGCTAAAAAATTTAGGAAAAAACTCAAAGATAAGATCAGCACTTTGAGTTTCAGATGATCAAGCTGACTAGTAAATTTTCAAAACATCCAAATATTATTAGTGTTTATGCACTCGTTCTAATAACCATAAAGATGCAATTGTACCGACAAAAT
This sequence comes from Nostoc sp. FACHB-110, assembly GCF_014697425.1. Classification (GTDB taxonomy): domain Bacteria; phylum Cyanobacteriota; class Cyanobacteriia; order Cyanobacteriales; family Nostocaceae; genus Nostoc_B. The sequence goes on from NZ_JACJRU010000002.1 coordinate 128,810, forward strand.
GAGCAGTAATACCATTAATATTTGCCACTGCGACAAACACATCAAGAGCGCGAATAATTTTGTTCGGGTCAGTTATTGCCACACCAGGCGGTTGAGAGATTGATTTAGCGACTAGCACTCCTAGAGTTGAGCCAGTCCCAAATAAAGTTAATAATATCCCAAGTAAACTGACAATTATTCCTAATCTAATAGCTTTGATCGTATCTATTTTACTAGGATGTAAAGCGTGGTTAGGATTTCCTAACCGTTTGCCGAGGCGAGTATAACGAAAATCCCAGTAAACGCTAAATAGTAAAGTAAAAATGCCACAGATAGCCCAGAATATGCCAACTCCCAAACCAGCGTTTGGTTGGTCGGCAAAACCGCGTCCAGTGGCGGCAAACAAAACTGTTAAGCTAGATACCACTGCTAGTCCTAGCTGTATCCAAAAAGTAATCCAGCCTGTTAACCGAAGATTGTTAGCTATCCCCTGAATTGATGGTGCTACATTTGTAACTTCTGTTTCAGTGTGCATACTCTTGTCCGTCTGATTAGGATAACTCCTCATCTTTAGGATATTTCGCCGCGATCGCAGCTTACGCCCACCTACAGACATAATACCCAAACTATCTTGAGTCGGAAATTAATCACAAATTTAGTATTTAAACTTAAAAATAAGATGTTAATTTCCCAATAATAATTGCTTGATAAATACCAACAAGATGTTTTTTGTCATTGAATTATTTTGCAAATCTTATTGGAAAAATTTTTAGCTTAACTTTGCGCTTGACCCTGCGCTCCTCTGAGTTCAAAAACATTAGTTATGTACCTCACTTAACTAGGAATCGCTATAAATAAATATCTAGAGTAACTCCCCCTTTATTTGAAAAAATCATGACATTTAACTATCACTATTGATGTAATACACTTTTTTGTGAAAATTTATTCAAGTCTTGTTCAAGCAGCAAGAATTTCCTGTGAAAAAATTGATCTGGGTGGATAATAAAGCATAATTATCTTTTATGGCTTTGAGCGATGCCTAACGGTGAACCGCAAAGCGTCTACACTGTCAATCAAGATGGTTGGGACTCAAAGCCTCTGATTCAACTTAAGTAATTGACTATGAGTACAGAAAATCTCAAAATTGCGCCAGCGTTACGTGTGGGAGTACTGGGTTTTGGCGGACTCGGACAAGCAGCCGCCAAGGTACTTGCTGGTAAACGAGAAATGACTTTAGTAGCAGTGGCAGACCAAAAAGGTTACGCCTATGTCACTGATGGTTTAAATTTTAAAGATTGCATTGCGACCTATCAATCACAAGGCTCTGTAGGTTATTTAGAGCCAATCGGTACATTAACAAATAACAGTATTCAAGATTTAATCGATAGTAACCAACCTGTTGATGGTTATTTTTTAGCTTTACCCAACCTACCCAACGACTTTATCCCCTCTGTTGCCAGACAATTTATCAAATCTGGTTGGCGTGGTGTGTTAGTAGATGCCATCAAGCGCACCAGTGCAGTAGAACAGCTAATGGCGATGAAAGCCGAACTACAAGCCGCAGGTATTACCTACATGACAGGATGTGGTGCTACACCCGGACTGTTAACTGCTGCTGCGGCTTTAGCTGCTCAAAGTTATGCGGAAATTCATCAAGTTGAAATTACCTTTGGTGTAGGTATTGCTAACTGGGAAGCTTACCGTGCCACAGTGAGAGAAGATATTGGTCATATGCCCGGTTATACAGTAGAAGCAGCCAGAGCAATGACTGATGCAGAGGTAGAAGCATTACTAGACAAAACAAATGGCGTGTTGACCTTAGAAAACATGGAACACGCAGATGATGTAATGTTAGAGTTAGCAGGAATAGTAGAACGCGATCGCGTGAGTGTTGGTGGTGTAGTTGATACCCGTAATCCCAAAAAGCCCCTCAGCACCAACGTCAAAGTGACAGGACGTACCTTTGAAGGTAAAATTTCCACCCATACATTTACATTAGGCGATGAAACCAGTATGGCCGCAAATGTCTGCGGCCCTGCTTTTGGTTATCTCAAAGCTGGTATGCAATTACATCAACGTGGCATGTACGGCATTTTTACCGCAGCTGAAATCATGCCTCAGTTTGTGAAGTAACGGGTGAGGGGCTAAAGGCTAGAGAGGCTAGGGGTTAGAGTCTCTAGCTTGTAGCCCCTCTTCATCTCTTCGTTCTTCTTCTAATAGTAAATATGATGTTTGTATAACAAAGGGCAATTCTGCACCAATTAGACCTCGTTGAATGCGTTCCGATGTTTCACTAAAAACGACAAACAAAGGATATATAGCATTAGCTCCTTCACTTAAAACATGGCTGTGGCGAGGGGGCATTAACCATTCATAATCTTGGTCTAAATAAACTTGTGTTTGCCGCCAACGCCCTAACAAATCTGAAAAATCTTCATGGGGACGATGAATAAATAACAAAATCTCGGCTCCAGTTTTAATTTTCCATTCTGGATCGCACATTAAAATTGATATATCACAGGGTAAAGGAATTGCCTGAGGAGCTTCAGACGTAGTATGACGCAGACGAACAATGGGTAGAGGAATAGTAATTAAACTTTCATCTGGACGACGCAAACTAGGAATCATTTCCAGGTATGGTCTATGTTGTTTAAGTAGAGCGATCGCCGCTTGATGATTGCTATACTCTGCCAAAGTGGCTTCATAATGAGATTTCTGCACAGGCATAATTTGATTAAGTATGAAGTATGAAGTATGAAGTGTGAAGTTTATAGCAATTGACAGGCTAGTTAATACCTCTGTAGATGATAAAATGTAGGCAACAAAAGACTTTTAATTCTGTCACCTGTAACCTGTCTCCCTGCTATATCCTTCTGCGTTTTCATCCCAGCTTTTCAAACACTTTGAATAGTGGCAAATACATTGCTAAGATGATTGTCCCAACCATGCCCCCTAGAACCACAATCATCAATGGTTCCATAATACTAGTTAGTGCTTTGACTGTTTGTTCCACTTCATCTTCATAGAAATCAGCAACTTTCATCAACATTCCATCTAATTCCCCAGTTTCTTCACCAATACTCATCATTTGAATTGCCATAGGGGGGAAAATTTTCTCTTTTTGTAACGCAATACTAATCATGCCTCCCTGTTGCACTTCTAAACGCGCTGCATCTATAGCGTTAGCCACAATTTGGTTGCCTGATGTATCTCGCACAATTTCTAAAGAAGTTAAAATTGGTACTCCTGAACGAGTTAAAGCACCAAAGGTGCGGCTAAAACGAGCAACTGAAGACTTTTGAATTAACTCACCAAACAAGGGAATTTTCAGCGAAAGACGGTCAATTGTTTGACGACCAGCTTCTGTTTTATAAAACTGCTTATAGACATATCCTAAACCTATGAAAGCACCAATAATTACTACAGACCAAAAACTTCGCAAAATGCCACTACAAATCATTAAAAACTCAGTTAAAGCAGGTAATTCTGTCCCTAAATCTTTGAAAATTCCCGCAAAAATAGGTATCAGAAAAACTGTCATCCCCACAAAAATAGTGACAGCGATAAAACCGACAACTACAGGATAAGCTAGGGCAGATTTAATTTGGTTTTGTAAGCGAGCGACATCTTCTAATAATTTTGCCAACCGACCTAATACTTCATCGAGTACACCGCCTACTTCACCAGCCTGAATCATACTCACATATAAACCATCAAAACAATCAGGATGCTTCCGCATAGCATCAGAAAGATTCATCCCGCTTTGGACATCATTACTAATATCAATTAAGGCTTGTTTCATTTTAGGATTTGTACACTGGTCAGATAGCACACCTAAACCTCTAACAATGGCTACACCAGCATTCACCAAAGTAGCAAGTTGTCGAGAAAAAACTGCTTTTTCTTTAATTGGAACTTTAACAAATGAATTCTGAAATTTTTTGAAGTCAAAATTTAGTTGAAAGCCTTGAGATTCTGTGATTTCTTGAACGACAAAACCTTTATCTCTAAGATTAGTACGCGCTTGTGTTAAAGATTCAGCGACAATTTTTTCTTTCCGCGATTTTCCTTGAGCATCTCGAATACTGGCAACGTAGGTAGGCATAAATCAAATAAATTCAAAATTTTAAATCTGGTTATCAGGCAATAATCAATATTTAAACTATTAACTATTGCCGTTTTTAAGGGGATGAAATTTTAGTGAGCTTTTGCTGCACCAGGTTTTGCTGCTGATGGAGGAGGCGTTGTCGCACCAATAAGACGTTGAATTTCATCAGGTTTAGAAGTTTTAGACATTGCAGCTTCAAAAGAGATGGTTCCAGCTTTGTAATAATCTGCTAAAACTTTCTCCAGAGTTTGCATTCCCAATTTGCCACCAGTTTGAATAGCTGAGTAAATTTGTGATGTTTTACCTTCTCTAATTAAGTTAGAAATAGCGGGAGTCACAATCAGAATTTCTTGAGCCATGACTCGACCATATTCACCTGGTTTAGGGTTTTTCTTGGGTACTAAAGTTTGGCTAAACACTGCTACCAAGGAGTTAGATAATTGCACCCGCACTTGAGTTTGTCTCTCATGGGGGAAAACGTCGATAATCCGGTCAACAGTTTGTGCCGCAGAACTGGTGTGTAATGTGCCGAATACTAAGTGTCCGGTTTCTGCGGCGGAAATTGCCAAAGAAATTGTTTCTAAATCCCGCATTTCTCCCACCAGAATAATATCTGGGTCTTCCCGCAGGGCTGCTTTTAAGGCGTTAGCAAAGCTCTTAGTATCTTCGCCCAATTGCCGTTGGTGGACTAAGCTTTTAATTGGTTCGTAAACAAATTCAATCGGGTCTTCTACTGTTAAGATATGCTCTGCTTTTGTGCGGTTAATCAAATCGATCATTGCCGCTAGGGTGGTTGTTTTACCAGAACCTGTAGGGCCAGTTACGAGAATTAATCCTCTAGGTTTGTCTGACATTTCTCGCACAACATCAGGTAAACCTAATTTTTCAAAGTTAGGAATTTTAGAACTGAGTGCGCGTAAACAAGCAGCGTAAGAGCCGCGTTCTTTGTATACGTTCACCCGAAACCGAGCTAAACCCTTAACACCGTAAGAACAATCTAACTCCCAGGTTTGCTCTAGAGTCTTGCGTTGGGTGTTGTTGAGCATACTAAAGATTAATCTTTGGCATTGATCACCTGTCAAAACTTGATCGCCAATCGGAGTCAGTTTGCCACTGATACGGAAGTAGGGAGGTAAACCTGCGGACAAGTGCATATCCGAACCACCCATTTCAATCATCTGCTCCATCAAGTCTTCAATCATCATTTCCATAGTTCTGCTCCTCAATTTTTAATTCAAAATCCAAAATTGTCTGACTAATCTTGAAATCTGGGTGTCATACAGTAGGGACAATCCAGCCATTCCGGTTGGAGTTCAGCACTGCAAGTTCGACAGGTTAAACCGCTCTTACGCTTGGCTCTTAATTCTGCTTCTAAGCCTGTATCAGTAAATGTCACCCGATCAACTTCTTCTAGGGTGGTGGCTCCCTGACGCACTAAATCTAAGCTGTAAGCCAACAAGGTTTTCATACCTTCTTCCACAGCAACTTCTTTGATACGTTCTGTGGGTGCTTCTTGGTTAATCAGAGTTTGCAGATTTTCGGTGATCCGCATAACTTCGTAAACACCACAGCGTCCTCTATAACCACCGCCATTACAATTTGGACAAAGATGATTTTTAGCTTTGGCTTCTGCTATGGCTTCTACGGTTAAAGTATTAGCTTTATAAAATGTGAGTTCTACATCACCCGAAGCAGACAGACCATAACGAGCTAGTTCTTCGGCAGTGGGAGTATAAGGAATGCGGCATTCAGAACATACGCGCCGCACTAAGCGTTGTGCTAGAACACCGATTAAGGAACTAGACACCATGAATGGTTCAATGCCCATTTCTCCCAAACGAGCGATCGCACCAGGAGCATCGTTAGTGTGTAGAGTAGTTAATACTAAGTGACCTGTTAAGGCAGCCTCAATCGCTGTTTTGGCAGTTTCTTTATCGCGTGTTTCACCTACTAGTAACACGTCTGGATCTTGCCGCAAAAACGCCCGCAGTGCCGTGGCAAAGTCTAATCCTTTTTCCCGAATTACCTGTACTTGGGTAATCCCTGGCAAGCTGTACTCAATCGGGTCTTCAACCGTACTGATATTGATTCCCGGTGAATTTTTTTCTGCCAAGGCTGAATATAACGAGGTTGTTTTACCAGAACCCGTTGGCCCAGTCACCAAAATCAAACCAAAGGGACGACTAACCATCTCTTGGACAATATTTAAGGTTTCTGGGTCGGTGATTAACTTGTTCAAACCCAATTGGGTAGAAGAGTTATCCAAAATCCGCAGTACTACTTTTTCCCCGTAGCGACTGGGCAAAGTATTCACCCGAAAGTCTACTTTTCTGCCTTCAAAAATCCGGCGAATACGTCCGTCTTGAGGTAAGCGTCGTTCGGCAATATCTAGGTTGGCAATAATTTTAAAGCGGGCTGTGACTGCAGGAATAATCTTTTTCGGCAGTTCAGGAAAGGCTTCACCCAATACGCCATCTTTGCGAAAACGAATGCGTAAGTTTTCTTCTTGCGGTTCGATGTGAATGTCCGAAACTTTCTCATGCAAAGCTTTGGCTAGAATTCTGTTTACAAGGCTAATGACAGGCGCATCTTCCGCACCTTTCATCGCTGCGCCTAAGTCAGCCTCCATATCTTCAGGCGCATCTTGTAAATCCAGATTTCCCAGATTCTCTAAATCCTGATTGATATCTGTAAACTTTTCTTGCTCTAGATGCTTTTGCCTGACAGCCAAATCATCTAAATATTGATTAATCAGCTGCTGATAATCTTCTTGAGTGATTACCATGCGCTGCAAGCTTAAACCTTGGGGGCGCAAGATGCGATTTAGATCGTCAGAAGCTTCTAGGTTGTCGGGATCAACCATCGCCACCAAAACGCTTGGTGGGTTTTGGTCTTCGTTTTTGGATAGCGGTACTAAGCGATGGCGACGACAAATATCTACGGGTATGAGAGTTTCAATCAAGCTCCCGACACTCGTATTGCCAATGTTATTGACTTCCGGATCGAGGTATTCAACCCCGTATAGTATTTTAAGTTCAAATAACTGTTGTTTTTTATACTGCCTGAGAAATTCAGGTGATAGTTGTCGCCCGGTGATCGACTCCAGCACTTCCGTCAGGGGCCTGCCAGATTTGCGACTTTCAATCAGTGCCTGTCTCATCTGTTCGCTATTAACATAGCCAGATTGCACTAGCTTACTGCCGAATGGCGAAAACTCTGTTCTGGTCGTGAGAGCGGTACTGCGCCGTTGCGGTGACGAGTTAGTCATAGGTGAGCAATTACTAGGGGAAAACCTCTGAATCAAGTATTCCCAAGCTGTGGCTGAAAATTTTCATTTAAACTTAATAAAATTTTTCGGGAAGTAGGAAGTGGGAAGTATAAAGTATGAAATCTCTACTTCACACTTCATCCTTGGTCGTTCGGGTTCCCGTCCTTTGACGATATACGCTAATATATTCACCATTTGTCACAATAAGGTGACGGTGATATTACTTCCAGAACAATGTTGGCAATCATATCTCCCTCTGTGGTGATTTATTGTCATCAAGGGTATCTGGAAGAGACAATGATGGACGAAAATAAACAGGTAAACAATACCAGCCAGCAATTGGGTGAACCAACAGAGGTAAAGCAAGAGATGATGAGCGATTCCCCAGCCCAAATAAACTCCAACGAATCTGGCAGCGAGGTTACTGAGCAAGTTGCAGCCACAAGCAATGTATCAGGAGATACGGCTGCGCTCAATCAAGAAGATAACTTCGCTGCAAGCGACAAAACAGAAACACCAGCTTTGACAGAATTAACTCAACAAATTGAGTCTCTCAAAGCCCAGGTAGAAGAACGTAGTAGTCAGTACATGAGGATTGCGGCAGATTTTGAGAATTACCGCAAACGCACTAGCAAAGAAAAAGAAGAGCTAGATGTCCAAGTGAAGCGGAATACAATTCTCGAATTGTTGCCAGTGGTTGATAATTTTGAGCGGGCGAGAGCGCACTTAAAACCACAAACTGATGGCGAGATGACAATTCACAAAAGTTATCAAGGTGTTTATAAACAATTAGTAGATTGTTTAAAACGCTTAGGGGTATCACCGATGCGTCCAGAAGGTGAGCAGTTTGATCCTAACCTACATGAAGCAGTAATGCGGGAACCTACGGATGAACATCCTGAAGGAACAGTGTTAGAAGAGTTAGTGCGCGGATATTATATAGGCGATCGCGTGCTACGTCATGCAATGGTTAAGGTGGCTGCTCCGCAAGAGGATACACCGTCTGTACCAGAAGATCAGTCGAGTTCAGCCAACAGTTAAGCTGTTGTTGCTTGCCTTACTTCAAGTAAAAAGTTAAAGGTAAAAAGTCAAAAAAATCAATTCCGCTTTTAACTTTTTACTTTTGATTTGTAATTTCTTGAAGCAAGGCGGTGAGGGTGTCAGCATTTTTACGTACACCCTTACGCTTGATTTCTCGCCCACAGATATCCCGTACAAAATTACGCCAAAAGCATTCAGTACAAATACTGTAAGTATGGGAAAAGTTATTGGGATCGACTTAGGCACTACTAACAGTTGCGTCGCAGTTTTAGAAGGTGGCCAACCAATTGTCATTTCTAATTCTGAGGGCGGACGAACCACTCCTAGTATTGTGGGATTTGGCAAGGGTGGCGATCGCTTGGTCGGTCAGCTGGCAAAACGCCAAGCCGTAACTAATGCCGAAAATACAGTCTACAGTATCAAGCGATTCATCGGTCGTCGTTGGGAAGATACGGAACAAGAACGTGGTCGTGTCCCCTATAGCTGTGTCAAAGGTCGAGATGACACTGTTGATGTGCAAATTCGCGGTAAAAATTACACGCCTCAAGAAATTTCCGCCATGATCCTGAACAAATTAAAGCAGGATGCGGAAAATTTTTTAGGCGAAGCTGTCACCCAGGCAGTAATTACCGTACCAGCATATTTTACTGATGCCCAAAGGCAAGCAACAAAAGATGCTGGCACAATTGCAGGCTTAGAAGTATTACGAATTATCAATGAACCAACGGCTGCGGCTTTAGCTTTTGGTTTAGATAAGCAAGACCAAGAGCAATTAATCCTGGTTTTTGACTTGGGCGGTGGTACTTTTGATGTCTCTATCCTGCAACTAGGTGATGGCGTATTTGAAGTCAAAGCCACTAGCGGTAACAATCAACTTGGTGGTGATGACTTTGATAACTGCATTGTCAGTTGGATGATTGAACGCTTCCAAGAGCAAGAAAAAATCAACCTCGCTCAAGACAAAATGGCTTTGCAGCGTCTACGAGAAGCAGCAGAAAAAGCCAAAATAGAACTTTCTAGTATGGTAAGTACCTCAATTAACTTGCCGTTTATCACAGCTGATGAATCTGGCCCAAAACATCTAGAGATGGAACTTAGCCGTTCTAAATTTGAGGAACTGGCAGCTAGTTTGATTGAAGCTACCATCGAACCGATGATTCAATCCCTCAAAGATGCTGATCTCAAACCCCAAGATATAGACAGAATCATTTTGGTTGGTGGTTCTACACGCATTCCTGCCGTTCAAAATGCTCTAATTAAGTTTTTTAACGGCAAAACTCCTGACCGTTCCATCAACCCTGATGAAGCTGTAGCTTTGGGTGCAGCCATTCAAGCAGGTGTTTTGGGTGGTGAAGTTGATAATCTTTTACTACTAGATGTCACTCCCTTATCTTTAGGTATTGAAACTCTAGGTGAGGTCTTCACCAAAATCATCGAACGTAACACGACAATTCCTACTAGTAAATCCCAAGTTTTTTCAACTGCCATAGATGGGCAAACCTCGGTGGAAATTCATGTCCTCCAAGGGGAACGGGTCATGGCGCGGGATAACAAAAGTCTAGGTAAGTTTTTGTTGGCTGGAATTCCCCCCGCCCCCCGTGGTGTGCCACAAATTGAAGTATCCTTTGAAATCGATGTCAACGGTATTCTTAAGGTTTCGGCTCAAGATAAAGGCACAGGCAGAGAGCAAAGTATTCGCATTACAAATACTGGTGGCTTGAGTGCTAATGAAGTCGAACGGATGCGGCAAGAAGCGGAAGTATTTGCTGAGGAAGATAAAAAGCGTAAGGAACTGGTTGAACTGAAAAACCAAGCCGATAATCTCTTAATCAGCTACGAATCTACTATGAAGGATAATGGCAACTTGATTGGTGAGCAGATGAAAGCCTTAGCTAGCGAAAAACTGGCACAACTGCAAGCTGTCATGACTAACCCTGGCATCTCTTTGCAAGAATTCCAACATTGTTTAGATGACTTCCAGCAAACTTTATTTGCTATTGGTGCTGATGTTTACAATCGGGCTAACAGCCAAAATCCCAATGAGTTTGAAGAGGTTTCAGAAGATTTATTAACACCAGAATCAACCAGTACCGCTAATGGAACAGTCATACCACAGTTTAACTTTGATTTTGATGAAGAAATGACAGCGCAAGCTGATTATGAGGCGATAGACTAAAGATCAAGTCTGAAATGTAAAGTATGAAGTATGAAATTTTTAACTGGAATACTTTGTTCTTTAACTGGTAAGAGTGCTTTACTACAGATCCGATGTAATCCAAATGGGGGGTTTTCCACACCTAGTGGTGCGGTTAGCCCCTCTAGTTCATAAGCAGGGTTTTACCATAATACGTAGCACAATTGTAAGAGAGACAAACTCGGCGGTCATGAGTTTTTGCATCTGCTAACTCTGCATTGCCGTCTCCTAGGCAAAAGCAAATTTTGCTTCATACTTGCTGGTGATTTTTGTAAAAGGTAAAAGGTACAATCAATTATTAATAAAAATTAATCTATGCCTTCTGCCTGAAAAAGTGCTGAGTAAAAAAGTCTAGTTTCTAGGCTCTAGCCTCTAGTCCCTAGCCTCTAATCCCTACCTTCTAACTTTTACCTTTGCTATATGGCCCGCGACTATTATGAAATTCTGGGTGTCGCTCGTGACGCCGACAAAGAAGAAATCAAACAAGCTTACCGTCGTTTAGCCCGGAAGTATCACCCAGATGTGAACAAAGAACCCGGTGCAGAGGAACGGTTTAAAGAGATTAACCGCGCTTATGAAGTACTTTCAGAGCCAGAAACCAGGGCACGTTACGATCGCTTTGGCCCAGAAGGTGTTTCTGGTGCTGGTGTTGGCTTCCAAGATATGGGCGATATGGGTGGTTTTGCCGATATCTTTGAAAGCATTTTCAGCGGCTTTGCTGGGGGCGGTATGGGCGGACAAACAGCGCAAAGACGACGCAGTGGCCCGGTACGGGGTGATGATTTACGCTTAGACCTGAAGTTAGACTTTCGGGAAGCAGTTTTTGGTGGTGAAAAAGAAATTCGCATTTCCCACCTAGAAACTTGTGAAGCTTGTAGTGGTTCTGGCGCAAAGCCGGGAACTCGGCCGCGTACCTGTTCAACTTGTAGTGGTTCTGGTCAAGTACGCCGGGTAACTAGAACACCTTTTGGTAGTTTCACCCAAGTTTCTACCTGTCCTACCTGTAATGGGACGGGTTCGGTAATTGAAGATAAATGTGATTCTTGCGACGGTAAAGGCACAAATCAAGTTACCAAAAAACTGAAAATTACAATTCCGGCTGGGGTAGATAACGGTACACGCTTGCGGATATCGCAAGAAGGCGATGCAGGTCAACGTGGCGGCCCGCCTGGTGATTTGTATGTCTACCTATTTGTGAATGAGGATGAAGAATTTCAGCGCGATGGAATTAATGTTCTGTCGGAAATTAAAGTGAGTTACTTACAAGCAATTTTAGGCTGTCGCTTGGAAGTGAATACAGTCGATGGGCCAGTGGAACTAATTATTCCCCCAGGTACTCAGCCCAATACAGTGATGAAGCTAGAAAATCGTGGCGTACCTCGCTTGGGTAATCCTGTGAGTCGCGGAGATCATCTACTGACAGTATTAATTGATATTCCCAATAAGGTCACTCCAGAGGAGCGAGAATTGCTAGAGAAGCTAGCTAAAATTAAAGGGGATCGTACTGGTAAAGGCGGTCTAGAAGGGTTTTTAGGAAATTTGTTTAAGTAATGAGTCTATCTTCTGTATCTACTCCTGATGCTCAACTCGATTTGCGCGGTACTCCCTGTCCGATGAATTTTGTGCGGACAAAACTTCGCTTGGAAAAAATGCCGCCAGGAGGTTTGTTAGAAGTATGGCTAGACCCGGGAGAGCCAATTGAGCAGGTTCCTGATAGCTTGACGATGGCAGGTTATCAGGTAGAACAAATTCTAGACTGCACTGACTATTTTTCTTTGTTAGTCCGTCGTCCTTTGGCTGGCCAATGACAGGGGAAACGATAACGACTACGGGAGAGTTAGTTGGTACAGTCTTGGCTGTACAGGCAAATTTTTATCGTGTGCAAATTGATGCGGTAGAAAACGAGGAAGGAGAAGGAACAGATCAATATCCGTTGTATCTGTCCTTGTCTTCCCATTTGCCGCTCCTGCTTTGCACCCGCAGAACGCGGTTAAAAAAAATTGGACAGCAGGTGATGGTAGGCGATCGCGTCGTGGTAGAAGAAGCAGACTGGGCTGGTGGACGCGGTGCAATTTCAGAAGTTTTACCCCGCACGGGGCAATTGGATCGACCAGCGATCGCTAATGTTAACCAAATTATGCTGGTATTTGCTGTTGCCGATCCACCTTTGGAACCTTACCAATTGAGTCGGTTTTTGGTGAAGGCTGAATCAACTGGCTGGGATGTAGTGCTTTGCTTGAATAAAAGTGATTTAATTTCAGCAACCGAACAGCAACAAATTAGCGATCGCCTCTCTATTTGGGGCTATCAACCCTTATTTATCAGCGTTCAAAATAGTATTAATATTACCCAAGTATTAACTCGCCTCAGCCATAAAACTACGGTAATTGCTGGGCCTTCTGGTGTTGGTAAATCCAGCTTAATTAACGCCCTCATTCCTGATATTAATTTGCGAGTTGGCGAAATCTCCGGTAAACTTGCCCGTGGTCGCCATACTACACGCCACGTTGAATTATTTGAATTACCTGGTGGTGGTTTATTAGCTGACACTCCTGGTTTTAACCAGCCTGATTTAGATGATCAACCAGAAGAGTTAGCTTATTATTTCCCGGAAGCGCGCAAACAATTAACGGTGGCGAGTTGTCGGTTTAGTGATTGTCTGCATCGAGACGAACCTGATTGTGTGGTGCGCGGTGATTGGGAACGTTATGAACATTATTTAGAATTTTTGGATGAAGCGATCGCTCGTCAAACCCAATTAAACCAGCAAGCCGATCCAGAATCAACTTTAAAGCAAAAAACTAAAGGGAAAGGGCAAACTAAATACGAACCTAAACTAGAAACTAAGAAATATCGCAGGATTTCTCGTAAGACTCAACTGCAAGCTTTACAAGATTTATATCAAGAGGATGAGGAAGAAAATTGATTAGGGGTTAGGGGCTAGAGGCTAGTACAACAAGGCAAAAGTAAAAAGGCAAAAGTAAAAAGAAAGAATACTGATACCACAAGCCTTTTAGCAATTTCAGATGGTCTGTTTATTTCCGCCAACCTGTACTAGGGGTTCAGCTGACATAGCTTATGTATTTGGGTTTGGAAAAATATTAATGCCCTTGCAAATTTAAATTAAGAAGCCTTTAAGTACTTGATTACCCAGCCCCTCTTAACACAAACCCTAGTCCCTAGCCTCTCTTAACATTAGCCCCTCGTGAAAAAATCACAATTTTAGCCTTTCATCTCACCACATTGTCCCCTAGACTAGGGGCAGCAACCTTATTAAAACTGGCTGAGGAAAGTGGAAATTGACTGAGGCGAACAACGTAAACTCTACCCTCCAGGATGTGTCCCGTAGAGAATTGCGAGATTTAGTACGGACTCAATTGCAAATGCTGTTAGAAGCAGCTGACTTGCAAGCAGCAAAGGCAATTCTTGTACCTGTACAACCTGCGGATATTGCCGAAGCGATTGAAGGTTTGCCAGAAGCGATGCACGCTTTGGCTTTTCGTTTGCTGTCTAAAGATGAGGCGATAGAGGTTTATGAATATCTTGACTATAGTGTTCAAGAACGACTGATTGAAGAACTCAAAAGCCAAGAAGTCCGAGATATTGTCGATCAAATGTCTTCGGATGATCGCGCTAGACTATTTGACGAATTGCCTGCAAAAGTTGTCAACCGTTTATTAGAACAACTTAGTCCTACAGAACGTCAAGCTACTGCTTTGTTGTTGGGTTACGAACCAAATACAGCAGGGCGAATTATGACGCTTGAGTTTATTTCTCTCAAAGAAAATATTAATGTCTCTCAGGCTCTAGAGCGAATTCGCCGTTTGGCAAATGCTAGTGAAATAATTTACTACCTTTACGTCACAGATAACGAAAGAAGATTAACGGGGATTGTTTCTTTACGAGATTTGGTGACATCCCAACCGGAGGAAATTATTGGCGATATTATGACCCGTGATGTTGTGTTTGTACGTACAGATACAGACCAAGAAGAAGTGGCCAGAGTCATTAAAAGATATGATTTTTTGGCTGTACCTGTAGTTGATAAACAACAACTTTTAGTCGGTATTGTGACTGTAGATGATGTAATTGATATTTTAGAGGAAGAAACCACCAAGGATATTTATGCTTTGGGTGGTGGTGTACAATCTAGCGGTGACAACTATTTTCAGATGAATTTACTGAAAGTAGCACGTAAACGGGTGGTGTGGTTATTTGTATTATTAATAACTAATACAGTTACAGGCACAATTATTAAATCGCAAGAAGATATCTTGACGAAAGTAGTAACGCTCACTGCATTTATTCCTTTGTTGACGGGGACTGGCGGTAACGTTGGCGCGCAGTCTTCAACAGTAGTAATTCGCGGGATGAATACTGAAGAAATCCGCTCGCTTGGGCCATTGCAGGTAATTGCTAGAGAAGCGATCGCTGGTTTATTATTAGGTGGAATGCTAGGGATAATTGCTACTGTTTGGGCGTTCTTTTTGCAGGGACGAATAGAAGTTGCGATCGCAGTTGGTAGTAGTCTGATTGCTATTTCACTTTTAGCTTCAGTTTCCGGTTCAGCATTGCCGTTTTTATTTCGTTTTTTGCGCTTAGATCCGGCTTTGATGTCAGCACCTTTTATTACTACCGCAGTGGATGTTTTAGGGGTTTTAATTTACTTTAATTTGGCACGAATAATTTTAAAATTATAAGTCAATAGTCTATCGACCATTGACTGTGATAACTAATAAATCCTAATTTTTACAATTCTGAAGCTGTATCAGGCGCAACGACTTCACCAGTACCTATTTGTAATATTAAATCTTGGTCTGTGATTAATTCGCTTAATTCCTTAACTTGCAAATTCATTTGTTCACAGGCTTGTCTTAGTTCCCGTGCAAAAGTATTGAGATCATCTCCATAGCCACATTGAAAAGCAGCAGTTTCAATTCCTTGCTTGGCGTTGGCTCTGGCACAATCTACTAATTCTGTACCATGCAATGGTTTTGAAGACGGCATAATTCTATCTTTTATTGATTAATTTTTACAGTTATTCATAATTTAGCAATTGTGCATAATTAACACATCCTCCTGATGGAAGACACAATCAAGCCAAAATTTCAGAATTCAGAAATGGCTGATATTCCTGAATTCTAAAATCTACATTTTGGATGATTTTAAATTAACCGTTGACCAAAACAATTCGCAATTCGCAATTCGCAATTCGCAATTGCGAACAAAATTGGAAATTGATTCATAATTTGGCTCAACCTTGCGGCAGAGAATCAATTAATCAAAATTAGGATTTTGGCTAAAATTATAGTTCTGCTAATTATAGCGATTCCCAGTTAAGTGAGGTACAGGTAATATTTTGAAACGCAGAGGGTCGCAGAGTGAAGCGCAGAGGTACGCAGAAATTTGTACTTCAGCAGACTAGGAAACGCTATAAATCAATGAAAAATCTCCAATTGTATGACTACTCAAACACTAGGTTTATCAACCAATTTGTCTGAATATTTACTATCAATCTCTGTAAGAGAAGCAGAAATATTGATGCAATTACGCCAAGAAACAGCCAATCATCCAATGGGGAGAATGCAAATTGCCCCAGAACAAGGACAGTTAATGGCTTTGCTGGTACAGTTGTTGGGGGCAACGAAAACTTTAGAAGTCGGTGTATTTACAGGTTATAGTGCCTTAGTTGTTGCCTTGGCGTTACCACCAACAGGTAAAGTAGTAGCTTGCGATATTAATGAAGAGTTTACCGCGATCGCACAGCGTTATTGGCAACAAGCAGGGGTAGCGGAAAAAATTGACTTACATCTTGGCCCAGCAATGGATACGTTAGATAAATTTTTGGCAAATGGGGAGGCGGAAACCTTTGATTTTGCTTTTATTGATGCAGACAAAAGCAACTATGATGGATATTATGAGCGATCGCTACAATTAGTGCGATCAGGTGGATTAATTGCCATTGATAATGTTTTATGGTCAGGGAGGGTAGCAGATCCTCAAGTACAAGATAATCGCACCAAAAAAATTCGGGCTTTTAATCAAAAACTCTATCAAGATTCACGTATAAGTCTTAGCTTGCTACCTATTGCAGATGGATTAACTTTAGCCAGAAAGCATTAGAATTATTCTTGATTTTCTCCATCAGGAAATCGCACAAGCTTGGTGATTTCTGCAATTAAAATACCTGCATCTACAGGTTTATTGACATAGCTTTGAAAACCAGAAAGCAAAGCTAAATTATAACTTTCTTCAGAACTTAAAGCAGTCAAAGCAATGGCTGGAGTTAACCTTTGTTGTAATAACAACATTTGTCTAGCTTTCCGCACTAAAGAATATCCATCTACTTCTGGCATAGCAATATCAAAAATTAAAACATCAAATCTGGAATTTTTAATTGCTTCTAATGCAAGTATGGCTGATGTTGCTGTTGTCACTTGCACACCGTAATTTTCTAAAATTACGGTCATTAAAAACAGACTATCTTCATTATCATCTACCACAAGAATCTGTAAACCTTCTAAAGATTGGTAGTCTTTTAT
This sequence comes from Nostoc sp. FACHB-110, assembly GCF_014697425.1. Taxonomy (GTDB): domain Bacteria; phylum Cyanobacteriota; class Cyanobacteriia; order Cyanobacteriales; family Nostocaceae; genus Nostoc_B. Next base: position 145,942 of record NZ_JACJRU010000002.1, read on the forward strand.
ATCATCGTGAAGATGCGAATGTTCAAAGTTATTTGCCATGATATGCTGTGCCTCCTTAGTTGGCCTAATCAATTACGGAGGAAGACCCAGTGTAGTTAGCCGCATACTAACTACACTGGGCAATTATTAATGAAGCTACCATGACATTAGTCAGATATATCAAAGAGATATTTATGCTTGAGCGCGTTAACTAATTTTAGTTTGTGCATAAATATCGTGTACCGGGTCAAATAGCATCTATGTGCTTTTTTAATTGAGATATATTTTAAAAACCCGGTTCTTAGATAACTTAAAATTATAAATCTGTTTTAATCTTGATTTTTCCTACGGCTCTACCTACTTTTTCCCATGTTCTAGCAGTTTCGAGGTCTTGCCAGTTGGTTCTAAGATGTTCAGCTTTTTCGTAACAAACTTGAGAGAGGATACTGAGTACATCAGGTAAACTCATATTCTCAATCAGTGTTTCTATGTCACTTTTGTCGTACATTTTTACAACTCCGAAACCAGAATTTATTAAACAGGTTTGATATAAGCCATCATCTACCAAATTTGGTAGTAATAATACCGATAATTGTCGTATTTAGTCATGTGGCAAGAGAATGACTTCAAAAAATCTTTAGCGTTAGCTAGATATATATACCGAGGAACAGGAAATGCTTTGGGGTGGGGGGGGAAGAGAAAGCTATGTTTTGTACACCCTGCCTCGTAGCCAACTGGGTACAAGCCTCCATTGATTTTCCCCTACACCCCACACCCTACCCTTGTAGTTAGAAGTCCTTTATTCCTGCTGCTTGGCTTGCTGTAGTTGATGCTGTCGCCATTTTTCTTGTTGACGAATTCGTTTCTCGGGTGTGAGATGATCGAAACAGTAGGGGCAGGAGATACCTTGTTCATACTTAGGCGAAGTTTTATCTGCTGCTGAAATTGGATGTCCACAACAAAAGCAAAGTTCGTGAGTTCCTGGTTCTAAACCATGACTAACTGTAATTCGCTCGTCAAACACAAAACATTCACCTTCCCATAAACTTTCTTCGGCAGGGATTTCCTCTAAATATTTCAAAATTCCACCTTGAAGATGATAAACTTCGGCAAATCCTTGCGCCAGCATAAAAGATGTGGCTTTTTCGCAACGAATTCCGCCAGTACAAAATAAAGCAACTTTTTTGTGTTTATCGGGGTCAAGGTTTTGTTGAATATATTCAGGAAATTCCCGAAATGATTCGGTTTGAGGGTTTTTCGCTCTTTGGAAAGAACCAATTTTCACTTCATAATCGTTACGAGTGTCAATCACAGTCACTTCAGGATCGGAAATTAATGCATTCCATTCTTGGGGCGTTACATAAGTGCCAACTTGCTGGTTAGGGTCAATTTCTGGTAAACCTAGGGTAACAATTTCTTTTTTTAAGCGTACTTTCATCCGTTCAAACGGCGGGTTCTGAGCGTAAGATTCTTTGTGTTCTAAGTCTGCTAAACGGGGATCGGAACGCAGATAGGCCAGAACAGCATCAATATTTTGCCGAAGACCCGCAATTGTACCATTAATACCTTCGGAAGCTAGCAGAATTGTGCCTTTAATGTTCTGTTCTAGACAATAAGACAGCAAAGGTGCTTGCTTTTCGGCAAAATCGGGCAAACTGACAAATTTATATAGTGCTGCAACAATTTGCGTATTTTTTTGGTTCATCCCTTTAACAATGGAACAATCTTCAGGTATAATTTTTAGGTGGTAAAATTAAACCACAATTTTAATTTTACGGGGGTTTAGCTCAGTTGGTAGAGCGCCTGCTTTGCAAGCAGGATGTCAGCGGTTCGAGTCCGCTAACCTCCATTAAATAGTTAAGGTTTATCTCCGTAATGGTCGGTTTTAATCCAAGGCGATCGCTTTTTTTGCACCCACATCCTGAAAGTCGCTACAATCATCACAGGAATCCAATGCAGCATATAAATAGAACCTTGCACTGTTGCCCAAAGCAAAGATATTCCGCGTAAATTTTGCAATTGGTAAAGTCCTGCAACGAACCCCACTGTTAAAATGATGCTAAGTAGTGTTTGGAGTGGTAATAAAACTGGGCGATCGCGGTAAAATACTGTCCAAAGTAGGTCAGGAATCAGCCCAATTGGCAATAAAAATTGTAAGAGAAAAAATAAGCATAAATCAATTTCTTTAGCCCAGCCTAAGTTGAGAATTTGCGGAAAGTAATCTAGATAACGCTGATAGCCACCTTCAGCCCAACGCCTGCGTTGATGCCAAAGTTTTTTCCAGGTTGTGACTCCTTCTTCTTGAATAACAGGAAGTGTGACAAACTCAATTTCGCTACCTGTCAGATACAGCTTAAAGCAAAGATCCAAATCATCGGTCACTGTGTCTTCATTCCAACCATGACATTGTTCTAATAGTTGGCGGCGCACCAACATCCCGTTACCTCGCAGTTCCGACATTCCCCCAACAGCTAGGCGATGAGTTTGCAAAAAGCTATCGCAAGTCATTTCTATCTGCTGACAACGAGTTAAGAAATTAGTATCTGCATTGATAATTGCTTTTCGTACTTGCACTGCACCAATCTTTTTTTGCTGAAATAAAGGTGCTGTTTGCCGCAGAAAATTGCCAGGAAGTACCGCATCAGCATCACATATCAGGATAATTTCGCTTTGGGTAAGCGGTAAAACGGCATTTAACGCCCCTGATTTACCACCTTGTGATTGCCGATGATGAATTTTTAGGGCTGGAAATGAACTTTGCAATTTCTTTAAAATTTGCGGAGTTGCATCAGTACTTCCATCATCAACTATCCAGATATCTAAGCGATCGCTTGGGTAGTCTAATTGAAATAAATTTTGAATGAGATTTGGTAAAACAGCACTTTCGTTTTTAGCAGGCACTAAAATCGCTACATAGGGTAAGTAGTTGTGATTTTCAATGACTGCTTTGGTTGGTTTGGCAATCAGCATCCTGAGTGTTTGCCCAGTCAGCACAATGGTTAATCCGACTATGAACCATTGTGTTTGTGGTTGCCAGTGTAGCAAACTTACCAAAACCCAAATCGACACAAAGATCAAGACGGCTTTGAGTCGGCGGTTGGGGTTTGGCTGATAAATGCTTGCCATTCTTAGTTACCCTACCTTTCAGTTCTTGGCTGAAATTGGCGTTGTAATAACATTGTTGGTGCGATCGCAACAACTCTGCAAATATATAAGATGATTGAATCGCAAGTTTACATTTGAATCAGTATAAGCGTGTATTTGCGAATTATTTTTAAGATTAATACTTGCGTTAAAAAATAGAATTTTGCGAACAAACCCAGCTACAACAAACTCACGGATGTTCTCTATGATGGCAGACTTCGTAAAACACTTTTTAGTAATGCAGATATTCTCATCAACAAAATTTACTCTCTCATGAGATAAAAACTGAGGTATCCAAATTCCAATACTTTCTTCTTAACCGGAAATTAATATTTACCTAGACGTTAATAAGTAAGTTCCTCACAAAGCCAATACAAAAGTATTTTGCCTGTATGATAAAATTTACTTATGAGTCGTTATTTATTAGCATTCTAACCTAACACTCATATTCATCAGAAAGCAACTTTTATATATAAATCTAAAATAAATCTAAAAATATATAAATTTTACGTAAAGTTATAGTTGATATATGAAACTTTGTATCTTCAAAGAGTATTATTTATTACGTACAAGTAAATTTACAAAGTTTCATATAATACATTTACTAATTAAGTAGTGAAGTAAGTAACTAAATACACAATAAAACGAACCCAAGTAAATCAAGACTATGTGTCTGATGCAGAGATAAGTGTTTTTATACTCATTCCAAATTTTTAGGTCAAAGAGAGGAATTATTTCAACCACATAACTTAGACAGAGGTTAATTTAATATTCCATAAGGCAGTTATTCACTAAAAATACAACAAGGCCATTTTATGAGTAATCAGGGCATTGCAACTACGCAGGTAAATAACACCAACTTAAACTCTACTCCTTTAGATATACGTGCTTCAGGTTTTTTTAGAGTAAGTAAAGGGTTTTGGTGGCTCAGGCTTGCAACATTAATAGTAGTAGACTGCGCAGTTCTATCTTTAGCTTGGATATTAGCGAAGCATACTGGAACTGCCATATATACACAAAATAATTTCATTCCTAGTTTAGTTTTAATTCAAGTAGCTACGCTTGCTTTACAAGGTACATATCAACCAGGAAAGCAACGTTATGACTATTTCAATATTATTAAGTCACTAACATTTGCACATGGTTTAATACTATTGTGCAGCGTTTTATATCGACCAATTGTTGAGTTTAGTTTCTCGACATTAACTTCTTCCTGGTTGATGAGTACAACTTTTGTGGTCACAGGTAGATTATTGGTAGGGATAGTTTTACAATATTTTCGCCAACGCAAATTATTAGGATGTAATTCCGTTTTTCTGATTTGTGATACTGGCTCTGAAGAACAGATTATTAATTTGATCAAAAACGAAAAGCGTTACATTATTCGTGGAACTGATACTGCAAGTGCCTTAGACAGGTACAATCGTCAGCAAACTTTAGCAGAACTAAACAGGCTAGGAATCACAGAAGTCTTTATTGATTGGGATGCAATCAAAAACAGAATGTTTGTGTGCTGGTTATTTCAAGTCTCGGGAATTACAGTTCACATTATACCTACGCAATTAAAACCAATTGACAGGCAAGTATATTTCCAGAAAATTAGTGGGATGCCTTGTCTTAGCGTTAGTTGCCCAACAATTATTAGTAAAGATTTTTGGATTAAGCGATCGTTTGACTTTTGTTTTACAGCTTTGTTTTTAATCTTGACATTTCCTGTGTATCTAGCGATTGCGATCGCAATTAAATTAGACTCACCAGGCCCAATATTCTACAAACAAACACGTATTGGTCTACATGGAAAACCATTTAAAGTCTGGAAATTCCGAACCATGAGACCTGATGCTGATAAACTGCAAAAAGAATTAGAAGCATTAAACGAAGTTAAAGACGGTATTATCTTCAAAATCAAAGACGACCCCAGAATTACCAAAGTGGGCAAATTCTTACGTCGCTATAGCTTAGACGAATTACCACAACTGTTTAATGTTTTACTGGGAGAAATGAGTCTTGTAGGCCCCCGTCCTTTACCTACTAGAGACGTAGATAAATTCTTAGACCATCATTTCATCAGACAAGAAGTTCTGCCAGGCGTAACAGGTCTTTGGCAAGTATCAGGAAGATCAAACATCCTAGATTTTGAACAAGTAATCAATCTCGATATGAGTTATATCGAAAATTGGTCACTGCAACTAGATTTTGAAATCTTATTGAGGACAGTAAAAGTAGTTTTGAAAAAAGAAGGTGCTTATTAAATTCAAAACCTTAGCCCTATCGTAGAAAATCCTAATGTTATATAGATTATGTCCAACTGCTAATTGACTATGAGTATGAAACCAGAAGTATCAGTAATAATCCCTGCATACAACACCGAAGCTTATCTTGCAAAAGCTATAGAGTCTGCTCTAGGACAAACACTAGAAAATATAGAAGTGATTGTTGTAGATGATGCTTCCACAGATAAAACCTTAGAAGTAGCTAAGAGTTTTAATGACAAAAGGCTAAAAGTTTTAGCAAATGAAAAAAATCTTGGAGCAGCCGAAGCAAGAAATCGCGCATTAAGAGTAGCTAAAGGTAAATGGATAGCTGTCCTTGATTCTGATGATTGGTATGCACCAGAAAGGCTGGAAAAACTTTTAGCTATAGCGTACTCTAACAATGCCGATATGGTTGCCGATGATATTAATTACATCATAGATGGCGAAGCAACTCCTTGGAGTACACTAATTACTCAGAGTGGAGAGGATATCAGGGAAATTTGTCAAATTGATATTATACGCTTTGTATCAACGGATGTTTATGGACAAAGAGGGCTGCATCTGGGTTTAAGCAAGCCTTTATTAAAACTAGACTTCTTGAATAAACATGGGATTGAGTATGATCCTAGCTTGAGAATGGGTCAAGATTTTTGGCTATACATTAAATGTCTGATGAATGGAGCATCCTATTTCCTAGTACCAGAAGCATATTACTTCTACCGTTCTCGTCCTGGTTCCTTAATCAAGCAAAGTCAAGTAGAGCGCCTTAACCAAAGTCTGCGTGCTACGCAAAATTTTATCCAACAGGAAGCTGTCAAAAATAAACCAGATTTGTTGCGTGCTATGTCTTATAACCTGGCAATATATCAAAAAGGTAAAGCTTACTATTGCGTTGTTGAACCTTTAAAGCAGAAAAAAATTTTAACTGCTTTCATTAAATCAATACAACATCCCTATTTTTTTGTAGTGTTTATAAATCGACTACCAATGATTATAATTCGTCGCTTTAAATATTATATTTTAAGAGATAGATTAGCTTTAGAAATGGGAAGATAATATCAACAAACACATCATATATATATTTTTTTATAAAAAATAGTGTATCAGTTATTGAAAGATTGAGATACATATTTTAAGCTTGTTCAACTTGATTGAAAGCTTACTGGTGTCTACTATAAACAGGCAAAAAAGCTCTGCCTTAAGGAAAACGGAGACAAGTTTGATTAGATGAATAAATTATGGAGTATTGCTCCACTCATTAAAAAGATTCAACAGCCTGGGATCATAGCCTATTTTATTAAAAAAGCTAGCATAGCATTTGTCATTCAAGTTACAGGTATTGGGTTAGGTTATCTACTCCAAGTTTTCCTTGCCAGAGTAATGGGGACTCAAGAATACGGTCTCTTTACCTATATCTTTGTATGGTCTACAATTTGTGCAGTTATTTGCAATTTGGGAATACCTTTAGCAGTACTACGCTTCATACCTCATTACATTACAAAAGGGAATTGGGGACTATTTCAAGGTGTAATTCGTGGGAGTTCAAAGCTCACTGTTACCGTCAGCATAATGATGTCTTTTGTGCTGACATTTGCAGCATTGTTGCTGAATTACTACAGCTATTTAGAAAATTTGGTTCCCATACTGTTTGGAATTTGGTTAGTACCGCTACTGGCTTTAGAGAATTTACAGTGTAATTTATTCCGAGGTAGTAGTAAAATGGTTGCAGCCTATGGTCCCAGTAAAGTACTGCGACCATTACTGTTTATAGCCGGGACTGGGGCAATGCTGCTTTGGGCAGGCAGCCAAAAGCTAACGGCTCAACTTGTATTTATTATTACAATAATCACTTATGTGATTCTGATCCTCAGTCAGCAAGTATTGATTCACAAAAATCTATTGAATCAAGGTGAAACTGCGACACCAATATATCAATTCCGTTCTTGGTTGCGTGTTTCGCTCCCTTTACTATTGATTATTGGCTTCATAATCATTTCCAATCAGACTTCTATTGTAATGATTGGAGCTTTATTAGATCCAGTCCAAGTGGGTATATATAATGCAGCCACAAAAACCTCTTATTTAGCTAGTTTCGTATATATAGCAGTAGAAGCGATCGCAGCTCCCACAATTGCTTCACTTTACACAGCAGGCGATCAATCCCAGTTACAAAAAGTAGTGACAACAATGGCACACTTGGTTTTTTGGCCAACTATGCTCGTCACTTTATTTTTAATTTTATTTAGCAACTATATACTGAGAATGTTTGGCTCAGAATTTTTAGCAGCGCAATCGTCTCTGGTTATCTTAGCTGTAGGGCAACTCGTCAATTCAGCAACAGGCCCCGTAGGATATATGCTCGATCTTACAGGGCATCAAGATCAAAGTGCTCGTGTACGTTGCTTTACCGCAATTACTAATTTTCTTCTCAATTACTTTTTAATCCCTAAATTTGGCATTATGGGTGCTGCTATAGCTACATCAATTGTTGTCATATTAGATAACCTGATAATTTATTTTTTAGCAGTCAAGTATACAGGTGTTCATGCTTCAATTTTTTCTCACTATACATTAAATTTTATTAACAAAAAAAAATCTTAAAATTGGTTTCTGACTTAAAAAAAATATACCTTTGAATTAAACAGGAAAATTATGAGTGAACCTCTTAAAAACTTAGTAAGCGCGGTCATACCTACACGTAACAGACCATCTATTGCGATCAAAGCAGTCAAGAGTGCCTTAGCTCAAACAATTCAATCAATTGAAGTCATAGTAGTCGTAGATGGCCCTGATGAAGCTACAGTCAAAGAACTTCATCAGATAGAAGATCCACGACTCAGAGTAATAGCCTTGCCAAAAAATATAGGGCCTTCAGGTGCTAGAAATGTTGGTATTAGAGAAGCTAAAGGTAATTGGATCGCTTTTCTAGATGATGATGACGCATGGCTACCCGAAAAGATTGAGCGTCAACTAGAAGCTGCATACAAATCAAACTATACTTTTCCTATTGTTTCCTGTCGTTTCTTTGCTCAAACTTCTAAAGGTGAATTAATTTGGCCCAAAAGACTTCCACATTCCTCCGAACCTATCAGCGAATACTTATTTGTGCGTAGCTCTTTATTTTTAGGAGAAACCTTTATATCAACCTCTACAATTTTAACGAAAAAAGAATTATTAGAAAAGATACCTCTAGACGAAAAATTGCATAGGCACGAAGATTTTGACTGGTTGGTTAAAGTTAGCCTTATTGAAGGCGTAGGGGTTGAATTTGTCAGTGAGCCTTTGGTTAATTTCAATGCTATGTATACCCCAAACCGTAAAAGTTTAAGTAATATCAATAACTGGCAATATTCTTTAGATTGGATTCATTCTGTCCGCGATTTAGTTACACCATTAGCATATTCAGCATTTGTAACAACAGTTGTGAGTTCCCAAGCTGCTACGGAACAAAATTATCAGGCTTTTGTTCCTCTTTTATGGGATGCAGTAAAGTTTGGCAGGCCTAGAGCCTTAGATATATTATTATATTTAGCGATGTGGCTGATACCAAAAAATTTGCGGCAGGTATTACGTTATTTCATGAATAAAAATACCCAAAAACCAGCCTAATGAAAGTAATATCTCTGCCTTCTATTTATGAATAAATACTTTACATTGGCTGAAAAGATTTTTACCATTTTTTCTTTACTCCATTATACAGGAGGGCCACTAGCTGTAATCTTATCAGGAGGAGCAAGCGAAGGAGATGGCTTAGGCAGATCTTCACAAGATAACTTGTTTATTCAACTGCTGTTCTTTTTAAATTTTTTAATTTCCTTTGTATTATTGGTTCTCAGATGGAAAAAAGTAGTTAAAATTCTTAGCCAAGATAGATATATAACAATAATAATTGGACTTTGCTTCTTATCTCTTTTATGGTCTGCTGCCCCAACATCCACCTTAGTGCGTAGTGTGGCAATACTAGGAAATACATTGTTTGGAATTTACTTAGCTACTCGCTATAGCTTCAAGCAGCAACTACAGATCCTAGTATGGACATGTGGTATAGCGATATTTATGAGTTTTTTATTCGCTGTAGCTTTACCTAGATATGGACTTGAATCAGGTATTCATGCAGGTGCATTCAGAGGAATTTATGCTCATAAAAACTTGCTAGGAAGAGTAATGGTTTTTAGTAGTGTTGTGTTTTTAATTAATGCTACTGAAAATAGTAAGAATAGGTTATTATTTTCTGGAGGTTTTCTATTATCAGTAATTTTATTGATACTTTCTAAGTCTTCTTCATCATTAGTAAACTTTGCAGTTATTTTCATTATGTTCTTTATGCTTCGTACTTTATTATTGCGGTACGATCTATTATTTCCTGTGCTTTTTTTATTGACAATAGTTGGGCAAATTTCAGGCTTGTTGCTCATCAACAATGCAGATTCTATATTAAGTTCCTTAGGGAAAGATTCTAACTTAACAGGCCGTACACCACTATGGAATGCAGTCTTGGATATGATTTGGCAACGTCCTTGGCTAGGCTATGGATATAGTGGGTTCTGGGGTGGAGGATATCGAGAGTCTGCATATATAGAACTGGTCACAGGCTGGAATCCCCCACATGCCCACAATGGTTTTTTAGATATTTGTATAGATTTAGGTCTTCTAGGACTATCTATATTTTTAATAGGATTTTTAATCAATTTCTTAAAGGGTTTAGCTTGGTTACGAATAAGTAGAACAGCAGCAAGTTTTTGGCCTGTAATGTATATGATTTATTTTTGGTTAACTAACCAAACTGAAAGCGCACTATTAAGACAAAATGAATTTTATTGGTTAATTTATGTGACAGTTATAATTTCAATGCTTATCCCGTCTAATCGCTTAAAAGATTCAATATCTGAAAGCTCCTAAATTTTATAAATATGAGATAAATAATGCAAAATCTGTATATGCAACTCAAAAATAACACTCACGTAAAATTAGAGGGTTGAACAATCATGAAAATTGTTCAAATAGTTACACAAATGGAATCTGGCGGAGCGCAGCGAGTCGCTATGCTTGTGAACGAAACTCTCCAAAAACGCGGATATAATGCCGAAGTTTGGTTTTTATATCTTAAACGTCCTACGTATGTTGAGCATCCAGGTGTGAGAGTTTTGCTAGAACATAAACCTTCAGGATTGGACTATTTAAAAATTTTGACCAAGTTACAACAAATGCTGCGTCTTCACCAGCCAAATGTTGTTATTACTCACACTCACTATGCAAACTTGTTAGGGCAATTAGCAGCCAAACTATGCGGTGTGTCACACAGGATTGCAGTTCAACAAAATCCCATGTCTAGTTATCCTGGAGTAGCAAAGTGGGGTGATTGGCTGTTTGGTAGCACAGATATTTATTCTCATAATGTAGCCGTTTCTCAAACAGTAGTAGACTCTGCTGCTAAGTATCCAAGTGCTTACAAACGGAAATTGAAGATTGTCTACAATGGTACCAATTCTCCAGACATTGAAGTTTCATCCAAGGAGGTGCGTAATTCTTGGGGTCTACCCGAAGATGCTCCTCTATTAATTAATGTGGGACGGTTAGCATATCAGAAGAATCAACAAATTCTGCTGGAAGCATTAGCACACCTCGATAATGCTCACCTAATAGTTTTAGGCGAAGGCGAGTTACGTGAAGTTTTACAGCAGAAAACTACTGAATTGCAATTGCATGAAAGAGTCCATTTTTTAGGCGAGTTACCATCTCATGATGTATACGCCTTACTCCGTACAGCTAATGTCTTTGTGTTTCCTTCATTATTTGAAGGTACACCAATGGCATTAGTTGAGGCTATAGGTGCAGGTTTGCCTGTAGTGGCGAGTGACATTCCTGTTATGCATGAAATATTAGACAATGCAGGATTATTCATTCCTCCAGATAACGCTGAAAAACTAGCCAGTGCTATTCAGAAAATTATAGATTCTCCAGAACTAGCCGAAAACTTAAGGAAACGTTCATTAGAACGGGCGCAGATTTTTAGTTTAGAAAATATGGTGGATGCCTATGAAAAACTCCTTTGCTGAATTGGCATCAATTCAAACACTGAAAATGTTAGGCATTAATGTTAATGCTTTATCTCTGCCTCAGTTGAATGCTTTGATTGCTGAAGCTATTAACCTCAACAAATGTTGGATAATCGCTAATCATAACTTTCACAGTATCTATCTCTACCATCATGATGCTAAAATGCGTAATTTTTACGCCAAGGCACATTACACCCATGTTGATGGTATGAGTTTAGTATTGGTGGGGCAGTTTTTAGGTATGCCCTTGCAACGAGAACATCGAGTTACTTACGCTGACTGGACAGAACCACTTATAGCAGAGGCGGCTAAACAAGGGTGGAGAGTATTTTATATAGGTTCTAAACCAGGTGTAGCTGAAAAAGGAGCTAAAATTCTGCAAGCGAAATTTCCTAACTTACAAATAGCTACGGCAGATGGCTATTTTGATGCACGTGTAGATAGCACAGAAAATCGCGATCGCTTGGCAATCATTAATGCTTATAAACCCCACATATTAATGGTAGGTATGAGTATGCCACGCCAAGAACATTGGATATTAGATAATCTGGAAAATCTTGCTGTGAATGCTATTTTGCCATCAGGCGCAGCTATAGATTATGTTGCAGGTGCTGTTCCTACTCCGCCAAGATGGGCAGGTAAAATTGGTTTAGAATGGCTATTTCGCCTAATATCTGAACCTAAGAGATTGTGGCGACGCTATCTAGTTGAGCCTTGGTTTTTATTAAAATTATTGTTACTTGACTTGGGGAAAAATTATAATTTTCGTGAGTTCAAGAAATAATTTTAATTGTAGAGCAATCTAAATTTTAACTAACCTAAAAAGCTATGAACTCTTTTAGCTCCAATATATTGTCTAGAAAAATTTTCGGCAGACGACAGACATTATTAGGTCTAGGAGGCTTGGCTGGTATAGGTGCATCTGTAATAGGGACTGAACTCAATAAACAGTACAAACTTAGGCAGATACAGCGTGATTCTCAAAACAGAAACTTTAAAGTTACAAGTAATACAGCTTTAGGACAGCGAGCTGCTACTAAGGGTTTGATTTATGGGGCAGCTGTACGCCAATATGCTTTATCTTCAGATACTAAATTGGCAGAATCTGTTGTATATGAATGTAAAATGATAGTCCCAGAATGGGAATTAAAGTGGAATTATCTGCGCCCTACACCTACTTCCTTTAACTTCGCACCTGCTGACTGGTTAGCTGACTTTTCCCGCAGAAATGGGTTGCTATTTCGTGGACACACTTTAGTCTGGCATGAGGCTTTACCCATATGGTTTCCCAAAACTATCAATAGTAAAAATGCTAGACAGCTATTATTAGAACATATTACAACAGTTGTTAAGCATTATGCAGGTCATATCCATTCATGGGATGTAGTAAATGAGGCAATTGATCCAAGAGATAGACGAAGTGATGGTTTGAAAAATACGCCCTGGTTGCAATTTATTGGGCAGGATTATATTGAAATAGCTTTTAGTGCAGCGGCCGAATCTGACCCCAACACACTATTAGTTTATAACGACTATGGACTACAATATGACACTCATGAACATGAAGCTAAAAGAAATGCTGTACTCAAATTATTGGAAAATTTAAAGTCTAAAGATATACCAATTCATGCCCTAGGTATCCAATCTCACTTGTCCGGCTACGAAACTCGCTTTAATCCTGATAAATTCAAGAAATTCCTCAGTGAGGTAGCTAGTCTTGGCCTCAAAATCTTAATTACAGAAATGGATGTCGCAGATAACAAGCTACCTTCAGATATTAAATTCCGCGATCCAATTGTTGCTGGAGTTTATGAAGATTATCTATCAGTAGCCTTAGAAGAACCCGCTGTGATTTCTGTATTAACCTGGGGACTAAGCGATAGCTATACTTGGTTAAGTCAAAATAAACCCAGAAAAGATCAAGCAACTGTAAGAACTCTGCCTCTTGATACTCAGATGCGACGCAAATTAGCATGGAACGCGATCGCACGTGCTTTTGATAAAGCTACCAAACGTTAAGATGACAGTAAAATAAAAATTATATATATTTTGCGACTTAGTTCAGTTTATACTATTGTAAATATAATAACACTATCATTATTTTAATAATAGTGTTTTCATATTTATTATACTTGGTGTTTCAATTATCTCACATAAGTATAGTAAATTTCATTCAAAACTTATGAAATAACACTTTGAAAGTTATTGTTATAAATAATTTAACTGTTCTTGACTCAACATACAACAATACAGGGAGTTAATCTATGACAAAAAATATTATGGAATCTAGAGAATCCCTTGATTTAGACATTGGCCGTTACTTTATGATATTAAAACGGCGATGGTTTTCTGTCACTAGTATTTTTATAGGTACAGTTGCTCTGAGTGCTTTAGCAACAACTTTACTCAAACCTTCTTATGAAGCTGAAGGAAAACTCCTATTCAGGATGCCTTCTTTTAATGTAGTAGGTACTAATCTTTTACCTAATAACAACGATGGCAACGAAGCAGGAGATTTGAGGAGCTTAGTATCCAGTCAAAATCCTATTAGTACTCAAATAGAAGTTATCTCTTCTCCACTTTTGCTACAGCAAGTTATAGATAAAGTTCAACTGAAAGATGAAAACGGTGAACCACTAGAAGTTGACGTACTAAAAAAGAAACTAACACTAAAAATAATTGGTGGTACAGATGTGTTACGGGTTAGTTATCAAGATAGTAACCCTGAAGAAGCAGCAGCAGTAGTCAACACAGTAATGAATCTTTATTTAGAAAATGATATTTTGGCAAGCCGTTATGAAGCTGAAGCAACACGCAAATTTATGTCCAAGCAGCTGCCAGTATCTCAGGCTGCTGTTAATAGGGCAGAAGTTGCACTAAGAGTTTTCAGACAAAAGAATAACATTGCAGATTTAACAGAAGAAACAAGGACATCTGTAGGAATTATTGCCAACTTAGATAACGAGATTAATGCTATTCAGGCTCAATTAGCTGAAGTAAATGCCCAAAGTAATGAACTCCGACAAAAGCTAGGGCTAAATTCACAAGAAGCCCTAGCCGTAAGTTCACTAAGTCAATCACCAGCAGTGCAAGGCGTTTTAACACAACTTCAAGATGTAGAGCGGCAGTTAGCAAATGAACGTAGTCGTTTTTTAGATGACAATCCTGTAATTGTGTCGCTAGAAGCTAGAAAAGCTAATTTAACCAACTTACTGCAACAGCAAGTTACTCAAACTGTGGGACAACAACCCCAATTTGCGCCAAGATTATTACAAATTGGTGAACTTAGGCAAAACCTCATCCAAAATTTTCTGCAACAAGAAGTGCAGAGCTTTGGCTTAAACCAAAGATTGGCTTCTCTGTATAATTCTCGTTCTGCTTACGCACAACGGATGAAATTTATACCCCAACTAATGCAAACCCAAGGCGAACTAGAGCGAAAAGTTGAAGTTGCCCAGTCAACCTATCAAACTCTACTTAAAAAAGTTCAAGAATTACAGGTAGCGGAAAATAGTAATACAGCCAATGCCAGAATTATTGCTCAAGCTTTAGTTCCTGAAAAACCGGAATCAGCTAAAAAAACAATAATTTTAGTGTTAGGAGTGTTATTTGGAGCATTCTTGTCTACTAGTAGCGTCCTCTTGTTAGAAATGAGAGATAAATCTCTCAAAACACTTAAGGAAGTTAGAGAAGCATTTGCATATCCATTACTGGGTGTTATTCCTCTGTATTCTAATAAAACAAACTATCGCAAGCGTGAGACAGACTTAACTACGGTTGGAATTGCTGTTAGGGATATGCCATACTCACTAACTAGCGAAATTTATCGGATGATTCAAGCTAACTTGAAATTTCTCAGTTCCGATAAGATTGTAAAGACTATTGTTGTAACTAGTGCAGTTCCTAAAGAGGGGAAATCTACAGTTGCAGCTAACTTAGCAGCAGCAATCGCTCAATTAGGACGACGAGTTTTACTGATTGACGCAGATATGCGAATTCCTTCACAGCATCATTTCTGGCAACTTACAAACGCTGCTGGTTTAAGCGAAGTTTTGGTTGGTCAAACGGAATTTGATATCGCTGTCAATAAGGTAATGGATAATCTTGATGTTTTAACTGCGGGAGTTAGACCTCCTAACCCACTAGCTTTGTTGGACTCTAAGCGGATGGCCTCATTAATTGATAGTTTTTCCTCTCAGTATGATTGTGTAATTTTTGATGCTCCACCTGCTCTATTAGCTGCTGATGCTCTAGCTATAAGCCAAATGTCTGATGGTATTTTGTTAGTAAGTAGACCTGGTGTGATTGATTCTAATAGCGCATCTGCTCTTCAAGAGATGTTAAATAGAGCTAATCATAATGTATTAGGTTTAGTAGTGAATGGAATTATTGATAAACATGAATCAAGTAACTATTTTTCACATACTTCAGAATATTTCAGCCCTCAAGAGTTAAGAAAAGAGGTTGTGTTAAACAGAAAGGCGAACAGGTAATTGAAATTCTTCTTTATAATTCACGTTCTTAGTACACAACCTCATATATGCCCTTGACTAAAATTGGTACTCGTATGCTCCTCTATCGTATACTTTTCCAGATGGACGAGGATTACCTAAAATATCAGTTTTTAGGTAATTCCACTGTTGGCCACTGTTGATAGCTGGACTCGTTGACTTAACTCGAAAGTCAGCAATTAATGGATTAGTAGAGGGATTTACAAACTGTGGGTCTCCAACAATGTCATTAGGCCCTATAACGGCAATAGATCTAGCCGGAGCATTGGCATAGATATTATAGGCATAAGTGACATTGATGTTTTGCCAATCCATATTCATCTTCTTACCTGGGTAAGCGTAGAGGATATTGTTGTAAATTTTCACATCAGTTGAGTTATTAGCTAATATCTGCCCATGTGTAATCTCTGGACTCTGGTTATTCATATAAGCGACATTGTTAACAATATCAACGTGTTCACTTTTAAATGTATGAATACCCGTACCACCATTGTTAAATGAGAGATTGTTGGCAACTAAAGTACGTCCTTGATATACACCCAAGGTTGAACCGCTTTGGCTACTTCTGAAATCATCAAGAATAATGCCATTACCATCCTGAATTTTCCCATTTTTATACCAGGGAATGTACTGCCTATTGTTGTAGACCTTATTGTTAGTTACAAAAAGCTTATATCCTGTATTTTGGTCAGAATTCCAAGGTTGCCATATCGAAATACCACTGTTGCCATGAGCAGAGTCCCACGCATTATTAAATACTTCATTCCTGTCTATGGTTATATAGTCAGAATGCATAGCTACAATGCCAGCTCCTCCACAATCATGGACTTTATTGTTGACAATACGTATATTACGAGGACGACCGTTACTGCTATCTCTTCCATCGATTGTAATGCAGTTACCATTCGTTTGTGGGTTTAATTCGTTATTTTGCTGACTAAGAGCATATTCCAGGGTAATATTACTATTATTGCCTTCTATATCCAAACCGCTGATCTCGATATACGATGCTCCATTTTTAACGAGAATTCCATTCCATCCATTGTGTTTAAGTTTTGGTGAATGCCCAGGATAAGCTTGGAATTTGATCCATGCATTGCTCTTTCCAGAGTTCTTAATTAAGACTACCTCTCCTGATGAATATGAATTGGTATACACCCCGTTCATGATCAGGACTGTATCTCCAGGTTGGGTAAGATTTGCCGCTTTTTGAATGGTTCTAAAAGGAGATGCGGTAGTCAGCCCACTATTGCTGTCGTCGCCACTACCACTTACATAATATGTAACTCCACTCGTGGCTTGGCTGATTAGCTTGCGGCTAGGTAATGTTGTTTCTTTACTAGTAGATGCTGAACTTACAACTTTAGATGAAGATGTTGTGAAACCTTGTGTACCGATTGAACTAGCCAAGACTAAAGGAAGCACAAAAGATGCGCTGATGTTGAAACTCTTTTTCATAACAGGAAACACACTTATGTAGTTGATACCACCCTTCAAAGATACATTGAAGAGTTCAGTGTGCCATCTGTAAGATTACTCAGTAATAATGTTATTAAAAGACATATATTTTTTATTGTAAAAGTATAAAATATTACTGAGCTTTTATATTCTGATAAATTTAGAAAAAATATAAATACGGACAAAGCTACAGTATTCTAAAAATAGAAAAAATTATATTCAATAATTATTTGAGTTTTTAGATAAAAAGTCTAGATTTTTCGTTGTAAGAGAAAATTTTGTTGGTAAGGGGTGTATAAAGCTCTGGATTAAGTTGTTTATCTCTTTTTTTACTTATTGCTTGTCAGAATTTGATCCGTAATTCTTTGAAGACTTAGATAAAATTATTGCAATAATAAATAAGTATAGATTAAGTACATAGTTAGAAATTACACATAAAAATCTTGATTTGATCGCTAAAATTGGTTATTTAAATTTCTAATATTTTCCGTGATACTACGAGTAAAATACCTCATATCTATCTTTGATTTTAAAGATTCGGGAAAATAACTAGAATTAATTCCATTCGATATTGAATATTCACTTTGGGTATCAGGATTTATATTTTTCATTACCATAAATTTGAATCACAATTTACCAAACTTATGTTGCTGGATCATAGAGGTTCGCAGACTACTTTGCAGCATTAGTTTATAGGTTAAAATTTTAGTTATTGGCTCAATCACCTGGGTTGCTGAATAGGATTGATGCAGTAATGAACCCTCACAAGATCCTCAAAGTATCTTTCTATAAACAAAAGTGTGAAACCTAGGAGCCAATGAATTTACTACAACTGGTTGATTGAGATGAATGACGATCGCTTGGCACAAAAAATCCTGATGTAGTCAGCAGCTCTTAGATATCTCTATAGTTTTATAGGAAGCTCTACTATGCTAGAAACGCTGCTAGATTCAGCCTCAAGCACTAAAGAACAAGCTTTAGTTTTATCTTTAGGTGATGTCGGAATTGCAGATATTCCCCTAGTGGGTGGCAAGAACGCATCTTTAGGAGAGATGATTCAGCAATTGCGCCGTAAAGGGGTAAAAGTTCCTACAGGCTTTGCTACGACGGCTTTTGCTTATCGCTATTTTATTTCTGCGGCAGGTTTAGAAACACAACTAAGAGAGATATTTGCCGATTTAAATGTGGAGGATGTGCCAAATCTGCGGCGATGCGGAAAAAAAGCACGAATGCTGATGTTGCAAACTCCATTTCCGCCAGAGTTGCAAGCTGCGATCGCTCAATCTTACCAAAATCTCTGCGAAGAATATGGTGCTGATACTGATGTTGCAGTGCGTTCTAGCGCCACCGCCGAAGATTTACCTGATGCTAGCTTTGCAGGTCAACAAGAAACTTATTTGAATGTCCACGGACTGCAAGCAGTTCTAGAATCGTGCCATAAGTGTTTTGCTTCTATTTTTACTGACCGTGCGATTTCTTACCGCCAAATCAAAGGCTTTGACCACTTTAATATTGCTTTGTCAGTGGGCGTACAAAAAATGGTGCGTTCGGATTTGGCGGTGTCTGGTGTGATGTTTTCTATTGATACCGAAACAGGTTTTAAAGATGCAGCTTTAATTACTGCAGCTTACGGTCTTGGCGAAAACGTCGTGCAAGGTGCAGTCAACCCCGATGAATATTTGGTGTTTAAACCAACTCTCAAACAAGGTTATCGCCCAATTATTCAAAAACGTCTGGGTACGAAAGAAATCAAAATGGTCTATGACCTAGAAGGCTTGAAGTTAACTAAAAATATCTCTGTCCCCACTGCCGAAAGAAATCAATACGCCGTCAACGATGAGGAAATTTTACAACTAGCAAACTGGGCTTGCATTATTGAAGAACATTATTCCCAAGTGCGGGGAATTTACACGCCGATGGATATTGAATGGGCGAAAGACGGTTTGACTAATGAATTATTTATTGTCCAAGCGCGTCCAGAAACAGTCCAATCACAAAAAATCAAAAATGTTCTCAAACAATACCAACTAAAAGAAAAGGGTGAAGTAATACTCACAGGCCGCAGCGTTGGTGAGATGATTGGCCAGGGTAAAGCCAGAGTCATTTTAGATGTCCGTCAAATTAATCAATTTCAACCAGGAGAAGTACTAGTTACGAACCGCACTGACCCTGATTGGGAACCAATTATGAAACGGGCAAGTGCAATTGTCACGAATTCTGGCGGTAGGACTTGTCATGCAGCGATTATTGCCAGAGAAATGGGCATCCCGGCGATTGTCGGTAGCACTAATGCAACGACTGTTTTAAAAACTGGGCAAGAAATTACTGTTAGTTGTGCCGAAGGTGAAACGGGGAAAGTTTATCAAGGTTTATTACCTTACGAAGTGCAAGAATTAACTTTAGAAAAATTGCCTCGCACACGTACGCAAATTATGATGAATTTGGCTAATCCTGAAGAGGCTTTGGGTTTAACAGCCATTCCGAATGATGGCGTGGGATTAGCGAGGATGGAATTTATTATTAACAACCACATCAAAGCCCATCCTCTGGCATTAATTCATTTTGATCAGTTAGAAGATGAACTGGCAAGGTATAAAATTACTGAGTTAACTGCCCAGTACGAAGATAAAGCTAAATTCTTTGTTGATAAACTGGCACAAGGCATTGGTACGATCGCAGCTGCTTTTTATCCTAAACCTGTCATCGTGCGGCTATCAGATTTCAAGAGTAACGAATATGCCAACCTCTTGGGTGGTAAGCAATTTGAACCCAAAGAAGAAAACCCGATGATTGGTTGGCGTGGTGCTTCTCGTTATTATGACCCCCGCTATAGTGAAGGTTTTGCCTTAGAGTGTCAAGCTATGAAGCGAGTCAGGGATGAAATGGGTTTGACTAACGTCATTCTCATGATTCCTTTCTGTCGGACTCCCCAAGAAGGTCAACGGGTATTGGCGCAAATGGTACAACATGGCTTAGTGCGAGGCGAAAACGGACTGCAAGTTTATGTGATGTGCGAATTACCTAGCAATGTGCAACTAGCAGATAAATTTAGTGAAATCTTTGATGGTTTTTCGATTGGTTCCAATGATTTAACGCAGTTGACCTTGGGACTTGATAGAGATTCGGAATTGGTCGCCCATTTATTTGACGAACGGGATGAAGCTGTGACTAGAACTATTGCCAATGCGATCGCAACTGTCAAGCAGTATGGTCGCAAAATTGGGATTTGTGGTCAAGCACCAAGCGACTATCCAGAATTTGCCCGCTTCTTAGTTGAACAAGGAATTGATTCTATCAGTCTCAACCCTGACTCGGTACTCAAGACTCTCTTAGAAATTGCCAAAGCGGAAGAAAAAGAATGAATGAAGTGTGAAGTGTGAAGTCTGAAGTTTCATGCTTTAGACTTCTACTATTCTTATCCTGAAACACATCTCATATTTCTGCCGTTTTTATTGGTGGAATTTGTTTTAATCATCAGCATCAATCATATTTATTTTTTTTCAAAACCTATACCTTTTTTGCTTTTTCAACTCCTAACCAAGGAATAAATGACAAACAAGATTAAATCTATGTTCAAGAAAATTTTAGTAGCTATTAATAATACAGAAGTTAGTCGTCATGTTTTTGAACAAGCTTTATCATTAGCCAGATTAACTAATGCTGAGTTGATGATATTGCAAGTGATTTCTCCGTTGAATGATGACTTTATCAATACTTCTACAACGGAAATAGATAGCCGTAATAACTTGACTCAAAGCCAGAATGCAGAGGGTAATTTAAGAGAATGGGAAAAATTAAAACAACAAGGGATTGAGTTTTTAAGATTACTGACAAATCAAGCGATCGCTAAAGGTATAGTAGCAGAGTTTAACCAAGAATTAGGTGAGCCTAGTCGCATGATTTGTGAGGTAGCTAAAAATTGCCATATTGATGTTATTGTGATTGGTCATTGTACTAAAAGTGGACTTACTGAATTATTTTTGGGTAGCGTGAGTAATTACGTTTTACATCATGCACCTTGTTCAGTTTTAACAGTTCTTAATTATTAGTGAATCACTACAATCCAACTAGCATAACTTGAGATTTTTGCAGAAACTTCTTGTGCTGGATTAACGTCGTTAAGGCAAAGCATTTTAACCAATATCAAAAATTATGAACCGAAAGCAGATAATTTTGATTGCTTGTGCTGTAAGTTTATTATCTTTTGGGGCGATCGCTACAAGACAGATCGGCTCAAAATCTACTGATGAAGTATTGGTGAAAAATTTGACGCAGCAAATTGCTCAACTAGAGGTAAAACAAGCACTTTTAGCATCTATATATACACAAGATGCACCACAATTTACCCAAGTGATTGCAGAAAAAGCAAATCTAGCACAACGTCTTGAACAACTACCGTCTCAGAGTCATCAGACTCAAGTTGTGGTTGCTACGACCAATGCCTTAGAGTCCAAACTAGGGGAATTAGAAGTAGAATATGCAAAAGACCGCTCAAAACTGAGTGAACATCATCCTGTGCAACAAATCCGCCAATCACAGATGAATAACATCCGTCAACGTCTAATAGCATTGCGTTAGTGTTGGCAATAGTTTAGTTGATTTGATGAATGCGATCGCAAGTATTAATTAGCTCAAAATATTTGTTTTGTTTCCCCTACAGGGATTATATTTTTACAAAATCACCGACTTCTTTAAGAAGTCGGTGATGACAATTTATTTGGTTGTTTTAGAGACGTTGTATACAACATCTCTACAGGATTGATAAAGTGCAAATTTTAAGAATTTACTGTTTAGACATTTGCATCTACTCTGTTGACAGAATTATCTGTAACTTCGCCCAAGTTAATTTTCACAACTCGATTCCGTACTTCTTCAACTTTGGGAAGAGTTAAAGTTAAGATACCATCTTTGAATTCTGCTTTTACTTTGTCATTCTGCACAGCAACAGGCAAGTTGACTACTCTTTGGAATTGACCGTAACGAAATTCCGAATGAAGATATTTAGTATTTTCATTTAAACGCTGGCGATCGCCTACAATTGAAACAGTATCACGAGTTACTTGCACATCAATATTTTGAGCAGTAACACCAGGTAATTGTACTTTGAGAACTAAACTATCACCCGCATCGATTAACTCTATAGCTGGACTCCAAGTGTCTGCTGTTTCAGTTGATTGATTAGTTTGTACAGATAATCCATCAAATACTAAATCTATGTTACGACGTAAGTTTTCGATTTCGCGGATGGGTTGGAAGTAGCTAATCATCATATTATTTTTCCTCTGCATTGATAATTTATGGAACTGCGATTTTTTAAGCTTTAGCAATTTTTATTTTGTCTGCCGCTCACACTTGTAATCTTGCCTTAATCCTCAAGCAAATGAAAATACAGAGAACACAACTTTGGTAGTAGGGTTTTACACACCTAGCGAACAATCACTCGGCATTCTCTTGCCAAAATAAACTTGGATTTTTAGAGAAAAAATCTGAATATTGTAGAAAATTATTGATTTTATTTAGTTCGGCTATTTCTACATCCTCTGTAGTATTTTTTGGTATTTACAAGTAACTAAGTATTTTGTAAGTTTAATTCTGGCTACCGAGTCCTGATTTTTGAATTCTTCTTGTACGGGGTATTTTCATTCCCAGATAAAATCTTAAAACCGTGTCAGAAAGTACTCTTACACTTGAATAAAGTTGATATCTTCCTGTTAACAGCGCAAGTGTTGTCAGGTAGATTAATGACAAGAATTAACGGATTTATTGGTCGCCGTAACTTTTTGAAATTTGCCGGGACAGGCAGTTTAGCGATCGCAGCTACAGCGATTGGTGGTAGGCTGATAGGTAATATCCAACAAACTGCGATCGCTGATGTTCATCCAGCCAATCCAAATCCAGTTAACCCCACTCAGGCTTTAAAACTTTTGCTGGATGGTAATCAAAGATTCAGCCAATACAAACGCCAACATCCGCATCAATCTTTAGCACGTTTACAATTAGTCGCCAAAGCACAGTACCCTTTTGCAGCTATTTTAGGCTGTGCCGACTCTAGAGTCCCGGCGGAAATTATTTTCGACCAAGGGCTAGGAGATTTATTTGTTGTGCGCGTCGCTGGTAATGTCGCCAGCGATATGGCGATAGGTAGCTTGGAATATACAACAGCCGTACTCGGTACACAGATGATTGTCGTGTTGGGTCATACAAAATGCGGTGCTGTAGCCGCTGCGGTCAAAAACGAACCTCTGCCTGGTAAAATTAGAGATATTGCCGCAAGCATCAAACCTGCATTAATTCACTCAAATTCCAGCGATTTTGTGATTGCTAATATTAAATATCAGGCACAAGAATTACAAAAAAATTCACAAATCTTAGCTAAATTGCAACAAGCAGGCAAACTCAAGATTGTTAGTGCTTGTTACGACATTGACACAGGTAAAGTTAATTTAGTTAATTGATTTTTATTTTATATGTAGGACTTATATTGGATTTTTGGAAAAAAATACAGTACATTCAAAGGCAATCTTGCTTACTCCCAGCTTGTACTGATAATTTCCCAAGTAAAACCGGATTCCTAATCAAATTTCTTGAGTTGGAATTTGCTCTAAACTTTTATTCCAACCATAGAGTAAACCCATACTTAACCATATTATTCTTATATATAAGTTTATTGTAAGTGTGATCCACCATTCTGATATATTTCAATCAATGACAAAGATTTAATATTTCTAAGTTGCATTTATAAATTAATTTTTGCCTTAAAGACAAAGTATGCTACACAGCGATCGCGCTTTAAGATAGCAAAAATTAAATTTATTTTGAGCTAGAGCAACTTAGGCTCAATATACTTTTGGGAGTGAGGAGAATAATGAGCAGAATTAATGGATTTGCTGGCCGACGCAATTTCTTAAAATTAGCTGGTATAGGCAGTGTTGCTATTGGTGCAAGTGCGGCTAGCGGAGTTGTTTTGCAAGGAGAACAAGCTATTGCCCAAAAACCATCTAATAGTAATACTAATACAGAGAAAAAACCCCCATCACCTAAACCAGTAGATCCGCAAGCAGCTTTACAAAGAATCTTAGAAGGAAATAAAAGATTTGTTGATGGAAAGCGACTTAACCCTAACCAATCAAGTTTGCGTTTACAAGAAACTGCTGTAGCTCAGTATCCTTTTGCTTCTATACTAGGCTGTGCTGACTCTAGAGTCCCGGCGGAAATTGTTTTCGACCAAGGACTAGGAGATTTATTTGTTGTACGTGTCGCTGGTAATGTTGCCAGCCAAACAGCTATTGGTAGTTTAGAATTTGCCACATCTGTACTAGGTTCACAGCTAATTGTAGTTGTAGGTCATGCAAAATGTGGTGCAGTTTCAGCAGCAATTCAAAATGCTCCGCTTCCAGGAAGAATAGGCGTTTTTGTAGAAGAAATTAAACCAGCCGTAGAATCGGTGAGATACAAAACAGGTAATTTAGAAGAAAATTCCATTATTGCTAATGTGCAATATCAAGTAGCAAGATTAACAGAAAGCTCGACAATTTTAAAAGGCCTAATTAAAGAAGGTAAGCTGAAGATAGTTGGTGGACGTTACGACTTAGCTACAGGCAAATTTACATTAGTAACTTGAGAGTATGTTTTAAAAGTTTTGGGCGAATATAATTCGCTACTACACAAACAAAGTCCGCACTTCGACAAGCTCAGTGACCACCTGCGCGGACTAATGAAAAATCAAGAGTTCTGAACCCACGAAGGTGGGTTTTGTCTGTGTAGCCAAGCCATTGCGTTGGGCGGGTTCCCCGACTCCCTCAATGGCGCGCGATTTCTAATCGCCAAGGAAAGTAATAAATTAGACTTTTAAAACAACCTCTGAGATGTCAAGGCCTTGTGATTGCAAAAGAATCTAGAATTCCGAATAGTGTATTCTGAATGAATAAGTGGGGGAAAAGACCCCCACTTAATTCATCCGCCACTGCATACAAAATTTATACTTAATTTTGACTCCTGACTCCTAAATTATATTTAATTAGCAATATAGTGAAATAAAGCAATTAATATCTTTGATTGAAAAGCCGAGTCGGAATTTTTGAATACAGCAGTTATAAATATCCTCCCAGAACATATCCAAATCATTCGCAGCCACGCCCAAAGCACCTACCCGAACGAATGCTGCGGAATCATTCTGGGCTATCTAGATAATCACACCAAAACAGTTGTAGAAATTATTCCTACAGAAAATGCGTGGCGTGCGGAGTCCGAGAACTTTGCCAATAACGCAACTCAATACAGCGAAAAAAGCAGATATGCGATCGCACCCCAAGATATGTTACAAATCCAAAAAGCAGCACGGGATAAATCATTAAACATAATTGGAATTTATCATTCCCATCCTGATAACCCTGCTATCCCTTCCGAATGCGATCGCCAGTATGCTTGGCCAGAATACTCGTATATAATAGTTTCCGTTCAAAATGGTAAAGCAGGTGAACTCCTAAGTTGGAGTCTTGATGACCATCATCAGTTTCAACCAGAGACAATCGATACCATAAACTTAGCTACTTAAGTTAAATAAAGACATCATTTTTCGATAGGATTAATGATCCGTTCGTCAACAGCAAAACTGCTATGTTAAATCCCAACCTGGAAGAAATCCAGCTGACTAAAGACGACTACGAACGTTACTCCCGCCACCTGATTTTGCCAGAAGTCGGGGTAGACGGACAAAAACGCTTAAAAGCCGCCAGTGTATTGTGTATTGGTACAGGCGGTTTAGGTGCGCCACTGCTGTTATATCTAGCGGCAGCAGGTATTGGACGCATTGGTATTGTGGATTTTGATGTTGTTGATACTTCTAACCTGCAACGTCAAGTGATTCATGGTACTTCTTGGGTAGGTAAACCCAAAATTGAATCCGCAAAAAACCGCATTCACGAAATTAACCCCCATTGTCAGGTAGATTTATACGAAACTCGTTTGAGTTCCGAAAACGCCCTCGATATTATTAGACCTTACGATATCGTCGTAGATGGGACTGATAACTTCCCCACCAGATATCTAGTCAACGATGCTTGTGTGTTGCTGAACAAGCCCAACGTCTACGGTTCAATTTTCCGCTTTGAAGGCCAAGCAACCGTATTTAACTACGAAGGCGGCCCCAACTACCGCGACTTATACCCAGAACCACCACCACCAGGGATGGTTCCTTCCTGTGCAGAAGGTGGCGTATTAGGGATTTTGCCAGGAATTATTGGTGTCATCCAAGCAACGGAAACTGTCAAAATCATCCTCGGCAACGGCAACACTTTAAGTGGACGACTGTTGCTGTACAATGCCTTAGACATGAAATTCCGGGAGTTGAAACTGCGTCCCAACCCCATTCGCCCAGTCATTGAAAAGCTGATAGACTACGAACAATTCTGCGGTATTCCCCAAGCTAAAGCAGAAGAAGCAAAACAGCAGCAAGAAATTGCAGAAATGACCGTGACAGAGTTAAAAGCATTGCTAGATAGTGGTGCTAAAGATTTTGTCTTGTTGGATGTGCGTAACCCTCACGAATACGACATTGCCAAGATTCCTGGTGCGGTTTTAATCCCGTTACCAGACATCGAAAATGGTGATGGCGTAGCCAAAGTCAAGGAATTACTCAACGGTCATCGTTTGATTGCTCATTGTAAGATGGGCGGACGTTCTGCCAAAGCCCTCAACATCCTCAAAGATGCAGGTATTACGGGTACAAACGTCAAAGGCGGTATCACCGCTTGGAGTCGAGAAGTTGATCCTTCCGTTCCTGAATACTAAAGAATAACTACAAATGACGCACAGAAGACTGGGAAGTAATCAAATTGCTTCCCATTTTTCTTTTAATACCATTTCCCGAAAATCCTGATGTTTTTAATCCTATCTCCCTGCGACCCATTTGTATCAACGTAAAAAAAGGTGGGACGGAAAGCCCACCTTGCAAGAATCTTAAAATAAGATGCTGTTGTTATTAGCCCAACAATTGTTTAGCCTTAGCTAATACGTTATCAACGCTAAAGCCAAATTTCTCTAAACAAACGCCACCAGGCGCAGAAGCACCAAAGCGGTCAATGGTGACAGTATCGCCTTCAGTACCAATGTACTTGTGCCAGCCGAAGCTAGAAGCTGCTTCTACAGCTAAACGCTTGGTGACAGCTTTCGGTAGAACTGATTCTTTGTAAGCTGTGTCTTGTGCTTCAAATAAATCCCAAGCAGGTAAGGAAACTACACGTACTTTCTTACCTTCAGCTGTGAGTTTCTCGGCGGCGGTGACAGCAAGGCTCAATTCTGAACCAGTACCAATGATGATTAAATCTGGTGTACCGTCAGAATCGACAACAGTGTATCCCCCCTTCGCCACATTCTCAATTGATGTACCTGCCAAGTTGGGGACATTTTGACGGGTGAAAGCTAATAAAGTTGGATTATTGTTCTTAGCTCTTTCAATTGCTACTTTATAAGCACCAGAGGTTTCGTTACCGTCGGCGGGGCGAATCACGGTTAAGTTAGGAATCGCGCGCAATGAAGCCAAGGTTTCGATTGGTTGGTGGGTGGGGCCGTCTTCACCTTGACCGATGGAGTCGTGGGTCATTACCCAAATTACCCCAGCTTGAGACAAGGCAGATAGGCGGATAGCTGCCCGCATATAGTCGGTGAAGATTAAGAAGGTCGCACCGTAAGGAATTAAGCCGGAACTATGCAGGGCAATACCATTACAAATTGCGCCCATTGCGTGTTCGCGTACACCAAAGTGGATGTTGGGGTTTTGGTATTGTCCTTTTTGGAAGTCGCCTTTACCTTTAATTTCGGTGAGGTTGGAGTGGGTTAAGTCAGCAGAACCACCAATCAGTTCTGGTAAAACTGCTGCTAATTTGTTGAGGCAGGTTTCTGAGTGCTTCCGGGTGGGAACGCCTTTGTCTTCTGGAGTGTAGGTAGGTAGTACCTGATCCCAACCATCAGCTAGTTTGCCACTGAGGTAACGCTCAAACTCAGCTGCTTCTTGAGGATACTTAGCTGTATAGTCAGCAAATGCCTTGTTCCAATCAGCTTCGTAGCCTGCACCGCGTTCTACTGCTTTGCGGGTATGGTTCAGAGCATCTTGAGGAACTACGAATGGTTCGTGTTCCCAATTTAAGTTTTCGCGGGTTAATTTGACTTCATCTCCACCCAAAGCTGCACCGTGAATACCAGCAGTGTTAGCCTTATTGGGTGAACCGTAACCAATGGTAGTTGTCACCTTAATTAAGGATGGTTTGTCGGTGACAGCTTTAGCTGCTTCAATCGCTTTGTGGATTGCGTCTAAATCGGTGTTGCCATCTTCGACGTGAAGAACGTGCCAGCCATAAGCTTCAAAACGCTTAGAAACATCTTCAGTGAATGCTACATCTGTAGAGCCATCAATAGAGATGTGGTTGTCGTCGTAGAGAGCGATGAGTTTACCTAATCCCAAGTGTCCAGCAAGGGAGGCTGCTTCGCCAGAAACGCCTTCCATGTTGCAACCATCACCGAGAATGACATAGGTATAATGGTCAACAATCTTGGCATCGGGTTTGTTGAACTTAGCTGCAAGATGGGCTTCTGCTATGGCTATACCAACGCCATTGGCAATTCCTTGTCCTAAAGGCCCGGTGGTAACTTCAACTCCAGGAGTCATGAAGTTTTCTGGGTGTCCGGGAGTTTTCGATTCCCATTGACGGAATTGTTTGATATCTTCGATGCTTACACTGTCGTAGCCTGTCAGGTAAAGCAGAGCATACTGCAACATTGAACCATGACCAGCAGACAAAATAAAACGATCGCGGTTGAACCACTTAGGATTTTTCGGGTTATGCCGGATGAAACGATCCCATAGCACAAAAGCCATTGGAGCAGCGCCCATCGGCAGCCCTGGGTGTCCCGATTTTGCCTTTTCTATAGCATCAACAGCCAAGAAGCGGATTGAGTTAATACAAAGTTCTTCGAGGGATTGGGTTGCAACAGCCATAATAAGATTGTTTTTAACGACGGGTTAGCACTCTTCGAGCTTCTTTTTCATTTACCGGGGTTTTTTTACAGTTAACAGTTCACAGTTCACAGTTATCAAGATAGAATTTACTATTGCTTATAACTGAATTACTGATAACTTATTACTGACTGGGATTCCCCTACAGTATTCTCATCATCCCATTCTCGATTGTCTATGGACAAGCGAGATTTTCTGAGTTTTTGGTAATTAATCAAGCTGAGAATTTGGTTATGCTGAACCCTAGGTTCAGCTGGGAATGATATCTATGATACTTTTGTGTGGCTGATTTCAGCATAACCAATAAAAATTAGTCCCAAGGTAATCAACTTTCACTACTGGGCTGGAAAGAAAGAAAAAGGCTAGGGACTAGAGATTTGACTCAGCACTCAGCACTTTTATTGGTACTTTTTAAAGGCTAAGGTGACGTTATGTCCACCAAAGCCGAAGGAGTTAGAAAGGGCCACTGCGATGTTTTGGGTGCGGCTGGTGTGTGGAACATAATCTAAATCACACTCAGCATCAGGATTTTCGAGATTAATTGTCGGAGGAATTTGACTGTTGGCGATCGCTAGTACTGTGGCTACTGCTTCAATACCACCAGAACCACCTAACAAATGACCTGTCATTGACTTAGTAGAGCTAACTGCTATTTTATAAGCATGGTCGCCCAATGCTTTTTTAATTGCTGAAGTTTCGTTAGAGTCGTTAGCTGGGGTACTAGTACCATGAGCATTGATGTAGGTTACTTGTTCTGGCGTAACTTCTCCATCCTTGAGTGCTAATTGAATCGCTCTAGCTGCACCTTCACCACCAGGGACGGGAGAGGTAATGTGGTAAGCATCACAGGTCATGCCATAGCCAACGATTTCGGCATAAATCCGCGCACCGCGACTTAGGGCGTGTTGTAGCTCTTCTAAGATTAAGATTCCCCCACCTTCACCCATGACAAATCCATCGCGATCGCGGTCAAAGGGACGGCAAGCATGAGTCGGATCGTCATTGCGAAAAGACAGGGCTTTACAAGCGGCAAACCCAGCTACAGATAAGGGTGTAATTGCTGCTTCACAGCCACCGCAAATCATGGCTTGGGCGTAGCCTCCTTGGATGAGGCGAAAAGCATCGCCGATGGCATTGGAACCTGCGGCGCAAGCGGTAACAGTACAGTTATTAGGCCCTTTAGCACCTGTATGGATTGCTGTGAGTCCGGCTGCCATATTGGCAATCATCATCGGAATCATAAAGGGACTACAGCGATCAGGCCCACGGTTCAGGTAGACTATTTGCTGGTCTTCTAATACCTTAATGCCACCAACTCCAGAACCAATAATTACCCCTATTTGTTCGGCATTTAGCTCATTAATCACCAAGTTCGCATCAGCCAGTGCTTGTTTTGCGGCTGCAACCCCGAATTGCGAAAACCGATCCATGCGCTTGGCTTCTTTGCGCTCTAGATACTCATGTGGATCGAAGTTTTTTACTTCACCAGCAATGCGGCAATCGTGGCTGGACGCATCAAAATGTGTGATGTAATCAATGCCATTGCGTCCACTGATCAATCCTTCCCAATATTCTGCTGGTGTGTTGCCAATAGGTGTAATCGCGCCAACACCAGTGACCACAACGCGTTTACGTATAAAATCTGTCATGACTCAGTTAAAGGTAGCGAGAAAGCTGCAAATTAGAGTGCTGAGTGCTGAGGAGCTAGTGCGTTGACGAGACAGAGCCATAGTATTATCACAGCGTCAAGCCTGACGGTATGGCTTCGCTGAGAGCGACGTAGGAGCGTCGGCAGTCTGGTCTTGGGGTTTGCCCCCAGGAGAACCAGCCACGCATGGTTTCCTGACTTGAGGCTACTGTCGTCGGGTTCCCCGACTTCCTCAGTGGCGTTGCTGAGTGCTGAAAGTGAAAAAGATTCGCAAAAAAATTCTTGGCTACTCAGCACTAACTACTCAGCACTCAGCACTTTCTTAAGCTGATGCGGCAACTTGATTGTTAATGTAATCAACCGCATCTTGGACTGTCAAAATTTTCTCAGCGGCTTCATCAGGAATTTCGATCTCGAATTCTTCTTCAAAAGCCATAACTAGTTCCACTAGATCCAGGGAATCAGCACCCAAATCATCGATAAAATTGGATTTTGGCGTAATTTTTTCCTCATCCACACTGAGTTGATCGGCGACAGTTTTCTTGACCTTTTCAAAAGTTTCCGCTTGGCTCATAAAATAAAATTCCTTGACCAGTTGCTATTAGCCGCTCTTGATGAGTGACATGGTTTTGAGCATATACATCTTATCGGAAAGCGCGATCGCCCGTATACTACCGAAGTATTTTCTTCTCGAAAACTTTTTCCCTAGCCCCCCAGGGTTAGATAAGGTAGTATGACAATTTTGGCGATCGCCTACACTGTATAAATGCTTCTACTTATTAATTGTTACTATTTTTTTGACTAATGTCCAAATAAATTCCTAGTTCTAAGTAGTGAGTGCTGAATGCTGAGTGTTCAGCAACTAGACTAGCCTCTAGTCTCTAACCCCTAGTCCCTTTTATTTTTATGATTACTCAAACGCTGAAATACGCTTATTTTCCAGGTTGCGTTGCCCAAGGGGCTTGTCGAGAACTGTATCAATCTACCCAAGCCCTCACGCAAGCTTTAGGGATTGAATTGATTGAACTCAAAAAAGCTGCTTGCTGTGGCTCCGGCACGTTTAAAGAAGATTCTCAATTGTTGGAAGATACTGTTAACGCCAGAAATATTGCTTTAGCAGAGTCCTTAAATCTTCCACTACTCACTCATTGTAGTACCTGTCAAGGTGTCATTGGTCATGTTAATGAACGCCTAAAAGATTGCCAAAATAGCAATCCCACTTACGTTGACCAAGTAAATGGCTTACTCAAAAAAGAAGGTTGTTCGCCTTATCAAGGCAGTACAGAAGTAACACATTTGCTTTATGCTTTGGTCAAAGATTATGGCTTAGAGGAAATTAGCCAGCGCGTCACCCGCAAGTTAACCAATTTAAAATGTGCGGCTTTTTACGGTTGCTATCTACTGCGTGGGCAAAAAACCATGCTATTAGATGATCCTTTCCAACCAGAAGCAATGGAAAATGTGTTTCGGGCTGTGGGTGCAACACCAATTTATTATCGTGGTCGCACGCAATGTTGTGGTTGGCCGTTGGCAAGTTACGCCACTAATGAATCTTTTAAAATGGCAGGAATTCACATTCAAGAAGCCATAGCAAATGGCGCTGATTGTTTAGTGACTCCTTGTCCTCTTTGCCATTTAAATTTAGATTCTCGTCAACCAGAGGTAGAAAAAGTAATTGGACAGAAGTTAGGCTTGCCTGTACTGCATTTACCACAGTTGATTGCTTTAGCACTAGGAATTAGTCCGAAAGAATTAGGATTAGAAAGACATATTGTTTCGACAAAACCAGTGTTAGAAAAATTAGGGCTATAATTGGCAAATTGCTCATAAAAAATACGCTCTCGCTACCATCAAAAACATAGGTAGCGAGAGCTTTGTTTAGATATATTTCAGTTAGGTAAATATTGTTTAAGGGATAAATCGTTAACGTCTACTTTCGTAGAAACTTCAAAGCATTTTAGCTTTGCTTTACCATCACTTACCTGAGTTGATTCTAACTAATTTTCCGTAGTTAATCAGACAAAATTAATCTTAATTCAGTCAGGAAAACCCTACCTAAACGTAGGGCTTCCCAGAAAAAAGTCAAGTTTACTATAGGAATCCGGTTGGATGATTGAAATTATTTGCGTAGCCTGAGAGTGAGGAGTGGGAAATGGGGAGTAGGAAAGAGTGATTTTTGGGGGTACGGATTTTTTTTCCCAAATCAAAGATGAGTCCTATATTCACTGATTTAAGAGTTTATTTCTGCCCTAAGTGACGTTGCAATTGTTTGAATGATTGATACATATCCGGGAGGCGACTGTAAATAGCAGAGACTTTCAAGTATAACTTGTGAGAAACGGCAGGAGTTCCCGAAACTATCTCTCCTGGTGCAACATCGTTATGAATGCCAGATTGTGCAGAAGCAATTGCCCCATCACCGATTTTGACTTGATTAGCAATGCCTGTTTGTCCAGCTAAAATTACCCGATTGCCGACTTTCACACCGCCAGCCATCCCTGCTTGACCTGCGATGGCACAGCCAGCCCCAATTTGGCAGCCATGAGCAATTTGCACCAAATTATCAATTATCGTGTTGCGGCCAATTCGAGTTTCCCCCACGGCGGGACGGTCAACTGCACTATTACAACCAATTTCTACCCCATCTTCTAAGACTGTGTAGCCTGATTGCTCCATTTTGAACCAACCAGTGCGGGTAGGCACAAAACCGAAACCTTCTGCACCGATAACCGTACCACTGTGAATTACGCAATTTGCGCCAATTTGGCTGCGTTCGTGAATTGTACAGTTAGCGTGTAACGTAGTGCGATCGCCAATTTTTACATCGGGATAAATCACAACATTGGGATGAATCACCGCATCATTACCAATTTCCACTCTTTCTTGCACCACTACATGGGGGCCGATGTAAACATCACTGCCAATCGTGGCAGTAGGATGAATTACCGCCGTCGGATGAATTTCTGGATTTGGACGGTAAGGTTGATAAAACAGAGTCAGAACTTTGGCAAACAATAATTTTGGTTCGCGGGTACTTACCCAAGCAATACCTCGTGCCTCTGCTTGAGACTTAAATTTTGCCTCATCCGGCAAAATTAAAGCACTAGCAGCTGTACTCGCAATCAAAGATGCAAATTTACTGGTTTCTATATAGCTAATTGTTCCAGTTGTAGCTTCATCCACAGCAGCTACCCCGGTAATTTCTACATCTTGGTCTGGGTTGCTTGTCAGACTGTGGTTAGTGGTGATGTCCCCAAATTGGCGGATGATTTCGCTGAATTTCATTGTTGGATTAATTTAAAACGCATCAAAGCAAGATTATTGTCCCTCTTTATGTTCTTGCTTGCAGGTAGTTTAGCAGTCTCTCAAGGAAGGGAACAGGAAATAAAAAGGCAATATTTAGATTGTTCCCTGTTCCCCCAGCCCTGTTACAGACATTCTTCTGGTGATGGCGTTCTGTTTTGTAAATTCTCCCGTAATAGTATTTTTAACCGTTGATTATCTTCAGCACTAATTGTTTCACCATAGTGATGTAACTGAAATAACTGGCAATAACGATTTTGTTTAGCGCAAATCAAACAACCATAAGCATGATTGCCGTTTGTCCCACATAGTCGATGTCCCATAACTGGGCCAAGGGCAATATTTTGTTCACTAGCAACCGTGCTGAGAATAGAACGTAACTTAGATTCAAACTTGGCTGATAAAAGTTGTTTGCGACCTGGTTGTGTACGATCCCATTGGGGCACAATTAATTCTTTTTGCAATAGACTCTCTTCAATTTCTTCAGACATGACAATCCCAGACAATATTACGTGGTGGGCAACATAAGGCAGCAGTGTGCGTGTTAATTGCCACATTAAAGCTTCATCAAACCACTCTTCTACTAAAGGACGGAGATACCAACAACAGGGAATGCCAAGGTCAACTAAATCTTGTAGCAGTTTTACTCTTCCGGGAATTGAGGCTTGTTCATAGCCTGGTTTTAAAGGTGGGAGACTGACAAATACCGTCACGCGCAGTGAGTTTGGCTTTGCTAATGTCGCTTGGAGTCGTTCGAGAAATGCCTTACCAGGGTGGACTTTAGTGGTTATATAAACCATATTGGCGGCTTGACGGTCAATCAAAGCGTTGAGGATTGACAGTACACGTTCCCGATGCGCCCCAATGAAGGGATCAGAATAGTCACATAGGGATATGGGAAAGCCTTTTTGTCCTTCTGGGGTGGCAAAAATGCGGTCTAATAAACTGTCCAGCAGGTCGGCTGGAGTAAAACTATGCTCAAAATTTTCTGGATGATGATGCCAATCACGGTCTTGATGGCAGACACAATAAGCACATTCGACCGGACAACGGTTTTGGGCATCTGGGAGAAATGGATTGAGACTGAAGTATTTAACAGCACGTTTGACATCTGGCATTCCTAGTACAGGAAAGCCATGCAGCATATACTGACTGCCCTGCAATGTAATTTCAGACAGAGTAGATTGATAGTTTGGCATACACCCTTTAAAAATTATTACAGCCGTGAAAAATCGCTTACTCTAAAGTGGCTGTTAAAAATATGGAGTGACAATGAGATAAATGCCCGAAAATAGGTATTAATTAATGCCAAGACAGGAATTTGTACTGAGGTAATATTACTCTAAAATGCTAGTAGAAAAAAGATTTCAGTATTCACAATGTTCCTCTCAGGAATACTGAAATTTTTATTAATTTTTTGCTATTGCTGAACCTGCTAAATAAGCTGTTGTCCAAGCACTCTGGAAGTTAAATCCACCAGTAATTCCATCAATATCTAAAACTTCTCCGGCAAAGTAAAGACCGGGAATTAACTTACTTTCCATTGTCTTAAAGTTGACTTCTTGGAGACTCACACCACCACAGGTGACAAATTCTTCTTTGAACGCTCCTTTGCCACTAACTAAGTATTTTCCCTGAGAAATTTCTTGTACTAGTTGATTGAGGCTTTTGTTGGATATTTCGGCCCATCGAAGGTCAGTATTTATACTGATACGGTTAATCAGGTATTGCCAAAGGCGATGAGGTAAATCAACTCCACGATGTAAGGCGATCGCTTTTTTGCCCCACTCGTTTTTCACGGCTAAAATTCTTTCGCGTACCTGTTCTTGGGTCAAGTCAGGTAGCCAGTTAATCACTAAAGTAGCTTGATAGCGGTTGTCATGCAGTATCCTCGCACCCCAAGCCGAAAGCTTCAATACTGCCGGGCCACTCACACCCCAATGGGTAATTAACAAAGGCCCTGTTTGTTCTAAAACAGGTTTTTCGGGAATTGACAGCCGCAAGCGCACAGGATTAACGCTAACACCACTTAAGGCGCGCAAATTTGAATCGGCAATATTGAACGTGAAC
The DNA here is from genome assembly GCF_014697425.1 of Nostoc sp. FACHB-110. Classification (GTDB taxonomy): domain Bacteria; phylum Cyanobacteriota; class Cyanobacteriia; order Cyanobacteriales; family Nostocaceae; genus Nostoc_B. The sequence goes on from NZ_JACJRU010000002.1 coordinate 182,376, forward strand.
AATGAGGGAACTGGCGGTTCAATTTGATGACCAAATTCTTGAGCTATTTTATAGCCTATGGGATTACTGCCTGTGGCTAATAGCAGGCGATCGCACTTTAAAGTTTCACCTGATTTTAAATTAATCTCAAACTGAGTGCTGAGTTTTGTAACAGAGACAACGGGTGTCCCAATCCGCAGTTCTACACCATTGTCGGTGGCTGCATTCATCAAACATTCGACGATAGTTTCCGAACTGTCTGTTACAGGAAACATCCGGCCATCAGCTTCTTTTTTGAGTGGAACTCCCTGGTTAGCAAACCAAGATACGGTATCTTTGGCTTGAAAGCGGCTGAAAGCACCCCGCAAAGCCTTTCCACCTCTGGGGTAATTGGGTATTAAGCCTGCTGCTTCAAAACAAGCATGAGTTACATTACAGCGTCCACCACCAGAAATGCGGACTTTGGCGAGTGGTTGACGACTGGCTTCGATTAAAATAACCTGAGCGTGAGGGTTGGCATTAGCACAAGCGATCGCACCAAAAAATCCCGCAGCCCCACCTCCAATCACAATAATTTTTAACGGTTGCAATTTTCAAAAGTCTCTTTTGTCAATGGTCATTCGTATTATCTCGCTTCTTCAGGAGTGCTGAGTGCTGAGTGCTGAGTGCTGAGTAACCCCATAGATAAATCTAGGGGATTGAAGTAAGGACGCATTATTTCTTGTGCTACGCATCTCGAAATAAATCTTTTTTTGTTTTTCCATGCTTAAAAGCAGGGGCTTCAGACATGAGTGTAGTCAGTGCAATGATTACTTTTTTTACTCAGCACTCAGCACTATTTTGGTGAGGAAGGCAGATGGCAAGAGGTTTCATCTAGGTTTAGTAGCCCAAGCGGCAAGCCATCTCATTCGGATTTAAGATCCCCGCTAATTACCCTCATACTTGCTGCAATTAAAATTGCTGAGTGCGGAGTTGGATATTTTCGCTGCTTACTCCCCTCTCTAACGTTATACATCTGCTGGTTCAAATTGGTCTTTAGTCGCACCACATACAGGACACACCCAATCTTCGGGAATATCTTCAAATGCCGTTCCTGGGTCAATTCCTCCATCCGGATCGCCTACTTCTGGATCGTACTCGTAACCACAAATAGTGCAGAGATATGTTTCCATCGTGCTTCACCGTGTTAAATAATACTGAAGAAAGAGAAATTCAAATTTAGGAAGTTTTGATTTTTATTCTGCAAACTGACGAAATTTATTTTTAGCTATCTGCTGTGTGCGGCTATAAATTATATCAGAAAAAATTATAGTACAAGTTGGCGTAAATCAACAGACCATCAGAAATTGCTAAAAGGCTTGTGGTATCACGATTCTTTCTTTTTCCTTTTGCCTTGTTGTACTAGCTTGTGCCTGATTTTGTTCTCAACCAGAAATATTACTTGTTCTAAATACTTATCTTTACTTTAATTCAAAAATTTTTTGAACTTTTTTGAGTGGCTTTAATCTTTTTAACTCAGTACTTTCCACTAAACTTTATTTTATTTTTACATTAACTTTATCTTAGCTTCACATAAAAATTAACACAATAACGATATTAAATATATCTACTACAAGAGTGAATTCATTTTTATGCACAAGTTTTACGTTCTCGCTCTTAACATCCCTGTTTTAGCAGCCTCACTAGCAGTATTACCACTACCTGTTTTTGCCCAAAACCGTGATGTTGTCATTGTTAACAAATCACAAGCTAGGCTGAGTGACGAGCAGATAAAGAATTCTCGAGCTTTTAAAAATCCTTTACCAAGTCTATTTCTCCCTAATCTTGCGCCAGAAACAGGAGCAGCGCGGAGTTCACTAGTACCAGGGGCAGGGACAAAAGGAGCAATACCTGACAACCCTGAGGATGACACGGTTTCTAACGATCCGATAGCTAATTTTAGTGTACCTAGAGCTTTTGGTTCTTTTGGAGTACCTTACACTTCTAAACGAGTTTCCCATTTACCAACTTCAGCCGTAAGTTCCAGTTCTAATGCTTACCTCAGTGCTACTTATCCCTACAGCACAATGGGAAGGCTCTCATTTAATGCTGGGCATTGTTCTGCTACCTTAATTCGCAGAAGTGTAATTGTCACAGCTGCACACTGCGTCCAGGATTTTGGCTCTGGCTCTAATCTGTATACAAATTTCACCTTTACACCAGCTTATTATTATGGTTCTGCTCCCTACGGAAGTTGGTCTTGGAGAATATTAGTCAGGCCTTCTTCTTGGGCAAACGGAACCGATACTGGGAGTGGCGCAGCTAGAAATAATGATTTAGCTGTAATTCTGTTGAATAAAAATTCCCAAGGTCAGTTTATTGGAGACATCACCGGATATTTGGCTTACGGTTGGAATAATTATTCGTTTGTTAGCTCTAGTCGCACAGGCAATTTATCGGTTGCAGCTCTTACCACCACTGGTTATCCAGGGTTACTAGATTCTGGTTCAATTCTGCAAAGAACTGACGGCCCAAGCTATTTAACGACAGTTAGTGGTGCTAAACAGATTTATCAGGGTAGCAATTTAACAGGTGGAGCTAGCGGCGGTGCTTGGATAGCTAATTTTGGATATCAAAACCCCGTTTTTTCGGGCGGAGCAAATGCAGGCAATTCATCTTTAAGTAATGTAGTTGTGGGTGTTACCTCTTGGGGAACTGCCGATCCCAATAACCCTAAAGATAATTACTCATCTCAATTTGCCCAGAATACACAGTACCCAAATAGCAGTTATGGCACCTATGGAGCAGGCAATATTGGTTCTTTACTGAACACGTTATGTTCCTCTAAACCTTCTGGTAGCAGTCAGACTTATCAACAACTCGGATATTGTAATTAAGGCTACCTATTGGTGGTATTGATTAGCCATAAATGCCTTTAGAGGTTAAAAGCATAAATCCTCTAAAGGCACTTATGTTTTTGTCAAAAACGCCACCAAGTTCTTTGAGCGTAACTGAAAATAGCAATAGCGATCGCACCTAAGAAAAATAACCAAATAATTCCTCCTGGTAAAAAAGTCAAAATCCCAAAACCTCTAAGAACCCAAATAGCAATGCCAATACCAAGGAGAATTCCAAATAACTGTGTTAGTCGGCGATTTAAAGACGATTGGCTCATTTAATTTAGCTATAAAATTAAAATCTACGATACTTCTATATTAAAGTGAGTGCTATTTTTGCAGCTGCCTGAAGGAAATTTAATTAAATGTATTGAGAAATACAAATTTTTCAGTAATTTTACTTAAAATAACCAGAAATTGCCTAACTTCCGGAAAGTTGAAGTGAGGATGTGGAACTAAAATTTTAGAGAGTTGATCTAAAATTCTGGGGTTCAACTTGAGTGGGAAGTGTGGAAATCAGAGGAGTGAGTGAAGTAGTATGGCTGCGTCTTATGTTTCAGAACCAATTATTGCAGGTTTAGATATGGCTTGGAGCGATGACAAGCAAAGATTGCTGATGCAGGGCGAAATTATATTAGAAACGCGATCGCACACAGCCTGTGGTGGTGCGGTTACTGCATGGATGTATGTGCCAATGATGCGATCGCAGGTATGGCAACAACTCACAGATTATCCTCGTTGGGTGCAATATTTTCCTGACATCACCAGAAGCGAAGTTTTGCAAAGAGGCGAAGTTAAGCGTTTATACCAAGCAGCCCAAAAAGCCTTTTTATTTTTCACCGCCCAAGTGGAAATTTACCTCAACGTTGTCGAAGTTTTGGGACAACAAATCCACTTCCGGATGGAAAGAGGCACATTTAACGACTTTACCGCCTGCGTAGACCTAAAAGACTTTGGTAACGGTACATTGCTGGCTTATAACGTGCAAGCCACACCCAACATTCCGATCCCATCAATTTTTATTCAACAAGCCATGAATTTTGAACTACCTACGAATATGCGGAAAATGCGACAGGTATTGTGTAAAGCACAATAAATAAATTTAATTAACGCAAAGACGCTAAAAACTATTACGCGCCTTTGCGTCTTTGCGCGAAACTTTTGTTAAATAATCCCAAACACAGATTCGACAGTTGATTTAATCGAATCCCTAGCATCCTTCAAAGTTTGCGTAATCGGATGCTTAGACTGTAAAAATACCCGCGCGCAATTGCGCCCTGGCATACCAGAAATTGAACCACCTGGATGAGTTCCCGCACCAGTCAAGAATAAATTATCAATGGGGGTTTTGTAGTTGGCGATTTCTGGCAAGGGGCGGAAAAAGACCATCTGATCTAGACTCATATCAACATGGTAGTAATTGCCTTTATATGCGCCTAATCTTTCACCCAATTCAGCCGGACTTTCGACCCTGCGGGCGATAGTTGCTGTTTTAACGTTAGGTGCGTAAGTCGCTAACTTGTCCACTACTTTGTCAGCGACCTGATTTTTTAATTCATCAGTCCAACCAGTCCCTCTTAAACCTGTACCTTCTGCGCCGGCGATTTGATAGGGCGCGAAAAATTCAATCCAGACAGTATGTTTACCCGGTGGTGCTAATGTGGGGTCAAGGAAACTCGGCATAACTACGTACATTGACGGATCAGCATCAGGGATTTCTCCTAGGGTACACTTACTATGAGCCTGTTCTACATGAGAGACAGAATCTGCAATTAAGATGGAACCCGCGAGATACTCATCTTTGTGCGCATGGAAAGGAAAGCGCAGCGGTTCGTCTAAAGCTAAATCTATTTTGAGGATAGTCTCGTTGTTGTTGACAATGCGGCGTTCTAATCTTTCCCACAAATCAGGATCGGCTGCATCAACATCGCTTTTATCGGTCATTTGTAAAAACAACCGTTTGGCATCAATATTAGAAATTACACCGTATTTTGCTCGATATTCTTTATTCCCAGCAACACGCACACCAACAGCTTTACCATTATCAATTAATACTTTTTCAACGTGCTGGTCTGTAAGAATTACGCCGGCTTTACTAGTAACTAAATTCACCAAAGCTTTGACTAATGCACCTGTTCCACCACGCGGTCTCGCCATCCCTGGGTTATGACGCATTGCCATCATAATTGCACCAATAGCAATGGTTTTTTGTGATGGAGGCGCACCTAATTCTGCGGCTAATCTTGCTAGTGGTGCTTTTAAAAATTCGGAATCAAACCACTCATTGAGTAAATCTTCAGCACTGGTTAGCATGGTGCGAATAAAATCTAGTGTTTTATTTGGTGAACCAATCACTGAAAATAAATCTTTAAGTTTGGTGATGTCGTAGTTCCCAATAATATCTATGATTGATTTTGGTGGTGCATTAAACATCGGAATCATTGCGCCTAATGCGCGTTGCCAATATTCAGTAAATTCTGCATATTTTTTGGCATCACGTTCACTATAACGGGCAATTTCCGCACAGGTTTTTTCAAGTGATTTATGTGCTAAGAAATATTTTCCATCAGGATGGGGGCAGAAAACAACGGGATCGCATTCTAGATATTCTAAGCCATATTTTTTTAATTCTAATTCTTCAACTACTGGGCCTAGATGGATAAATTCGTGATCAATCGCACAAAGATTAAATTTAAATCCTGGTGCTTCTTTGGGTAAACATTCTTCGGTTGTGGCTGCACCCCCAGGAACAGAACGCTTTTCTAATAACAGGACACTGTAACCTGCTTTAAGTAAATATGCTGCACAAACTAGTCCGTTATGTCCAGCACCGATAATTACAACATCATACTCTTGCATAAGTTTAATTTTAGAATTGAGAGGCTTGATAATATTACAAAGTGTTAGGTCAAATGGCAATATTGGGAATTGCTAATTTTCATACTTTAATCCATTAATTCTGTAACAGACTCAGGTATTTGATTAACTTTTGCTTCAATGAAAAATATTACTTTTTTTTGTTGCAATTCCATGTTTTTTATGCTTATTTTCATGTCTTCTAATTGGAAATAAGGTAATCTGGATAGTTCTTGAAATCTCTGCATTAAAGCCACCATTAAGTCAAGAGAAATACCTCCTCCTTGAGTACAGGTAAATTTTTCAAAGATGATAGGGCTAGATTGAGTCCGGGGAAGAATTGTAGCATTAAATCCTAGTAGATGCTTCTGGTTATTTTCTTTTATCTGGTATGTTCCTTCTATTTCAATTTGACCAGTACTATGTAGACGTACTTGCATTTGTTGTAAAGTGAAATTTACAATTTTATCCTCTACAGTTATCTGAAATTTTTCTACTAAGTCATGAGAAAATTTAGATTTAAGTGCATTGTTAATATCAGCTTCTGTGAGGGTGATACGGGCTACTAAATCTACTGATTTATTCAGATGAATCTGTCCGAATATTGCTTTTAAAGGATTAATATCAATACTATCTGTTTGTAGCTTGATTTCTTGAAGACGGATATTTTGTTTAGTGACTAATCCTTGTCCAGTCAAGGTCAAGCCATCTACTTGACCTTGAACTATTTTTAAGATATCTGTTTCTACATAAATATCAATTTTTTCTGCTGTTTCTAGCTGATTAGCTATACTTTGTTCAGCGACTTGAGAGATAATTTGTTTGTCTAGGCTTTGTTGATCAGACATGAATACATATTTTTTTCATCTACTATTATTAGTCACTTTAGACTTTAATATCTCTTGGCGAATCTATAACATGGTATATATCTTGCAAGAGAAAAGTTAGGTAGTTGCAAGTATTACTTTTATTTGATACGAATGTGTAGCTTGGGCAAAATTTTAGCTGAAATACTTGATGGAGATCGCCACCAATAGACAATCGGGAAAATTCACTACCTACAAAATACTTCAGGACGGAAAAAGGTCAGGTATTTATCGCTTTTAAGTGGGAAAAAAACTAGTCATTTACCTTGCCCAATCCAGAAATTTTTATCTGTAAAAGGTAAATTAATCTAACTAAAGTCTGATTCTTGTGAGGTATTTTCTCACCAAAAAGTGAGATACTAATGAAAAAATAATTTCAGAAGGTAGATGCGAAATATGCAGCTTTTTGGTATGCCAGCCGAAAAAGGCAGATGGTTGCTGATTCCCTTAGGGGCAACTATTTTACTCTGCCTTGGTACTGTTTATTCCTGGAGTATTTTTAGAAAACCTTTAGAAAAATTATTGAGTATTAATGCAACAGAAAGTCTGTTGCCGTTTACGATTTTGCTCATCATGTTTGCTGTATTGATGCCCATCACTGGCTTTTACATTAACCGCTTCGGTGCGCGTTTGATAACCACAGTCGGTGGTGTGATTATGGGGTTGGGTTATATCTTGTCTGGTTTGAATAGCAACTTTCAAATACTGACTTTTACCTACGGGGTGATAGCTGGTATCGGTGTGGGTATAGTTTATGGTGTACCGTTAACAGTTGTGGCGAAATGGTTTCCTGATAAAAAAGGTATTGCTGTCGGTTTAACTGTCATTGGGTTTGGTCTTTCACCGTTAATTACCGCACCTTTGGCTAAATCACTGATTGATAGTTATGGAGTTCAGCAAACGTTTGTGATTCTAGGTATAGCTTTTACAGCAATTATTGTAGCGATCGCAACTGTATTAAAAACACCTCCCCAAGATTGGCAACCAACGGCGGGAAATTCTCATGGTTCTGGCCAAAGTAATATATCTGGGACAACCTCTGGCCAGATACTGCAAACACCAGCATTTTACGGTTTGTGGTTATGCTACACCATCGGCACATTTTCTGGACTGGCAGCAATTGGGATTTCTAGCCCTTTAGCCCAAGAAATTATTAAACTTGATGCAACCACAGCCGCAAGCACAGTTTCTTTATTTGCAATATTTAATGCTTTAGGAAGATTGTTTTTCGGTTGGTTTACTGACCGTTTTAGCCCTAAATTAGGAGCAATTGTTTCTTTTACATTAGTATTGATTGCTTCGCTGATGATGTTAAGGGCGGGACAGGGGAGTGTCGCTACTTATTTAGTGGCATTTTCTTTATTCTACTTTTCCTTTGGCGGCTGGTTAGCGATCGCCCCCACCACTACCTTAATTTTGTTTTCCACAGCCGACTATGCCAAAAATTATGGTATTGTTTTCACCGCTTACGGTGCAGGTGCTTTAGGCGGAACTTTGCTGGCTGGCAGAATTAGAGACATTTTCGGCAGCTATACAATTTTCTTTTACCCGACTACAGCCCTGGCAATTCTCGGTATTGTATTAGCTGTGTTCATGCTGAAACGTAGCTTCTCGGCTTCTACTGTCAGCCAGGTTAATTAAACGTAGTTAGGAATTAAGCACAAAGTTTGTCTGTGGAAGCTGGGTGTAAGGGTTTTTGATATAGCAAACGAAGCATCGTTTAAGACATCAACAGATGAAAAAACCTAGACTATATAGGGCTTTTAACTCTGTAACCTGTCACCTCTCACCTACACCCTTACACCCTTACACCCTGCTTTTTTACATTCATCCTACGGTGGTAGTTTCTAAACTCCGAGACTTGATTTGACGCTGACTTTTCACCACCATTTGAATAGGACGATTTGGCCCGGTAACTAAACCACGACGTTTGGGTTTAACTTCTGTGCGGTCAGCTAAATCCAAGTCTCGTATAGTTAACATTTTAGCGATCGCTAGTTTCATTTCCCATTGAGCAAAGGCTAAACCAATACAACGTCTTGCACCAGCCCCAAAGGGTATATATTCAAAAGGTGAAAACTGTTTTTCTAAAAAGCGTTCTGGTCTAAACTGTTTTGGTTGTGGGTAAATATCTTCCCGTTGGTGGGTTAAGTAAATTGAACCGATAACTGGTGTACCAGGTGGAAGTTCACAACCACTGACAGTAATAGGTGTTTTGACTCTTCTGGGGAAAGTTAGCATTCCCACTGGGTAAATTCGCAAAGTTTCCGAACAAACAGCACTCAGGTAAGGTAGCTTGTAAATTGTGTTTGGGTCGGGATTATCGCCTAAACTATCTAGTTCTGCGATCAGTTGTTCCTTAACTTGTGGTAACTTATGAATCCAGTACATAGCCCAAGCTATGGCTGTGGCTGTGGTTTCGTGACCTGCGACTAATAAAGTCATCAGTTCGTCGCGTAACTCGACATCAGTCATTGGTTGACCTTGGGTATCCCTAGCATCCATGAGTAAGCTGAGAATATCTGTACGTGATGAATCTGGATGTTCGCGCCGTGCTTGAATTTCCTCATAGATAAGTTTGTCGGCTTCCTGTTGGAGTTTTTGTTGTCTTCCCCAAATTTTAATCGGCCCAAAATCTTTTTGTAATGCCGGGAAGTATAGCAAAACTACACGCCACACAGAACTGCCATTTTCTAAAATTTCCTTTAACTTTTGTTGGAGTTGTTCGGCGCGCAGTCCCTCATCTAAACCAAATACAGCCTGCATAATTACACGCAGAGTAATTTCTTGGCTGACAGTGCGAATATTAAAAGGTTGCCCGACTGGATATTGGCTGATGACTTTGGTAGTAATATCATTAATAATCTGGCTGTAGGCGCGCATTCTTTCGCCATGCAAAGGCGGCATCATTAATTGTCGTTGGCGTTGATGTTCTTCACCAGACAAAGAAATTAAAGAACGCTTACCCAATAAGCCTTCAAACAAACTATTTAAATCTCCAGGTGCTTCTAATTCCTTGGTGTCATGAGCCAGAATTTGTTGTAAATCTTGGGGGTGACTGACAAATACGATAGGAGGAATCTTTTTTTGCAACTTGAGTGCAAAAACATCACCATAGCGTTTAGTACACTCCTCCATGTAGGGCATAGGCCGGAATACCCAGTTCAGTAATTGTAAAGCTGTGGGCGTGTTGGGCATTTTTGGTGACTGCATAAAAATGTAGGTGTAGTTGATTGATAACGTTATTTTTACTTAAATTAGGGGTAAATAGTTGAGTGTTGAGTCAACACACTAGTGCCTAGTACAGGTTGGCGTAAATAAACAGACCAGCAGAAGTTGCTAAAAGGCTTGTGTTATAACTATTTTTACTTTTGCCTTGTTACTTTTGCCTTTTTGTACTAGCTATTTAAACAACTTATCTTGAGCATCGTGAAACACTGATATTTCTTCACATCCTTAAAGATGTAAAATTTCTGTTAAATTCAACGGGCATCTACAGTTTCCCTTCATCCTTATAAGGTACTCAGCATGACAGCAATTACACCAAAGGCATCTGCCGCGCTTCCTAATTTTTGCGAAGGAATTCAATATTTTGGCGAAGCCTTACCAGATTTTGCCACTTATGGTGCTACACCTGCGATAGATTCAGATAAAGTAGCGATCGCATCTCCTACAGATACCACAGCCGTATATCAAACTTTACTTGCTGCTGATGCCTTGCGTTACCTAACCTTGCAAATCACTGGGAGTAAAGCATCAGGACACCCCGGCGGGTTTGCCAGCCAAGCGGAAGCGTATGCAGCATTAGTCATGCTGGGTTACAAAAATATTATTACCGAAGTGGGACACCACGCCCCTGGATTTTATAGTGCCATGTTTTTGGATCGCTCTTTAGAAGACATGGGCATTTTTACAGTACAACAATTGCGCGATCGCTTCCGCGAAAAACACGGACTTTTAGGACACCTCTCCGGTTACATTCCCGGTATTCTCGCACCCGCCGGGCCTTTGGGACAAGGGCAACACTTTGCAATGGCGGCTGCACTCCTCCACCGTGACAAACTTTTCCCCTTCACCCTCGGCGATGGTGGACTAGGTGAACCATACATTATGAGTTCAATGGCACACTTCAACACCGCCTATCCCAGCGTCACCAACTTCTTACCCGTGCTGGTGTGGAACGGTTACAGCCAAGAACATCACAGTATGGTTTCCCTCAAAACCAATGATGAAATGAAAGCCTACTGGCAAGGTAACGGTTTTGCCGAAGTTATTCTCGTTGATGCCAAAGAATTTGACGACCAAAATCAACCAGGCGACTACATAGATAGTACCGCCTTTTCCTTCCAGCAACGCCTCGCCTTTACCCAAGCCGTATTAGTCGCCGTTGATAAAGCCGCCCGTTCTGCCCTCAGTGGTAAACTCACCGTATTTATTATCAAACAACTCAAAGGCGCAGGCGTTCACGCCAGAGGTGCAAAATCTCACAACTTATATCCCAAAGACACCTTAGATGCACCCCACATTGTCAGTGCATTGCAAGCACGCGCCTTATCACAAGAAGCTTGGCAAATCGTGAGAACCAATGCAGAACGCGCTGGTGGTGGCCCGGCTGCAAAAACTGTAGTCACAGAATTTGAATTACCATTACCAGAATTAGGCGAATTACCATTAGAAGAATATGCAGTTGGCGGTGAACCCAAAGTTTCCACAACCGCAATGGGCAGATTAGTTGGTTTTGTTGGACAAAAAGATAAAAATTTCCTCGTTACCAACGCCGACGGTAACGAAGCATCAGGAATTGGTAACATCAACCAAGCCTTAAAAATTATTCACCCCACCACCGACGACTTATATAATCAAGCACCAAACGGTCAAGTTTATGAACCATTAAGTGAAGATGCTTGTGCAGGTTTAGCTGTTGGTTTATCACTCATGGGTGCGAGAACTTTGTGGTGTTCTTACGAATCTTTTGCCATCAATGGTTTACCAGTTTGGCAAACAGTCATTCAAGCAATGGCAGAATTACGCCGTCAAACACCCTCAACAATTACATTATTTACAGCAGGTGCATTAGAACAAGGACGTAACGGTTGGACACACCAACGTCCCGAAATTGAAGCTTACTTTGCATCAATGATGCGAAATGGAAATGTCTTCCCCTTATTCCCGCCTGATGCTAATAGTATCCAAGCTTGTTATGACTGGGCATTGACAACAAAAAATAAAGGAATTGTCATTACTGCCAGTAAGTCACCCTTGCCAATTCATACAACTTTAAAACAAACCCAGCAAGGCTTAGAAGATGGTGCAATAGTATTACATGAAATTGCTGGCGGCAAGCAAGTTGTATTTGCAGTTATTGGCGATATGACATTAATTCCTGTCTTTGAAGCCGCAGCATTTTTAGAAACAGAAGGTATAGGGGTGAAGATAGTTTCTGTTATTAATCCCCGTCGTTTATATCGTCCTAGTGATGTCGCTTGGGATACTTGTTCTGAAGCCGATGATGGTTTTATTGATGATGCAAAATTTGCTGATTTATTTGGTGGTGATGCGTTAATTGGTATAACTGGTGGTGCTGCGGCAATGCTAGAACCAATTATGTTAAGAAGCAACAGCAAGCGCGATACTTTTGCATGGAAACGTGGAGAAACTACAGCCAGTGCTGGTGAGTTGATGGCGTTTAATGGTTTGACGGCTGAGGCATTGACGAAAAGAGCTATTGAGTTAGTGCGTTAAGATAATGTAATACCCCATCTAGGTTTATATTTAGGTGGGGCTTAAAATAAAATACTAAATAGTTATTACATCATTTTAAACTCTTAAAATTATGGAAAGAACATTTACATTAGAGTTACCTACAAAAACAGGTGTAAATGAAAAGTTATCAACTAACAGTAGTTTGTTATTTATCGGTGCTAATGGCTCAGGAAAAACTCGATTAGGTGTTTGGATTGATATAGAATCTCCACAAAATAAAAATGTACATCGTATTTCAGCGCAAAAGTCGTTGTCAATGCCAGATACAACAACACCTATATCTATCAACTTGGCAGAGAAAATGTTGCTGTGTGGATATGCAGATTTGAGTGATGATGAAGTTAATCACAATTACAAATATTACAAACAGAGTCAGCGATGGCAGCAGAAACCAGCTATTTCTTTACTGAACGATTTTGACAAATTAATGACTTATCTGTTTTCAGTTGAAACTGAGGAGAATACAAAATACCGTAACGCAGCAAAAGCAAGTGAAGAACGTATAGAACCTCCCACGACTAAACTCGATAAAGTAAAAGAAGTTTGGGAGAAAATTCTGCCCCATCGAGAATTAATTATTGGTGGGTTGGAAATAAAAACAAGAGTCAGAGAATCTCACGATTACATTTATAACTCATCTGAAATGAGTGACGGAGAAAGGGTTATATTCTACCTAATTGGACAATGCCTAGCAGCACCTGAAAATGGGATAATTGTTATTGACGAGCCAGAGCTTCATTTACACAAATCTATTCAAGCTCCTTTGTGGGCTGAAATTGAAAAGTTACGCCCAGACTGTCTTTTTGTATATCTTACTCATGATGTAGATTTTGCCACAGCACAAGAAAGTGCGGAAAAAATATGGCTGAAGTCCTATGAAGGTAATAATTGGGATTGGCAACGGATTGAAAAGGTAGATGGTTTACCAGAAGAGTTGGTTATCCAAATTCTTGGTAGCAGAAAGAATGTCGTTTTTGTTGAAGGAGCAAATGGCAGTTTCGATATAAGCCTTTACAGATCATTGCTTAGTAATTTCTTGGTAATTCCAGGGGGTAGTTGTACACAAGTTATCCAATCTGTTAAAGCTCTTAAAGCTAGTCATCAACTCCATCATTTGAATATCTATGGAATTATTGATAGAGATCGAAGAGTTGAAGATGAAATTACAGAACTTTTGAACGATGGAATTTACGTTCTAGAAGTTGCTGAAGTAGAAAACCTGTTTTTGACTCCTGAAGTTTTAGAACTTGTTAGCAAAAAACTTGCAAGAAATCCAGAAGATGATTTTAAAAAAGTCTCTAATTTTATTTTTCAAGAACTTAAATCGGAATTAGAAACGCAAATATCACTAAGAACTGCAAGAGAAATCAAATTCAAACTAAATCTATTTGATGATAAATCAAAGGGTGAGATAAAACTTCAAGAAGCTTTGAACAAACTTGTTGAAAATATTGATGTATCACTCATTTATAATTCTAGTAAGAAGCTTTTTGAAGATATGATTAGCCTGAAAAATTATAACGATTTACTAAAATATTACAATCGTAAATCTTTGGCTAAACGAATAAGTGTGTGCTTTGGTTTAAAAGATGGTGAACTTGCTGAATTTGTTGTTCGGCTGGCTAAAGGTAGTGACCAAAATGAAATTAAAACTCAGATAAAAAGATACTTTGGTGAGTTTTCTAGTTACATGGACTAACAAATTTATAATACAAAAACTCTGTATCTGTTCATATCACCACACCCAAGTATCACCAGCATCAAGGTTTCTTGTCTTAAAAATGGCAGAAAATGGCAAAAGATGTTCTCCGAGTCATTCATGGTACAAGAGACATTGAATCTATATTTGAGGAAATTTAGAACTATAATTGCTAGTGATATTAAGGCGATCGCTTTTAAATGCGCCTGACAAACTAACGTAAGCATAACTTCAATATACAGACTAAAATCGATAAAGAAGCATTCCATGAAGTCACTACTATGCAAGTTAACGAACTCACTATCGAGCAACTTAAAGCCCTGATTCGAGAAACTGTCATAGAAACCATAGAAGAACTACTAGCAGATCCAGATACAAATCAAACCGTCAACGAGAATTTTAAACAAGAACTATTAGCAATTCAAAAGCGCAGAGAAACAGGTGCAAGAGGTATCACCACAGAAGAAGTTATGCGAAGACTAGGTTTAAAAGACGGATGAATTACTTAGTTGAATATGCACCAGAAGTCCTAGCAGACTTAGAAAAGTTGACAAAAGCTGTCTGTGCAAGAATTGTTAACAAAATTAATTAACTGGCTGAGAACTTTGACGAAATTACACCCCAACCTCTTACTGCTGACTTATCCAGTTTCTTTAAACTGAGAGTAGGAGATTATCGAGTTATTTATGAGTTTAACTCTGAGAGAAGAATCATTTTTATTTATCGGGTTGGACATCGAAAGGATATTTACAACTGAATTGCATACTTTCACTTACGCTAGGTAACTCAATCAAAGTATTTAAAACTGTTTGATTTTTACTGCATTACTCAACCAGGAATCAATATCTATCTATCAATTCATTCATGGCGTAAAAAGCATTAAATCAATATTTGCTGAAGGTTTATAATTCCTACTTTTAAGACTTTAAATAGTTAGCATATTCATCAGTTTAACTTACCCCATCAGGCTTATTAGTTTCAAAGCAATTCCCCATTATAATTAAAATAAAGTCATAAACATAATTTAACTATGACTATCCAAATCTTAGATAAAAATACTGCAACTTTAGAACAGCGATTTCTCCTACCTGGTTATTACACCTGGGAAGAATTGGAGAAAATAGAAACCTTAACCGCAGATGCAGCAGGTTTGCGGATAACTTATCTTGATGGGTGCATTGAATTTATGACGCTTGGTGAACAGCACGAAATGATTAAAACCATTCTTGGTTTTTTACTAGAATTATACTCTTGTGAAATAGGTATAAATCTTATCCCAGTAGGTAGTGCTACGCGTCGCTCCAAAGAAAAAAGTGCCTCCTTTGAACCTGATGAATCTTATTACATAGGAGAAAAAAAAGAAAATCCAGATTTAGCAATTGAAGTTAATATCACCAGTGGCAGTATTGACAAACTAGAAAAATACAAACGATTTAATATTACTGAAGTGTGGTTTTGGGAAGATAATAAATTATTTTTATATCGTCTAAAAAATGATAATTATGAGCCAATTCAACAAAGCGAATTCTTCCCAGATTTAGATATAGAGTTATTAGCAATTTGTGTGTTAATGCCATCAATTATTGATGCTAGAAGACAATTCATACAAGGAATTAAAAAATAGTCTCATAAAAATGATTTACTAAAATAATACTAAATTCACTACTGATGAACTCAGAAACAAGCAAAGCTGACAAGTTGTCAGCGGTATCAACAGTAAATTTACAATCAAAAGAAGATGCAGAACTTGAGCGCAAGTTGCGGGAACTTCAGTTTAGACAGGAACTAAGAAAAGATTGGATTTTATTTATTGTCAGAGATGTAGTTATATTTCCAGCAGCTATACTCTTCATTTTTGTTATCACTGGTTATACACTATTTACCTTAATTCATCGATAAATTATCTATTTATATACAACTGAAAATCTCAATAGTAAATTTACAATTTATAGAGTTTTACTCTATAAATTAGACCTCTGGCAAAAGACAGCATTGTTGATTAAAGGTATGAAATTTGTTTCGCACATAGACGCGTTCAACAAATTCGTTGTCGGATAGTCAGCATATCCATTAGTTTGAGCTACTCTATCCGACTTATACGATCGCCTATTGACGATTGCTTATTTACCGATGACCATTAACTATTAATTATTTAGCTATTGAATAATCATGAAAATCGCTGTTATTGGTGTTGGTCGATGGGGAGTACACTTACTACGGAATTTTTTAGCCCATCCTTTAGTCAGTGTAGCAGCAGTAGTAGACCCTCATTGGGAAAGATTAGCAGCAGCCAAACAGCAATTTCATCTAGAAGATCACATATTCTTAACAACCGAGTGGTCAGATTTACAGCAAATAACAGATTTAACAGCAGTAGCGATCGCTACACCAGCTACTACCCACTATAGTTTGATCAAAGATGCTCTTAAGCAGGGATATCATGTTTTAGCCGAAAAGCCTTTAACCCTTGACCCCAATGAATGTCAAGAACTTTGTCAATTGGCCCAGTTACAGCAGTTAATTTTAATGGTTGACCATACCTATTTATTTCATCCAGCCGTTGAAGCCGGGCAAGCAGCAATTCAAGCTGGGAAGTTAGGTGAATTACGCTATGGTTATGCCTCCCGCACACATTTAGGGCCTGTGCGGCAAGATGTTGATGTACTTTGGGACTTAGCAATTCATGACATTGCTATCTTTAATCATTGGTTGGGCGAAGTACCTGTAAAAGTCCAAGCCACAGGAACAGTTTGGTTGCAAGGTGAAGCAAGTAGCCAAAAGCTTGATTCACTATCAGGTTTAGCAGATTTAGTTTGGGTTACATTAACATACCCAAATAACTTTCAAGCCTATATTCATTTGTGCTGGCTGAATGCTGATAAACAAAGGCGATTAGCAGTGGTAGGTAGTCTTGGCAGCTTGATTTTTGATGAAATGTTAACCGCATCTCCCTTGACCTTACTACATGGAGAGTTTGAACGTCAGGGAACTAATTTTGTCCCAATCAATCAAAGCCGACAAGTGTTGGATTTACAACCAGGCGAACCACTACAACGAGTTTGCGATCGCTTCGTCCACTGTATAATCCAAAATCAACCTTCTGTCGTCTCATCTGGTTGGGTTGGCACAGAATTAGTCAAAATTCTAGCTGCTTTGACTCAATCTCTTCACCAAGGCGGACAGCCTGTAAATGTCAACACTTAACAGCATTACTTCTCAGGGAATTGGTGAAGGCTGTAGAGACTCAGCTAGAGTGAATCCCCACAGGTTATTTAGGTGGTTGGGGTTGTTGTGGGGTAGCTGGCATCCTGGCTAACACCACAGTCAGCGCAGAAGAAACAGCCGCGATAGTTTGCGCCCAAGTTGAACCAATGACACCAGCACCACCTAACGTGGTAGAAGCAACTGCAACAGAACCGAAAATGGCGGTTAGCCTATCTAAAGTTTTTTGATTCATTTTGAAATTTCCAAAGAGTCACTTGTCAGTGGTGTGAGAGCGAATAAAGTAGGCTTTGATTTCCGTCATCTCACGATGAAGAATATTAAATCGGTCTTCAATTTCATCAAAGCCAGTAGCGATAGCTGCTGAGATTTGAAGTTGATTGTTTTTTAAATGTTCAAAGTCTCTTTGCGCTGCATATTCTTTTTTGGCTGCTTCCGCCGCTTTTTGAGTTGAGTTTTGTTTATCAGTTTGGATTTGATTAACCCACCAAACAACCCAACCGGAAGCAGCGCAGACAGAGCCTAGTATAAAACTTGCTACATTAGCATCAAATTTCATGAGATGTTTTTTAATTAAGTTGTTGGGTCAACTAAATTTTCAATAAAATTAGCAGTGTTGACCTTGATTTTCACCTCAAACTTATATTCAGGTTGGCTAGGAGTGCCTTGCAAAGTTTGAGAAGCAAAAGTAATTGGTTCTTGTGGTGGATTAGCTGTGGCTCTATCCTCATTGATTTGATTAGTCAGTTCAGCTAAACCTTGCAACAACTTAACAACACCTTCAACACAAGAAGAATCAGGTGTTAAAGTGCTATCAGCCGCCAACAAAGTAAAATTTAGTTTCAGTTGATTATTACCAACAAACTCAATAGAACCAGCAGGTAATTTTTCACCTAAAGCAGTAAAAGTTAGACTCATAAGTTATCAATTTTGAATTCAATAGTTTCTAATTTGGCTCGAACAGATTGAATTAACTCTTCTGTAGAGTCGGTTTCTGTGCCAGTGTATTCCCAAACCCCTAAAGTAATTTCTTCAATCCAAGGGAGAGCCTCAAACCGTAAGCGAAATGTATCAGAAATTTTGGGGAACTGGACAAGCTCGATAGCATTGAGCTTAATCATCCGGCGGGTGTAATCTACCTCAGTGCTAGGAACTGCCCCCAAACCTTCAAAAATGATCGTGTCGTTGATTTGGATGCCATCAATTTGTTGGTAAAAGTATCCTGCCCTCAACCAGCTTGGCTTTGCTTTGCTAGAAGTTGCCCCGACAAGAAATAAATGCTTGTCAGTGAGGTAAGGTAACTCAATCGGGTCAATAATGGGCGCACGAATGCGGCGGTTGTTAATGTCGCCAGAGTGCTTTTGGTAGTAAGTTAACTCCCATGCCCCAACAGCCTTAAGGTCAACTTGTAATGTCATCCCCCAGCCCCCAATCATCGGCTAGGTCAAATACATCATGTCCCTGTTCATCCAGGAAATCTAAAAAAGTATCCGGGTGAATTTCGCCTTTCAAAAATGCCTGTGTCCACTGGGCGCGAACTAACATCAATGCGACTTCTTCCTCAAATTCTTGAGAAGTTTGACCCGGATACCAAAGTGCGGGAGTTGCGAGAGTATTATTCTCCACCATCAGCTAAGACAAAAAATTCAGGTGTAAACCAAACTCGACCATAAGGGCCGCCTAACTTATTCTTGACCGCAGTAAATACAGTTTTAACTTCTGTATCAATAGCGATGGCTGATTGAATAGAAATTGGTGCAGTGTAAGTGTATTGTGAACGGCTATTACGTTCACCTTTGCCATAACGAACATAAGGACGTTTGCTGCCAACAGCCCGTACCAAATTAGGTGTACCATCAGCGACCATTGCATGAACCTTGGAAGGTTGTGCGCCGCGGGGTAATGGATCTTGGGCTGCTGCTTCTGTTAAATTAAGTGCGCTCTCTCCAAAGAACAAAACGCTTTCTTTAGATGCCTGTACTTTAAATTTTTTGGCATTCTCACCAGCAGCAATTTGCATGGGCTTGTAAGCATAGGCAATTTTAGGTCTACGACTGGTGGGTTGCCCTTCTTCTCGAATAGCTGGTTTATAAGCTTCTCGGTTTCTCGCGTATTCAAGCTCTTGTTGTAATTTAGCCGCGCTCTTACGTCTTCCCATATTTACTGAGTTAATTGTGTAAATTGTTTCTCGTATCTCAGTTTTAGCAAGGGTTAGGGGTCATTATTTCCAACCGGATAACATATATGTTGTCCGTCAAATTTTTGGCATTATTTGTTTTACACCCTCTCGATTACACTTTTTAGGCGAGTACCACTGGTAGCTACCAAGTTCACCGGGTTTTGTTTACCCCAAATGAGCAGCTGGGCATAGCGGAATCTCACTTGAGCTGTGCGTCTGCGAGCGAATTTTTTCACTGTTCGCCCGTAAACCCGGTGAGTTCCTGGATTAGCCGAGTAAACACGATCATTGTCGATGTATTGTAAATAATCGCGGTCAAAAGGGTGTTCTTGAATTTCTAAGACTGCCCTGATAATTCGTTCACCCTCAGCTTTGCTCGGCACTAATAGCTTTAATTCGTATCCTCTTTCTTTGTCTGTGTAGCTACATTTGAAGTGTCCTTTGTGCCAAAGGAAAGGCGGGGTAGCGAAGATATTTTTAATTTGTCTAGCAAGTCTTTCTGCATCACTTCTAGAAATAGATTCGCTTGATTCATTCATTAATCTAAAAGTGATTTCACCTTCTAATTGTGGGGTTGATTCACTATTATGAATTTCAAAATCATAAGGTTCTAAAAAGTATAATTTTATTTGTGGTTTGAATGTGCGTTCTGCTTGCACATCAAACCAAGGGATACCATAGACCGGACGTTGCACACTTTGTAATCTTCCGGCTGTCACTTCAAACAGCCACATTCTCATTAGAGTCATTGTTGAGGTGTCACTATCTTTCATTGTGCAAGCAACACGTAATGAAGATTTAGGTGTGTCTAAACTATCAGCAGGTGTATTTTTAAAATACTGATTGACGGCTTTATTGTGCCAAAGCCTGACGGTATCTTGTAGATGTTCCCATTCTGAAAAGTTATCAGGTAGTGCCATTATTTAATTACATTTAAAATTTGCATTAAACTTTGATAATCAACCGCACTAATACGAATACCACCAATAATTGCCGTCCATCTGCTATATTGAAATGCACCTTTATCAGGCGTGTTATTTGTACCTAGATAATGGTCAGTGCGGTAAACAGATATTTTTCCTGTTGATGTGCTAACTTCACCTATTAATCTATCAACTGTTCTAGTTGTTTTAGATTGATTATTGGTAAAATCATTTATTAATGATTTTAAAAAATCTTGCTGTGCTTGTTTCTCTTGGGCTTGCTTTTGGCGATTCTCAAAATTACTCATCTGGATTTAAATCTTGCGAGATTGCAGATGTTAAATAAGTTAGTGTGCGATTAAAAAACTCATCCATGTAATCTAACCTTAAATTCTCACTACTTAAAACCAATGATGCAGTTGGGACTAATTCAGTTTTATCAATTTGAATGTTACATAAACCTTTAGGTGTTGCGCCAAATGTATTAACAAGATTTGCTATTGGATTTGTATTTAAACCGGGTATAGGGTTAATGTCATTGTTGGCTAAGTTCATGACATAATCAAAAACTCTAGAAAAAGTAGAATGTGCCAATGGGATTTTTACACCAGTAATCGTAATTTCAAAACTACAAAATCTACTACCTGTATTAGTTCCTACTCCATTGATTGATATAGTATCTACACTAGTAAAAGTGCTTAATGATATAACAATTTCTGGAGTATCAGATTTTAATACTGTGGTGGTTGTAGTTGTTCCTGTATTTACCATTACTGTTCATCTGCCTCTAAATCACTTTCATTCATATCTTGCCCTTTAGAAGCTGCTTTACTATCCTCAGCAGCTTTTTTAATAAGTTTAGGCTCAGGTACTTCAATACCTTTTTTACTGCCTTCTTCTTCCCCAAGATTTTTATCTAAATCTTTTTTCAAATCTCCAAGCTGTGCCACTGTTTCTTTGACGTTCAAGACTTCCGAAGATACTGTACTAATATGACTAACAATATTCTCAGCAGCTTCTAAACCAGTAAAGAAACGGTTTTGAAAGTTCGGCTGTGGATTAAACCAACCATAGGCTTTTTCGCTAACTTCTCCGGCTGCTCTTAAAGCGTTACCGACTTTGGCACTCCATCCACCAACTACTTCTAAGGCATTAAGTGTTGATTGACCTATTGATTGAAACGCGTTCAATAAATTTGATGCTGCTTGATAAATTCTATTTAGCTTATTCCAAGATTCAGCAGTAGCTTTGTATTGAGCTTCACCCAGAATACTTATTAATAAAGCTTTGATAGAGTTGCTAATAAGTTGTCCTGTTTCTATATCATTTTTATTCTCGTCTTTTAGCTGAATGCCAAATACTTTTAGTACTACATCAACTGTAGAGAATAAAGACTGGGCTAAGTTGTTCGACAGCATTAAACCATTGTGGATGGTAGCCGCAAGTGATAAGTAATTTACTGTGTTTTGAACAACCTGATTATTTACAATTGAGTTCATTGCACCTGATAAACCACTAGCTAATTGTGTTCCTAACTTAGTGTTTACTAGGTTTAATGTGTTGTTCATGGTGTTGAGTAGTGCCAATTGTGCAGCGTTAGCACCTGCACTAAAAGCATTATTTAACTTGTCAAAACCATCGCTGAGTTTATTTCTTAAATCGTTGGTTTCTCTCCTGATCGCGTTTGAGGTACAGCCTCCCGGTTGAGCGCTGCGACAAGCTCCGGCTGCTGCGGCTTCAACTGCTTGACCAAAGCTCAGAGGTTTTGCGGCGGCGGTTGCAGCGACTAGAGGCAAGATTGTATCTAGTTTGCTGTCGATTCTAGTTATTTTTGATAGTGCTTCTGGTGACAATTCCCCGTCCTTCCCGTTAATTCCGTCTTTCCCTCTTGCACCGGGTATTCCTGGCGCGCCACGTTCACCACGCGTACCGGGTATTCCTTGAATCCCTTGCGCGCCAGGAACCCCAATATAGTTGGTGATAGTTTTTGGCTGTCGTGCTAATGCCAGAGCTTCATCTGCTGTTGTTTGGGCGTGTCCGGCTCGACTAATGGCAGTGCCAGCCGCCGCCGCCGCATTGTCAGCAGCTTTTCTTGCACCATTGGCAGTATCTAAGGCCGTGCCAGCTTTCTCAATAGCATTGGTAGCTGTACTGTTGGCAGTTTGCGCCAAAGTAAATGCTTGATTTGCTGTCTGTTGTGCGACTTGGGCATTGTCTAGAGCATCATTAGCGGTGTCTTGTGCTGTATTCGCACGTTTGGCGGCTTCAATAGCGTTACTGTTTGCCTCACCTGCGGCTTGAAATGCTTTGTCTGCCTTGTTTACAGCATTTTTCGCCGTATCCTTAGCATCTGTAGCAGCCGCGATCGCGTTTCGTGCCAAAGTTGTTGCACTGTTAGCAGTCCCTTGCGCTGCCTTTGCGTCTAGCTGTGCGGTTTGGGCGTTGTTTAGGGCATTTACAGCAATACTTTTAACCCCAGTTAAAAGCCCAAGCACGTTACTTAAGCCAGCGTTAAGACCATCAACCATGTTCTCAACGGTATCTATCCGGCTTCCCAAAACTAGCAAGGTGGCAACAGATGTAGCCAATACTGCTAATTGAGCCGCCACAGATGCAATTGAAGCGAGAGCCGAGCCTGCTTTACCCAGAGCTTGACCCGCTTGACCTAAAGCATTTCGAGCAACTCCTAAAGCTTCTCCAGCATTGGCAGCTGCATTATCTACTGCTGTTTGCAATGGATTGAATTTTTGGGCAATTAAAATACCAACTGCTGGCAGAATTAGACTTTGAGCTTCAGCGACAGAAGCTTTAATAATTCGTGGTTCATCTACTGGTTTAATACCTGCAATTTGCGCTCTTAAATCATTGATTTGAGCTTGCAATTTTGCACAGCAGTCACACTTTCCCGAACAATTCAAAGCCTGTTGAAGGTTGCTAATCGTACTTGCCGCACTCATATTTAACTACAATCTTGATTTTTTAATTGCACGGCTAAACTTTCAATGGTTGCCCAATCAGTGTTGGATATACACTGACCACCACAACCCGGGCCGCAATGAGTTTGGCATTCTGCGAGGGAAGCGTAAAAGCCGGGTGTGTTGTAAACAGTGTTTTTAATGCAGGCTGCATTGATGCAATCATATTTATCTGCGGGTGGCGGCGGCGCACTCAGGCAAGCGGAACAGTTACCGCCATAACCGTTCCCCGCGGCCCATGCGTCAATAGCTGCTTGATTCGCTAAGGGTGTAATGCTTGAGACAGTCGCCAGCGCCCACCATTGATCAAAAATGGGGGTGTTATCGCCGTTGACTATCCAGTAAAGCCCGTCCCGCCCAATGTTTTTATAATTCGGATTTTCAACGGCTTTTGGGTTTGTCCCGCAAAAAATCCACCGTGCTTGGTTCCCGCCGCCGTCATAACCTTGCACGCCATAACAATTTGCCATATATATGCGACCTAATTATTAATAATCGTCTGGGTCAAAAGTTGATTGTTGGTCAATTTTGGCAAGGGTAACTGTTAATTGGTCAGTTCTGTATTGAGTTTGGTCAGTCCCACGGCTTGCAAATGATGAAAACCCAGTAGCAATGTATATGCTTTGGTCAATATTTGAATCAAAGTTAGTTTGCGTTAAATTGACCTTTGCTTTTAACAAAATAGCTACTAGTAAACTTTCGCCTGTGTTACTAGCACTTGCTGTTAATCCGGTTAAATCACTTTTACGGATAGTAATAGTGTTGATATCTTGAGTCGCATTACTACCGAAAATTTCTTGTAAAGTTGGTTCCGCCATGTTTCGGATTTTTAATGAAGTGATAAATCCGTTGTAAGCGTGATTTAAAAATCAGTAAATCTTCCAGTTTTATGTAGAAGTGGTATATCTCCTGATGGCGTGTAAATATTGCTGCTACTAGGATTGAGCAAATATTTACCAATAGTGAATATCTACAAAATTTCGCTTTTACCTATTTTTTGGGTAAAAGCGGAATATTCAAACTTCGGTTTTGATATGCCCAAGATTAACAGAAAAGGAAAAGCTGCTGTCATCTCTAATGATGAATTTTCCAAATTGCGTAAACAAATTAAAACTCAAAAGTACAAATTGCTTCTTGACCTAGCTTGGTATACAGGCGAACGTTGGGGGGCTTTGCTCAAGTTGAAGGTTAGTGATGTTTACGATCGCACTGGTAAACCCAAACAAATACTCATTTTCCCTGCGCTCATTAGAAAACACAGGCCCGACGGTACAGCTGAAACTGTGGAGATTCCTGTACATGACAATTTACGCGAATCGTTGGAACGTTATGAGCCTGGCGAGTGCGAGTGGTTATTTCCTTCCAGGTGCGGGACTAAGCCGATTACTTTACGAAATGCTTATGACATTCTCAAACGGGCCACCGAACGGGCAGGTATGAGTGCCAAAGGAATCTCAACTCACACTACCAGAAGGAGCCTAGTCAACCGACTGCGGAAGAATGGTACGGCTAAATCTGTGATTCGCAAAATCACAGGCCACCGCGATGACAAGGGTTTAGACCCCTACATAGATATTGATATTGATGAGGTTAAAGGAGCGATCGCAACACTATGACACCCGAAATATTTTTAAAAATTGAAGAACTCTACGTCAGGGCAACGCTTCAGGACTACAAGCACCCCTATGACTTGGCCAAGGCAGTTGAAGAAATTGCCGATTTAGCCTGGGATGAAGTCGAGAAACTTTACCCACAATCTATGATTCCGTGACTACAATTGCTTTGAAATATACTCATTGTTGTGCGATCGCCCGACTCTTCAAGCTGCGATCGCATTTTTATAGGTCGTAGGTTATAACTAAGTTGCGTTAACTTGTGGGGCTTGGATTATGAGCAAACTTTGTTTGCTGATGCCCCACTCCCAACAATTCCTACTTTTCCGCACTCAGAGCCATTTTTGTAAATTTTGATTTCTACAACTTCTTTGTTAGTTGTGATTGCTGATGCTGAGACTACAGAATTTTTAGGAGCAGAAAAGCTGATTTTATGGGGTAGTGTTCCATTAACGCTTTCTACTCTCATAGGTGTGGCGAAGTCTTTAGAAACAACAGAATAACCAGCAGACAATTTTTTGCCACCTGTTCCAGTCCAGCGAATCTCATATTTATCTGAACCACCGGGAGAATTTGTAATTGGTGGTTCAGAGCTTGTAATTGAACTTGATTTCGCTGAAGGAGTACAACCTTGTAACAGCAAAAATCCAATAACAACTGATAGTCTAATAATATTTTTCATTTTCTTGATGAAAACGATAAGTACAGATTTAGATTACCCAGTATTTACTTATACATTTCTACGCCAATAATGTATTAGTTTCTCAATATCTTTTGGAGTTTGTCCATCGGCGATCGCACTTTCAATTTCTGCTTTTCGCGCCATCGCAATTGGCGATCGCCAATTTCCACCGGGGATATGGACATGATGCAGTTTCCGGCCTGACATCCACAGGTAACGGTAATAGTAATGTTCTGTGCCGTATCTAGTTACGGTGTACTTTTCTACCCAGTGTGACTGTTCTGGAGCAGATTTATTTGTATTGGGTTTATCCTGCTCCAGAACAGTAGAATCAGCTTTTGAAGACTCATTAGTTTGCTCCAGAACAGTGTTTGTTACTGAATCTGGTTTATCCCAACTGTCGTCATAGCTACTCTTAATTGCTGGTTGTGTGGTGAACTGTTGCAGGTCAAACAGTGTCAATTGTTCTTTCATAACTGCACCCCCAGCGCAGCGAGTAACCCGGCAAAGCTCCAACTCTCTTTTGGCAGGTAGTAACCTTTCTTCAAGCAACTGAGTAACCAGCCTTGAGGATTGCGGATTTTGGGCCTACCACGCCAATCAGTTTCATGACCTCCGCGGCTGTGAAATAGTGAAATGGCCGCTTTGACATCCTCAAGGCTGTATTCCAATATTTCAGGTGATTGCTCAGGGTCAAATGGGATACCTGCTTTCTCACACTCACTGAGAACTTCTTCACATTCGGCTATCATCTCGTCCCTAAAATGATCTTTGCTGCTGCTGTTCTCCCCCTGTACCGCAGATAAGTCATTTGAGGTCTGTAAATTGTAATTTTTATTCTGCTTTTGTAAGTTTTTTTTCGGCTTGAGCCAATCTAAGGGTCGAGTAACAATTTTGACTACTTTCCATGTGTACTCTCGAATGATATTCACTACCCGGTGCTGGGCGAGTTGAAGGAGTGCATTTTTGAGAGTTAGTCGGCAGTAAGGTTTACCTCGATGCTTGGCGACTTGCTTGTTGAAGTCGCTGAGGTCAATTTCTACTTCTGTCCCAACTCCCTCGGTGATTAGGTATCGCCATAAGAATTGTGCTGATGGGGTTATCTGCTGTTCTAAGCAGTATGCGTCATGTTGCTCCGTCCATGCGGAGTTTTGTAATTTGGTATTTCCTGGCATAATTCGTTTAGATAGATGCAGCCGCGCGCAGTTGTGCGGCTTTTAGTTTTTGGTTATTTGCGATCGCTCTGTGTTGAGGTTAAGCGATCTGCCATGTAGTAAATGCTGGTAGTTAAAAATTGCGATCGCATAAAATAAACCGTCCTCACCTCACAGGTAAAGACGGTTTATTGAACGTGTTCTACGTCTGTTACTTTATTCTCACTATTTTCACGAGTTACCAGATGATAAATGTCACTTTTTATCTGGTTTGCCTCTTCTATAAATTCATTTTCAGCTTCTTCACTTTCTCCCAGCCGCGCCTTTAACCGGGACTGGTGGGCATGAACATATTCTAAATGCCTCTTCTCCAGAGCTTCTAGGCGCTCTAGGATTTTCCCAGCAGTTGTGTCTCTGACCGGGGTGAGTTTCCAATCGGGATTTCCCCTGTTGCTATCTTCTCCACTAACGCTGATCTGGAAAGTCCCATTGCTTTGGCTTTCTTTTGCAACTCCTCCCATGCGCTTTGACTTAGTTTGAGTCCTACTGTTGTTACGTCTTCTGCGGATTTTTTCGGTCTTGCCATTTAAGTCATCCATATATTCCCCTCCATTTTACATGAGCAGAATAATTAAGCATGAGCGAAATGCTTGACAGGAATTCTGCTCATGCTTAATATACATTAAGTATTCTGCATTAGCAAAATGTTTTTATCGCTCCCCCCTCACCCTTGCCTTTAGGCCCGTGAGGGCAAATTCAGGAGCCATCACCGCAGCACATAGGCGATTATCGCCACCGCAGCGGCAACACCCTCAACTCAAAAGTTAATAGTCAAAAGTCATTAGTCATGTGACCGTCATGTGACTAGTGCTGAGTAACCCTACTCCCCATGAACGACGCTTCACTTCACACTTCACAGTTGCGCCGATACAGTCATGCCGTTTAGTTATGGAGGTCACAAGTAGACGACAAGTAAAGTAACCAACAATTTTCTATAGGTTAGTTTGCCCGGTCAACATCCAACCGGGCTTATCTACAACCTTTTAATAGAGCTTTTCTTCATCGTTCCGCTCACCCCAGCACAGCTAGGTGGTTAGCTTGTGCTGGCTTTTCTACCAAGGATTTTGAAAATATGACTTACCGCACCGAGCTTAGACCTTGGGCAATTTTCCGCTGTCGTGTTTCCGGTAATATCTGCGTTGCCAGATTTCGCTCTCGTACAGATGCCGATGCTTACATGAGCATCCTGTGCGGGTTGTCTCCCGGAGAAATTTTTGAGGTGGTTTTTGATGTGGCGGTTGAGGTTAAACAATGAGTGACTACGAGAAATTCACCACTCTGCTACAAGCAGAAATCGACAATTCCCCGCCGGAGATAGCCGCCCAATTTCGTCAAATCATCGCCAGAGTCAACACTCAACTTCAGCAAGATACAGAAGTAGAAGTACTGCCACCTTTAACAGAAGAGCAGCTAGATGCCTACCTAAACTCTGTCAGCTGTCCCGAGTGCTGGGGAACAGGCAGGATTTACGTCTTGGATAGCCCTAGCAAATGTGGCGAATGCAATGGTACTGGCTATCTCTAGTCAAAAGCGATCGCATTAATCTCTCAAAAATGCGATCGCTGTGAAATTCACTACTTCAACCGTTGACTAGCAAAAAATAACACAAGGTTATGGAAATTAAAACAATCTCCTGTGAACGAGTGATCAGCCTGGGGAACTACGAAAGCCGACGATTACAGCTAGGGGCTGAGATTGCCCCTGGTGAAGATGTAGAAGCTGCAATTACATCTCTAGTGGAACTAGTCGAGCGAAAGTCTAGAGAGAAATATGACTTGATCCTTGATTCGAGAGAACTGCGCCAAGAAGTCAAACAACTTCAACAGCAAGTGGCCCAACTTAAGGCCGAAAAAGACAAACTCACCGGGCAGGAGCCAGACCCAGACAACATCCCTTTTGATGCGGGGGCCGCGGCCCCCGATTCTGGCATTCCCGATAATTTTTAACTGAAATTTTGAGGCCAAAAATGAAACTCAAAAAACTCATTGAACAATTGCAAAAGCTAGACCCTGATCTGAATGTGTTTATCCAGGATGTAGCCTACGACGAAATTTACACAATCATCAATATCCAGCCAGGTGAAAAGACAATTCGGCTCCAGTTCAACGGGGATGAGCCTAAGTAACTAAATTTTTCATGCGATCGCACAAACAGCGACGTTACCGCGATCGCAATTTTTCAACTAGCTAAATCACCCGACGTAAATTAGCTCATGCAAATTATATCAGTTCCTACTGTGTTTACCTGTAAGACTCCCACAGCCGGCTGGCTGAATTTAGCCCAAATTCGCCAGCTGCAATTTGAGGAATATCCCAACCCCATCGCCGTTATCACCTGGCACAACGGCGAGAAGCAAAATTTCTTTGGTGAAAATGCCACTGCCATCATGGCCACTTGGCTAGATGCTGCTGACAGAACTAGTGATTACCGTGTCAAAAACCGGAGGTAATTATGAATCAAGCCGCAATTAGTCGAGGTAAAGAAATCATCAAGCAACAGATTCGCCTGGCGCAACCGGGTGAAGTAGTTCACATCCCCGTTGAAGATGACGCTAATTTAGCTGTATTTCAGCAAGCCCTGAGAAGTTTCGATATACAGCGAATGCTGGTGCAAAAAAATGTCTTAGTTGAATTTCACATTCCCGAACCGCCAACTGAACAGGCCAAAAAATTGATACTGCAATTCATTCATGACGCTCCGCCTGAATGCCGTGAAATTCTTTTCCCATATCGAGCGCGTGACTGTGCTGATGCACAAGCCGCCTTAGACTCCCCTGAAGTTCAAGCAGCATTACAGCAACGAAATATCACAGCTTCCATACAGCGAATTGATGATCAGCCCTCAATTGTTGTCGCCAGTATCGACCAAGTAATGAACGGTGATTTAGACAGATTTATGGAGCAATTCAATGAGCGATAATTCTAAATTTTTGATGGATAAAGAACATTACATGGTTAACCATATTTCACTGGGAATTGCAGTTAGATATTTGTGCCAAGTAACAAATCAACCTTTTGAATACTGGGTTCAAAGAATCAGTAAAGAAGCAAATTTACAGTGCAACCAGTTGACACCCCAACAGATTGAAAAATCCGTTCAAGCTTATTTATCTGAACAATTTGAGGACGATGAAGTTTATGAATAATGAGAATCCACAAACAGATCCAAGCTGGGATTACTACATACTTTGGCACAAAATATTTCAAGCCAAATTTAAATTAGAAAAAATGTTGTCTTACATTTCTGAAATTGAATACGCCACTGAAGAAACAGACAAATCTGTTGATGCTGATTTAGCTGTAATTACCAATTTATTAAAAACAGCCAACGATTAACCGCCTGATGATGGCTACCTTGACTCAGTAGCCGAAACGGTGAGCATCTCGCCCACCGTCGCGGGTTGAGTCCACATCAATTCGCACATTAGTCAGAGAAAGTGCAGCGTTCAGAGTGAATTGCGCCCCTCAATTGTGGCGTTTTATATTTCATGCGCGGCTTTTCTCTTACTAATTCCCCGAATGCGTTTACTCCTGAATCGCGCCCCTTATATGTGGGGCGTTAGGGTGATTCGTGCGCTTTATAGTTCGGGTTTACCAAAGGATGCCAGTCCTGATAATTCACCTTACTTTTATCGCAGAACCATGACAATTCAATCAACAATTTTGGGAATTGATGTTAGTAAAAATAGCATCACGACTCATATTTTATCACAATACCCAAAGGGTGGATTACAGGCTTATTGGAACAAAACCAGGAATAAAGCATCAAGCTTATATCCGGCTTTTTATTCCAATCCAGATGTTAGAAAAAAACAAAAATCAGCTTTTGATTTTGCTGAATATATAACCCAAATAAAGCCAGATTACGCAATTATGGAGCCAACAGGAAACCATTATTCTAGACTGTGGGCTTCCATTCTTAAAAAGTTAGAAATCAAAATTCTTTGGGTAGGTCACGTTGAATTGCGACGTTATCGCGGGGGCAAAAATTTACCTAATAAAAGTGACCCGGCTGATGCACTCGCTATGGCCGCTTATGGTCACGACCCAGACCACAGGCTGGAGAATGGTGAATTAAACATGAGATATTTTCTCATGCACCGACCGGAACCCATAGATCAACTACGCGACCTCTGCCAGCAACTCGAACACCTTAATCGTGTTCAGTCGCCAATTGTGAATTATGCCCGTCAGCTGTTGGCTTGGCAGTTCCCAGAGATGGCACACACAAGGAGTGTATCTAACAAGCCAGGGTTACTCCCACCGCTTTGGGCTTGGTTAGCCAATAGGTTAGAAATTTCACCCGCCGGAAAAACCAGGATAGAAAATCGCTATAAAATATCCATTGCCCGTGATTACGGAATTGGGATTGATCCAATATTGGAACTACACGCAGGATGGATGTGTGACATCTCACTTTATGAGCAGCACCTAGAAGCTCAAATTAGAGAAATGCTAAACCACTCAGCCTTTGCACCTTACATGAGCGTGTTTGATAAATTTGGTTTTGGGTTACGAGTGCGCGCGCGTTTACTCACCAGGATTTACCCGTTTGAGTCATTCCTCGGCGTTGATGGCAGGCCTGTCATTGAGTACGAAGTGCGGGAGGTCAAAAAAACCGAGCGCGATCGTAAAAATGGCGAAACCATTGTGAAGCGAATTGCTGGAGAAACCAAACGAATCAAACGCAACCGCAGCCGCGATACTTTTAAAATGCGGCTGGGTATGGGTACAACTCTTGAGCAGTCCGGTGATGGTCTTGTGGAAAAGGCTAGCGGTTCGTCACTATGTAGAATCAGCCTGTGGCAATACATTCTTATTGGGGTAGAAATTGGCCGACTACCAGACAATGAACTGACTAAGGAATTGATTAACTACCGTGACTCGCTCAAAGCTAACGTCACTGAACAAGGTGAGAAGCTGCTAGGCGGTAAACATATCCAAGGTAAGTTAATGAGTAAAGTTACAAACTTACTATTTGCTGAACTTTGTAAGATTTCATCAACCTGATGCTTAACCCTTCATTAGTATGAAGGGTTTTAAAAATCTATGAAAGTTTCAGTTACCCTGAAATATATATATAAAGAGAAATTTTGAAATGACCATTTACTTTTACAAGGTTTGGCAGCCTTACGGTTGTTTTTCCAACTTTTCTCCTCACCCAATCCAAATCTACGGCACTTATTGGTCAACCGTTGAACATTATTATCAAGCCCAAAAGTTTGTTAATAGTTTTGACGCAGCAATCATCCCGACAATTCAGGCTGCTGCCACCCCAGAAGAAGCCGCCGCTTTAGGACGCTGTAGCACACGTACACTCCGCTCAGATTGGGATTTGGTGAAAACTCAGGTAATGCGAGAAGCTGTACTCAAAAAGTTCCTGACTCATGCTGACATTAGAGAAATTCTCCTGGCTACAGGTAAGGAAATGATTGTGGAGAACTCTCCTACTGACTACTTTTGGGGTTGTGGTCAAGACAAAACAGGACAAAATCACCTTGGACAGATTTTGATGAGTGTGCGGGAAGAAATTTGCCAACTGTACCTTTACTCAGTAATTACCAGTGATTGCCTAAAAGAATAGTTACACCTAAAGCATTATTAACACTGATCGGGGAATGGCAACATTCCCTAAAATACGCAAATTTTGAGAATTACTTAGTTATATTTACGGATGCAATTTAATTAAAGATTAAAACAATATAAATAATTATTGAAATAATAGAAAAAACTTTGGATTTAGTGGATTTGCATAATTTTACCGAATACATCATCCGGGAGAAAGTATAATATTAATTGAATATAAATATGATTTTTAACTATTAAAAATTCTGGGATAGAAATGGCGACTTTTAATTAGCAGGAGTTTTCAAAAAGTTTAATTATTTTTGGATAGGTTTACTAGGCAATGGCATATATTAATACCTCAAGCGGTTCGCAGCCAGTCTTTGATAAAGAAGGACTATTATATCGCATCACCAAACGCATAAGACGATCGCTTGAACTGAAAGAAATTTTAGCAGCCACCGTTGCCGAAATCCGTTTATTTTTAGCCACAGACAGAATAATGGTATATCGGTTTGATGCCGATGGTAGTGGTGAAGTTATTGCCGAATCTATTAACCAGCAAAATTTACCATCTTTATTAGGTTTACACTTTCCAGCCGCAGATATTCCTGCAGAAACTAGAAAAATGTTGCTATTAGCCAGGCAACGTACAATTGTCGATGTATCGACTAATAAAATCGGTTTATCTTTTTTAGAATTACAAGAAAATCAACAACTTTTAGATACAGAAGATATTTACTATCGAGAAGTAGATCCTTGCCATATTCAATATTTAAAAGCATTAGGGGTACAATCTTCACTAGTAATTCCGATTTTACATAGTGAAGTGCAAGGTGAAACTATCCAGCCTTCGCTATGGGGATTATTAGTATCTCACCATAGTAAATCCCGAGAAATATCGCTAGCAGAACTAGAATTAGTTCAGCAAGTTGTCGATCAATTAGCAATTGCGATAGCGCAAAGTAACTTATATACTCAAACACTTGCTAGACAAAAGCGAGAAGAAACCATTAATCGAGTTACTACCTTATTACATAAATTACCTAAACTCGAATTACAAGCAGCTTTAGAAGAAACTGTCACAGCTTTAAATGGCATTGGTGGCAGACTTTACATTGAACAGACAAAAGAACTATTTTTTTCTGGCAACCAACCAAAAATGCCTTATTTAGAGACTGGCATCATAGAACAGCATCCAGTCTGGCAAAAATGGATGGATGAATGCAAACAAGGGCATATCTGGACAACTACCAACCTTTATCAAGAATCACATTTGCGCGTATTAGCGTCTGCATTTCGCTTAACACCGATTCGGGGGCTGTTAATTATGCCCCTATATTACCGCCAACAATTTATTGGTGTATTAAGTGTTTTTCGTCCAGAATTCGATACGGAAATTTTGTGGGCTGGCAAACGTGAGCAAAATTCTCAACAACAGTTACCCCAGATTTCCTTTGAAGCATGGCGAGAGGAAAAAAGAGGGCAATCTGTTGAGTGGAAACCAGAAGAAATTTCTTTAGCACAAGCCTTATCTTACAGCTTTTCGATGGCGATTCAGCAGCAACAAATGTACCAAGAAGTTCAACTGCTCAATGCCAATTTAGAACAGCGAGTTGAAGAGAAAACAGCAGAATTAGAAAAATCATTATTATTTACTAAAATTATCAAACAAGTTTCCGACCAAATT
Source organism: Nostoc sp. FACHB-110 (assembly GCF_014697425.1). GTDB lineage: Bacteria > Cyanobacteriota > Cyanobacteriia > Cyanobacteriales > Nostocaceae > Nostoc_B. The sequence goes on from NZ_JACJRU010000002.1 coordinate 216,477, forward strand.
CGTCGGTCGTTAGACTTAAAAACTACATTACAAACTATTGTCTATGAAGTTCGTTCTTTACTCCATTCGGATAGAGCGCTAATTTTTCAAAAAACTAGTGCAATGAATGGCAAAGTTATTGTTGAAGATATTCATGGTCACTGGTTATCAACCTTGGGGATAGAAACACCAGTCGGATGTTTGCCTGAAGATTATGTTGAGCTTTATTTTAAAGGTAGAGTTAAAGCAATTAGTGACGTAGCTACATCTGGACTAAGTTGCTGTCATCAAGAATTTTTAGAGAGTATCCAAGTCAAGGCAAACTTAATTGTGCCAATCAATATCAGTTTGCAAGTTTGGGGTTTATTAATTGTTCATCAGTGTGATGCTTGTAGAGATTGGCAAGATGCAGAAATTAATTTATTACAGCAATTAGCAAACCAAGCTGCTATTGCTATTCAACAGGCGCAACTTTATGAACAAAGTTGTATTGCTGAAGCTACAGCCACAGCTAAAGCTACGCAACTAGAGCAAGCTTTGTTAGAACTACAAGAAACACAAACACAATTAATTCAAACAGAGAAAATGTCCAGCTTAGGACAATTAGTTGCAGGTGTAGCTCACGAAATCAATAACCCCGTTAACTTTATCTATGGCAACCTACATTATGCCAGTAAGTATACTCAAGATATGCTGGCTGTGATTCGTCTTTATCAATTGCACTATCCTCAACCTCACCATGAAATCACAACAATTACACAAGAAGTTGATTTAGAATTTTTAGCTGAAGATTTACCAAAAATTATTTCCTCGATGCAAGTTGGAGCCGAACGTATCCGTTCCATTGTGCTGTCTTTACGTAACTTTTCGCGTTTAGATGAGGCAGAAAATAAACCTGTTGACTTGCATGAAGGCATAGACAATACACTATTAATCTTGCAACATCGCCTTAAGGCCAGTAGCAATTTTACAGGCATTGAAATCATTAGAGACTATGGCAAATTACCATTGGTAGAATGTTATGCCGGACAAATAAATCAAGTCTTTATGAATATTATTACCAATGCTATTGATGCTTTGGAAGACCAAGGAAAGTTAGGCGAAGAAAATTATCCAAAATTACCTGCACCACAAATTTGCATTTCTACTAGGCTGGCTACTGATACATCGCGGATGTTGGTTCGCATAGCTGACAACGGCCCAGGAATGACAGAAGAAGTCAAAAAGCGAATTTTTGATCCATTCTTTACCACTAAGTCAGTAGGTAAAGGTACAGGACTAGGTTTAGCAATCAGTTACCAAATTATTGTTGAAAAGCATGGTGGGATGATGGAATGTGTCTCTGAGCTAGGAAGAGGTACAGAATTTTGGATTGAGATTCCTATAAAATTATCACGAACAGAAAATGCTGTAGAAACAAAATCAGCCCAAGAGAGTTTTTGTGTAGAATCAGAAAATTTATTTACAGTAGAGAATCAGCTGGAAAATATTTGAGTGAAGCTACTAAGCTTCCCTGGCAGATAAAACAGCTAGATGTGCAATGTAGAAAAGAGTTAAAACGCTGTTGAGTTCACAATCTTTCTCGTTCAAAACCAACAACACCCAACGCGAACGCTGATATTTCCTCAAATATTGAAAATCAGGGGGTGCTGTAGTTAATCATTACTTGTTTCGAGTGGTGAATATAGATTACATCCCTGGCTAAAATAAACAAGAGGAGGAAGTGATTACAGCTAGTAGATGTTTGGGTGTTGTTGTGTTTGGCTGAATCAGTGTAAGCTTGTATAAAGTTAAATAGACAGTTAAATAACAGAGACAAATAAACAGCGCCTGATTATGTCAATTATTGCGCTCAGAGCATGGTATCTTCAAGATTATGAGCCAATCACAGAATTGGAAAAACGCCCACCAGATATTCGCCTTAGTAAAAAAAGTTTGCTGAGGTCGGCTTTGCGGGCTGACTTTTTAGAAGATAGCGACGAGATAAAAAAATCAGTTTGGTTTGGTCGCTATCTAGAAGGAGAAAATATTGAATTTTATGTAGAAGGTAGCGGTGGTTATTGTGTAGCTAACATTGACTTAATTAGTCATGAAATTTATTTCACAAAACAAGCATTGTTAGCGCAATTAGAGCCAACAATTTTTTTCTGCTATCAAACTGAGTATGCAGCAGCAAGTGAAGCTCTGCGTGAAGGCTTGCAAAACAGTTTAGAGAAATTAAATATGCGATCGCGCTTGCCTTTAACATTGGTAGAATCCCATAGACCTAAAGATGGGCCTATGAGATTAAGTCGCACTTTGATGCGAAAAATCCGTAAAAGTCTGTTATTTATTGCAGATACTACACCCATTGCCAGTGTTGACGGTCAAGAAACACCACAATTAATTCCTAGCCCTAATGTCTGCATAGAAATTGGTTATGCAATTCAAAGTAAACGCTCTGAACAAATTTTGTTAGCCAATATGCAGCGTCCTGATTTAGAAGGGCAAATTCCTTTTGACTTACCTAAACAACAAATTTTGCAATTTAAAAATAGTACAGACTTAAATAAAATTCTGACTAAATTTCTAGAAGCTCAGTTAGCACGGTTTAAATTATTTTATTAAAAGTGTGATTGACAAATTTGAGTAAAAGCTAGAGATGAATATTGGTGAATTTTTCACTACTACGCTGGTGGAAATCTACAACCGAATATAAGAAAATTTCTCTAGCTTCTAGTTTCAAGAATGTTATTTAGCCGTAGCTAAATTAGCAATTACACCACTATATAAGCTCGTAAACTTTGATTCTTCTAGGGATGCTTTGCTGTTATTCCAAGTTGCAACTACACAGTAATTCTTGCCGTTTTTTGCTTCTAACCAAGTTGTTAAATTTAGCACTCCAGGCTCAGAACCTCCTTTAAAAGCTACTTTTCGCCAATCTTGAGGGTTAGCAACCCCTGGATTAATGCTCATTAATGGTAAGTCAGCAACTTGTTGTATTAATCCGCAAAGTTCTTCTGCTGTAAACAACCATTCTACATCTAGAGCAACTGGGTTAGTTCCCTCAAATTCCCTAACATCAGGCAGCGGCTTGGCTATTAATTCTTGAAGTATAGCGCGACGTTGCGTTTCATTACTATTCTGATAAAGCTGCAATAATTTGCGATTCCACAAACCTTTTAAAATAAATAATTCACGCGTAGTTAAAAAGGGACGATTCCGAGGTGAAATTAATTCAATCTGCTCTCTTCCTAGTAAATTAATTAATACATCTGTGGCTGTATTATCACTCAGAGAAATCATTAAAGATGCCAGGGTTTGCACTGTTAAATATGCACCATCTGGCCATGTTTGTAGCATTCCCGAAGGTAAACTCTTCCAATTTGGTTGTAGTTGAACGACATCTTTCCATGTTCGTTTACCAGCAGCAATTTCTGATTTTAGAACTTTTAAAACAGCTAGTTTAAATGCAGAACCTACGGCTAAGGGTGTTTGTGAATTTAGTGTTGCTTTAACTTTTGTGTTTTCTTGAACTAAAAAACTGACTTTTCCTGGTAGAGCTTGAAATTGTGCGGTTGCGGTTTTTAAATCAATGACTTTAGCTTGTGGTGGTTGAAACAGCAAACCTGCTATCTGCCCCTTGCCGTTCAGTGCGATTTTACTGGGTACAGAAGCTTGATGAAAAACAACCAAAAAATCTTGTCCACTGTTTTGAACTTTTTGATATTTTCCCAATTGGCTTTTTAATCCACTAATTACCTGTGTGATTTGAGCAATTGGAACTTGTCTTAAAAAATCTGTTGTAAACCATTCTGGCTGTATTTTTTCGCTCGTAAATAATCGTTCTAAAGCTAGTTTAGGAGTTAGAGATGGAGATGGCGATCGCAATTGAGCTAAAGGTAATATATCTATTGGGGGTGCTGCTAACGCTAATTGAGGCAATATCAAATTTGTGGTTAGCAAGGTAGTACATAAAAAACAAATGTAATATTGTAACATTAGTAATTTACACTAATTGATAGGATGGTAAATTACATATCATTAAACTCTGCCATCTGTGGATTAAAAAAACATTTTTTTATGTCAATGGGGAACAAGCAAAATGGAAGATGCGCTTGTTCCCTATTTTTTGCTTGCTAGGCTTGCTGATTTTAGCCAAACCAATGAGATGCAACTGTAGCTGGATCAACCACTTCGGGAATGTAGCGATGAATATTTTCTACTTGCTCGGATACCACTTTTTCGATGCCTTTATGAATGATAGATTCTATATCTATCCGTGATGTAGATTCTAAAGAACGACATAAAGAATCTGAACACAATAAATCTGGTTTTGCTTCCTCATCTAGGGTAATATATTGATTGGGAATTCTGCTTAAAATATAAGCAATTAGCGTTTGTCTCACATCAGGGTTTGCCAGAGCTTCATGATAAGGATGATGAGGATAAGTTTCTAAAATATTCTCCAGCTTTTTAATGACAACTGGGATTGTGATATTAACAAGAGTTCTAGTCATTTTTTAACGCCTCTTTTAATTAAATTGTGTTAAGAAAATCTCACCAATGAATAATGGTGCTTTTATAAAATGGATATAAAAAATATGCTGCAAAATAAATATGTTTAACAATGAGACGTAATCAAGCCTAAATTTATAGTTTGTTGGAATGCTTTTTCAAAAGCAATACCTTGTTTCGTCGCAATATATAACAGTACTATTGCTGCCGAACGAATGGAATCATCACAATGTATTAAAGTCGGTTTCGATGATTGATTAATAATTTGAAACACCTTAAGTGCTACTTGATGATTAATTTCATCCAGGTTGGTAGGAAAATTTATATACTGTAAGCCCAAAAATTCGACTTTTTCTTGTTCATTTTTTAAGAAGCCTCTTTCTTCCGGCGATCGCAGATTGAGTACGGATTTATAACCATCTTCAGATACTTGTGTTAACTGATCTGCGGTAATTTGTCCGGAGATAGCTAACTCATCGTTAATTTTTCTAACAGTGATCATGTTTGCCGCCTTACTTTAGTATGGGCGGCTAACGAAGTCGCCCATGTAATTTTAATGTTTATGTTTACTATCAGTAATATCGCCTTCAAATGGTTGAACTCCCGTAGCTGGATAGTTATCATCTTTGGGGCCAAAAATCCTACTGACTGCATCTGAAACATAGTTCAGCACTTGGGCTGACCTATCTATAGTTGCTTGGAATATTTTTGTAATAGACATAAATTATTCTCCTAAATTCTTTTTGATGGTAAAAATTTATGGGGCGGCTCAACTTAACTATTAGTTAGCCTCATTTTCTATCTCTAGACATCTCTCTAACAGGGTAATTATTTCGCAATTACAACATTTCTCTAAAAACTGAATTGTGTCATAATCCCATGTTTGCTCTAATTGCTGTCGTATTTGGTAAATTTGCCAAAACTTTAAAGGATTTAAGAAAGTCGTTTGGCTAAAAAGTGGCTGATGAATAAACCTCCAGAAAATAATAATGTTATTTAAAAAATAATTTTTGTTTTTAGGCATTGTGAGTGGATATTGAAGATAATTAGGTCAAATAATTCTTCCCAGAAAAGCAAGTAAAAAATGAGTCAGCCCATAAAAAATAGCACTTGCTATTTTTTAATCACATCTTTAATGTAAAAGAACAATTTGAGGAAGTTGTGAAGGTAAAAAATAAAATTATGGCTTTGACTTTGGTGTACGTCTGCTGGTTTTTGGCTTAGTTTGACGATTAGACCTAGAAACCTTGCGTTTTTTAGCTTTGCTCGTAGTGAATAAACTCCGAACTCCCTGCTTTTGCACTTTTTTGTAAAAAGAGCCACCCCAATCGCTCAGAGAATGACTCATTGCTCCTAGTTCCAACCCCAAAAACAAAGCCAGAAATTCCGGGCTATAACTGACCAGCCATCGCTCAATATTTTTTCCCAAAGCTTGCCAATTAACAGCCGTATTTCCCAGCCTTTCAATAATTAGCACCCCAACAAAAGCACTCAGTCCCAACAAGCATGAAAGGTATAACACCCGCAACGTCGTACCAATAATCGGCCCATGCGATAAAAAAGAACGATGGCGGAGGCTTTTTTGATAAGGTAGCCAAATCCAGCGTAAGAAACCCCAGCGTTGGTATTGGCGGGAGTAAATATCCAAATCTGGGCCAAACATCAAACCGCCAAACATAAACCCGCCACTGACCATCAAAGTCACACTGCTACTGTGTGTCTGCCAAAAAGTCACACCCGCCACTAATGGCAAAGCCCAAAGAGTAATGCGATCGTGTGTCCGGCCAGAGGGCATTTAGGAGTTCTCAAAAATACTTCAAATTTTTTTCTCAAAAATACTAGCGCGATTAAAAATATTTTGCTATATTGTTTAATTGTGAGCGCAAACAAAAAGCTCAAGCGGGTGGTTAGCTCAGTTGGTAGAGCGCCTGCCTTACAAGCAGGATGTCACTGGTTCGAGTCCAGTACTACCCATTTTTCCTACAACTTGCATGAATAGCAAATTTTGTGACTTTACCCATAAGTTTGCTGTAATGGCAAACTTATGGTTCTAATAGAATCCGGCAAAGTTATGGTTCCAGCTTGGAAGGGTATAGGTAAAACTATAACAGCTTATAAACCAAACTCACGTCGTGCATCATTAAAAGCAGCGCGGATTTGTTTATATCTAAAACATCCTGGATTTGTAATTAATTCACAAACGCGAGCTTCTGTTGGATAGACACCCTGAGCATTAAGGCTAAGGACAATCTCTCTAAACTTTATTTGTGCAAGAGCAACTTCTCGCTATTGTTGAGGCGAAAACAGTCTCTATTGGCACATAAAATGTTTTAAAACAAGCGAAACTCAAAATGAACAGCATCTTTACCCCCGAAGAAATTACTGCCCTCTCTGCGGAAATTGACCGCCAGTTAACAGAACTGCGCTATGCCCAAGATTCAGAGCAAAAACAAGGAGAGGATAAAATTTCAGATGAAAAATTGCTCGTAAAACAAACCGCAGCAATTACAAAACTGGCACAACAAGAACCTAAAAGTTTTTTGCATAAATTTGGACGAGCGGCTAAAAGTGATTTATGCCAAGAGGGGGGAATGCTGAATAAGCAGTGGAAGAAATGGGGCGATTTGGATAATAAGGATGCTGTGGAACGTTTGGGTGCAGTGTTGGTAACGATGGGTTTTTCGGGTGATGTGCTATCTCCTTTAGTTGTTGCTGTCACGGTGACTATTATTCACATTGGATTGAAGGCTTTTTGTGAGGATTATTCTTCGTAGCGTGCGTTAGGCGTAAGCCGTAACGCACCAAGATATTTGGCTACTAGCTGGGCTGGGAGCGTAACCCAACAAAATCCTGAAAATGTTGGGTTTCACTGCGTTACGCCCAACCTAACTTTTAATGCTAGGGTGAAAAAGGGGAAATATAAGGTTAATCAAGGATAAGATGAGTTTATTTCATTATGAAAAAAAGACCCTCACCCCAACCCTCTCCCCAAGGGAGAGGGAGTAAAGAACAAGAACAAGAACAAGAGAATCAACAAAAAGATGAAAATAACTCTTATTCCCTTCTCCCAAAGGGAGAAGGGCTAGGGGTGAGGGCAGAAATTGCGAAATTAGCAGGTAAAAACCGACAAATTCCCGATGTATTATTAGAACGCGCCCGTGAATTAAGAAAACAACAAACACCAGCAGAAAAAATATTGTGGGAATGTTTAAAGAATCGACGTTTATTAAATAAAAAATTTCGCAGGCAACATAATATTGATAGATATATCGTTGATTTTTATTGTCACGAAAAATTACTAATTATCGAAGTAGATGGTAGTATTCATGCAAATCAGCAGACTGAAGATTATATCAGAGAAAACTGGTTACGTTCTCATGATTTTACTGTGATTCGCTTTAGTAATGAGCAAATATTTAATGATATCGAATTAGTTTTACATACAATTGCTCAAGCCCTCATCCCCTAACCACTTCTCCCACAAGGAGAAGGGGAAAAAGAATTTTTGGCTCCCCTCTCCGCTTGGGAGAGGGGCTGGGGGTGAGGGCAGTACCTTGCCAACAAGCGGGTTTCACGTTCAGTTGACGTGAATTCGACAGACCTCACCCACCCAGCCTCCCTCTCCTGCAAGGAGAGGAAGGAGCAACGAAAAACTAAACCCCTTGATTTTAATATCACTCTGCCAACAACGCCTCAAGGAATTGAGGGTCAGCAATACCCCGCAGGATAGCGGAGATAATCATAGAAGCTTCCGAATCTAACGGCTCGCACAGTATATTCTCATCTCGCTCGCCGGCTAAGATACGACGGATGGCAGCAACGAGATTTTGCCAAACTTCTGCAAAATTTTCCATCTCAATTTCTAACTGTTCCCTCTCTTCTGCATCATCCACAGCATCTACTACCTGTGCAATAAACTGCCCATATTGCCGCAACTCATACTGTGTCCCCGCAAACGCCGCTTTTGCTTGCCTTGCTTGGCGACGATATTCTTTAGCTTGGGTGGTGTTGCTTTGCTTGTCGGCAATATTTGCCAAGGTGTCATAGATTTTCCAAATCTCAGCCGCAGCCGGGTCTAAGGTTTGCTTGATAGCTAATGCTTCTTCTGCCAATTGTCGGGCTTCGCTGAGGCGGTGGGGTTGGTTTTGTAGTATGGCAGCGAGGTTATTTAATACTTGAGATGCACTTGCTTGATTTTCTAATTTTTGAAATTGCTTCAAAGCCTTGCGATACCAAGCCTCTGCCTCTCCCAGTTTGCCAACAAAGTAATTTAGGTTGCCTAATTGAGACCAAGTACCTGCTGCATCTGCTAGATTTCCTAGAGATTCTTTAATTTGTGCTGATGTTCGGTAGGCATCTTCCGCAGCGTCCCACTGCTTGCCTTCTTCGTACACCCTACCCAGTTGATGCCAAGCCGTAGCTTCTGGTGCTGGTTCGTTGAGTTGCTGGAAAGTAGTCAGTACTTCTCGGTAACGCCGTTCTGCTTCTGGGAGGTTGCCTTGCAGCATGGCTAGAATTCCGAGTTGAAAATTTGATACCGCAGCCTCACGAAGGTTGCCAAGTTTTTTATTAATAGCTAATCCTGCTTCATAAGCAATGCGTGCCTCACCATAATTCCCCATCAACATCAGCGCATCTGCCAAGTAAGTCTGCAACGTTCCCATCAGTTGCTTAACACCATCAGACTGTTCCAACTGCTGCGCCACTACCAACCCCTGACGGTGGATTTGTGCTGCTTGTGCTGTTTGTCTTTGAAACCTCAAGCACCGCCCCAGCCTAACCAGAGTAACACAATAGTTATAACTTGGTTGTTCACCCAACTCTGCCAGTATCTCACTAAACACCTGCGCTGCTTGTTGATAGCGACCTGTATCGAATAATTGCTCGCCTGAACTCGTACGGCTGAGAAACCATGTATCAGAACCTACTTCCCCAATTAACTGAGCAATCCGTTGATTTAGTCTAGTGCGATCGCGGTTAAGTCCAAAGATATAAAGAAATCTGTTTACGTTGTCAACAAAGTCTACTGCCCATTCTGCAACTGCATTCAACGCCCCATCAACTGCATAAAGTAAATTCGGTAATTCCCGTTGGGCAATGGCACGGGCAAAATGAGGGTTTTTGCTATCTTCAAAATACAAATAGCGAGAAACTTCATAATACCGCTCTTGATAACGGGCAAGCAGTTCTGTCTGTGCTTCTGGGGATAAGCGCGACCACAAGGCAGGGGCTAAGGTGGGGTGAAATTTGAGAAAAGACCCATCAACTTGAATTAACCCAGTAGTTTCTAATGCGGGGCGTAAAGTTTGCCACTGTGACTCAGAAATTTCTGTAATATCCAGCAAGATAACTTCTAATGCCCCACCCTGAAACACGCCTAAGCGAAGCAACAACTGCATTGCTTCAGCATCCAACCGTTCTAAAGATAAATTCAACGATGCTAATAGGGGATTATTTGGTGTTTGGGCAACCAAAGCTTCTAAGCGTTGTCCCAACTCTGCCGGACGGCGGGTTTTCAATTGTCTCGCTAACAAACCAATCGACAGGGGATGAAAATCGACCAGTTCAAATAATCTCAACAACACGTCGTGTTGCGGTGGGTCAAATTTGGGTGCTGGCGGCAGTTTAATCAAACTCTGGAAATACGCTAGGGCATCTTCTTGTCCCAAACCTCGCAAAGATAAGGAGATATGTTTGCGACTGCCTTCTGTGGGATAATCGGGATGGTGAAAATCTGGTGTGCGCGTGGTGAGTAATACCCGACATTCCCCAACCTCAGACCAATGTTTTGCCACGGTTAACAGTTCCCGTAAAGGTTCTGGGGGCAAGGTTTCTAAGTTATCTAAAATCAGCAATGTGGCTTGCTTACGCAACGCCTGAGTTGCCGCCGCCCCATCAATTAAACTCTCTTCTAACACTGTCGCCAGGGTGCTAATTGCCCAGCCTACAGCATCCACACCACCAAAAGCGGCATAATCAACAAAACAGACTTTCTCAAACATCCCCGTGCGGTGTAACCAGCGTCCTGCTTCCTGGACAAGGTAGGTTTTTCCCTGTCCACCAAAACCCGATACTGTGAGGCGGCGCGTTTCCTGGACAAACCATCTTTCTATCTGCCACAATTCCCGGCTACGACCGAAGAATCCAGCTTCTTGTAAATCCGGCAAGTTTCCCCATTTTGGTGATTCGCCGCTTTCTTGGTTGTTCAAGTCTTGCTGCAATAACGGCGTATCCCCAGCCGCTTGATACAAGGCAGGTAAAAACCAATCTTGCAATTTTAACTGCACCCGTTCCTCACCCCGTTGCCGTTCTCCCCGTTGTTGGTTGAGATACAAATCTCGTCGCGCATTATCTAATGCTTCACCCATACCAGCACCAGATACTAAACCCTGATAAAATTTAGCAAACAGTTGTTGGGTAGTTGTCACTAATACGGAATAAGTCATTGCCAAGACTGTGGGAATACCTGCATGGGTTAACCTAGCGGCTACACTACCCATTGCATCTTCTCCATCTTCGCCACCCATCGCCGCCGACTGACAAGCAGATAAAACAATTAACCCCACTTTTTGCCGATTCAGCATATCACCCAAGGTTTCGGCAGTAATCAGGGCTTTTTTCCCTTCTTTATCTTCAAATAACAAATAACCTATATTGCCGCCGTTCTCATTCCCGCCTTTAGTTAGTCCCACCGGATCGCTATGTTTAGCCTGTTCTTGGAAACGCCCATCTAAATCAAATACCCCATGACCGTCAAAATGCACAATATCAACAGGGGGTTGGCGCGAGTCTTCTAACCGCGCTACTAAATTATCCAAGGTGGCTGGACGCAAAAATTCTACCTCAACCCGTCCTGCTGCTGCTTGTTGAATGGCGTTCAAAACTGCCATTGCTTCACCACGGGGGTCAATAAATCCCGCATCACTGGGACGACTGATAACAAATAATAACCGCAATCGGTCTTTGACTTGCACTTTAAACGGTCTGCGTCCACCCCCTGCACCAGCCAAGCGGCGACGAATTGAAATCCGGGGATTTTCGTGAAACAAATAAGTACCTTCTGGGTCGCATAACAATTCCCAAGGCAGCGATAAAATTGCTGGATGACTGGCGCTGATTGTTAATAAGCGTCCTGGTTGATTTTCATCTTGAAAATAATTAAACAGCCGTTGAGCAGTCCGATTTTGAAAAACTGCATTAAATAAAGCTTCGCCCCATTGCCGGAATTTTTTTGCTATCCCTTCCGCCCGTTTATCGTCTACATCCGTGGTGTAACGTGCCGCATAAGTTTCTAAGTACCAGCGAATCTCTTCTCTGTCTGCTGCACTTAACGGTGAGGCAAAATCCAGCCTCTCAGTTTCTTGCCCATCAAATGTTACAATGACTTGATTATTCTCTGGGAAGCGGAGATTTAATTCCATAGCTGGCGGTTTGGGCGTGGCAGTTTATTTGAGAGAATACAAACTTTTTAGCCTAAATTCCGTAAAAATGCTAGGCGATTATTTTGAAGATAGGTAGAAGGGAATGGGTAATGGATAATGCTTTGATTCTATTCCCTATTTTCTGGTTCAAGGGTTAAACCGCGATAGACTTGTTCAATGGGAAATTTGAAGTTAATGCTTTTGAGTTCGATTGTGTCGCCTGGTTTGTAGTTGATAATCAACCAGTCGCCTGCGTCGTTTTTGTGATATAGGTCGATTTCGATGCTAGTGGAACTGACTAGTAGGTAATCAATTAAGGCTGGGTTTTGGCGGTACATTCGGAATTTGCCGCCTCTGTCGTAGGCTTCGGTGCTGGCGGAGAGGACTTCGACGATTAAGCAGGGGTAGGTAATATATTGGGTGGTGGTTTTGTCGCGATCATCGCAGGTGACGCTGACATCTGGGTAGGTGTAGTTATTTGTGCCAACAATATTAATTCGTAGGTCTGAAGTTGCAGTTTCGCAGCCACTCCCTTCTAAATGATTACTAAACAATGTGATCAATTTGGCAGCAAGTAAGCTATGGTTTTTGCTACCACCAGTCATGGCATAGATACCCATAGGATAAACTTGACCGTTGATCAGTTCGTGTTTTTCTAGTTGCTGTTCTTCCCAAGCAAAGTATTCTTCGGGGGTTAAGTTTGTGGGTTTGTCTTTAGCTGTGATCATTTTTGGGTAATTGGTAATACTTTGATTTTATTCGCTATCCCCTAACTAACTTTTCGTTGACAAAGAAAGAACCTGTACTTCGCTGATTTTGGACAATTGCTTCACTCCGAATTTGCTCTTGCCAAGCTAAAGCATTAACTCCTTGAAAAGCTGTAATTTTCCCTGAGAGTTGGTTAATGGGATGCTCTGAAGCATGATCAGGATTAGATTGACTATCAATTGGTTGACTATGGAGTTTTTGACTCAGATATTGCAAAATCTCCTGTTGTTCTGCCCCAGATAATTGTTCAATTAAACTAAATACTTGTTCTTTGGTGATTTGCAAGTTCAGCATTGCTTAAATCTCTATACTTTCTATTAGGTAATGGGTAATATTTTTATTTTATTCCTTGTTCCCTTTTTTTAAATAAACAGTTTTTGGAGTCAGCCTTTTTTGAATTTTTCGGTTTGGTCGATTTGGCGGGTGAGGGTTGCGATTTTGCGATCGATTGCGGTTAGGAAGTTAGCTATTTTTTCTTGTTATTCTGAATGAGGTCTTAAAACATTAATCGATTCAAAGAAATCAGAGATTATTTATCAGGACTTACGCACAAGCTACGGAAAATCGTAGACGCGATAGCGGCTTGCCGCAGGCTACCACAGAGAGAAGTTGCGTGCGGAGGTTCCCTCCGTTGAGCAAACTTCGGTCGGCGCAGAGTTCACGGAGAAATGAGAGTTTGAGAGATATTTTGCGTAAGTCCTATTTATAAAGTAAATCTTTAGGAGACAAGACGACGTAGCATAATTCTAGTCATAACAGCATATATGGCTGCTTCGCTCATTTCAGGCAGACGCTCATAATCCTTTTTTCTCGTCAAGCTCATAATGAAACCAAAAGGCCTGGTATTTCTCATAGTTGGTGAGAAATACCAGGCCTCTGTCAGTTTTTTAATAAAAACTACCAGATTTGCGATGTTCAATAGCGGTTATTCCATCATTGGTTAGCATTTCTCCTTTATCTACTACTGCATAAATCAACCATCGATCGCCACATTCGAGTTGATTCTGTACAGTGCATTCTAAATAGGCTAATGCGTCATCCAAAATCAAACAACCATTAGCAGCAGTTTGGGTAGAGAGATTAGCAAATGGGTTATCGCCTAAAGTGCTGTTGCGAGAAAAGTAGCGGCGTACATTTCTGCCTTCTTTGAGAATATTCAGTACGAATTTATCACCAGGATGACGCATTAAATCAGCATTTTGCTCTTGGGAAATCGCCATCATAATTCCTGGTGGGTTAAAAGTAGCTTGTGATACCCAAGAAGTTAAGATGCCTTTATGGGTATTTTGCTCAAGCGTCGTGACAACACACAACGAACCAACTATTCGTCCTACCGCTTGTTCGGTACGGTCTACGTGTGCTTCTGTAATAACTTGGCGGGGAACACGGAGTTTTTTATTTTTTTTCAAAGTTTGGGCAAAGTTAGCACCTGCATCTTTACACTGTTGCAAGGTCTCAGCAGTAGGGCTAAAGCGTACCCGAATTGTTTCAAACCCTAAACTATAATTGGCATCTTGGAGTTTGCTTTCTAATAAATCAATAGCTTCACCACTCCAGCCGTAGGAACCAAAAACACCTGCTAATTTGGTTTTGGCGGCTGTTGACAGCACTATCCCCAAGGCGGTTTGAATTTGGGTGGGTGCATGACCACCTAAGGTGGGGGAACCGATAATAAAGCCATCGCAAGCTTCGATAAGGCGAGTGATTTGGGCCGTGTCTGCTAGTTCGCAGTCAATTGATTCTACATTAACGCCATTTTGAATTAATCCTTGAGCGATCGCATTTGCGACAATTGCCGTATTCCCATAGGCCGAAGCATACAGCAAAGCAACGCTAAATTCTTGGGATTTTTGCCCTTGACACCATTGGCGATAATCGTAGGTAAAACGACTCAGGCTATAACGCACAACCGGGCCATGTGCTGGTGCATAATATCTTGCGTTTAAAGCTGTTAATTTATCTAAAGCAACTTCAACTTGTTTGGCTTGGGCTGCATGAATACACTCAAAATAGTAACGGCGTTCTGCATCTAACTTTTTCCAGTCTTCATCAAAAAGGGTGTCTTCGCAGATATGTGCGCCAAAAAATTTGTCTGTGTAGAGAATTTTGCTGGCAGGATCGTAAGTACAGAGTCCATCTGCCCAACGGGGCGTTGGTACAGTCATAAATGATAGATGATGTCCCTGTCCCAAATCTAGAGTATCTTCGGAACGTACGGCTTGAATGTGTGAGTCCCATTCGGGGAAGGTTGATTTTAAAGCATTGGCCGCTGGACGAGAACAAATTACTGTCGCTTGTGGTGCATAAGACAACAATACTTTGAGTGTGGCGCGGCGGTTGGGGTTGACGTGGTTGAGAATGATGTAATCTAGCGTTGTTAAATCTAGATGTTGTTTTAATTCGTGAATGTAGATTTCGGTAAAAGATTCACCAGGAGGGTCAATTAAAGCTTTTTTATCGGCTTGAATTAAATAAGAATTAGCTGTAGTGCCTTTTTGACGGGAATATTCAACTTCAAATTTCAGCCTTTCCCAAGTACGCGATCGCAAAATGATTGTATCTTGTCCAATTTCGGCAATCTGAACATCTCTAGGCCGACTGGGTGTGATAGTAGCAATTGACATAATAACCTCTACCAATTTTGGATTGAGAATACTAATTTCTAAGTCATTCTAGACATTTGCAAAAAGGCTATGAGCAAGTAAAAAACCTGTCACTCTTGATAACTATTTGTCTGGGTTAAATTTTGATGTGGGCGATTTTTTTTGTAGAATAAAGAGATTTTTTGTTCGGGATCGATCCCTTCAAATGTCGGTGGTAGCCAGACTCGGACGATTAAAAGAATTCCTAAAACTAATAAGAAGGCACAAGTCGCTAAAACTTGAGTCCAATTAGTTTCGAGTACACCTTTAACAATTACTTCGCGCAAGGCAGATACAATTGAAACTTCTACCGCTACCCCAATAGATATGCGTTGTTCTTGTAAGTAAATAATCAATAGTCGGAACAACTCAACTAAAATCAACAAAAACAAAATATCGGCGGTGACAACTTGGAAGTTGAGAGGAGGAAGCAAAGAGAGAAACATATCTCTCACTTGAATTGCCATGAAGCTAAATAAGCCAATACACAGAGAAATTACAATCACATCTTGAATCATCTCCAGGCTGCGCACAATCCGAATGCGATTAACTTCGTAAATGGTAACTGGGTTATTATCAACAGGCTTAAACATAGGAAGTGTGAAGTATGAAGTATGAAGTGTGAAGTGTGAAGTGTGAAGTGTGAAGTATGAAGTGTGAAGTGTGAAGAGCGTTATTAAATTAATGATTGAGGTAAATGAAACGAGATTTTATTAATTAGTAACGCTAAATGAAATCTTGCATTTGAGACTTCATACTTCACACTTCATACTTTATTTAGTAGTGATTACCAATTTTGCGGTGATGAACGGCGGTGAGTGCATTGATTTTGGCGACTCTTCCGGTTTGGACGGTGCTATAAATCACCCAATGATCGCCACAATCCATGCGGCTGGTGATTTCACATTCCATGTAAGCTAAAGCGTCAGCCAGAATGGGACAATCATTGCTAGCTGGATAGGTTTTGATCCCTGCAAAGCGATCGCCTCCTGGCGGAAAACGCTTGAGGAAGTGTTTCATATAGCTTTGGTAGTTTCCTTCTTCTAGGACGTTTAAAATAAAGCGATCGCCTATGTGCATTAAAGATTCAATGGCGCGTTCTTTCGCTACCGCAATGGCGACTCCTAAAGGACTGACGCTGGCTTGTGTCACCCAAGAAGCAAACATGGCACTTTGGATTTCGGCTTTTTTGGCGGTGATAATATATAAGCCTGTGCTAATGCGTCCAAGGGCTTTTTCTAAATCAGTGTTGATGGATTTGATTTGTTTAATGGTGCGATCGCGGTTTAACCATAATCCGATATCTGTTCCGGCTTCATCACACAATTGTTCTGTGGCTCTGGAGGGAGTTTCTTTAATTAAAATTGGGGGAAAGGCTTCTGTTAATCCAATCTCTTGAAACTTGTTACGTAAAGGATACACTGGTTCATCTTCACCACCACCTGACTCAAATAAACCAATCGCTTGTTTATGATGAGCCGCAGCTAATATGGTATTCAATGCTGTTTGTGCGGCTATAGCAGATTGTGGTGGCATTCCGATAGCTAAACCCGCAGCTTGTGAGACTAATTCTCGGATTTCTTGCGGTTCAGTGTTATTTAAAGGAACTAATTCAACTACTACTTCAGTTCTAGTAATACCATGTGCAATGTAACGCGCTATAGTCTCACTGTAACCGTAATCTTCTGTATAAAATAAAGCAACAAATTGCTCTGTTTTTGTTTGTTCTAAACTCCAAGTTTGATAGCGGTCTAGCCATTCGGCAAGATGATGCTTTAATAATGGCCCGTGACCTGTAGCAACTGTAGAAATTTCTAACTTTTCGATACGTTTTAAAGCGGCTAAAACAGAGCGAGCATTTGGCCCCATTAAGCAGTCATAGTAATAATGAAAATCTTCTTCGATGATGTCTAAATTTTCATCGAATGTATGGTCATCACAATAGTGCATCCCAAATACATCACAGGTGAAGAGAGTACCTGTTTTGTGGTCGTAAGTAAAGATTGTATCTGGCCAGTGGAGGTTAGGAGCCGAGATAAATTCTAACTCATGCCCATGACCTAAATCTAAGCGATCGCCACTTTTTACTGTAATCGATTTAAATGGCTGGTGAACCATATTCTCCAAAAATTGAATCGCCACCTTTGCACCCACAACAGTAATATCTGGTGCTAATCGCAAGATATCTTTGACTAATCCACTGTGGTCTGGTTCTGTGTGACTGATAATTAAATAATCTATATTTGTTGGCTCAATTAATCCTATTAATATCTCCAAGTACAATTGCTCGAACTTACGGTGTGAAGTGTCAATTAAAGCAATTTTTTCACCTTGAATTAAAAAAGAATTATATGTTGTGCCATTACGTAACCCAAATTCGACATCAAAACGCTCTCTGTCCCAATCAAGGCAACGAATAGCCGTAGTTTGTGTGGCAATTTCAATAGTTTGGATAGTTAAACGTGATGGATTAGAAAGAATTGAAGTATTTTCTGTAAGTGTAACCATTGGGTTTCTCCAAAAATAAATTTATCTGGAGCGAATCTGCTTACTCCTATATTGGACTGTTATCTTGATTTGGTAAAATGCCAATTTCTAAAGCCAATCATCAGAAAGATTTATTTATTATTAAGCTTGCTTTACCATTGCAATGAATCAATGTTTATCATTATGTTTATGCTGATTAATTAAAACAGTTGAGATAAAATATAGCAGGACTAAATAATTGGTTAAAAAACGTACCCCCACTTCCACAACTAGTTTATAAATCAAATAAGATTGGTATATAAGTCTTCATGACCTCAATTTTTCTTCCCCCCCCAACACAGCAAATTGATAACAACATTACTCAAAATGCTGGGGTCAAACTATCTGTGCTACGTCTCGACCTCATGCACCCGTGGGTTAACGGTAATAAGTGGTATAAGCTGAAATACAATCTGTTGGAGGCGCAAGAAAAACATTTCACAACATTGCTGACATTTGGCGGTGCTTATTCTAATCACATCTTTGCCACCGCCGCCGCAAGTAAACTATTTGGATTTAAGACAATTGGTGTCATCCGTGGTGAACAGACAAGTCCATTGAATTCAACTTTGAGTTTTGCTGTCCAACAAGGTATGCAACTGGTGTATCTTGACCGAACAACTTACAGACAACGCCACACTCAAAAATTACAAGCAGATTTGCGTGAACGTTTTGGTGATGTATTTATTATTCCTGAGGGTGGATGTAACTTAAATGGTGTGCTTGGTTGTACAGAAATACTTCAACAAGCAGAGGATTTTGACGTTGTTTGCGTTGCTTGTGGAACTGGTACTACTTTTGCGGGAATTTTACTGTCACTCACTCAAAAACAAAGAGCAATCGCTTTTCCTGTTCTCAAACATGGTGAATTTCTCAAACAAGAAATTGCCACTCTATTGCAAAATTATTTAGATGCTGATTTACCTGTACCAAATC
Organism: Nostoc sp. FACHB-110; assembly: GCF_014697425.1. Lineage (GTDB taxonomy): Bacteria > Cyanobacteriota > Cyanobacteriia > Cyanobacteriales > Nostocaceae > Nostoc_B. The sequence continues at coordinate 235,246 of NZ_JACJRU010000002.1, forward strand.
AACCTGCGTGTGCGTGGGAATTAATTTGTGATTATCACTTTGGTGGTTATGCCAAGGTAAACAATGAATTACTAAATTTTAGCCAGCAATTTCAACAAGCACATGGTGTATCGTTAGATTATGTATACACTGCCAAAATGTTTTATGGCGTGATAGATTTATTAAAGCAGGGATTTTTTAGTAAAGGCGATCGCATTCTCCTAATACACACAGGCGGCTTACAAGGTAATATAGGTATAGAGAATCCCCAGAGAATAAAAATAGGCCCTATACCTAGCTTTAAGGATTAAATTTTATACTTGAATTAGTTGAAATATGCTGTATTTTCAATTAGTTGTTATTCATAATATTCATCATGGCTGATGTCGATAAACCGACACAAGCCGCTAATTCTTCCAAAGCTATTTGTTCTCGTGCATTACTATTAAGCATTTCGGTTGCTGCTGCTACATACTCAACATTAGCAAGACTTTGGAGCTTTTCAGGAGTTTGAGCATTAAGACTTGCTATCTGCTCATTATTAGTAAAATTTTGCATTCTATAAGCTGCGATTTGCACAGCTTGACGAGCCTGGATATAAGCCAAATATTGGCGAATAACCGTTAGTCTTTTTTGTTGTTTAGCTTCATTTAAACGAGCTTGGAATATTGGTTTTTGTTCAAAAGCACTAATTAACTTGATGGGGTCAAGGGTAATGCTTAAATACAAACTATTTTCTCTTTCTTCAGATGTATGCTCAAGCGCGTTGTAATTTGTAGTAGTTAAAGAAGGAGATAATTCTATAGATACAACGTCCTGAAAAGCACGCCATCCAGTAGCTGATTTTGCATCTAGTACTTCAGAAGAATTACGCTCGGCAATAGTTACTAATCGTTCAATAATTTTGATATCATTTTGTGTAAGATGAGTTTGGAGTAATTCTAAATTTTCTCCTGGGTTTGGTTGCTGCTCAGATGCAACTATCGGTAAACAATAACCAACAATTAATATAGAAACGAAAAAGGTAAAGTAGTAACTAAAAAAGTAATCATATTTTATATTGAATACTGCTAAAGATTGCCTCATTAATGCAGATATTTGCGTGAAATTTTTCCTGGATATGTTTTTACAAAGCATCGACCTATTTAGGTTATCGAAATAGAATACAGGAGTCAGGAGGCAGAATTTAGTATGTATTCTGTGCGAGTAGCAGATGAATAACTAGTACAACAAGGCAAAAGGAAAAAGGCAAAAGGAAAAAGAAAGAATAACGATGCCACAAGCCTTTTAGCAATCTCTTATGGTCTATAGTCTGTTTATTTACGCCGACCTGTACTAGGTTGACAACACCCAGCACATTTACAATTTATTTGTATTCAATCAGTCGGGGAAAAAGACCCCCGACTGATTGATGCTGATTAATCTTGGTTTGATGATTCTTCCATTTTCTTCCTTAAACTTAAAGGTCTCATATCAGTCCAAATTTCTTTAATGTATTCTAAACATTCTGATTTGCTGCCAGTTTTACCTGCATCTTTCCAACCAAGGGCATTTTCTCGGTAAGCAGGCCAAATGGAATATTGTTCTTCGTCATTCACGACAACTTTGTAAATTGTTGTATCTTCACTATGTTCTCTATTCATTGTTATTTACCATTAGTCAGTTAAAAAGTTTTCGGTTGTTTCTCTTGAGGAATAAGTTTTTACATCAAATAGGTTTGCTACATGCTGCTTGTTTTATCTTTTACGCGCAACAAAGTACACAAAATCATCAGATTCTGTTAACTCTAAATCCCCGTGACAATTATAGACATTGATTTCGGTAAATCCTACCTTTTCGAGAATATATTCAATTTCTGGTTGGGAGTAACCTTTAACTGGGCAAATAAGGTTTGAACGTTGCCAACCTGTTTCCAATAGATAAAATATGGCTAATTTTAAACAACTGGTGTTACTTTCATGATTGTGACTTCTAGATATGGCTAAAGCGTAGTCATCTTCAATGTAGCCTTCAACAAGAGTACCTTGCTCATCGTGTATCTGATAAGCTTTATCCAAATTTAAATCGAATAAAAACCAGCTATTTTCCTGCAAGGCTGCATACACATTTTCAAAAACTTTTTTCAGTTCGTCAATATTCAAAATATGGTTTAAGCCTGCACTTGTAGAAATCACTGCATCGAAAGTAGATGGTAATTGAAATGAACGTGCATCATCTACAATAAATTTCCCACTAGGTGCAGTCTTTCGGGCATAGTCTATCATCTTTTGCGAGTTATCTATGCCAGTTAGTTCATAGCCTTTAGCTATGAGATGTTGTGCTACTTGCCCTGTACCACAACATAGGTCTAGTATATTTGCTTGATGAGGTAGATGTTTTAATAGTAGTTTTTCTAAAATTTGTAATCTCGGACTGCAATATCTAACACCTAATGTTTTGTGATAAATCCAAGCCCAAGCATCATATTCAGAATATGTATTTAATAAAGTCATGAAAATTTTCTCCTTGTTCTCTGAGGATCGTTGCAGAATTAAACTTAAGCTGTACTATTTACATAACTACAAAGTTAAGTATTTAAAAAGCCACCTTCTCTAAGAGCATTTACACTATCTTTTACAGTTTGAACAATGAAGTCAATATCTTGTGGTGTATGTGCTTGCGAGAAAAAACCATCACCTTTGGGCATGAGAACTCCTCGAGAAATCATGTGTTTAAATATGAGTTGCAGACCTATAAAAAAGGTAGGGTCTTGAAGAAACTCCGAAGTTTCTAACAAATTAACATTGAAAAATGAGCCAAAATTTGACAATTGAATAGGTAAATTTTCTTTGTCAAAGTAAATATTCATTCTGTCTATAAATTGGGAAGTAGTTTGGTTTAACTTGTCTTGTAAGGTTGAGCCTTGAACTTTTAAATATTGCAATAAAGCACGCGCCGCAGCTAAAGAGAAAGAATGTCTACAGTAACTTGTTCCAGACCAGGTAGTTGGTACATCGGGAGAAGACATATCACCATAATTCCACATACCCCCATCAATGGTATCCAGATAAATAGCTTTACCTGCTACTGCGGCTAAGGGCATACCACCACCAACGATTTTTCCGTAGGTGGCGATGTCGGCGGTAACGCCAAACCATGCTTGCGCGCCACCTGGATGAATGCGGAAGCCAGTATTCATTTCATCGAAAATTAATGCTATGCCTAATGTTTGCGTTAATTGTCGCAGTTGGTGAATAAAGACTGTGGGTTGAAAACCTAGGCGGTGTTGCTGTACAGGTTCGACAAGAACAGCAGCTAATTCTTGCTGATAGATTTTAATGATTTCTAACGACTCAGGACTGCCATATTCTAAAACCAAGACATCTTCGGCGGTATTGGGTGTGACTCCTGGATACTCGGGAATTCCTGTAGGATGATTACTATCTGAGGTTTGGGCTTTTACTAAAGTTCCATCAAAAATGCCATGATACGAACCAGAAAATAGAGCAATTTTGTGACGATTTGTTGCGGCTCTGGCTGTGCGTAGTGCGAGCATGATTGCTTCTGTACCTACACTACAAAAAGCTACTCGTTCCATTCCCGTTAGTTCTGAGATTAACTCTGCAACTTCACCTGCTAAGGCTGCTTGTGGGCCGCTTTGTATGCCATGTTCTAGTTGCTGGGCGATCGCTTTTTTGATAAATGGTGGATTATAACCGCATAAGTGTATGCCATATCCACCAGTCAGGTCTATATATTCATTACCATCAACATCCCACATTCTGGAGCCTAGAGAACGTTCGGTCAAAATAGGATAAAACATTTCTTTTAAAAGAAGATTAAATCCTACAGCACCCCTATTATTGGCAAAAACATGACGATATTTTTGAGCCAGTTGTTTTGATGTTTTGGTGCGTTGAGTGTAACGCGTAATTAATGTTTCTAAATGCTGTTGTTGACGAGGATTAAATTCTATTTCTACAGCTTGATGTGTGGTTGCAGCAGTTGGATGATTTTTAGTTTGGGTGGTATCCATAACATCTGAATTTGTAGTGAATGTGAGGAGAATTTATAGTTGTGTTATTTAACAATTAATCCAGGCTCTAACTGACTTAGACAGTTGTTTAATTGCTCCGCTAAAATCTGCACATGAGGTTGAATCAGCATTGTGTAATGATTACCGGGAATTGTATATATTGCTAGTGGTTCAGAAGATAATTTACTCCAGCCCCAACTAGGATCATGAGGATAATCAAACCCTTCATTACTCTCGCTAGCTTGCAAGAGAATCATCCGATTTGAATATACTTTTGGTGTGTAGTTCCAAACTGCTTGCAAGTTGTTTTGATAAACTTGCAGAAACAGGTAAAAATTATCAAAACTAAAATTAGCAGGAATTACATGAGCTAGACGCAACTGCTCAAAAACATAATGCAATTGCTCTTCATAGTGCATTTGTGGAAACTGCTCGGATGATACTGATAAATTTTTACCAGCAGAACTGGCCAAATCATAGGCAAAATTAGCTAAAATCCGAGAGTTATCTGGCGGCTGCATAATTATATGTTGACTGCAAACAGTCGGTGCGGCATTATCTAATAAAAATAGTCCCGGTACTTGTTGAACTTGCTGTTGCAGTTGTTGAGCCATTTCAAAAGCAATGATGCTTCCTAGTGACCATCCGCCTAGATAGTATGGCCCTTGTGACTGTACAGTACGGATAGCGGCAATATAATGAGCCGCCATATCTTCTATTTGGTTATAGGTTTGACATTCGCCAAATAAACTTGGGGCTTGCAGTCCATAAAAAGGTTGCTCGGAACCTAAGCAACGGGCTAATTCTTTGTAGCAAAAAACATTTCCACCGATAGGATGAATAAAAAATAAAGGTTGTTTAGAGCCTTGTGGCTGAATTTTCACTAAGGCTGATTCCAGTTCTTTTTGATTAAATTTGCGAGGGAGAAAAGCGGAACTTTTTAATGGTGCAGGGGGCAAAAACTCTCCTGCTTGCATTTCTACTATACTGGCTTTGACGGCTTGGATAATATATTCTATATCTTCTTCAGTATGTGCTGTAGATAAATAAAGTGTTCTGCCTTCCCAAACATAAATGCCTTTTTCTAATAAATAGTAATAGAACAAATTAGAGAGTAAAGAATTATTCTGAAAATTAAATCGGAAAAGAGAACCAAAATTAATTACTCGAATTGGTACTTGTTGTTCGGTAAAGAATGTATTTAGTGTATGGGCTAAATTGGCTGTTTTTTGAGTTAATTCTTCTTGAAGTTTTGTCCCGGAATTTTTAATATGAGTTAAGGCAGCAAAAGCGGCAGCCATCGCTAGAGGATGTTTGAAAAAAGTACCTGCGAATAAGGTATTTTTTGCTTGGGGATAGGATTCATCACCGTAGTTCCACATCCCCCCATCTAAGGCATCCATCAAAGCGGCTTTACCCGCGATCGCACCAATTGGTAAACCAGCCGCAATTGCTTTACCATAGGTAGTAATATCTGCTTTTATACCCCACAAGCTTTGAATACCACCAGGGTGCATCCGAAAGCCTGTAATGACTTCATCAAAGATTAAGACAATTCCTGTTGTTTGGGTTAGCTGTCTCAATTTATAAAGAAATTCTTTGGGTTGTAAATCTGGGTGGCTACTTTGTACTGGTTCAACTAAGACGGCGGCTAATTCATGGGCATGAGCTTGAATTATTTCTAAGGATTCAGGAGTACCATAGTTGAGAATCATCACATTCTCTGCCATATATTGAGGAATCCCTAAAGCCTTCGGTACAGCAGAGACATTTTCATTAGTATTTATAGCAGCTTTCATCAGAACTTCGTCTAAATTGCCATGATATGAACCAGCAAATAAAGCTATTTTGGTGCGTCCTGTGGCGGTGCGGGCTAGGCGTATGGCTCCCATCACGGCTTCTGAGCCTGTGTTACATAAAGCGGCTCGTTCTGCACCTGTGAGTTCGCAGATTAATTTGGCTACTTGGCCAGCCAGGCGCGATTGGGGGCCATGTAATATACCATTTTGAATCTGTTGTTGAATAGCTTCAATCACAAAGGATGGGGAATGACCAAATAACAGTGTCCCAAATCCCATTGAGATGTCTACATATTCGTTACCATCCACATCCCAAAGTCTGGCTCCGACTCCACGCTGTCCGTGAATTGGATAAATCATCTCTTTAATATCAGGAAAAAAGCCGGTAACGGCTCGGCTATTGGCATGATAGGAACGATATTCTTGTGAGAGTCGTTTGGATTCTTGGGTTTTGTGGACAAACCGAGTAATTAATCTATCTAAATGAATTTGTTGATGGGGAGTTAATAAATTTGTGGATGCTGGCGGTGTGGGTGGGGAGGGAAAAGTAGGTTGAGGAGGTTGAGAAGTTAAGTTGGAATTTTGACTATTAGTAGAAATTTGATTAATTTGGAGTGAATTTTTCTCTGGTAATAAGTCTACTAATTTAGACATTACTTGAAGATGTTGTAAAAGAATCTGCTCAATATGATGATTGACAGGTTGTGCTAATTGCTGATTTGCTGTGGATGGGATTTGCGGTGCAATGCTGGTGAGTTCTATTGGCGGTGCTTGTGGGGCGATATATTCGGCGAGAGAAGCAATGGTGAGTGAATCTTGCAAAAAGATGTGAAAAGGAACTTGGATTTTTAATTGTTCTTGAATGGCGCGGTTGATTTGTAGTAATAAAAGAGAGTCTACACCCATTTCAATAAAAGGTGTATTTATATTAATTGCTGATAATTTTATCCCCAAAGAATGACTAAAAATTTCTTTTAATATTGATAAAGTCTGATTAGTTGGTGTAGGTTGATTGATAAGTGTTGGTTGTGACACGATAATTTCTGGCTCAGGTGATGAGGTAAAATTGCGATCGCCTAATGGATCAATCCAGTATCTTTGGCGTTCAAAGGGATATGTCGGTAAGGGAATCCGATAAGGTTGTTGATGACGATAAAATTCTGACCAATCAATGGCGATTCCTGCTAACCACAGTTGCGCAAGTGTATTGAGCAAAAATGCTCGATCTGATTGTTGGTTTTGTGGATGTCGCAGGGAAGGAAGGACTATTTGTTCTGTGAGCTTTTGCTTGTTAACTAAGGTAGTTAAAGCCTTGGAAGGGCCGACTTCTAAGAGAATTTGCGCTGGCTGTTGCCGCAATTTGGCAATTCCTTCGCTAAACCGTACTGTTTGACGCAGATGTTTTACCCAATATTTCGCGTCTGTGGCTTGTGCTGCGGTTATCCAATTACCTGTGACGTTAGAAATAAAAGGAATTTTGGGCGAATTTAGGTTAATTTTGCTCAGTACCTCCTCAAATGGCTCTAAAATTGCGTCCATCATTTGAGAATGAAACGCATGGGAGGTATGCAGACGGCGGCAGTCAATGCCTTTAGCTGAGAATTGGTTTTGTAATTCTGTAATTGCTGTTTCTGTTCCCGAAACCACACACAAATTAGGGCTATTAATTGCCGCTAAAGAAAGTTGTTCATCCAACAAAGGTTGAATTTCTGCTGCTGATATTGGCACAGCTAACATTGCGCCTGAAGGCAGTGGCTGGATTAATTTGCCGCGAGTTGCTATTAATATCAGTGCCTCTTCTAAGGAGAAGACACCAGCGATAGTAGCGGCGACATATTCGCCAATGCTATGACCAATCATGGCACTAGGTTTGATGCCCCAAGACATCCACAACTGCGCTAACGCATATTCAATGACAAATAATGCTGGCTGGGTGATGTAGGTTTGCTGTAGTTGTAAAGTTGCTGTTTCTTGCTGTTGTGGTTGCGGGTAGATGACATTGCGTAAATCTAGCTCTAGCAAAGGTTTGAGTAATTCACAGCAGTAGTCTACTTGTTCTCGGAAGATTGGCTCAGTTTGGTATAGTTCTTTACCCATATCTACATACTGAGTACCTTGCCCGGGAAACATAAACCCAATTTGTCGAGTAGATTGTGCGTGATAACGAGTTAAAACTCGTGGCGATGCTTTTACTTGTAACACTTGCACTGCATCGTCTAGGGTTTGGCAAACTACGGCGCGGCGATGGTCAAAAGTTCGTCTACCCACGCTCAAGGTATAAGCAACATCAGCTATATTCAGTTCGGGATTTTGCTGTAAATGTTGAATTAAATTGGTGGTGGCAGTTTCTAAAGCTGTACTAGTTTTGGCAGAGAGTAATAATAACTCAAATCTCCCTTGCTCCCCTGCTCCCCTACTCGATGGCAGTTGTTCCTGGGGGAACTCTTCTAAAATCACATGAGCATTAGTACCACCAATACCAAAGGAACTGACTCCGGCATAGCGGGGTGTTGTATCAGACTGCCATTGTGATAACTGGCTATTGACGTAGAAGGGGCTATTGGCAAAGTCAATTTTGGAGTTAGGTTGTTGGAAATGCAGACTAGGAGGGATTTGTTTGTGCTTTAGGGCTAAAACGGTTTTGATTAAACCTGTGACACCTGCGGCTGTATCTAGGTGTCCGACGTTGGTTTTGACTGAACCAATGGCACAGTAAGATTTTTTATTTGTCTTGGTGCGAAAAGCTTGTGTGAGTGCGGCAATTTCTATAGGATCGCCGAGAACTGTGCCTGTACCATGAGCTTCTAGATAACTTATTTTCTCTGGTGATATTCTGGCAACAGCCAGTGCTTCGGCTATGACTTTGGCTTGACCTGTGATGCTGGGTGCAGTGTAGCCAATTTTTGCTGAACCATCGTTATTAATAGCGGAGGCTTTGACTATAGCGTGAATAGTATCATGATCGGCGATCGCATCTTCTAAGCGTTTGAGAACTACAAGACCCACACCGTTACCGCTAACTGTTCCTTGGGCTTGGGCATCAAAAGCCCGGCAGTGTCCATCAGGAGATAAAATACTGCCTTCTTGATAAGCATAACCAGTTTTGTGTGGTACGGAGATGGAAACTCCACCTGCCAAGGCTATATCACTTTCGCCGTTGAGTAAGCTTTGGCAAGCGAAATGCACCGCAACTAAGGATGTAGAGCAGGAGGTTTGCACATTCACACTCGGCCCTTGCAAGTTTAGTTTATAAGAAATTAAGGTAGGGAGAAAATCTTGACTGTTGGCGATCGCAATTTGTTTACCACCTACTGATTGTATCAGCTGGCGGTTTGTATAGAGATTAGACAAAAAATAACTACTCATACTTGCGCCAGCAAAAACCCCAATTCGGCCTGAATAAGTTTCACTGTCGTAACCAGCATTTTCTAGGGCATTCCAGGCACACTCTAGCAAAAAACGGTGTTGCGGGTCAGTAATTTCAGCTTCTCTGGGATGAAAGTTAAAAAACGAGGCATCAAATAAATCTATATCAGTTAATATACCGCCAGCTTTAACATAATTAGGTTGATTTAATAAATTTGGTTCTACGCCAGCATTAATTAACTCTGCATCAGAAAAAACAGCTATTGACTCTATACCATCTCGGAGATTTTGCCAAAATTCATCAATATTTTTCGCACCAGGAAAACAACCTGCCATGCCAATTATGGCTATTGCATCGAGGTAATCAGATGGGGGGGAGTTATTCATAGTTTGAAATTGCTGAGTGATGCGTTATTAATTATTTGTTGCTCTATGTTCTTGCCTAAGTTGTCGGCGTTGTTGGCGAGATTCTCGTTGATTTTCATTGATTCCGTAATTTGGTAAATCAGATTTATTATCTGATTTTTGAGTGAGATATTTAGCAAATTTACTAATAGTTGGATACTGAAATAAGTCTAGCATTGATATCTCTCTATTTAATGCTGTTTGCAGTTTATTGTGAACCTGAACCATGAGTAAAGAATGACCGCCAATATCAAAGAAATTATGATGAATCCCAACTTTTTCGATATGCAATAATTCTTGCCAGATATTGGTAATAATTTGCTCTAGTTCAGATGCGGGAGCAACGTAGGTTTGGGTTAAATCCAGTTGTCCTTGTTCTGGTAAGGCTCGATAATCTACTTTACCGTTAGGTGTTAATGGCAAAGCATCTAATTTTATCAAAGCCGGAGGAACCATATAATCTGGTAGTTTTTCTAATAAATAATGGCGCAGTTGACTAATAGAAATATCTGATTTTTCATTAACCACAAAATACGCCACTAAATGCTTTTGTTTATCTACGTCTTCACGGGCAATTACGACAACTTCTTTTATTTCTGGATGTTGCTCTAATACTGCGGCTATTTCTCCTAGTTCAATTCTAAAACCACGAATCTTCACTTGGTTGTCGATACGTCCGAGAAATTCGAGAGTCCCGTCTGGACGATAACGGGCTAAATCACCTGTTCGATAAAGGCGTTCTCCAGGTTTGTGAGTGAAGGGGTGAGGAATAAATTTTTGGGCAGTTAATTCTGGTTGATTTAAGTAACCACGAGCCAGTCCTAAACCAGCTATATATAATTCACCAACTACACCAATAGGAACAGGTTGCCAATGTTTATCTAATACATAATGTTGGGTATTAGCAATGGGTTGACCAATCGGAATTGACCCAGAATCGCGGGGATTATTTGGTACTTGATAAATACAACAACCCACTACGGTTTCTGTAGGGCCATATTCGTTAATTAGTATCGTTTCGGGAGCAAAATCTTGCCAAAAAGTTAATTTTTCTGCTAACAAGTTTTCGCCACCGATAATAAAAGCTTTTGTCCGACCAACTATTTCTGTTGGTGATAGTTGTCCTTTAAGTAAATCTAAATGTGCAGGGGTAATTTTGACTAGGCTTAAATTATGACTGCGACGTAAAGCCAAAGCGAGTGCATCAATTCCTTGATTTTCTGGTAAAAGTTCTACTGGAGTACCTACGAGTAAAGGCGAAAACAAACTCGTAACTGTCAAGTCAAAGCCTAAAGGAGAGTGGACTATTGTACCTGTTCCTTGCTCAACATTGTAGGCTTGGGTACACCAACTTAGATAATTAACTAGTCCTTGATGAGTAATTAAGGTTCCTTTGGGTTGACCTGTGGAACCGGAAGTATAAATAACGTAGGCGAGGTTTTGAGAGTTTGTCTGAGTCAGGAGATTTTTGGTGGTTTCTTGGGCGATAACTGACCAGTCTCTATCAATACAAAGCAGTTGTACTTTATCTGTAGCTAAACCATTGGCTAGATGTTGCTGTGTGATAACTAAAGGTGTTTGAGTATCAGCAATAATATAAGTTTGACGTTCTGCGGGATAAGCAGGGTCTAAAGGTACGTAAGCTGCGCCGGCTTTGAGGATAGCTAATAAACCAATGACCATCCATAAAGAACGCTCTAGACAAATTCCTACTAATACATCGGGCCCTATACCTAATTTTTGCAGGTAATGAGCTAATTGATTAGCACGGCTATTTAATTGTTGATAAGTTAGTTTTTGGTCTTGAAAGACAACAGCAATATTATCGGGTGTGGAATGACACTGTTGTTCAAACCAGTGATGAATGCACTCGTATTGCAGTTGTGTGGTTTGAGTATTGTTGAAGTCAACTAAAATTTGCTGACGTTCTTGGTTGCTGAGAATATTTAATTGTGAGATGGTTGCTGTAGGGTTTGCAATAGCACTAATTAATAATGTGTAGTATTGATTGGCTAACCGTTGAATATCTGCGCTAGCAAAGAGATGAGCATCGTAATGAAATTCTGCGTTGATGCTTTGGTTGGGGGTACAATCGCAAATTAGTTTAACTTTAAATCGGTCAACGCAAGCAGATTTTTGATAAATCGCAAATTTGATATCACTAGCTTGATACTGATGAGTAGCTTCTGTAAATTCAAAACAGAAGGGAAAAAATAAATTTTCTGTAATTTGTTCCCAAGCAAAACTCTCTTGCCATTCGGTTAATTCGGTTGTAGAGTTGCTCAGTTTATTTAAGATATCACTGAAGCGATCGCTTTGGTTAACGTCGCGACTCAAAGGCAAATATTTAGCCAATAAACCGATTGCTGATTTGAGTTCTTCATAATTACGACCATCGCAACCTAGCCCAATAATTGGCTTTGCTTCGTCGGTCAGCCGCCACAATAAAATTAACCAACAAGTTAGTAAAAATACACTTAGAGAACATTGATAATTTTGAACAATCTCCGCGATTTTATTAATTAGCTCACTAGCAATTGACAACTTAAAATATTCAGGTTTAAATTCTGATTCTGGAGAAATTGGAGATTCAAAAGCTAATTTACAACTCTCCAGATGAGAAATATCTAGTTGTTGCCAATTCTTTCTGTTAGCCAGTGTCTCTTCTGATGTTAATAGTTCATTTTGCCAAGCAGCAATATCAGCATATTGTAAATGTGCATCAGCTAATTTATCACCACTATAACAACTGCTAATTTCAGCAACTAAGTTATTTAACGATGCAGCATCAGCACACATAGCAGGGAGATTTATCAGGAGAATGTGCTTTTCATCTGATAGCTTAATCAAAGTTGTCTGTAATAAAGAATTTTGTTCCCAGTTGATATTCTGCCAAGGAAATTCTTGCAAAAGATTCTCAATATTTGCTGCTAAAAAATTGCTTTCATCCCAAGCTAAAGAAACATGATCTTCGACAACTTGAACGGGAATTTTTAAACCTCTGGCTTGATGAAAACTAGTGCGGAGTATTTCATGCCTGTCAAGCACTTTTTGTAAAGCGGCTTTTAAAATATTCACTTGTAAATTCCCTTCAAGGAGAATGGCACATTTAGTTAAGTAAACTGAGCTATTTTGTTGTAACATCCATAGCCGCTTTTGTTGGGGAGAAAGTTGAAATCCTTGTATTTGTTGAGGCATTTTTATTTATTACCTTTAATTATTAATATCTGCAAAGCTTGTCATTTCGCCCATAGCTACTAATAACTTTCTTTCACCAATAAAGGAATTACGTGCATGAGCCGTCAACAAGTTATCTAGGAGTAACACATCTCCTTGCTGCCAGGGGAAGCTTACTTCTAATTCTTGATAAAGTTCACAAATTTCTGCCATGATTGCATCTTCAATGACAGTACCATCACCGTAATAGCAATTACGGGGTAAATCTGATGCTGCAAATGAAGAAAACAGTGATTCTCTAGTTTGCTTATCTAAACAAGCCGGATGCCAATGTTGAGCCTGATTAAACCAAGTCAGTTCCCCTGTTTGCGGATGTTTTGCTATTGCTGGACGAATAGAAAAAGTTCTTAAACTGCCATCTGGCTTCCAGGTAAAATTTACAAAATTTTGTTGACAAATTGCTTCAACTTCTGCTTTATTTTCACTTTGAAAAACTGTTTGCCAGTTTAGCCCTAAACCGTTACCATAATTACGGACATACATCACTTGTTTTTCAATAAATGTTTCCCTAATTTGGGGATTTAGGCGTTGAAAAACTTGGCGACTATCAACTATCGGGGTTTCGCCTCCTTGTTGGGCTGGTTGACGACAACCAAATAAAATCTTTTTAGGCCAGCGATGATTAAAAGAGTTTTCATTGTGCCATAATAACTTGCGATCGCTAGGATAAAAAACTGGTGTATAAACATTCCCGCTCACGCTATTCCGGGGATGTTCGCCATTTTCGTGAAAAAGTTCTGAGCAAATTGCTAAACTAAAACGTTCAAATTCTGCAGCACTAGTAATATTAAAGCCTCGAAATAGTATAGCTCCATTGAGCAGTAATTTTTCTTCAATTAATTGACGATTAGCCTCAACCCAATCAGTAATATCAATATCATTAATATAGGGACTAATGACTAGCGGTAGTGTATTATTTTTGCTGAGATATTCTAGTTTAATTAATTCATTGTGGGCTAATTGTACTGTTTGGCGTTTAATAACTTTATCTAATTTCTTCATAAGGAATCCTCTGTTGTAGGGGCAGGATGAATAATCTGACGCTTAATAGTTTTTAGTTTTGCTTTATAGGTTGCTTTGGTATTTTGATTTTGGATCGATTCTGCTTGTTTATCTGCTGCTATTAACACTTCAATTAATTCGCTTAACCTGGCTGTTGGGTTAGCAGCAACTTGATTTAATAGCATTTCAAAATGTTTGAGCATTCGCGCTATGCTAGTGCGATAAAATAAATCGGTGTTATACTCTAATGCTGCGACTATTCCCTGTGGTGTTTCTGTAATTTCCCATAATAAATCAAGCTGGGTTGTCTTTTTTTCAACAGTTAAAGGTGTGATAGTCAAATTGGAAAGTTTTAAAGCTGGAGTTTGAGTATTTTCTAAAATTAACTTGACTTGAAATAAAGGTGAACGAGCCATATGTCTGACTGGGTTTAGCACATCTACAAGTTTGTCAAAAGGCAAATCTTGATGAGCATAGGCATCTAAAGTTACCTCACGGACTCGTTCAAGTAATTCACGAAAAGAAGGGTTTCCTGATAAATTAGTGCGTAAAACTATTTGGTTAACAAAAAAACCAATTAAACCTCTAACTTCTACTTGGTTACGGTTAGCAATATCAGTACCGATAATTATATCTGCTTGCCCTGTATACCAATAAAGTAGTGTTTTAAATACTGCCAACAGAATCATAAATAAGGTAATACCTTCTCGTTGATACAACGTTTTCAATTGTTCTGAGAAAGTTTGAGATAAAACAAGACATTGCCTAGCACCATTGAAAGTTGGTAATTTTGGTCTTGGCATATCTGTAGGCAATTCAACTACAGGAAGTTGACCACCTAATTTTTGCTGCCAGTAACTCAGCAAAGTTGCTAATTTTTCTCCTTGCAAATATTGACGTTGCCAAACTGCAAAGTCTACATACTGTATTGGTAGTTCAGGAAGTTGTGCTGCATAACCACGAGAAAAGTTTTCATAAAGCTTTGTAATTTCATTAATTAATACACCTATTGACCAAGCATCAGCAGCAATATGGTGGATGGTTAACAATAAAATATGCTCAGTTTCGCTCAGTTGCAATAAACTCACACGTAGTAAACAATCTTTGCTTAAATCAAAAGATTTTTGAGTTTCTTGATTAGCTAAAGATAGAACTTCTGCCTCTCTTTGTTCTAGAGGTAGTGCTTGTAAATTGACTACTTGTAATTTAAATACAGTAGCAGGCGAAATTACTTGAACAGGTTGTCCATCAACTAAGCTAAATGTAGTGCGTAAAGTTTGATGACGGTTGACAAGTGCTTGAAAACTCTGTTCTAAGGCTGCCACATTTAGCCAACCTGACAAGCGCATAAATTGGCAGATGTTAAATGCTGGGTTCCCAGGTTCTAATTGGTCGAGGAACCATAAACGCTGTTGCGAAAATGATAGGGGGAAAGTGTTTGATTTTTGATGATGAGGTTGAATTTGGGTTTTTGATAAGGTATCTCCTTTTTTTTGGTTTAATTTTTGGGTGAGTAGTTTTAGCTTTTCTGGAGATAAACCAGCAATTCTTTGAGAAAGGTCACTCATTTGCAAATAGCCTAAACAATATATATAAATCAGTATTTTTTTAACAATTTAGTTACTGATATTTGGCGTAGTGAGGAGATTGTTGACCTCTTGATCTGATAGGTTTTCAATATCTGCTAAAGCTTGAGCTAAATCGGCTAAATCTGCTTGCGCTGCAATATTTTGAACAATCAGTTCAGCTAATTCAGCAATAGTTGGCGAATTGAAAAAGCCCTTATAAGAAAGTTCGACTTGGAAGGTTTTGCAAAGTTGAGAAACAAGCTGAGTAGCAAATAAAGAATCGCCTCCTAATTCAAAAAAGTTATCATGAACACCAATTTGATTAATGCCCAGAAGTTGTTGCCAAATTTCAGCTAAATTAATTTCGATTTCGTTGCGAGGAGCAACATAGATATTATCTAAGTTGGGACGGGGATAAGTTACTCTAGTTTGGTTGATTTGGGCTAATTGTTGTTCTAGTGATTTATCAGATTTTTGGGGTTGAATTTGACTGATTAAATCTTGAGTGGAAACAATTATTTGTGGCAAGTTAATATTAGCTAAAATACAATTAAATACCTCAATTCCCTCTGCCGCAGTCATTCCGGCTGTTAATGCTTCGCCTGTGATTTCTTGATGTCTTTGTTCGACTGCAACAGCCATTCCGACACTTTGCCATCTATCCCAATTAATCGAGGTGATGAAGTTGCTATGTTGTGCAGCATGATAGTGGGCAAAGGCATCTAAAAAGGCATTTTCGGCAGTATAATCTACCATGCCTGATGTACCTGCAAAGGAAGATAGGGAAGAACAAAGTACAAAGAAATCTAGCTGTTTGTTTTGAAAAATTTTATTTAATACTCTTGTTCCTTGGACTTTTGGTGCTAATGCTTCAGCAGCAATTTCTTGGGTTTTGAGTTGAATCATTCCACCGCCTAAAACTGCGGCTGCATGAATGACTCCATTGATTTGACCAAATTGCAAATTAGCTTTTTTAACTACTGCTGACATTTGTTGATAATCAGCAACGTCAGCACTGAATACCATGATTTCTGCACCAACAGCTTGCAGATTTTGTAATTTCTGAATTTTCTGGCTCATGACATCTTCTGTATCATGAGTTGTTAGCCATTGCGCCCATTCATCTGCTTGAGGAAAAGGCGATCGCCCGATTAAAATTAATTTAGCTGCTACTGTCTTAGCTAGGTATTCGGCTAAAACTAGCCCGACACCACCCAAACCACCAGTAATTAAATATACTCCGTTTTGTTTTAAACGCTGATTTTTCGGAATCGAGGTGTCTAATTTAACAGCTTCAAAATCTTGCACCCAACGATGATGTCCTCGGTAAGCAATCACTTGTGCAGATGGTTGCAGAGAAATTTCTGTGATTAATTGCTGAATAAGTTGCTGTTCTTGCCAACTGTTGGCTATGGGTAGCACTATATCAATACTGCTACAAGTAAGGTTAGAATATTCTTGCGGAATTACTTGACAAGGCCCCATAATTAAAGCTTTTTCGGGACACAATTGTTCAGAACCTGTGACTATTTGCAGATGGTTGCTAATCACTCGAATGTCTAAGTTAGCTTTTTGATAAAATTCTGCGATCGCTTGAGTCAAAAACAGTAAGCTGTAAAAGCCAAAATATTCATAATCTTGAGATGTGTAGTATCCTAACTGATCTGGAGTGACGCTCCATAGATGCAGAATATTATTAGGAGTTTTACCCAATGTGCGAAGTTCTTGACACAAAAATTTGTAGTCTTGTGGTTGCTTTGGGTTAATTGTATATGCGCCACTGCGACTAATATATGTTTCGCCAACTTTGACGGTAATTACATCCTCACCTGCTAATTTTAATTGCGTGGCTATTTTTTCACCCAAACCGCATTCATCTACAAACACTAACCAAGAATTTGCTTGATTTGTTTTGACTTGATTTGCTAAATTCTGGGGTAAAGCAGCACGTTTCCAAGTAGGGAGATAAAACCACTCAGCAATGTTAGGTTTTTTACCTAATAAAACTGTATCAGATTCAGGTTGTTTGCTGTCAATATACTCGCTAAATGCCCTAGCTTCAGCATCATTTTTAGTAGCTTGAGCGATGAAAATTTCTTCCCCAAATACTTCTGTTTGGGAAACTACTGCGACTTCACCAAATCCATGCGCTTTTAAAGCAGCACACCACTGATTTTGAGATAAAAATGGATTACCACGACTGCGTTGTGCATCCTCTAAAGGATTCATCAACAAACCATCGGTGATATCAAAATTTAATTGCGCTTGTGTAATTTCCCATAATAATAATAAACCGCCTGGCGCTAATAAAGAACGCACATGAGTGATAGTTTTATCAATATTACTAGTAACGTGTAAAACGTTTACAGCAATCACTAAATCAAAATCATGCAAAGCATAACCTTGTTCAGTCGGAGATTTTTCAATATCCAAAAAACGATATTCAACAAATGGATAATTACTAAATTTTTCTTGGGCTTTTTTGAGTAATAAACCACCGACATCAGTAAAGGTGTAGCTTGCTCTTTCTCTAGGTAATATAGGTAATATATCTGTGGTAGCAATGCCTTGTCCGCCACCAATTTCTAAAATTCTCAGGTTGACATTTGGTGGTAATAACTTTACTATCGCTGCCACCTTGGTCTGCATAATACCTTTTAGATAGGTATTTAAGGGAACTTCTGATTTTACAGTTGCTGTATTTTTATTGGCGGCTGTAAAATACAACTCTAAAGGTTCTCTTTCACCTGTAACAACAGATGTTAAATTAGCTCCACATTCAGCCACAATATCTAATATATGTGGTGTATTTGCTAATTTTAATCTTGCTGTTTCTAAAAAGGAGTTAAGTGCATCAATAGACAAAGGCTGAAAGTTGCTAAACAGTCCTTTTTCTTGCTGTAAATACCCATTTTCTACTAATACATCTAACCAGCGATGTAATAATTGATGGTAGCGTGGGATGATGCGGCTTTGCTCTGATAATTCGGCAAAAGTATACTTAGCTTTAGCATCGGTGAAAATATTTAAATCTTGCAAAGCCAAGTTAATATAAGCAAGGCATAAGTTATCCAAACACTGTTTATTACTTAAATAAATTTCTCTATCAAGTAATTGTGTTTGAGACTGATGATTGCCAATTTCAATCACAGATTGCCAAATTTCATCAGTGGTAATTTGTGCTTTAATTTTTTGTGGTTGCGCTTCTAGCCAATAACGTTGACCTTCAAAAGGATAACTAGGCAAAGGGATATGATAGGGCTTTTTATGGCTATAAAAACTTGACCAATCAATTTTTATCCCTTGCAACCACAAACGCCCCAAAGTATTAAATATAAATGCTACATCTGATTTTTGCTCTTGGGTATGACGGAGTGTGGTAAGCGTAACTACCTCTGGTTGTTGATGTTGTTTAACCAAGGTACTTAAAGTTTTTCCTGGCCCGACTTCTAAAAATATGCGTTCTGGTTGCTGGAGTAGTTCAAGAATTCCATGACTAAATAGCACAGTTTGACGCAGATGTTTTGCCCAATAGTTGGGTTCTGTTGCTGCTGTATCTATCCATGTACCGCTCAGGTTGGAGATGAAGGGAATTTGGGGAGGATGGAGGGGAATTTGCTGCAACAGCTTAGTAAATGGTGCAATCATTCCATCCATCATGAATGAGTGAAAAGCACCAGATGTGTGCAGTCTGCGACAATTGATAGCTTGCTGTTGTAACTGTTGTTCTAATTGAGCGATCGCATCTATTGTACCGGAAACTACACAGCTTGATGGTGAATTACTTGCCGCTAGTGCCAAGTCTACACCCAAAAACGGCTGCATGTCCGACTCTCCCATCTGCACCGAAAGCATCGCACCAGTGGGTAGCTCTTGCATTAAGCGTCCGCGATGAGCAACTAATTTTAAAGCATCCTCTAAACTAAAAACTCCTGCCAAGGTGGCGGCTACATATTCCCCAATGCTATGACCAATCATCGCTTCTGGGCGTACACCCCAACTCATCCATAATTTTGCTAAAGCATACTCAATTACAAATAAAGCAGGCTGGGTGATAGCAGTTTGAGAAAGTTCTAGAGTCGGCGTTGCCTTGGGGTAAATCACATCACGCAAATCAAAACCTAAATGAGGCTTAAGCAGTTTCGCACAATTATCAACTTGTTCTCTAAAATATGCTTCAGTTTCATACAGTTCTCGCCCCATATTCACATACTGAGAACCTTGTCCAGGAAACATAAAAACTACCGGACGATGACAGGGTTTTTGATAATGGGTAAAAACTTCTGGACTATCTAAAGATGTTAGATTTGTAATAGCATTTTCCAGATTTTGACAAACCAAAATTCGCCGATAATCAAAAGCTTTACGACCTACCGCCAGAGTGTAAGCAACATCAGTCAAATTTAACTTTCTATTTTGCTGCAAGTAATTCGCCAAATTTTGCGTCGCCGTCTCCAAGGCTGTAGCAGTTTTAGCTGATAGGCACAATAGTAAATATTCACTTTTGATTTTTGACTTTTGACTTTTAACTTGTAATGGTGCTTCTTCCAAAATCACATGAGCATTCGTTCCCCCAATGCCAAAGGAACTCACCCCCGCGCGTCGAGGAGTACCGTTACTTTGCCAGTTAGTGAGTTGCGTATTGACGTAGAAGGGGCTATTGGCAAAATCAATTTGGGGATTAGGTTGCTTAAAGTGTAAGCTGGCGGGAATTTTTTGATGCTGGAGAGCTAATACAGTTTTAATTAAACCTGCTATCCCCGCCGCCGCATCTAAATGACCAGTATTGGTTTTTAAAGAACCTATGGCACAAAAACCTGTTTTGTCGGTATTGGCGCGAAAAGCCTGGGTTAAAGCGGCAATTTCGATAGGATCGCCTAAAGATGTGCCTGTTCCGTGGGCTTCAATATAGGTGATGGTTTCGGCTGCAACTTCCGCGACAGCTTGAGCAGTTTTAATGACTTTTGCTTGACTATCAATACTAGGGGCGGTGTAACTGACTTTTTGTGAGCCATCGTTGTTAATGGCTGAACCTTTGATGACTGCATAAATGGTATCTTGATCAGCGATCGCATCTTCTAATCTCTTTAACACTACAATGCCCACACCTTCACCGCCGACAGTTCCCTGGGCTTGGGCATCAAAAGCGCGGCAATGTCCATCAGGTGAACCGATACTGCCTTCTTTATAAAAATAGCCTTGTTTTCGCATGGCGCTGATAGAAACACCACCAGCTAAAGCCATGTCACATTCGCCATTCAACAGACTTTGACAAGCTAAATGCACTGCAACTAACGAAGTTGAACAAGCAGTTTGAACGGTATAACTTGGCCCAGTTAAATTTAATTTGTAAGCAACGCGAGTACTTAAATAATCTTTGTCACCACCGATAACTATTTGGTGTAAATCAACAGAGTTGCGAATCTGCTCATTTGTATAAACATTAAATAAATAGCCGCTTAAACCACTGCCAGCATAGACACCAATTGCACCAGGATAATTTTCACAACTGTAACCAGCATTTTCTAATGCTGACCAAGCACATTCTAAAAATAGCCGATGTTGTGGATCAGTTATTTCTGCTTCTTTGGGATTAACACCAAAAAAAGCTGCATCAAATAATTCTACATCGGCTAATACACCTCTAGCTTTGACATAATTAGGGCTATTAACTACATCTGCATCTATGCCAGAGGCTATCAATTCCTCATTGCTAAAAAAAGTGATTGTCTCTACACCTGCTTGTAGATTATGCCAAAACTCTACAATATTTTTTGCCCCAGGGAATCTGCCTGCTAAACCAATAATTGCTATTTCTGAGCCTGTATTATCCATTTTCTCTAATTCCTTAAATATTTCTGATGGCTTTCATTTTTTGTAGCCGTTTTTGTTGTTGTTCCTTGGCGATTGTTATTTTTTCAGCTTGATTGTCTGGCTTTTGGATATTACTTACTTGGTGTTGTAATTGATTTAGATACTCTGCTAAAGAACTGATAGTGGGGTATCTAAATAAATCCAGCATGAATAAATCAGTTTTAAATATTTCCTGCAATTCCCCATGAATTTTAATTAACAGTAATGAATGCCCACCAAGTTCAAAAAAGTTATCGTGAATGCCAATTTGGGCAATATTTAAAGCCTTTTGCCAAATATTTGCGATCGTTTGTTCTACTTTGGTTTGCGGTAATACATAATTCGCTGCTAATTCTGGGCGAAATTTCTCTGGCGCAGGTAACACCAACTTATCTATTTTGCCGTTAGGTGTGAGAGGTAAAGCTGCTAAAATCACAAAAGCAGCAGGTATCATATATTCTGGCAATTTTTCTGTTAAAAAGCTTCGCAGTTGAGTAGTTGTAAGTGGTGATTGAGAACTGACATATCCTACTAAACGTTTATCACCCTCATCTTCCCAAACTTTAACTACTGCTTGATTAACATCAGGATGTTGATGTAATTTGGCTGCTATTTCGCCTAATTCAATCCGAAAACCGCGAATTTTAACTTGCTCGTCTATTCGTCCGATAATTTCAATTTCACCATTAGCTAAATAACGAGCTAAGTCACCCGTTTTATAGAGACGTTTTCCTATTTGCTGGCTAAAAGGATGAGGAATAAATTTTTCGGCTGTTAATTGCGGCTGGTTGAGATAGCCTCTAGCAATACCCATACCACCTATATATAATTCACCAGGAACACCAATTGGAGTAGGTTGTAAATCAGCATCTAATATATAAACTTGTACGTTATCTAGTGCTTGACCAATTGGTACTTCTTGGAATGTCAGATTCAATTTTGCTAAATTCGCTAGATTGCTGATAGTTGTACCAATAGTTGCTTCTGTGGGGCCATAAGAATTAATTAATTGGACTTTTTCACCTACACGCTGTAGCCAGCTAGCTAATCGTTGCGGTAATGCTTTTTCGCCACCAATAATCACTAAACGCAGTGATTCAGGTAAAGATAAATTATCAGCAAATTCAGCAGTGATTTGATGCCAAAAAGCAGTCGGTAAAGCTAAGACAGTTATTTTTAACTGCTGACATTTTGCTAAAAATGCTGGCGTTGAATTCAACATAGAATCATTTCGCAGCACTAATTTAGCCCCAACTACTAAACTAGTAAATATTTCTTCTGCGGCTACATCAAAACAAATCGAGGCAAATTGTAATATATAGTCGCTTGGGTTCAGCGCATATTTCACAATCGCTGTTTTTGTATAATTAACTAAAGAATCATGTTGAATCATCACTCCTTTTGGTTTACCTGTAGAGCCTGAAGTGTAAATTACATAAGCCAAGTTTGTAGCTGTAATTTTTATCTTCAGATTCTCCTGGCTTTCTTGACTAATTAACTGCCAATCAGTATCTAAATAAATATTTTGCTGCTGATTTTGAGGTAGCCATGATTGTAATTTCTGTTGAGTTAACACCAAAGCTAAATTAGCATCTGCTAACATGAAACTCAAACGTTCTTGGGGATATCCAGGGTCGAGTGGCACATAAGCTCCGCCAGCTTTTAATATACCTAAAATCCCCACAATCATTTCTAAAGAACGCTCTACACAAATCCCTACCAATACCTCTGGTTTGACTCCCTGTTTTTGTAGGTAATGTGCAAGTTGATTAGCGCGCTGGTTTAATTCTCGATAGGTGAATTGCTCATTCTCCAATACTACAGCAACCGCATCAGGTGTTTTTTCAACTTGAACTTCAAATAAGTGATGAATACACTGGTTTTGTCGATAAGCAATTGTCGGATTATTCCACTCTTCTAATAGTTGATGTTGTTCATTGGTGGTTAATAATGGTAAATTCCGCAGATGTTGTTCTGGTTGTTTAACTAAACCTGTGAGTAAGGTGACATAATGACCAATCCAACGCTGAATGGTTTGGGCATCAAAAAGGTCAGTATTGTATTCCAACTCTAACAAAAGTTGCTGTTCTGTTTGAGCAACATTTAAACTAATATCTAGCTTGGTCGTATGAGGAGAATTTTTAACGATTTCAAATTCTTTATTAAACGAAGTGGCATCAGATTCAGCTTTATCTAAATTAAACCCTACAGTAAATAGTGGTGTGCGGCTTGGGTCTCTGGGTAATTTTAATTCTTCAATTAGTTTAATAAAAGGATAATTTTGATTTTCATAGGCATCTAACAATGTCTTTTGAACTAAATTTAAATACTCTATAAATGTAGGATTTGGAATAACTGGAGTACGTATGGCTAATAAATTGACACAATGACCAACAAGATGATTACCTGCAAAAGAAGACTGTCCGGCCGCCGCAATACCAACCACCACATCTTGCTGATTAGCTAATCTTTGTAAGAACGCCATAAATGAAGCTAGCAAGATGGTAAATAGAGTATAACCATGTTGCCCACTCAAGCTTTTTAAAGCTTTATATAACGACGTACTCAGGATAATATTTTCCCTTGCACCAGTGTAACTAAATGTGGATGGTCGCGGGCGATCGCTTGGTAATTCCAAAACTGGCACTGTAGCAAATTGCTCTAGCCAATAAGCCCTGGCTTTTGTCATTTCTGGGCTTTGCTGCATCTGGAGTTGCGACAGCGCATAATCACTAAATTTTGGCGGTTGTGGCAATTGCCAAGCTACACCTTGACACTGTGCTGCATATATAGTGGCTAATTCTTTTAATAAAATACCAATTGACCAACCATCAGCAACAATATGATGATTAGTCATCACTAAAATATGGTGTTGTGCTGCTAACTTAATTAGATGAAAACGCAGTAATGGTGCTTGCTCAAGCTCGAAAGTTTGTTGAGCTTCTTGTGCTAATAAATCTGCTAGCTGTGCTTGTTTTTGACGCGGCTCTAAAATCGACAAGTCACTAATAGGAACATCTATAGTTAAGCTGGGATGAATAATTTGCTCATCCCCTTTTGAACTAAAAGTAGTTCGTAATGCTTCGTGACGATGAATAATTGCTTGAATAGCTTGCTGTACTGCCGATAAATTGAAAACTCCTCGCAGGTGGATATATCGAGATTCGTTATAGGCGCGGGAGGCTTTATCTCCCATCTGTGCTAAAAACCAAAGTTCTTTTTGTGCTGCTGTCAGAGGAAGTTTGATAATTTCTTGGGGGTTGGGCAATAACTCCCCTTGTTGCATTTCTCCGACACTTTCTTTAACTGCCGAAATTATATATTCAATATCTGCATCGGTGTGTGCTGTAGATAAATAAAGGGTGCGTCCTTCCCAAACATAAACGCCTTTTTTCAGTAAGTAGTAGAAAAATAAATTACCAAATTGCAAAGGACTAGAGGCAGTAAACCGAAAGAGCGAGCCAAAATGAACTACTTGAATAGGTACTTGTTTTTGCTGAAAGTAATTGTTGAGAATTGCGGCTAAATTTGTTGTTTTTTGTGTTAGTTCTGCTTGCAGTTGCGCCCCACAATTTTTCATGTGGTTGAGTGCAGCCCAAGCCGCAGCCATCACCAAAGGATGTTTAAAAAAAGTACCTGCAAAAATAGTGGTTTCTGCTTCTGGATAAGACTTATCGCCATAGTTCCACATCCCACCATCAAGGGCATCCATTAAAGCCGCCTTACCAGCTATGACTCCAATGGGCATTCCACCCGCCACCGCTTTACCGTAGGTGGTCAAATCTGCTTGAATATTCCATAATCCTTGAATTCCACCTAGGTGCATCCGAAAGCCAGTAATTACTTCGTCAAAAATTAAGACAATTCCCCTATCTTGGGTAAGTTGTCGTAACTGCAATAAAAACTCTTTGGGTTGCAATTCTGGATGGCTGCTTTGTATCGGCTCAACTAAAATAGCGGCTAGTTCGTGAGCCTGGGTTTTGATAATCTCAATCGAGTCAGGATTTCCATATTCGAGTACTAAAACATCATCAGCAATGTATGAGGGAATACCGATAGCTTTCGGGACAGAGTGTGGCATTCCTTCATTGCTGCTGACTCCTCTGACTAAAACCCCATCATAATTACCATGATAAGAGCCAGCAAATAAAGCAATTTTTGACCGTCCAGTAGTAGCGCGTGCTATGCGAATTGCACCCATCACAGCCTCGCTACCATCATTACAAAAGGCTGCCCGCTCTGCACCTGTGAGTTCGCAAATTAACTCGGCCACCTGACCTGCCAGACGTGACTGCGGGCCATTGAGTATCCCTTGCTGAATTTGCGCTTGGACGGCGGCGATAATAAACGAGGGCGAATGACCAAATAGCAGCGAACCAAAACCCATTGAAATATCTACATATTCGTTACCGTCAACATCCCAAAGCCTAGCTCCTTCGCCGCGTTGCCCGTGAATAGGATAGACAATCTCTTTGGTTAAAGGCAGAAAACCTGCGATCGCTCTACTATTAGCATGAAAGCAACGATAATTTTGGGTCAACCGTTTAGATTCTTGAGTCCGTTGTCCAAACTCTGTTATTAAAGCATCTAGATGTTGTTGCTGACGCGGACTCAATTTTATCTTGCTAGTAGACTCTTCTTGATTGACTAAAGGCTGAGAAATTGGCGTTGAGGTGTGAGTAACTTGCTTATCAGCTATCCCGGCTTTACGTAATAGGTCTAGCTGTTTAGACATTAACTGCAACTGCTGTGCGACAACCTGTTCTAAGAGGGTGTTGGCTTTTAATCCCTGTGTTGTTTGTACTGGAATAGAAAATTGTGGTTGATTTTCGCTCAAACTAGGTTCTACAGATACTTGTTTAGGGAATTTTTCATGTATATAAGTTGCTAAAGCATCAATTGTCGGGAAATCTTCTAACAATAAGCGAAAAGAAATATCAATACCTAATTTTTCTTTAATAGCCCGATTAAACTGCAACAAAATTAAAGAATCTGCCCCCATTTCCATAAAAGGAGTTTGGCTATTAATTACAGATAATTTTACTCCCAGTGATTGACTAAGAATTTCTTTGAGAAGTCTGATAATTTCATCTTGTGATTCTTTAATCATAATTTTAAAAATAATAGTTGGAGATTAATATTAATTACCAATAAACTCTTTCTTGGCGTACTTGGCGGTTCGTATCAAAAATTCTTTTCTAATAAATCTAATTGCTGAAACATCACATTTAATTGCTGTGAAATTACTGCTTCAACATTATTATTAGCCAAATTTTCTGCTACTACTGGTTTATCTGTTATTTCCCCCTTCCTAAACCAAGGATTATATGTATCAACTTGAGTAGGTTCTATCCAATATCTTTGACGTTCAAAAGGATATGTAGGTAAAGGTAAGCGATAACATTGTTGATTGTGATAAAAACTCTGCCAATTTACCGCCACACCATTTAACCAAAGTTGACCCAAATTGTTGAATAAAAATGCTATATCTGATTGTTGATGATGAGGATGGCGAATAGAACAAAATACCAAGCGATCGCCATCCTTACGCTTAGTTAAAGTACTCAATGTCTGCCCCGCCCCAACTTCCAAAAAAATGCAATTTGCTTGTTTGAGTAACTCAGTCATTCCTTGGTCAAAGCGGACTGTTTGACGTAAATGTTTAGCCCAATAATGGCAATCTGTAGCCTGGGCATGAGTAATCCAAGTACCAGTGACATTAGAAATAAAAGGAATGCTAGGAATTTTGAGATTGATTGTTTGCAAATACTGGGTAAATGGCTCAATAATCGGGTGCATCATCTGGGAATGAAAGGCATGAGAAGTATGTAAAATCCGGCTATCTATGCCTTGCTGGTTGAGTTGATTTTGTAAGTGATGAATTGCCGATTCTCTGCCAGAAACCACACATAGAGAAGAACCATTAACTGCGGCTAAGTCCAGTTCTGCAGTTAATAATGGTTGCAGTTGCAACTCTGATAATGGTACGGCAAGCATAGCACCAACAGGGATTTGCTGCATTAAACGCCCACGCATGGCTACCACTGCTAAAGCATCTTCTAGAGAAAACACCCCAGCTATAGTGGCAGCGACATATTCCCCAATGCTATGACCAATCATTGCCTGAGGATGAATACCCCATGCCATCCACAACTTTGCTAAGGCATATTCAATAATAAACAAGGCTAATTGGGTGATTTGGGTCTGTTTTAGTTGTGCGGTTGCTGCTGACTTTTGTTGTTCTTGTGGGTAAATTACAGTCCGCAAATCTAAGCCCAAAGATAATTTCAGCAATTCACAACAGTAATCAACTTGTTGGCGGAAAATCGGCTCATTGTCGTATAAATCTTGACCCATGCCTACATACTGAGAACCCTGTCCAGGGAACATGAAGATGATAGAGCGATCGCTATCAGCCTGTGTAATACTTTTTTGTGAGTCTTTGGCTTCTAAGGTTTGTATGGCATCTTCAATATCTTGGCAGACTACTATTTTCCGATGTGCAAAAGCACGGCGACCAACACTAAGGGTATAAGCTACATCCGCCAAATTGAGCTTTGGATACTGCATGAGATGTTGAGCCAGATTAGCACTAGCAGTATCTAATGCCGATGCAGTTTTGGCAGAGAGTAATAACAACTGATATCCCCTGCTCCCTGTCCGCTGCTTCTTTACAGCTGGGGCTTCTTCTAAAACTACATGAGCATTAGTACCACCAATCCCAAAAGAACTAACTCCAGCACGTCGGGGCGTGCCGTTTGTCTGCCATTTGGTCAAGGTGTGATTGACGTAAAAGGGACTATGAGCAAAGTCAATTTTGGGATTAGGCTCTTGAAAATGGAGACTAGGCGGTATTTGTTGATGCTGAAGAGCCAAAACAGTTTTAATTAAACCAGCAACCCCAGCAGCTGTATCTAAATGCCCGATATTGGTTTTTACTGAACCGATGGCACAGAAATTCTTTTTATCAGTACTGATGCGGTAAGCTTCTGTTAAGGCCGCAACTTCAATTGGGTCTCCTAAAGCAGTTGCCGTACCGTGCGTTTCAACATAGCCAATGGTTTCAGGCTCAACTCTGGCTATTGCCAAAGCCTCCGCAATTACTTTTGCTTGTCCCTTGACGCTTGGAGCGGTGTAACCCACTTTTTGCGAACCATCGTTATTTATAGCTGAACCTTTGATCACAGCATGAATATAATCATGATCTGCGATCGCATCTGCCAAGCGTTTTAAAACTACAATACCGACACCGTTACCACTAACTGTCCCCTGTGCCTGGGCATCAAAAGCCCGACAATGCCCATCAGGCGATAAAATTCCGCCCTCTTGATACATATAACCAACTTTTTGGGCAGCCGATATGGCAACTCCCCCAGCTAATGCTATGTCGCATTCTTGATCGAGCAAACTTTGGCAAGCTAAGTGAACAGCAACTAGCGAGGTTGAACAGCCTGTTTGAACTGTAATTGCCGAGCCATTTAAATTTAATTTATAAGCAATTCTGGTAGTCAAATTATCTGGACGATTGTTATGTCTAATTTGATCAATCCCAACTAAATTTATTAATTCTTGGTTACAAAATAGGTTGAATAAAAAATAACTGCTAATGGTAGCACCACCATAAATACTAATGCGACCATCATAATTTTCCGAATCATAGCCAGCATTTTCGAGGGACTCCCAAGCAACTTCTAAAAATAGGCGATGCTGTGGGTCGATAATTTCTGCTTGTCGAGGAGTGTAACCAAAAAACGCCGCATCAAAAAGTTCAATATCTTCTAATGCGCCATTGGCTTTCACAAAATTAGGATTATTCAGAACAGCAGCATCTATTCCGGCTGACTCTAGCTCTTGCTCTGAAAAGAAAGATATCAATTCGCTTCCCTGCTGGAGGTGATGCCAAAAATCGTTGATATTTGGGGATTTGGGAAACCGCCCAGCCATACCGATAATTGCTATTTGATTGAGAATATCATCTGTCTCTAATTCATACATATTAAGTTTCTAAATTGCATTATTTAGTTAACGTCTTCTTTGGTTTCTTGCCGCTATCCGACTTTCTGCCCGATTTTGACTGGTCGCTAAGGATGATTTTTGATTGCTATCTTGAGTTAAATATTTTGCTAGTGCGCTAATAGTTGGATAAGCAAATAAATCAGTAATTGATAAATTTTGATTAACTATTTTTTGCAGTTTGCTATGAATTTGTACTAGCAGTAAGGAATGTCCACCAAGTTCAAAAAAGTTATCGTTAATGCCAACTTTCTCCACATTTAACATTTCTTGCCAAATATTAGCGATCGCTTGCTCGAATTCTGTCTGTGGAGGCTGATAAATAGTGGCTAAATCGCGGTTGTAACTATCCGGTTCTGGTAAAGCCTGAAAGTCTATTTTGCCATTGTTAGTGAGTGGCAAAGCCTTTAAGATGACAAAAGCTGAGGGTATCATGTATTCTGGCAGCTTTTGGGTTAATAATTGACGCAAATCGCCAGTATTCATAGTGTTTTGCGGTTTGAGAACGATGTAGGCGACTAAACGCTGATGGCTTTTTTCTTGTTGCTGAAGTACAACGACAGCTTGCTGTACTTGGGGAGATTGACAAATTATCGATTCAATTTCTCCTAGTTCGATGCGAAAACCCCGGAGTTTTATTTGACGGTCAACTCGTCCGATAAACTCAATATTGCCGTTAGGTAAGTAACGCGCTAAGTCTCCGGTTTTGTAAAGGCGCGTGCAGTTGTGATTTAAGGGATTAGCAAGGAATTTTTCGGCTGTTAATTGGGGTCTGTGCAAATAACCTCTGGCTAAACCTGCACCAGCTATATACAATTCACCCGTCACGCCGATGGGTACAGGCCGCATCTGCTCATCTAGCAAGTACACTTGGCTATGAGCTAGGGGACGACCTAGGGGAACTGTATTGGTTTGAGAATCTAAGGAAAGCTGGTGATTCGGTTCGACTAAATAAGTCAATGTACCGACGGTAGCTTCTGTTGGGCCGTAATGATTGAGAATTCGACAATTTGCAGCTTGTTGCTGAATCTGTGCGATTAAATCCCAAGTTGCAGCTTCACCACCTAATATCAATAATTGACGCGGCAAAATCGATTGAGCAGGAGCCGATGCTAAAAGACTGGCCAGATGGGAAGGGACAATTTTGAGACAGTCAATAGGATATTGACAGAAGTATTCAGCCAAGGCGGAAGCATTCGTAGCACACTCAAAAGATAATAGATGCAGACAACCCCCCGTACACAAAGAGGCAAAAATCACGGTATTCCCTAAATCCGCCGCTAAAGTGGAAACGTTAGCGAAGTGCGCCGCAGGGGGAAGGTTTAATTGGGGGATGATGCTGTTGAGATAGTTAACTAACTGCTGGTGTTCAACTGCTACGCCTTTGGGTTTGCCAGTCGAACCAGAGGTAAACAAGACATAGAGCAAGTTTTCTATTGTCACTTCGCTGCTGGGATTGGTATCTTGAGATTGAGCGATCGCATCCCAATCACTATCTAGGCAAATCACCTTGCACCCTGCATCTTTTGGGATATGATGCTGCAAGCTTTTTTGGGTTAACACTATGGATACTTGAGCATCTTGCAAGCGAGCAGTTAAATTTTGTGTTGGTAATGTGGCATCTATTGGCAAATATGCTCCACCAGCTTTGAGGATACCCAACAGTCCCACAATCATTTCTAGGGAGCGCTCGACATACAACCCAACGATGAATTCTGGCTTGACTCCCAGTGCTTGTAAGTAGTGTGCTAGTTGATTGGCTTGACGGTTGAGGTCTGTATAAGTTAGTTGCTGTTGTGCAGATATTACCGCAATGCGATCGGGTGTTTTTTCTACCTGTTCTGCAAATATGTGGTGGATACACTTGTGATATTGTTGGGGTGCGATCGCTGTATGGTTAAACTCAATTAGTAATTGTTGGCGATCGCTCTGACTGAGAATATCTAAATTATTGATTGTTGCGTCTGGATGCTGCGTTACATTAGCCAACAATGTTTGCAACTGACTAGCCAAGCGTTGGATTGTTTCCAGACTGAAGTAGTTAGAATCAAAGTCAAAGTTAGTGATTAAATTGTGAGACTCAAGAATACAAGATAGTTTAACTTTAAATTGTTCAGTGCAACTATAGTGTTTATCAAGCGAAATCGCTATATTTTCGGTTGTGATTTTTTCAGAAAAATCCGCAAATTCAAAACATATTGGCCAAGCAAAATTATTTTCATTCTCTAATAATTCGGCAACAAAATAATCCTGCCATTCTTCACCATCATTAATAGATTTCTGCACTATTTCTAATAATTCGTCAAAGCGCAAGTCGGATGTTAAATGACTTTGAATTGGCAGCCACGTAGCCACAAGCCCTAATAAATCCTCTAGTTCTGCATATTCTCGGCGATTAATTGCCAAACCAATAATTATATCTGACTGACCTGTGAGCCGCCAAATTAATATTTTCCAGCAGGCTAATAGCACTACATTCAGTGAAGTATTATAATTTTTAGCTAATATTAATAGCTTGATTACTACATCAACATCAACTGTGAAACTGACACTTTCAGGTTCAAATTTGGCTGCTTTTAAAAGCTTACTTTCTAGTGGTAGTTTTAGTGTAGATAAAGCCGAAA
This sequence comes from Nostoc sp. FACHB-110, assembly GCF_014697425.1. Classification (GTDB taxonomy): domain Bacteria; phylum Cyanobacteriota; class Cyanobacteriia; order Cyanobacteriales; family Nostocaceae; genus Nostoc_B. The sequence continues at coordinate 267,107 of NZ_JACJRU010000002.1, forward strand.
AATCTTGCTTTTGCCAGTATTTTTTACCGAGTTGCGCCTCTGGTTCTTCTAATAATTGATTCTGCCATTCGGCAAACTGAATGTACTGCACTGCTGCTTCATTTACTTGTTGACCTTGCAAACAAGCAGTATAATAACGACTAATTTTGTCCATCAGATTTTTGATAGTCCAAGTATCTGCACAAAGCGCAGGTAAATCGACAACTAAAATATGTTGCTCAGTAGATAGCTTTAACAACGAAAAATTTAAAATTGAGCCTTGCTCAAAGTTACCTCCAAGCCTTCTGTGTTCTTGCAAAATTGCTTGAATATTTGCTGAAATTTCTTCAGATTCTAATTCACCTAGATATATATTACGCCAGGACAGCATCGGCTGATTTTCTCTGACCATCACAGGGCTTTTCATCCCTGGTAGGTAACGAAAAGTTGTCCGCAAAATGTCGTGACTACTGATGATTTGCTCTATAGCAGTTTTTAACGTTTCTACTTGGAGATTGCCTGTAATTAAAAGAGCGCATTGCGTACGATAACCTAGATTAGATTGCTGTAAGAACCAAAGACGCTTTTGTTGGGGAGCAAGTCTAAATCCTTCAATAATTTGAGTTTGCATCTGTTTGTGCTATTGATTCAAAAAGACTGAGCTATTTCCGACAAACAAAACAAGCGGTTTCGCTAATTAAATTATCTAGTCCTAAATCTTGTTGCAGGTCATAAATTTTAATTTCGCGGAAGCCAACTTTTTCTAAAGCAGCTTGAATTTCAAATTTAGAATAAAGTTTTAATAAAAAAGTCACATCAGAACGTTGCCATTGACCATTAAGCCATTGAAATCTCGTAGTTGCTTTGCGCCCTACTTTATTTTCTTGGTCGTAACTCCAAATATCAACCCACACATTATTTTCTTCCACACCACCACCATCACTATTTTCATGCCAAGAAGATTCGCAGCCTTCTTCTATATACATTTCCAAAGCAAATAGCCCATTTGTGAGTAGGGCATTATATACATTTTGCAAACTATTTGTTAATTCTTCTAAAGTCAGAAGATAATTGAGGACACCATCTGTAGAAATGGCTGCATGAAAAGTTGGTGGTAATTGGAAATAACGCGCGTCATCTACAATAAATTCGGCATTGGGAGCATTTTGACGCGCGCAGTTTAACATATCTGCAGAACTATCAATTCCCGTGACTTGATAGCCTCTATTTAATAATCTTTTGGCGACTTGTCCAGTACCGCAACCTAAATCAAAAATGTGCGCTTCTGGGGGAATTTGATTGAGGATTAATTTCTCTAGGCAGTCTATAACTATATCATGTCTTTCTATGCCTTTTAAGTCATACATAGAAGCTATAGTATCATGATTAGTATTGCGTGTGATTGAAGACATAAATTTTTACTTCTACAAATGCGTTAATTTCTGATTATTTCTCCCAGAGCCACCACAATTTTGCGCGAACCCACATAGGGATTACGAGCGTGAGCTACGAGGATGTTATCTAGCATTAAAATGTCTTGTTGTTGCCAACTAAAGCTAGTGCTACACTGGCGATAAATTTCATTAATTTCGGCAATTACTGAGGCTTCAATCGGCGTACCATCGCCATAGTATACATTGCGTGGTAGCTTGTTTTCGCCAAATGCAGATAAAAGAGATTCTCTAACTTCTGGGTCTAAATAAGAAATGTGGTGTAACTGAATTTGATTGAAAAATACAGGTTCACCTGTTTGCGGATGCGTTAATAATGCCGGGCGAATTTGGCGAGTTATTAAACTATTATTATCGTACCATTCAAAATCAATTTTATTTTGAATACAGTAAGTTTCTACTACAGATTTATCATTTGTGTGGAAGAAGTCTTGCCAACTTACATCTAATCCATCTGTGTAGTTGCGGACATACATTAATTGTTTTGTTGTGAGTATTTCTTTGAGTTTAGGACTGAGGAGTTGATAAGCTTGACGACAATCTACAATTGGAGTTTCACCACCTTGGGCTGCTGGCTGCACACAGTAAAACCAAATTTTTAAGGGAAAGCTATGTAAGTGAGAGCTTTCGTTATGAAAAAGAATTGCTTTATCTGCTGGGTAAGGGGTGGAACCATAAACTTTACCACCTTCACCAGTCCGGGGTAAGTCGCCATATTCAGCAAATAAGTTAGGACAAATTGTTTGGGCAAAGTTTTCAAATTCTGGGACTGATTTTATCTGAAAATCTCTAAATAAAATTGCTCCATGTTGGCATAATTGTGTATTTAGATAATCTCGATTATTCGCCGCCCAAGAGATTAAATCAACTTCTGGACTATTGGGCTGAATTATCAACGGAAATTTTGGGGTTTCTGGGAAATAATCTGTTTTAATTAATTGCTCTACTGATAAACTCACTGGTTGAGGAGCCACAGTCATAAATTTTTGTCTTTTAGCGACTTTTTTATTTTGTTGTTGTTGAGTTTGTTGTGTTTTTTCTGATTCTGTTAGCATTTCTAAGCTGTTGATGCGGCTTTGAGGTTGGTGAACAATGTTGTTGATTAATGTTTGCCAGTGATTGGTTAACTGAATAATAGTATTGCTGCTAAATAAATCGGCGTTATATTGCCATTTACCTTTTAGACCTTGCTCTGTTTCTTGCAGTAAAAGAGATAAATCAAATCTCGATGTTTGGCTTTCTACCTCTAATAATTGGAAGCTAATGCCTGGCAATTCTAAAGATGATTGTGGGGTATTTTGGAAAACAAATAGTACTTGAAATAAGGGTACAGTGTTGCTGAGATGCCTTTCTGGTTGTAAAGCTCTGACTAATTCATCAAAGGGTAAATCTTGATGGGCGTAAGCTCTTAATGTTTGGCTGCGAATCCGTTGCAATAACTCTAAAAAGGTAGGATTTCCACTTAAGTCGGTGCGTAAGACTAATAAGTTAATAAAAAAGCCAATCAACGGCTGAATTTCTGCGTGATTGCGGTTAGCAACATCTGTGCCAACCACAATATCATCTTGCTGACAGTAGCGTTGCAGTAAGATTTTAAAACTTGCTAGCAGTGTCATAAATAAGGTTACACCTGCTTGCTGAGAAAGCGATCGCACTTGCTTGACTACTGATGCAGGAATCACAAAACCATAACTAGCACCTTGGTTAGTGGTAACTTCTGTGCGGGGACGAGTTGTCGGTAGTTGCAATACAGGTAAGTTGGCTAATTGCTGTTTCCAGTAGGTGAGTAAAGTTTCTCGTCTTTCGCCTTGCAAATATTGACGTTGCCAAATGGCAAAGTCTACATACTGCATGGGTAATTCTGGTAAGGGCGAGGATTCACCCGCAGTAAAGGCTGCGTACAGTGTGGCTAATTCCTCTACCAACACCCCCATTGACCAACCATCAGAGGCAATATGGTGAATGCTAAATAAGACGATATACTCCTGTGTATGGGTATGTATCAGTGTGCATCGCAGTAATGGCCCTTGTTCAAGGTCAAAGGGGGTTTGCGATGCTTGAATCATCAAACGCTCAACTGCTGTTGCTTGTTCACTCGCTGATAGATGTTTTAAATCTATGATGGGTAATTTTAGCTTGATATTTGATGCGATCGCCTGAAATGGTTGCCCGTTATCTTGATAAAAACTAGTACGCAAAACTTCATGGCGACGCACAATTTCATTCAGGCTTTGCTCTAGCACTTCTACATTTAATAAGCCCATTAATCGCAGGGCAAATAATTCATTATAAGTAGAGCTATCTGGTTGTAATTGGGCTAAAAACCATAATCTTTCTTGAGCAAATGAAAGTGGTAATTTATCTGGTCGATGACGATTTGTTGGCTCGGCAATTGGTAATTCTCCTGGCAAAACTTGGCATACTTGCGATATCATTTGTGTAGCTAAGAGCGATCGCAATCCTGCCACCATCCCCTCAGCTAGTTGTTCTACAGTTTCTTGGCGGTGTAAGTTGCGGCTGTAAAACCATTGCAATTGCAACTGGCCATTAATCACCATTCCCTCTACTTCTAGCAAATGTCGCCGCTTACCGCGTGGGCTATGGGTTGGGCCGATTGATTCGGTTGCGGGGCTAAATAAAGTTAAATTGGGCAGGATTTGGTCAAATTGCCCTAAATAATTAAAAATTACTTCTGGCTGTGGTTGTGCGGGTAATTGATGATTTAGGTAACGCAATATACCATAACCCAAGCCGCGATGAGGAATACTCCGCAGTTGCTCTTTTATCTGTTGCACTGCCTCTATTAAATCGGCTGCGTTGCTAATATCTAACAGTACGGGGAAAATCGTAGTCAACCAGCCGACTGTCCGGGATAAATCTACATCCTCAAAAATGTCTTCCCGGCCGTGACCTTCTAAATCTAACAGCAGAGAAGATTGCCCTGTATTTTGTTGAAAACTATACAACAAAGCAGTCAGCAAGACATCATTAATTTGAGTGCGATAAGCCAGTGGGAATTGTTGGAGTAATGCTTGGGTTTCTGCCACACTTAAGGTGCGCGATACAGTTGCTTTGCTGGCTTCTGTATTAATACCTTTGGGGAAATCTACGGTTATCTTTGGTGGTTGCTGAGGCAAAGCTAACCAATAGCTTAATTCTTGTTGGAGTGCAGCTGAATTTGCATATTCTGACAATTTTTCTGCCCAATATTTAAAAGCAGTGGTTTTGGCAGGCAAGTTAATGTTTTGACCTTGCTGAAGTTGCTGATAGCTAGTTTGCAAATCCTCCAGCAAAATTCGCCACGAAACACCATCAACGGCTAGGTGATGAATCACAATCAACACCCTAGACTGTTGCTGTCCCAAATTAAATAAAGCAACTTGCACAAGCGGGCCTGGGGATAAATTCAAACTGGCCTGGAGTTGAGTTGCTGTTAACTCGATGGCGAGTTGTTGCTCTTGGGGCGATCTTTTGGATAAATCTTCAATAGTTAGTGCGATCGCCCAATCGGTGCTAGCATTTACCTGCTGCCAGCCAGATTCACAACATTTAAATTGCAGTCGCAGTGCATCGTGATGCTTTAATAAGTGCTGTAGAGCTTGCTGAAGCAGAACTGCATCAAGTGGTTGATTGACTTGCAGTAAAACTGCTTGGTTCCAATAATGTGGTTCTGGTAAATTCTGCTCAAAAAACCAATGCTGAATCGGTGTTAAGGGCAATTTACCTGTGATTAATCCTTGTTCAGCCTCAATTGTCACATTACTTCCCACCACTGTTGCTAATTCAGCGATGGTTGGGTGGTCAAAAATTTGCTGCGGGGTGAGTTGTAGTCCAGCTTGCTTGGCTTTGGCAATCACCTGAATGCTGAGAATCGAATCTCCTCCCACCTGCAAAAAGTTATCATGAATGCCTACTTGCTCAAGTCTTAGTATTTGCGTCCAAATCTTGGCGAGAGTTTCTTCTACAGGGGTGCGGGGTGCAACGTAAGTTTTGGTGTTAACTTGTTCTGGTGCAGGTAAGGCGCGGCGAGAGACTTTGCCGTTGGCGGTGAGTGGCAAGTTCTGGAGTGAGACAAAAGCCGCAGGAATCATGTAATCAGGTAGCTTTTGCTGGAGAAAAACTTGTAACTGATGAACCGTAGTGGGTGATTCTTGCTTGTAGACGATATACGCCACTAGCCGTTTGTTTGCGGGAATATCTTCCCTAACTATCACTACAGCATCTTTTACCCCTGGTGCTTGAGCCAGCACCGCCTCAATTTCTCCTAACTCGATGCGAAAGCCGCGAATTTTTACTTGGTCGTCAATTCGTCCGAGGTACTCTAAGGTTCCATCTAATCGATAACGCGCTAAATCACCGGTTTTATACAGACGCTCCCCTGGCTCTGTACTAAAAGGATTGGGGATGAATTTCTCAGCACTTAAATCAGGGCGATGCAGATATCCTCTAGCTAGTCCAACTCCACCAATATGCAGTTCACCTACCACACCTATTGGCGTTGGTTGTCCATATTGATCTAATACGTAAAGCTGGGTGTTGGCAATCGGCTTACCGATAGGAATTGAGCCGGAAAGAGATTGTCCTGGTGGTACTTGATAAACACAGCAACCTACTACGGTTTCTGTCGGCCCGTATTCATTGATAAGTATGGTATCAGGGGCTGCTTTTTGCCAAAAGCTGATGTTTTCAGCGAGTAAGTTTTCCCCACCGATAATAAATGCTCGTGTCCTTCCGGCTGCTGCTGAAGGCGAGAATTGACCTTTGAGCAGTTCTAGGTGAGCAGGGGTAATTTTTACCAAGCTGAGGTGAGAACTGCGATGTAAGGCGTTGCTGAGACTTTCGATGTGGTGATTTTCTGGGAGTAACTCTACTTGAGAACCCACTAGTAAAGGCGAAAAAAGACTGGTAATTGTTAAATCAAACCCCAAAGGAGAATGAACGATTGTACCGTTGCCTTGGCTGACTTGATAAGCTTGGGTACACCAGCTTAAATAATTGACTAATCCTTTGTGGGGAATTAATGTGCCTTTGGGTTTACCTGTGGAACCAGAGGTATAGATAACGTAGGCTAAATTTTCAGAGTTAGTTTGGCTGGTTGGATTTGAGAGAGTTGGAGTCGATGTCCAATCTCTATCTAAGCAGATGACCTCAGCATCATGTTGCGGCAATATTGCTAATAGACTTTGCTGAGTTAGCAACACGGGTGCTTGAGTATCTTGCAAAATAAAGGCTAATCGCTCTTTTGGGTAGGTTGGATCTATGGGTACGTAAGCTCCACCCGCTTTGAGTATACCTAGTACCCCCACCACCAAATCAAGCGATCGCTCCACACAAATTCCCACTAACACTTCTGGCCCCACCCCTAGCTGTTGGAGGTGATGCGCTAATTGATTGGCTTTGTGATTGAGTTGAGTGTAGGTTAATTGTTGATTGGCACAGACAACCGCAATGTTATCGGGTGTAGATTCTACTTGAGATTCAAACCAGTGATGAACGCATTCATATTTTGGTTTAGCGGTTTGGGTGTTATTAAATTCTAATAATAATTGCGATCGCTCACTTTGGCTAAGGATATCAAAACCTGCGCTCTTTTTCTCCGGATTTTGTAGCACACTGGCGATTAAAGTTTGAAATTGGCTAGCCAGCCGTTGCATATCCTCAACTGCAAACAAATTAGCATCGTAGTGAAACTCCGCAGTGATTTCAGCCCCACGCCGAACACAAACTAATTTCACTTGAAATCTGTCAATACAAGCATACTTTTGCTCAATAGCAAAACAAATATTATCGGCAAAATATTGATTTAAAATAGATTCAAACTCAAAACATAAGGGAAAGAATAAAGGCTCTAAACTATTCTCGGCAAACTCTTTATTTTTGTCCCAGCAGAAACTTTCCTGCAATTCTAATATTTCCTCTGTCTGCTGTTGCACTCGCCGCCAGATATCATAAAATTGCTCATCATCTTGTAGATGAATATCTAGCGGTAAATATTTTGCCAGTAGCCCTAATGATGGTTGTAAATCTTCATAATTACGTCCATCACCAGCTACACCAATCATCAGATTTGATTGTTTAGTTAGTCGCCCAAGCAAAACGATAAAGCAAGTTAACAAAAATCCATAATCTGCTAACTTTTGACTTTGTGATATGGCATCTATTTTTGCTACCATATCAGGTGCGATCGCCACACTTAACCATTGCGGTTGAAACTCTGAATTAATAATAGATGGTTTTGACCAAGGTAAATTTGCAGTTTTCAGCACCGATGGGTCTAACTGTTGCCAAAAATCAATTGCACCTGCTTCTGTTTCTAGTAATTCATTTTGCCATTCAGCGATATCTGCATATTGCAGAGGTTGGTCAACTAAATCCTGTTTGAATAAGCAGGCTGTATAACATTGGCTCAGTTCCCGCACTAAATTATTCAGGCTGACCCTATCTGCATACAAAGCAGGCAAACTGATAGATAACAAATGTTTTTGTGGCGTGATAGCGATTAAAATAGCTTGTAAGATTGCTGTTTGCTGCCAATCAATTTCCTGTCTTTTTGACTGCAATAATTTGTCTAACTCTACCTGTAAATTCTCATGATTAGTCAAATCATATTCACTAAACGATAACAAAATGCTATCGTTGACAACTTGAAGGGGAATTTTTAAACCCTGAACTTTCTGAAAATGAGTGCGGAAAATTTCATGTCTCTCAACTAATTTAGCTAAAGCCTGTTGCAAAACTGCTTTTTTTAGTTCTCCTGTCAATGAAATTGTGCAGTAAGCTTGATAAACTTGACTACTTTTTTGTAAAAGCCATAGTCGCTTTTGTTGGGGAGATAGCTTAAAACCATTAATTTGTGTTTGCATATATTCTTAATAAATTGCTGAGTAACTAATACCATCACTAATATAATTTGCCTTTGCGCTTTCCTCGGCGTTCCTTGGCGTTTTTAAATATTGATTCTGTACATCACTTCAGTAAGAATCACTATATATTTACTCTGTTTCCGGCAAAGCATATATGACTTTGCGTTTAATATTTTTTAACTTCTGGTTATGCTGTTCTTTTTGCTGTTGTTTTGCTTTATTTCTTTGTTGCTGATCAATTTCGGGAATTTTGTCTAATAACTCGTTTAAAGTAGCTTGAGGTTGTAAGAGCAAGTTGTACAAAATGATTTCAAAATGTTTGACAACTCTAGCAACAGTAGCTGCCTCAAAATAATCAGTATCGTACACAAAGTACATTGATAGTTGCTGACCAGGCAAGGCATCTATATAAAAGGGATAGTTCATTTTGCCGAAAGACCGACACTCATCAAGCTTGATGTTTCCATCCCCTCTTTCTGGTGCAGTCAGATGTTGCGAATAGTTCTGAAAGTTCAAGACGCTCTCAAATAAAGGCTGTCCTAGAGGCATATCACTCCAGCGTTGAATCTTCACTAGTGGTGTATGTTCGTGCTGCTGCATCTGAGTTTGTTTAGCTTGAAGCTTTTTGAGCCAAGGTATAAGCAATTCCTCAGCTTCTATTTGCACTCGCATCGGTAAAGTATTCACAAAAGGGCCTACCATTGCTGCCACACCGGAAAGCGTTATTGGCCGTCCAGCAAAAACGACTCCAAACACAACATCATTCTCGCCGCTATCAAGATTGAGGAGTAAAGCCCAAGCCCCCTGAACTAAAGTATTTAAAGTCAGTTGTTGCTGACGAGCAAAAGACTGTAATGCGGTGGTGGTGGTTTGGGGTAACTCTAATAGTTGTTGCTCGTAATTGTGATTTTGCTTGAGTGAGTTGTTCGGCTTTTGGTTTGAGTTTAAACAAGTGACTGTGGTAAAACTTCTCAGCCATTCTTGCCAGAATTGCTCCGACTGGGAAAAATCTTGCTGCTGTAGCCAAGCCACATAATCACGATAAGGGCGAGGTTTTTCTAACTGTAATGTCTCGCCTTGTTTTAATGCTATGTAATAAGCAAAAACCTCTTCTAAAAGTACCGCAGAAGACCATCCATCCATCATTAAGTGATGACCACTCCAAAGAAATTGATAGCTGTTTTCAGCTAACTGAATCAAAGTTAAGCGCATCATAGGTACTTGAGCAAGTGAAAACCCTTGCTTTTGGTCGGCTTTAAGTAAAGCCTTAAAACGCTCTTGTTGTTCAATAGTTGATAGCATTCGCCAATCTTGTTGTTGCCAAGGCAAGTTGATTTGCTGGTGTACTACTTGAACAGGTTCTTTAATACCTTCCCAAAGAAAAGATGTTCGCAAAAGTTGGTGGCGTTGGGTAACTTTTTCCCATGCACTCTGAAAAATCGCAGTATTCAGGTTGTCGTGAATGGTACAACTAAATTGAATAAAATACACTCCTGAATTTGGCGCAGCCAGGGTGTGAAATAGTATGCCTTGCTGCATTGGTGAAAGTGGATAAAAATCCTCAATGTTCTGCATAATTTTTGGAATTTCAGATTGTAGTCATGGGCTAGTACAACAAGGCAAAAGTAAAAAGGGACTGCTTGAGGCATACCCGCATCATAATTAATTAACCTGACTTGCTATAGCTTGATTAATTGCTGCCAAAATGTGATCAATATCGTCTTGATTCCATTGACTTAACTTAAATTCGGCAAAGTCTGAAGGTGTAAAGTTTTTGGCTGAGGAAGATTGACTATCACTAATTAGTGCTTGCAGTGCTGCTTGAAAATCTTGAGCTAACTTGTTGATTGTTTGTCGGCGGTATACATTATGACTGTAAATCAATTCAACTTTGAGTTGATTTTGAACTATCAAGGCATTAATTTCTAAAAGATGACTGCGTTGTGCGCGAGAACTGCGGGATAAACCAGCAAATTTTGGTGATAACTTAAATAAAGCAGACTCTGGTACAGTTTGTTCGTAGTTGCCAAGATAAAGAAAAAGTACCTCAGCAGGTTGTAGCGATCGCAATTTTTCTGTAATAATTTCATCACTACTCAAATAGCGCAACACCCCATATCCCAAACCTTGATTGGGAAAACTCCGAATTTGCTCTTTCACTTGTTTTAAAATTGCCGTAGTTTCTTCAACTTCCCCAATTTCCAACAGCATAGGGGCAATATTCGTAAACCAGCCAACTGTACGGGATAAATCAACATCATCAAAAATTACATCTCGACCATTTCCTTCTAAGTCAACTAAAAAGGCAGAAGTTCCCGTCCATTGTCTAAATGCTTGTGCTAAAGCCGCAAGTAATAAATCATCTGTTTGCACTCGATAAGTGGCGGCAATTTCTTCTTGTAAAGCCTGTGTTGCTTCTACACTCAAGGTGACAGAAATTGTTTCAGCAGATGCCACAGTATTAGCACCATCTGGATAATCTACTGGTAAAGGCGATACCCAGTCACGTTCGGCTGCTAACCAATAAACCTGTTCTCTTTGTAATTCGATAGATTCGGCATACTGAGTTAGCCGCAAAGCCCACTGTTTAAATGAAGTGGTTTTTGCGGGTAGTTTAATTAATTTTCCTTGGCTGAGTTGTTGGTATGCAGTTTCTAAATCTGCCAATAAAATTCGCCAAGAACCAACATCAATGGCTAAATGGTGAATTGCTAACAGTATCCGGCTTGGTTGATGACTACCTAAGTTAAAAAAGACAACCCGCACAATGGGGCCAGATGTCAGATTGAGACTTGCTTGTATTTCACTAATTAATGCTGTAAATTCTGGTTCTTGCTGTTGTAATGATAGTTCTGATAAATCTATCTCTTCAAATGGTACAACTTCATCAGAACTAGCATTAATTTGTTGCCAACTTGCTGCTGTAGTTTGAAAACGTAGCCGCAAAGCATCATGCTGAATCAGTAAATTCTGGACTGCTTGTTGCAAGAATCTTGGGTTAAAAGATTGTTGCACTTCTAACACCACTGTTTGATTCCAGTGGTGTGCATCAACTAAATTCTGCTCAAAAAACCAGTGTTGAATCGGTGTTAGGGGTAATTCTCCTGTGACTAATCCCTGTTCGCTCAAAACTGTTTGTGTTCTGCTAGCAATTTCGGCTAATTGGGCAATAGTGGGGTATTCAAATAAATGCTGATTAGTAAACCGCAAACCTGCTTTGTTAGCTCTAGCGGTAATTTGAATACTCAAAAGCGAATCGCCGCCTAATTCTAAAAAGTTATCTTCAATTCCTACCTGTTCAATACCTAAAATTTCTTGCCAGATGTGAGCAATGGTTTGTTCTATTTCATTTCTGGGGGCAACATAATTATTTTGTAAGGATGGTCTAGCGTGTAATGTCAAGTCATGAGGTTGAATATTTACTGAAGGCTTAACCCACTGGGCGATTCTAGCTGCTAAATTAGTTGTGGAAACAACTATTTGATTAACTTTATTTAAAGATAATACTCGTTTAAATACCTCAATGCCTTGATGATTATTCATGAACAATTGCGTCGATATTTCTGGTTTAGCTGCCAATTCTGGAGCGAGTTGACTAGTTAACCAGTTATCCCAATTTACACTTATCCAAGGTGTAGAATTTGTTTGGTTATGTTGATAAACAAAAGCATCAGTAAAGTGATGGGCTGCGGGATAAGCTGCCATTCCCAATGCACCTAAAATAGATGACAAGGAAGATATCAAAATACAAAAATCAAGCTCTATTTCTTGTACTAATTCTGCTAAAATATACAGCCCATATCCATTAGCTTTGAGTTGTTCTTCGCATTCGCTTCTAGATATTTCTGCAACTGTTTTAAATAACTTAATCCCAGCAGCATGAATCACGCCATTTATCTGACCAAAACAAGCTGTAGCTTGAGTAATAGCTGTTTGCATTTGCTCAGAATCAGCTACATCCGCACGCAAAACGAGAATTTCTGCACCTAGTTGTGCTAGTTCTTCTAACTTGCGGATTTTACTGCTAATTTTATCTTGTGCGTCGTGATTTATCAGCCATTGTTGCCATTCATTTTGGCTAGGAAAAGTTGAAGAACTAATTAATATGAGTTTTGCTTTGAATGTTTTTGCTAAATACTCTGCAATTTCTAAACCAATACCACCCAAGCCACCAGTAATTAAATATACTCCTGCTGTCCGTAATTTGGGTGTTTGGTCATGATTTAGCCGTAGTGGTTGATAAGATTGTACCCAACGATGATGCCCACGATAAGCGATCGCACTCTCAAATTCCTGAGCAGAGAACTCGGCTAAAATTTGTTCTACAAGTTGCTTTTCGGCCACTGTCCCAGCCGCAGGTAACACAATATCCAGACTACGACAGGAAATATTTGCATACTCTTGCGGAATGGTTTTACACATTCCCAAAACAGTTGCCTTCGCTGGATTTAATTTTTCTACACCTGTTACATCGTAGATATCATTAGTCACAACCAAAATATCTACAAGTTGAGTAATATTGTATTTATCAAAAGACTGTGCCAAAAATAACAAGCTATAAAAACCTAGATTTTGGCAATTCTCAAAATACTCAATTCCTGATGTTGTTAATTCCGCAGGTGTGACACTCCAAAGGTGAAAAATTGCATCGGGAATTTGACCGCAAAATTGCAATTGTGCGATTAAAGAATCATAATCATCCATCTGGCTGGGATTGATACTATATTCCTGCTCACTGAGTTTATTAAACTGCTCTCCTGGGTAAACGACAATAACGCTGTTACCCTCATCAATTAGACATTTGGCGATTTGTGAACCGACTTGGCAAGTATCTGCAAATATCAACACCTGTTTTGCCGATTTCACAGTTTGGGGGGTAATTGCTTGTTGCCAAACAGGAAGATAAAACCAGTCGGCAACGTCAGGCTGCTGCTGATTAACCGCAACAGACTCACTAGCTGGTTTTTGAGGTTCTAGCCAATAACGTTGACGTTCAAACGGATATGTCGGTAGAGGCAGGCGACAACGACACTCACAATTGTTCAAGCTAGACCAATTTATGGCGACTCCCCATAACCAAAGACGACCAAGTGTATTGAGTAAAAAGGCTACATCTGCTGATTCTTCTTGGGGATGGCGTAAGGAAGACAGTATCGCCTGTTGAGTTATGCCTGCTTGTTGTTTGGCAAAGGTACACAAAGTCCGCCCTGGCCCGACTTCCAGCAAAATTCGGTTTGGTTCTAGCAATAACACAGAAATGCCATCGGCAAATTGTACTGTGTGCCTTAAATGACTTGCCCAGTAATTTACATCAGTAGCTTCACTAGCAGATATCCAAGTCCCGGTGAGATTAGAAATAAAGGGAATTTGCGGTGGCTGTAATCTGATTTTTTTAACTTCCGCAATCAACGCCTGCAAAATCGGTGTCATCATCTGGGAATGGAAAGCATGGGAAGTATGCAGGTGGCGACATTCTATGCCTTTGGCTAAGAGTTGTTCAGACAATACATCTATCGCTGCATGAGTTCCTGACACTACACAAGAAAATGGTGCATTACTCGCAGCTAAAGATAAGTTTTCGTTGAGTAAGGGTTTAACCTCTGCTTCTGATAAGGGAATCGATAGCATACTCCCGCTTGGTAATTGCTGCATGAGTTGGCTACGCACAGCCACAAGAGTTAATGCCTCTTCCAAAGACATCACACCCGCAAGACAAGCGGCTACATATTCTCCAATGCTATGACCAATCATCGCACTAGGAAGAATACTCCACGACATCCACAACTGAGCCAAAGCATACTCAATGACAAATAACGCAGGTTGGGCAAAGGATGTTTGTTTGAGTTGTTCTTGTGCAGTAGTTGTTTCAGGTTCACTAGGATAAATAACTGTACGTAAATCTAAATTTAATAATGGTTGAAGTATCCAACAGCAACGGTCTACAGATTCACGGAAAACTGACTCTGTTTGATAGAGTTCTTTGCCCATGTTGACATACTGACTACCTTGCCCAGGAAACATAAAAGTAATTGGGCGGTCTGATGGTTCTTGGTGATGGGTGTAAACTCTTTGGGTAGTTCTATTTTGCAGAGCATTGACGGCATCTTGAATATCTGTACACACCAAGATACGCCGATGATTAAACTCTTTGCGTCCTACTTGCAAAGTGTAAGCCACATCCGCCAAATTTAAGTCTTGATTTTGCTGCAAGTAATTCGCTAAATTCTGCGTTGCCATCTCCAAGGCTGTAGCAGTTTTAGCTGATAGGCACAATAGTAAATATTCACTTTTGATTTTTGATTTTTGACTTTTAACTTGTAATGGTGCTTCTTCTAAAACAACATGAGCATTCGTCCCTCCCATCCCCAAAGAACTCACACCAGCACGACGCGGAGATAGTACTGATTTCCATTGGGTGAGTTGGGTATTGACGTAAAAAGGACTATTGGCAAAATCTATTTCGGGGTTGGGACGTTCAAAATTTAAGCTGGGGGGTATTTGTTGATGTTTGAGGGCTAAAGCTGTTTTGATTAGACCTGTGATTCCGGCGGCGGCATCCAGATGACCGATGTTTGTTTTGACAGAACCTATGGCACAAAAATTTTTTTTATCGGTACTGGTGCGAAAAACTTTGGTTAAAGCTGCAATTTCAATGGGATCACCTAACGTTGTACCCGTACCATGCGCTTCAATATAGCTGATGGTGGCGGGTGGAATTCCGGCTAACATGATGGCTTCAGCTATCGCTTCTGCTTGTCCATCGACGCTGGGCGCTGTATAGCCAACTTTCATGGAACCATCGTTATTAATTGCCCAGCCTTTAATGACTGCATAGATGTGATCATTATCTGCGATCGCATCCTCCAACCGCTTCAGTAAAACAACTCCCACACCATTACCAACGGTTGTGCCTTGGGCTTGGGCATCAAAAGCACGACAACGACCATCAGGAGATAAAGTGCCACCTGGCTGATACAAATAGCCTGTTTTGTGCGGCACTCGAATCGATACTCCTCCGGCCAAAGCCATATCACATTGATAATTCATTAAACTTTGACAAGCCAAAGTAACAGCTACTAACGAAGTAGAACAAGCTGTTTGTACAGTCAAACTCGGGCCAGTTAAATTTAATTTATAAGAAACACGAGTAGCTAAAAAATCTTTATCGTTGCCAATTAATTTTTGATAAGACTGTGCTGAACCAACTTGGTCACTATTTAAATCAAAAGATAAATAATTATTTAAACTCGCACCAGCATAAACTCCTATGCGGCTATCACATCTATCAGCATCATAACCAGCACTTTCTAAAGCTGACCAAGCACATTCTAAAAATAACCGATGCTGTGGATCTGTAATTTCTGCTTCTTTAGGATTAAACTCAAAAAAAGCCGCATCAAATAAATCAATATTTTCTAATATACCACTGGCTTTGACATAGTTACTATCTTCTAAGCAACTAGGATTAATCCCTGCTGATAATAACTCCTCATTTGTTAGCTGAGAAATTGATTCGATGCCCGCTTGTAAATTTTGCCAAAATTCGGCAATATTATTAGCACCAGGAAACCGCCCTGACATACCAATAATTGCTATTCCTTCCATTGCTGTTTCAGATTCTATATTACCCATATCTGGTTACTTGGGTTCAATTAAAATAAATTTTTGACACAGAAATTCCAGCGAAATTTTTGGTTATTTCATATAACTCAGAAGAGAGTAAATTCGGCGTTTTCGATCAGTAAAGGAACGCCGACCATGTAAAAATCTCGAATTATCAATCATGACTAAATCGCCAGTTTGCCAAGATATGACTTCAGTTAAATTATTCATCACTTGTTGAATTTGATTAATCACTGGTGATGGAATAGGTGAATTATCATCAAAAGTGACTACGCCTCTGGGATTTTTGTACTCAGCAATTAAACTATTGGCAAACGCATCTTGATGACCATATTTTGTCTTAACTACCGCCGAACAAACATATTCTAAAGAGATAGACTGGTCTTGATTAATTGTGTAACTTAATCCAGAAATATCACCGAGCGTGCGTTTAACATCAGCTAAAGTGGCACTACTTCCTAAAAAACGCTTCCAGTCAGCCGCCGGAAACTTCTGCCAGAATTTGATTTTTGTAGCCAGAAATAACTGTTGTAATTCTTCACTTAATTCTTGCCAGACGCGCACACCATCCCAATATAAAGTTTCACCGCCTTGAGCAGCAGGTACACCACAACAAAACCAAATCACATCAGGCCGAAACGGAGAATTAGCATTTTCACAATGAGGGCTAACATAGTGCATCCCTGGGTCTACTAAAGTGACATATTTATTTCGGGAATCAACTATTGGTCTATCTTTATCTAAGACAAACCTAGAACTGAATTTTTCAGCAAATACTTTCATCTGTTCATAATTTACCTGAAACCCTCTAAAAAGCAAAATGCCAGTTTCTTGAAATGTCTCTAAGATATAACTAACAGATAAGCTTTGGATATCTTGAGTTTGGCTACTATCATTCAAAATTGTCGGCAGATTATTTTTAGGAATTAACTTTGCTTCAGCCACTTTTTTCTCCAAAATTACATACTAGTAAATATTCCTCAAACAATTTGATCACAATTGTTAATTTCTTTAAGCTTTTAATTGTATTGCTCAGTTAAACTAGGAGATTGAAAATAATAATTCAATATCTCAACAGCAGAATTCACACCATTTTCGGCTCTGATTTTTGCGCCCATAGCGGCTGCATTTCTTTGGATATTTTTATCGTTGATGGCAATTTCAATAGCCTGCGCTATGTTGGCAGCTGATATTTGCTTTTGTAAAACTGGTTTTGGCCCTAAGCCTAGTTTTGGCACTATATATGCCCACAAAAACTGATCTCCTTCTAAGGGAACTATGAGCGTTGGTACACCAGAACGCAAACTACTCATGGTTGTGCCTGTACCACCATGATGTACTATGGCAGCCATTTGAGGAAATAGCCAATCATGAGGTATTGACTCTATAGAAAAAACCTGATGTGCTAAATCTTGGTTGTCAGTTTGATTAAAACCCATCCCTCGAACTACGGCGCGTCTTTTTGTTTGTTTTAAGACATCTAAAATCATCTCTTTTGTGACTTCTGAATGTCGAATTTCAATATAAACAGGCGGCGCACCAGCAGCTAAAAATTCAACTATATCAGCAGGGGGTTGCCAATTACTAGGACGGTCTAAAAACCAGTAACCAGTAACGTGTGCTGTATCAGGCCAGTCAGCAGGTTTAGGTAAAACAGCAGGGCTATAGCTATAAAGAAATGGCAAGTTTTGTTCCTGCATTCGATGGGATATTCCTAACCAAAATGGCAAAGATGGCAAGTTTAATGTTTCTTGTCGCCATTGATTAATGGAGGGACGTACAGCTTGCCATAAAAATTGATCAAAAAACTGATAACTCAGCTTATTATATAAACCTACCAAAGGCTGAATTATGGGCATATAGGGATTAGGAAAATCAGCGGTGGCATGATGTGGTTGTACACAAGCGGCATAGCATGGAATACCCAGTTTTTCTGCTATGTCATAAGCAGCAAAAGCATAAACATTAAATATAATAGCTTCTGCATCTTGACATACATCCCATAATTGATTTAGATAACTACCTTTAAATGGGTTGAAGACAACTTTTTGAGTTTCTATGATATCAAATGGGTTATGACCAGGACGTAACTCTGCAAATTCAAAGTTTTCACAATCTATTGTCTTGAGTGGAAATCCATAACTACTAACTAATTTTTCTTCATCGGGTGTAATAACAAACCTGATTGCATGACCAGCTTTTCTTAATCCGACAGCTAAGGCTACATAGGGGCGAATGTCACCACTTCCACCCCAGGCGACAATTGTAATATTCATGTTTTTTAGGGCTACTGAGCTAATGTACTGGTTGCCAAAATATAGCTTTTAATCATAAATTTTTACCTCTATTTGCTAATTTTTTATGTTTTTGCAAAGCTAATTTTTGCTTTTGAATGCGATTGTTTAAAGTTGCGAAATCAGGGTCTTTTATATACCCTAAATTTAGGTAATTAGCTAAGGATTTGATAGTTGAATTCTGAAACATTTCTACAATAGAAACGTCACTATTGAGAGTTGCTCGTAATTTATGATTTACCTGCACCATTAAGAGTGAGTTACCACCTAAATCAAAAAAATTATCATTTCTGCCAACTTTTTCTAGATGTAATATCTCTAACCAAATTTTAGCGATCGCTCTTTCTAATTCAGAATTTGGTGCTTCATAAACCTGTTTTAAACTAAGGTGGTGATTTTCAGGGATAGGTAATGCTTGACGGTCTATTTTACCATTAGGTGAAAGTGGTAATTTACTTAATTCCACAACAACCGCAGGAACCATATAATCAGGTAGTTTTTCTTTAAGATAATCCCTTAATTCTGAGGAATCAAATGTTATATTTAAGGGAACTACATAAGCTACCAATCGCTGATGGTTGGGGATATCTTCTCTAGCTACTACTAACGCTTCTTTAACTTTGGGGTGTTGTCTTAATAAGGCTTCAATTTCTCCTAATTCAATCCGAAAACCTCGCAGTTTTACCTGGTAATCTATTCTGCCTAAATATTCAATGTTGCCATCATCACGATAGCGTGCTAAATCACCTGTTTTATATAAAAGTTGTCCTGGTGTAAAAGGATTAGCAATAAACTTTTCTTGGGTCAATTCTGGTTGATGCCAATAACCACGCCCCAGTCCTACACCACCAATATGTAACTCACCACTAACACCAATGGGAACAGGTTGTAAATATTTATCTAAGATATATATCTGAGTATTGGCAATCGGACGACCAATAGGCACTATTTGATTATGGCTATTTGCCTGACAAGCCCAATAAGTTACATCTATTGCCGCTTCTGTGGGGCCATAAAGGTTGTGTAATTCGGCGTTTAATTTTTGAAAAAAGCTTTGTTGTAGTTCAAAAGATAGTGCCTCACCACTGCAAATTACTCGTTTGATACTAGTACAAGTTTGAAGTTCTGTTTCTGCTAAAAACACTTGCAACATTGAAGGCACAAAGTGAAGTGTCGTAATTTTTGCTTGGGCAATTAGTTGCACTAAATATTTACTATCTTGATGTCCGCCTGGTTGGGCGATAACTAAACTTGCACCTGTTAACAAAGGCCAGAAAAATTCCCAAACTGAGACATCAAAGCTGAAGGGTGTTTTTTGCAAAACCTTATCAGCTTTTGTGAGTTGGTATGTATCTTGCATCCACAATAGACGGTTACACAAGCCTTTGTGAGTGTTCATTGCCCCTTTGGGTTTTCCTGTAGAGCCAGAGGTGTAAATCACATAAGCTAAGTTTTCTGCTGTCACTTCACTATTTGGGTTTTCCCCACTATATGCAGCAAACTCTTGCAAGGCTTTGTCTAAACATACAATTTGCGCTTGATTTGTTGGTAGTTGTTGGCGCAGATGTGGTTGCGTCAACAACACCGATACTTGAGCATCTGCCAACATAAATGCTAAACGCTCTTGAGGATAAGTAGGATCTAAAGGCACATAAGCACCACCAGCTTTGATAATTGCCAATATGCCAATTACCATCTCAAAAGAGCGTTCCAGACAAATACCAACTAATACATCGGGTTTAACACCCAAAGTTTGGAGGTAGTGAGCGACTTTGTTAGCACTTTCGTTTAACTCTTGATAGGTAAGTGTTTGATTGTTAAAAATAAGCGCAATATCATTAGGTGTGCGCGTTACTTGCGCGGCAAATAATTGATGAATGCACTGGTTTTGAGGATAGTTTGTTTGGGTATCATTCCATTCAACTAATAGCTGATGTTTTTCACCGGTTGTTAACAACGGTAATTCTGCAATCACAGTTTCCGGCTCGGTGACTATACTTTCTAGTAGTGTCTGGAAATGTCCTAGCATCCGATGGATAGTAGCAGTCTTGAACAGATGAGTGTTATATTCTAAAGTCGCTACTAAACCTTGTGCTTTGTCCTCGATAAACAAAGATAAATCAAACTTAGCCGAGCCGCTATCACCTTCACAGAAAGATAGGGAAATATCTGATAGCTCTGGATTCGGAATTGGGACATTTTGCAGCGCAAACATAACCTGAAATAGCGGGTTGTGGCTAAGATGCCGTTCAGGTTGTAGTTCTTCTACTAATTTATCAAAAGGTAAGTCTTGATGAATGTAAGCTTCTAAAGCTGTAGATTTGACTTTTGCTAGTAACTCTTTAAAACTCGGCTGTTTTGATAAATCAGTCCGCAATACTAAAACATTGACAAAGAGTCCCATCAATGATTCGACTTCTACAGAGTTACGATGAGCAACTGGCGAACCAACTAAGATATCTGTCTGCCCTGTATAGCGGTACAGCAAGGTTTTAAAAGCCGCTAACAAGGTCATAAACAGAGTGGCATTTTCTTGATGGCTCAGTTGTTTTAATGAGTCTGTCAGCTGTTGGGATAAGGATATTTGAACTTTCGCACCTTTGAAGGTTTGTACAGGCGATCGCGGATAATCACAAGGTAAATTTAATATGGGCAGCTGACTACCTAAACGCTGTTTCCAGTATGCTAGTAGAGTTTGAATCCGCTCTGGATGCAAATTCTGACGTTGCCAATGGACAAAATCTACATATTGAACAGGCAATTGTGGCAGTAAAGAAGGTTTTTGATGAGCGTATGCTTCATAGAATGCTGCCAATTCTCGCATGAAAACGCCAATAGACCAACCATCCGCCACGATATGATGCAAGGTCATCAACAATTGATATTCATCATCAGTCAAGCGTAGCAACAAACCACGCACGAGCATTTGACTAGATAAATCAAACTGATGTTGTGCTATTTCTTGTGTTATACCTTCTTTTGCATCTGGCAGATTTCGTAAATCTTCAACTGGTAAATGAAAGTCAACAGTCGGATGAATAATCTGCACAGGTTTTCCATCCACTAAGACAAAATTTGTCCGTAAAATTTCATGACGCTGAATAATTTCTTGCAGGCTTTGGGTGAGGGCTGCAATATTTACTTGCCCTGTCAAATTAATCACAATTGGAATATTATAAGCAGGCGTATCTGGTGCTAACTGATGAATAAACCACAATCCCTGCTGAGAAAAAGATAAAGGATGATAATTAGTATTTCTGGCAATTTTAGTGACAGTTACTAATGGCAACTCACCCGCAGTAATTTCGGCAATTATCTTGGTTGCTAATCCTTTGATGCTCAAACCTGCAAAAAAATCGGCGACAGATACAGCAACTTCTACATGATTTTCAATGCGATTTTTTAACTCAAATACTCTTAAAGAATCTAATCCTAAACTACTGACAGGCTGCTGAATATCAATTTGTGCGGGTGAAATTTTCAATACTTGTGCTACTTGCTCAAGTAAATAAGTCTCTAATAATATTTGTGATTCCTGCGGAGTCAAAGACAAAATAGTTGCCCGATTTAACTGAAGATGATATTCTGTTTCATCAACATTCACACTATCAAAAATACTACTATTGACTATTTGTAATTCTCCAGCTAAGAACTCCGCTTTAGTGGCACGGCGTTGAATTTTTCCACTAGAAGTTTTAGGAATAGTACCGGGTTTAATCAGAACTACCCCATATACTTGTACTTCATGTTCTTGGGCTATGGCTTGGCGAATTGCAGCTATGACTTCTTTGCAGTTTGGTTTGGCGCGAAACTCTAATTCTTGCACCACAATCAGTTGTTCTTGATTTTCAACCTCTAGACAAAAAGCTGCATTCCCACCAGCACGCAAGGATGGATGAGCGCGTTCTGTGGTGAGTTCAATATCTTGCGGGTAAAGATTGCGCCCCCGAATAATAATTAAATCTTTGGCTCTACCTGTAATAAAAACTTCGCCTTTGTCTAAAAAGCCTAAATCTCCTGTACGCAGAAATGTTGTTTCTTGTGTATCTGTCAAACAAGCATAAAAAGTTTGTTTTGTTTCAGTTGGACGATGCCAATAGCCTTTACCAACACTGGGGCCAGATACCCAAATTTCGCCTACTTCTCTATCTTGACAACGAGTTAAGGTGTCTGGGTTAACAATCACGACTTGCTGTTGTGGGACACTGCGTCCACAGCCAACTAAGGTGATGGAATTATCGGCGTTAGCATCTGCATCTATCACATAGTTGCGTTCTAAAGCGTTTTTCTGCACCGATAATTTACTCACTAATGCAGATTTGATGCTACCAGATACCATCAAAGTAGCTTCTGCCATACCATAACAAGGATAAAAAGCTTCGGGACGAAAACCGCATTCAGCAAAAGTAGCGGCAAATTTCTCGAGAGTTGCATAACGAATGGGTTCCGCACCATTGAAAGCCACACTCCAACTGCTTAAATCTAAGCTTGAGCGTTGGGCGGGGGTGATTTTTTCAATGCAGAGTTCATAGGCAAAGTTAGGCGCGCCACTGGTGGTTCCTTGGTAATGAGAAATAGCTTGTAACCAACGATAAGGACGCTGGAGAAAGGCGGCTGGCGGCATCATAATACAAGGAAATCCGCCATACAAAGGTTGTATTATGCCACCAATCAGCCCCATATCATGATATGCAGGTAGCCAAGTGACAAATTTACTCTTAGGGCTATGTTCCATATACTGGCGTGTCACTTCTGCATTGTGTAGCAAGTTGCCATGAGTGAGCATTACACCTTTGGGTGTGCCAGTAGAACCAGAAGTATATTGGAGAAATGCCAGGCTATCTATATTAATTAAAGGCTCTTGCCAAGCTGTTTCTATACCTGGTGCGAGGTTATCTGTGGTAAGCCAGTGAAGATGATTTATCTCAAATTTATCGGCAAGTAAGGACTGCAACTGCGCTTTAATTGCGGTTGTTGTCAAAATGACAGCTGTTTGTGCATCGTGTAAGATGGCTAAGATTCTCGGGGTGTTGCGTTGGTTGCGCGGTGGGTAAGCTGGGACTGCTACTACGCCTGCATAGAGACAGCCAAAGAAGGCTCCTAAATAATCAATCCCTGGTGGATAAAGCAATAAAGCACGCTCACCACTTAAACCTAATGTTTGCAGTTGAGAGGCGATCGCTTTACTTTGGCGATCTAATTCTTGATAATTTAAAGTTGCGCTGGGCGTTTCACCATCTGCCAAAAAGGTAAAAGCCTCTATGTTTGCTTGTTCTATCGACCTGTAACGCAGCAGTTCTACCACTGTCGCACACTTACCGAGCATTTCGTCTAGATCGTTGACATCTTGATTCATCGCACTTTCACAGCCCTGATGCACAGAACAAATCCTTAAAATTGACTAGCAATAATCAACTTGCTTGTAGGCAATATTTAGCGACAAGCAGCTTTGCATTGACGCACGCGTTTATGCCCTTTTATTGCGATCGCACTCATCTTTGATTTTCACTTAAGTTATTGCTATTAATTTTCAATTATTTTGTAGCATAGAACAACTTAACTCAGATGGCAAGCACCTATTTATTGTTATCAACAAGACTTATCAGTGTTTTACTACCATCAAAACGACAGCATACATCAAATATACTGCTATAGGAGCAGGAGAAATTTTATTTTTGGCAAATTACAAACAAAAAATTTCTCCTAAAGGTGCTACAAAGGCTGTGATATAAGCATTCGCGGACACGGCGAGAAATTAACATCAGCAATAGACAAGTTTCAATAAATACTTGCCTGCTAAAAAGGTTTATGATAATGTTTCCTAATAGTTCAGGAAGCCTAGCTGCAAATAATTTGCAGCTAAATCTGGAAAAACCTGAAAGAGATAATGGCAAAGTTATCGATAAAATATTGCGTCAATCATATTCAATAAGAATATTTTGCTTAGGTGTGAGGATAAGTATCAAGATGCAAGAACCATTAGTGAAGAGTCTGTTATTTAAAAGTTTAGTTGCAGGTGCAGTACGAATTCAGTCTGGATGGATGAGTGATATCCGCTCGCTCGGACTAACATTAGCGATAATTAGTAGTTTGATACAACCATCTCATGCCAAAGAACTAGATACTATTAATCGTCAAAAATCCTATTCGAGGAATGCCGCACCATTACTTGTGCAAAACAGTAATAATTCAATTACTAAAGTCACAGGCGTTAAACTCAATTCTACAGATAAAGGCATCGAAGTTATTTTAGAAAGTGCTAACACAGAAGCACTTAAACCAGTCAATCACAATCAAGGCAACAGTTACGTAGTTGATATACCCAATGCAGTATTAGCACTACCTGACGGTGGCAATTTTACTCAAAATAATCCGAAATCAGGCATTGTCTCTGTCAGCGTTACGCAAATTGATCCCAATACTGTTCGCGTTACAGTCATCGGCGAAACCAGCTTACCCACAGCAGAGTTATTTGATAGCGATGAAGGTTTGATTTTTGCTGTTACACCAGTTTTATCTGCTACTCAAGTACCACAGCCAACACCAACTGAATCTACCCCTACCAAGATTGCAGAAGTTACAGGAGTCCAACTTAATTCCACTAATAAAGGTATTGAGATTATCTTGGCAACTCCAGATGGCGAAAAATTACAAGTAACGCCTCAAACTGAAGGCAACACATATATTGTGAATATAAATGCGGCGCAACTGCGCTTACCCAACGGTAATACATTCCGCCAAGCGCAACCTATTGCGGGAGTAAGTGAAGTCACAGTCACTAACTCTGATGCCAACACTATCAGAGTGGCCGTCACAGGAGTAGATAGTATTCCTCAAGTAGAGTTATTTGATAGTGACCAAGGTTTAATTTTTGGTATAGCCTCAGCTGCATCCTCTAACCAAGCCAACGCCCAACCCCAAACACCTACAGAATCAACCGCACCAGAACAGCCAGCGACTGAAGAACCAATTGAATTAGTAGTTACCGGAGATCAAGATAGCTATCGTGTCCAAGAGTCATCCACGGCTACAAAAATAGACGCACCACTACGCGACATTCCGGCCTCTGTACAAGTGATCCCTAAAGAAGTAATAGAAGACCGTCAAGTAGTGCGTCTGAGTGAGTTAGCAAACAACGTCAGTGGCGTACAACAACAAGCAGGTTACGGTGGACTTTCTTCTTCCGGCTACTATATTCGCGGTTTTGAATCTGGTTTTGAAGGACTCCGCAACGGATTTAAAGATTTTGGCTTTACTAGCCCGCGCGATGTAGCTAATATTGAGCGAGTCGAGTTTCTCAAAGGCCCAGCATCAGTACTTTATGGTAGTGCCAATAATCCTGGCGGTGTTGTTAATACAATCACCAAAAAACCTTTAGCAGAACCATTTTATGGAGTCAGTTTTACTGCGGGTAGTTATGACTTTTATCGCTCTACTCTAGATTTGACTGGGCCTTTAACCGACGATAAATCTGTATTGTATCGTCTGAATATTGCCTACGAAAATTCTGGTAGTTTCCGAGACTTCATTGACAACGACAGCTTTTTTATATCTCCTGTCGTGACCGTGAATATTGGCCCAAGAACCAATATGACGTTTGAATACGAATATCAAAAGTATAACTATACCTTTGATCGAGGCTTTCCGCCGGGAAGTGTATTTTTACAACTACCAATTAGTAGATTTTTAGGAGAGCCTGATTTTAATAATGCTGAATTTAGATCCAACGTTTTTACCTATAAATTAGAACACGAATTTAGCGATAATTGGAAATTCCGCCAAGGATTTAATGTTACTAGTGTCAATGGCTATACTCGCACAGCACGCAACGCCACTTTTTCTGAACCATTTTTAGAAGATGGTCGGATACTTCCTCGAGTAGCTGAGACATCTGACGAAAAACAAGACAACATTTCGCTGCAAACTGAAGTAAGTGGCAAATTTAATACAGGTTCTATTCGTCATAATGTGTTATTTGGCGTAGAACTAGCAAACTATCGATTTACTTACGATTTTTCTAGCGCGCCCATTGCTGGGATAGATATTTTTAATCCGGTGTATGGTGCAAGACCAGGAACTTTTGAGCGGTCTTTTGCTGACAAATATGGTGGCGAGAGTGTAGCAGTTTATTTTCAGAATCTGATTGAATTAACACCTAATCTCAAATTATTAGCTGGTGGTCGCTTTGATTGGGTAGATTCTTTTTATACAGACTTAGTAGCGAATGCTGACGCTCTTAGAACTTCTGATTCGGCATTTTCGCCAAGAGTTGGTCTGGTTTATCAACCTACTGACACAACTTCAGTTTATGCCAGTTGGACAAACGCATTTAGTCCACAATTTTTTGGACGTAGCCGAACCAATGAACCGTTTGAGCCTGAAACTTCAGAACAGTTTGAAGTTGGGATTAAACAGGAATTTTTTGACAAGCGTCTTTCAGCGACTTTGGCTTATTTTGATATTACAAAAAATAATGTACTCACTACAGATCCTCAAGATTTCAACTTCAGTGTTCAAACTGGCGAGCAAAAAAGTCGGGGTATTGAATTAGATATTGCAGGTGAAATTCTCCCAGGATGGAAAATTATTGCTACCTATGCCTATATCGATGCTTTTGTCAGTGAAGACAACGACCCCACATTGCTTAACAATAGGTTACAAGCTGTGCCATATAACAGTGCCAGTCTCTGGACAACCTATGAATTTCAAAACAACAATTTACAAGGTTTGGGATTTGGTTTGGGACTGGTTTATGTTGATGAAAGAGAAGCAACTTTGCCAAATACTATCAAAATACCGTCTTATGTCAGAACTGATGCCAGTGTTTTTTATCGTCGGGACAATTGGCGAGCCGCTATTAATATCAAGAACCTCTTTGATACTAAATATTATGAGTCTCAAGGTTCTTATATCGTGACAGGTGCGCCGTTGACTATTTTAGGAACGGTTTCTTTTGATTTTTGATGTTAGGTAATTATCAATATAACTGATATCGTATCTGGTGATTCACCAGATACGATATTGTTTTACTTACAGGTAGCTTTGTAGGAGCGGAAAAGGTCTGTCGAATTCACGTTGTTTTAATTAACTAGCTCTCCATCATGGTCTGGGACAATAGTTTCTACATTCCGCAGAATAGGTACAAAAAACCCAATTAGACCAACTAGTAACATACACAAGGAACAAATCACGTATAAAAGAGCTAATCCTGCACCAGGGCTAGTACCAAATAATCCTCCGAGGCTACCCACGAGGAAACCTCCTGGTTGCAAAGCTGGTGTGAAAACTCGATCTGCTAAAGGCCCGGCCATTAAATAGCCTATAGCCGAGGCTGCCTGAACAACTAGCGATCGCGTAGCAAAAACTCTACCTTGAATATGGGGAGGTACTTTAGCTAACCAAATAGTATCTTCTGAACTGCCATTTAACGGGAAATGGAAAGATGAGCAAAATTGTGCTGGAATCCATACCCAAGGAGTTCTACTTAACCCAAAGATAGTTTTACTTAATCCTGCACCCATCATCCCCAATAAAACGCCGTGAATTTTGCGTCTAAAACTACCCCAGGTGCTAATAATTACTGCTCCTGTCACACCACCCAAACCAGCCGCAGAAGCTAAACTACCTAACACCAAACTATTACTATTTGTCCGTGACAAAATCATAGGTGCGTATAAGGCATCACCAACATCATGGGGAAACCAAAATAATAAATTGGCGATTAATAGCGCGAGTAAACTTTTGCGCTGATTAATGTAACGCCAACCCAACCCTAAATCTCGCCAGAGATGAGGAATTTTTTCGGTTTCGCTTGTTGGCTGTGGTTGAGGAATATTTACTAATAGTAAGCTGCTAATGGCGATCGCAAAAGTAAATATATCAATTAACCAAATTCCTAAAAAACCAATAACTGTGTAAAGATATCCAGCCAAAGCGGGTGCAATAATATTGCTGCCGTAACTAGATAAAAACTCTAAACTACTAGCACGGGTATAGTGCTTTTTCGGAATCATCAGCGATATTGATGATGAATATGCCAACTTCTGAAATTGATTGAATGTCCCAACAATCGCACCTGTCAGATAAAAGTGCCAAATTTGTAAATTATTAGTCAGATACAGCAGCAAAATTATGACAGTAGTTAAAACTGCTACTGTATCACCTACCATCATCAATAATTTGCGGTTAAAGCGGTCTACAATCACACCACTAATGGGGGTAATAATAATACTAGGCAATAAACTAAAAAAACTCACTAAAGCAAGAGTCGTTGCCTTACCTGTAATTTCCCATGACCAAATTTCAATCGCAAAACTGGTCATACTACTACCCATAGTAGATACTAGCTGACCAAGCCAGACGATCATAAAATTACGCATACTGGCAGGGGTTGATTGTTGTGACATTTGTAGTAGTTAAATGAGTGTGATTTTAGCTATCTTCAGCCAAGTCGGCTTTCATTAGGGCAATTCTTTCGGGCGTTTCTATCAAAGGACAATTAGAACATTTGCCATCGTATGGAGGAATATAAGCATATAAACAACAAGTGAGTCTAACTGTTACTTGATTAGGTAAACCTGGCTCATTGAGTTGTTCTGTACGTACTAAGTTATAAAGAGGGTTACGACCTGGTAAGACTAAACTCTCAGGCTGTTCATACAAAGCTGAATAATCGGCTTGTCTTGCTTCTTTTGTAGTACATTGACTAAGTTCAAAAAACTGTCCTTCAGAGGCGTTAACCGCATTACCCCACATAGTTTTTTTCGAGAGTTTAGTTAACCTCTGAACCAGGTCAATGATTGGTGCTAAATTGCGTTGAAACAACCCAGTAAATACGAACTGATGTAAATCATCAACACTATTAACTATTTTTCCTGGATAGTTTGCGGGGATATCAATAGCCTTTAGTGAAGCTGACTGAAGATAGCGCTGCGGATAAATAACACTACGACTTAAATCGTGAAACCATAAAGCTTTAGGTTGACTATCTTCTAAAACCAAACTCACATTATCAATAGAAGCATCTAGACCCACACCAGCCCAAGTCATCAGTGCTAAAACACCTGGTAATGTAGCCCAACTATAAACTTTATTCCAGATAGATGCTGCAATACGAATATCTTGGGTTTTTTCGTATTCTGGAGTTGCTTGGATAACAGATAAAAGTCTTTCTGGTTGCAAATAATCTTGGAGTAGGATGACCTCGCTTCCCTCCGGTGGAGGAGTCAAGATGATGCAGTCAGTGTAGAGACTTTCTAAATTATGTTGAGCAGATATGAATACTTGTTCTATAAAATCACACATATAAATGACATTTTCTCGATAATTTTAATGTCGCTATAAGTTTACGCATCTGGCAATAAATATTTAACTAGGTCATCCAAAACTGCATTTGCTGACAAAATAGTGCCAAAAATCCAGTAGCCAGAATCAACAGTATATACCCGATTTTGTTTAACTACATTTAGCGTCTGCCATAAAGGATTATTCTGATATTTTTGTAAATTTGCTTCTGCACCTGGATCTACTGCGATAAACATTGCATATGCTTCTAACAAATCTACTCGTTCTAAGCTAACATTATCGTAACTTACCCGTGAATTACTAACTTGCATTTGTGCCAGGGGAATAGATAAATTTAGTTCATCTAAAATGCTGACGGGAAATGATAATTTATTCAAAAATTGCGTAAATTTTAGGTCTGTATAAAATCGCATTATACAAATTTCTGGCTTACCAAGTTTTTGCGCAAATTCTAGTTTTAATTTTTCGACTCTTTGTTGATATTGCTCTATTAATTTTTCTGCATCTTGCCTTTTATCTAATACTTGAGCAATCTGTTGAAAAATTATTTTCCAGCCAGTTTCGCTAAAACTGAATGAAACTGTTGGAGCTATTTGAGAAAATAATTGATAATCTTGAGGACTAATCCATAAACCTAAAATTAAATCAGGATTTAATTGGACAACTTTTTCAAGATTTATCTGGCTTTCGCTGCCTAAATAAGTAATACCGTCTATTTTACCTTTGAATATACTTTCTTTATGTCCTACCCGATTAGGAACTGTTGTTGCTATTGGTTTTAAACCCAAAGCAACTAAAGATTCTAAACTATCGATGTCAGTGACAACTATCCGTTGAGGATGCAAAGGAATACAAGTTTCCCCTAATTCATGTTTAATATAGCGGCATTCTGACTTTATTGGTTGGACATTTTTAGAATAAATTTGTTGAGGTACAAAGTTATAACATCCTTGAATCAAAATAAGACCCAGAGTGATGAGGAAGAATAATTTGATGTGCTGATAACAGCGTTTATAGAGCATTGTTTAGTGTAGTAAGTATTCGCAAATTCAACAGTTATCCAATTTCAAATTGGTCAGCAACAGGGTGTAGTGAAGACGGTACTGGAGGGACGAGGATGCCCCAGATTGTACAATTGTCTTGACTCATACAGAGCTTGTAACGAAGGCGGTTGTTCGATGCTCTTTATTCCCCTACACCCCACACCCCGCCCCAATGTGGCTTGGTAACTGTTGTCTGTATCAGTTGATCGCATATGGAAAATAACCCGCTTAAACACTCTCCATCGTGAAGGCGATCGCTACACCGAAGCCCAGCAGCAGTAATATGACTATGCCACTATCGCTAAATATTTTGCTGATTTCCATCTGCTAGCCCCTAAAAGTTCAAATGCTCTGTCAAATCCAAAATTTGATGCAATAGATTTGCAATAAACACTAAAATAAAATAGAAACTATGTCAAGTTGAATCATCCAGAAATTCGGATAACTTACTCTTGCAGGCAATAATTTTGTTTGTCAATATCCGTTGTGTGAGGATTTACAGCTATTATTCCCAATTAACTGTAAAAATTTATGGCGCAATTTTGCCCTAAATCATCTCAAGACTAACGCAAAATACTTTCAATAAAATTTTCAGGTATGCTAAAATGTACGTTCATAAAAAAATTCCCAGTAATTCACAGCTGCGAATTACTAGGAATAACAATAGACTATCTCTGGAAGTTAAGCAGAAAAACTATTAGTGGCTTGACGTAAATCGAGGATAATTTGCACAGCACTCACTCCAGCGATGATCCCAATCAACTCCATAGCTGATAAATCTCGACCAGCTACAGCCAGAGCCAAAATTATTGCAGCTGCCACAAACCGATAACCTGCGCGGACTTTGCAGCGTAGTCTAGGGTCTGTACTCAGACCAGTTAAATAGATAATTCCCAAGGTAAAAAAACACAGTGCCAAACTAGCACAAATCAGCCAGCGTTCAGCAATTGCCAACCCAAGACCTAGATCATTGGCAATAGCGTGTTCTACCCCAACCCCAGTAGCTGTAATTCCAATTACTAAGGGTAAGTGCATATAGACCCAAGTTTGATAAGCTCCTATGTGACGACACGCACGCGCAGCTTGAATCGCAGAACCACCAAGGTTGTCAAAATATAACCACCACAAACTAAAAGCAATACTCAGTCCAAACACCGCCGTATAAACCGATGAGAAATGCCACTCTTGTTGAGCCACTCCATTGACTACGGCCAAGACTGCTTCGCCTAACACAATTAAGGTAAATAAACCAAACCGTTCCGGTAAGTGTGAAGCATGGGGAGCTAGTTCTACATGGACAGACTTGCCTGCTGTGGTGACTATGGCAAATTCTAGAGTCAACGCCAAAATCCAAAAACCAAATCGCAGTGGTAAAGGTACAAACACCGACATCAACCAAATTAATGCACCAAGTCCAGAACTAAAGGCAATTCGGTTTGTTAATGGTCGTGCTGTTGTTATGTGCTTTCCAGCCCGGAGAAACTCAATGACTAACAACAGACGAATCACGACATAACAAAGGGCAAAACCAACTGAACTTTTACTCATCCCATCGTGGACATTGACTGCTAAGGCAGCTACCGCCAGCATTTGTAAGCCAATTAAAAGACGATGCCCTAAATCATCGGTGTCAAATAAGTTAGCGTAGAATGTCGCACCAATCCAAGACCACCAAATTGGGACAAAAAGCATCAAAAAGCTCAAAAAACCGGATAATGATACATCCCGACTGAGATTATGAGCCAGTTCGGAAATCACAACCACAAAAAATAGATCAAAAAATAGTTCTAACCAAGTTGCGTGTCGTTCGGCTTCTAAATCTTCACTAATACGTAACTCCGGTGATTTCAACCATTTTCTCATCCGTCCCCTCCTTAACTAACTGTGTACAAATTGCATAACCTGATCTAGTGGTATAAACTGGCACTCCTGACATTCGGATGTTGTTTCAGTTAAAGAGATAGGCAAAATTACCTGAAAGCGGGTATTTCCTGGCTCGGAGAACAAACGGATTTCGCCTTTATGCTTTTCTATAATTCGGTAACTAATGACTAGACCTAAACCTGTTCCTTGACCGACTCCTTTGGTGGTAAAGAATGGCTCAAAGATGCGTTGTTGAATCTCTGGGGGAATGGCTGGGCCATTGTTAGCAATTTCTACGAGGACGCATTTGTTTTCCCGTGCGGTGCGAATCTTAATTTGCCCTTGTCCATTCATGGCATCGATCGCATTATCAATCAAGTTTGTCCAGACTTGGTTAAGCTCGCTACCATACACTGAAACCAGGGGCAAACTTTGGTCATAATCGCGGATAATCGCAATACCGTTTTTCAGCTTATGACCAAGAATTGTCAGGGTGCTTTCAATTCCCTGGTGAATATCTACCTCCTGCATGGGAGCCTGATCCATATAGGAGTATTCTTTAATCGCTTTGACTAATTCGGAAATGCGCCCTGAACTTTGTTCAATTTCGTCTAAAAGCTCAATTCCTGAGAGTGTAGATTCTAGCAAAGCCAAAACTTCAGCGAGGGATTCAGGTGGTAAATTTTCGACAATTCTATCTAGAGAAGAAGTATCTAGGCCTCCCCGAACCAGAGCAGAAACAATTTTCCAACCGTCAGGAACATTGTTTAAATCTAGCCAAGTCATGATTTCTTGTTCACGATCGCTTTGTGCGAGCAAGTCGTCTAATTCACAAGGTGATGCGGCGTGTAAAGTGACTGTTTGCAACAAATTTTCCACAAACATTAGCTGTTGCTGGGTCATTTGCCAATGATTGAGTTTCAGTCCTAAAGCTGGTAATTGATGAAAAACCTGATGTAAATACTTGGCTCCGCGAACAACGGCCGTTGCTGGGTTGTTTAATTCGTGAGCCAAACCAGCCGCTAATGTACCCAAAGCAATCAGCTTTTGGTGGTGTTGGGACATGGACTCTAAAATCTGTACTCGTTGGGCGGCAATGATTAAAAGGTCGCGTGTAATGGAGGGACAGGTTGTGAGCATTTGCCAAAATGTCGTTGTGTCCCACTTCAACATATAGCTAGGCTTAACAGCACGCACGTTAACCAGGTGGTGCGGTGCTTCTAACAAAATCAACTCATGACCTGTATATGTTCCCGCACCAAAAGTCATGATCTGTCTTTCAACATTGCCAACTGTTTTGGTGAACTCTATTTCGCCTGCGATCAAGACGTAGAAATTATCTACAGGTTCGCCCTCTAGAGCGATGTATTCTTCAGGAATCAGACATAATTCCTGACCGTGGTCAGACAACCATTGCAACTGCTCATTTGTCAATTGTG
Source organism: Nostoc sp. FACHB-110 (assembly GCF_014697425.1). Classification (GTDB taxonomy): domain Bacteria; phylum Cyanobacteriota; class Cyanobacteriia; order Cyanobacteriales; family Nostocaceae; genus Nostoc_B. The sequence continues at coordinate 300,966 of NZ_JACJRU010000002.1, forward strand.
CAAACAGTGACACTTGACGCAAAGCATCTAACATAAACTACACCTTGCTGAGATATTGATGGATAAACTGAATAGCGATCGCACCCTCTCCGACACCGGAAGCCACGCGTTTGACAGAGCCACAACGCACATCCCCAGCGACAAAAATACCTGGGACACTCGATTCCAACAAAAAAGGTGGGCGCTCGAGTTGCCACATTTTGGAATGTTTTTTATTGAGCATCAAGCTTGGCCCACTTAAGATAAATCCTTGTTCGTCCCGTTCGACAATTCCATCAAGCCAATCTGTATGTGGTTTGGCTCCGATTAAAATAAATAGTAACTTTGTGGGAACAGTTTGTTTTTCATGGGTTTTTGTATTAGCGATCGTAATTGCTTCTAAATGCGTCTGGCCATGAGCCTCAACGATATGGGAATGAAATCGGACAGTAATATTTTCTGTTGCTAAAATTCGATCTATTAAATATTTCGACATACTGGTAGCTAAAGAGTGACCGCGTACCAATATCGTTACGTGGCGAGCGTACTTAGAAAGGTACACAGCCGCTTGTCCAGCTGAATTGGCTCCACCTACGACATAAACCTCTTCATTTTGGCAAGAGAGGGCTTCGGTCATGGCCGCGCCGTAGTACACACCAGCCCCAGTCAGATGCTCCATCCCCGGCACATCTAGCTTGCGATAAGACACCCCGGTGGCAATTAACAAGGCATAACAATTTAATTGTGTTCCGTCTTTGAGCTTGACCGTCCGATAACATTCGGAAGAGCGTAAATCCACTACCTCTTGCGGGGAGAGAATCTCTACGCCAAATCGTTTAGCTTGAATCACGGCGCGGCGAGCTAATTCTGAACCAGTAATCCCTTGGGGAAAGCCTAGATAATTTTCGATGCGGGAACTTGTTCCTGCTTGCCCACCTGGAGCTTCTTTTTCAATCAAAACTGTGCGTAAACCTTCTGATGCACCATAGACTGCGGCGGCTAAACCAGATGGGCCACCTCCAACAATCACCAAATCATAAAAGGGCATTTGAGCCTGCATCTTCAAGCCAATTTTTTCTGCCAGTTCGGCGTGGCTGGGTTGGGTCAAATAAGAACCATCCGGACAAACTACCACTGGCAAATGCCGGGGATTGCATTTAATTGAACTGATCCACTGAATAGCTTCTTCTTCACTCTCAATATCCAACCACTGATAAGGCGTGTGGTTGCGAGCTAAGAAGTCTTTAATGTGATGCGTTTTAGGCGACCACCGAGAGCCAATAATCCGAATTCCTTCAAAGGGCGGGCGGTATGAAGAATTCCAATCTTCGAGTAAATCGTTGAGAACTGGGTAGAGTAAATCTTGGGGTGGCTCCCAAGGTTTGAGCAAATAGTAATCAATCTTGGCTGTATTGATAGCAGAGATGGCTGCATCAGTGTCTGCATAAGCTGTTAATAAAACTCGTTTGGCAGATGGAAAAACCTGCATCGCCTGTTCGAGAAATTGAATACCGGACATTTGCGGCATTCGTTGGTCTACTAAACACAACGCAACTGTCTGATTGCGTAATTTTAGCTGTTGCAAAATTTTTAAAGCATTTGCACCTGAGTCGGCTCGGATTACCCGAAAGCGATCGCCATACTCATATCGGAGGTCTCGCTCGATGACTCGAAGAACTCCCGGATCGTCGTCAACAGTCAGTAGTACAGGATTAACCAAGATAGCTCCTTGATAGAAATGAGGTTTGTAATAATTGAACTAGCGATCAAGACTAAGGTTTTGTCAGTCTAGAAAAGTCCAGGAGGCTAGGATGCTGGAAAATAGGACTTACGCAAAATATCTCTCAAACTCTCATTTCTCCGTGAACTCTGCGCCTCTGTGGTTCGATTTTCCGTAGCTTGTGCGTAAGTCCTGGAAAAGAAAAAGCTTTCCTAGCTTGATTGACTCCTTTCAAAAATAGGACTTACGCCATCCATAACCTATTCAAAGTTAGGTGTAGGTTGGGTGGAGGAACGGAACCCAACATTCACGCATACTTTGTTGGGTTACGCTATCGCTACACCCAACCTACTGTTCTCTGAATTCTCCTTCAACAGTGCGTAAGTCCTAAATAAGTCACTTTTTTAACCGAGTTTGATTGAGCTTAGTCCTAATAGCTTTGCATAAACCGCAGTTTCTTGGTTATCACCATGTATTTGCGAGCCAATTTTTAGGACTAGCAAAACGTCTGGGATGACAATTTACACATTTGCCAATTCCAGAGTTTCATACTCATCTAAAACGGTTACACTATCGCAAAATGCACTTTTTAACAAAAATTCTTTGACGTTTTCTGGCGCTCCAACAATGTAGAGTTCAACTTGAGAACCCAGTTTTTGTTTAGTAAAAATCAAAGAGCGCAGACCCGCAGTTGTAATACATTCTAGTTCATGCAAGAGTAAGATTAAACGATTGATTGGCTGTTCTGTAGCTGTGGTAATTGCTTGTTGAAAACGTGTCACACCATTAGCATCTAATAAGCCAGTTAAAGCAATTTTGGCAGTACCATGATTGACTTCTAACAAAGTGGCATCAAAAGATACTTGCGTTGGCAGTATTCTCACTCTGACTTTGATATCTTCTTGGGTCACTGGCAATTTGACTGTCAGATTTGCCGCATCAAAATCTGCATATCTTTGTCCATTGATCCAAACATCCCCAATTCGCACACTACCTGGTGGTAAAATATCTGGCGCAACTCGCAAAATATTATCTTTAAAGCCACCTGGCTTGGGTTTGAAATACAAATCCATTGGCTGTTTAGTAATCAGCAAATTCGTATACACGCAAGCTAGGTAAGCCAATTCAAAAGAGTGATAACCACTCATCGAGTGACTTCCTTTGCCGCGCTCTGTACCTAATAAGTAGGGAATACCGTTAGCCAGAACGTTGAAGTAAATACCACCAGCTACATAATCGAGGAACCAAGCATTATAAAAAGCAGCAGCTTCGCGGGCTTGGCGTTGATACTCTGGCTTATCCAGGGAACCACTGAGAATGAGGTAGGCTAAAATTGCTTGTTCTTGTTGCCACCAAGCTTTGCGGTTATGCCAAACAAAACGATGTGTTTCTTGACCTGGTTTTAAAGTGCGTTCTACGACATCATACCACCCCCCACGCTGTTGGTCGCTACCTACTTTGGGCATAATTTCGGCAATCTTTTCTGCCAAAGCTAGATAATTTTCTTTGGGTTTGAGGTGGTTCATCCGCATTAAATTCCAGGCAATTTTCAGATTGTGACCGACAACTGCGCGATTTTGCTGCCATCCCCAAGTTGTATCGTGACTCCAATCTTCATAAAAGCGTTCTTGGACAAATGGGCTATTGTCATAATCTGGGAACCGCTTTTCAATGGTGTCGAAGGTGTACTCTAAGAAATTGGCGTATTCTTCTTTACCTGTAGCTAGCCAAAGATTAATTAAATAAGCTGGCGCATGGTCGCCGACTGAGTTCCAGTTTTTCTTAGCACGATTGTGTCCTAAAGTCTGGGAGTGGGGGCTAAGAGTAATCGGATCGATATGTGAGAAAAATCCACCTTTTTCGGTTTTGTCTAAGAAATACTTATTAAACAGATTAATTGTTAATTCGATATCTTCGAGGATGCGTGGATCGCCTGTAATGCGATAAGTTTGGGTGGGGCCAGCCAGGGCGTAAATTTGCTCATAGGCGGGAATCGCATCATAATCATCGCCAAATTCTGAGGAAAAGATTTTTTGTTCGTTACCACCTGGGTTAATATCAACGGCATGATACCAATAGCAAATTCCTTCACCTTCATCGAGAAAACGCAAATGTTGGCGCAGATATTCAGTGCCTTTTTCGGCTGCTTCTAGATAGCGATCGTCACCAGTCAACATATAGGCTGTAGCAAAACCATAAACTAGGCGAGAGATAGTGTCTGTTTCTTGCCGATTACTATCTTCTTTAGAACCTACTAAACCGATACCAGTACGATATTTGCGATAGTCAATTTCGCCATCTTCAAACTGAGCTTTGAGATAAAAATTGCCCAAACTGCGTATTTGTTTAACCCACCAATCTGGTCTTTCAAATAAATATTCGTTTTCTGTCCGTCCTAGAAAAACTAAGTGTTTGGCTTCAAATTTATGCTCTCCAGCTTCAGGATAAAAAATGCCATAGACAAACACATAGCGATGCGGCACAAGCATATTACCGATTTGACTAGTGCAATCAAAGAAAGGCTCATCTAAATTGCGGACTAGTTCGGCATAGGTCATAGAAGTCAATGCGACTTCAAAGGTTCTACCATCTGATGTTTTGAGATTAAAACTACCAGCATCTCCTTTACTGGAATTAAAATTGACAACATAACCAGCAATCAAATCTGCAAATGAAAAGTCTATCTTACTCATTGAATTAACTCCTTATGGAAAATTTGGGAGCGGAAATTATTTAGAAATTAAAACCACAATGCTACGCTCACTAACAGGATAAACATGACCAGAAACTAAAGTTTCTGCGCCAGCTTCCACAATATCTATACCCGAAGGAAGAGCAGTATCTACGACTCTAAACCATTGTCTATCTTTGATAGGCGGGATTTCAAAATCGAGATCCTCCCAGTACATATTGAGCATGACGTGAATATCTGCTTCTCCTTGAAAACCACCAAGGGTAAAAGCTAAAACTCTGGCATGAGAGTCGTGCCAACCTGGTTTAAACAATTTGCAACCATGCCAAGCGATGTCTGCTAAACCTCGTTCATTCACTTCACCTGTGAAAAAATAACTCCGGCGTAAAGCAGAATGGCAATAGCATTTGCGGAAATTAATCATCAATTTGAAGAATCGGAAAATATCAGCATTCTTCTCTAAAAGATGCCAATCAAACCAACTAATTTCGTTATCTTGACAGTAAGCGTTGTTATTACCTTGTTGAGTGCGTCTGACTTCATCTCCTGCTACAAGCATGGGTACACCTTGAGAGAGCATGAGAATGGCAGCGAAATTTTTGATTTGTCGGCGACGTAAGGCATCAATTTCGAGATTATCAGTTTCGCCTTCAAACCCACAATTCCAACTTAAATTGTCGTTGATGCCATCTCGATTATGTTCGCCATTTGCTTCATTGTGCTTGTGGTTGTAAGAAACTAAATCGTTGAGGGTAAAACCATCATGGCAACAAATAAAGTTAATACTGTTAATTGGTAAATGTCTACTAGATTGATAAAGGTCAGCACTACCAGCAATCCGCCAAGCAACTGCTCCCACTATTCCTGGGTCTCCTTTGACAAAGCGTCGGATGTCATCTCGAAACCGTCCGTTCCATTCTGCCCAGCGATAGCCGGGAAATTCACCAATTTGATAAAGTCCACCTGCGTCCCAAGCTTCAGCGATAATTTTGGTATCAGCTAAAGTTTCCGAGGTTTCAATGTGCCAAATTACGGGCGGATGAACCATTGGTACTCCGTCTTGGTTGCGAGATAAGATGGAAGCTTCATCAAAGCGAAAGCCATCGACGTGCATCTCTTTGACCCAGAATTCTAGGCAATCTACAATTAATTTTTCTACTATTGGATGGTTGCAGTTAACGGTGTTACCACAACCTGAGTAGTCCATGTAGTATTGCTTATCCCAGGGTACTAGATGATAAAAAATACTGTTAAATAAACCTTTGAAGCTGATGGTGGGCCCTTCATGATTGCCTTCATCGGTGTGGTTGAAAACTACATCCAAAATGACTTCAATTCCGGCTTTGTGTAGTGCTTTGACTAAATCTCGAAATTCTCTAATATGATTGCCGACATCAGGAAAAGCACAATATGAAGCTTCTGGTGCAAAGTAACTGTGTGGGTTGTAACCCCAGTAGTCTTTGAGTTGTTTACCGTTGACTTCTCGAAGAATATTTCTTTCGTCAAAGTCAAATATTGGTAGCAGTTCAACAGCTGTAATGCCTAACTCTTTGAGATAGGGGATTTTTTCAATAATTGCCGAAAAAGTGCCGGGATGTTTGCAACCGGAAGAAGATGATCTAGTAAATCCGCCAACGTGTAACTCGTAAATGATGGTATCACTCATGGGATGATTGAGGGGGCGATCGCCTTCCCAATCATAATTAGATATATCAATAACTACACTCCGCATAGATGTAGTTAAATTGTCTTTGTGACCCAAAGCATCATTGCGCTGCCAAAGAGTGTTGGTGTTTCCTCTAGCGTAAGGATCGAGTAGCACTTTGTTTTTATTAAAGCGGTGTCCTCCCCGATGTAAGTCAGAATTACCATTCACTCGATAAGCGTAGTGAGCGCCTGGTTTTAGCCCTTTCACATAAACGTGCCAAAAGTGAAAGGTTTTATGGAACTTTGGGTTTAATTGAATAATTTTTGTGGGATGGGGGGAATCATCTCGATCAAATAACAAAAGTTCAACAGAGGTGGCGTGTTCGGAAAAGATAGAAAAATTTACTCCATCTTTATCTGGAACTGCACCAAAAGGATGAGAACATCCCGATTCTAATTGATAATCTTGTATGGCTAGTTCAACCTGATGCCTATCTGTAATTACAGTCATTATTGCTCTTTATCCTTCTAGTAATTTGTGGTTTATGTAGCACACTTTTAGCCATCACAAATTCTTGATTGTTGTTCATTAGGATGCTTTGAAAAATTCAGGAATGGCTAAATTTGTTTGAAATTAACTGCAATTTTTGACTACAATCTTGCGACTTATCTGCAAGTCAGACTTATATATTTATCAGTATTTTTGATTAATTGCCGAGTCAAAAATTCGTGAATAAGCTGATAAAATTTGAGTTACTCATTCTGGTAATTAATTGACTGTCAAGTGAATTGTATAAATAAATTGTAATATTTTTTTGAAAATGTTAGTAGGGTGAAATTTTTGGATAGAGTTTGTATTATTTTGATGATGATAGTGAATTAATAGCTGGGAAAATTAAAATATATTATAATAGTTTGTCATGCCCTAAAAGAGTAAAAAAGAGAGCTTTTGATTTTTCTACAGATAAACTAAAACTCTCTTGCTGTGTTTTTGATTACTACTATAAATTTAATTGCCAAATGTGGAAATTATTCTGACAACACTTGTTCTGCACATTGTTGAATTAATTTGGCAATTAAACCTGTCCAGCCAGTTTGATGACTAGCGCCAATTCCAGCACCATTGTCTCCATGAAAATATTCATGAAATAGAATTAAGTCGCGCCAATTTGGGTCAGTTTGGAATTTGTCTACGCCACCATAAAAAGGTCTTTTAGTAGCATCATCTGTGAGAAAAATGGCAATTAGTCTTTGAGATAATTCAATTGACACTTCTTTGAGTGTCATCATTTGACCAGAACCTGTGGGACATTCTACTTTAAAATCATCGCCAAAGTAGTGATAAAACTTTTGTAATGATTCTAGGAGTAAATAATTAATGGGAAACCAAATTGGCCCGCGCCAATTAGAATTACCACCAAACATCGCGGTAGTAGATTCAGCAGGTTCGTAATCAACTCGATATTCCTGACCATCTACTTTTAAAATGTAAGGATGGGAAGCATGAACTTTAGAAACAGAGCGAATACCATAGGGACTAAAAAATTCCGTTGTATCTAACATTTTTTCTAAGATACGGCGGAGTTTTTCTGGATGGGCGATCGCTAATAGCCGACGTTCCCCCACGCCTTGTTTCTGCATACAAGCAATATTGCGGGTTAAGTCTGGGCGATTTTTGAGAAACCATTGCGTTCTTTGCTTAAAGCCTGGGAGTCGCTCTAAAGCCTTTGATTCTAAAATGCTGACAGCACATAGGGGAATTAGCCCAACTAGCGATCGCACTTTCATCGGGAATTGATGATTATCTGGTAAATGTAGTGCGTCGTAATAAAAGCCATCAATTTCATCCCACAAGGATATTTCTGTATCACCAACACCATTCATCGCATCAGCAATGTATAAAAAATGCTCAAAAAATTTGCTGGCGATGTCTTCATAGGTAGAGTTTTCCTGAGCTAATTCTAGGGCAATAGTCAGCATATTTAAACAATACATTGCCATCCAACTTGTACCATCTGCTTGTTGCAAATAGCCACCAGTTGGTAATTGTACGCTCCGGTCAAATACACCGATATTATCCATGCCTAAAAAGCCACCCTGAAAGATATTTTTGCCTTCAAAATCTTTCCGGTTAACCCACCAAGTAAAGTTTAATAATAACTTCTGAAAAACACTTTCTAAAAATTTCTGATCTCCACGACCATAGATTTTTTTCTCAATCTGATAAACTTGCCACGTAGCCCAAGCATGAACAGGCGGATTGACATCACCAAAAGCCCATTCATAAGCAGGTAACTGACCATTAGGATGCATATACCATTCTCTGGTCAAACGGCTTAGTTGCAGCTTGGCAAAATCTGGGTCAATCATCGACAGTGGAATGACATGAAAAGCTAAATCCCAAGCTGCAAACCAAGGATATTCCCATTTATCGGGCATGGAAATTACATCATCGCTAAATAAATGAAACCATTCATGATTTCTGCCATTGAGCCTTGATGCTGGTGGTGGCGGCCCAGCCGGATCACCTTTTAACCATTGTTCAGCAACATAGTAATAAAACTGTTTGCTCCACAACATCCCGGCAAAAGCTTGGCGTTGCACATTTCGTCTATCTTCTAATATGGGAAATGGACAAATTCGCTGATAAAATTCATCCGCTTCTTGCTGACGTTGTTGATAAATAGTATCAAATTCATTTCCAAATGGGGCAACTAAATTTTGTACGTCACTTAAGCGCAATCTAATTGTTTGAGTTTCGCCTGCCCCAATTTGTAATTCGTAACGAGCGGCAAATTTAGTACCAATTCGACTGGGATTAATAGCAGTTTTTTGCCCATTCACTACATAATTATCAATGCCATCTTTAACATAGGGTGACGCATTACTCACGCCAAATAATTTTTGATTATTTGTTTCGTTTTCTGTAAATAGTAATTCTGGCGTTCCCTGACAATACAACCATCGAGTGTCTAAAGTAGGATGATAGGCTTCGATGGTGCTGAGGTCAGAGTTAGATTGACTAATTTTTAACCAAGGTTTTTCTACTAACTCACCACTCCAAGACCAGGTGTTACGAAACCAAAGAGTTGGTAATAAATGTAGAGTTTTTGTTTCTGGGCCGCGATTAATGATATTGATTTCAATTAATATGTCTTCGGGCGTGGCTTTGGCATATTCCACAAAGACATCAAAATAGCGGTCTTGATCAAATATACCTGTGTTAATTAATTCAAACTCTGGACTGTAGCGATTTCTGCGGCGATTTTCTTCTACTAACTGAGTATAAGGAAAAGCCGCTTGGGGATATTTATAAAGATATTTCATGTAGGAATGAGTAGGGGTGTTATCGAGGTAGAAGTAATATTCTTTAACATCTTCCCCGTGATTACCTTCATTCCCTGTCAAGCCAAAAAGTCGTTCTTTGAGAATTGTATCTTCACCATTCCAAAGAGCGATCGCAAAACATAACCTTTGATGATTATCAGAAATTCCCGCAATGCCATCTTCACCCCAACGATAGGCGCGGGAACGCGCATGATCGTGGGGAAAGAAATCCCAAGCGGTTCCGTCGGGACTGTAATCTTCGCGCACTGTTCCCCACTGTCTTTCGCTCAGATAAGAACCCCATCGTTTCCAGTATGCAGTGCGATCGCGGTCTGCGGCTAATCTTGCTTCTTCTTGAGTCATAGCGTTTCCGATTTTGGATGAATGCAAAACTTAAAAATGTTCTGTTGCTATTCACTCGCCCAGCACTAAGTAGGTCGGCGTAAATAATCAATGTTGGGATAAGGCAGGGGGCAGGGGGCAGGGAGCAGGGGGAGAAAGAGTTTGAGCATTATTTACTTTTCTTCACACAGTTTGGTTTTATTGCACCGACTTACTTACTGCTACTTTATATAGACTGGAAAAATTTCACCTTCTCGGCTAATTAATTCAACTCCAGATTTGCAAAAACGATAGAACAACAGAGCCAAAATAAATCATCTATTGTTCATGATAGTTCCGACTCAATCCCCCATCTACATAAAAAGTTGCGCCTGTAATATAATCAGCATCGGCTGAAGCTAAAAAGCCAACTATAGGTGCAATATCTTCTGGTTTGCCTAAGCGACCCAAGGGAATATTTTTTAACAACGCCCCTAATTTCTCTGGGTCATTTAACAGCTTACTATTTATTGGTGTCTCAATAGCTCCAGGAGCGACGTTATTAATTGTAATTCCTAAAGGCCCAAGCTCAACTGCCAGATTACGCATCATCATTTTGACACCGCCTTTGCTCGCACAATAGGCAGTAAAATGAGGAAACGCCATCTCCTCATGGGTAGAGCTAATATTAATGATTTTGCCAGTTCTTTTAGTTGCGATTAAATGTTGTGCGATCGCTTGTGTAGCAAAAAATGTGCCTTTTAAGTTGAGATCAATAACTGCATCATAATCAGCTTCAGTGATATTCCAAAAATCAGCATTACGCCCATCAATACCAGCATTATTGACAAGAATGTCTAACTTACCAAAATATTCAATACTTTGGTCTATAAGTTGACGAATGTCACTAATGACACTCAAATCTGCTTTCACAGTTATGCCTCTACTACCAACCGCTTCTACCTTTGATAGAGTTTCTTGCGCTCCTTCTGGATGAGAGCGGTAGTCAATCACCACATCTGCACCTTGTTCAGCTAAATATATAGCAATAGCTTGACCAATTCCCCCGCTACTACCAGTGACTAAAGCTACTTTACCTTCTAGTTTCTTCATGATTCTTTCCTTCTAGAGTGTTGGATATAAGTGAGAACTAAGACAAAAATTTCTCAAACTCATATTTCTTTGTGACCAAACAAGACAAGGTTAAAAAGCAATACAGTTCAGTTAAGGCAACAACTTATACCAATTCGCAATTCGCAATTCACAATGACGGGACGCTCGTTCCGACGCTCAAAGATTCGCTAACGCTGCGCTATCGCTATCGCAGGCTCGCTAACGCAATTAAGAAATCTAGCTCCAGTAAGAATTTCCTGATTTCTATCTGTCGCATTCTTTTCTTAAATTGGTATTAGACTGGTGTAGGTTGGGTGAAGAAACGGAACCCAACATTCGCGCATACTTTGTTGGGTTACGCTATCGCTACACCCAACCTACTATTCTCTTAACTGAACTAACGCAAAAATCTTTCAAACTTTTATTTCTTTGCTTTTTACTTTTTACTTCTTAACTCCGCTCCTTATTTTTGCCTATTTGTATAACTATTAATGCTTGGGCAAATGTGGTACTTTAACGTTCTTAAAAATACAACGATAATTAGGAACATGAAAAAGTTTGCCTGTTAAAACTTCGCGTTCACCCATAGATATGAGTTGAAAAACTCCCACAGCGATTAATGCACCGAGGGGAGATGCTAGGCAATAAACCCATTGATTTTGCCAAGACCACGCTACAAAAGCTGGCCCAATACTGCGTGCTGTATTTAAACTAGTACCGGAAATAGGCGCGCCTAACCAAACCATAGTTGCCACTAAAAGCCACACCATCACAGGTGTCCAGCGTAAAAGTTGCCGATGGCTTAAAAAAATAAATATAGACAGCACTAACATAAATGTCATAAAAACTTCAGTCAGAAATACATACCACAAGGGATAGCCATTTCCTGGTGAAGTGATGCAATAATTAACGCTAATTAAATAGTTTCTCCAGAAAAACAATGCTAAAAATGCGCCAACAATTGCACCAATAAATTGAGCTAAAATATATCCCACTAAATCTTGCTTATGCATTTTACCTTGTAACCAAAATGCCAAAGATAGGCAAGGGTTAAGGTGTGAACCACTGAGTTTTCCTAATGGAGAAATACTAATTAATGCACCACTGCCAGCAAAAACTAACCCATTAATTAATAACCGTGGACTGACTGCCGGAATCAGATGCTCCATTGGCAAGCCCTTGCCAAAATTGAAGGTGATAATACTAAATCCAACTAAGATATTAAAAGCAGTTCCTACTAACTCTGCACCATATTCAAGCCAATTTAATTTTTTCCAATTTGTGATAACTTGCATCATTTTTTGGCTCAGAAATTTTCCTCTACAAATTGGTTGATAGAGACGCGAAATTTTGCGTTTCTACAAGGGTAATCTGATGAGGGCGTATCACCCCTCATCAGATTACTCTCAATTATTTTCTAGTGGTGGTGGATTATCTTGATCAACGTATCCTTGGCTAATTTCAATGATATTGCCATCTGGATCGGATACCCAAACTGTCCGCCATCCAGGGATAAAGCTGTCAAAGTTGAGTGGCCCTAAAGTTACTTTGGCATCTTGGCCTATTTCCGCTAATTTAGCATCAACATCATCAACCTGAAAACCAAAATGTCTCCAAGCTGGATAAGTAGGCCCGTCATCTGTAGCTAAAGGAACCGGAGTATTTCCTTTGGCTTGAAAAAGTTCAAGATACATATCACCCAATTTGAGAAAAACAATTTGTTCATTGTTACCAATGGGTGCAACTCGCGCGCGTTTAAAGCCGAAATATTTTGTGTAGAATTTTTCAGTTGCTATTGGATCTTTGCAACTAATTGCCATTTGAGAAACTTTGAGCAAAGTCATTACTTTAGTCCTGACTAAAAAAGTAAATTGAATTAGGCGTATGAGCCATCGGGATACTGAACTACACCAGCAAAGTGAACAGCAATTTTGCGATCGCGCAGTACCCAGTTATCATAAAAACTGACTTCGCCTACATCACCATTGATAGTTCTGGTTTTTAAGCTTTCAACTATCATCAGCGTGTTCTCAGTCTCCGCCCACTGGTCAAGTTTGACCTCAAAATCTTCTAAGCTAAAGATGCGACTTTCAAAAAACTCTCTGAGTGCTTGACGGCCGCGCACATAAAGTGGTTTGCGGTTTTCGGTCAAGGTACTAATCAACAACACATCTTCTGTATATTGATTAAGTAAACCATCAACATTTTTGGCTTTAATAAAGCCGATATGCTCTTTATAAAACTTGCCTAATGGTGATGCGGGTGGCTCAGTTTTTGCTGTGCCATTATTGACATAAGTTTTATCAGGGTATTGAATTACACCAGCAAAGTGAATCGCAATTTTGCCATTTTGTAAAAACCAGTTATCATAAAACTCCACACTACCGACTTCACCAGTCTTACTTGTAGTTGTGAGTTCTTCTACCATCATCAATGTGTTTTCAGTTTCCGCCCACTGGTTAAGCCGAATTTCAAAATCTTCTAAACCAAAAATCCGGCTTTCAAAAAATTCTTTGAGTGCTTGGCGACCTTGCACATAAAGTGGTTGACGGTCTTCGGTTAAGGTACTAATGAGTAGAGCATCATCAGCATATTGATTTAACAAACCATCAACATTTTTGGCTTTAATAAAACCGATATGTTCTTTATAAAGCTTGCTGATAGGAGATACGACTAATTGTTCTATGGGTGTACTCATATTCGTCCTCGATTTAGGGTATGAAGGCTCAATAAATTTATAGTTAGCACTAACTTCTATGTTTGATATTTAAAGTTAGTTGCTAACTACAAAGCAGAAATATCACCAGAAATTCGCGCTACTTTAAGAAACCCAAAAACCAAAGTGATAAGCAATTTGTCCATTACGCAAAGTCCAAGCATCTCCAACTGAAACCAAGCCAAGTTTACAGGTGAATTGAGCTTGGAAGAAAATAGCATCTTCGGCTTCTGTAAAATCTAAAGATTTAATATCAATATATTCTATTGTTCTGAGATAATCGTGAAAGAAGGTTTTGATATTTTCCTTTCCTGTAACTGTGATGGGTGCAGGTGTATTTTCAAAACCGTTAAAAAAGGTAATTAATACAGCATCTTCCGCATAATCTCTATCAACCATTTCGTCGATTTTGCCAGCAGAAATAGTTTCTATATGTTTATCAAAAAATTGCCGTCCAGGTGAAATTGTAGAAACTGTCATTTTTTTCTCTCCTGTAATTACGATGGAACTGATGAGTAAGGAGTGCTAATAATTACAGATGATTGTGTTGTTGTAATTATCTGCACTCGCAAACAGAATTGCTGTGAAGATGTCTGCAATTTTAAAGACGAGCAGATCCTTCGTAGTAACTTAGGGAATCAACAATATAGGTAGCAATAACTGGTTTACCAGTATTGGCCGATCGCTTGACTATCCAAGTTTGATAAGCATCTAAAACAATGCGATCGCTTTTCGCGGCTGGAGGATTCCACACGCTTGCTTCCCATTTCACAATCACTTGCACAGTTGCTTCATCTCCTGAGCCGGAAGGCTGAACGTTAACTTGCTTTAAGGTATGAACTTCATCAAAGAAAATCCGAATGACGCGATCGTACCAACCTTGAAATCCTTCAAAACCGTAAACTGTAGCTTCAGGAAAGCGCATTTCTAGCCCTTGTTCTGCCAGAAAAGGAATATACTCTTCTAGCGGCGCGTGAACATCTAATTTTAAATACCACTCTGCTGCTAGCTGCTTAATTTCTGAAGCTGTCAAAGGTGCTAAATTCGCTACGGTCATGATTTTTCTCCTTGTGAATCAGTCAAAATTTCCACCTACTATTGACCACACTTGACACCAATTTTTGTACCGACAATTTCGTTTGTCAGTACTAAATCAATTAAAAACGGGCCATTGTGATTCAATGCTTTTTGAATAGCTGGTGCAATCTGGTCTGGTGTCTCGACTCGCACCGCTTCTACTCCCAAAGACTTTGCTAACTCGGCAAAGTTAATCTCGGGATTGCACAGATGGAAAGAAGCTGGATAATCGTGTTCTGGGATTTCCTGCTCGCGCCAATAGTGCAAAATGTTGAGCTTCAGAATTTGATAACTGTGATTATTACAGATCACAAATTTGGCATCTATGTTGTGGTGAGCAGCAGTCCAAAGAGCTTGGATAGTATACATACTACCGCCATCACCCGTAAAAGCAACCACAGTTTTATCAGGATGAGCCAACTTAATCCCGATCGCACCTGGAATACCTACACCCAACGAACCGCCGCGTGTTTGAAAATACTGTCCGAGTTTGATTGGTGGGATATACCGACAAAGTTCAGGAGAATTGGTAATGGCTTCATCAAAAATAATCGCGTCTGCTGGCAAATAAGCAGCTAATTCCTCGGCAAATCGAGTCATGTGCAGAGGGACTGCATCTCGTACTGCTTTGTCAGCTGCAAGTTGCGCCGTCAATTCTCGTTTTTTACCCTCAGCTATTTTCGTCGCTCTTGCGGTGGCTGCTTGCTTTTGTGCATCTGTCATCGTTGACTGGAGGACAGTGCTTAATTTGCTCAGAGTAATTTTCGGATCGCCCAGCAACCCCAAATCCACCGGGAAATTCTTCGCTATTTCATAGGTATTCAAATCAATGTGAATGACTTTTGCTGAGGGTGCAAAAACACCAGACAACGCAGGAAATACCTCGGGAAAAACGTAGGTTCCAGTAATCAAGATTACGTCTGCTTGCGAAGTCACACGGCGGCTATCATCGCCAAACATGTGACCCAACAACCCACCGAATAGAGGATGGGTAGCACTCATATTGGCTTCTGATGAGTCAGAACCCCAGACTTGTGCGCCAATAGTTTCAGCTACCTCTGTCAATTCAGCCTGAGCATCTGCAAAAGCTACCCCATCACCCATAATAATCAAAGGATGTTCAGCTGCTGCCAATAAATTTGCGGCTGTGGCTAATTCATTGGCTTCTGGGGAAACCCTGGTTATGGGAATCGAAGTCGGAATAACCTCTTCATCGTTAGGAGCATCCAGAATATCCATCGGTAGAGAGACGAATACTGGCCCCATCGGTGGTGTCGCGGCTATTTTGATGGCTCGACGCAAAACACGCAGCAAAGAAGTAGGATCAATTACTCTAGTCGCCCATTTAGTCACAGGCTTGGCCATACTGACCAAATCTGCTGCCATTTGAGCATCCATCGCATCATATCTGACACCAGCTTCGCCAGCTAGCACTACCAATGGTGCATGACCGCGCATAGCTTGGTAAATCATACCTATGCCATTGCCTAAACCAACACCACTATGAAGTTGTACGATAGTCGGCTTTTTGGTAGCGCGAGCATAGCCATCGCCTGCGCCCACTGCGATTGTTTCTTGCAGTGCAAAGATATATTTAAATTCTGGATAATAGTCTTTTAACGCATCTAAGAAGCCCTGTTCCACGGTTCCAGGGTTGCCAAACATATAGTCGATTCCATCAGCTAGAAGTTGTTCGATGATGGCAAAGCGACCATTTCTGTCAGCGACCACAGCTTTGTTGCTGTTCTGTTTGGTCAAACTTACCATCCGTACCGCCTTAGTCCTTTATCGAGAACTTCTACTAATTTCTGACCAGTTGTGTAAGAGTCTGCGGTAGAACGACCTGTGACAAACGGATAATCGACAATTACGGAGATTTCTCTGCCAAAATTACCGTGATAGCCACCATCGGGGCCTGTAGCATCTTTGAGAATATACTCTAGAGGATAGGGAGGTGGCCCCATATTGAGGTCACTACCGACAAATCCTGTACCGTCTTTGTAATCGTATTCTTTGCAATGGCCTGTGACGTGCTTACCCCAAATAATACTTTTACGTTCAATTAAATCGCGCGCAAAGGCGAGGCAAGTTACACCATAGCATTCTGCGGCGATCGCTTTACCTTGTTTGTAAAAGCTGAGAATCAAGTCGTGAACGCGATGGTTGTTGACTAAATCAACAATGGGGCCACTACCACCCACAATCAATAAAGCATCGTATTGTTCTAAATCCTGCTGTATATCGTCGAGTGCATTGTTGTATGCTTCCATTTCCCGGAGAAATTTTTCAGCACTCCAGTAGGGGCGATCGGGCAACCATTGTGACAGAATAATGGGATTATCTAGTCGGGGATTTTTTGGATCATCCAACCGCTTGACTTTTTCCGCCATCTCTTGCGATACAACCGTCCGTCCTAGAGGTGGGTCAATATAAGTAGGGTCTGTGCTGGGAGGAAGGGCTACAGGTCTTTTTCCTGTTGGAGTGGCAAAATCCACCTGATATCCCGCAGCATCGAAAGTTTCTAAAGGGCCTACCAGTTCTTCGCCCCAATAACCATATTCCGATAAAATCACGAGAATTTTCTTCACCAGATTTTCTCCTAGTCATGAACTTGTTTTGAGATAACTAACTTGCGACTTTCAATCGGGAAACAGGCAGAGTTCGTCTACCTGAAAAACGATTTGTAGCAATAGATAACTGCTGAATTTGTTCAGTAATCGCATCAATAAATGGTTCAACCTCATGTTTTGAGCGACCAGTCACCAAGTCGCCATCGACAACAACACCTGTATGTGATGTTGTATAAATTGCACCAGCATTGATAATATCTGCGAGGACAACTTCATGACAGATAACTTGTCGTCCTTTGAGTAACTCAGGCATAGGTGTCAATATCCATAGGCCGTGACAAAGTGCGCCTTTAATAATTCGCGGATTTGCCATAGCTTGGGCATAAAACTGTACAGCCGGTGAACTACGAACTTGTTCAGCACTAATTGGCTGACCTGTTGGTGGCTCAAAATAACGCAAACGTACACTAGTGTAGTTAGCAGACATAATCACAGCTGCATAGTCGTTAACATCTACGTTTTGAAAATCAATGTCTACGTCTATTGTTCGAGGTGTGTTGCCTGTATCTTCATCACTGAAAAAGCGAACACTGGGCTGATTCCAGAGTCTAGACATCAGATGTACTGTTGCTTTGAGTTCTGAGAAACGCTTTTGATATGCTTCAATTTCTTCAGGGATGAATTCACTTTCTACAAGAATTGCAATTTTTTTTCCACCCAGGGATCTAGGTATCATATTGATTCAATATTTTGAGGGTCACTAGATTCTTATTTTGGAATGTATGTGACTTATTATGAAGTCTTTATAAGTAAGTTTAAAGAAACTAAAACCTCACTACAAGGGTGAATATTTGGCAGCAAGGTGACTTTTTTTAGAGGTTATTTATAAAATAAAAATTTTCCTTATTTAGGAGTCACAAGCTAAAATTGCATAAGTTGATTTACATATATTTCAACTTCTTTACCTGCTTGTAAAAACCAAATATTGCTGCGTTGCCGATTAATTTGTGAGATAGCCTGTTGATTACGTTGCGAAATTTGGGGCGAGACATTGCTAATTCCACCTTCTAATAACCCTGCTAATATGTTCCCTCTAGAGTTGTCGCTGGTATATTGGGTGTCATTACGAACAATCGTAATTTGAGAATCAGCACGATTAGATAATTCCCCTGCTTTACCCGCAGCCCCTAAAACAAATTGTCCTACGTCTATTCCAGTAATGGCAGACGCTTGATTGGAGAATCTGTTTGCTATTAAAGGTTTACCGTGGGGAGCGCGGATGATTACAGCATTTCGCGGTAAGCTTTTTTGTATGAGAGTGTGATTATTTTCTAAAATAACGTTGACTATATCTAACTTGAGTAAACCTTGTTGAGAAATCGAAGAAATTTCAGTTAACAATTGTGTGTTAGCGGGTAAAGCAATTTCACCATCTACAGATTTCAACGGTTCTTTCAGTTGTACAACAAATAAATTTTTATTGCTGTCTTGATTTTTGTTAATTTTTGCTTGAGTAGTTTCACCAAATACAGCTGTGGCTAATACGGCTTTAGCACTAGTCCCCACCGCTACAAATTTTGGTTTTGATAATTGTCTTTGGTTGACTATCGCAGTTGCTGGTGATTGACTTTGCTGAGATTGATAGTTTGGTATAGCTTGTACTACCTGAGTATTTTTGATGGGAAAATCTACCTGTCCATAACTACCTAATTTAGCTAATCTCATCCATTCTGTAATTGGGTCTGGTGTGGGTGAAGGAGTTAGATTAACGCTAGGTTGAGTATTTGGTTTTACCGTTGTTGTTGGCAAACTTTGAGGTAGTGTTTTAATTATAGCTATCCTCAAATGAGAAACTTTATGTCTAGATGGTGGTCTAGTTTGCAGTTTTTGATAATTATCTGAGATTGTTAAATTAGGAGTAGATATAATCTGAGGCGACTTTGATTTTTGATTTTGGGATTTTTGTTGTGTGCTTTCTATTTCTTGTGCTTGTTCGGTCAGAGATAATTTCGTTTTGAGAGTTTCTATTTCTGCTTCTAAATCTTGAGAATTGGATGTATTATTTAATTGCGATCGCCTATTTAATCCAATATTACTGCTGGCACTTTGACTACTATTATTTGCCAACAAAAAGAAATAAATAGACGATAAAGTAACTGTCGCTAAAATAGCCGTTCCCACCAAACTTAACTTAACAAATATGTTAGATGAGTGTGGTTGCTGAATCTCAGTTTCTTTTGCTGTAAAAACTGTTGAATCTAAAGAAATATCATCTTCTAAATCTGGTATTTCAATAATAGGTTTGTGTTCTTCAAACCCAACTAAATTCGCTATTTTTAATTCCCACTCTGAAGATTCAGAATATAAAGCTGATACGTTTTTATTAACTGAATTCTTATCCATTGGAAAAATAGGTTGGATTCCATAAAAATATTTATGTTAAAGTCCATAGTTGATAATTTTTGTTTAAAACAATATCAAGCATTAATAAATTAATTGTTTTAAAATTCATCTATAAAATCAACAAAGCCTGCCAAAGCAGACTTTGTTGGTAAAAATGCAAGCCTAAGGATACAACTAAAATTCTCAAATCTGATACCACTCATGCTTGATTGCAAGTAACCATAGGACTAATATTGGATTTGATAAAAAATCAGTATCCTTCCACAAAAGGCTTCTTTCCTACTCCCCACTCCCCACTCCTTGACTACACAACTAGATGTGGAAATCAAACCGAATTCCTATATTACCAAGGTAAAGGAAATGGCCCGCCAAATTTTCTGATTTCTGCAAAAAAGCCACCTTGAGAACCACCATCTGGTAGTGTAGCTAAATAAACTGCTGTTTCTGCGCCTTCTTCTGCTGTTAAAGGTGCGTGTTCTCCGCCAATATCTGTTTTCATCCATCCAGGAGAATAGCTATTGACTAAAATATTTGTGCCTTTTAACTCCTTGGCTAATAAAGCGGCTAGTCCATTTAAAGCAATTTTTGATAGCCGATAGGAGGGCGCAAGAGGATAAAAATCATCACTAATAAAATTTAGTGATGCCATCTCAGTGGACACATTTACAATACGCCCATAATTATGCTCTTTCATGAGTGGAATCAGAGCTTGAGAGACACGTAAAGGGCCAAGGGTATTTACATGAAATGTTGAGAGAACTGTATCTAATTTAGCAGTCAACAAACTACTTTCTTCAGGCTCTCTTCCAGGGTTAACGCCAGCGTTATTCACTAAAATATCTGCTCTGCCATACTGTTTGCGTAATGCAACTACAAACTCTTCAACGCTTTGATTATCTGTGACATCAAGAGGTATGTAATCTACTTCTTGACCTTGTTGGGCTAACTTTTCCCGAGCTTCTAATCCTTTGGCTGTGTCACGACCAGTGATAATCACTTGGATATTATCGAAATTAGCTAATTTTTTAGCAATTTCAAAACCAAGCCCTTTATAGCTTCCGGTAATTACGGCAACTCTTTTTTCTGTACTCATGATTGTATCCTTTGGATATTTGTAAGGTGTAAATTAAAACGTAATCACCAGAGCTTTATACTGGTTCAGCTGCGGGAACAACCAAAAGCCTGGGGATCAGAACATTACCTGGTTGTTCTAAGATGAAACGAACGCAACGAGCAATGTCTTCTGATTGCAGTACACCACCAGAATAGATGAAATTTTTTTGCTCTTCATCCCATTTCTCGTATAAGCCAGTATCTACAGTCCCAGGAGCAATGCTAGAGACACGAATATCAGTTCCTGCCAGTTCAACTCTGAGAGAATCTGTAAAGGCTTCAATGGCAAATTTAGTACCGCAGTAAGCTGCTATTTGTGGGGTGGTTTTTAGCCCAGCAATACTCGAAGTATTGATTAAAAATCCACTGCCAGATTGTTTAAAGTATTTTAATGCTGTGTAAGCTACTCTATAAGCAGATTCAACATTGACGCGAACCATCTGACAAATTGCTTCGATATCAACAGTTTCAATTGCCCCTACAGTCATCACACCTGCATTATTAAAAACTACGTCAAGTTGACCAAAGGTTTGAATGGCAATATCCACTAATTTTTGTGGTAGTTCAGGGTTAGTGATTTCACCAGGTACGACTTTGGCATTTTGTAGTTGAGCAGCGATATTTTCAAGTTTATCTTGCGATCGCGCAGTCAGTACTAAATTCATGCCTGCTGTATCTAATTCCTTAGCCACTGCTTCACCGATTCCACCACTAGCTCCAGTGATAATCACAACTTTATTTTGCAAATTCATAGATCACTCCTGGGAATTTTTTATGTTAATTTTACGGTTAGTGTTTTCTCCCTAGTAGCTAAATTAAAAGTGGGGAAAGAGGTTAGACTGGAGTTGCTGGCTACTTAAAAATTCAAAGCCACGGTGATAATTGAGTAACTTTTGCAATTCGCTATCCTCAATTTTGCAAAACACAGCCATAAAAACAATGGTGAAAATTTTGACGGAAGTTTGTATTTTTTCGGTTCTACTGGGGACGGATATCTAATCCTAAAGTGCCAATATCTAAACGAAATATCCCCCCGGAACCATCTTCTGTATTTATCCCGCCAGTCACAAATAGTTGGTCGAGCTTTGTACCTGCAAAAGCACAATTGCTAGTAGTGAGATTACCAGTTGCATATCGGCGGATTAACTTCCCTTCTGGATTAAGAACCTGCACTTGACCCATACCATAGTGAGCAACATAAAGGTTGCCCTTTGCATCGAGGCAAATGCCATCGGGTTTGTTGTCGATTTGCTCTTTCTCTTTCGTAGGTAGTTGAGCAAATACTTTCTGTGCGCCTACTTTTCCTGGTGATAATATGTCATAAACTAAAACTTGATTTTTATTGCTTTCACTGACAAACAACCTTTGGTGATTGGGACTCAAGACAATCCCATTAGCAAAAGCTAATCCACTCACAACTAAGTTGATTTTTCCGGCGGAATCTACATAGTAAATTGCGCCGTTTGGCGTTTGTGGATTGGAGCTACCAGAGTCTGTGAAATAAAAACTGCCTGTGGGTGAATCAATAGTTATGTCGTTGGGATATACCAAGGGTTGACCATTAAAATCTCTGGCGATAACCTTCAAGAGTTTGCCGTTAGCATCGAGTTTTACTATAGAATTTTTAGCAGCTACAATATGAGTGCGATCGCGCATAATTTTGTGACCGTTAGCACCAGGAACTTTCGCCCAGATTTTAGTCAAGCCTTCAGGAGTAATAACTGTAATTGTCCCAGCTTTAGTTTGAGAAAAGTAGAGATTGCCTGCACTGTCTAAAACAATTCCTTCAGAATATTGATCGCTTTGCAACACCTTAATTGGTGAAATTAAATATGCTGGAGGTAGTGTAACTTCCGATGAATTGACAGCTACAGGTGTTTCGGTAATTTGGATTGCTGCTTGTGCAGATGTGTCATGATAAGAGGTATAACGGCAAGCACTCAATAACAATATTTGTACGCAATTTAAAGCCAATAAAGAAAATTTCCACATAATCAGAAAGCTATTTTTATGGTAATTTTGTTAATTAATTCCGGGTAAATATTAGAATTAAACTCTTGTTCAAGAATGTATTTAATTAAACAAAAAAACAGTATACACATATCTTGCACCAAGCGACTGAAGTCGCAGCTACACAGACAAAACCCGCCTGCGCGGGTTCCAAACCCTTGATATTGCGTTAGTCCGCGTAGGCGGACTTCGTTTGTATAGCCGCGAATTCCATTCGCTGGGGCTAGGTGCAAGATGTGAATATATAAATTCTCACTTTAAGTGAGGTACAAAATCAATATTTAAAACGCAGAGTAACGCTGAGGAAAGCGGCAGAGGCACACTGAGTTTTGCCCAATTCTATGAGCGATGTTCTTAGTAAATCAGCAAATTAAGAAACGCTATATAAGATGATTTAACATCAAAGTTAAACTTTTAATTACTGAATAAATGTGTATGGCGATCGCTACATATCCAAAAGAGTTTTTGTGAAATGGCTGAAAAGCAGTACTCACAATTCAAGTATTTGGTACAAAAAATTTGTGCAACGCCAACCCAGCCATTTAAGATTAATATTTTTATCGAGGATGTAATGTCATTTGAATGCCGTAGCGAGGTGTAAACGACTTTTGAGGATATGGTTCAAGATGTTGATCAGGCACTAGTCGCGCTTGCCACTGCTGTGCTAGGGTTGCCAATACTAGTGCGTCTTTTGTGGGCGCAAAGTCTCGACCAGCGCATTGTCGAGGGCCAGCACTAAAAGGAAAATAAGAATATTCTGGGCGAGCGCCTTCTGCTTCTTTTGTCCAGCGCATTGGATCAAAACGATCAGGCTCGGGAAAGTAACGGCGATCGCGGTGCATTATTCTTTGGCTAAACAGTAAAATTGAACCAGATGGGACGCGATAATCACCAAACGACACATCATCCCGAACAAAACGTCCCACACTCCATACAGAAGGATACAGCCTTCGTACTTCTTTAAGTACCATCTCTGTGTAAGGAAGGTTGGGCAAATCTTCAAAGCTAGGTGTACGTCCATTTAACACCCTTGTTAGCTCGGTGTGTAACCGTGCATCAACCTCAGGATATTGTGAGAGTAAATACCATGCCCACGACAAAGTTGTGGCCGTCACCTCATGCATGGAAAACATGATTGTCAATGCCTGATTAGCGACTTGTTCATCACTAATAGCTTGACCATTAACTTGTTGTTTTAACAACCAAGACAACAAAGACCGCGAATCACCTGAATTAGCACGCTGAGTCTGTACCAGTTCCAACATCAATTTCAACATATAGGAACGGGCGGCCTCTGCTTTTGGTGTCAAAAACACTGGTGTAGTAGGTACTAAGTCATTGATCAATGCCGCAATGGGGTCAAAGCCGTAGCCAACATCCATTGTGAGAATTGCATCCACAATTTGTCCCGCTTCAGCTTGCACATCCGCTTGAAACAGTGTCTGAAACACAATCTCCAGCGTAATCCGCATCACTTCCTTATAAATATCTACTCTCAAATGGCCATGTTCTTGGTAAATAGCTTCCCAACGATTACGTGTATGTAAGGCAGCATCAACCATAATTGGGGCATAGGTAGTACCTAATTGACCCTCAAATAGTGGTAATATCCCACTGATTTGATGTAAGTAATTTCCTTCTGCATTTGTATCTTTGCGTTTAGCAAAATAGCTAGATTTATTTACGAATACATCGTGAATAAAGTCAGGATGATTTAGCAAATAAATATCTTGAGTCCCAAAAGGTAAACGTACAATATCGCCATAAGTATCTACAAGCTCGGCAACAAAAGAGACTGGATCATAGTTGCGTAAACCTTGTAAGGTACTCTCAAAAGTTGCACCTGTCGGACTTGGCACAGTTGCGTATGTGACTGGCATAGAATTATCCTAAAATTTTCAATTACATAGTCAAGCTAGGGGGTTTTATCTAACCGAAGTCTTTGTCTGAAATCAGACTTCGGTTGAGGCTTTAGCTTCAAACTTTGTCAGCCATAGCCACTACTCGTGATTCTTTTTCAACCTGCTGAGACAGCCCAAGCCCCAAGGAAGCAGCAGATAGTTCATTACTGTAGCGTTGCGCTCTCACATCTGAGCCTTGGGAAATCATATCTGCGGCTTTTTCACCAATCATCAAGCAAGCAGCGTTTGTGTTACCACTCACAACGGCAGGCATGATAGAAGCATCTGCAACTCGCAGCCCCTCAATACCGTACACTCGCAGTTGAGGATCGACTACGGCCATTTCATCACGTCCCATTTTGCAAGTACATGAAGGATGCCACTCAGTTCTACACAATTGACGAATACTTTCACGTATTTGCTGTTTTGTTTTGACCTCTGGCCCTGGTGATAATTCTTTAATTCCTATTTTCTCAAAGGGAGCCGTATTCATAATTTCACGGCTAAGTTCAATTCCCTTGAGCATAGTTTCCATATCAATATCAAACTGCATATAGTTCGTTCTCACAACTGCCAAATCCCTTGGATTGTTAGAACGCAGTGTGACGCTACCCTTACTCTGTGGTCGTAAAAGAGTTGGTACACAATTAAAATGAGTACCTCCAATAAAGAGTTCTTGTTGACCAAACATAAAAGGACTGAACTCAAACTGTAAATCTGGTGCAGTATTTTCTAGACCACTACGACTATGAGTAAATAAACCAACTTCGGTGATTACAGGTGGTATAGGCTGTGCTTGTTTGCATTCATATCCTATGTCAAGCAGCACATGATCTTGTAAATTTTGTCCAACCCCAGGTAAATCTACAACAACAGGAATAGCATGGGCTTTTAAGTGTTCAGCTGGGCCAATTCCCGCTAGCATCAACAATTTGGGTGAGACAAATGGCCCAGCACTCAAAATAACTTCACGCTCTACCACAGCTGTATGCAAAATACCTTCTTGAAGATATTCAACTCCAATAGCGCGTGTACCTTGCAACAAAATACGAGTGACATAAGCCTTTGTCTGGAGTGTTAAGTTCGGACGCTCTAGAGCAGGGTCTAAGTATGCTACAGAAGCACTGCATCGCTGACCATCTTTGGTGTGGGCATATTGATACATACCTACACCACCTACTTGTTCTGCACCGTTAAAGTCCCAAGGTGGAGATTTAAATCCTAGTTGCACTGCTCCTTCTATGAAGGCTTGAGAGACAGGCGATGGATTTGTATAGTCAACAATCCGAATCGGCCCACCCACACCATGATATTCTGAAGCTCCGCCTGCATAGTCTTCCATTTTTTTGAAGTAAGGCAAAACTTGACGATAGCTCCAGCCTTCACAGCCAAGGTAGTTCCAGTAATCGTAATCATGTCGGCTACCCCGTACATGAATCATGCCATTAATGGAACTGCCACCGCCGACAACTTTACCCTGAGAAATGGGTAATTTGCGTCCACCAATATACTTTTCTTCCTCAGTGATATATTGCCAGTCAGCTTCTGTATTCCACGCCTCGGTAAAAAAAGAGCGTAAGTCTGAATTACGGAAAGCTGGTTTTCTATCTGTGTCTCCAGCTTCCAATAGCAAAACGTTAATAGCTGGATTTTCACTGAGGCGACTGGCAATAACACAGCCTGTTGTACCAGCCCCAACGATGATATAGTCAAACGTTTGATTGCTCATAGGATTCAATTTTAATTCTCAGATTTGCTTGTTTAAGTTCTAAAAAACTCTCAGTATTATCTAACTTGGAGAGCTATTTTACCGCGCACATGACCGCTTTGACTCAATTCATGAGCTTGACGCACTTGCGAAAGGGGTAAAACTTTATCCACCAAAGGCTTGAGCTTGCCAGTATCAATTAAAGTGGCAATTGCTTTTAATTGCTCGGCGTTGGGTTGGACAGCAATTCCTTTGCCGTAGACACTATAATTAGCTCCATCTTTGTCAGATGGAAAAGGTGGCACAGTAGAGACTAAACTACCGCCTTTTTTGATCACTTGCCAAGAACGTTCTCGTGTTTCGCCACCAATTAAGTCCAGTACAATATCTACATCTTTGACTACATCTTCAAAGCGTGTTGTCTTGTAATCAATTACTTCATCAGCACCAAGTCCACGTAAAAACTCGTGATTGTTTGCTGAGGCTGTACCAATTACTTGAGATCCTTTAGTCTTAGCTAATTGAACAGCCATCGAACCGACTCCACCAGCTGCTCCGTGAATCAGAACAGTTTGTCCGGGAGCTAAATTACCTACCTCAAACAAAGATTGCCAAGCTGTTAGTGCTGCTACTGGCACGGAAGCGGCGGCAATAAAATCTAAAGAGTTAGGCTTTGCTGCAACATCAGACTCACTAACTACGGCATATTCCGCATACATCCCAATTTCGGCTTGGGGCATACCATAGATAGCATCTCCAACTTTGAACTTTGTTACACCCGTTCCTACAGATTCGACAATGCCAGCTAAATCACATCCTAAAGTGATTGGCATAGGAAAATCCATAAAAGAGCGCATATATCCAGCACGCAGTTTCCAATCTATAGGATTAACAGTAGTAGCATACACACGAACTAGTAATTCACCCGCATTTGGGTTAGGACGAGGTGCATCTTCATAAACAAGTACATCTGACTCTCCATATGAATGTATGCGTGCTGCTTTCATTGTTTCCATAGGTTGTCTCCTGGTGTGATTATTCAAGTCAAAGAATTTGTACGGATTTAACTTTATGTTCTGTTGCTAACTCTTTGTTTGTAGTTAAAGGATATTTCCTTGAACCATCTCGATAAGTTCACCATCAAGACCTTGACAGTAGGCAAGTCGAACTGTGATATTTGCTTGACCATTTATATCCCCGCTCAAGATGAAGTTAGCGGGTTCACCATTCCAAGTTTTGCCATTAAAGACAAAATTGAAGGGTTTTGCACCAGCATTGATGGCACGTTGGTAATAAAAATCGGTGTTATCAGCTCGCAGTGCCAGATGATTCCAGATGTCATATCCGACTCGTTGGTTAGCTGGTGTTCCTCCAGCAACGATTTCTACATAGTTACCATCGCCTATATCCATCAGTTGGACGCGTCTGACGACATCAAACAATTCTCCATTGGGCAGAATAGTTTGTGCTGAATTCCAACCATATCTTTTGCGCGCATTAAAACCTTTTTCATAAAAGCGAATTGTTGCGTCAATATCGTAAGCAAGTAGGGCAGAGTGATGTAAACCAGGGCCTTCTATGCGATGTATTTTCTTTTTTTTCCATTTTCCTGACAATTCTAGGGAGTCATCCTCATCTTTATCTTTCCCTAATGCTGGCTTAGAGTCTAATGTCGAAAAGCCTGTAGTGCTAGCGACTAATCCTGCTAAAAATGACCCACCCATCAGTAATTGCCGACGACGCGTGAATGGATTTTTTTTACTGCCTTGGATTGTTTGTTCTGAGTTTTCCATGTAGGTTAATTTTTAAGTATCTTGTGGAAAAATTGAAATAATCAGAAGTTAAGTAAGTCAGGGATAATAATTCTTCTCAACCTCTTGGACTAATTTTTTTGATGTTACTTACTCTGTGGCTTAATCAAGCATTAACTCATAAGTTAGACTTGGTTAATATGGATATTCTGGCTTAGTTAAAGTAAGTTGCCCTGAATTAGTTCAATTAGTTCGCCATCAATGCCTCGACAATAGGCAAGACGGACGTTAATAGTTGGTTGGCCATAGAGACTGCCAGTTACTTCAAAGTCAGCAGGTCTACCATCCCAAACTTGGTCTTTGTAGACAAAATTGTAAGGTTTAGCACCAGCATTTATGGCACGTTCGTAATAACGGTCGGTGTTGTCGCAACGTAGGGCGATGTGATTCCACACATCATATCCGACACGCTCGCTAGCAGGTTTACCGCCGGAAATGAGTTCTACATAGTTACCGTCGCCCATATCCATTAGCTGAAGTCTTCCGATTACATTGAATACTTCGCCTGTTGGTAAAATTGTTTTAGCAGAATTCCAATCATATCTTTTACGCGCACCAAAGCCTTGCTCATAAAAGCGAATTGATGCGTCAATATCGTATGCCAGTAGGGCAAAATGATGCAATCCTGGGCCTTCTATACGGTGTATTTTCTTTTTTTTCCAACCTGCTAAATCTTGTCTGGATTCGTCTAGCTCTTTTGAAGATGCAGGTTTACTACCAAAGGTAAATAAAGTTGTACTACTAGCAAATAACCCTGTAAGGAATGAACTGCCAATCAGCAAATTACGCCGAGAGAAAGTTTGATTGTGAGTTTTAGCACTGCTTGGGGATGTGTTTTTCATGAAAGGTAATTTTACCTTTTATCAGATTATCTATGCTTGAGTATATAGAGTAGAAAAAATCATTCACAATGGTTGATATTTTGGCAGATGGTTAGCTTTTTTAGTTGATTGAATGCGATTGAAAACCAATTTAGAATTTAATTTACTAGACAAAGTGGAAAGCGATCGCCTTCCACCTCGTCTAGAAAAAAGCTACTATTTATGCTGTACTCATCAATTGCAGCAGTAGGAGTAACGCTTGCTCAACTCTCAATAATTTTTGCGTTAGCTAATTTTTAAATAGGACTTACGCACAGGCTACGGAAGAACGAACCACAGAGGCACAGAGTTCACGGAGAAATGAGAGTTTGAGAGAGTTTTTGCGTAAGTCCTATTAAAGTCCAATTAAATTGGATGGGTTGAAGTATGATTGCTTGAAAAACTCAACATAGCTGTGTAACGTTTGTTTTTAGAAATATGGGGCAGTTGTTTTAACAAGTTACTAAACAAGGTAAATATTTGATTAGCTAGTTTTGACTGCACTTTATCTTGACTAAACAAGAACCAAGATAATTCTAAATAAATCAATATTAATCCGCCTAAAGTCACCGCCATTTTTAATAAAAACGGTTGGGCAATTTGGCTAAATTGACTATTTGATTGCAAATGTATAGGATTGTTTGCAATTAACGTTGTAATAGCGATTATCAACACTAATAAAGCTATAACTATCAGTTGGGGGCCAATTTTTTTTCTGGGTAATTTTTGCATTTTGGTAGTTAATTATTTGTAGAGGCCAAATTAGAGACTGGTTTTAGGTTGAAAGGAACGCAGGCGTAAGGCATTAGTCACAACCGAAACTGAACTAAAAGCCATTGCTGTCCCAGCAATAATGGGGTTAAGTAACCAGCCATATAAAGGAAACAAAACTCCAGCCGCAATCGGAATTCCCGTGAGGTTATAAATTAAAGCAAAGAAGAGATTTTGACGAATGTTGCGAATTGTGGCGTGACTTAGCTCAATTGCGGTTACAGTTCCTTGTAAGTCTCCAGAAATTAAAGTGATATCGCTGGCTGCGATCGCTACGTCTGTTCCTGTACCAATTGCGATACCGACATCTGCTTGAGCCAAGGCGGGAGCGTCATTAATGCCATCACCCACCATTGCCACAACTTTGGATTTAGGTTGGGTAATTCTTGCGGTTTTTCCTTGCAGAGATTTAATCATCGCCACTTTTTCCTCTGGTCGGACTTCTGCAAATACTTTCTTGATGCCGACTTGTTGAGCGATCGCTTTTGCAGAAGCATAATTATCCCCGGTTAACATCACGACTTCTAAACCTAACCGACGTAATTTGCCAACCACTGCTGCTGATGAAGGTTTAAGACTATCTGACATAGCCATTAAGCCTTGAATTTCCCCATCGACTGCAATCCAAACTACAGTTTTACCTGCTGCTTCTAAAACAGCTTTGTTTTCAGCCAAGATGCGAGTTTTGATCCCTAATTCTTCAAACCAACGTTGTGTGCCAATTTGTACTAAGCAATCTAAAACTACACCTTGAACACCTCTACCTGCTAATGCCTGAAAATTCTTGACTTCTAGAGGATTTATCTTTTGAGATTGAGCATATTTAACTATTGCATTTGCTAAAGGATGCTCAGAATTCTTTTCTACAGAAGTTGCTAATTGCAAAAGTTTTAGCTCGTTGCTGTCTCTTGTGCCTTTAACAGTAATAAAGTCTGTAACTGTAGGCTTGCCTTCTGTTAAAGTTCCAGTTTTATCTAAGACAATTGTCTGGATTTTATGTGCTAATTCTAAGCTTTGGGCCCCTTTAATTAAAATGCCATTTTCCGCGCCTTTGCCTGTTCCTACCATCACAGACATGGGTGTAGCTAAACCTAAAGCACAAGGACAAGCAATGATTAGCACTTCCACGGCGGTGATTGTTGCTAGACTAAGATTGCCAGTCACATCAAACCAGATCACAAAAGTAGCGATCGCAATCATTATCACCACTGGTACAAACCATCCTGTGACTTGATCTGCTAAACGTTGAATAGATGTTTTGCTACCTTGAGCTTGTTGTACCAACTTAATAATTTGCGACAAAACCGTATCATGTCCGATTCTGAGTGCGCGAAATTTTAAAGCACCTGTGCCATTAATCGTAGCTCCAATTACCTCGTCTCCAGGTTGCTTTAAAACTGCCTGACTTTCACCTGTCACCATCGCTTCATCAACACTAGAAGAGCCATCGATAACTTTTCCATCTACAGGAATTTTTTCGCCAGGACGCACTAAGATAATATCGCCTATTTGAACTTCCTGAACGGGAATACTAGTTTTCTTGCCATTGCGAATGACACGAGCATTTTTAGGTTGCAAACTAATTAGTTTAGTAATAGCTTCGTTCGTTTGCTTCCTAGCACGACTTTCTAATAGCCGACCAAGTAAAATTAACGTAATGACAATAGTTGCAGCTTCATAGTACAAATCAGGCATTAAACTACCAGAGTTAGAAAACACCGTAAAAAACAGCGAATAAAAATAAGCAGCACTGATGCCTAAAGTCACCAATGTGTCCATAGTTGCTGTATGACATTTAAAGGCTTTCCAACTATTCTGATAAAAAGACATACCACACCAAAATTGTACTGGTGTGGCTAGCACTAACTGTACCCAAGGATTGTAAAACCATGCTGGAATAAAGGGCAGAGTTAACCCTATCATCTGTGGCAATGATGCTAAGACAATCAAAGCACTAAAAATAATTCCCACGATAACTTTGCGTGTGAGATCGCGTGATTTTGCCAGCCGATTTACTTTATCGGTACGATCTTCAACTGTATAGATGTCTGCATTAGATTGGGGAGAAGATGAGTATCCCGCAGCATCAACAGCAGCTTGAATTATCTCTAAATTAGTTTGCTTTTGATTGTACTGAATAGTAGCTAGTTCTGCACCAAAGTTAACATTGCAGCTAATCACTCCAGCAACAGAGCGAATAGCTTCTTCAACGCCACAAGCGCAGGCTGCACAACTCATACCTCTGAGTTTTAGGGTGAGAGTATCCATATAAGATAAATTGCTTGAACTGAAGTCCTAAAAAATGAATAACTAAGCAGCTAAATAACCAATTGCTGCTAATGCTTCCTTAATTACGCTTTCTGATACTTGAGTTTGTATACTCACCAGCTTTGTTTTTGTATTTGTTTGAACTGAGGCATTTGTATCGATAGATTTGATGGCTTTAGTAACTCTGTTAGCACAGGCAGCACAAGCCATATTTGTGATTTTGAATTGTAGTGTCATAGGTATTTAGTCCAAACGCAGTTTTAGGGTGTAAATTTGAGAACTATAGGAATCGTACTTGAATATTGCTAAGTATACTGAGAAACGAACCTTTGTATGGCAAGCTTCTAGCCAATTTGGTTTTTCAGAAATCAAATATGAGTCCTATAAGACATAAGAAGTGTAATTTATTAGCAGATAGTTTTTTGAGTTTTCATCCGATTAAAGAGCTTTGTTTGCTGGTTGGTAATGTGATTTTATTCAACAATAACTTTGCTGCAAATAAAACTATATCTAATTTTTGCCAGCATAGTTTTAGATAAGCTTGCTGCATAAAATTGAGCAGAGATAAATTGATAGCTAACCAGACTGTAAATAATACAGAAGGTAAGCAACAAAAAGCTGATAAAAACTGGGTAAAGCAATGAGAACACATCATATTAATTCACTTGGTATAATTGATAAAATATTGTTGGATTCGAGATGTAATACCAACTTGGATTTGATATTTTGGATGGGAATTAGTTGTTATATTGACTTTAGAACCAATCCATCGATCGCAATCATTTTTCCAATGGGTATAAGCTTAGATAGTAATTAAGATAAGAGCAATGGCCAATTTTTCTCAGTAAGGTTGTATTTTTTAGAAAAATAAGCTTGTTCGTAAAGTCCCAGTAATAATCGTACCGTTGCTGTCTTGATTTCCAGGATTAGTAATTACCTGAATCACAGGTGAAATCCGAATATTGTCACTGAGTGGTAAGTTATAAAATGCTTCAAAGTTCATTTGTGTAGTGTTACCTACTTTACTTTCTACAAATGGCTGAGATGCGGCGATGCCTGCTAATGTGCCAGGAACGAATACATCTCTAAAAGAAAGACCAGCCATCCAATAGTTGGGGTGGATGTCACCAAAAATAGTATTGTCATAACTGCCATATCCGTAGCGACCAAAAATAGCTAATTGCTTTGACAGAGCTAGTTCAAAGTTGGCTCCAAAGACATCAAATTGATTACCAAATACACTACCGTTGCTGTATTGAAGACGTACAGCAAACGTAGTAGAGGGGGAATAGTTCACTTCAACGGTTGTTTGATAGGGATTGGCGAATAAGCCATTATCGCTATTGCCAGTAGGATATAAGAGCCTAATGAGCGGTGAACCACCTGCAAAAGAACTGTTGTTGGGATTAGCGGCTCCAGGAGCTATATACTCGGCACGTATTGTAAATGGGCCGGAATTTGGGTTCCATTCAATTACGGCTCCTGCACCTAAGTCTTCAAAAGGAAAAAGAAGATAATTATTGCTTAATGCCAGAGTTAAGAAGTCTAAAAAACTGAGATTGGCATAGCTATTGCGATCAAAATAGTCTGTAGGTGATAAAACTGGGCCCAAGGTAGCTGTGAAATCTTTAAATGGTGTAAAAGTGTACTGTAGCCTAGCTATTTGAAGTCGTTCGTCAATGGCTGAACGCAAGGAAAAATCTACAGCACTGCCAAAGCTTGGTTCGAGAAGTCCTGCTGCATTATCTTCCCCACCAGGGCTACCTGACTCTAAACGTACTAACAGTCTATCTGTACCGCTAAAGCTGCTGGTGAGATTTAAAGAGGCGCGAAAGATGACAGTAGCATTGGGGTTTTGATGGGCAATTTCTTTACCAGTAGGATCGATGATGCTACTGCCACTAAAGCCCCCAGCAGTGACAGCAGCGACAACTAGTCCTGTCAACTTGGTGGTAGTGGAAAATTGGTTAGCTTCTAGCTTGGCTGTATTTGCTGCCAAATTATCTACACGACCTTGCAAATTTGCAAGTTCGTTGGCAAACTCTGTTTGCAGCTTGTCTAATGTTAACAAGTCTTCACGGCTGACTGGTGCTTCTACTCCCGATGCTATTAATTCTTGTACTCGTTCCAGCACTGCGTTGATTCCAGCCGCAAACTCATAACGAGTCATCGCTGCATAACCTCGATAATTGCCATTCGGATAGCCTGTAATTACTCCATATCGCTCAATCAAAGATTGAAGTGCCTGAAAAGCCCAATCAGTAGGCTCTACATCAGCCAGTTGGTTTACAGAAGTAATTGTGTCTGTTGAAGCAAGTGTCTGAGTCATTTCATCCTCAGGAATAGTTTCAACTACTTCCTGATTCATCAGTGTAGATATTTCTGAAGTTGGATTTATTTTTTCAATAACGCTCGTTAATTGCTCAGAAGTGGTGATAGGTTTTGATATGTCCGCCAGTGCCGAAACATTTTGAAAACTTAGAAACAGTATGCTTATACTTGGAGCAAGGAATAAATAGCTATTTCTCATTACTGATAGATTTCAACCTGTTAGCTTATAAGAATTCAAGTATTGTTTTCACTAAAATATAAAAATCAGGTTGCTAAACTTGAATTGGCTAACCTAGGCATTTTAGAGAAACTCTTTTTCTGGAAATCAAGCTCTGTGAGCATCAGACCTAGGCTAGATTTCCAGAATTTATAAAAGATGCAATATAGTTACAATGGTGATTTTTTTGGTAAAAGGTAAGATTTTTTGGAATCTCTAATTTTTACCGAAAATTATCATCTGCTCGGCCAATATAAACTAATTACCGACTAGAGTAGGGTGATTTTATGCCTTAATCTGTTGAAATATAGATTTATGGTTTAAAAATTTTTCCCGATGAGATATTTTATCAAAAAAACAAGAACCAAAGAAGACAAACTTTAGCCCAAAAATCAACCTTTGCATATAATTTTTATAACTTTTAATATAAGCTCGTCAATCGTAAGATAGATTCATATCTTGCATACATTCTTATATTATTTTCTCCGAGCAAAATCATGCTGTAAACCAGTAGTTCATAGTGGCTCAAATGCGCTGTGTCGTATAGGAGATTTGCCAAATTTATTTTAATATGAGTAGTTTTTTGACACGATTAATCAAATCTCAAAAACAGGCGATCGCAATTTGCATCAATTTTGTAATTTATTAACTAGAGGTAGATTATGCCTTTTCCTAGAACTAGTGGGATTTTACTGCATCCGACTTCTTTGCCTAGCCGATTTGGTATTGGTGACTTTGGGGCGGAAGCTTATCAATTTGTTGATTTTTTAGCCGAAAGTAAACAACAGCTTTGGCAGATACTACCACTTGGCCCTACTGGCGATAGTAATTCTCCTTATGCTTCTTATTGTGCGATCGCAGGAAATCCCTTATTAATTAGTCCCGATTTGCTATATAAAAAGGGTCTAATATCTGAAGATAGTTTAACAAATTTACCCGACTTTCCTGCGGAAACAGTCGATTTTACCAAGGTAATCGCCACAAAGCTCCCCATACTAAAAACAGCTTGCAACAACTTCAAAACTCATGCAACTTTAAATCAACAACAGGAATTTCAAGACTTTTGTCAGAGTCAGGCTTACTGGTTAGATGATTATGCTTTATTTATGGCTCTCAAACAAGCTCACCACGGTAGTAGTTGGCATAAATGGGAGAGTGCTATTGCCCAGCGCAAACCAGAAGCACTGGAAAAATGGCAGCAACAACTAGCAGAGGAAATTTTTTACCATCAATATCTACAATTTGAGTTTTTCTGGCAGTGGTCTCAACTCAAACGCTATGCTAACCAGCGAGGAATCCAGATATTAGGAGATATTGCCATTTATGTAGCTCATGATAGTGCGGATGTTTGGGCTAATCCTGGCAATTTTTGTCTTGATGAGTCCGGTGAGCCAGCACTAATGGCAGGCACGCCTCCAGATTACTTCAGTAGCACTGGGCAGTTGTGGGGAAATCCAGTTTATAACTGGGTACGTCTCAAGCAAGACAACTTTCAATGGTGGGTGCAACGTTTTCAATCTATGCTCAATTGTGTGGATTTGATTCGCATTGACCATTTTCGAGGCTTTCAAGCATACTGGGCTGTCAATCAAGGTGAAACTACTGCCACAAATGGTAGGTGGATTGAAGCACCTGGAGAGGCTTTTTTTCAGGTATTGAAACAAGAGCTAGGTCAGATGCCAATTATTGCCGAAGATTTAGGAGAAATCACCCCAGAGGTATACGCGCTGCGAGATAAATTTGAATTTCCAGGGATGAAAATATTACAGTTTGCGTTTGGCGAAGGTTTACAAGCTGAAAAACGCTTTTTACCGTACAATTATGAGTCAAATTCTGTTGTCTATACAGGTACTCATGATAATGACACGACAGTTGGTTGGTTTCAACAATTGTTACCTCCAGAAAGAAAACAAGTTTTGAGTTATTTAGGTTGTCATAATGAGTCGGAAATAAACTGGGATTTAATTCGATTGGCATTGAGTTCGGTAGCTAATCAGGCAATTATTCCTCTACAAGATATTTTGGGATTGGGTACTGAAGCTCGAATGAATTTTCCTGGAAAAGCTGTAGGTAGTTGGGGGTGGCGATACCAGTCTACCGCTTTAACACCCGAAATTAGCGATCGCCTCAGAGCTATGACACTAATGTATGGAAGAGTATCTCAAGACCTCTTGTAAACGACTCCTGCAAGCAGTTTATTCTTCAATGTTGTATTACGCATAAAAACGAAAAATCAATAGTATGGGGTGCAAGAGTGTACATATTCAAAAAATTTACACCCTTACACCCCTTAACCCATTTTCAACAGACAATCTTTGTGCGGAAGTTTTTTCTTTTCAGCTAAAAAACATCTATTTTGCATATTGCAATTACATCAAACTCTTGTGGGGTAGACATCTTTTCCGCCCATTTGATGCAAGTTAAATATATATAGCAATCCTAAATCATTTGTGAAATTCTCTTTCTTCTCTTTCTTTGTGTCCTTTGCGTCTTTTGCGGTTGGTTAAAAAGAATATTTTTCACAACTCAGATAGGATTGCTATAAAAGCTTACTACGTGTCTATAAATAATACTTTTTTCTTCTCCAAATTAACAAATTGCGATAAGTTGTCAGCTTTTTTTTGGGTTGAACTGTCTAATTTCTGTAAAGGTATTTCTAACCAGCAGTTTCGGCAGAACCAATACACTTGGTTATGACTAACGTGTTGTAAAAGCCGATGAGAGCAGCAAGGACAGTTTTTCATATAATATTTGCAGCATTGACTTTTTACTGCTAGCTACTGGTTAATTTCAAGAATAAAAATTTCTGACCTTGACACCCATACAAATATTTACAAGGAGTTCTAACAAACTCAACAAGACTCACAAGTTGGGACAAAGGTTATTTGTATTAAACCATTGTCAATTTTTGCTACAGAACCGTTTTCACTTTTAAACATTAGTACTTCATTCACCACATTACTCTGATGAAAAATTGCCACAATCTCTTGAATACAAGCTTGTAATCTTTGCGCCTCTGCAAAAGCCACAGTTTTAGATTCTTGGTTGATGGTTTCCGTTGAGTTTGTTGTTTGTGGAACTTTTTGCCAACGTGGGGTATTGTTACTACGATATGACCTGCGCCATGTTTGCGGCGTTGTATTGTGGAGTCGGAGAAATTGACGACCAAAGTGTCGTCTATCTAAATAGCCTACGGCTTCCGCAATTTGTTCTACTGACTGGTCTGTTTCAATTAACAACCGACGCGCCTCTACCATACGACGCTCCACAATCCAACAGAGTACAGTTTTTCCGGTTTCTCGCCGTACAAGATCAGTGAGATAAGCAGGAGAACGACTGACAGCTTCAGCCACTTCTCTTAAACTAATTGAATTATGATAGTTCATCTCGATAAATCGAAAAACTCGACTTAACAAAGGTTGGGACTGAAGCAAGAACTTTTCAAAATTTGTGAGTATCGCTGTATTAATAGCGATGTTAACTTTATAAGAGTCAATCCCATTTAATAAGTAATTAGATTCCATCACTTTAGCCTCGCTCATTGTATTAAACACACTTAGATAGCATTTCAAATGATTTTAACTACAGTAATGCACTTGAACTTTGGAAATTATTGATATTGTTAGAAAATAGAGTTATAGCGTTTCCTAGTCTGCTGAAGTACAAATCTCTGCGTACCTCTGCGCTTAACTCTGCGACCCTCTGCGTTTCAAAATATTACCTGTACCTCACTTAACTGGGAATCGCTATATTACCTCACATTCCTGGCATTTTACTTATTTTTCAATACATATTATGATTAACGTCTGATCCAATACAACAATTCATTAGCAGCATAAACATCACGAAAAAAACTCAGTTGCTCGCATTTTAAGTAGCACGCACCTCGATGTCCACGGCGCAATAAGGTTTCGTTACCTTTAGCAATAACTTCGTGCGTTTCATTATCAAAACAATTCCATTCAGAGTAGATGACTTCACCATTAAACATAATGATTGGCCAAGCTATTGTGACAGTTGGTTGAGCAAGAATCGCCCAACGATTTACTTCTCTATTTGTAGCTGAAGCTTTACCATAAAATGGCCCATCAGCGCAGAAATATACCAGATTATTCGCATATTCACCTGCTAAAATGTCGCCACGTCCTTGTCTTAGTGCTTCACAGTGAGTCGGCCACCAATGTTTATTTTCTTGTTCTATTTGCTCTAGGCTATATTCTGGAGTTATTTCCGGTAAGTTATCGTTGCGTAAAGAAAAATATGTCTCTGCATCTGTGAGTATTTGTGTTGCTAGTTCAGGGGAAACTAGCTCTGGTTTAGAATAATCAACTAACAGATTACTGTAGTAATTGGTTCGCTTCATTATTTAACTCTCTACAGGCTTCAACCAAATTTTTCTATGCACGTACTTGATCATGAATACCCACAATTTTTGTTTAATAATAGTTGGGTTAACTCAGTTTTATCTGCCATTTCCTTGAGCATCATTGTGAATGTGGCATTATTGAAGACTAAGTAAGTCAACAACTCCTATACTTGATTGTGCGGTACTCATTTTTTCGATACCGTTAACTTAAATCCATAAATACAACGCTTGACACAGAAAAAATTAGGAGAAGTTTGACCAGGTTGAAAGGACTGGTTATCACAAGACCAACATGAATGAAGAAAATTGTCAGACGGATTGAACTTTTTTGGAGATGTGCTAGTGTGGTTTTCCTTCTGAAGTTGTAGTTATGTTGTGCAAAAACAAATTGACTTTTGTTTCAGGATATGGTTTCTAGCCAAAAGTAAACTGCTCTCGAGAATGAGAGGGAAAAGCCCCCATATATCAATTGGGGGATATAACCGAGTAAGTTAGTGGTAAGAGGTCTTGAGAGTGAGTATTGCTCTCAAGGGCTTTGGGTATAATTATGTAGTTCAAGATTGATTTTCGCCAGTTAAGATAGAAAACTTAAGAGAAAATTTTTAGATTTGATTTTTAATTTTGACAAAGTTATAACTAGCAAGGTTTCGAGTCGAGATGAAGTGTAAATTGTCAGTGCAACTAACTTTACTAAAAGTTATATCTAGCAATATCCTGTCATAGCGGATGATTTAGATAATGTTTACTAGGTGCGATGCTCGATTTTCTGTCTCTAGAAGAATTTGAGAAATCGCAGAGCGTAACTTATTGGTTGCGATCGCATCTAGTTCGCTTTAATGAATTTCATTTAAATATGATCCATATATATTATGCTTTAACAAGCTAGTTTTGTTCTCTGGCAAGATTTACAACAATCAATTTGTACTATTCCTGAGTTATCAAGATTTTCAACTTATATAGTACATATGTATGTACAAATCAAAAGTTGCTAGTGCTAAAGTCACTAAAAAAATTCCTTATCTTTATCTTAAGTTGCTTATCTTGAGTTGCAGAAGTTGTTTAAAGTTAGCAAACTAAAGTGCATCAAGCATCTACATAACTACAAAAACGAGGGTGCGTATGATGAGCAAGCAATACTGCAAAACTTATAATGATTCTACATTGCATCTAGACACAACCTTATGAAGAAGGTTTGTGTTTGTAATTAAGATTTTTTCTCTTTACCGCAACTATAGTTGTAGCCATCTCGTTTAGGACAATTTTGATGGCTTAAAGTCTTGATAATACTGAGTTAACATTCAGTGGTACTTTGCTGTTAAAAAGTAGTTTGGGTTTTGTTTGACATCTAATGGCTAAACTAGCAATTTTGGAAACTTGTTGCTTCATAACGTCTCCAATAGCCTGATTTAGCTTATTGAGCAACAACTCTATTGAGCATCACCAAGACGAATAACACCCTAAATTCTGTTGCAACCATCAGCAAGGAAATTAACTATGCGTAATGAATTTTTTAGTCCTGAATCAACAGGTTTTGTATCTGACGAAATAGCACTCAAACAAAGTTATAGACAAACTTCTGTGCATAGCAATTACTTTACTGCAAATATGAATTATGCAGAGAGAGTAGCTCA
The DNA here is from genome assembly GCF_014697425.1 of Nostoc sp. FACHB-110. Taxonomy (GTDB): domain Bacteria; phylum Cyanobacteriota; class Cyanobacteriia; order Cyanobacteriales; family Nostocaceae; genus Nostoc_B. The sequence continues at coordinate 341,518 of NZ_JACJRU010000002.1, forward strand.
AACTCAGAAGTTATTAGATAATGCGATCGTCTCTGCATGGCACACAGTCAAAACCAATCGCCGTCCACCAAAACTGACTTGTACTCGTTGGGTATGGCAAATGGCAGGTGCTTATCATTCCAGTTGCCATACCTCTCGCCTAATGGAAGAAGCTGCTCAACGCTTTGCTGCATCTGGTCGCCAAATATTGGCACAGTGGGCTGCACAGAAAGCCAAAGAAGAAGCCGGTCACGATCAACTCGCCCTGCTTGATATTCAGTCGATGGGATATAAAGCAGAGGCTGTAGTGCAAGTAATGTTTCCTAATGCCATCAAGTCTTGGTTAGATTACTTCATCCAAAGTGTGCAAGTGAGTGATCCAATTAATTGTATTGGTCATTCCTATACAAGTGAACGCTTAGGGACATTTCAAAGAGAAGATTATATTCAGAGTATAGACGCTTTGTTCCCTCCAGGTATTTATGCAACACGATGGTTACGGGTACATAGTGGCATAGGTGCTGAAGTCAAGCACATTGAGGATACAGTTAAGATTGTTACAGAGCTTACTCTTTCAGAGCGTATTTCTGTAGCGAGAGCTTGTTATGAAAGCGCAATATTACGCTTTATGCCGCCAAAAGAAAACTACATATCAGATGAAGAACTTTTGAAAGTATTGAAACCCCTAGAATTAAATGCTTGTTTAGGAGTTTGAACGGATTTAATAACCTAGAATTCTAGTAATTTGAGTATCTAAAAAGGAATTTTGGCTGGTTATTAGGGCTTAAGTATAAAAAGGTTTGGAGAAAGTTGCAAGAGTATTGGAGTGGCTGTATATGCTAGGTTTTCAAAACCTATTAACCCTAAACCTCTAAACTCCTAAGCCCGGACTCACTAGAACTATGTTTCAGTCATAGTTATTCTAACTGTCATGTTTCATCTATCAGGAGAAAAAAGATGCAATTTCGGATTCTCAAATTTGGATTTTGGACTTTAGTGTGTCTAGCTTCGGGGTTTGTTGATGAAAATATTTTCTCAACTATCTTTACCCATAAAAACAAAACTATAGCTATTGAGCAAAAGTCTTCAATATCAGATATCAGCAATTATTTTCTGGAGGCCGGATTAAATTTATTAAATGACATGGAGCTTGAAGATTTGGGAAGTATTATCACTAATGAGTTTGGAAATGGATTGCCAAGTGATACTACACTTAATCTATTTTAGATTTAGACTCTTATTTCATTGAATAATCTAAAAATTGCATAGTTTATATCCTTGATTGTCTAGTTTTTAGCCAATAGTCAAAGTAAGTTTAATAATAGCTTTGACTGCAACAATAACTTGACATTCAAGGATTTTAACTTACCCAATCCCAATATTTTCTATTCATTGAATTTATTTTTTAAGTAAGGTTTGCAACACATCAATCTCTAACTTAGTGAAATTCATCCGATTTCATCTAGCTGCATATCAAGACTGATTTTAGTCAGTAACTGCCCCCAATATTTTTAATGTAGCAATAGTAGCTGTAGTTAAACCTGTAACTCCTATGATATTCATACGTTCATAGGGCGGTTTTGCTTTTATACTTTTTATACATTCACCTGTTACTATATCCCATAGTCTAATTGTCTCATCATCACCACTACTAGCGAGAATCTGGCTATTAGGACTAAAGGCAACTGACCAAAGCCTACTTGTATGTCCTTGCAAAGTTCTGAGACATTTATCTTTACTCACATCCCATAATTTGATTGTATTATCTTGACAAATAGTTGCCAGTATTCGACTATCTGGACTAAAAGCAAATGATGGCAACCAACCTGTACTTGCCTGGAAAACCCTGATATATTCACTGGATCTGAGATTCCATAACATTAATGTTCCATCCAAACTAGCACTAGCTAGTAGTTCTCCATCTGGACTAAAAGTCACACAAGAAACCCAAGTCGTATGCTCCTTGAGTGTTATTGTACACTCACCTGTACTAATATCCCATAATTTGACTGCCTGATCTAAAGAGCCACTCGCTAGCATCTTTCCTTGGGGGTTAAACGCCACTGACCAAACCGCAGCTTGATGTTCCTGGAAAATTTTCAAACATTGACCAGTACTGACATTCCATAACCTCAAGGTTTTATCATCGCTGCCACTGGCTATTGTTTGACCAGTGGGGCAGAAAGCGACAGACCAAACTAGAGCCTCATGCCCTTGGAATATTTTGAGGCATTGACCACTATTAATATCCCACAACCTGACTGAAAAGTCATGGCTTCCACTTGCTAATGTCCGACCATCTGGATTAAATGCGGCAGATTGGATAGCAGCACTATGCCCTTGGAATATTTTGAGGCATTTACCACTATTAATATCCCATAATCGCATTAAAGAGTCATGACTACCACTTGCTAAAGTCTTCCCATTTGGACTGAAGGCAAGTGATAATACTTGATTTGTATATCCCTGAAAGGTTTTGAGACATTCACCAGTCTGAATACTCCATAATTTGACTGTTTGATCATAGCTACTACTTGCTAAGATATTACCCTGCGGGCTAAAGGCAACACTAAATACCCAACCTGAATGTCCCGGAAAAGTTTTTATGCATTCTCCTGTTTGAATACTCCACAATTTCACCATTTGGTCAAAACCGCTACTAGCTAAAATATCATCCTGAGGGCAAAAGGCGACTGAATAAACTTCATTAGAATGTCCTAATAAAGTGTTAAGACATTTACCAGTTTTGATGTTCCATAATCGGACTGTCTGGTCTTCACTTGCAGTTGCTAACATTTGACCATCACGACTGATGGCAATTGATCGTATTCCATCAGTGTGACCTTGAAAAGTGTTGATGCATTCAGCCGTTTTGATATCCCATACCCTAACTGTTTGGTCATCACTACCACTGATCAATGTTTTTCCATCTGGACTGAAAATAACACAGCATACCCAACTTGTATGTCCTTGGAAGGTTTTATGGCATTCACCAGTCCTAATATTCCATAACTTTATTGTCTGGTCATCACTAGCACTAGCTAATAATTCACCATCTGGACTGAAGGCAACTGACCAAACTTCATGTTTGTGTCCTTGTAAGGTGTAAAAGCACTGACCTGTTTTCACATCCCATAACTTTATTGTCTTGTCACTACTACTACTAGCTAGAATAGTACTATTGGGGCTAAATGCTATTGACAAAACCCAGTTGGTATGTGCTCTACAAAACAAAAGTTGTTTCCAATCTGAAACTTGGTATAAGCGAATTTCACCATTAGTATCACCTATAGCCAATAATTTTCCATCAGGGCTAAAAACTACTGATAAAACCCCACCGAAGGTTTCAGCAAACACAGATTTATCAAAATTGGCATTTTGAAAATTAACATTGTGTAATTTCAAACACCTCAAATCTGCTTGCCAAATGCTCAGATATGAAAAATCATAGCAGCTGAGATCGGCTTCTAAATAGCATAGGAGATTGAGAACATTTCCAGCGGTATAACTTTGTTCTAAAGGTGATGTCTTGCGTGAATTTGCAATAATTTTAGCTAGTTGATTTTCCAGATTCCTTTTCCCTTTCAATGCAGTGATTAACCTATCTCTCACTGGGTTAAGAATTAGGCGAGTTTGAATTTCTCTTACATAGTCTTTCGCGGTTGCTTTCATCAACGCATGACATCTGAACAAATCTATTTGGTGAGTGACAATCTCTTGACAAACTATTTCTATCAATCGCTGAGTCACATACTCCATGACTACAGGTTGTAGGGTGAAAAGTGCAGCATTTTTCTCAACTAAAGAACGCCTTGTTAGAGATTCTAGAGCTTCTAGTAAGTTTTGGGGTGGGATTGGTGATACTATATCTTCTCGAATTTCTGAGAGTGAGACTGGCTCACGATTGATTGCTAGCCAGTACATAATATCTTTTTCTAAGTTGGCCAAGCGAGAAAACTGCTGGTCTAGCAGATCCCGAATGCTGCCAAAAACAGCTGTGTAATGTTGCAGAAATTCAGCGACGTTGCTATCAAAAACATCTTGGATGGTTGTGGCAACTATTTTCAATGCTAGGGCATTGCCAGCGTAACGCTCAACTACGGCGGGTAATTCTGACTCAGAACCAGAAAAACCTTTAGCGGCAAAGATTTTTTGGCCTGCTAACACTTCTAAGCCACTCAGTTGTAAAGAGCGAACAGCGAGCGCTTCTCCTTCTAAGGAGGCGATGTCTTTGGGTTTTTCCCGAGAAGTTAATACTAAGGTGCTTTGATGTCTGACTTGCCCTAATCGTTTAATGATTAAACCATAATCTTCATAACCTTCTCGATAGCAACCTGCATAAGCTCCTGTTTGGAGAATGGTTTCTAGATTATCTAAGATGATTAGACAGGGTTTTTGTTGCAAATATTCAATAAGTTGTGATATTCTGCCATTTACAGTTTTGGGCAATTCAGCTTCTAATATTTGTTCATCAGATAAAAATTGAATTAAGTTAGCTAGCAGATCAAATAGGGGCGGAGCATTGTAAAGCGATCGCCAAATGATATATTCAAATCTTCCTTGGACTTTTTGTGCTAATTTGGCAGCTAACGAAGTTTTCCCAATTCCACCCATTCCTAAAATTGCTATCACGCGACGGCGTTCTTGGCACAGCCATTGCTCTAATAAAGCAAGCTCATTGGTGCGCCCATAAAACACCGATACATCAACCATTTCTCCCCAATCAATACGTTTGGGATATTTTGGGACTGGTTCTGTTTTTAAATCTGAATCTGCACTTATATAATCGCTTTTGTCTAATTCTAAATTAAACATCATAAACAAGCGCACCAGTGTGCGCTTGTCCACACCTGTTTCACGGGTAAGTACCTTTCTAAAGGTGACAGGAGTTATACCTGCTTGTTCGCTTAATTCTTCTAATGTTGATTTGGAACCATTGTTTTCCTTAAATTCCCATTCAAGCTTGGCATTCTGAAGCTTGTGCCAACCTTCCCTAGTCAATATCAGCCCGCGATGACGTTTGGGTTTCTCCGTTTTCATAATGTTTTAATTAAGAATTGGATGTTGGAGTAGTAAACTTCTAATGCTGGCTTGGGTAAAACACGAGCAGTTGATGAGATTGGTTACAAAGCTAATTAATTTAGAAAAATTACACCGCCTGTCAGTATTTATAAATCTGATTTTATATCACTAAAACTAAAAACCTACAATAGCTGGCAATATTTGAGTAATTTTTAAGTAAAAATTGAGCAATATAATCATCACAATTACTCATCAATTGTGATTGAAATTGTATGTATTAGAAAATTCAATATTTTTTTATTTATTGAGATTAAATAAAAATTTAATATTTTAGTTGGATGTTTTGAATGATTTTTCTTATTTAGAAGATTACATGAAGAATTGTTAAAAGTCAATTGTCAAGCCGATAATAAATATAAATACTAATAGTTAAAAAATTAAGTTATTTCTAAAGACAGCAATAATTTTGTCCCAAATCATGTTTGACATTGAAACTCCCAAAATGTAGTTTCTCAGTTAATAAATCAGGAGTTCAATATTAATTGATTTCAGCACTTATAAGAAAGTTAAATCGTCAGAATTCAGTACCCAGGAGCCAGAAGTCAGAATTGATAAGGAATTTAATCTGATTTATATATTTAGTCACCACATATTATTCAGATTCTTGAATTATTCTGAATTCTGAATTCTGACGGATGTATCCTTACGTTAAATCCACAAGTGATTGTGTATCTTTCAGCTTTCAATTGCGCCTAAAACTTTTAAAGATGCAATAGTTGTTGCGGTTAAACCAGTAACATCAGTAATGTTCATCCCTTCATAAGGTCTTTCATTTCTTAGGGTTTTGAGGCATTCACTGGTACTAACTTGCCATAATTTCACGGTTTCATCTTCGCTGCCACTGACTAAAGTTTGGCTATCTGGACTAAAGGCAACTGATCTGACCCAGTGAGTATGACCAGACAAAGTTTTGACACATTGATAAGATTGGCGGATATCCCACAACTTTAATGTTTGATCTACGCTGCCGCTAGCTAGAAGTTTACCGTCAGGACTAAAAGCAATGGATAAGACCCAACTGGTGTGTCCCTGCAAAACTTGGAGACATTTACCTGTATTCACATCCCAAAGTTTGATGGTTTTGTCTTTACTGCTACTGGCTAATGTCTTTCCGTCTGGACTAAAAGCGACGGATAAGACCCAACTGGTGTGTCCTTGCAAAACTTGGAGACATTCACCTGTATTTACATCCCAAAGCTTGATTGTTTGGTCATCACTACCACTAGCTAAAATTTGACCTTTGGGACTGAAAGCAACTGACCAGACTCCATGAGTATGTGCCAAAGTTTTGACAACTTGACCAGTGTGGACATCCCAAAGCTTGACTGTTTTATCGTCACTACCACTAGCCAGGATGTTTCCGCCTGGGGCAAAGGCGATGGATTTTACCCAGCCAGTATGGCCTTGGAGAATGTTGCAGCATTGACAGGTGGTGCTATCCCACAGTTTCACGAGGCGATCGTAACCGCTGCTTGCTAAGATGTTACCTTGAGGACTAAAGGCTATGGTTCGGACGCGATGGGGGTGGGCTGACAAAGTTTTGTAGCACTTGCCTTCTGTCACATCCCAAAGTTGAATGCTTTGGTGATTGTTGCTGCTAATTATGGTTTGACCGCCAAGGGCAAAGGCAACTGACTGTACTCCGTTGCTGTATCCTTGTAAGTTGATTAAGGCTTGGCCTGTGTTGACATCCCAAAATCTGACGCTGTGGTCTTCACTACCACTGACTAGGGTTTGACCGTCTGGACTGAATACCACCGAACAGACGGAACTTTTGTGTGCTGGCAATGTTTTCAGACATTCTCCTGTGCGCAGATGCCAGAGTTTGATAGTGTGGTCATCGCTACCGCTAGCTAAAATATCACTGTGCGGTGCTAAGGCAACAGTGCTAACTCTGTCGCTATGCCCGTGAAAGGTTCTTAAACATTTGCCTTCTGGAATACTCCAAAGTTTAATCGTCTGGTCTTCACTACCACTCACCAAAAGATGACCGTTGTGATGGAAAGCTAGTGAGTCAACCGAATCTGTATGTCCTTGTAAAGTTGCGAGGCATTTCCCTTTGTGGAAATTCCATAGTTTGATGGTTTTATCGCTACTGGCACTAGCAAGAATTTTACCTTGGGGACTAAACACTACGGATAATATGGAACCTTGATGTGCCTGTAATTGTTGATGGTATTTGCTGTCTGCCATAGTCCACAAGTGTATAACCCAATCGTCGCTACCGATAGCGAGAATATCTCCTTGGGGACTAAAAGCAAGGGATTTGACTCGCTCAGGATGTTCTGTCAAAGTTTTTAGACATTGACCTGTATCTACATCCCAAAGTTTTACGTTCTGGTCATTACCGCCACTGGCAAGAATGGTACTGTTGGGATTAAAGGCGATCGCTTGTACACCATCAATGTGGCCGATACAGGTCAAAAGCTGTTCCTCTGCGGCAAAATCTCGCCACAAGCAAATTTTACCATTTGCATCACTCATGGCTAAGGTTTTGCCATTGGGGCTGAATGCTAAAGCAGAAATGTGACTAAAATCTTTAGTAAAAGTTGATTTGGATAAATCAGCTTTTTGAAAGTTGACTTGCGGTAATCTCACACCCCGCATATCTACTTGCCACACATTAAGATGAGAAAAATCATACCCTTTTAAATCTGTCTTTAAATGCAGCAGCAAATTGAGAATATTTCCACTTGTATATCCAGGTTCTAAGGGTGATTCTTTTTGCAACTTGACTAAAATTGCATTTAAATGTTTTTCTAAGTTTTTTGGGGTCGAGAAAGTAGTTAAAAGTTTATCGATAACTGGCTGAATAATGCCGCTAATTTGAGATTCTCTGATGTAATCTTTAGCTTGAGATTTACTTAAAGCATAATACTTCAGTAGAGAAATATTTTGAGTGGCAATTTCTTGAAATGTTTGCTGAATTAATTTTTTGGTCACATACTCTAGAAGTACAGAGTTTAATGTATAGCATAATCCAGCTTGTTTGTTTGGTGTTGGATGAATTTTATCAACTAAACTACGATTAATTAAAGATTCTAGAGCTTCGATTAATTTGGGTGGTGATACTAATAAATGTAAATCTGCTTGTAAATTGTAGAGTGCCATTGGCTCACGATTAATTGCCAGCCAGTACAAAACTACACGCTCTAAATTAGCTAAACGTTCAAACTGCCGCTCTAAAACAGTAGAAATATCCCGACAAATAGTGATATTTTGCTGCAAAAACTGAGCAATATCACCATTAAAGACATCTTGAATAGTTGCGGTAACTATGTTTAAAGCTAATGGATTTCCACAGTAAATCTCGATCAAAGCTTTTTTTTGTGACTCTGTACCAAACAGACCTTTGAGATCAAAAATCTTTTTGCCGGCTTCGGTTGTCAAGCCTGCTAGTTGTAGGAAACGCACAGGTAATGCTTGTCCTGCTTGTAACCCTAAATCTTTGGGTTTTTCACGAGAAGTTAATAATACAGAACTTTGATGTATAACTTGCCCTAATCTTTGGATGAGTAAACCATAATCTTCATAACCTTTTTGATAACACCCAGCATAAGCTCCAGGTTGCAAAATTGTCTCTAGATTATCTAAGACAATCAGACATCGCTGTTGTTGCAAATATTTAATCAGTTGGGATATTCTGCCCTCAACGGTGTTGGCTAAATCAGTTGTGAATACTTCTTGTTTGGTAAAACACTCAATTAAATTGGCAAGCAATTCAAATAAAGGGGGAGCATGATGAAGCGATCGCCAAATTACATATTCAAAACATCCTTGCACTGTTTGTACTAGTTTAGCAGCTAAAGCTGTTTTACCAATGCCGCCGATTCCCAATAATGCGATGACTCGACAGTGTTCTTGACATAGCCATTGCTCTAAGAGCGTGAGTTCGCTGGTGCGTCCATAAAAAATCGATACATCTATCATCTGTTCCCAATCAACATATTGGGATGATTTTGCAGCTGAAAGCTTTGCTGCATCAGAATTTAACTTGCAATAGTCTTGGGGATTTAGCTCTAAATTAAACGCCATAAATAAGTAAACCAGCGTTCGTTTATCCACTCCTTCTTGATTAGTTAATATCTTTGCAATTGTGTTAGAAGATAACCCAGTGCGTTCACATATTTCTTCGAGTGTGTATTTAGAGCCAGATTTTTCTTGCAGTTCTGCTGCAAGTTTAGCTGTTTGAAGCTTTTGCCAACCTTGGCGAGTGAGTATAACACTACGATTGCGTTTGGATTTGTGCCGATTCATAAACTATGAATACCTACTTTTTTTAGTAAAAGTTCACGATCAGCTTTTGAAAACTAGTACAACAAGGCAAAAGTAAAAAGTCAAAAGTAAAAAGAAAGAATCGTGATACTACAGGCCTTTTAGCAATTTTTGCTGGTCTGTTTATTTACGCCAACCTGTACTAGTAATAACATTGTAACTTTTAACTCCAAATCTCTTGATTGGAACAGGGTGTAGGGGATTCTCATCCCTTCCTGAAAAAGGCGTGGTTTATGACTCGCGCTTTTGTTGGGGCTGTATTTTCCTTACATCCCTAAATCCCACACCCCGCCCCAACAGGGCTTGGTCATAAATTAGGGCTAAAAATATCTTAAGAGGCGATCGCGCTAACAACGCACCACAAAACAAGTGAATAAATACTCACTGAATTTATCACTAGTTGTTTAAATATTTATGCAATTTAGAGGTTTTAGGTTTTGATATGCTTCATAAGCGGGCTTTTCAGCATTTTCTGTCGCCAGTTCCCCAGACAATGGAGCTAAACCAATGCTTTGAGTAATGCTTGGAGCTTGAGTTGGACTTCGGCAAATTCTTTATCGGGATCAGAACCGGCAACGATACCTGCACCTGCGTAAAGTCTAGCGCGATCGCCATCAATTAAAGCTGAACGAATCCCAACAATAAATTCGCAGTTACCTTGAGAGTCTATCCAACCTAAAGGTGCTGCATATAACCCTCGCTCAAAGTTTTCGTAACGGCGAATTTCGGCGCAAGCTACATCTCTCGCTGCACCTGCAACAGCTGGAGTGGGATGTAGTTGAGCGACTATTTTTAATGGATGGACATTCGCCGGCACCATAGCATGAATTGGTGTCCACAAATGTTGGATATTAGATAGCTGGCGTAAACGTGCTGGTAATACCTGGGGTAACAACCCTAACTGTGAGAGGCGTTGAGTAATAAAATCAATCACTAAAGAGTGTTCGTGTCTTTCTTTTTCGCTGTTGAGCAAACGATTGGCATTGGCCGCATCTTCTGTGGGTGTAGTACCGCGTGGTGCAGAGCCAGCTAAAGCATCTGTAATCAACTGTTGATTATGAATACTAATTAATCTTTCTGGGCTTGCTCCAATAAAATTTTGTCCTTTACCATTACTTGTAGAAAAAATATAACAATTAGGATGGATTTTTCTCAGATTATCTAATGATTTATATAAATCAAACTGATGGTTTAACCTAACATCTAAGGCATCAGCGAGGACAATTTTACTTAAATGGCTAGCTTGAATTTTTTCTAAAGCTGAGACAACAGAGCGTTTAAATTCTGTACCTTGAGATACAGATTGCTGACAAAAGCTGGTTGATAGAATATCGAGTTGGGGAGAAAAATAGTCTAAAGAATTAATAAACTCAATTTTATTCCATAAACTCTGCCAAATTTTTTGGACATTTGTGTTGCCAGAGATTAGTATATTGGTTACTAGTGTGCAGTGTTGGTGTTTAACAGAGACTTGCCAACGCGGCAGAAAAATTGTTGCCGAGGGAAATGGATAGTCGGCTTGGTTGTTGTCAGGAAAAAAACTAAAGTAACAAAAAAAGTGCGGCCCAGAAAAATTTTTAGGACTTATATTAAAATTAATTATATTTTTTTGGCAATTTTTGATAAAATATTCAGCTTGATTAAAACGGTCTTGTCCATTAATTTGTAATTTTTCTACAGCGTCAATTGCGGCGATCGCTTCACCTTTACCTCTGTTCTCAAAGTAAAAATTTATTTCATTTGCTTGCGTTAGTTTAGCTAATACAACTAAAGGATCAACCCAATCAAGCTCCAGAGAAATACTGGCAATTTGCCGACAATTATTGTTAAGGCAATTTTGTTGTACTGCTAACAGAAATTGATGAATGTCTTTGTGATTGACAAAGAAGTTGCTGCGACATGGTGAAACTGTCATGGATCTAGCAATAGTAAATTTTTTTTAAGTTATCTTCCTAAAGTGTAATTAAACATGGTCTATTTCTACAGGTAGCATATTCAGTCACCATTTCACCAGAGTATAGTTTGCTGTGTTTAGGGTATTACTAAACTAAGACAAGCTGTCCTCTGTTTTGACCTGCAATTGAAAAATAAGTTTTACTAAGAGAAGTATGAAAAAGCATAAAAAAGTGCTGAGTGCTATTTGCTAAAAACGTTACTGAACAGTATGCTAATTGCTGAGTACAATAGATAAAAATAAGAATTATTAATCGCTTAAATAGAGCAACAATCATCATTATGGTTAAAGTTGTGGAATAATTTAATTAATAATAATTAATTAGCTACTAATTTTGTTAAAAAATGCGCTTAGGCGCAATAAATAATCACAAATAGTAGCAAGATTGAGCGCAGATTCACTAAGAAAAGGTATGACCACCAAGCCAATTTCTCGTTCTAAAAGTAAGCTATGGATGGCGGCCATAAAACCGCCAATGTATAGTGTAGCTATTATGCCGATTTGGATAGGAACAGTAGTAGCTTTTGCGGAAACTAAGATTTTGAATTGGCAAGTATTCTTGACTTTTTTAGCAGCAGCAATCTTAATTTTGGCATGGGAAAATATTAGTAATGATGTTTTTGATTCGGAAACAGGAATTGATAAAAATAAGCATCATTCCTTAGTGAATTTGACAGGTAATAAATCGCTAATATTTTGGCTAGGAAATCTTTGCTTAGTCACAGGCTTGTTGGGTATATTGGCGATTGCTCTTTGGCAAAAAGACCCAACTGTGATTGGGATCATACTTTTTTGCTGTTTTTTGGGCTATATGTACCAAGGGCCGCCGTTTCGCCTGGGATATCAAGGGTTAGGCGAGATTCTGTGCTTTTTTGCCTTCGGCCCTTTAGGAGTAGCAGCCGCCTATTACAGCCAAACTCAAGCTTGGTCGATGAAGAGTTTAGCAGCTTCAGTGATTGTTGGCATTGTTACTAGCTTAATTTTGTTTTGTTCACACTTTCACCAAGTTAAAGATGACATAGCCGCAGGGAAGCGCTCGCCCATTGTTCGTTTAGGGACAGCAAATGGCGCGAAAGTGTTGATTTGGTTTACCGCCAGCATCTATCCTCTAACTTTGTTGTTAGTAATTTTGGGATTTTTCCCCTTTTGGACAATTTTAAGTTGGTTGAGTTTACCTTACGCCGTTAAATTATGTCGTCACGTCCATCAAAATCACAACCATCCAGAAAAAGTTAGCAACTGTAAATTCATTGCTGTGAATGTCCATTTTTGGAGTTGCTTGTTATTAGGTGTGGGATTTTTGCTAGGCGGCTGATGGTTTATCAGTTTGAATTTCGTCCCTATAAACGTAGATTTGCCCAACCATTAACTACTCATCATGGCGTTTGGCATCACCGCGAAGGGATTATCCTCCGCCTAATTGATGTCAGTGGAAATATTGGTTGGGGAGAAATCGCCCCTATTAGCTGGTTTGGTTCCGAAACCTTAGAACAAGCTTTAGATTTTTGTCACCAACTACCCAGAGAAATTACATCGGAGATGATTTTCTCGATATCTGATAATTTAAGTGCTTGTCAATTTGGGTTTGAATCAGCCATTGCAGGATTAAAGAGTGAGGAGAAGGAATTAGCTGCAACGGTTCTTCCTTGTAGTGGCTTACTCTCGGCTGGGGAAGCAGCTTTACAGCAATGGCAAACTTTATGGCAACAAGGTTATCGAACATTTAAATGGAAAATTGGAGTTGATGCGATCGCTACAGAGTTAGCAATATTTGATACACTGTGTCATAGTTTACCCACCTCAGCGAAACTGCGCCTAGATGCGAATGGGGGACTCAGCTACGCACAGGCCGAGTTATGGCTGTGGACTTGCGACAGTATGCAAGCACAATTACCCATAGAAATTGAATTTATCGAACAACCGCTACCAATTAGCGAATTTGCCCAAATGTTGGAGTTGAGTATATCTTACACAACTGCGATCGCCTTAGATGAATCTATCGCCACACTCCAGCAACTCATCACCTGTTATGAAAAAGGCTGGCGAGAAATTTTTGTCATCAAACCAGGAATCATCGGTTCACCATCACGGCTGCGTCAATTTTGCCAACAGCATGAAATTGATGCCGTCTTTTCATCCGTCTTTGAAACTGCCATCGGGAGACAACCTGCACTGCAATTAGCAGCAGAATTATCTCGCAAAAATCGGGCAGTTGGTTTTGGAATTGATCATTTTTTTGCCCAAACAGCCACAGCTAGTCCTCAAAATATATGGAACAGCCTTTAGCTTATCTACAAAACTTACCGCAAAATGATTGGCTAATTTGTGACCACAGCCAACAATTTTCTGCACTAGCAAAACAACTGTATTCAGAATTAACAGAAATCTCCAAAAACCAGAAAACCAACCCCAAAATTATCTTAGCTGAACGCCAACCAGTTAAATTTTTAGCCAGCTTCCTCGCCGCCTGTGCAGCCAATTGTCCAGTCTTTCTTTGTAACCCCGACTGGGGAATACAAGAATGGCAACAAGTATTTGAATTAGTCCAACCAGATATTATTTGGGGAGTAGGGATAGAAAAAGCAGGGGAAAAATATCTGACTCAAAAACACCCCTTTTTACAAGTCAACAGAACCACCCCACACAGTGCGCTGCCTCTTCAACATTCCTGCCAAATTATGATCCCCACAGGTGGTTCATCAGGTAAAATCAAATTTGCCATCCATACATGGCAAACTCTTACAGCATCTGTACAAGGCTTTAAGGAATATTTTCAGTTACAAAAAATTAATTCTTTTTGTGTTTTACCGATATATCATGTCAGTGGCTTAATGCAGTTTATCCGTTCTTTTACAACTAACGGTCAACTAGTCATTCTGCCTTTCAAAGGCTTAGAATCTGCCCAAATACCTTCTATTCATGCATCAGAATTTTTCCTTTCCTTAGTCCCAACGCAGTTAGAAAGCCTATTACAAAATGCAGAATTAACTACATGGTTAGCTCAATTTCAAACTGTGATGTTAGGAGGCGCACCAGCTTGGCAAGAATTATTAGCGAAAGCTCGATTTAACAACATTAGAATAGCACCAACCTATGGCATGACAGAAACTGCCTCGCAAATTGCTACACTCAAACCCGATGATTTTCTCCAAGGTAAAACTAACAGTGGTCGCATCTTACCTCATGCTCAAGTAACAATTTGCAATCAACAAGGCAAAGTTTTAAATGCTAATCAAATTGGCAATATTACCATTCAAGCTAAATCTTTAACCCTTGGTTATTATCCGCATGTTTGGGAAAATCAAGATTATATCCAAGTAGATGATTTAGGCTTTTTAGATGAACAAGGATATTTACACATTATCGGACGCAGCAGTGACAAAATCATTACAGGTGGAGAAAATGTTTATCCACTAGAAATTGAAGCTGCTATCCGTGAAACAAACATGGTTACTGATGTTTGTGTAATTGGCATACCTGATAAACATTGGGGACAAGCGTTAACAGCTATATATGTTTTGCAAGATATAAATACATCTTATTTAGAAATTCAATCTTTACTTAAACATAAACTCAGTAAATTTAAAATACCGAAACATTGGATTTGTCTAGAAAGTTTACCACGCAATTCTCAAGGTAAAGTCAATCGTCAAGCATTGCAAAAAATAGCAACAGAATATCTGAGCGTGACTAAATAATTCAACACAATTTGCAGGGTTGCAATCTTATTAGCACTATTAAGACAGCAAAGGGGCCCGCTTCGGGGCAAAAGAGCAGGGAAGAGGTTACTATCCAATCTGCTCCTGCTCCCTTGCTTGCTTTAGTCCTGGTCTTTAAACAACCACAAAATTGTTTTCGGTGAGTGAAACTCCACTAGATAATTGTGCGAATTGTACCTGACTAAATCCACCAGCACTGCCATCTTGGTCAAAATATAGCGCACCTGTAGTCGAGTCATAAACGAATCGCTGCTCGGTTGTCGTTGCCGATGCTCCTAAAATAAACTGACTAGCTGAGAGTGAACCTGCTAACAAATCACCGCCAAAACCAGTCGCAGATACCTGAATCAATTCATTTGTTGCGTCAAAGTCATAAAGAGTATCAATGCCTTCATTGAAACTATTGAAGACAAAGATATCATCGCCGCCATATCCATAGATGGCATCATTACCAGCACCACCATTGAGGATATCACCAACAACACCACCATAAAGAATGTCATCGCCAGCACCACCATTGAGGGTGTTATCGCCTGACGCACTAAGGGCGGAGAGAGTATCATCGCCATCACCGCCATCTAGCAGGTTCGTACCTGAGGAATAGTTAATAACTAAGTTGTCATCACCAGCACCACCGTTGAGGGTGTTATTCCCTGACCCACCAATTCCTCTATATACTCCAGAGTTGTAGTCGTAGTAGCTGTAGCCAGACACGGAAAGAGTATCATTACCATCACCGCCATCAAGTAGATTATCACCTGTTGAATAGTCAGCATTCAAGTTGTCATCACCAGCACCACCGTTGAGGATGTTATTCCCTGACCCACCGACAAGACTATAATTGTTGTAACCGGAGTAGTAGCTGTAGCTGGAGTAGACATAGCCAGAAGCGGAAAGAGTATCATTACCATCACCGCCATCAAGTAGGTTATTACCTGTTGAATAGTTAGCATTCAAGTTGTCATCACCAGTGCCACCGTTGAGGGTGTTATTCCCTGA
The DNA here is from genome assembly GCF_014697425.1 of Nostoc sp. FACHB-110. Taxonomy (GTDB): domain Bacteria; phylum Cyanobacteriota; class Cyanobacteriia; order Cyanobacteriales; family Nostocaceae; genus Nostoc_B. Next base: position 357,526 of record NZ_JACJRU010000002.1, read on the forward strand.
CCCACCGACAACGCTATAACTATATGAGTTGGTGTAGGAGTTGTAGCTCTTTAAGTAGACGTAGCCAGAAGCGGAGAGAGTATCATCGCCATCACCGCTATCAAGTAGGTTATTACCTATTGAATAGTCAGCATCCAAGTTGTCATCTCCAGCACCACCGTTGAGGGTGTTATTTCCTGACCCACCAAAAATGCTGTAATAATGAACGTATAAGCCGATTTTGGCGTAGACGTAGCCAGAAGCGGAGAGAGTATCATCGCCATCGCCGCCATCAAGTAGGTTATTACCTTTTGAATAGTCAACATTCAACTTGTCATCACCAGCCCCACCGTTGAGCGTGTTATTCCCTGATGTGAGAAATATATCACCATACCAGCGTGGGTTGAGCAAGCCAGAAGCGGAGAGAGTATCATCGCCATCGCCGCCATCAAGTAGGTTATTACCTTTTGAATAGTCAACATTCAACTTGTCATCACCAGCCCCACCGTTGAGCGTGTTATTGCCGGTAGTCGCAGAGCCGCGAAGATATCCGGAGTAGTAGTAATTACCAGAAATGGAGAGAGTATCATTGCCATCGCCACCATCAAGTAGGTTATCACCTGTTGAATAGTTAGCATTTAAGTTGTCATCACCAGCTCCGCCGTTGAGCGTGTTATTGCCGGTAGCCGCAGAGCCGCTACGATAGTTGGACAAAGAGTTTTCGTAGTAACCAGCAGAACCAGAAACGGAGAGAGTATCATTACCATCGTCACCATTAAGTAGGTTATCACCTGTTGAATAGTCAGCATTCAACTTGTCATCACCATCGCCACCGTTGAGCGTGTTATTGCCGGTAGCCCCAGAGGTGCTAACATATCCCTCAAAGTCGTAAAAAAGGGAATCAGAAGCGTAGAGAGTATCATTGCCATCGCCACCATCAAGTAGGTTATCACCTGTTGAGGAGTTAGCATTCAACTGGTCATCACCATCGCCACCATCAAGTAGGTTATCACCTGTTGAGGAATTAGCATTCAACTTGTCATCACCAGCACTGCCATTAAGTAGGTTATCACCTGTTGAGGAATTAGCATTCAACTGGTCATCACCATCGCCACCATCAAGTAGGTTATCACTTGTTGAGGAGTTAGCATTCAACTTGTCATCACCATCGCCACCGTTGAGGGTGTTATTGCCGCCACTACCAGCAACAAGATAGTCATCGTAGGCTGTACCTATGATGTTTAATTGTTCGATATTTTGGTAGCTAACCTGATTTGTACCTGCTGTAATCAAGCCTTGGCTAGTATTTGCATCAAAACTGGAGGTGATTCCACTGATAGCATAGCTATAATCAACAAACAAGTAATCTTCACCAGTTCCTCCATCTACCTTTTGAGTTACCAAGTTGGAGGATGTTGTTGAGTAATTAACATTCAAGTTATCGTCACCAGCACCGCCAACAAGCGTATCATTGCCAAGAGTACCACCAGAGAGGGTATCGTTACCATTAGTCCCAACAATATAGTCATCGTAGGCTGTACCTATGATGTTTAATCGTTCGATATTCCTGTAGCTGACTCGATTTGTACCTGCTGTAATCGAGCCTTGGTTATTGCTGACATTAAAAGTTGAGGTGATTCCTGCATTAGAATTGCTGTAATCAACATATAAGAGATCGTTACCTGTGTCCCCATTCACCGTTTGAGTCACTAAGGAAGAAGGTGCAGTCAACGAGCTACTGATACGGAAATTGTCATCGCCATCGCCGCCATTGAGGGTGTTAGCACCCTGGACTTCATAAGCATATATGTAATCGCTACCACCACCACCAGAAACTGTATTCTTGCCAGTAGAAAAGCTAATCACCAGATAGTCATTACCAGCATCTCCACTTAGGGTGTTATTCCCAGAAGAATAGGAGATATTTAAATTATCATTCTCACTACCTCCCTTGAAGGTATTGTTCCCAGAAGAGTAGGAAGCATTCAGGTTGTCGCTCCCAGCACCACCTTCTAGGGTATCGTTACCTCCGTTACCATTTATAGAATCATCCCCACCAAAGCCTTTAATAAGGTCATTTTCAGTTGTGCCAATGAGCTGATCATTACCATTAGTACCATTGATATTAGCCATGATTTCTACCTAAATAAATGGATTGTTTCAGTGATAGTTAAAGTTTGCCGATAGCAGTCGATACTGCTTTAAGACCCTAACAAACAGCTAAGAATTGAGGCTTTTGACATACTTTGTGTGAGTCTCAAAAAAGCTGTGTGTCAAGTCTTTTTTTCAACCCGAAGTTGTGCAGATTGGATGAATCAAAGTGAAATCCAACTTACATCTAGAGTTAAAAAATAATCATTAGAGAGCTAGTCTGCGCAGTAATTTATGATGTTTTGTGTATTGGATTGATCTGAGCCTTGTCAAGGAAAAGAAAGGCTGCGGTAAACAATACTAATTTGAGTTTATTGGCAACAGACATAGCAGTTCCTACTTCAATTAGGTGAACTACTAGCTTCTAGCTTTTAACTTTTCTAGCCTCTGACATCAAAGAAATGTACCTGATAACAAGGGAAACGCCATAAGTTGATTGTTGACAAGAGCAATCACTGAAGCAGTGTCGAACAAATCAAGCTTTCAGGTACTTACAAAAAATCTCCTCTTAACTGTAATGAGACAATTAATAATGCTTAAGTACAACTTCTGCTGGAAATTGTTGTGTTTAATTTTTTACCACACATATAAAGACTATCTTTAGGGTAGTAGCCTAAAGCAATAAGGATGAGTAAAATCCTTAAACATCTTGTAAAATCAGCAAACAAGTGCTTTAAAGTAAGCTTTTAACTTTGGGGTAGCCCAAAGTTTCCAGAAAATACAGCACTAGTAAATTTACCTAGGTGTAAATGCTGATTGAATGTTTTGTTTATGCGTCAACCAACTTGGGGCCCAATTGTTAAAGACCGAGTTAAGGCGATATGCAACTTATTGTTTCTTTACACAAGGTTTGTGTATGAACAATTGAAAAGAAAATTCCCTCCTTCGAGTCACTGAAGTGAGAAAATCGTTACCAGTGACTGGAATGAGGGAAAAATGTTTTCTAGAGAAGAGTACGCCTTATGTGAGTTAAATGCTGAAACAGCGTACTATCGTTAATCAGGCTAGAGCTTGAGATTTGAGCTAATGCTGAAATCTTGGATATTGCTTGATAATTTTTAATTCACTCTAGAGACAGAAAAACTTCAGGCAACATTTAAACTTCATACAGCACTTGAGTTTGAAGTTTTATTTTCTAACATTATGGTAAAAATTATGTATTTTGCCTGAAAATATTGCGTAGCAAGAATTATAGGCTTTTACTCTGGTGAGAGTGATGAAAGAGCGTTATGTAGTAGTGAATTTTCTTCGCCCCATTAGTTCTAATTTTATGAATGATTGAAGGTGGCGATATTTCCTTCAAACTCAATCAAGCGTGAAGATTTGCTTGTTCTTGCAGCCAAGGATCTACAGGTTGTCCATCTTTGCGGCGCAATTCAATTTCTACAACCATCACTTCTTTAGAGCCAGGAGGAGCAGGTTTTTGATGAAATATAATGTCAAAATCTAAGGGATTTTGATTGCGTTCTTTGAGCCATTCTTGCACTTTGGTTGTGGCGAAAAATGATTGCCCTTGGTCAAACATTCGGGTAATCTGCATTTGTAGCGTGTAGGGATTGATGCGTCCCATTTTCCACCGCCTTTGTAAAGTAATTTAAAGTTAATGTATTGTCTACTCTATGTTATACCTGCTGTTATGTTTTGCGAGTCACAGCATCGCCTCAAAACTGCTGAGTGAAAAAATTGCCTAGTTTACTTGAGCAAAAACACCAATGCGTTTACTCAGTGGTCACAATTGCGGCAAACTAAACATCAGAGCAATTAGGAGAGGAACCTGAATGAGTTGGACTAAAGTTCTTGCCGCTGATGCCCTTGCCCCTGGTGCTAGAGAAGTTGTAAACGTGGGCAAGCGCAAAATTCTCTTGTTGAACCACGAAAATCAGCTATATGCAGTAGATAATGTCTGCCCCCATTTAAAATTGCCGCTGAAGAGTGGGAAAATTGAAGATGGTGCGATCGTTTGTCCTGCCCATCGTAGTGCGTTTGATTTGCAGACTGGTGAGGTAAATACTTGGTGTCCTTGGCCACCTGGAGTCGGTAAAGTATTTTCTCTGATTTCACAACAAAAAACATTACCTGTTTTTCCTGTGCGTGTGGAAGAAGGCAATATTTTGGTTGATATACCAGAATAAGCAATAAACATATATAGGAATCTGGTGTGATTTGGGAAATTATTTGTACAAGCTGGGAGTAGGGAATAGGAAAGAGAATTTTTGGATGTCCCGTATTTTTTTCCAAATCAAATATGAGTCCCACATAGCAATTCTATTTGATTACTGCACCTACTTGTGTAGGCATTTTTTTCTCTGTTACCTGTTCCCTGCTCTAACTCTGAGCCAGATGTGCAAATGAAAAGGGTGTAGGGTGTAGGGAAACCCATATTTAAAAATAGGGGTTTGACAAATCAGGACACTGTATTTCTCGCACTAATTTGTCTGGAAATACATCTAAATTCTTTTTCCATAATTCAAATCAGGGGCTTGTACCTTGTAGGGTGTGGGAGGGGCGTTTTTCCTTGACACCCCACACCCTGTTCTTAGTCATAGTCAAAAAATTGCAACATATTTTAATCATTTCACATAATTTTTTCACCGCTAATTCTCATGAGTAATAAACCAAAAATAATTGTTTTGGATGATGACCCTACAGGTTCGCAAACAGTTCATAGCTGCTTGTTGTTAATGCGGTGGGATGTAGATACTTTACGCATCGGCTTGCGTGATGAGTCACCGATTTTTTTTGTATTAACAAATACGCGTGCTTTGCCACCAGAATCAGCCGCAGCTATCACTAAAGAAGTTTGTCAGAATTTAAAACAAGCAATAGCCGCTGAAGGAATTGGCGATTTTTTAGTGGTTAGTCGTTCTGATTCTACCTTGCGGGGGCATTATCCAATTGAAACTGATGCGATCGCCACGGAACTCGGCCCCTTCGATGCTCATTTTCTTGTTCCAGCATTTTTTGAAGGCGGACGCATCACCCGTGACAGCATCCATTACTTAATCGTTGACGGTGTACCTACCCCAGTCCACGAAACTGAATTTGCCCGTGATTCTGTCTTTGGCTATCATCACAGTTACTTACCCAAGTATGTAGAAGAAAAAACCAAAGGACGCATTCGTGCCGAGTCTGTCACCAGATTTTTACTCAATGATATTCGTGCTGGAAGCTTAGAACGGTTGCTCAAACTGACAGATAATCAGTGTGCCGTCGTTGATGGCGAAACCCAAACTGACCTCAACACCTTTGCTCAAGACTTATTAGCAGCCGCCTCTCAAGGTAAACGCTTTTTATTTCGCAGTGCAGCTAGCATTTTAACAGCCTTAGCCGCCTTACCTCCCCAACCCATCGCCGCCGAAAACATGGCAGAATATGTGCGGCAAGGCAAACCTGGCGCAGTCATTGTGGGTTCCCATGTGAAAAAAACTACTCAACAACTAGAAGCCTTGTTGCAAACCCAGGGGACAGCAGGAATTGAAGTTGAGGTAAAAAGATTACTTGAGCAACCTGAGCAATCCGCTACACTATTAGCCGAAGTCTTAGAAAACATTGACACTGTACATAAAGCTGGCAAAACACCTGTAATTTATACCAGCCGTCAAGAACTTACCTTTGATGATGTTAAAACACGTCTAGATTTTGGCATCAAAGTTTCGAGTTTATTGATGGATATTGTGCGCGGTTTACCTGCGGACATTGGTTTTTTAATTAGCAAAGGTGGAATTACATCAAATGATGTCTTGAGTACAGGTTTAGCCTTAAGAACAGCACGCTTATTAGGACAAATTCTGGCTGGTTGTTCAATGGTAACAACACCATCTGATCACCCGCAATTTGCCAATTTACCAGTCGTCTTGTTCCCTGGGAATGTTGGTGATGCTCAGGCCTTGGCGACAGTTTACAAAAGGTTAATTAAAAAGTATGAAGTGTGAAGTATAAAGTAGAAGATTTTATACTTCATCCTTTATGCTGCAAGTGTCATTTGTCATTAGATGTTGATAAAAAACCTTGGACGATTGACGATTGACTATTGACCAATGGCTAATGACAATCCACAAAAAACAGTGCAATATGTATGCCTAATAGCTGTTTGCATCTGTAGTTAAGAATAATAAATCAAGGTTGATAGAAAATGGTTTGTTCTGGAATACTTCAGAAACATCAGTCTGATGAACATCTCCCAATTTGTGAGCATCGACTGTTAGTGCATCCCCAGGGAAGCAAAGGAAGCGTTTAGATCACTCAGCAAGAAGTCAAAGCATTCTTTGAGGCGGCTTTGACTTCAGTTACTCATAACTTTCTTGGGTGAGAATTGTTGTTGCGTTGTGCAACTAATTTAATATAAGTAATTACCCGGAGTTTCCGTCGTGTTTATGGCTGGTGTTGCATGACTTCTGATTTTGCTATCCCTAATCCAGAGTCAAATTCTGCACTTCCTGAGGCAGAGTCAATCACTCACCTATCGGATGTAGAAATAAATCCTATCGTTGCTGATATTGATCATGAGTTGAATTCTGCCACGAATGAAACAGATCCCCATGCTGTGATTCCTGATGCGGAATTATCATCTGTACTTCTCTATTTAAAGACCAATTCTCCTTCTTTGGTGTTAAATCCAGATTCTGTTCCTCAAGAATTAGAATCAAGCTCTCAACATCAAGATATACAGTTAAATTCTGCCCCTAGGGAATTGGAGTTAACATTGACTAACGACGTAGAAACTAATGCGGAAAACCCAGAGGTAGATTTGAGTGCTGCGCTTTGGGATAATGTACCAGAAATCGATAGTCGGCTGAAAAACAGCATCCAAGTTCAGTTTAAAAATGAAGCTGGCAGATTGTTAGTGATTTTGCCGTCAGAATCTCAATTACCAGCCTCAGACATAGCTTGGGCGGAAATTTGGCAACAATTGAAGGTGCGATTAAACGCAGGCGATCGCTTACGGGTGGCGAATACACCAGTCCATTTGGTTGCCCATGACCGTTTATTAGATGGGCGACAACTGCAAGATTTAGCCGATAGTTTTAGTGAAGTACAACTCCAGCTAAAATCTGTCGCCACTAGTCGCAGACAAACTGCGATCGCGGCTGTGACATCGGGCTATTCCGTAGAACAATTACAGCCCCACACTTCCCTCAATTCCGAAGCCCAAGCCACGGCTACAACCCAAGCAGACGCGCTATATCTGGAAATGACCGTCCGTTCAGGAGTCGAAATTCGGCATCCAGGAACAGTAATTTTGCTAGGAGATGTCAATCCAGGTGGTATCGTAGTTGCAGAAGGAGATATTTTAGTGTGGGGGCGTTTACGTGGAATTGCTCATGCTGGTGCTGGCGGGAACCGTGAGTGCCTGATTATGGCTTTACAAATGGAACCTACTCAATTGCGAATCGCCGATGCTGTAGCCAGAGCGCCAGAAAAGCTACCATCGCAATTTTCTCCCGAAGTGGCACATATCACGCCACAAGGTATTCGCATCGCTAGAGCTACTGATTTTTCTCGAAATCAATTAGCTAGGATTAATCCAGTACCATAAATATTTATTATATAATTCCTGAACCCTCATCGCTCGCAACTCTGAACATGACTCGCATTATTGTGATTACCTCCGGCAAAGGAGGGGTGGGTAAAACTACAGTATCAGCAAACCTAGGAATGGCCCTGGCTAAAATGGGTCGTCAAATTGCCTTGGTTGACGCAGATTTTGGTCTGAGAAATTTGGACTTGCTGTTAGGACTGGAAAACCGCATCGTTTATACAGCCGTAGAAGTTCTTTCTAGAGAGTGTCGCCTAGAACAAGCTTTAGTTAAAGACAAGCGCCAAACCAACCTCGTACTTCTACCAGCAGCCCAAAACCGTTCTAAAGATGCAGTCACCCCCGAACAAATGAAGTTACTGGTGAATGCACTAGCCCAAAAATATCAGTATGTGATTATTGATAGTCCGGCGGGAATTGAAAACGGATTTAAAAATGCGATCGCCCCAGCCAAAGAAGCCTTGATTGTCACCACGCCAGAAATCTCCGCCGTTCGGGATGCTGATCGGGTAGTTGGGTTACTAGAAGCACAAGGCATTAAGCGTGTACACTTAATAATCAACCGAATCAGACCAGCAATGGTACAGGCAAATGATATGATGTCTGTTCAAGATGTTCAAGAACTTCTGGCAATTCCCTTGATTGGCGTGATCCCGGACGATGAGCGTGTGATTGTCTCGACCAATCGCGGCGAACCTTTGGTATTAGGTGATACTCCCTCTTTAGCGGCCCTAGCGGTGGAAAATATTGCTCGCAGATTAGAAGGAGAAACCGTCGAATTCTTGGATCTCGACGCACCCCCAGATAACATCTTCGCCCGGTTGCGTAAGTTGTTGTGGACAAAGATTGTTTAATGTTTCAGTCTCCTGACATCTATTAGCAATGATCATTGAACTTATCGAAAGACTTTTTTCTCGACCTCCAGAAAACAGTCGCAATCAAGTTAAACGTCGCCTACAAGTCGTCATAGCCCACGACCGAGCCGATCTAGATGCTCAGACGTTAGAAAAAATGCGTCAAGAAATTCTAGATATCGTCTGCCGCTACGTGGAAATCGACACTGAAGGCTTAGAATTTTCTTTAGAAAGCAATCAAAGAACAACAGCTTTGATTGCTAATTTACCCATCCGTAGGGTGAAAGATTCTATGTCTTTGTTAGAAAGTGGTGATAAGTCACAGTAAATGACAAAAAGTACTGAGTGTTGAGTACTAAGTAAAAATCATATTAGTCTCTAGTCCCCATTTTCTTTAAAGTGGTGAAGTTTTTGCGTTGAAACTGTTATGTAAAATTATTTAAGCGATCGCCCTCAGCCCATAATATATACAGGCTAAACTCCCAACTATATAAACAAACCAAGTAAGAAAAAAGCCAATAGCCCTCCCTGGTGAAGGGCCATAGGTTTTGATTAAACCCCAAGCATGAGCAATTCGCGCTAAAGTTAGACTCCCTCCCAACAGCCACAATAGCCAAGTTGGTACTTGCATTAGCTCTAAAGCAAGTAAAAACAATAATGCTTGAGGTACATACTCAGCAAAATTTCCATGTGCGCGCACCTTGCGTTGCAGCAAGCCATTATCTTGATTTTGCGGGGTCAATAAATTTTGCGTGCTTTTATCCACAAAAGCCGCCCAAGCACTAGGATTGATTAATGGGTCGGGTTGTTGGGCTACATCTTCATGAGACTCACCATGCCAAACTCGTGTTTTTACCCGTTCAAAGGTCGCAATATAAGAGAGAACAAAAGCTGTTAGACCATTAAGCCCAATAAAAAGGGTGGAGATGGGAACAGAATTTTCGAGCATTTTTCTTGAGTTATAGGGTTATCCAAGGTAGTGAGAACATCGATGAACAGGGTGTAGGGACACCTGCTTTAAAGAAGGAGTTTCAAATATGCAAGTTAAAAAATACTTTTAGGGCATCATACAGCTATTTGCTAACTTATTGACCAAAAAAATTTCCCGCCATCAGCTGTGCCAACAACGGGAAGCAATCGGATTGTTGATAAACTTAACTATCGAGTCGCTACTTGCGGCCCTGCCCAAACTTCCGACACTTTATCCCCGAAAGTGACAGGTTGATCGGAATCTGTGGGATTTACGGTTTTACCATCAGTAGCAACTTGGACTAAAGGCCATTCTTCTTCGCCCATTTCTCCCGCCCGAAACAGCACGCGATCGGGTTGGTTTTTACTCCAACCAAGAAGTACCGCAATCTTTTCATGCTCATCTTCGTTACGGGTAGGAGCGACAGTGTTAGTGTGGTTTTTTTGACGATCCCAAATGACTGCATGGTCTGTAGCATCGCCTGTATTGAATACACCTTCAAACTTGCGTGCTAAAAAGCGATCGCTCTTTTCTGACCAGCTAACAGGAACTAACACGCCAATTTGGCCATTTTCACTGGTCTGTTCTGGCTGTGACCCCTGAGTATGTAATAGCGGATCATTTGTTTGAGAAGTAGAAGCCATCACCCGCAGATTCTTGGTTTGTCTATCTTCCACAAACATCACACTAGTCACACGGCTATTGTACATTTCGGGTTTAATTTCCATTGTCACCCGACTGTAAACAGCATACTTACCATCAGGGGAAATCACAGGCACACTACGGTAATAACGTACACCAGAAATTCCCTTAGAGCCAACAGCCTCTTGAGTGGCTACAATCCATTTCCAAGGAATAGGATGAGGGCTACCGATGGGATCTAATTGCTCGGCTTCCTCCTCGCTGGGTGCGGCCATCGCTGGCGGTTCAGTGGTCGAATCTGGTGCTGACTCTTGGGGAATTGGGGCGATGGCGGGAATTCGATTTGATGCCGATAAACCGACTAGAGCATTTTTGTTTGCCGCAAAATCATGATCCCGCATCAAAGATTCAATTGCCGCAGATGGCAATTTTCCATGAGTTATGGATGCTTGAGGTATAGGAGCTAATTCCACCGCAGCCAAAGGATCGACTGTTTTTAAATCCTTGCTGATGTGATTAGTCGGTATTGAATAATCTGTTACTACTAGAGAATCAATTTTTTGTGCTTCTATAACTGGTTTTTCCCCAACTCCAGCTATTTTTTGGGGTAATAAGCCAGATTTCTCAATAGAGGAGTTGTTAGCACCATCGTGAAACATTCCCGCTAAATCAGACTCAGCTATAGAAGCCGTTTGGTCTGGTACAGTTTCCGATTCTCCGCTTTCAGGAGTAATTTTTGCTACTACTTTGGATTGTTTAGCAGAGGTAGAGTGGCCTGATGCTGCAATTAAAGGAGCAATCAGCATCACTACGACAACAGAATTGAGAAATGGTTGCACACGGAACCATCCTGACAGCAAGAGGGGTTTGAGCATGGTGGACTCTCTAGAAGTGCGGGTGCTGTGTGAGGAGCAATAGAAGCCTATGCAGCGAGAGGAAAGGTGATGACTACAGGTATAACAACAAACTCAAAGTTTGAATGAGTTGCCAAAGATAATTTTTTTAAACTTGCAGAGTGTGACAAAAATTTAGTATCATTACTACACCTTTTGCTTACTAAATACTGTTTATTTGCTTGCAGCAACTATGCCAGCACAAACTGATGCAGATGGACTAACAAATTACTGCATAAAAAGTTGTTTAGCCACCACTAATACTCAACCGCACCAAAAACTGGTACTCGGTTCAAGAGTACTAAACGTATCATGTAGGCTACAGATACAGGCAGCCTAGAGGTAGAGCAAATAGCTGAACTGTTGGGATGGACTTGAGCAGTGAATTACTAAGCCGCAGGAGGCTCCCCTATTTATACCTGCTACAACAGCGCAGACCCCGATAACGGTAGAAGTGAGTGAGGCGTTTTTTTAAAAGCTAGGAAAGCTGACGCACAACACATAATACTCGAAAATTATAGTTAGTATCCACCTTTAGAAAGAAATTGATATCTAACTGTAACAATTGCGAGATCGCAACTTCACTTATAACCGTAATTGAGTAAAAATAGTCAAGCAGGTTAGGTAAACCTAACAAGGCTTATTGTGTATGATATGTAGCTGAATCAGCCTCATAAAAAGGTATCAAGTTAATATCAGTTTATCAAGCTGTTGAGTTAAATTATATCCAGTTTATCAAGAAAATCTGGATTTCGCCAAGAGAATGTGAGGAATAGAAACAGAAAGTTTAAAGATGGTAATTAAAAGTAACTAAGTAAAAAAAGGCAAAAGTAACAAGTGAAAAGTGAAAATAAAGAAATATACGTACAGTAGATTTTGCCGATTTTATCTAGTAGGTTTTGAAGAATATAGCTTTTTTGGCGATTTTAGCAACTCTCAAATCTTGACTAATGAAAATTGTATTTTTTGGTACTCCAGAATTTGCGGTTCCTACTCTCGAAAAATTACTGAACCACCCGGAATTTGAAGTTTTAGCTGTTGTTACCCAACCAGATAAACGTCGGGAACGAGGAAATAAACTAACTCCTTCGCCAGTCAAAACAGTTGCTCTCCATCACAATTTGCCTGTTTGGCAACCCGAAAGAGTCAAAAAAGATGGGGAAACATTGACAAACTTACAAAACACTCATGCTGATGCCTTTGTAGTCGTAGCCTATGGACAGATTTTGTCAAAAAAAATCTTGAATATGCCCAAATTAGGTTGTATTAACGTGCATGGTTCAATTTTACCGAAATATCGCGGTGCGGCTCCGATTCAGTGGTGTATTTATCACGGTGAACCAGAAACAGGAATTACCACGATGTTGATGGATGCTGGGATGGATACAGGGGCGATGTTATTAAAAGCAACCACACCGATTAATTTGTTAGATAATGCTGACAATTTAGCGGCAAGATTAGCCACAATTGGTGGAGATTTATTAATAGAAACTTTGTTAAAGCTCAAGCATCAAGAAATTGAAGCAATTCCTCAAGATAACTCAGAGGCTACGTATGCATCTTTGATTCAAAAGCCAGATTACGAATTAGATTGGTCAAAGAGTGCCATACAGTTACATAATCAAATTCGGGGTTTTTATCCCCATTGTTTTACGACTTTTCGTCAGCAAACTCTCAAAATTACAGCCTCCTTTCCCCTTGGTACTACTTACGTGGCGGAACTACCACCAGAATTAGAAAAGTTACGTCCAAAATTTGCTGAGTTATCCACTATATCTGGGAGTCCAGGTGAAATAGTAAGCATTGCCAAGGGAATAGGAGCGATCGCCCAAACTGGTGAAGGTTTATTATTATTACGAGAAGTTCAGCTAGCAGGTAAACGTCCCCAGTCGGGATGGGATTTTGTTAATGGTATGCGGTTAACAGTAGGGGAAATGCTGAAGTCGGAATTGTGAAGTCTGAAGTCGAAAATAATTCATACTTCATAATTCATGCTTGTTCATAGTAGCGACAGTCTTGACAGGGGCCGTGCGGGTTAACTGCACAGCGCACAATTTCTGAATGGGCGTTAAACACACAAGTAGCATCACCAACTATCCAACGCCCATCTACTAAGCTTTTTTCTGCTGGTCTTTGAGCAGACTGGACGTAAAGGGCGATATTATACAACCGATAACGCCCAGATTTAAATTGATATCTATGGCGACGTTCTAAAACAGCGTAGGTTTTACCTTGAAAATCGAGATAGTTTCCTGGTTGGGGTGTCCAGTCGAGTTGGACTTTACCGAGGGACTGACGCGGGTGCGTCAGAATAACCTCGGTTGGTAGAGAGTCTGGCTCCATAAGTAATGGGTGATATGGTTTACATTATAAAAATAGTATCGCAGGAGCCTACTATTACTAATCCAACTTAGATTATAATTAATGATTCACGTTATTTTGGCTCAGGCGATCGCGCACAGCTACAGCAAGATCGGCAAAGTCACTAAATACGCCATCAACACCTAAATTGAAAAATAGTTCGGCTTCTTTTTCGGGATCACCTAAAAAATCTAAAGGTAAAAAGCAATCTTCATTGCGAAAAGTCCAAATATGTACTTGTAACCCAACTGCATGGGCATCCTGCACTAAATTTGTGGCAGCTTGTAACTTACCTGTACTATCTTTCGGCACTAAAATATCTTTATGAATGCCTATTGCTTGAGCATATTCAGCGATTGATTCTAAACCTGATGTGGTGATTAAATCCGCATAGGTCTGACTTTCACCACGTAAAATCACATCATAAGGTTGACCCGTTAAATTAATCAGTTGGACTAACGGTAAATTAGTTTTCTGTGCTAAATATTGCAAATTTGCGACTTCAAAAGACTGAATAAAAACAGATGCATTTGCGCCTTGATAATCGTTGGTGATGAGAGTAGTAAGTAAATTATCTTCTAAGGGCAAACCTATAGATTGAAAATAACTAGGATGTTTTGTCTCTGGGTAAATCCCAATCTTTCTTCCCAGAGTAGCAGTTTTGTGTTTAGCTAAATCAATAATTTCTTGTAGGGTAGGAATTTCCCACAGCCCATTATATTTTGTATTTGCCAGGCGTATTTGGGGAATCCGTTCTGTGGCTTTGAGAGTTTTAATTTCTGCTAGGGTAAAGTCTTCGGTAAACCAGCCCGTTTTGGTTTCACCATCAATGATTTTAGTAGTGTGTAAATGGGCAAATTCACGATGATGAGCAACATCTGTAGTTTGGGAAATTTCATTTTCGTGACGCGCAATTAAAACCCCATCTTTAGTAGCAACTAAATCGGGTTCAATATAGTCAGCCCCTAAATTAATAGCTAATTCATAGGCGGCTAAGGTATGCTCTGGAAGATAGCCACTAGCACCACGATGGGCAATTACAATAGGGATTTTGGTGTTCAAGGCAAGTGTGCAGTCGGCAACTATTTAAGTCATATATTTGATATTGCCACATTAAACCACCTGGCGGATGCCAATATAGAGGTAACAGCGAGTACTCTAGAGGGGTGTGTCTGATTTATCTAAATTATTTGTGATAATTATCAATTGACTCACAAAATTTAAATATTATCTTTAACTTCTATTCGCCTAGGTATTCCGTAATCAATCCCATGACACAGATTCAAACTGAGGTAAAACGCGTAGAAGAACTACGCCAACTTTTGCAACGAGCTAGTTACGCTTATTATGTTTTAGACGCGCCAATTATGGAAGATGCGGTCTATGACAAGTTTTATCGAGAATTGCAGGATTTGGAAATTCAGTATCCCGAATTAATCGCACCGGATAGTCCGACGCAGCGCGTAGGTGAAAGGCCAGCAACACATTTTACTTCGGTACGGCATCACATCCCCTTGTATAGTTTGGAGAATGCTTTTAATGTTGATGAGTTGCAAGCTTGGGATCAACGGTGGCGGCGACAACTACCTACAATAGACTCGGTAGAATATGTCTCGGAACTGAAAATTGATGGTTCGGCTTTGGCACTTACCTATGAAAATGGAGTTTTGGTTAGGGGTGCGACTAGAGGTGATGGGGTAGCAGGTGAAGACATTACCCAAAATGTGAAAACAATTCGCTCTATTCCTTTACGCTTAAATTTTGGTGCGATTGAACCAATAGAAAGGGTAGAAGTGCGTGGTGAAGCATTTTTACCTTTAGAAGTATTTAAACAAATTAATGAGGAACGCCAAAAAGCAGGTGAACAATTATTTGCGAACCCGCGCAACGCCGCAGCTGGAACACTTCGACAGCTAGACTCGCGTATTGTGGCACAACGACGGCTAGATTTTTTTGCTTATACGCTGCATATTCCGGGGATGGATGATGCGAGTATTGCCAATACTCAGTGGGAAGCGTTGGAATTGCTGCAAAAGATGGGTTTTCGCGTCAACCCCAATCATAAATTGTGTGCCGCCTTGGCGGAAGTTGGTGAATACTACGAGTATTGGGATACGGAACGGCTGAATTTACCCTATATGACGGATGGGGTAGTGGTGAAGTTGAACTCTTTTAAGTTGCAAGAACAGCTGGGGTTCACACAAAAATTTCCGCGGTGGGCGGTGGCGTTGAAATATCCGGCGGAAGAAGCACCGACGCGTGTGGAAAATATTGCGGTGAATGTGGGTAGAACTGGGGCGTTAACACCGTTAGCCCAAATGCGTCCAGTCCAGTTAGCGGGGACAACAGTTTCGCGCGCTACTTTACATAATAGCGATCGCATCGCTCAATTAGACATCCGCATCGGTGATACTGTCATTGTTCGTAAAGCCGGAGAAATCATCCCCGAAGTGGTACGCGTCATTAAAGAATTGCGTCCCGATGACACCGAACCTTTTGTCATGCCTTCTTATTGTCCAGTTTGCGGTCAGTCAGTGGTGCGAGAATCAGGGGAGGCTGTGACTCGTTGTGTAAATGCTTCTTGTGCAGCAATTCTCAAGGGTTCCATTGAACATTGGGTCAGCCGTGATGCTTTAGATATTAAAGGTGTGGGTGAAAAGTTAGTACATCAACTTGTAGATAAAGGTTTAGTCCATTCTGTGGCTGATTTGTATGAGTTGACCGCCGAGAAATTATGTACCTTAGAAAGAATGGGGCAAAAATCGGCAGAAAAATTAGTGATGGCGATCGCTCAATCAAAAAATCAACCTTGGTCTCGGGTATTATATGGTTTAGGCATTCGTCATGTCGGCAGCGTCAATGCCCAACTCATCACCGAAAAGTACCCCACCGTAGAAAAATTAGAGACAGCCAAGCAATCAGATATTGCAGGTATTTATGGCATTGGTGCTGAAATCGCCCAGTCTGTTTATCAGTGGTTTCAGATTGAAGCCAATCAAATTTTAATTGAGCGTTTACAAGCCACAGGTATAAAATTGGCGGCGGAAGAAACATCATTAGTCAGTTCTGGTGAGCAAAAGTTTGCCGGAAAAACTTTTGTAATTACAGGGACACTGCCTACCTTAAAACGAGATGAAGCCAAAGCTTTAATTCAAAAGGCTGGCGGTAAAGTCACTGATTCTGTGAGTAAAAAGACTGACTATTTAGTAGTAGGAGAAGATGCTGGTTCCAAATTAGAAAAAGCCCAAGCCTTAGGCATTTCTCAGATGTCAGAAGCACAACTATTAGAAATATTGGCGGAGGAATAAAAACATCAACCTAAAAACTGCATAAGTAGAGACGTTATATACAACGTCTCTATTCATATCTTGCACGCCTGCGACTGAAGTCGCGGCTACACAGGCAAAACCCGCCTGCGCGGGTTTCAAACCCTAGACTTTTCGTCAGTCCGTGTGGTGCGCCAAGCGCAGCGCAAGCGCGATAGGCGGACGCACGTTTGTATAGCCGCGAATTCCATTCGCTGGGGCTAGGTGCAAGATGTGTGTCTACAAAATTATCTGGACTTTTGAGTTGTATAGTGCGACTATGTAATTCAAGCAATCTATTGTGTGATGTATAAAGTTTTACCTAAACAAACTGCATCAATGTATACCCGTGATGGCACACGTCTAGATGCAGATATCTATCGCCCGGATGCTACGGAAAACTTTCCGGTGTTATTAATGCGACAACCCTATGCTAGAGCGATCGCATCTACTGTTGTCTATGCCCATCCGAGTTGGTATGCTGCCCACGGCTATATTGTCGTGATTCAAGATGTTCGGGGACGCGGTACTTCTGGCGGAGAATTTAAATTATTTGCCCATGAAATTGCTGATGGTGAAGATACCATTTATTGGGCAGCCCATCTACCCGGGAGTAATGGCAAAGTTGGGATGTATGGTTTTTCCTATCAAGGAATGACACAATTATATGCCGCATCTGCTAAACCTACTGCCTTAAAAACCATCTGCCCGGCGATGATTGGCTATGATTTATATACAGATTGGGCTTATGAAGGTGGCGCATTTTGTTTGCAAACAAATCTCGCCTGGGCAATTCAATTAGCCACAGAAACAGCAAGGTTGCGGGGCGATAACACAGCGTATCAAAAATTATTTGCGGCAGCGCGCAATTTACCATTAAATCATCCCGAAATTCTGCAACAGCTGGCCTCTGATTCCTTTTATCATGACTGGGCAACCCGTCCTCAATTAGATAGTTACTGGGCAGAACTATCACCTAAACAGCACTTACAGACGGTTGACTTGCCTATGTTCCATATTGGGGGCTGGTTTGATACTTACCTGCGCGGTACACTGCATTTGTATCAAGATATGCTAGCCCGCAGCACTCAAGCTCAACATTTATTAGTTGGGCCTTGGGCGCATTTACCTTGGGGGCGTAAAGTCGGGGAGATGGATTTTGGTGCAAAAGCCGCCAGCCCTGTAGATAAAATGCAAATTCGTTGGTTTGATCAATTTCTCAAAGATATTGATACAGGCTTGCTGTCGGAGTCGTCTATTTGCCTGTTTGAAATGGGAAGTAATATTTGGCGCACTTTCCCTAACTTAAATATAGCTAATCAGAAATCCTATTTTTTGTCAACTACCGGGTTAGCGACCATCCGTGAAGACTCAGCACTCAGCACTCAGCACTCAGCACTCCTTACTCAAGACGTATTAGTTCACGACCCTTGGCGGCCTGTACCTTCCTTGGGTGGTCATGCCGGCATACCTGCGGGTGTATTTGAGCGATCGCATATCGATTGCCGTGCTGATGTTTTAACTTATACTAGCCAGCCGTTAACCGCAGACTTACATTTATTAGGCAATGTCATCGTAGAAATTGATTGTCGTGCCGATCAACCAAGTTATGATATGTGTGCGGTGTTATCTCAAGTGCAGCCTGATGGACGTGTATTTAACTTGACCCAAGGTTATTTGCATTGTCAACAACAAACACCTCTACCGCTAAAAATTCAATTACAAACTACTTGTGTACGTATTAACAAAGGTAGTGCTTTACGTTTAAGTTTAAGTGCAGCGTGTTTTCCTGCCTATGCCATGAACTCTGGTAATGGCCCCATTATGAGTAGTGATAGTTTACTTCAGGCTCAAATTATCACTTTAACCATCAATTGTGGTGGCGATACAAGTTCTCAAGTACTGTTACCTGTAGTCGAAATTTGAGAAATCAGCTAAATATTACTATCTAATCTTTTTGACTTTGTTCAAAAGTCATTCTAATTAACTTCATAATGGTTTCAAACTGAAATTCCTGAGCCAAATCTAATAAATATTGTTTGATATTGTGATTATTAATGAATGGTTCTGCCATTAAATTTAAAATTAAATCATCACTGCATTGAGCGGCGGCATGATATATGCGGGAAAGCCAAGTATTGGGCATTTGTGATAACCAATTAACTAAGTCTTTTTCGGTAACTAAAGGCTGCACATTATCTGGTAAATTATCTGAGGGAATTTGATTGTCTTCTTGATAAAGATAGTTAACACCTAAATATTCATTGATTTTTTCTAAGATGAGCTTTTCTCGAAACGGTTTGTTAATCAAATCGTGACAACCTGCTGTTAATATTGCTTCTCTTTGTTCTTCAAAGGCATTAGCAGTCAAGGCAATAATAATAGGAGAATTATGAGCAGAGCTTTCTAGATTATTTGTAGATTTAATTACTCGCGTGGCTGCATAACCATCCATGACAGGCATTCGCATATCCATAAAAATTAGGTGGGGTTGCCATTT
The DNA here is from genome assembly GCF_014697425.1 of Nostoc sp. FACHB-110. Taxonomy (GTDB): domain Bacteria; phylum Cyanobacteriota; class Cyanobacteriia; order Cyanobacteriales; family Nostocaceae; genus Nostoc_B. Next base: position 376,717 of record NZ_JACJRU010000002.1, read on the forward strand.
TTGCCAGAGTGCGATCGCTTCTTTTCCATTTGTTGCTTCCTGGACAGAAAAACCAATTAATTGTAGTAATTTCACGAGTGGCCAACGACTTTCACAGACATCATCCACCACCAAAATTCGATACTCATTTTGTCCTGGTGCTAAACCAATCACCCGATGTTGATTTTTTTGGATCGGAACTTTATGAACAGTCGCTAAACTCACCTCAATATTGAAAGTAAATGTACTCCCCATACCTACACTACTGCTAACAGTAATATCCCCTCCCATCAGTTGCACATATTTGCGACTAATTGCTAAACCTAACCCAGTTCCCTGTTGCGATTTCTTGCCGATTTCAGTTTGTCCAAAAGCTTGAAATAACAAACCCATTTCTTGAGAGTTAATCCCGACACCTGTATCTTGTACTGCAAATATGAGAGAGTAGCAAGGACACTCAGGAGACAATGTTTCTCTTTGTCCATGAACACTTAGCTTGACACTGCCAGTATTGGTAAATTTAATCGCATTCCCCAAAAGGTTGAGTAAAACTTGTCGCAGTTTACTTTCGTCTGTTTGGACATACTGCGGTATTTCTGATGCATATTCAAATATCAATTCTAAACCTTTAGAAATAGCGCGTAAACGCAACATTTCTTGGAGATTATCTAATAATGCTATCAGGTCAAAACTACTGATATTTAATGTAGTTCTACCAGCTTCAATTTTAGACATTTCTAAAATGTCATTAATTAAGTTGAGTAAATGTTCGCCAGCCCGATTAATAATTGCTAAATTTTGCTGATGTTCATAGCAAAGTGTATTGTCGTAGTTCATCACTTGGGCAAAGCCAAGAATAGCATTAAGAGGTGTACGCAATTCGTGACTCATGTTGGCAAGAAACTCACTTTTAGCGCGGTTAGCAGCATCAGCAGCCACGACGGCTTTTTGCAAAGCTTGTGACTGTTGTTGAGTTTGTGTCAGCAATTGCGCTTGCTGCAAGGCTACGCCTAAATGATTGCCAATCTGCACAGCAATGTTAATTTCTCCCGTTTTCCATTGGCGGGAACTGGAATTTTGGAAACTGGCTAATAATCCCCACAGTTGACTACCACAAAAAATTGGCACGATAACATAAGCTTTGGCTTGGAGATGTTCTAATAAGTTGATGTAACACTCATCAAAACCAGCTTCATAAATGTCTGTAACACAGCGAAAACTTGTACCTAGGTTGTAAAAACCTCCTTGGGTGGCTTGTAGATAAGTGTCTTGAATTGTCGGGTTTTTATATCCGATCATCGACACTAGACAGTTACTATGTTCTAAGACGTTTTCTGTGAGTAAGGGATCGAATGTCTGTTTGTCTATGAGTGAATTCCATCCGTCTGTGACTGACTCAGCAACAAATTCACCACTCCAGTCAGGTTGAAAACGATAGACAACAACCCGATCGCAATTGAGAACTTCGCGTAATTCGGCGGTGGTGGCGGCAAAAATTGTCTCTAAATCAAGAGTCTGGCGCATTCGTTGAATGACTTGGGCGATCGCTTTTTCTCGTTCGGCACTTTCGCGCAAGGCTTCTTCGGCGAATTTTCTTTCGGTAATATCTGTAATTGTGCCGACGTGTCCTTTAATTTCTCCGTTTTCATCTAGTTCTGGTACAGCTTGGCAAATCACCCAGATTGTTTTACCATCAGGACGCAAAAAACGATGCTCACACATGAATTGAGATTTGGTGGCTGCTGCCTGAGACCATGTAGCAAAGACAAGCTCGAAATCTTCAGGATGTAGAACTTTTGTCCAACCTGTGCCTAAACCTTCTGTTTGGCTTAAGCCAGTAATTTCACACCAGCGTTGATTAAGATAAACACAATTGCTGAAGCGATCAGTATGATATATCCCTACTGGTGAAGCTTCGGCTAAGGTTTGATAGCGCAAGCGATTTTCTTGTAAGGCTAGTTCAGCACGCTTGCGATCGCTGATTTCTACCACTACTGTACCTACTCCAGAACTGCTACCCACACAAGGAATCGGAAAATAAGAAACTAAGAAATAACGCAGAATTTCTGGGTATTGAGGGGTAGGGGTAGTGATTTCGACATTCAGCATCGGTTGACCAGTCGATAGCACTTGTTGGTATTGTGGTTCTACCAAAACTGCGATTTGGGGTATAACTTCATGTATTTTTTTGCCAATATGCTCTTGTTGGGAAGTGCCATTAATATCTGCTAAAACTTCATTAATCTGCACAAACCGCAATTGATTATCTAAAATGCTCATCCCAACAGGTGCATTACTAAAAAATGCGTTGAAATGAGCTTCTCGTCTTGCTAGTTCTTGTTCTAATGTTTTGCGTTCAGTGATATCTTTATGAGTGCCTGTCATTCGTAGTGGCTGACCGAAATCATCACGTTCGACAATTTTCCCGCGAGATTGTATCCACTTCCATTCACCAGAGGCACAGCACATCCGAAATTCTACTTCATAAACAGCTTTCATATCTTGAAAATGCTCATTTAAAGCAGACATGACGGCTGGTAAATCTTGTGGGTGGACTAGTTGCTCAAAGGATTGTAGATTATCTTCCAGTTCGTTTTCTGCATAGCCTAGCATTTGACACCACTGCCAATCACGGTAAATTTTGCCAGTTTGAATATTCCAATCCCACAAACCTAAGTTGCTGGCTGCTAGGGCTAGTTGCAATCTTTCTTCACTTATTCTGTGGGCAGCTTCGATGAGTTTGCGTTGAATTAAACTACCCAACTGAGTAGCCACAGTCCCCACTAACATCAACAAACGCTTATCAACGGCGACACAAGTGCGTTTAAAAAAAACTAATACAGCTAAAACTTCGCCATCTGCCACAATTGGCACAGCAAAGCCAGCTTTTAAGCCGACTTTAGCAGCAGCTGGCGATCGCCAAAAAGTTGGATGGGCAGTTGCAGAAACATCTGCAATCCATTCTGGTTGCTTTGTTTGCCAAACTCTTCCTGGTAAAGCCTCTCCTGGGGCAAATTTCATGGTTTGGCTAGCTTGACAAAATGCTTCTAAACCGCTTTCGGCTTCGTACCAGCTTAAACTATGCTCTAAAACCTGACCATCATCACTCAACAACCATGCTTCACCAAAATCCCAGCTAATCGAGTGGCAGATTAAGCGCAATACTAGTTTTAAAGCACTTTTCACATCAACTGTGCGGGTAATAGCTTGTGATGTTAACAGCAACAATCTGCTTTCATTTTCTGCTTGCTTACGTTCCGTAATATCTTTTGCTGTACCTAAAAAATACTTCTGCCCATCAATTTCAATCAGTTCGGCACTTAACAGCATTGTTTTGATTTCCCCATTAGCGGTACGGAAATCAACTTCATAGTTGCGTAGAGCTTTGGTTTGTGGCAAGATTTTAGCCAGCAAAACAGATTCTTCCGGATTAGCCCAAATATTTAATTCTTCGGCTGTACAACCAATTACCTGACTGCGAGCATAACCAAACAATCGACAAAAACTATCGTTAACTTCGATATAATGCCCTTGAGGAAAGGTAGACAAAGCAATCGGGTCAGGAGAGGATCTAAAAGCCGAAGCTAACTTTTCTTCCGAAGCGCGGCGTGCGGCTTCGGCTCGTTGACGTTCGCGTGCCTCTAGTGCTAAGGAAATTAAATTGCACAAAGAACGCGTAAAGTTTTGGTCTTCCAGTGTCCAAGAACGCACCTTACCTAAGGCTTCTAGACACAAAACACCTACTGTTTTTCCGCCCAATCGCACAGGGGTATCTAAGATAGAACTGATGTTTAAGGCTAAGTAAGGTTGAGAAAATTCTTGGGTGCGCGGGTCTGTGTGGGCATCCTCCACTGCTATGACTTCTTCTTGCTGTAAAGCTTGAAAATATTGAGGATAGTCGACAACTGATAGGGAACGTCCTTGAGTGTGTTTGTGGTGAAGTTGCTCAAATAAATCAACACACTGAATATGAGTAGCCTTGGTGTTATATAGCCAGATGCTGGCTCTTTCTACTTCGATATTTTTTGTAGCAGCTTCTGTAATTGCTTGAAAGGCCGCTGTGAGGTTGCCTTGATAAAATACTGGATTTTTTGCTAGTTCTGTTAATACTAAGTTATGGTTGCGGAGTTTGATAGTAATGGCTGTTAAGGCTTGTTCAATCCGTTTGTATTCTGTAATGTTACTAGCTGTACCTGTGACTCCTATGACTTGATTATTTTCATTACGTAAAGCGATCGCTTGCACAACCAGATAAATTAGACTACCATCTTTCGCCACGCAAGTAATTTCAAACCGAAAAACTGACTCTCCCTGAAGTAGTTGCTGGAAAATTTCTTGCAGATTGTCTAATTCTTTACTCACGACAAAATCTACCCAGTGACAGCCGATCATTTCGGCGATTTCGTAGCCATAAACTTGTTGGGTAGCCGCTTTCACAAAGGTAATTTTACCTTTGATATCAACTGACCAAATAATGTCTTGGGATGTCTCGACTAAATGACGATATTTTTTTTCGCTATTTTTTAAGGCAGCTTCTACTAATAAGCGTTCTTGAATCTCCTGCTGTAGTTGTAGATTTTGTTGATTGAGTGCTGCGCAAGCTTGTTTTTCTTGTTCTAATAACTGTGTTTGGTAGGAAGCAAATTTTAATGGTGCGGTGATAGATTCACATCTTTCAACTGATTTGAAATCACAGTTTCTTTGTTTATCGTACTGATGCCAAACAATAATTTCATTAGTTATAGGCTGATTGATTGGGTGTTGGTTGAATTGAATGTGACTTTTGATTCTGACTAAAATTTCCTCAGTGCATAATGGTTTACTAATATAGTCAACAGCACCTAGTTGAAAAAATTTATGTTTTTCTGTTAAATTTTCTATTGGACTCAAAAAAATTATGGGAATATGTTGAGTATGGGGATTAGTTTGCAGCCACTGACAAATGGCATAACTATCCATGTTTGGTAATAAAATATCAACTAAAATTAAATCAGGTTGTGCTTTAATTACTGCATTAATAGCATTTTTAGCAGACGTAAATTTTTCTACCAGATAATTTTGAGCTTCAAGAATTTGAGAGAGCAAAATTAAATCTTCTTGATGATCATCAACTAAGAGAATCTTTATTTGTTTATTAAACATTTTGTTATTATTAAAGTTCACAAGTTGATCAAATTACTAGTTGATATTTAAAACACCCATTAAACTTTCTAGATTTTGTGTCTGATTTTCTGGTCTATATGAAAAAAATTGTCACTACACCAGAATTTTTTCAATTGCATTAGATGGCATATTAGCGATAATAATATATGTACTGAAGTCAGAGTGTTATTAATAAATATAACGTAACCCGAAATATTTACGTAAATGCCTATAATCTCTTCATCTAGCTCAAATTATCGAGAAGTACTTTTTTAGTATATGAGCAAGCGACATTCAGAGTTTGTTGAGAGCAACTTTGATTGACGCAGAGTTGACTCTTCACAAATTCCTCATCTTTGAGTGTTAAATTTTGGTGTGAGATTGACTCTGGAGGATCGCCGATGCCGATTAATGTAAACTCAATCCAGTTTCGTCAAATTAATTGCAGCGCATCCATCAACTTACATTGACAATTAATTTACTCAATAACTTGGCTGACAAAATTCCTAGAGGAATGATCTATGAAAACGCAAAATCAAGGGTTTGGCGAAGCAAGCGAGCAGGGGTAAGCTCAAGTCGAGCCAGGAACCAAAATTGTAGCCGCTAACTTTCCTCAACCCAGTTTCAACAGAGAATCATTGTGCGTCAATCCTATCCCAGTCATATCTCAATTGCATCGTTATAGTTTCACTAAGAAAAAACAGATGGAAACTAAACCAATTCTTCCGGAAATTCCCCCTGGCCACCTCAACATTATGGGCTACGTTGACGAATCAGAAGTGAATGGCCCTGGTTGTCGTGCTGTGATTTGGGTGCAAGGTTGTCTGCGTGAGTGTCCTGGTTGTTTTAATCTTGAGTCTTGGCCATTTGAGATTAAGCAACTCATTTCTGTAGATAGCCTGGCTGAACAAATCCTCAGTAAACCGAAAAATACGGGTGTTACCTTCTCTGGTGGCGAACCGTTTTGGCAAGCACCTGCACTAGCAGCCTTGGCAAAAAAACTCAAAGCGGCTGGACTAAATGTTATGTCTTTTAGTGGGTTCACCCTCAAACAACTGCAATCTGAATCTGCACCTCCTGGTTCGCAAGCATTATTAGAACAACTAGATATTTTAATTGATGGCCCCTTTGTAGAATCTTTAGCAATTAATTCGCCTAATTCTCCTGTTTCTTCTAGCAATCAACGAGTGAATGTCTTTAACCCCGCTTTAGCCGACCAAATTACTTGGGCTAGTGACCAAATAGAAATCCATATTCTCAAGGATGGTAGCCGTATTGTTACTGGCTATAGAGGACGGCTGGAGTTAAGTGATTAATGTTTTGTTTGACACTCCCTCGACTGTTTAAATTTCGCTACGCTCATTTAAACGAAAAGTCGGGGGATTCTTCAGAGTCCACACACGAACTCTGAATGGCGTAGTCCTCTTTTGTTCAAAAACTAAATATGAGTCTTATAGTAATAATTTAAGTTATTCATAATTTTATTCAGCAGATTTCAAAACTAACTTAAAAATCTACTAAGGTCAAATTCTTCATCTATAGGTTCTTTATGATCTTTTTCGGCAATTAAGAATAAAAGAATACGCTCTGAATAATCTACTGCTCCACGTAATTCAGTTTGTAAAATTTCTAGCCCGCCATTGGCGTATTCTTCAAAAATTTGGGTACGTTTATCTTCATATTCTTCCTCACGGGAAGAAAGAATTTCTATATCTTGTGTTTCATTAATTGCCAACAATTTAATAATAAGTTCGTGTCCCAGAGAAACAAAGTTTTCTTGGGGAATGGGATAAGGTTCTCTTTTATTCGTCTCACCTAAAGGTATACGCTTTTTATATTTCACACCCAAGGCTGCGGCAAACACCATCACTTCTACATAGGTTTGAAAAGGCCCTGTGGTATCTTTTGATGCGACTAAAGATTTGACTAACTCGGCTTTATCTTTTGCAACCTTGATTCTATTCGCAGCCATTGATTTGAAGATTTACGTTGTAGCTATGATAACCGAAAGCTAAAAGCGATCGCATCTTATAGCAATCCTAAATGAGTCGTGAAAAACATAGATATAGAAACGTAGACGCGTAAGCGGCTTGCCGCAGGCTACCGCCAAGAACGCCAAGGACGCAAAGGTAAGAAAGAAGAAAAAGATATAGAAATTTTACAAATGATTTAGGACTGCTATATATCTTCAATATATATAAATTAGCCCAAAAACACATCTTCATATATTAAAGATAGAGGAAACCGAAAATCTACCGTCTGTAAATAAACCTCATCACCTTCTTCGTAAGATTGTAACTCCCAAATTCCTTTTTCATTTAGCTGAAAATAATCTAAACTAATTTTTTCTCCATCAATCAGGACATATTCTTGTAAAGTTTCAATACGGCGATATTGTTTGAATTTAGTACCTCTGTCGTAAGCTTCGGTACTAGGAGAAAGAACTTCTACAATTAAACAAGGATACTGAAGAAATTTAATCGCTTGTCTATCGCGTTCATCACAGCTTACTACAACATCAGGGTAGTAAAAAGGCCCATTCTCAGATACAGCTACTTTTGCATCAGACATAAATGCACGACATAAACCGCCCCGTAGATGAGTTTTTAATGCTGATGCTAAGTTGAGAGCGATACTAGTATGAGGTAACGTTCCCCCAGTCATGGAGAAAACTTCACCATTGACATATTCATATTTAATATTTTGGCGTTCTTCCCATTCTAAATATTCTTGAGGAGACAGATAATTTGTGTCTGGACTCGCAACCATAACCTACTCCCTTTTTCTTAACTGTAACCCTTCACCGCCAAAACCAGTGGCGTTGTAAAATCAGGGTGATAGGAAAAGTTTAGCTGAATTAGTCACTGATGCGATCGCCTTCCCAATATCCGTAAAATCTTATTTTGATATCTGCGCTAGATTAAATCTGCACAGAATTGGAAGTATTCAAGATAAATGAGCGATGTTACCTAGAAAACATCGCTATATTTGGTAACAGTTGATAAGACTCGCTTTTAATTAAAATAGAACATCCCAAGTAAATCAAGACAAAGGGAAAAACTTTGCGGGCATGGCGTGTTAAAATCGGAGCCATGAGGGGATTACGGACTAAATAGTAAGATAAAAAACACCAGACTCCCACTGCGCAATAGCAAATACTAATAATTACAGCTAAATTGGGCAGATTACTACTAGCAAACAATGGTACATAGATGCCGATATTGTTACCGCCATTAGCAATAGTTACTGCGGAGACACGATAAGTTTGGCGATCGCGTAAGATATTCCATAAGGACTTTTTACGGCGTTTATCTGTGTTAGAAGCGTGAAAGTCAATTGAAACATCCTGCACTGTTTCTTCTTGCTGTTCTTTAGTCAATAAATGGTTAATGCCAATAGCAATTGGTAAGAAACCGAGTAAGCCCACCCAAGAGGCTGGTAAAATCAAACCACCAAAAAAACCAGGCAGGCTAGCAATTACTAAAAATGTGAACCCTAAAATTTCACCAATGATAATATTTTGCGGGCGAAAGGTGCGATTGACTTTACCAAAAAAAGCTGTCAAATATAAATTGTCGTCAAACGTAGTTGCAAAAGCAACGGAAATGCCAATAATTATTGTACTAGTTAACCAATTCATAATTTATTACCTAAGGTAAACTAAGCCACTAAAACCTCTAAGGTTATGTGGGAATTGCCATCAATGAAGTTGATATTTTGTGTCAGCAAGGAACCTTAGCTGTGTATGAAGTAAATATTATGGCTAGCACCTAGATAGAAGCAAATAGTCTTTTTTCTTAAAACGATAAATAAAATTTATCAATTAAAAACTCAGGAGTCAGAAGCCAGAATTCAGTATGGGTATTATGTGCAAAGTAGTAGATACCCAAATTATTTAAGAAATCGGGTATCTTGTTGTTTAAGAATGATTGAAGATTGCTATAGATTATGTAGCTACAATCAATTACCAATTGCGTTCAACAGCAATCACTTCCGTATATTCAAACTCGTTAGGACTTTGCTTGACTAAAGGATATCTTTCTCCGTTTAATTCAACATAATCTTGCTCACAATCTGGTTTTGAGGAATAGTAAACTAGCACATATTCTCTCCCAATTCTATCGCCTATTTCGGCTTCAACTTCACCACGCCATTGAGTTTTAGTCACTAAAATTATTAGTTGATTTGCTAATTGGGGTAGTGTTTGAGCGATGCGGCGACGGTAAGTTTCATCTAAACTGCCAAAGGGTGAATCCATGATAATGGGAAAAGTGCTGCTATTAGGTATTGTTAAGATTTTGCGCTTTTCGCTCCATTCACGGACTCTATCAATAATGCTGGCAATAAAAGATAAACTGAGAATTTGATTTTCGCCTGTAGATGCTGCAACAAGTGATTCTATCCCTGCTGTATTTTCTACCAAAGTTAATTCATATTTATCGCTAATTTTAGGTAAATACGGTGCGAAAGATATTGCTGTAAATATTTCTTGTAAGCGTTTTTCTAACTGTAAGCGAAACTGTTTTTCTTGGCGGTTTCTGACTTCAGTTAACCTTTCAATTGCATCTTGAGTGGCGTTAATGCGTCTTTGGGCTAGTAACTGCTTTTCTTCGTTAAGTTTTTGTTTAGCTATTTGTTTAACTAAAACATCAATTTCAGCTTTTAAGTGGATAATTTGCTGTTGATTTGCACCTTGTTCTCTGTGCAGTTCATCAATTTTACTTTCAATTTCATCTAAGCGTTTTTGCAAACTGCTAATTTCTTCGTTAGCATCTTTACGCAAGCGTTCATGAATATTATCTAATTCACTTTCTATTTGAGAAATATTTTGACGTAACTGATTAATTCTGGCTTGTTCTCTGTCTACTTCTTCCCAAAAAGCCAATGCTTGTTTGTCGATTTCGTCTACTTGCGCGCTCATACGAATTGCTGTTTCTTCAACAATTGAAGAACCTGCTTGATTTAACCAGAGGCTGACATTTGTATGGCTATGATTTCCCTCATTTAATTCTGCACCACAAATACAGCGTTTACCTTTGAGTAGTTCATTAATAAATTCTCGGGAAATTCCAGCAGTTAATTCGCCGCGTTGTTTTAAATCATGGAGAATTGTCCGAAATTGAGTTGTCGTCTCGGATAATAAAACTGTATAACCGCGCGCCGAAATTATTTTCTTCAGTGCTTCTTTAGTTTGTCGCCAAGATTCTTGATAAGATGCTTTTTGATTTTCTAATTCTTGTCGCCTTTCTTGTAGTTCTTTAGCTGCACTTAGTTCACGTAAATGATTACCTGTTTCTTTTTTAAAGGTTTGCTGATATTCTAACTCTTGTTTGATTTCGGTTTGTCGTGTATTGATCGTGGAAATTTCTTGTTCTAGTTTTTCTTGTTCTTTTAAAAGCTTTTTAATTTCGGAGTCACCGATAGCTTTTAACTCATTTTCTAAGCTTTTTTTAGCTTCACCTAGATGTTTGATGGAACGATTAATAACTTCCACACCTAAGAAAATTTTAATGGCTTCAGCAATTTCGGCTTTTTTGTCAGTACGGACTATTTCTTCGATTCTTTCACCATCAAAAAAGAAGTATTGATGTAAACTGGCCGGTAAAATCTGTCCAATTATTTCTTCTGGTTTTTGCAAGGGGAAATACCATCTCCCATCATCCCCAGCAACTTGCATGAATAATTCAGTTTTGAGTAAATCGAAGTCAGTTTTATCTTTATAAATCCGACATTGGCGTTTGGCGTTGTAGCGTTTACCTTCGTGTTCCCAGGTTACTTCTACCCAACATTCTACTGATTGTCCGGTTTTAGCTTCGGCGATCGCCCGTTTATTGACTAACTGTTCGGTTGAGGCAAAAGCAGCACTAAACTTCTCATATAATACCCATGTAAAGGCATTAAGTAAACTGGTTTTTCCGGCTCCATTATTGCCATGAATAATTGTGGTGTTGAGAATGTCTCCCCCAGCTAAAACTATCTCGGGAGTTCTGCCATAAAAAGAGCGAAAGTTACACAGTTTAATAGAAGTTAGCTTCATTGTACTGCTTCCTTCACAATCTTCAAAATATCATCGTTAATGGGGCTATTACTTTTTTTATCTAGCCTACTTTTTTCGAGATGCCATACTTCCTCAATGATTTTTCTGACTTCTGCTGGCGCACTCGTAATTGGCTCTTGCACATCATCGATATTTGGCTCTGGCAACATCTCGGTTTGGCAATAACTTATGCTTTATTTTAGCTATCTCTAGCATTAATTTTACAACTGCAATGCCAGTCTTACTCTTATCTTTAACTTAGGGTAATGATGGCAGAAAAATTTTAATTTATTCTGACAAAATTGATTGTTACTTTGTAGAATTTACTGATATACTAAATCTAGGTTGAGTTTATATTATAATGGGATGTATTTGCTTTTAAAAATTTTACTAACATCCCATTATGATATATATTATTCTTTCATATTAAGTGCAGATATTTTTAGATAGCAAACAAAATTTTACAGTGTTATTTTGATGCAGAACCAATTGTCTGGATAAAACCTCCGCGCACCTCCGCGCTAACCTTCGCGTGCCTTTGCGTTAAACAAAGTTATAACTTACCACAGCTTCACACATCTAATAGCCCATAACGCTTTTGTAAGTCTAACAACTTCATTCTTGCTTCACCTGCGTTGTCTGCTAAATCGGCAAATTCAACAAACCGCCGCAGTTCTTTTCGTAATAGATTACGTTCTACTTCTATAGTCTCCCTATCTAAATCTGGCGGTAAAACAATCATGTCATAGATGGTGGCACGTTCTTTACTAGGATGAGGGCGCAAAACTCTGCCTCGTCGCTGAATAAATTGGCGAGGATTACCAGAGCTTGATAAAATCACCGCAGTTTTAATTGCTGGAATATCCACTCCCTCATCTAAACAGCGAATTGCGACTAAACCTTGTAATTCTCCGCTTTCAAATTGACGGCGTAAAACTTCTCTTTCAGCTAAAGGAGTTTGGGCGGTATAGGTACTAACTTTGTAGCCTAAATCTACACCAAGAATTTTAGCAACGGCTTTGAGTTGTCGCAGAGATGAACGTCCTGTTTCTAAAGAACCATCACTGCAATAAAAAAGTGTGTGAGTAGTTTCCCGGCGTGTTGCCATTAGTTGACGTAAGGCAGTTAATTTATTTGACGCTGCGCCAATTAATCTCGCCCGTTGCATTAATAACGGCTTAATATCTTCGTTGTCTTCAAAGTTTGGTGAGTCGCCAGTTTTACGTTCTTTATATAATAGCGATCGCCCGATTCTTTTAGTTAACTTTAAATAAGCGATACTTTCTGCTTCTGTTAATTCTACTAAAATCGGATAATACAAATAATGTACCAAAGCCCCACTAGCGATCGCATCCCTTAAAGTAAACTCTGGTTGCAAAACTGGGCCAAAATAATCAAATAAAGATTGCGTACCGCCATCATCAAAATATCTTTCTGGTGTGGCAGATAAAGCGAGGCGCAACCCAACTCGGCGGGGTAAGCTTTCTTCTAGTTTGGGCGCGCCTAAATTATGGGCTTCATCACCAATAATTAAAGTTTTTGGTGGTAAATATTTAAGTTGTGATTGCAAGCCATCATTAATTAATGTGGAATTAGTCGTGATGACAGTAACAAAATTTTGAGAACCGGAACGCAAATTATATAGTTGCGTTGAAAGTTGACTTTGCCAACTACGCACATTCTCAAAAGCTAATATCGGTTGTAAATTAAATTTTTCGCATTCGCGCGCCCATTGGGTAACAAGATGACGATAGGGACACACAACCAACAGCACTTGCAGGTTAATTTGCTGATATAATTCGCAAGCGATCGCTAATGCAGTGATAGTTTTACCACTACCAGTTGCCATTTTCAGCGTACCTCTGCCATTATTCGCAAACCAGTTAGTTACAGCTTGTCGCTGATATTGGCGCAATTGCAGAGATATCGGTATTCTTGGACATCCTGGTAATGGTTGGTGATGGTAACTACCGCTACCTTCCCGCGCAAATGGTTTTTTTAGTCGAAAAGCAGGTAGTTGCTGCACCGAGTTTTGCGTCAGGTACATAAAAAATCAAAAACAAAGTTGTTGATGTGAAGTCTGAAGTCTGAAGTCTGAAATTTAAATTTCTTCTATAGCAATCTTATTTGAGTTATAGACATTATCGAACTGCCAACAGAAGAAAGCGAAAAGTTTCCTACTTCATACTTCATACTTCATACTTCAGTTATATCCCCGCCAAACGCCGACGAGAGAACCTTGCACCTGCACTTGCATAGCGGAAACTTCAATCGGGTTATACTTTTGGTTGGCGGGTTTTAAAGTGACGCGATCGCCACTCCGATAAAAACGCTTTAATGTAGTACCATACCCATCAACTCTTGCAGCAACAATTGTGCCATTTTTTAACTGATCTGGTTCTGGTACGGGCAACAAAAATACCAAATCACCATCAGCAATTAAATCTTCAATCATACTGTCCCCTGTTACCCGCAAAGCATAGGTTTGTGCAGGTAACGAGAAATTAGAAAAGTCTAAATAATCTACAGCATCATTATAAGGTTCAATTAAACCCCCAGCCGCAATACTGCCTAAAATTGGTACACCTTGCTTAACAGGATGTAAAATCCGAATTGTTCTGGCTTTGCCTTCAGTCCATTCAATGTAGCCTTTATTTCGTAAATGTTCTAAACGGCTTTGAATAGGCGCAGGCGATTTGAGATTCATCGCTTGCATCATTTGGCGAATTGAAGGAGAATGCTGGTGTGAGCGGATATATTCTGCCAGCCATTCATATAATTCTTGTTGAGCTTCTGTTAGACGTTCCATAGTAATAAAATAGGGAAGTAAATACAAATGTCCCTAGAACATTAGTACTACAAAAAATCCCAGATAACAAGATGAAAATAAAAATATCAAAGGCAAAAGAAAGCAAAATTTTGATTCTTTTGCCTTTGATTTTTTCAGTTTTTCCTGTTCACTCTGCCCCTAAAATACTCGCCAGTAAGGCTTTTTGTGCGTGCAGCCGATTTTCTGCCTGATCCCAAACGCGAGAGTGAGAACCTTCAATTACTTCTTCCGTAATTTCTTCACCACGATGGGCGGGTAAGCAGTGTAAAACAATTGCATCTTTGTTAGCCAAGCTCAACAATTGATCAGAAATTTGATAGGGTTGAAAAATTGGCATTCGATCATCAGCTTCTTGTTCTTGTCCCATACTTGCCCAAACATCGGTATAAAGTACAGTTGCTTCCTTTGCGGCTAATTCTGGGTCATTAGTTAAAAATACTTGGGTTTTATCGCCAGCGATCGCCCGTGCTTGTTCTACAATTTTGGCATCAGGTTCAAATCCTTGAGGAGTCGCAACTCTCACATTCATTCCCGCCAAAGCGCAACCTAACATCAAAGAATTCGCTACATTATTGCCATCGCCGACATAAGTTAAAGTCAAACCAGCCAAATCACCAAAGCATTCTTGAATCGTCAATAAATCAGCTAATATTTGACAAGGATGTTCCGCATCAGTCAGCGCATTAATTACCGGAATTTTGGCATAGTTGGCAAAAATTTCTAAATCTTGTTGGGCAAAAGTCCGAATTGCCAAAATATCTAAATATCTATCTAGCACCCGTGCCGTATCTTGGATAGGTTCGCCGCGACTTACTTGCGTCACATTCGGATGCAAATCAATTACCTGTCCACCTAATTGATACATCGCCACTGTAAAACTAACACGAGTGCGAGTTGAAGCTTTAGAAAACAACAAACCCAACACCTTATTACAGTGCAACTTCAACTTTTGAGACTTAAGTTGACCAGCTAATTCCAAAATTTCTTGAAGTTCCGTTGGACTGAAGTCCGCCAGACTTAATACATCTCGTCCGATTAACACTGCCATGTGTTTCAGTTGTAAAGAACAATTATCTATTGCTGTTTCTTTACCCAGCCGTGTCAAAAAAAACGCAGTTTAGCACTGCATTTTATCTTTTTGCGTCCAGCCCAGGATTTTAAGTTAGCTTTTGCTATGAATATTAATTTATCAACTTTATTGGTGATTGAATTCAATATTTTTTTGCTAGCGAAATCTCCACTAGCAATTTCTTCAACCTTGGTGTTATGGACTGTTGACAAAGCCCCGTTGGGGCGGGGTGTGAGGGTTGGGAATAAGCTGATGTGCTTTCAAACTGCACATTCTCTGGTTGTGGCTGTCATTAGTCATTAGTCCTTTGTAATTTACAAATAACTAATGACCCATGACCAAGGACAAAAAACTAACCAAACCGCCCATTTACATAATCTGCGGTCTTTTTATTGGCAGGATTATTAAAGATTACTTCGGTTTTATTAAATTCAATCAACTCACCCAAATACATAAACGCCGTATAATCAGAAACCCTTGCGGCTTGCTGCATACTATGAGTCACAATCAAAATCGTCACTGTTTGTTTTAATTGAGCAATCAATTCCTCAATACTAGCCGTAGCTATGGGGTCTAAAGCCGATGTCGGTTCATCAAATAGTACCATCTCCGGTTCAGTGGCTAAAGCACGGGCAATACATAAGCGTTGCTGTTGTCCACCAGACAAATTAAAAGCCAAATCTTGCAAGCGATCCTTAACTTCATCCCACAAAGCCGCGTTGCGTAAAGCTGTTTCTACCTTTTCATCAATTACAGCACGTTTTGATTCACCCCGTACCCGCAAACCATAAGCCACATTTTCATAAATTGACTTGGGAAAAGGATTCGGTCTTTGAAACACCATACTAATCCGCATCCGCACTTCAATGGGGTCAACTTTATGACTTAATAAGTTAATCCCGTCTGGTTTTAAAGTAATTTCTCCTTGATAACGATTTCCCGGATACAAATCGTGCATCCGATTAAAACAGCGTAGCAAAGTAGTTTTCCCACATCCCGAAGGGCCAATCAGTGCCGTTACTTGCTTTTCACCTATTGGCAAATGAATATCTTTAAGGGCGTGGACTTTGCCACCATAGTAAAAATTGAGATAATCAACAGAAGCTTTTAAAGAAGGCTCTACCATTTGATTTTTTGACGTAAACGATAACGGATATAAATTGCTACGGCATTCATGATGAGAGTTATCGCAATTAATACGATACCTGCGGCGGCGGCGTTCACTTGAAATTCGGCTTGGGGACGAGACACCCAATCAAACATTTGTATTGGTAGGACTGTGAAGGGGGCTAACAACCAAGCAAAGGAAATGTAGGGAAACTGTGCTGTGATGGGTGGGTCTGGTAAAAAAGCAATAAATGTCAGTGCGCCAATAGTGATGAGAGGCGCAGTTTCCCCAATGGCGCGTGCTAAGGCGACAATAATACCTGTGAGAATTGTGCCTGTAGAATATGGCAAAGCATGATCCCAAATCATTTGCCATTTAGAAGCCCCAGCCGCATAAGCCGCTTCGCGGATACTGTTAGGAATGGCGCGGAGGGCTTCACGGGTAGTGACAATTACTACTGGCAAAATCAACAAGGACAAGGTTAACCCAGCACTCAGGATGCTTTGACCCAGATTTAACCCATAAACAAAAACGCCCAAAGCTAAAAGCCCGTAAATGATAGAAGGAACGCCAGCTAAGTTAGTAACGTTAATTTCAATCAAATCGGATAGCCAATTTTTGCGGGCGTATTCTTCTAGGTAAATTCCTGAGGCAATACCGATGGGAATTGCTGCCAATGCTGTAACTAGCATAACTAAAACAGTACCGACCCAAGCTGAAAAAATACCTGCTTGTTCTGCCCTGCGACTGGGAAATGAGGTGAGAAATTCCCAAGATAAACGCGGCCAGCCATCGCTAAATAAGTCAAAGATTAATGCCAGTAAAGTAATAATGCCGACTAACATCGACAACAAGCCAATGATATTAAAAATATATTGCGATCGCTTGTTGCGATTAATAATTTTGCGAATGTAGGGAATATTTTGACTGACCATCTTAATAAATTTCTCGATACCGCTTGCTGAGAAAATGCCCGACAATGTTGAACACCAAAGTTATCAGCATCAAAGTGAGTCCCACCGCAAAAATCGTCTCGTACTCCAAACTGCCGTGGGGTAAATCGCCCAAACTCACCGATACTATATAAGCTGTCATGGTTGCGGCTGGTTCCATTGGGTTAAAGGTCAAATTAGGCTGTCCACCCGCCGCAATAGCCACCACCATCGTTTCCCCCACCGCCCGCGAAATTCCTAATATGTAAGCAGCAGAAATCCCAGAAATTGCCGCAGGTAACACCACCCGCAAAGCTGTCTGTAAGCGCGTCGCCCCCGTTGCATACGAACCCTCCCGTAAATGTGTTGGTACAGCACGCATCGCATCTTCGCTCAAAGAACTCACATAAGGGATAATCATCACCCCGATGACTAACCCCGCACTCAACATATTAAAACCAGGTAAATCAGGCAAAAATACTTGCAGTAACGGTGTGACAAACAACAGCGCAAAGTAACCGTAAACTACTGTCGGAATACCTGCAAGTAATTCTAATGCTGGCTTGACGACTTCTCTAACTAAGGGGGGCGCAAATTCACTTAAGTAAATGGCAATAATCGTACCTAAAGGTACAGCGACAAATAAAGCGACGGCGGTTGTGGTTAAAGTTCCAGCTACTAAAGGCCAAATGCCAAAATGCTTATCATCAAATAATGGTGTCCATTGAGTATCTGTTAAAAATTCCCACAAAGACACTTGGCGAAAAAATCTGACAGACTCGTAAAGTAAGATACCAACAATAGCTACTGTTGTTGCCACCGAAGAAAGGGCAGCTAAAAATAAAACAGATTCAATTGCCCGTTCTCGCACATTGCGAAATAGCTTAAAAGAAAATCGAGATGTGGTTGCAATGCTCATACCAGGGATGCGTAGACTTTTAGCGGCTTGTCGTAGACATCGCACTATACATTTAATAGATAAAGAGAGGTAGAGTACCTCCCTTTACAAAGTGATCAATTTTGGTCTAACTATTGGGCTTCACGACGCAACAAGTCGTCAATTTTTAGCCCTACAGCTTCTTTACCGCCAAAAACAGTGCCGAATCTCTTTTTGCTGAAGTGACTTTGGGCGGTAGTATATGCTGAACTTGGCAAAGCTACATATCTCACTTCTTTAGAGAATTTAGCGGCATTTTGCAAATAGTATTGAACAAACTGCTTCACCTCTGGTTTGTCAATAGACTTAGAACTGACGTAGATAAATAAAGGCCGTGACAGAGGAGAGTAACTACCATTTCTCACAGTAGTTTCTGAAGGTAATACACCGTTAATTGGTACGGCTTTTAATCTTTTTTGGTTCTCTGCATAGTAGGCATAACCAAAGTAGCCAATGGCGTTCTTATCACGGGATACACCCTGTACCAAAACGTTATCATCTTCACTGGCTGTGTAGTCACCACGGCTGGACTTGGCTTTACCAACAATAGCTTCGGTGAAATAATCAAAGGTTCCTGAGTTGGTTCCAGGGCCAAATAACTTCAGTGGTGCGCTAGGAAATCCTTGACGCACTTGACTCCAGTTATTAACTTTACCCTGTGCGCCTGGTTCCCAGATTTTCTTAAGTTCGGCAACTGATAAATTCTTTGCCCAATTGTTTTGGGGGTTAACCACAACAGTAATCGCATCATAAGCTACTGGTAATTCTATGTAGCGAATGCCTGCGGCTTTACAAGTATCAATTTCTTTTTGCAGAATTGGACGAGAAGCATTTGAGATATCTGTCTCACCCCGACAGAATTTTTTGAAACCACCACCAGTTCCAGAAACACCAACTGTCACTCTAACTCTGCCTCTTTGGGATTTTTGGAATTCTTCGGCGGCTGCTTCAGTGATGGGGAAAACTGTACTAGAACCGTCAATGGCAATAGTTTTTACGCTTTGGGATTGAACCGCAGACATTGATAATCCCAAAGTAGTGCTTACCATTGCGATCGCACCTAATACTGTCAAGCCATTTAGCTTCAAGTTAATTTTACTCACAACAACGTTCCTCTTTTGTCTGATGCTCGATCGCTCTACAAAGACAAGAATGTTGCTCAGTTTGATAACTAGTGAGCATCTTGTCTTTACTGTAAAAAAAATGACACCATCAGGTAATAATGAAATTAATTTTTGGTTATATCTTGGTTAATTTTTTAGCTAAATTTTGGCTATGTACTGCTATTAAACAGCAAAAAGTTTAGTATTTACCCAGAGATAAATTCTTGAAAAATTCCTGCAATAAACGATATCTTGCATCTTAGGTGGGAATCTTTTGCATTTTGAGATATCGATATAAAATCATCACTATATTTCTACAAATCATACTTTGAGCATTTAATAATACTTAAGTAAGCTTTTCTATTCGGGTATCAAAACTTGATAACAAGCTAATTAAATGAAGTATGGTGCAACTATACACTTATTCACCAACAAACTGACTCAAACTAATATAGAGTTATGTTTGTTAATTTGATGCAGCCTAGCTTTTAGCTTCTCTAATATGGCGATCGCTACATAAAAGATTCCACTTAATTTCTCAAACAGTCAGCATCATTTCAGCGATTAACATTATGCTTTAACAGATTTATCTGAATTTCAGAAAATAAAAATATTGTTTTTATGAAAAGTGTAATCACAATTTTAAGCGTAATTTAATTATTTAAATCAATTGAAATTTTATGCTAAATATTTAATAAATACCTGATAAAAACCTGGAAAATCACAAAAAACTGTGGTAGCATATTTTACAAAACTTATTAAAGTATATAAATAAATTTTTGCTTAAAAAATATACAGTCATTTAATAACAGTATATTTGCTGTATAACAAAGTAATAAATATTGAACATATTAGATCAACAGCAGCGTAGTAACACAGAGCTATAGATTTTCATGATTGCCCTCCGTTCATTTACATACTCATTTCAGCAATGAATAAACTCATTCCAGCAATCAAGGTTAAAAATCTCAGCCTTTACTACAACACCCAAAAAATCCTCGAAGGGGTGTCAATGGATATTTACCAGGACAAAGTAACGGCAATTATTGGCCCTAGCGGTTGTGGTAAATCTACCTTTATTAAATGCCTCAATCGGATGAATGAATTAGAAGCCCAAGTCCAAGTTGAAGGCAGAGTAGAATTTTATAACCAAAATATTTATGAACGGCGAATCAATTTAAACCGCTTACGTCGCCAAGTCAGCATAGTACTGCCCAAACCTAATCTCTTTCCCATGAGTGTGTATGATAATGTTGCCTATGGGGTAAAAATTTTAGGATGGCGACCAAAAGTCGAGTTAGATGAAATTGTTGAATCTGCGATTAAAGCTGCTGACCTGTGGGAAGAAGTAAAAAATAAATTGCATAAATCTGCTTTAGAGCTTTCTGGCGGACAACAGCAACGGCTTTGTATAGCTCGTGCTTTAGCAGTTAAACCCAAAGTCCTACTAATGGATGAGCCTTGTTTTGGTCTTGACCCTATCGCCAGTATGAAAGTAGAAAGCTTAATTCAGAGTTTACGCTTGCGATCGGATTTAACAATGGTAATTATCAGTCATAATTTACAGCAAGTTACCCGTGTATCTGATTTCACAGCCTTTTTTCAAACCAACGAAAACCGCATTGGACAGATGGTCGAATTTGGCGTTACTAAAAAAATCTTTTCTAACGCTCTTGATGCACGCACCCGTGAATATGTCCTAGCGCGCCTCGGTTGTGGCAAATAAATCAACTCAAGATATCAACAACCTGGATTAATTCGCTTAGTATCGTAATTCTAAATTGTTTGTGAACGCCTTCTTTCCTATCTCCCTTTGTGTACTTAGCGTACTTTGTGGTTCATTATCATAATTCTTGTTCACGCCTTATCTGGATTGAAACGCTGATTAAATATCTAAATTTTTGTATATACATTCATCGAAATTATTTTATCTTATTAGAAATTATTAATATAGCTTGACAAAGCTAGCAAAACTCTAGTATCCCTTTTAGGGAGTTTTACGGTTATCAGATGCTTAATCACCCAGATATAACATGGGTGTTTTACTTCCTTAGACGTGAATTTAACAATCTGAGCCAGATTGCCATACAGTAATTTATGAGCTATGCCACCCAAACTGAGTTAAATGGCTCAGATACTATCACCAATATCAAGCCATTTGAGCCAACACAGCACGATTTTGTTAACAAAACCGAGATAGCAGTATTGCTATTAGATGCAGAAAATTTACAAATTAATACTGAAACGGAAAAGTTGCTCACCACAGTTTGCAACTGTCCAATTCAAATCAAAATTGCCTTTGCCAATTGGTGTCGTATGGGCAAATTAGATATAGAATTACATGGGCGTGGTTATGATTTAATTCATGTACCTGCGGGTAAAGACAATGCCGACGGCAAAATGATTGCTCTTGGCTCATCTATTCATGAAAGATACCCAAAGGTTAAGGAAGTTTTAGTTTGTTCTTCAGATAAAGTTATGACTAATCTATGCAACCATCTACAACAACATGGATTAGTGGTATATCAAGTCAGCAAGCAAGGTGAAGATATTACAGTACTGAATAGTTCTACAGGTCAACTTGTCAGACAGGTTGCTAATTCTGTCATAGAAATACCAACGATCGCACAGTTTATTCACCAAATCAAAGAATTAATTAAAGCTGAACAAAAACATACTAAAAATACTTGGATTCAGCTAAATACTATTTCTCAAAATTATAAAAACAAGTACAATTTAACAATTAGCCAAATAGCGGCTAAACACTTTCCCGGGAAAAAAGCCAGAGAAATTTTTACTAACCATCCTCAAGAATTTGTCCTGCATCAAATTGCTCAAGATGCCGCAGTCTATATCACGCTTTTTGATATCAATTTAGAACAGGCAGAAAAACAACAAGATGATGCAAAATTAAGCAATAATCAATCATTGGTATTGCCTAACATGGCTACCAAAGTAGATTTAGAACAAGCACTCAAGCAGATTATTAATGAATTAACTAACCATACTCCCGGAAGCTACATTAACATTGGGCCTTTAGGCAGCCAATTTAAAGAGCAGTATGGTAAACCAATTACCGAACAAATTAAAAGTTTGCAATTAAGCGGTAATTTTCTGAAATTTTTGCAATCCTGTAAATCCTTTCAACTCAGAAAATCAACGAAAGGATGGGAGATAGCGATTAAATAATTTCTCCCCTATGCCCTTGCTTCTCTAGGTTTGATGTTGTAGTATGCTTACATAATTCTTGCTTAGGAAGGACTTGATAATCTAGCAAAAAAGGCAAAATTTAAACATAGATAAGCTCTAGTGCTAGATTTTCAGGATTTATGGAAATTGCTCACGTTCACTTCTATGTAGAAAATGCCACACTGTGGCGAGATTGGTTTGTCAACTATCTAGGATTTATCGCCGTACCTAGCAAGATAAATTCATCTCACACCCACACAGAAATAGTCCAAAGTGGCACTATCTGTTTTTTACTGTCTTCGCCGTTATTACCTCATAGTCCAGTAGCCCAGTTTCTACACCAACATCCTCCCGGTGTGGCGGACATTGCTTTTAGTGTCCCAAATGTAGAAGCTGCGATCGCACAAGCAGCAGCACACGGAGCTACAATCTTAGAACCTATCCAACAATACCCAGGCTATAAATGCGGCAAAATTGCGGCTTGGGGTAGTATGACTCACACCTTCATCGAAAAAGACCAAGCTAGCCCCTTACAAAGTCAGCATCGCCCTATTTTTACCGCCATAGATCACATCGTTTTAAACGTTACAGTTGGTGATTTAGAGCGAGCAGTCACTTGGTACACAAACATTTTAAACTTGCAACCAAAACAAGCCTTTAAAATTCAAACCGATCGCTCCGCTTTGCACAGCCAAGTAATGGTTTCTCACCAAGGTAGCGTCCAATTACCAATTAACGAGCCAGCTTCTGGCAATTCTCAAATTCAAGAGTTCCTCGATATCAACCGCGGCCCGGGAATTCAGCATATCGCCTTACGCACATCAAATCTCGTCAGTGCGATCGCCAAATTGCGTAGTCGGGGCTTATCTTTACTATCTGTTCCCCAAACCTACTATACCCAACTCCAAAAACGGCCAGAATTTCCCCTATCCTCTTTAGAACTTGCAGCGATCGCTCAACAAGAAATCTTAGTTGATTGGCAAGTAAATACTCACAACGCTTTACTGTTACAAATCTTTACACAACCTATTTTTAGCCAGCCGACATTTTTCTTTGAATTTATTGAACGCCGTTTTCAAGCCCAAGGTTTTGGCGAAGGTAACTTCCGCGCCTTGTTTGAAGCCATTGAAAGCGAACAAATCAAACGGGGTACTCTTTCTTAGTATTGAGATGAAGTATGAAGTGTGAAGTATGAAGTGTGAAATTTCATTCTTCTGCCTTCTAGTTGGCCATTGATTGATGACTAATGATACACAAGTAAGTTAATCTTAAGAAAAATTAACATTTAAATTCCGCCGATGCTAAGACTATTTACAGACTTTGACGGCCCCATTGTTGATGTTTCTGAACGATACTATCGTGTTTATCAATTTTGTTTAGCAAAAACCCAACGTCCAGGCCAAGCGGTACGCCAATTAAGTAAACAAGAATTTTGGCAATTGAAAAGAGCGCGTGTTCCTGAAGCACAAATCGCTTTAAAAT
Source organism: Nostoc sp. FACHB-110 (assembly GCF_014697425.1). Taxonomy (GTDB): domain Bacteria; phylum Cyanobacteriota; class Cyanobacteriia; order Cyanobacteriales; family Nostocaceae; genus Nostoc_B. The sequence continues at coordinate 400,525 of NZ_JACJRU010000002.1, forward strand.
CTGGACTGGAAGAGGCGCAAGCACAAGAATTCTCTCAGCTACGGCGGAAAACAGTACATACAAAAGAATATTTTGACTATGACACCTTAATGCCGGGTGCTGTCGAAACATTGGTGAAGATTCAAGAGGCTGGAATTGATTTAGCTGTCATGACAATGCGGCGGGTATGGGAATTAGACTTTGCCTTTAAAAAATTTGATTTGGATAGGTTTTTTCCCGAAAATCGCTGTTATTGTCTAGCCAACGACTATGTTAAAACCCGTGATATCGAAGATAAACCATTGTTAATGGCCAAAGCTTTAAAAGAACTGTCTCCCATCGCCGATACTTGGATGGTAGGGGATACAGAAGCCGATATCACAGCCGCGAAAAAACACAATATTAAAGCCATTGCGGTAGAATCTGGTATCCGCGATCGCGCTCAAATAGAACTGTATCATCCTGATTACATAGTTCCTAACTTAAGCTCTGCTTTTGCTTTGATTGTTGAGAATCGAACCTTAGTACTCAAGTAATCCAGAATAGACACAACAAAATAGGTAGCAACTTGAAAAAACAAATTGCTACCTATTTTTAATTTAAAAACCTTCAATTTAACGTAAAAAGCTGCTGATCAGCCATAACAATATAAATGTAAACACCGTAGAGAATTGGTCTGTAGTCAACTTCAGCAAGCTAAATTGGGGTAACAACCAATTAGCCAGCAAGCCACCCACAATTAAGCCCACAATCAGACCAATCAGTGTTAACAGAACGGCTCTGCCAAACCTACCTTCTTTGCGATTCAGAAAGTAAACACTGACACCTACACCTACCACTAACGCTAGCTGTAGAATTTGATCACCGCTAGCAGGATAAAAAATCCCAATAGCACTCAAACCTGAATACCAAGCACCTGGTAAAAGTATCTCTGCCGCTGTTGGCTGATCTATGATTCTTTGGAGCCATGCAGGTGACTGTTCACGAGGCGTTGAGACTTCTTTCGGAGGAAATGGTACTCGCAGTTCTGGAAACCTGATACGTTCAGGAACTTTGATTTTGCCTTCCTGACGCATCCTCAGCCGATCCATTAAAATCGCATCGTAAGCTGCTTCAATGAGTTCCACATTTTTGCTATCGCCACTGTATTGCTCCAATAGGCGATTGCGAGCATCCTGAATTTCATCAAAGCTAGCATCCTCGGACACCCCAAGTTTTTCGTAGGGATTTTGATCGCTCATGGGAGTTTATACTTCAGCCTTAGTCAGCAGCGGTATTTGGCTTTAGGAAAAACAACTTTTATAGTTTTGCCTAAATTAAACTAATGTTACGAGCAACTAATATGCTCTACCAGGATAGTAGCACGGGTAAGTTAGACTGACCTGGAAATTTTAACTATAGCAACTTTAACATATTGCTAGAACTCCGTGTATCCCCTCATGTCGTTGGTGAGTAAGGGCTTTACTCTAGAATTTAAACTAAGACTACTTAAATCTTAATTTTTTATGAAAAAATTAAATTTTATGTTTCAAATCTGGCAATTTACCGTACCTTGAGCCAATTTCCATAAATTAGCTTCATAATCACTGGTGGTGTCTATAAGCATATCAATATTAAAATTGAAAAGCTTTAAATTACCACGTAATTGGGAGTAGGAAATTTTCCTAGGTTACGGAGCTACTGTGGCTAATGCCAGATTATTTGGTAACTGGGTATTAAGTTGACAATTAAAATACCTGCGATTAGAGTGCAGGTAACGCCAGTAAAATTCTCTGGCTTTAATTGAATAAAATCCTGATTAAGCCATTATTTTTGGATAAGCAGGAAAATTACTGACTTCCCAGCCTTGTAGATTCTTGAACAATCCCAAGTGGAAACTGCGTTTACGCAATTTTTCTGTTAATCTTACGAATTTTTGTGCAAAGTGATGGTCATGGCTCCTGCCAAGATTCTTGTAGTTGATGATGACCCTGCGGTTCGGAACTTAATTCAACGCTTTTTGATTAAGCAGAACTATCAGGTAGAGGCGGCTGAGGACGGTAAAACTGCCTTAGCGCTGTTCGAGCAATTTAATCCCGATTTGGTGATTTTAGATGTAAATTTACCAGACGTTATCGGGTTCAACCTCTGCCAAGAGATGCAAAGTCGCAATGGTGTGTTTGTTCTCATGCTCACTAGCCGTGCGGATGAAGCTGACAAGATTCGCGGCTTTGCCAAAGGTGCTGATGACTATCTCACCAAACCATTTGGTTTAGGAGAGCTAGAAGTCAGAGTTGCGGCCATCTTGAGGCGACAACGAGTGGTCACTACAGCGGAACAAAAACGCCTAGTATTTGAAAAGCTGATGATTGACCCCGTGCGACGGGAAGTTACATTAAACAACCAGCCAGTGCCTTTAACAGCATTGGAATTTGACTTGCTGCATTTTTTAGCCAGCCATCCTGGGCGAGTTTGGCGTAGAGCCGAACTCATTCAAGAGGTATGGGACTATGAATATGTTGGCGACCAGAGGGTTGTAGATGTGCATATCGGTCAAATTCGTAAAAAAATTGAAGCCGATGCTAGCCAACCAGCATTAATTCAAACAGTACGCGGTGTAGGTTATAAATTTGAATGTCCTACTCATTCTCCGCAGTTAGAAACCAACCCTTGAATTCACAGCTCCTAGTCTAGAATTTTCTAACTAGGACAAACTTAAAATTTAGATTACTTTCGCTACAACTTGCTCATCATACCTAAATTGTAGCAAGGGGCTAGTCAAGCATAGAAACCAGCACCCTTTTTGCTACTTAATTTTTTCCTAACGCTGGCTTAAGGCTATATTTCGTACCAGCGTAAGTTTTGATTGTCAGTAAAAATACGATAATTTGCTGTGCAGAATCATCTGTTGGTGTTAGTGGTGATGATGTCTTGCCCGGTAAACAAATTCATCTATTGGACACGCCAAGCTTGTCCGTACTTAGTGAGACATAACTCAGAACAGCAAAGCTAAAATCAACATATTGGAGTGTTTAACTGCTGAAATTGTTATCTAACAGCGGTTCCGGGCATTGTATGATTAGCAGTTATGGAACAGTGTTTCTAAATAAACACGAGCAGCACGGCGATCGCTGTCCCCGTTTTGGAGTAAGAAAAGTGATAATGCAGCTGTCAACACCCGATTTTGATCCCAGTCTGGATGAGTTTCTAAATAAGTTTTGAGAGATTCATGGAGTGTTTCGGGTATTTCTGTAAAAATGCTCACTGTTGCGTTCATGAGATTTTCCTTCTCTAAGGCCAATCAAGCAAAATTGCTGGTATCTGAATCTGAGTTGACAGTGTTGAGTGAAAATACTACTACCTAGTCCTGCGAAACTTATTTCCTCAGGACTGCTTAAGCATTTAAAAGCATCTCCAGAAATTGTTAATTTCCTCAACACCATAGACAAGAAAAAAATGCCAGCCGAATCATTGTGCGCTAACAGGGGGTGGGTTTGTCAATGCTGAGAAATGTTAAAAATGAATCTCCCTAAAACAAATATTCACGAAATAATCAGGCTTTGAGTCGAGTTTTTGTTACTTTTCTTTACAAAAACTCAGTCACTGAAGTTACCTAACATAGTAAATTCAAAATCCCCAATAAGTCAGCAAGTGCCGATCATCTCGTCCCGACTCTGTGGAAAACTACGAAAGTGCCTGTGGAAACCCTGTGGAATAAGTGAGGAAAATTTCAGCAAATGATAAGAATTACAAAAAGTGCATAGTCAGTAGTCATTTATAAAAGGGGGTAGGGGGCAGGGTGTAGGGAAACCCCAGATTGAAAAATAGGGGTTTGACAAATCAGGACACTGTATTTCTCGCACTAACTTGTCTGGAGATACATCTAAATTCTTTTTCCATAATTCAAATCAGGGGCTTGTACTTTGTAGGGTGTCGGAGGGGCGTTTTTTCTTACACCCCACACCCTGTTCTTGGTCATTTGTTAAAGATAGAAGGCAAAAAGTAGACATTTCAGACTTCAGACTTCAGACTTCAGACTTCAGACTTCAGACTTTAGACTTCAGACTTCATCATCGTCGGCGCTCTTGTAACTTCTGATATACAGCCTTTAAATCAACTTGATGATGGGCTAAGGCCACCAGGGTGTGATAAAACAAATCAGCCACTTCCCCAGCAATAGCCTGTGCATCGTCGTCTTTAAAAGCCATCACAACCTCAGCACTTTCTTCGCCGATTTTTTTTAAAATCTTGTTATCACCGCCGGCTAATAACTTAGCAGTGTAAGAATTTTCTGTAGGGTGGTCGCGGCGATCGCAAATCACCTCAAACACCTGCGATAATGTATCAGCTGGTGGTGGATTAATTTTTCCTTCTATTTGGTGAAAACAGCTGCGTTCGCCAGTATGGCAAGCAATATCTCCGATTTGCTCTACCCCAATCAACAAAGCATCACTATCACAGTCATAACGAATACTTTTGACCTTCTGAATATGACCTGAAGTCGCCCCCTTATGCCATAATTCCTGACGCGAACGACTCCAAAACCAAGTTTGGCCACTTTCTAAAGTCTTTTGCAACGACTCCTGATTCATCCACGCCATCATCAAGACTGTACCGTCTAGATAGTCTTGTACAATAGCTGCTACCAAGCCCCGTTCGTCGTAGCGAATTTTCTCAACGGGGATGGCGTGACGGAATGAATCAGGTTCGCTAGAAAACATACCAGATGATTTGATCTAATAACTATGACTAATGGATTCACGATACCATTCTCAATAGTACATCTGGTATGTTTGATTGAAATGAAAACTGATTATCTAACCTGAAACAACAGCATTTCTTTCCATTGCCGACTGCATTCTCACAGCACTTAACGCAACTTGGTGAGCTTTGGATGCTTCACCATACCAATGCAGAGCCGAGTTAAAAGCTGCACGGTAAAGCTCCTGATAAGCCTCCGACAAACGATTCCGAATTTCTAAAGGCAAGTCGTCATTAGACTTGTACAGCATGATGATTTTCCTGGTTCAGCTATTTGTATACGATAGAAATTCTGAGCAGTTTTTAACCCTATCCTAAGATAGAGCTTTTTTATTCCGTATTTTTTAGGAGAGAGCCTTGGTTAATACCACAATTAAAACCACAAAATCACAAGAAATCTTTGCCTCTGCCCAAAATTTAATGCCAGGAGGAGTTAGTTCTCCTGTTCGAGCATTTAAATCTGTCGGTGGACAACCTATAGTTTTTGATCGTGTTAAAGGAGCCTATATTTGGGATGTAGACGGCAACCAATATATCGACTATGTAGGTACTTGGGGGCCAGCAATTTGCGGTCATGCTCATCCAGAAGTGATTGCCGCACTCCACGAAGCTTTAGAAAAAGGTACTAGCTTTGGTGCGCCTTCTGTACTAGAAAATGTGCTTGCAGAGATGGTCATTGATGCTGTTCCGAGCATCGAAATGGTAAGATTTGTAAATTCTGGCACTGAAGCCTGTATGGCTGTGCTAAGGCTAATGCGGGCTTTTACCAACCGCGAGAAAATCATTAAGTTTGAAGGCTGCTACCACGGACACGCCGATATGTTCTTGGTAAAAGCTGGTTCAGGTGTGGCTACTCTTGGCTTACCAGACTCACCAGGAGTACCAAAATCAGCAACTAGCAATACCCTAACTGCTCCTTTTAATGACCTAGAAGCAGTCAAAGCCTTGTTTGAAGAAAACCGTGACCAAATTGCTGGTGTGATTCTAGAGCCAGTTGTTGGGAATGCTGGGTTTATTCCTCCCGATGCAGGCTTTTTAGAAGGGCTACGGGAACTGACTCACGAGTATGGGGCTTTACTAGTCTTTGATGAAGTGATGACAGGCTTCCGCATTGCTTATGGTGGCGCACAAGAAAAATTTGGCATCACCCCTGATTTGACCACACTAGGTAAGGTCATCGGTGGTGGTTTACCTGTAGGAGCCTATGGTGGGCGACGAGATATTATGTCGATGATTGCTCCTGCTGGCCCCGTGTATCAAGCCGGTACTCTTTCTGGGAATCCTTTGGCGATGACAGCTGGCATTAAAACACTGGAATTGCTACAAAAACCCGGTACTTATGAGTACCTGGATAAAATTACGCAACAACTCTCAGATGGGTTGCTACAAATTGCTCAAGAAACTGGTCATGCAGCTTGTGGTGGTCACATTAGTGCCATGTTTGGTTTATTTTTCACTGCTGGGCCTGTGCATAACTATGAAGATGCCAAAAAATCAGATACTGCGAAATTTGGACGTTTTCATCGCGGTATGTTAGAGCGTGGTGTTTATTTAGCCCCATCGCAGTTTGAGGCTGGGTTTACTTCTTTTGCTCATACAGAAGAAGATATTAACCAAACCCTAGCAGTTGCACGAGAAGTATTGTCTAGCCTCTAAGGGTTGAGTGCTGAGGGCTGAGTGCTGAGTGCTAACTCACAAAGCAATTAAGAATTATCAGTGCCTGGTGGCACTCTCTTAACTCAGCAACGCCAGTTGCTGCCCTGCGGGAATGCCTTCGGTGAACAAGTCGGCGAAGCCGCCCAATGCACTGGCTCCTCAGCACTACTTACGTGAGTGTGAAAATACGTAGAAATCTTAAATTAAGAGGACTAATTATGCAAATAGCTTGATTGCTACTGACGATCGCACTGTTAATGGGCTATCTTGTTGTGATGATTGCTGAGATCAAGCAGTCTAACTTTAGGAACTCTTCAAAGGATTTCCAGCATAAATTACCTGCCAAGAGTTGAGTTTGCTTTAAATAATTGAACTAGAGCGCAATGCTCCCAGCCATTATTTCGTGCAGCGAGTTGACAGCGCATGAGCTACTGCTTAAATCCGACGTGTCCCAATCCAGAAAACGTGGCATATAGCCAAAGATGTCAATCTTGTGGCTCACGACTACTGCTGCGCGATCGCTACCGAGTGAGTAAACCTTTAGGTCAAGGCGGCTTTGGAGCAACCTTTTTAGCTCAGGATGAAGCTTTGCCCGGTGAGCCAAGTTGTGTAATCAAGCAATTACGTCCCTCTGGAAACGCACCACACGTTTTGCAGATGGCGAGAGAATTGTTTGAGCGAGAAGCCAGAACCCTAGGTAAAATTGGCAACCATCCCCAAGTTCCGAGATTGCTGGATTATTTTGAAGAACAGGAACAATTTTATCTAGTTCAAGAATATATCAGTGGCGCGACTTTGCAACAAGAGGTCAAAAGCAACGGTGTTTACAGCGAAGCTGGCGTTAAACAATTTTTGAGCGAAATTTTACCTTTACTGCAATATATCCACGAGCAGAAGGTGATTCATCGTGATATCAAGCCTGCCAACCTAATTCGCCGTACTCAAGATGCCAGAATGGTTTTGATTGACTTTGGTGCTGTTAAAAACCAAGTCACTCAAGTAGCAGGTGCAGCCCAATCAGGACAAACGGCTTTAACCGCCTATGCCATTGGTACTCCTGGTTTTGCACCCCCAGAACAAATGGCGATGCGTCCAGTTTATGCCAGTGATATCTACGCTTTAGGCGTGACTTGTATCTATTTGTTAACGAGCAAAACTCCCAAAGATTTAGAATATAATCCCACAACAGGAGAAATGATGTGGGAGCAGCTAGTATATGTGAGTGGTCACTTAACTAGTGTGCTACGCAAAATGTTAGATGTTTCTGTTCGCAATCGCTACCAATCAGCGACAGAAGTCTTGAGAGCCTTAGAAATGGAGCCTTACTTAGATAGTTTGGCTAAAGGCTTGCTTGTGAAAAATGATTCCAATACAAAAGAAAAAACTACACCCCATACGGAAAATTCTGCCATTTTATGCAGTAATCCGTCGGCTGTGGCTGCTAATACAGGAGTAGCGCAGGTAGCAGCAGCTATTCGGGCTAGAAGAGCCAAAATTGCTGAAGCTGCGGCTAATTCAGACGCAGGAAGAAGCCATCAAGCACCTAAAGCCGCAATTTTGCCTAACAGTAATAGCCATAGTTCTAATACGCAGCATTCTAAGATGGGGCGTAAATTAGATAGTCAAACTTTATTAACTGCATACCTTAAAGGAAGACGGGATTTTGCCTTACATAATTTAAACTTTCTGAATTTGCAAGGTAGCGATTTGTCAGAAACGAATTTTCATTCGGCTCAACTGCAAAGTGCCAATCTTCAGGGGGCTAATCTTCACAATAGTGATTTTGGTAGGGCTAGCCTGACTCGCGCCAATCTCAGAGATGCAAATTTGAGCAAGGCTTATTTCAACCACGCTGATTTAGAAGGAGCAGATTTACGTGGTGCTGATCTCAGCCATGCTCATCTGAGTAATGCTAATTTGCGCGGTGCTAATTTATGTGGTGCTAATCTCACCGGTGCGAAAATTTTAGATGAACAGTTGGCACTAGCCAAGACTAATTGGATGACAATACGTCCCAATGGCAAACGGGGATTATTGTAATTTATATCGTGTCCTGTTAAAGACTCATAGCAGGAGGCAGGAGTAAAAGTCTTAATATTCCTGGTATTCAAGCTTTCAATTTGTCCTAATATTTCTGACTACATCATTAAGGCTGCAGGGTGCAAGGGAGAGGGTTTTGTTGTTTCTGCACAAATTTGTCGAATCACCACTGATTAGCCGGACATGATATTAGAAGTTAGATTATAGGTATTTTTGAGTACTAAACAAATAAATTTTTCTTTCAAAGTATTTTTTGGATAAAACCAGATTACATGGATAATTCTGGTTTGAAGCAGCTGGCTTTGTAGTAAAACTTTATGATTTCTAATAGTTTTTATTTTTGCTTAAGATTTTCTTAATAATTTGCATCTGTGAAAATTTCACTATTTTAATTTAAAATATACAACAAAGAGTTATAGTTAACATTTTTTTTATAACAAAGTTACACGATATTTCTACGGAGTCATGATATTAATTATCGGATCTCTGAGATAACAGTCGTTAAACTTGAGTGTACGTAGTTGCTCAATTTTTCAATAGCAACAATCTCTAAAAACGCAATTGTTCCGAATTGTAAGCTGAGAAAAAAGTTCATGACCGAAATCAGCAAGTCCAATTTGTTGGCATTAAAAGACTCAGCTAGTAACGTAGCTGAATTTCAAGCAAAGGAAATAGAAAAGAAATTAAGTTTATATCAGGAATTTGTCAAATTATATGAACATAACAGTAGGCTTTTAGAAGACATTCTGGAGATAGAAAAAGTATCTCAGCCTGGCTTAACAAGATTTAAGCCTAGTTACGTGCAAGGTATCATAGATGATTCCGTGGTCTATCTTGTCACGAATTTGGGTGAAAATCACACGGAAGCTTTGTTACAACCACAGCGAATTTGGACATTAGGACGCGATCGCCATAATGGTATTTATGTAGCGAATAAATATCTGTCACGCCGCCACGCTGCCATCCAATATATAGATAATAATGATGCTCCGGGTTTTTACTTAGTCGATTTTAAAAGTACCAATGGCTCATTTGTGAATGGCGAACGTGTTTATCACCAGATCAAACTTCAAGATGGCGATCGCATTCGTCTAGGTAATCTCACTTTTGATTTTTTCTGCAATCAAACCTGTCGCGTTTTACCTACAGTAGCTATGGAGTTACTGATGCAGCTTGCGGCTCGCAAAGGATGTGCTAATGATGAAACAGTAAGTTATGTGGCAATATCTGAACAATACCTACCTGCTACTAATAAACCGATAACATTTCCACACAATTTAGACTTAGATCATCAACATAATGCTGATAACCTAAGTACAGAACAAAAAGCTGACATTTTAGACCGTTTCTTTAATAAATTTACACCTTATTCAGTGTAAAGAAAATAGCGAACAGCACTCACTATTCGCTATCAAAATTATGCTTTTTCCATGCCCGACTGATTAAATCAAGCGGGCATTTTATTATTCTTCTTCCTCGTACTCTTCTTCTTCGTCTTCACTAACTTTTGCTACAGAGTTAGCCGAAACAACCGCTCCCATATCTAGTTTTTGGCGTACTTGTTGTTTAATTTGTTCCACGAATTCTGGTTTTTCTTCTAAGTACTTAATGGCGTTATCTCGACCTTGAGAAATATTGTCTCCGTTGTAACTATACCAAGCACCTTTACGAGTTAAAACGCCTGTTTCTTCAGCTATATCGACAAGACAACCTAAAATAGAAACTCCCTTACCAAAAATAATGTCAAATTCTGCAACTCTAAACGGTGGCGCGACTTTGTTTTTCGCAACTTTGACTTTAACGCGGTTGCCAAATTCATCTGTACCTTTTTTCAAGGTTTGAATCCGGCGAATATCTAAGCGCACAGAAGCGTAAAACTTTAAGGCGTTACCACCAGTTGTCGTTTCCGGGCTACCATAGGTTACGCCAATTTTTTGCCGCAATTGGTTGATAAAAATTACTGTACAACCAGATTTACCAATGTTCCCCGTAATTTTACGTAGGGCTTGGCTCATCAGTCGTGCTTGTAAGCCCACATGAGCATCGCCCATGTCGCCTTCGATTTCGGCGCGGGGAACTAGTGCGGCTACGGAGTCGATAACTACAATGTCCACGGCGGCGGAGCGCACTAGTTGATCAACAATTTCTAAGGCTGCTTCTCCTGTATCTGGTTGGGATACCAATAAATTTTCAATATCTACACCCAAGGCCGCCGCATAAGTAGGATCAAGGGCGTGTTCAGCATCAACGAAGGCAGCAATACCACCTTGCTTTTGCACTTCGGCGAGGGCGTGTAGAGCTACTGTCGTTTTACCAGAACTTTCTGGGCCATAAATCTCGATGACGCGTCCTTTGGGCAAACCACCACCCAAGGCTAAATCTAAGGTAAGCGCCCCTGTGGAAATTGTCTCCACTCGCATCCGGGTTGCATCGCCTAGGCGCATGATTGCTCCTTTACCGAAGCTGCGCTCAATTTGGTTGAGTACCATATTTAAGGCTTTTTGCTTGCCGGAAGTGTCAGTGTTGATAGCCATTACTGCCTCTATCTATATATATGGATTTATGGAGTGTGCGGTTGGGATTTTGAGTAGAACAGATATACTATTTTAGTCCGAAAATGCGGGAATAGGATTTATCTAAGAAATAATCGTGACATCATCGTAACGCGATCGCTTGTGTGAGTAGTCTTGACCCCCCTCAACTATTATGGCTTCCACCATGTCGTTTGTTAGGATTTGGAAGAGACAGTAGTGCGTTGCTGGTCTAATTTTGGAGCAACTGCCGTGTTTTGCTAATTTATTCTGCCCTTTTAATTGAGCCATTGTTAATGACTTCTGATTTTACTGACTCTGTAACTTTCAATACAGCCCTTTCCGTGGCTGGTTTAACTGATTATATCCGCTTGCTGCTGGAGCAAGATGAGCAGTTACGGCAAGTTTGGATCACAGGGGAAGTTTCTAGTGCTAATCACCATCGTAGCGGTTTATTTTTCACACTCCAAGATCCCGATGGGACAGCCGCAATTAAATGTGTGGTTTGGAATAGCCAAGTAGCCAAACTGATGCAAGTCCCCACAGTAGGTGAACAAATCATTATTTTGGGCAGTATTCGTCTGTATCCGCAAAGAGGAGAGTATCAGTTATCAGTGTGGCAAGTTTTACCTGCGGGTATGGGTTTACAAGCACTCCGCTATCAACAATTACGTCATCGCTTGTTATCGGAAGGACTATTTGAGCAGCAGAGAAAGCGGCCGCTCCCTCCTCACCCGGAAACGATCGCTGTTGTAACTTCTCCCACGGCTGCGGCTTGGGGTGATATTCAAAAAACTCTTAAGCAACGATATCCAGGGTTACTGATATTATTTTCACCAGCGACTGTGCAGGGCGAACAAGCACCAGAATCGATAGTTAAAGCGATCGCTAGGGTAGAAGCCGATGGTCGCGCGGAGGTACTAATTTTATCGCGGGGTGGTGGTGCGGTTGAGGAATTAGCCTGCTTTAATGATGAGCGCGTAGTCAGAGCCGTTGCTGAGTGTTCTATCCCGGTAATTACGGGGATTGGTCATCAACGAGATGAATCTTTAGTCGATTTAGTTGCTGATGTCTGCGTACATACACCGACAGCCGCCGCAGAACTGGTTGTACCTGCGTTGTCAGAGTTGTCTGCTCAACATCAACAGCGAATCGATGCTTTGTATGATGCTGTGCATGAGGTGAGGACATCAGCGGCGAATCGACTACAAACATTTCGTCATCGGATGCAGCGCTTGGGGTTAGATAAACAACTCAAACAAGAAACGCAGAAGCTACAGTGGAAACGTCAACAACTTGTACAAATCAGCAACAGGCGATCTCAACAAGCAACACAGCACTTAGAAATGTTGCGGCAAAAGTTGGCAACTCTTGATCCAAAGGCGGTTTTGCAGCGTGGTTATGCGGTGGTGAGAGAAGAAAATGGAACGATCGCACGCGCAGCTAGCAATTTAACTGTCGGGCAAGAGTTGTTGGTTCAGTTGGGGCAAGGAGAGGTTAAAGTTAAGGTTACGGAAGTAGTGACAAAACCCAAAAAGATTGATGGTTAAACGCAAGAGTCCCGCAAATCCTGAAGCGATCGCTGGCTGGAAATATGAAGAGAAAGTCACAGAAATCGAAAAAATCATTGCCCAAATTGAAGCGGGTGAGTTGGGATTAGAAGAAGTGTTTGAGCAGTTTGCAACTGCTATTGAGTATTTACGTCAGTGTGAAAGCTTTTTACAACAGCGACAACAGCAAGTAGATTTACTGATTGAAACTTTACAAGATGAGACATAGGTTTTTATCTTCAGCGATCGCTTTTTGATGACATTCCTTTGGGCAGGTAAACTGTTTTTAGTATTACCAATTGTCTAATATCAGAATTGCATCTTCGCTTCAGGAGTGCCAATTTCTGCTAATGCTAGAAGAGACTTTCTGAGTAAAAATACCAGTCACACTTTCATACTTGGTGATGAAACTTGTTTTATCAAGACTACCCTCTGCCCCTGCCTCTGGATCAATCCCAAAGTTGACCCAAGGCTGCTAATTGCTCGCGGTATTCAATGCGATTTACCCAATCATCTGGCCATGCTGCTATGCCTAAATATGCGCCAGCAAAAGCACCAGCTAAACAAGCAATAGAGTCAGAATCCCCTGCTGTGAGTGCCGCACGGCGCAATGCAGCTAATGGTTCTTGGGGAAATAATAAAAAGCATAGTAAACCTGTTACCAAGGCTTCTTCTGCTACCCAACCCTCACCTATCGCCAAGCAGGGGTCTGCATCGCGGTTGGGATTGACCAATGCTGCATCTAGACGGTCAAGCACAGCTAAACATTCATCCCAACCCAGACTCATAAATTCTTGCGGTGTAGCAATACCTGGACGTTGCCACAAAGAACCTAGCCAATCAACGTGATAAACGAACCGCTGAGTTGCAGCATAATTGCGGAGTTGAATAGGTAACTTTTGCGGTTCGCCACCCTTGACAAGATAAGTAATTGCTGCTGCGGTTAAATCTGAAGCAGCCAGGGCAGTAGGATGACTGTGAGTTAATGCTGCTTGAAACTGGGCAACTGCGGCACGAGTGGGATTATCTACTGGCAATAAACCCACAGGTGCAACACGCATATTTGCTCCACAGCCCTTAGAATTGGGTCTAGTTGCTTGTTGCCAAGGCAGACCTGCTTCTAAATATTCACAAGCCTGCAAGCAAGTCATACCAGGGGCGCGGTTATTGTCGGGACTGTTTAACCACTCCACAAAAGTACGCCTTAAGGCAGGCTCTAAACTAGTTACGGTCAAGTTTGCTGCACCAACCTCAACCAAAGCTTGCCCTACGGCTAAACTCATCTGGGTATCATCAGTAACTCGTGCGGGATTACCGCCAATTTCTTGCGGCCCTTTGGGTGGAAAGCGACGACAAATTTCTTCCACACTCAAAAATTCAGTAGCAGCACCCAAGGCATCACCCAAAGCTAGCCCAAATAAACATCCAGAAGCACGACGCATAGATAACACTTTTTAATTACATTTTTAATCCACAAATGCTACAAAATCCACTTCATCCCTGCCCAAACCCATAACTTTGATGTTCACTACGTAAGCCCTATAAGTATCCGCGTTTTAACTGAATTGATGAGATTAAGACTCCTACTATGAAGCATTTATTCTCTATATCTCTGGAGTAAATGTTGTTCAAAGACGGCAAACACCACATTATGATTACGGTTCACCCTAATTACTCGATGTATTAATTCTCATAAATTAGACGAAGTGAAAGCAAATTAATCCATGAACCAACTAAACAAAACTTTAAAATTAACCGTCCCAGATCAGGTTCGGGAAACCACCCTTCATGGACTGGCTATACAAGCTCAGTATATATATCAGCAGAAATTGGGGCTATAACCCCAACAAAACCGAGCTAAAGGTCATTGATGCTGAAGTAACTGCTTTCATAAATCAGTTGGTTCAAGATTTAGTCCTTATATTCCCATTCATTCATTTGTAGTTATACGGAGCCAGCACATAAAATGGCAAAAGTAGTTGGAATTGACTTAGGTACAACTAACTCCTGCGTCGCAGTGATGGAAGGTGGTAAACCCACGGTTATTGCTAACGCAGAAGGTTTTCGGACAACACCATCTGTCGTAGCGTTTGCGAAAAATGGTGACACCTTGGTAGGGCAAATTGCCAAGCGCCAAGCAGTAATGAACCCCGAAAACACTTTTTATTCTGTTAAGCGGTTTATTGGTCGCCGCTTCGACGAAGTTACTAACGAAGCTACAGAAGTTTCTTATAAAGTATTAAGCAGTGGCGGTAACGTTAAGCTAGATTCTCCTGGCGCAGGTAAGCAGTTCGCCCCAGAAGAAATCTCGGCGAAAGTTCTGCGTAAACTCGTTGAAGACGCAAGCAAATATCTCGGTGAAACTGTTACTCAAGCTGTAATTACTGTTCCTGCTTACTTCAACGACTCTCAACGTCAAGCTACCAAAGACGCTGGTAAAATCGCTGGTATTGAAGTATTGCGGATTATTAACGAACCTACCGCCGCTTCTTTGGCTTACGGCTTTGATAAGAAGAGCAACGAAACTATCCTGGTATTTGACTTGGGTGGTGGTACATTCGACGTATCTGTACTGGAAGTAGGCGACGGCGTATTTGAAGTATTAGCAACTTCTGGTGATACCCACCTTGGTGGTGACGACTTCGACAAAAAAATCGTTGATTTCTTAGCAGAACAGTTTAAGAAAGACGAAGGTATTGATCTGCGCAAAGATAGACAAGCACTGCAACGTTTAACAGAAGCTGCGGAAAAAGCCAAAATTGAACTTTCCAGTGTGACCCAAGCGGAAATTAACTTACCATTTATCACCGCTACCCAGGATGGGCCGAAGCACCTGGATATGACGCTGACTCGCGCGAAGTTTGAAGAACTTTGCTCTGACTTAATTGACCGTTGCCGTATTCCTGTTGAGAATGCGCTCCGCGATGCTAAGTTAAGCAAAAATGATATCGATGAGGTGGTACTAGTTGGTGGTTCTACTCGTATTCCTGCCGTTCAAGAGTTGGTAAAACGAGCATTGGGTAGAGATCCTAACCAAAGCGTTAACCCTGATGAAGTGGTAGCGGTTGGTGCAGCAATTCAAGCAGGCGTACTGAACAATGAAGTTTCTGGTATCTTGCTATTAGACGTAACACCTCTATCCTTGGGTGTAGAAACCTTGGGCGGTGTCATGACTAAGATTATTCCTCGCAACACCACAATTCCCACCAAGAAATCAGAGGTATTCTCTACTGCTGTAGATGGTCAAACCAACGTAGAAATTCACGTCCTCCAAGGTGAACGGGAATTTGCTAACGACAACAAGAGTTTGGGAACCTTCCGCCTTGATGGTATTCCTCCTGCACCACGCGGTGTACCCCAAATTGAAGTTGTGTTCGACATTGACGCTAACGGTATCCTCAACGTTACTGCTAAGGACAAAGGTACTGGTAAGGAACAGTCCATCAGCATTACTGGTGCTTCTACCTTAGATAAGAATGATGTTGACCGGATGGTACGTGAAGCAGAACAAAATGCTTCATCTGACAAAGAACGTCGTGAGAAAATTGAGCGGAAGAACCAAGCTGATTCTTTGGCATACCAAGCTGAGAAGCAACTGCAAGAATTAGGTGATAAAGTTCCTGCGGCTGACAAGACCAAAGTTGAAGGTTTGGTGAAAGACTTACGGGAAGCTGTCGCTAAGGAAGACGACGCACAAATCACCAAGCTCATGCCAGAATTGCAACAAGCTCTATTCGCAGTTGGTAGCAACATCTATCAACAAGCTGGCGGTGGTGCTGCGCCTGGTGCTGAACCTCAAGATGGCGGCGGCACTTCTACTTCTTCTGGTGGCGGTGATGATGTAATTGATGCAGATTTCACTGAAAGCAAGTAATTCCTCCAATGATGTAGGGAAAGTGAGACATTCCCTACTCAATATTTCCCATCCACGCATTCGTCTGGGTGGGGATTTTTTTATGGGGTGATTTGGTAATAAAGAATTAGAGATGTTGCATTGCAACGTTTCTACTGTATTGGTTTATATTCCTTATCAGATATTTCAACGATGAATACAATTATGGTTGAGTGAGACGTTGCACTTCTTCTACCGACAAACTCAAAGCCTGTGCCACTTGTTCTACACTCAAGCCCATTTGTAATAATTGGGGTACGGCGTTGCGTCTTGCCTGTTCTGCTTGTTCAGCCCGTTGGTGTTCTTGTTCGGCACGTTGGTGTTCTTTTTCTAAGCGTTGGGAAATTTCTGAATAGCTTAAAAAATGCTCTCCATCGGGGCGATAAAGTTGTAAACCTTCTGGAGATGGTACAAAGCGAATTTTTAACCGGGGACTCACCCAGTCTTCCATCTGGGGTATGACATCTAATCCATCTTCACTACGTAACCAACCTTGTAAGTTATTGCTGTCAGGATCGTAAATGTAATACTCTTCGACACCATAACGGTCATAGAAAAGTAATTTTTTGTCCATTTCAACTTTAGTGTTGCTGGGTGAAAGGATTTCAAATACTACCTGCGGAGGAATCCCGCCTTCTTTCCATTGCAGGTAAGATAATCTATCTCCTTTGGGTCTACCAAGAACGACCATGACATCAGGCGCATTGAAAATTTTATTACGTCCTTCAACGGGATACCAAAACAAGTCTCCAGCAACAAATACGTTAGGATCATCTGCAAATAGCCAATCGATATTTTGCTTGATTTCGACAATCCATCGAAACTGTATGGTGTTATTTGCCACTGGTTGTCCGTCACTATCTGGGTAGATAACTTCTGGTTGGGTCTGCGGTTGGATTTGCGTTACCATAGCTTCGCCCTCAGCAGGATGTTTAATTGTGATGCTTTTAAATTAGCAGACACGGGAGGATGTCTGTAGTAGTAATATGGGCAATCACTACTTAAAATAGTACTATTGTTCTGGTATTAGGTGAGTAAAAATAGTATTATTAAGAACTGTTTCATACTGCCTCCCACTTATCAGCTTGCCAATATGTCAGATAACAAGTTAGCCGCCGCATCCCTTCTCAATGGACATCTTCCCCAAATTAACCAGAATAGTCAAAATACCATTAGGATTCGGGGTGCGAGGCAGCATAATCTGAAGAATATTGACTTGGAATTGCCGCGCGATCGCCTGATAGTATTTACTGGTGTATCAGGTTCGGGTAAATCTTCGCTGGCGTTTGATACGATTTTTGCTGAGGGTCAACGGCGTTATGTGGAATCTCTCAGTGCTTACGCTAGACAATTTTTAGGACAGTTAAATAAGCCGGATGTGGAAGCCATTGAAGGTTTAAGTCCGGCGATATCTATTGACCAAAAATCAACTTCCCATAACCCCCGTTCGACTGTGGGGACAGTAACGGAAATTTACGACTATTTGCGGCTGTTGTTTGGTCGGGCTGGTGAACCCCATTGTCCCATATGCGATCGCTGTATTGCACCCCAAACGATCGATGAGATGGTAGACCGCATTATGGACTTACCAGAACGCACTAAGTTTCAAATTCTTGCCCCTGTGGTGCGGGGTAAAAAAGGCACACACCGCAAGCTGTTATCTAGTTTGGCTTCCCAAGGATTTGTGCGGGTACGGGTTGATGGTGAGGTGCGGGAACTGTCAGACTCGATTGAGTTAGATAAAAATATTACACATACTATTGAAGTTGTCATTGACCGTTTGGTGAAAAAAGACGGTATTCAAGAGCGTTTGGTTGATTCTTTGTCTACGTGTTTAAAGCAGTCAGAAGGTATTGCAACTATCCTTTTCAGTCCGGCTACTGAGAACCCAGAAGCCAAAGAAGAAGAATTGGTATTTTCGGAAAACTTCGCTTGTCCTGAACATGGTGCGGTGATGGAAGAGTTATCGCCACGGTTATTTTCGTTTAACTCTCCTTATGGTGCTTGTCCTAATTGTCACGGTATTGGGACTTTAAGAAGATTTTCGGCGGAGTTAGTTATACCTGACCCTGAAGCACCAGTATACGCTGCGATCGCACCTTGGTCAGAAAAGGAAAATTCTTATTATTTGGAACTGCTCTATAGTTTGGGTCAAGCGTATGGTTTTGAATTACAAACTAATTGGAGTAAGTTGTCAGCAGAACAAAAGCAAATTATTTTAAATGGTGAAGAAAATAACAAAGAAAATGCGAAAACTCAATTTAAAGGTGTTCTGCCCATATTACAACGGCAATACGAAGGTGGTTCAGAGTTAGTTAAACAAAAATTAGAACAATATTTAATCGACCAACCTTGTGAAGTTTGCGGTGGAAAACGTTTGAAACCGGAAGCCTTAGCAGTGAAGTTGGGGCAATATGGAATTTTAGATTTAACAGGAGTATCGATTAGAGATTGTCGGGAGCGCGTTGAACAGTTAAAATTAAGCGATCGGCAAATGCAAATTGCAGATTTAGTATTACGAGAAATCAAAGCTAGATTGCAATTTTTATTAGATGTTGGCTTAGATTATCTCACCCTCGACCGTCCCGCCATGACTCTCTCTGGTGGGGAAGCGCAACGCATTCGCCTCGCCACACAAATCGGTTCTGGCTTAACAGGAGTTCTCTACGTTTTAGACGAACCAAGTATTGGTTTGCATCAACGAGATAACGGTAGATTGCTCAAAACCTTAATTAAATTACGCGATTTAGGTAATACCTTAATTGTAGTTGAGCATGATGAAGAAACCATCCGCGCGGCTGACTATTTAGTTGATATTGGCCCCGGCGCTGGTATTCACGGCGGACATATTATTGCCCAAGGTGATTTACCAGCATTATTAACAGCAGAAAAATCCTTAACAGGCGCATATTTATCTGGTAGAAAAGTCATACAAACACCAGCAGAACGCCGCGAAGGTAATGGACGCAGTTTAATTATTAAAAATGCCCATCGCAACAATTTAAGAAACATCGATGTGGAAATTCCCCTCGGTAAACTTGTGGCTGTAACTGGCGTTTCTGGTTCGGGTAAATCAACTTTAATTAACGAATTACTTTACCCATCTCTACAACATCACCTCACCAAAAAAGTACCTTTACCGAAAGAATTAGAAAAAATTCAAGGCTTAAATGCAGTTGATAAAGCCATTGTCATCGACCAATCTCCCATCGGACGCACACCCCGTTCTAACCCAGCAACTTACACAGGGGTTTTTGATGTAATTCGGGATGTATTTTCGCAAACTGTCGAAGCCAAAGCCAGAGGTTATAAACCCGGACAATTTTCTTTTAATGTTAAAGGTGGACGTTGCGAAGCTTGCAGTGGACAAGGTGTCAACGTCATTGAAATGAATTTTTTACCTGATGTATATGTACAGTGCGAAGTTTGTAAAGGTGCAAGATACAACCGCGATACTTTGCAGGTAAAGTACAAAGATAAGTCTATTTCTGATGTTCTCAATATGACTGTTGAGGAAAGTTTAGACTTTTTCCAAAACATCCCCAAAGCAGTTACAAGGTTACAAACATTAGTTGATGTTGGCTTAGGTTACGTACAACTAGGACAACCCGCAACAACTTTATCTGGTGGTGAAGCACAGCGCGTGAAATTAGCCACAGAATTATCTCGTCGCGCCACTGGTAAGACACTGTATTTAATTGATGAACCCACAACGGGATTATCTTTTTATGATGTCCATAAATTATTGGATGTGTTGCAAAGATTAGTAGATAAAGGTAATTCAATTTTAGTAATTGAACACAATTTAGATGTCATTCGTTGCGCTGACTGGGTGATAGACTTGGGGCCAGACGGCGGCGACAAAGGCGGTGAAGTCATCGCTTTTGGAACGCCGGAAGATGTAGCGAAGAATTCTAAGTCTTATACTGGGCAATATTTACAACAAGTTTTGCGACAGTATCCAGCGATGAAAAAATAGTTTCGTAGATATAGCAGTTTCGATGTTCGTTAAATACTGTAGAGACGTCATGTAACGTCTCTACATGGTTTTGGTTTCACTCAAAATATGCTGTATGTAGGAATCATACTTGATTTATGAAAAAAATCAGTACAGCTTTTGTTCCCTGTTCCTTATCTTCAAGTGGATTGCTATAGTGTTTTCGTAATATTCAGATAGTTAGGTAGACAATCAACGAAGGTAGAGATTATAATAGTGAGTACTTACTATTGTATTCCATTAAAAATCGGTAAAAACTTAGCTATGCGCCTAAAAAGATGGGAATCTCCCCGCCGAGAAGGGAGAAACGACAAAGGTAAAGGTGGTTCCGCTAGAAGGCGGCAACTTAAGAAACAAAGACAAATGCTACGGCAAAGGCTAAAAGAAAACAACACTAAAGACAACCAAAATAATAACAATCAACCAAAGAGGGAAGAGCAAAATTCTTCCCTCTTTTTGTTTGGAAATACCAAATCTGTCTCAGAGATTTTTACATTATGTTTATTATGCAGTCAAGAAAAATAAAATTTAGAATATTTTCTGCGGAAATACCAATTTCAAAAGTCAGATTTATCAAATATTTAGACAGTTAAGAAATACCTAACCTTTGCAATTTTTTTATAGTAATTTCTAATAACAAAAAGCACTTGCTATCTACTTTCTAGCAATTAACCTCAAAAAATATGTTTGTTTGAGTGGGTACTGTAAAGCTTGAATTTTTGCTAAATTTACCATCTGAATTTGTAAATCCAGTCAAGAAAACCTTAAATATAATGTAAATGTGAATCAAACTCAAAATATTATGAAGTAATGATAAAGTTTGCAATAATTTTTTTTATAAAGATTGTTAAGCTAGTAATCTAATGGTCAGGTTTTATGATTTTTGTAATTTATTGATGCCAGTAATAAATGAATTTTGTAACTATAAATACAAAACCAAAGATGCTAAAAAGTGCAAGTAAAATTTCGGGAATTAATCTAAATTGTTTGATTTTAAAGATTAAGAGTGTCTGAGAGAATCTGTCGCTGCTAATCTTTGTGATACCAGGAGTGAGCTATGGTGGGGAAAGTGTTTCTGCCTACTCAGAGAGTACTTGATTTTCCAATTACAGCTTTACGCTTTGAGGAGCAGATACAAACAATACTAAAATGGGCGATCGCTAAACAAAGTAAAACAGTATGTGTAGCAAATGTACATATGCTCATGGAAGCTCACTGGAATCCAGAATTTGCCAACATACTCCGAAAATCAGACTTAGTGACCCCTGATGGGATGCCTTTGGTTTGGATGATGCGCCACATGGGAGCGCGTTACCAAGACCGTGTAGCAGGAATGGATATCTTTCTGGATGTTTGTAAGCACGCCGAAACCAACAATATCAGTATTTTCTTTGTCGGCTCCCAAAAAGAAATTCTTGCCAAAATGCGCACAAAATTAGAGCAAGAATATCCAAACTTAAAAATAGCAGGTATGGAACCCTTACCATTCCGCCCGATTAAAGAAATTGAAGACCATGCCTTAATTGAGAAAATCAACTCTAGTGGTGCTGGTGTTGTTTGGGTATCTTTAGGATGTCCCAAGCAAGAAAAATGGATGATTCAGCGTAAAGGCCAAATTCAAGCAGTGATGGTTGGAATTGGCGGAGTTTTCCCGGTTTATGCGGGAATTCATAAGCGCGCACCTCGCCTAGTACGTGACTTAGGCTTAGAATGGCTCTACCGTTGGATACAAGAACCGCGTCGGCTTTGTCGCCGTTATGCAACCACAATTCCCGTTTTTATTTGCTTGGCAACCAGACAGTTGTTTTTATCTAACTCCCATCATGTGCCAAGGGTATTTGTTAACACGACTGTAGATTAAAAAATCATCTATTTACGCAAATTTAACTATTTATTAAGGGCAGTGCGATAATTTAGCTTAATATTTTGCTGGAAAAACTTTTACTTATATACATTTTCTATCTTCAAAAACTATTAAGTTAAATTGTATGAAAATTCTGATTTCTGCATACGCCTGTGAACCACACCAAGGTTCGGAACCAGGAGTAGGCTGGAATGTTGTGCAAGAAGTTAGCAAATATCATCACGTATGGGTGTTAACATCTAAATGTCATCGCCTAGCGATTGAAACTGAATTAGCACGTAACCCCCAACCCCAGGTTAACTTCATTTATTTAGATCCTTTTGATTTCCAAATTGATTGGAATCAATCAGGAAAAAAAACTCAAAATTGGGTATATATTCATTATTATTTTTGGCAAATTAAAGCTTATTTTGTCAGTTTACCGCTACATCAAAAAATTCGCTTTGATATTTTACATCACGTCACTTATGTTAAATATACTAGCCCCTGTTTTCTTTGTTTTTTACCTATTCCATTTATCTGGGGGCCAGTTGGAGGAGGAGAATTAATTCCGGCAAATTTTTGCTCTAAATTAAGCTTATCTGCCCAAATTTATGAATTTATTCGGAATTTAGCTCGTTCAATTGGCGAGTACGATCCTTTTGTACGATTAACGGCAAACAAGAGTATTTTAGCTTTAGCTACAACAGAAGATACTGCCGCTAGATTACGTCAAATAGGGGCCAAAAATGTGCAAGTATATTCTCAATTAGGTATATCGCCACAAGCATTAATTAAACTTGGGGATTGTATCAACCGCAATTCATCTCCTATTCGATTCTTGAGTGTAGGTAGACTAATACATTGGAAAGGCTTTAACTTAGGATTAGCCGCTTTTGCACAAGCTAATTTACCTAATTCTGAATATTGGATTATTGGTGAAGGTTGTGAACAAGAAAATCTCGCACATCTTACTCAACAACTAGGCATTGGCACACAAGTAAAATTTTGCGGTAATTTATCTCATAGCGAAACTTTAAATCAAATCACTAACTGTCATATCCTAATTCATCCTAGTTTGCATGATTCTGGCGGCTTAGTCTGTTTAGAAGCGATGGCGGCTGGACTACCAGTAATTTGTTTGAATTTAGGAGGCCCAGCAGTACAAGTTACAGAAGAGACAGGCTTTAAAATTACTGCAAATACTCCGGAAGAAGTAATACAAAATATGGCTCAAGCAATGATACTTTTAGCTAGGGATGCTGATTTGCGATTACAGATGGGTCAAGCTGGGCAAAAAAGAGTGAGAGATTGTTTTAATTGGGAGCTTAAAGGTTCATTTCTCGCGCAATGTTATGAGAATATCTACACTCACCAATAATTATTTTTTCGGTGTTTTTTTGCTGAGTTAGTTTAGAGAAATAAGCATGAAACTGTTAATTTTACATAATCGCTACCAACTAGCTGGTGGTGAAGATAAGGTAATGGAAGCAGAAAAAAACCTTTTAGAAGCCAATGGTCATGATGTTCTGCTGTTAGAAGAAAATAATTTGAGAATAGCAAATCTTTGGCAGAAATTTGTTGTCTCTGGAGAAGCAATATACTCTGTTGCAGCCAAGAGACGTGTTCAAACAGAAATTTATAGATTTCGTCCTGACATTGTTCACGTACACAACTTTTTCCCGCTGCTTTCTCCATCTGTATATGATGCTTGTTATATTGCTGGCGTTCCGGTTGTTCAAACGCTGCATAACTATCGTCTTGGTTGTCCTAAAGCAATGCCATTTCGAGATAGTAAAATTTGTGAAGATTGCATTGGTAAGTTAATTCCATTTCCGAGTGTTGTGCATGGTTGCTATCGTCATTCTCGAATACAAAGCCTCGTTGTCGCATCGATGACTACTTTGCATAAATTTCGGGGTACTTGGCATCAAAGGGTAGATGCTTATATTGCTTTGACTCAATTTCAAAAAGACAAAATGATTCAGGCTGGACTACCAGCAGCCAAAATTTATGTTAAGCCAAATTTTGTTGATAGTAATTCTAATTTAGAAATAAATCATCAACGCCAAAAATATTTATTATTTGTTGGCAGGTTATCAGAAGAAAAAGGGATGATTACTCTGATTAATTGCTATATTCACAACCAATTATCTATACCTTTAAAGGTGGTTGGTGATGGGCCGTTGCGTCAAGAATTACAACAGCAGGTAATACAAGCAGGCTATGAAAACTTGATTGAGTTTTTAGGATACCAAGATAAATTAGTGGTCAACCAATTAATGATTGATGCCCAACTTTTAATTTTTCCGTCAATTTGGTATGAAGGATTTCCTGTAACAATCATTGAAGCTTTTGCTGCCAGTTTACCTGTAGTAGTGCCTAAATTAGGAAGTATGGCGGAAATAGTAGAAGATAAGGTGAATGGTTTACATTATGCAGCAGGCAAATATCAAGATTTAGCTGAGAAGATTAATTTAGCAATTAACCAGCCGGAGTTATTAGCCGCTATGGGCAGAAATGCTCGTTTGGCTTATGAAAAAAAATATAGTCCGGCTGTAAATTATCAAGAATTAATGGCTATCTATCAACGAGTAATTGCAGCGAAAAATTCGTAATTTAATCAAAGACATTAGCTATAGCAATCCTAAATGAGCCGTGAAAAACATAGATATGGAAACGTAGACGCGTAAGCGGCTTGCCGCAGGCTACCGCCAAGAACGCCTTCGCGCAGCGTCTCGTAGAGAAGGACGCAAAGGTAAGAAAGAAGAAAAAGATATAGAAATTTTACAAATGATTTAGGACTGCTATATTTTTAATATTTTATAGCTTTAGAGTCCAGAAAATATCTTAAAATTATCTTTATTTAAAAGAATGCGATCGCTAATAATAAACAAATTCAATAAATCATGGAAATCCATACTAAAAGTAAGAGGAAAGCTCAAGTTTGGGTGGTAGAAAATGGGAAAAAACGACTTCGACAAGACCATATTACGACTGAAGAACCTTTAGAAATTCGCTTGGTTTCCCCCCGACGAACTGTAGCTGTAACAATGCGGACACCAGGAACAGATTTTGCATTAGTGGCTGGTTTTTTGTTCAGTGAAGGTGTAATTACCTGTCAAGGCGATATCCAACGAATGAGTTACTGCACAGATGAATCTGTGGATGGTGAACAGCGTTACAACATTATTAATGTGGAACTCAAACCCGGGTTAAATCCAGATTTACAACCTTTAGAACGTCATTTTTATACGAATAGTGCTTGCGGAGTTTGCGGTAAAGCTAATATCGAAGCCTTACGTCTGCGGGGTTGTGCGGTGATTAATTCAGAATTAATTGTTAATCCTGAAATTATCTATAGTCTACCGGATAAACTGCGATCGGCTCAAGGCATTTTCAGTATGACTGGAGGTTTGCACGCAGCAGCAGTGTTTGATGTTAATGGTAATTTGTTAAATGTGCAAGAAGATATCGGCAGACACAATGCTTTAGATAAATTAATTGGCAGTGCTTTATTAAGTGATGAGTTACCTTTGAATCATCATATTATTATGGTTAGTGGTCGTTCTAGTTTTGAGATATTGCAAAAATCTCTAGTGGCGCAAGTTCCAATTGTTTGTTCTGTTTCTGCACCTAGTAGTTTGGCAGTATCTATCGCTCAAGAGTTTGGCATCACTTTAATTGGATTTTTGCGAGGGGAACGCTTCAATATTTATACTGGAAGAGAAAGGATAAATATTTAACTAAAAATTGAAGTTTTATAGCAGAAATTAGGAGGAAAATTCTGACTATTGCTAGCATTCAAGCTGGAAAATGTGAAAACTCATACCAACAATTTCATGTCTTTTCAATACACAGAAGTCTTCATCACGATCGCATCATTTAATGTAAATACTTTAGTAGATTTCTATACTCAATTATTTGGGGAAAATCCGACTACTTTGCAGCCTGATATTTATGCAGAGTTTCGCTTTTCAGGTTTGCGCTTGGGGATTTTTAAACCAAAAACAACTCATAGGCAGGAATTTGCTAACTCCAGTAATAGTAAAATCAGTTTTTGTCTAGAAGTGAAAAATTTAGCCGCAGCGATCGCTCATCTGACAAACTTAGGTTATCCTCCACCGGGTGAAATCTCACTTGCCGCTCACGGAAGAGAAATTTATGCCTACGATCCTGATGGTAATAGGTTGATTCTCTATGAAGCGAAGAGATTCGATAGTGAAACCTACAAAAATTATTGACGAAGCAACTTAGCGATTGCCACAGCTAAATCGCCTGGGTCTACTGGTTTTGGGATATGCTTTTGAAAACCTGCGGCCATTGCTTGTTTGTAGTCGATTTCGCCAGCATAGGCAGTTAAAGCAATTGCCGGGGTTTGTCCGCCTTTGCTGGCGGGTAATTGTCTGATTTGGCGCAGCAACATATAGCCGTCCATATTTGGCATCCCGATGTCGCTTAATAAAATATCTGGCTGTAATTCCACTAATTTTTCTAAGGCTGCGGCGGCGGATGTCACGGCTGTAACTTCTGCCCCATACTGTTCAAGGGCAAAGGTAAAAAACTCTAACACGTCAGCTTGATCATCCACCAGCAAAATTTGCACTCCGGCGAGTAAAGAATCTTGATTTGCTAAATCCATCTGTGCAGATTCAGGATTTAAAGTTGCTGAGTCGGCACTTCTATGCAGTGGGAGGCGGACTGTAAATGTTGCGCCTTGCCCCTCACCTTGACTTTCGGCGGCAACTGTGCCGCCATGCAATTCTACTAAATGGCGTACTATTGCCAATCCCAATCCCAATCCCCCAAATACTCTGGTGGTTCTGCCATCAGCTTGGCGGAAGTATTCAAAGACGTAGGGCAGAAATTCTGGGGTGATGCCTTTGCCGTTATCAATTACTTGAATTTGGGCAGCAACGCCAACTTGCTCTAAACGAATTTCTACCCTACCCCCCACTGGGGTAAATTTGACTGCATTAGAAACCAGATTCCAAACGATTTGTTGCAAGCGATCGCCATCACCCATAACTTCGAGATGATGATTAGGCAGTACAGTTTGCAATTGAATTGACTTAGCTTCTGCGGCTAGGCGCACTGTTTCGATGGCGGCTGAAATTGTCGTTCTTAAATCAACAATGCGAATATGCAGACTCAGCTTACCGCGTAAAATCCGCGACACATCTAATAAGTCTTCAATGAGTTGGGCTTGTAACTTGGCGTTGCGTTCAATGGTTTCCAAGGCGCGAATTACCGTAGCTTCATCGTTTTTCCGGGTACGGAGTAATTTGGCCCAGCCCAAAATCGGATTTAGTGGTGTTCTGAGTTCGTGGGACAGCACCGCCAGAAATTCATCTTTGATGCGGTTGGCAGTTTCCGCTTCCGAACGTGCATGGCGTTCAGCTTCGTAGAGTTGAGCGCGAGCAATGGCTTGAGCGCATTGCTGCCCCAAAGTCAACATAAATCCTTGGTCTTCTTCAGCAAAAACTTGGGCTGTGGCAAAGCTTAACCCTAATGCCCCGATGACGTGTTTTTCGACAATCAAAGGAATACACACAAAAGCACGGTTGCCTGTTTGTGATACCCAATTAATTAAGTCAGGATAATTGGCAGCTAAGGCTGCTGGACTGTCGATAAAAATAGGCTTTCCTGTTCTGACAGTTTGTGCTAAAGGTACAGCAGCTGTTACCGGAAAGCTTGCCCAAACATCCAGCATTGTTTGTGGGTAGCCAGTTGCTTGGACAATTTTCACCACAGTTCCTTGTTCTGCCACCAAGCAAACCGAACCTGCACTCGCTCCCAAGGCCACAATTCCTTGATTCACTACCACATCAGCTACTTGTTGCGGTGTGACAGCTTCGGAAAGGGCGGCGGTGATTTTTTGTAACCTTACAGTCCGGTTAGCTGCCAATTCTGCGGCTTGCTTTGCCTGTTGAGTTTTTTGATAAAGTCTAGCGTTATCAATGGTTGTGGCGGCTCGGCGCGCTAAATCTTCAGCTAATGCTAAGTCTGGTGGTTCATAGGGACGGCTAGATTCATCTCTAACAAAGGAAATTACGCCAAAAAGTTGTCCACGGGAATATAAAGGAATCACCATTAAAGAACGCATCTCCAGACTTTGGAGTAACTGCAAATAGCCTTCTTCCTGAGCTATGTCTGTAAGTTGTGCATTAGTAATTGTCGGATAAAATACTGACTGCCCTTGGAGCAATCTGTCTCGAAAATTATGGTTTTGTTCGTTTTGCGGTGGGTAACGTCTTTGAATTTGGTGAAGAATTTCTTGTTTGACTGGATTAGCAGCAATTGTGGCAATCTGCTCAATGGTGTAATCTTCTTTGACAATATGCACAACACACCAATCAGCTAAATTCGGCACTGCCAAATGAGCCACATTTGCCAGGGTGACTTCATAATCTAGGGATGCAGCCAGTAAGGCACTGGCTTCGACTAAAAACTTTTGGGCGAGTTCTGCTTGTTTGCGATCGCTAATATCTTCGACAATACCAACAGCATACTTTGGCTGGCCGTTGGCATCCCAGACCACAGAAGAAGTGAGATTGACCCAAATAGTTACCCCATCTTGGCGAATGTAGCGTTTTTCTAAGGTGTAACCACTAATTTCTTTAGCTAATACTCTTTGAGCTTGTGCTAAATCCTCTGCTAAATCATCAGGGTGAGTAATTGCTTGGAAATTTAACTGCATTAATTCTGCGGCACTGTAGCCTGTGATGTCGCACAGTGCTGGGTTTACTTGGATAAATTGGCCGCCCAAAGTAACTAAAGCAATGCCTACTGCTGCTTGGTTGAACATAGCGCGGAATCTAGCTTCACTTTCGCGCAGGGCAATTTCTGTTAATTTTGTGGCCGTGACATCCGATAAAATGATGCCAATGCCCACAGTTTCATCTAAAGCATTGCGGACTGGATAGTAGTTACCTAACCAATAACCATAGGTGTCTGCTTTTCCTAGGGCGGCATTGCTAATTTCCACGTTCAGCAGAGGTTCTCCGGTTTCTAAAACTTGCTGGAACTGGGCGGCAAACTGATCTGCTATCCCCGGAAAGACTTCGCTAAATTTGCGTTCTAGATGGGCTTCGATAGGTAAACCGTTAATGTCGGCTAAAACTTGATTAATTCTTAAATAGCGCAGTTCTCTATCTAAAAAGCAAACAGCCACAGGCGCGCCTGCTAATAAAGCATCTAATAACGATAGAGATTCGGCATATTTAATTAAAGATTGATGATTATCTCGATAAAGCTGGGCATTTTCGACTGCTAAGGCTGCTCGATAGGCGACATCAGTAGCTAATGCTAAATCAGATTCATCGTAAGAACGATGGGGAGTGGCGATCGCAAACATGATACAGCCTAAAACGCGCTTGTGGGCAATTAACGGCACAATCATTGCCGATTGCAAACCTACCTGTCGCACCGTCTCTAAATGTTCTGCATTCTGCGTTGTCGCCACTAACACCGACTCAGGAATTTCGGGAATTAATTCTGGTTTTCCGGTTTGCAATACTCTAGCGATGGGATGTGTGCCTTGGGGATCTGGGACATATTGGCGCAGTTTTTGAACTAACTCTGCTTTTTTGGGATCTGCATGAGCGATCGCAATTCGACAAATCGAATTATCTTCTGTGAAAACATCTACAGTACACCAGTCGGCTAGCTGTGGCACAGAAATTTTGGCAATTTGCTGCAAAGTTTCCTCATAATCTAAGGAAGTAGCCAATAAACTACTAATTTCGGCAATATATTGCAGTTGCTGTTCTGCTTGCTTACGCTCGGTAATGTTGACCCCTACACAAGTTACACCGCCATCTAAGCCTTTTAAGGGTTCCACTAGCAAATCATAATAAATAACATCTCCGCGCAGATTTACACAAACCTCTTCACGCGTGGAAACTCCCTGGTCGATAGCTCTTTGCTTAATCGCAACTAGTTGCTGTGCTACTGCATTCGGAAAAATTTCATCATCCGATTTGCCTAACACTGATTCAGTATTGTTGATGCCTTGAAGATTATGCACCCAGCGATAGCGTAAATCTCGATCCTGTTGAAAAACGACAATATCTGAATTGCTGAGGGCGATACGAAATCTTTCTTCGCTGACTTTGAGCTTTTGAAAATTGATTTCCGCTTTGCGTTTAGCGTGCTTTAAGGCTTCACATAAAATACTAATCACTAAACCTTGTACAGCAAATAACAATATCTTGACAGCATTAGATAAATTTAAATTTAATTCGTAATATTGCGAAAGAAAAAAGTAATCACTCAATACTACAGATAAAAAGGTTGCTAATAGACCAGCTTTTAAACCGCCATACCAAGCACTTACCATCACCGCCCCAAAAAATAGCAGAAATGGTGATGTTTTCACGCCTATCAAAGGGTCAAGCAATAGCATGATTACTAGTGCTGTAGCGACGATTAAAACTACAAACGCATAGCGTAGTAAGTGTTGGTAAGCAATATATGGCATGAAAAATTAGCAAACAGGCAATACTTAAGGCAAGGGCTATACATACCTTAAGTTAGTTTGCAAATTTTCGGAACTTATCTTGAGATAGATCCTGATATTGCTCCAAGAAATATCTTTTGCTAGTGGTAAAAATTTTGTGATTATTGTATATATTTTAATTATTTTATAATATTGTGATTTTTTATTAAAAACCCTGTTTTAATTAAAAAAATCGAACTTTATTTGAGTATAAAAATAATTTAAAAATCAAAATTTACCCTGTTAAATCATCCCAAAAGCAAAAAAATAATTGGTGGCAATTAGAATTATTTTGTATTTTTTAGTACAGATATTAGTTTATCTATATGTTCGATTTGATGAGTAGCCATAATAGAAATTCTGATTCGACTTGTAGGCACTGTTGGCGGACGAATTGCTGGAGCAAAAATGCCTGATTCTTTGAGTTTTTTGCCAACTTGTAGTGCCTCTGCGGGACTAGGTAATTGAAAGCAAATAATGGGTGATTCGCTAGGCAGCAATGTTAGGTGAGGTAATTGCTCTTGTATTAAGTTTTTCACATAATCGACATTACGCCACAATTGAATTCGCCTTTGGGGTTCTTGTTGCACAATTTGAATTGCGGTTAATGCGGCGGCTGTATCCGCAGGTGAAAGAGCGGTGGTGTAAATCCAAGTCGGGGCGCGATTGCGTAAAAAATCAATCAGGTTGGTGCTGCCTGCTACGTAACCGCCTAAACTACCTAAAGCTTTACTTAAAGTCCCAATTTGAATTAATGGCTGGCCTGTACAGCCAAAATATTCTACACACCCAGCACCAGTTTTGCCGATGACTCCAGTGGCATGGGCTTCATCAACTAACAGCATACAGTCAAATTCTTCAGCTAATGCCAACAATGATGGTAATGGGCATAAATCACCATCCATACTAAAGACACTATCAGTAATAATTAAACAGCGACGGTAGTTTTGACGATGTTGCTGCAATTGAGTTTGGATGGCAAGCACATCACAATGGGGATATTCGATGACGGTTGCGCCACTGAGAATTGCACCATTTTTTAAACTGGAATGATTGTATTGGTCTGATAAAATTAAATCGCGTTTGCCCACAGTAGCCGCGATCGCACCTAAGTTTGCTAGATATCCTGAACTAAAGACAATCGCATCTTCTGTTTGTTTAAGAGATGCGATCGCTATCTCTAATTCTCTGTGTAATTGCCGATGCCCACTGAGTAATCGAGAACCAGTGCTACCAGTACCAAATTCAGCAACCGCCGCGATCGCTGCCTTGACTAAGCGCTCATCCCCAGCTAATCCTAGATAATCATTACTGGCAAAGTTAATCACTTCTTGCCCCGATAACACCACCGTTGCCCCTGGGCGATCGCTTAATACTTGTACAGAACGATACCAGTCTGCTCGATGAATGGTTGTTAATGATTGTTCTATCCAAGCATAGGGGTCTTTGGGCATAATTTTTTAGACTAAATAATGCGAAGCAAGAATGGTATAATTTCTCACTTCTTACTTTTACTACAGTGCTTCTGGTGGGGCAACATCTGAACCAACACTAATTCCAGTATGACTAGATTTGATTCCTGGTTTGACATTCATTAATTGAATGTAATATAGGGTACTAATGTTTACTAGCTACTCGCAGCTAAAGTATAATTATAATTAGGAAATTTAGATTTTTTTCAGTAGATAAAGTGTAGTATTGCAACAAGTAGTTAGCAAATACAAATAGTGTTTTTACTGTAAATAAAAGTATTTTTTTTACTAAAATGCTCAAGCGATCGCTTGTGTTGTGGCATCAGAGGCGATCGCTTGAGTGTAGTTTAGACTTTGACTATAGATAGAATAATGCCAACTAGCGAACCCAAAATTAGCACAGTACCACTGAGGGAACTAATTCCAAAGCCAATCATCCGTTTTTCAGCAGCTTGGTAGTATCCCCAAGCATAGACAATGCGTCCTACAAGCCAGATAGCACCAATAATTGCCCCCCATACAGAGCTAACGTAAAAAGAGAACAACCATAAAGCAGGTAAAAACAAAATCATTTGCTCTAAGGTATTTTGCTGAACACGCAGTACACGTTCAAAGTTTTCATCTCCTGTCATCTGAGGAGGCGATACTTTATACTTACCTCGCGCGCGGCCAACATTAATAGTAATGACTAAGTAAAGCACCAATGCCAAAATCGTTATCAGACTAGTCCAGGGCGACATATACAAATCCTCGCTTACCAAAAAAGTATAATTCTTTGGTTTGGTAAGTGGGCGTTTAAAATCGCACTTTGTACAAGTCGAATAATTCTCCTGATTGCTGGGCAACAATTTTAGCACCTGTGGCTTTTACAGTTGTTTCCCACTCACCGATAGATTCTAAAAATACTTCAGCACCTAAATAAGTTTCTAGCACTGCCCAATCTTCTGCTAAAGGTTGTTGGGAATTAAGGACATCAAAGACAAAGTGTCCACCGGGTTTTAATACTCGCTTGACTTGTTGCAAGACAGCACTCCAGTATTCCAGGGGATAGTAACAGCTAAATCCAGTAGCGATCGCTAAATCAAACTGAGATGAGGGATAATTTAACTCATGGGCTGGGCCTAACTCAACACCTTTAAATAACTTAGAATTTAACTGCGAACCACGAGAATTCAATGTATCTCGGGCGAAGTTACTCACTTCTTGTCCATAAAACAATGCTTGCCAATCTCGCCAAGGATAAATTAAAAAGCTGACACCGCAACCAATATCTAAACACTGCTGGTTTTTTTGTGGTTGAGCAATTTCCCAAAAAGGAGAAACGATTCTGCCGGATAATATGCCTGCAAGCCACTCTTGATATATTGGCATTGCTTGGAGTTCGGCGGGTACTTCAAAATTTTGTCTTTGATACTCTCGGTTAAAGCGGTATGATACTTGCGCTACCCTTTCATGCCATTGATCTGCGTGATGAGCATTGCTTGGATGAGTTGTTTGAGAAGGCTTTTTAGACATTAAGTCAACACTACTTTTGATTACTTCTGAGTTTGATACTAGTTCATTATTTCCGCAGGCTGCATATCCTGTGGCAATGTGGATATTAGGAAACACACAATAATTTACATTTGAGGCACTACTAATGACTCGCTCAAAAATAGTTGCTATTGTTACAGGCGCAATTTCGATCCTCTTGGCTGTGGCTTATTTAATTCTTGTCCAAATCCTTGATTACAGAGATATGAAACCCGCACCTGTTAGCCAAATTCCATCAGCATCAGTGGTAATGGCTGATTCAAGATTGAGCTTAACTCAGGTTAATCAGTAATCAGATGAAAAAATATACAATCACTTTAATGGCAAGGGTGTAGGGTGTAGGGTGTAGGGGTGTATGTATCCAAAACCCATTAACCCCACACCCGACACCCATTAACCCAACTTCCACAGACAATCTTTGTGCGTAAGTCCTATATATGAGTTCTATAGTTAGAAATAGTTGTTTAATTTAATATTTTTGACTTTTACCTTTTTACTTTTAACTTAAATTATGACTAACTTTGATGAAAGCGATGCAGTTTATGTACGCGAATTAGGCATTGATGATATCGCTCCTGTTTATCATTTGGGAGAAGAATTATTCACCAGTGATTTATATCCCTATTTATATCGAACTTGGGATGAATGGGAAGTAATTGGACTTTACAACACAGACCCAGAATATTGTTTAGTTGCGGAAACGAATGGAGAACTAGCAGGATTTATTTTAGGAACAATAATTACCAAAGCATCCTGGACTTATGGTTATATTTTGTGGCTAGGTGTTAATCCTAAATTTCAACGCCAAGGTGTGGCTGATAAATTAGTTGATAAAGTTGTGGCTCGCATGATTGAAGATGGTGCAAGGTTTATGTTAGTAGATACTGACCCGACAAATGTGCCAGCAGTTAAATTTTTTAATCGCAA
Source organism: Nostoc sp. FACHB-110 (assembly GCF_014697425.1). Lineage (GTDB taxonomy): Bacteria > Cyanobacteriota > Cyanobacteriia > Cyanobacteriales > Nostocaceae > Nostoc_B. Next base: position 435,185 of record NZ_JACJRU010000002.1, read on the forward strand.
AGGTTTTGGTAATATTCGCCAGCATATTTTCTTGTCGATGAATTTAAGTAAACACCCATATTATGGCAGATTAATAGATTATGAACATCAAAAAGCAGAAAGGGCAGGTTATAGGCGATCGCGTCCCGCAATTCGCGCCCGAAAAGTCGAAGGGATTGTCAATGAAGTAGTATTAAATCCGTTAGTTAGTGAACCACAAAATGAAGTATGAAGTATGAAGTGTGAAGTGTGAAGGATGAAGTATGAAGTATGAAGTGTGAAGTGTGAAGGATGAAGGGTGAAGGGTGAAGGGTGAAATTTTATTGTTTAGTTTTCTACTTTTTGATTATTGACCAATAAAAAAATGCAATGGATTTTAGCAACAACTGAACAACCACCAGATTGGTTTATTCAAGCAGTGAAACAGTATACACCTGCATCAAGTGGTATTTATGCAGCACAATTATTATGGCAACGGGGAATTAAAGATACTCAACAACTAGCCGCATTTGTTAACTATCAAACTTATCAACCTGCTTCTCCCTTTGAATTTGGTGAAGAAATGCACTTGGCGGTTGCAAGATTGCAACAAGCAAGAAATACTGGCGAAAAAGTGGCAATTTGGGGAGATTTTGATGCTGATGGGATTACTTCTACGGCTGTGTTATGGGATGGTTTAGGACAGTTTTTTCGGCAAAATCATTATTTAACTTATTATATTCCCAATCGCTTGAGAGAATCTCACGGACTCAACAATCAAGGCATTGATAATTTAGCAAAACAAGGATTTAATTTAATAGTTACTTGTGACACTGGTAGCACAAATATTGATGAAATTATCTATGCCAAAACATTAGGTATAGATGTCATAGTTACAGACCATCACACCTTACCCACTGAACGCCCACCAGTTACAGCAATAATTAATCCGCGCTATTTACCAAACGAGCATCCTTTATTTAATCTTTCTGGGGTAGCGGTAGCATACAAATTAGTAGAAGCACTTTATCAAACTCTGCCGGATATTCCCAAAGACTCGTTAGAGAATTTATTAGATTTAGTCGCTGTTGGCTTAATTGCAGATTTAGTGCAGTTAAAAGGAGACTGTCGTTATTTAGCACAGTTAGGAATTCAACGACTGCAAACCGACTTTAAACAACCAGCACCAGCTAGACGCAGGCCAGGAGTAGGGCGATTATTAGAATTGTGCCAAAAAAGTGGCGATCGCCCCACAGATATTTCCTTTGGTTTAGGGCCACGCATCAATGCTGTCAGTCGCATTCAAGGCGATGCAAGTTTCTGCGTGGAATTATTAACCAGCCGCGATGCTAAACGTTGCAACGAACTCGCAGAAACCACAGAACTCGCTAACACCAGGCGAAAATCTTTACAAAAAGATGTGCAAACTCAAGTCGCCCAAAAACTCAATCAACTAGACTTATCAACCACCAGCGTCATCGTCCTCGAAGACTCCCAATGGCCAGCAGGGGTTTTAGGCTTAGTCGCCGGACAAGTCGCCCAAGAAACAGGCCGCCCAACAATTTTGTTAAGCACAGAAGGAAACGGCGACTTAGAAACAACCTCCACTCCCAACTCCCGGTTGGTGAGCGAACTTGTACTTAGCGCAGCCGAAGTAGCCGAACCACCACTCCCAACTCCCTTAGCTAGAGGTTCTGCGCGTTCTATTAATTCGGTCGATTTATACCAATTAGTCAAAGACCAAGCACATTTATTACATCGCTTTGGCGGACATCCCTTTGCTGCGGGGTTGAGTTTACCAGTAGAAAATATTCCGTTATTTACACAAGCAATTAATCAACAATTACGGCAATCTTTAGGTAGTACAAATTTAACGCCCACAGTCCAAGCAGATTTAATAGTTACTGTTGCAGATTTAGGTAAAGAATTATTTTTAGAACTCAAAATATTAGAACCTTGCGGTATGGGAAACCCAGCCCCAAAACTACTAATTCAAAACTGTCGATTTGAAAATGCTTGGCATCGCAATCAACAAGATTGGCAAGGCAAAAAAGTACAGTATATTAAAGCCGAATTTGATATTCGAGATGAATCAACTAGAAGTCCTTTTCCTGGGGTGTGGTGGGGTCATTACAAAGATGAATTGCCGCCAGGTAAATGTGATTGCATTGCCGAATTAGATTACAACAGTTTCAAAAAACGCTATGAAATTAGATTAATCGCCATCCGTCCTAGCGAAGATTTAGAACTGCATCAACAACACTCAACAAAAATTTTAGATTATCGCCACTTACCCACTCCGCACTCCGCACTCCCTACTCCCTCACTTGTCCTAGAAGAATGTCCCACCAGTTGGAATAATTTGCGCGCTTGGTGGCAGCGATCGCTCTACAATAATCAACAATTAGTCCTGGCTTGGTCTAACCCTATCCACCAACCACCGCAAGAAATTTGGGTAACACTTGTGGGAATTGCGAAATATCTCAGTCGCACAAATCAACTAGTTACCCGCAGCCAACTTTTAGACAAACTTAAGATAAGCGATCGCGGCTTACTTTTGGGCATCCAAGCTTTAAAATATTGTGGATTCACAGTGACTAGACAAGACCGTTGTTTACAAATCACCAACAATCCCCAAACTATTTCTAAAATCGATGCTGATGTAGCTATTGCCCAATTTTTAGCCGCCATCAGCGAAGAACAATTTCAGCAACAATACTTCGCCAAAGTACCTTTATCTACTGTTGTAGCAATGGTTAATCAGTATTAAGTAGTTGGACATCAATAATTGTAATTGAGCTAAGGCAGGAGTCCACTTGAGCGAACTTGTACTGAGCGCAGCCGAAGTAGTCCAAGTGAGGCAAGAAAATGAATTTCACACTTCATACTTCATACTAGCCTGCGGCAAGCCGCTGCGCGTCTACACACTTCATACTTCATACTTCATACTTCATACTTCACACTTTCCTTGTTGCACCCAGTCGCGGAAGTTGGAGTGATAAAGGCGGTAATGAGTTTCGTTGGCGATTTGTTCTTGATGTAAAAATTCGCGCCAGTTGTCTAAGATTTCTTCCACATCATATTCATCTGCATCAATTGTACGAGCGATCGCATCTACTGTGGTTGGTTGCTGTTGAACTAAAGCATTCAGCACTGCTAAGTTTAAGTCATCGCCCGTCAGCATTTGCTGTAAGTGTTGCTGATAATAGGCGGCTAAACCTGGGGGAATTAAATTGTCGGGAAATGGTTCAGAAAAGAAACCCTCAGCAATGGCCTTGAGAACTTGACTGACGTACATGAAATTATTTTCCGATGTGGCAGTGAGGCGCGTGCAAAATTCCTGCTCACTGATATTGTGATTACTCAACCAAGATTTTAGATTTGACCCATCCCCCAACCCCTCCCCTGCAAGGAGAGGGGAGTAATTCTCCTGTCCCCCCCTTCCCTCATAGGGAAGGGGGGCTAGGGGGGTTAGGTTCTTCTGAATATAACCCTCAACATCCGCTTGATTTTCCGCGCCATAATTTGCTAAATCAAGACTTTGGAACGGTGCTTCAATTAACAAACCTGAATTCTCTCGCAAAAATGGCCTGCGGGTGAGGAGAAAATAAACCCCATCAGGAAGATAACGCGGGAGATAAAATAAATTTGCACCAGGAGATTGACTATTGCGGTCAATAAAATTTAAGCCATCAATTGCAATAACTAACTTTTGATTAGGTGCTAACCCATCACTGATTTGCTGAAGTAGCAAAGATAAAAACCAACTCCCTTGGGTAGTGTTTTCCGGTTGGTTATCGAGAGATATGGCAAACATCTCTATTAATTGCGTGCAGATATTTTTTAAGAATTCCTCAGCACGATTTTTACCCGCAACTTCTACGTTGTAATAGACAACATCAAGATTATCTAGGGCATATTTAGCTAAAATTGCACTTTTACCGCTACCGGGTGCGCCAATAATAGTAAAGTAACCGCGCTGATAGCGGTGAATAAATTCATTAATTGCCGTGAAGACAAAATCGCGCCCGATAAAATTGTGGCTATTTGCGTTAATAATTTGCTCAAACTCCCTAGGGTGTCCTCTAGGATGATTAGTAGTGTGTGGTATTGGTAGTGAATTCATAATAATTTAGGCAAATTCTGGTTGTGAATTTTGAATTATTTGTAAATATTCAATAATTAGCAGACGCAAATAATCTAACATCCGCAGATAAGATTTTAGTTGTGTGTATGCTTGAGGGTTAGCGAAATAAAACTGAGCAATAGCAGGGATATCAAAGACACGCATATTTTGTAAGTTTTCTATAGCCTGTTGTTTATTGTAAATCCAACCTCTGATCTGGATTTGGCTTGCGTAACCTCTAATATCAACTGTTAAAAGTTCTAGTTCTTCTAAAAGTGTAAATTCGTCATCAGAAGTTGAATATATAGCAGAGATTTCTTTGCGTTCTTGTTTCGTGTTGCGATAGTCTTGGGTTAACTGTTCTAATAATTGAACGATATAATTTCGTTTAATTTCTGGGTTTTGAGTATTTACAGTTGCTTCAGTCATCATTTACTCCATAAGTAACTATCTTTTCTTTACCAAATTTATCGGGACGAACAATTAAATATTCATTATTTTTGCGATATACTGCTGAACCATCAGGACGATAACCCGTTTTGGGAATTCTTACTTCTCGTTTTATGTCAATACGGTTCAGTTAAGACTAAAAACCAATTCTGGCGTAGGTTGGGTTGAGGAACGAAACCCAACATTCACGCATACTTTGTTGGGTTACGCTATCGCTCCACCCAACCTACTTTTCTGCTTAACTGAACTGTATTGCGTTTTATGTTGAAGTTATCAGCTTTTCTGAGATATTTTAATGGGTCGAAGTCTTTCCTAGATGCTTGGTCTATAATACTTTGCGCGACACTGATAGATGTAGAAGCGTCCCACTCAGTTAAATATTGCTTAATTTCCGAAATTTCATCTTCAGTATATCCTTGACATAATTGTTCTAAAAATGGGTCTTGTATTGAATCATCCTGCATCGTATTTTACTAATATTTTTTCTTGAAGATGGTCAATCAATTGATAAAAGTTCTTAGTGTAAATTCATCAGAGATACAAGTTAGTCCATAGGAGTTAATCATGACTGTGCAGTTATCAAGACGGAAATTTACCGTTGAGCAATATCATAAGATGATTGAGTCGGGGATATTGACAGAGAATGACCGAGTGGAACTGATACGGGGAGAGATTATTGAGATGTCGCCTATTGGAACAAAACACGCTGCTTGTGTAAATCGCCTGATTAATTTATTGGTGCAGTTGTTAGGCAAGCGTGTCATAGTTGCTGCTCAAAATCCTATTGCGTTAAACAATAATTCACAACCGCAGCCAGATGTGGCATTACTCAAACTCCGCGATGATTTTTATGAAACTGCACACCCCCAACCCCAAGATATTTTTTTATTAATTGAAGTAGCTGATTCGACTGTGATGTATGACAGGGAAGCGAAAATACCTTTATATGCAGAAGCAAACATAATTGAAGTTTGGTTAATAGATATTAACGAGCAAATGGTGGAAGTTTATCAACAACCAACAGCCGCAGGATATCAACTGATGCAACAGTTGACTCGTGGTCAAACTTTATCTATTCCAGCATTCACTGATGTGAGTATTAGCGTCAATCAAATCTTTGGCAAATAAAATTATTTCCCTTTTATCTTCCTCTTATCCCTTCAAGACATAAAAAATGCACCCTACCTGATTCTTCCCCAGCGACAATTGTTTTGCCATCAGGTGTAACAGCACAGCAATAAATAAAACTTTCTCCTGTGAAAGTGGCAATAACCTTTCCAGTTGCCAAATTCCAGACTTTGAGGGTATTGTCACTCGATGCAGAAATGACCCTTTGCCCATTGGGAGTAACGGCGATGGCTTTTACCCAGCCACTATGACCTGTGAGGGTGAATAGTTCTTTGCCATCTGCTAAAGTCCAGACTTTGAGGGTGTTGTCAGCGGATGCAGAAATCACCCTTTGCCCATCGGGGGTAACGGCGACGGCATTTACATAGGAACTATGACCCTTGAGAGTGAATAGTTCTTTGCCATCTGCCAAATTCCAGATTTTGAGGGTCTTGTCCAAGGATGCAGAAATCACCCTTTGCCCATCGGGGGTGACGGCGACGGCATTTACCGAAGAACTATGACCCTTGAGAGTGAACTGTTGTTTACCATCTGCCAAATTCCAGACTTTGAGGGTCTTGTCCAAGGATGCAGAAATCACCCTTTGCCCATCGGGGGTGACGGCGACGGCATTTACCGAAGAACTATGACCCTTGAGAGTGAACTGTTGTTTACCATCTGCCAAATTCCAGACTTTGAGGGTCTTGTCAGAGGATGCAGAAATCACCCTTTGCCCATCGGGGGTGACGGCGACGGCATTTACCGAAGAACTATGACCCTTGAGAGTGAACTGTTGTTTACCATCTGCCAAATTCCAGACTTTGAGGGTCTTGTCAGAGGATGCAGAAATCACCCTTTGCCCATCGGGGGTGACGGCGACGGCATTTACCCAGTAAGTATGACCAATGAGAGTGAATAATTCTTTGCCATCTGCCAAATTCCAGACTTTGAGGGTCTTGTCAGAGGATGCAGAAATCACCCTTTGCCCATTGGGGGTGACGGCGACGGCATTTACCCAGTAACTATGACCAATGAGAGTGAATAGTTCTTTGCCATCTGCCAAATTCCAGACTTTGAGGGTCTTGTCAGAGGATGCAGAAATCACCCTTTGCCCATTGGGGGTGACGGCGACGGCATTTACCCAGTAACTATGACCAATGAGAGTGAATAGTTCTTTGCCATCTGCCAAATTCCAGACTTTGAGGGTCTTGTCATTGGATGCAGAAATCACCTGTTGCCCATTGGGGGTGACGGCTACGGCATTTACCCAGTAACTATGACCCTTGAGGGTGCGGATTAAGCGTCCTCCTGGCGGGGTTAAGCTTGGGTTTAAGGTACGTAGCCAAAGGGTAGTGGTTTTCTGCTGAATTTGAGTTAATAATGCTTGAATTTCTGCTGATATTTGCTGATTTAATAACCGTCCATACAATTGACTGCCTACTTGTTGCTTATCTACTACTAAAATATGTGATGACAGGCTTAATGCACCTTGAATCAATTTGAGAGTTTTGACTTTCTCAATTTTGTATTCTGGGTAATTAACTATATCTTGGCTATCAATTAAATCATAATCATCAATTAGCTGCTGCACGCCGAACTCAGGATGGTTAAGTTTTGCCACCAAAAAATCAAAATCAGTCAGATTTTGGTAATACTTTTCTAAATTTCCCGACTTCACTAAGTTTGGGGCTAAACTACCCAAGTAAGCACGTTGAAAAGCAGGATTTTGAGCCGCTAACTTGTCTGCAAATTCTCTCATTTCATGCCATTTTTTTCAAAGGATGTTTTAAAAGTCTTTTTGTGGGTAATAAAACACTTTAGATCCCCCTAAATCCCCCTTAAAAAGCAGGGCTGTTTCATTCCCTAAAAGTCCATAATTTACAAGCGTATCAATCAAAAAAGTCAGGTAGTTCAACAACTTAATTTCCTGATGAACCAGGCGATCACACTTAAATTTTCTGCTTGAAACAGTAATTTTTCGATTGCCGACTCACTAAAATTTTTGGCTGATACTCTTGACAAAATCCTCATCTGAGCGAATGAAACAGCCCTGCCCTTAAAAAGGGGGACTTTGACTCCGGTTCCCCCCTTTTTAAGCTACGGTGTACACACAAATCATTTGCTCCCTCTAAATCCCCCTTAAAAAGGGGGACTTTGACTCCGGTTCCCCCCTTTTTAAGGGGGGTTAGGGGGGATCAATCAGTGCTTGAAATCACATTCCATCACTTGTCACTTCATCCTATTTACAAGGTAGTCGGCAATGCGTTGATTAACCTCTTGAAAGAGTTTGCGTTTAGCATCTAAAAGTCGCTTGGCTTTTAAAAAATCTAAAAAACTAGCGTGATAGATGCTATAGCAGTCTTCTTTATCGATATTTTGCAGCTTCAAATATTCAACCCACTCATCTAAAATTACTTGCACACCATATTCATCTTGTTCTGCGATATCCGCAATCATCTCACAGGGAATTGGTGTGCTAATTTCCACTAAAATAAACAAAATAAATACCTTCATTTCCTGGGGCTTTTTATCCATCCCCATACGTTCCCAATGAACTTGATAATATTCTTGTAGACCATCAGGTAATTGCTTTAAACTCAGGTCATTATACTCACCCTTAGCAATTCCTGACAGAACATAACGCAGGTACATAAAGTTATTTTCACTTTTAGTTGCTACCTGCTCTACAAAATCGTCTTCAGAATACTTACGTTCTTGAATCCATTGCCGAATGGCATTTTTATAATCTGGATCGATATTTAAAAAGAAGCGAATATATTCTTTAGAGGATGTTTTAAAAGTGGAAGCGAGTCAAAAATCATGCAAGTCGTCTGACCATAATACGAATCATGGCAATATAGATGAATGTTTCTGAGGTTTCAGGAAGGCGT
>NZ_JACJRU010000020.1 GCF_014697425.1 Nostoc sp. FACHB-110
TAAAGTGCTTGTTGTATAAGCTTCATAGCCCTTAAGCCTCGCTGATAATATGCTTGCTTATTGCGACTGAAAGCGACCAGTTCCTCGACCCATGCTTGACACCCATACAAAGCAACTATCCAATTGAAACCATATAAACCTATCCAGAAATTACTGTGACGCTTCTCATTTCTATTTTTTTCTTCTTGGCGACAAATATAAGAATCAAGTTTTTGAAATTTAGTTCTTTGTCCATGTAACCAAGCACTGGTCATTGCTAAAGCAATCAAGAGAATTAAGCGTACAAGTCTATCAGGGTTAGCTTGAGAACTTTCTAAATTGTAACCACCTGTTTTGCAATCTTTGAACATAGCTTCAATCCCAAAACGTTGAGAATATATTTTGAGAGCAGTGTTTAAGTCAGGCAAATTAGTTAATAAATACCAAGCTTCTTTGTCTTGTTTCCCTCTGTACTTTCTTTTCCAATAAACAGCTAAGTTGAACCAACCAAAACCTTGTTTTTGAGTAACTTTAACATCGGTATAAAAGGAGCGAATACCAGGATAAATCTCAATGCTACTTAAAGGCTGAAATTTCTGTCTTTTTTTCCGAAAAGTAGTATCCTTTTTTTGACGGAATACAAAACTCAGGTTCTGCTTGTGGAGCCAATGTGCTAGTTCTACACTGTGAAATTCTCTATCCCCAATAATTACTAGTTTGTATTTTTTTAATAAGCGAATTACTGGGCGTAATACTTTTTGCTGTTCTTCTAGGTTACTGCAACCATCTTTCCCTAACAAACACCAATATATTGGCCAAGCTCTTTTTTGATAAATCACACTCACCATTAACACATTGTTTTCTTTCCACTGTGTTCTATCCATTGCAATGGTTAATTGTGACCCCTGTTTAAAATGTTGATCAATTATTGCTTCAATGATAGGAAACCACAGCAATACTACACTTAAAGAATTTAGTGTTAAAAACCTTTGTATATGCCGTCTACGACTATTTTGTTGTATAGGTAGAGGGTAAGGATTCAGGTCTAATATTGTGGAAGCAAAGAAGGACGAGACAGACTATTATTAGAGTCAGCCATTAGTGCTTGTGCAAAAAAATCAATTACAGACCGACCTTGACGGCGACAAGTCTGCACTACCGTCAACAAATTGGCAGTATGTTGAAACCGCTCCATCGAGCGTGAACCACCACTGACCTTACGTTTTGTCACAGCTAAACGCAGCGATCGTTCAGCCTGATTATTATCAGGGGGAACTTCAGGATTTTCAAGAAAATACCACCATTGAGAAGCTTTATCCCGTAAAGAACGTAAAACCTGGGCGGCTTTTGCTCCTGCTTTGTCAATCCACTGATTGAGCGAAGATTGTAACTTAGATTTGAATTGATTTACCCAGTCGTTGTAACTGTTCTGGTCAAGAGTTTCAAACCAGTGAGCGTAATTTTTAAAGGCTTCATCAATTAAATCAACAAAACCTTCCCCAATAGCCTGGTTGTGAAGACCTGGAAGTTGAATTAATTTTTTAAAGTGACGACGTAGATGAGCCAAACATTTCTGTTGGGCAAAAACTGGATAGCCATTGTAGACACTAAAATCGTCGGAAGAGATTACACCTTGATATTGAGTACCTAAAATTGCTTCTAATTCTGCTCGTGAACGAGTGTCAGCCGCAGTAAACAGACAGAATTCAGAATTAGCAACTACCCACAACCATTCTTTGACTCCTTTGACTGACCAAGGCGTTTCATCCACATGGATATTAGGTTGTGTCTGTTTTAGCCAACTACTTAACTCAGTGATGCTCGGTTCAATTGCTTGTTCTATTCGTTCATTGGTTGCAACTAACGTCCCCAGCCCAATATCGATTTGCCCCAGTTCCCACAACATTTCCTGCTGTTTTTCGTAGGGCATATGTGCATAATTATTTACCCATCCTAAAAATGCCTGTAATGACGTTCCTAAATCTTGTCCTGGGATCATGTCTTGTGGCCAGGCGGCTGTTTGTAAATTTCCACAACACTTACACACGCAAGTTTGGCGTTGATACTCAACTATTTCTATGGGTTGTTCCACTAATTGCGCTACCGCGTGTTTTTCTACTTTTACTGCTAGGGGTGCAAATGCTTTTTGACCGCAGTAATCACAATTAAGAGGGCGTAAGATTTCATAACGGTCTACTCTGCCAAAGCCTTTACGGGTTTTTCCCTGATGTCCTGGCTGACCGCCTGGCTTCTTTTTGGGCTGATTTGATTCCTCTTGTGGAGGAGCTTTTTTGTTTTCACTCTTTTTGTGAATATCTCCAGATGGTGGTTTCGACGAATTCGAGCTATCTAAATCTCGGCTAACTTTTAAACGTTCTACTTCTTGCTGTAGTTGTAAGATTGTTTTCTGTAATTCACGTATTACCTTATTCTGCTCAAGAATTATCTCTACCAGTTGTTCTTTTGATAACTGGTTCAAGCTTTCTCGGTCTAATTCTTGAGGCAGGTTTTGGTTCATATTTGTGATACTCCTACTCTAGTATCCCCTTTGTCAATACTCTGCCACCTGAATCCTTACTATAAATCTAAGCCAATGCTGGCAGTGTTTGTGCAATCAATCTTTATCATTATCACCTGATGAATCCAACTGGATATGTTGGGCTTGATGAGCTATAAACTTCTTTTGTTTTAAAATTAAATCTTTCTATCAAACAGTGAAGACCACTTTATAATAATATCTTTTGGTATTACTTGGCGATCGCTATCTCAGTCATGGCTGCTCTCATCTTCCTCAGTATTTGAACCTGTTACTGTTTTATAACAGGTTATAGATAATAGTTAGCTATTAAATTAGATGAGTTTAATGGAGATTATGTCAAGCTTATGCAATAGTTTTTTATAATTTATTCTGTACATAATAACTTGTTAGATTTTCAGCAATTACTAACTTTTTCTCACAGGTTAATTCACTGAAAATCATCATTTTTGAATGCAACAATTAATTTTTTCTCAATTTAATTAATTTAGTTTTGTAACTTTATTTGTAAACATTTTTAAGTGCATTTCTCTTTGTCCTTTAGTCACATCTTTTGTTACATTTTGGCTTCAATTAACTTGAATTTCATCTCATCTATTTAACAGTTTAATTGCTTTAATAATTGCCACGTTGCTGCAATATCATGTAATCGTTGCAGTCCGCGCCATAAAGTCTTTACCCCAGGATCTCCGTCCCCTTTTCGCCCTAAAAATCCTCCCAAACTCGCTATCCAACGTATACATTGCTCTAATGTTGGCACTTCATTTGGCAGCTGATTCGTTTTCTGAACCATACAATACAAGCTTTGCCACTCATGTCTCTCTAGTATTCCTTCTACTGGCTGTTCTGGATTACTTCGCGCTTCATAGGTTAACCATAATAACCGCCATGCCACGATCGCATACGTTGCTAAGGCCCTTTCAATCCTTTCTGCTTCTTCTAACTGCAATTCTTCAATCTGGCAGCCACTTTTTAAACAATAGTGATAACGCTCTATTAACCAACGATAGCTGTACCACTTCAAGTATTTACTCGCTTGTTCAAAATCATTCACAACCAATGTCGTTAGCAGTAACCAACAGATAGCTTTCTCTCCTGCTGGTGGTTGCATTTCTTCTGCCAAAATTACATATACTTCCACCGCTTCATCTAGCTGTGATTGCTTTGCTACTGGTGGTTGCAGCCATAGTTTCGTCACTCGCACACTTAAAGTTGCACTTCGAGCCATTCTTCTGGGCGTGCGTTGTAACTCTAACTTCAGTTGACCAATCTCCGCTGTCTGCCGAATTGCCTCAAACAAAGGTTTTACTTCCGCGCTCACTCTTGCTGATGAAGTATTTCGGTTTTGTGCTGCTCTGATTAAAAACTCGCTTTTCTCCTTTGCTGCTAGCGCAAATAATTCATAAATGTCTGCTTCGCGATCCGCTACTGTAATCACACGAGTACCCGCCGGCATTAAATCTTGAGTTATTTTCAAACTTTCCAACCAGCGTTGGCTTTCTTTGCTCTCGATCGCTCGCCTTCGGTCGCCCTGTGCCTTACTCTTGTCCCTTGCCCAGGTCTTTTGACCTAATATCCCCAACGGCACTCCTTCTACACTCGCCGCTAAATTTGTATGGACTTTCAATCCTTTCGCTGTTGACTTGCTAATCGCACCCATTCCCCGTTTACTGCGGTGGTCACTAAAATCTAATTCTGTTGTATCTTGTATCGCCAATACGATTGAATGTCCTTTTATCCTTTCTACTGTGCTTGATGTATGCGCTGACAGTATTTCTGCGGCTTTAATTCGTGGATTTGCCCAAAATTCGTATATTCCTTGCATTGCTGCTGCATCCCTACTTGCCTGTGGAACGCTCTCGTTCGGCTGCATTGCTAAATCTTCTACTACTTTTATTAAACGTCTGTTTCGCCTTTTATCTCCTAATTCTGCGCCTTCTAGTTCATCTGCTGCCCAACTCATAGGCTTTTCTCCTCTACTTTCACAACCATCTACACTTGTGAAATTATCCGGCAAAGCCTTTATTTTCAGCCTAAATTCAATACTTTCTTTGGCAATTCTCTTATCGTTAACTATAATTAACAACTGCAAAATTGCTCACTTCAGTCTATTTCTTCTACAACCTGTTATTTATTTTATCTAACTGGGCAATTCTTACTTTGTTAAGTTATATTTTACTCAATTGCTCTTTTTTCGCTTCAAATTCTTACTGTGACTACTTTATAGCCTTTTCTCACTCTTAAAACTCTTTTGTCTCTTTCTTGTTATTCAACTTCACTCTTAACAACTTTTCGTTACTTCTCTTCAAATTTGATGTTAATTATCATTGCTTTTGGCGCGATCACATCTCGACTTCCTCTTAGGAACTATCGCTGAAACTATTACTCTATCTAGTTTCTAGCTTTTCACTCTTTTGTTAAGAAAGATGCGACTAAAGCATAGGCTTTTGGGGCGATCGCACCTCTCTTACTTCTTAGCCACTATCGCTGAAACTATTACTATGTCTCATTCCTGGCTTTCCACTTTTTTGTTAAGAAAGATGCGACTAAAGCATAGCTTATCGAGTAACTACTCAACGATAAAATAAGGGTTTCAGCTTCTAAAAATCCTTGTATTACTTATGTAATGTCTGTTAACCCGGTTTTCTGCGCGAATGCTACCCATACCCCAAATGGCACGCTCTTCATCTTTTGCTTATGCATTTAGTTTCTCGCGGTATTCTTTTATATGAAAAACCTTAGCATTGGCAGCTTGTTCTCTCGATTTTGCGATTTCTTCAATTCGATTGGCAGCAGTGACTATGTAACTTTTGAGTTCTTGCTCACCCAGATATTTACCAGACATACCATTCATCATTCTCCAGCCACTATTGAATACGTCAACAAATTGTTTAGCCAAATCTTCAGTAGCATACCACTCAGCACACTGCGAAATAGTGAATTCATTAATCCCTTCGACAGCTCGTTGCATAGCGAAAGAGTCACGTCCCGTCTTACTAGTAGCAGCCTTATTGATAAGCTTTGATTGTTCCTCAGCATCTTTAGATACTTCTTCCAAAAAGGCCGCGAAATTTTTAAAAAAGGCAGCAACTTCCTCAAGAATGTTTTTTACCTGTTTTAGAGATTTAATGCTAAGAATGAGCGTTTTTACCGTAAGCTCAATACTTTCATGGACACTAGCCTTACTAACTAATAGCGCTTTGATTTGAATTAACTCAGCATCATTCTTCATTTTTTCTTTTTCATATGCTTCAGCTTTATTTAAGAAATCCAGTTGAAGATTACGAAAAGAGTTTCCAGACTCTATTTGTTGTTTGCTAACCTCGCTTGCATATTTTGAAATTTTGTCTAATCGTTTTTGCAGATTCTCCAATTTATTACTTAATTCTTCGAGATTTTCTTTTGCATTGTCAAGCTCTTTTTGCTTTTGTTTCAAGTTATTTTTTAGTTGTTCTAGTTCGGCCTTTTTTGTTGTCGATTGCTGTTCCTGTTTATTTTTTTCAATTTTATCGTTTATGTCTATAATATGTTTTTCTAATTCGCCTACTTTATCTTGGGCTTTGGCTTTATCTAGTTGAGCATTAGCTTTACTTGTTTCGATCTCTGCTGGATTCTCGTCTGATTCACTATCATCGCTTTCATCACCTGTTTTCCCTTGGTTTGTTACGTTGCGAATGGTACTGGTACTTACTCGAGTAGCCATACCCGCTGAGCCTCCCATTGACATAGAAACAACTCCTGCAACAGCAGCGACAGTTTGTGCGCCAATTTGTACTAGTTGTGTAATAAAAGCTCTTTTCTCTGCTGTGTCAGCTTTTTGGCTCATCTCTTCCGCGAATTTATTATATTTCTTTATTGATTCACGAAGAGACTCTAATAAGTTTTCAATGGATGCTTGCTTTGCTTCATATTCAGCGATGGCTTGTTGTGCTTTTTCGCGTTCTTTAACTTCACTGCTTAGCACTAATTCACTGCTAGAGGTCGCATTTAACGTTTCTTCTGAAATTTTTCCAAATGACTGAGCGACCTCTATTAGTCCATCATGGATGTCAGATGCTTTCGTTTTTATGTTTTCGATAACATCAGAGAATTCATTGAGAATAAAGTCTTTTTTTTGATCTTCGTTAGATTTTTTTAGGATCGAAAATATACTTGTTAGCTCCTTTGAAATTCTCCCTGCCTCTCTTACCACCTTATTCATCATTAGTTCAGCATCTTCTTGAGATCTGATTACGTCCTGGTGTATTTTGGCTATTTTTACTCTTATTTCTCCTGCTTTAATAGGTGTCGCGTTGTACGCAATTGATAATAACTCGACGGCATTTTCAATTTCATTTTTTGAACGACTGACATCGTAGTTTTTGGTAATCTTTTCTTGATAAAGCCTTACTATATCAGAGTTAGGTTCAGGCATTTCCTGCTTATTACTGTATGACTCTATAGCGTCTTTTATTTTTTTATTTAATGAATAATTGCTTGTTTCAAGACGAGTAACTGTGTTAGCCATTTTCAAATCTCCTTGTTGTGGTAGTTTATTTCTTTGAGTGGGTTATTAGTGATAAACTTAACTATCTATTGTGATTAACAAAAGACAGAAATGTAGAATCGTGTAACAAAACCTTATATATTGGTGACATTTTTATCAAACAGAACTCAGGAATCATGAGTTAGAATGAGCGCATGAATTCTGTACGACTGGTGGATGATTTTATGGGTTTAATACCCCTGCTCAATCTCCGCCAATCGTGGTCTAAAATTAGTGGTGGTCTGAATCCTTCTATTCGGTAATTCTGAGGTATGAATTCTTATTCAACTTAACCTAAGCATGATTTTTTTAACAAAAAATTATCAACTATTTCTAGTATATTTTGCGCTTCTTTATTTAATTGTTCTATATTTAATTTTTCTATTTTTGACTTACTTTTCTGACTTTCTCTTAATTGTTCTTTATTGTGGTCATTAGCCTCCTTTAGTTTCTTATGAAAAAAATTTAATTCACTTAAAATTTTTTTTCCAAGTTTTATTTGACTTTCCAAATCACTGTAAGTTATTTTTAACTTCTCAAATTCTTCTGATATTGGCTTGTATTGACTTTCTTCTTGAGCTAGTCTATTTTTTTTATCATCCAATTCCTTTTTTATTTGAGAAATCTCCGAGCTATACCTGCCCACTTCTTGTGATAATTCATAAGTATGGTTCGCCCACCAAGGATTATTGAACATTAATTCGGCAGGTATTCTATCATATTCTGCTCTGGCCTTATCATACTTACTTTGAGCTTCTGATTTTCTTGATTCTAGCTCTTGTAATTTGTTTGTATAACTACCAATTGTTTGTTTAAGATAATTGATCTTACTTTCAATATCATCCTTTTTGGTTTTTTGTTCGCCAATTTCTATTTCCAAAGACGCGTTTTTATGGATTCTACAATTCGTTTCTTTATCTATTAGATCCACTTTTTCAATTGTAAGTTTTATAAGTTTTGTAAGTTGTGTTATTTCAGGCTGAATATCAATGTCTGCAATCGCCGCGTCTGCTTGTATAAGCTCAGGCATTGCAAATATCAAAAATAAGCCTAAAAATACACCAATGAAGTGGCGAAACCGCATATAAAATCACCTTTATTTGAGACGGCAGTCAAACTAAATAAAAACCTTAACTTTTAACTTAATTCTGAAGTCTAAATTTAGGTATAGGGAATTTATGCATATATCGGTAGTTAGTACTAATTCAACTGGGTTGGCATCATCCTTAGCTGTCAAGCAACTACCTTAAACCTAGTGACTTGCTTAAGAAAGCAGTATTATTACTGAAAAATAAGTAATTTCAGTAATAATACTGCCAAGATCGCGTTTTGCTTCTGCTTCTCAGTTACACCCAGATAGCGCTCCAAAGCTGCCAAAGTTCGATGTCCCGATATCTCCTGAATGTGGCGCAACGGTATCCCGGCATCACTCATCCTGGTTAACGCAGTCCTCCGAAAACTGTGGGTAGTCTGATATAAGGGCGCTCGTCGAAGCTGCGATCGCGTTGTGAACTTTGACAAGTTCAACGGCTCAATACCCCTAGCTATCTAATTAGTATTAGATAGCTAGGGTGCCAACCCTCACAGAGGTCGTGTAACTTTAACCAACCGCGCCAAAGTACCTGGATACCAATCTGACTTTTCACGGGATGTGGAAAAGGAGAATTGGTTCGCGGAGGATTTACGCGAACTAATTTTTATGGTTGGCGATATTTAGAAGTTTCTTCGATTAAATCTTTTAGCCCAAGGTTGAGGGACTCAATGGATCGATCTAAAGCTTCGATTTTGGCACGGCGGGTAATTTGTTCAAGAGCATTTAAGTATGCTGGACTACCAGCTTTACCCAAATGCTGATATCGAGACAATTTACCATCAGTCTTTGTAGGAAATATTGGTGAAGATGCCTGTAGTTTATAATACCAATAATTATCAGTCCGCCCCTTCGCTTGGTAACGAACAATCCAACATGAAGCAGGAGCAACCTTACCTTGAGCGAGTATCGAATGAATTTCTTGCTCAAGGCGCTCCTTGCATTTTGCTATTTTGCTATTCGCAATAGCTGTGCGGCAATCACAGTTAAAAATCCCAACATCGTTGACATACTTTCACCTGCTAATCGGTAGCTTTCGGCTTGGCAACCTGACTTGAGAATTTTATGATACTCTTCAACCCGCCAACGGTACGTATACCAACGGAGAATTTGAGTTGCTGATTGCTCCGAATCAACTAGCTCAGTAGTTAATAGCATCCACTCTACTGATTCACAATTTTCTGGTGTGTTAATTAATTTCCTTTGCATAGACTGCGTAAATATTGAAACTACTTTGATTTTTCAAGCGGGTTGGCGGACTAATTGATACTGGACAATACCTGACTTCTAAGGTGGCAGTTCTGGCATTACGCTTTTTGGTTTCGGCTAGTTCAACGTCTTTTACAAACTTGAGAGTAGTGGAAGTTACGTATGACCATAAATGGCCATTCTCTGCTTCAAGACTTCGGTTGTGTGCCGCCCTGACTACTACACCCGCGTTTTTAGTTTGACTGATTTGAGCGAAAACTTCTGCAATATCGCCTTCTCGGTCAAAGACATGAATTATCTTCGACGGTAATCCCCCTACTGGAATTTCTAAAGTAGAAAATTGTTTTTCTATCTTTGAGAAAGCTTCAACCCATCTATAAGATTCTTTTTCTTTAAATTCTTTATTTCTTTTAGCTTTTCGCTCTTGTTTTAGACGCTCTTCTTTAACTTCTTGGGTTTCATTACTCGGCTGTGATGCTTTATGCTCTCTATGCCAAAGCTTCTCCCACAATAACCCCAAGGGCTGCCCCAAATCAGGTTCTAAAGCTAAACAACTATGTAAAATTAATCCATTTCCACCATTACCTATTGGGCCGTATTCTTCTCTTTTATCTAATATTTTTTTGTAATCTAAAAAAGTTGTATCTCCTACAGCTAAAACCACAGGAGTGCCGTTTATTTCTTGGGCTGTTTGTTTAAAGTAAGGTTGAGTCAACGAGTCAAAATTGGTTTTTGGATTCGAGAAAAATTCGTAACCACCTTTGAGGTCACTAGCTGTTTTAAATATTTTTGATAAAGGCTGACCATATTTTACTGATAAAAGTTCACCTATAAATGCTGCTCTTTGGGTTAAACGCTTGTCTCCAAAGTTACACTCTTCATACAGATTATTCTCTAAGATTTTTATTTCCACTCATTGACACACCTACCACGACAATATCTAAAATCACAAGTTAATTATCGGGAATTGATTCGCATAAATCTTACGCGAACCACCTTCCCTTTTCCACATCCCGTGAAAAGTCAGGCGTATCACTCAGGTTTGTACCTCAGTTAAAATTTTTTGGGGCAATTAGAAAGCGATCGCACTTGCAAAACTATATTGTTCAACAATGCTTTATCTCGTGATTAATCGTAACCTGTTAGGAGTTTTATAACAGGTTTTTGAGCTTTGCGCTCGTTAAACAAATTACTCGTGCCGATCAAAACAGATGTAAAACCACTAAAGCTTTGCTGCATTTTGGACACTGCATTGTAAAATTGCATATGAAGCTCTAAATTTGTTTTTATCTAGCCATTCAATGAAAGAAATTAGATACAGATTGCTCTGCCGATTATGCCATCCTACAGCACTACAAATCATGCCAGAATTGTTAACTTTAGATGTTAGAACTGTAACGTGGAAAGAAACGTTTAGCAGCTATCTAGTAACACAAATTGTTTTAGTATTTTTAACTGTGGAATGGATAAAAATATTTGATATTTAACGCTAGAATAAATAAGCATTTCTACAAAAGCTGTTTCTTATCTACTGCAAATTTGAGCGGACTTGACAGCATAGCTAGTCTTAGTACAAAACAGTAGCGATCGCTCGATTGCAATCCAGTCGGCTACTTTAGGGGTGTTGATAAGGCTTTTCTTGGTTTCAAATACTCAAATCTTCTAATAGTCAACGGCAGGTGCTTTGTGCCATCCTCAAAGGCAGGTAAGGTCTAACGTTGCTGCTATCATCTAGTTCTTTATTCTGTTATATCTACCATAACCAATCTCATCCCATTTAGACTTTTTAACCTGTTATATTATTAATAACAAGTTAAACTAATCTGAGCTATTAAATTAGATGAGTTTAATGGAGATTATGTCAAGCTTATGCAATCTTTTTTTATAATTTATTTTGCACATCATAACTTGTTAGATTTTCAGTAATTACTAACTTTTTCTCACAGGTTAATTCACTAAAAATCATCATTTTTGAATGCAATAATTATTTTTTTTATCAGTTTAATTAATTTAGTTTTGTAACTTTATTTGTAAACATTTTTAACTGCATTTCTCTTTGTCCTTTAGTCACATCTTTTGTTACATTTTGGCTTCTATTGTGACTTAAAGGAAAAGATTGCCGAAAATTAAAGGATAAGCTTGCCGCATCAAAGCCTGAAAGCTTGATTATTACGATTTGTGCCAAGTAAGTGTTGGACTCCAGTTAAATGATAAAGTTGCCACCAGTCCAAAGAATTTAAGTCAAAGCCTGCCGTGAGTCCAAGCCACTTTTTTAAGTAAAAATGCTCAACGCACAAGAGTTTGAGAATTGGTGTCACCGCCTCAAAATATCAGGACAAGCGCGTTCTGTGATTGAACAAATTCGGTCATCAGAACCTGTGCGGCGAGTCAGAAGCAATGGAATCAACGTTGTTGGCAGTTACTCCAGTATGAAAATGGGCAGAACAATTCAGTTCGAGTCCCATAAAGTGGAATTACCAGCAAGCGAAGAATATGAACAAGACAATGATGTTTTGGAATACTATGATCAACCCTACCGTCTGTGCCTAAAAGTCAAAGCCAAAAATGGCAGAACGGTAACAGTGACTCATGTTCCAGATTTTTTTGTCATGCGAAAATCGAGTGCAGGTTTTGAAGAATGGAAGTCCTCTGTTCGATTAGAAAAACTAGCAACCAAGCAACCAGAACGCTATGTTTTTTCAATAGATGTGGGATGGGTAAGTCCACCAGTAGCGGAAGTCGTTGAACAATTAGGTCTGTATTACCGCCTCCGTACTGATAAGGAAATCAATTGGGTTAAGTACAGAAATCGTCAATTTCTCAAAGCCTACACTATCAAGACTTATCAAATAAATGTGGAAGTTGCGAACCGCATTAGAGAGCAGGTTGCCCTGACACCAGGAATAACCTACTCTGACCTGATTCAAACCTTAACGGCGACATCAGATGAGGTGAATGCCTTAATAGCTAATGGGGAAATTTATACTGACTTGAGTGTTGCTTCTTTAACTGAACCAGAGAGAGTACATTTATTTGTTGATCAAGCAGCAGCTGATGCTTACAATCGCTGGTTATTAGAGCAAAAAATCACCGAAGAGAACTCGCTTTTTGCAGCGATTACTAACCAAACATCCACAAATTTTACATCTTCTATCCACCCAGAAGCAATAGAACGCTATTTAAAAGCCAGCCCATGTGATTTAGCACAAGCAAACCATCGCTATCAAATTATTACTCAACAAGCAGCAGGTAAACCAATAGATAACGCTACTATATCTGAGCGTACTATTCGTTATTGGAAAGCTAAATTTATCCTGGCTCAAAAGAAATATAACTGGGGATATATTGGGCTGCTCGATAATCATGCAAGCAAAGGTAATAGAAAACCAAAAATATCACAACAGACGCAGGACTTCATTGACAAAATTATTGCTGACCACTACGAAACGCTCAAACAAA
This sequence comes from Nostoc sp. FACHB-110, assembly GCF_014697425.1. Taxonomy (GTDB): domain Bacteria; phylum Cyanobacteriota; class Cyanobacteriia; order Cyanobacteriales; family Nostocaceae; genus Nostoc_B. The sequence goes on from NZ_JACJRU010000020.1 coordinate 12,799, forward strand.
AAGGGAGAATGGCAGTTTACGGAGTTTTGAGCCACGAATGGGAAAAAACCAAAAATCCAGAGGAACTACCAAGCTATGTGACTTTCTGCAACAGAATCAAGCAACGTTCCGGTTATGAACAAACTAAAAAACGGCTTGGTTCTCGTGCAGCTTATCAGCAATCAGCCTTCTACTGGGAATTAGACTTAACCACTCCGCCTCATGGAGATCGGCCCTGGGAAATCGCTCACATTGACCATACACAGGTAGATGTGGAATTAGTCTGCTCCCGTACAGGGCGTAATCTAGGCAGACCTTGGGCTACTTTGCTGATGGATGCTTACAGTAGAAGAATTTTAGCGGTCTATTTAACCTTTGACGAACCAAGCTACCGCTCAATTATGATGGTGCTGCGAATTTGTGTGCAGAGATATTCACGCCTACCTGAGACGATTGTTGTCGATGGCGGGGCTGAGTTCAGTAGCATCTATTTTGAAACACTTTTAGCTGCCTTTGGCTGCACTAAAAAACAACGTCCGCCAGCCAAAGCTCGATTTGGGTCAGTGATTGAACGTCTTTTTGGGACAACCAATACAGAATTTTTTCATAATCTTCAAGGAAACACGCAAATAACCAAACAAGTTCGTTTAGTAACTAAATCAAATAATCCGAAAAAACAAGCAGTTTGGACATTAGATGAACTGTATGCTTTCTTTTGCATTTACAGTTATGAATTTTACGATAATAAAGAACATCCAACTCTAGGTAAAAGTCCGCATCAAGCCTTCACAGAAGGAATAGAGAAAAGCGGACAAAGAAAGATGCAAGAAATTATTTATGACGAGAACTTTAAAATATTTACTCTACCATCTACTCCTAAAGGAACAGCTAAGGTGCAACCATCCCGTGGAATCAAAATCAATTACCTTTACTATTGGTCAATAGATGATTCGTTTATCCAACCAGAAATAGAAGGGACAGATGTCCCAGTGCGTTATGACCCCTTTGACATGGGAACAGCTTATGCTTATGTCAAAGGGCAGTGGATTCGGTGTATCTCCCAATATTATAAATCTTTCCAGAATCGTTCAGAGCGAGAAGTTAAATTAGCCACAGTTGAATTACGTCGCACTCGACAGAAATCTAGTAAAAGAATCAATTTAACAGCTAAGGAAAGAGCAGCTTACCTTGAAGAAGCAGAAGCAAAAGAAGCAATATTAGAACAACGATTACATGATTTAGCAGGTATTGACGTTCGCTCGATTATTGAAGGCAGAATAACTCAGCCAACAGGTGAATACCAGAAAAGAAATAAATCACAAAAAGTTAAGAAAGTTGCTAAAAGCAATCTGAAGTCAGAAAAAAGTTTAGAACCAAAAATAGATTTTAATACAATTAATCCATATACGAATGATGAGTTATGGTAAATACTAATGCACGAGCATTTACGCAAGAACTCCTAAATAAATCTAGTGAAGATAAGACTTGTTATTTCAAAAGTATTACAGTTCCTCACCGCAAACTTAAAGAAGCTTTGGACAGGCTATTAATTAATATTCTTGAACCTGCGGATACCCTAGTATTTTTAGTTTTTGGTGTAACTGGCGTGGGTAAAACTACCTTGCGACTGCGCCTAGAGAAACTCTTATTGGAACGATTTCTCCAGGAATTACAAGTAAACCCTGGTAAAATTGCTGTCGCTAGCGTTGAAGCTATTCCAGCCGAACGAGGAAATTTTAGTCATAAGGATTACTATATTCGGGCTTTAGAATCTCTCAATGAAGTTTTAATCGAATATAAGTCTAATTATAAACTCTCTTGGACTGATAACAAAGATTTAGGATTGATTAATCAATCCAATCGTAAAGACGTACCTACTTTGCGACGAGCAATGGAAAAGGTGTTTCGGTATCGCCAGTTAAGATGTTTCCTAGTAGATGAAGCTCAACATTTGTTAATGATGTCCGGTGGACACCAAATGCTGCATCAAATGAATTGGATTAAATCTATTGCGAATCTGACGGGAACAGTACATATCTTATTTGGAACTTATGAGCTTCTTAATTGTTCAACTCTCAATGGACAAGTAGGAAGACGTAGTGAAGATATTCATTTAACTCCTTACCAACTTGATGAGGCTGAAGATGTTACTGAATTTATTAGAGTTATTAGAACATTGGAGAAGCATCTTCCCTTAGAAGAAGAACCTTATTTAGAAAATTATTACGAATATCTATTTTCTGGTTCAGTCGGTTGTGTAGGAATTCTTAAAAATTGGTTGACTCGTTCATTGCGATTTGCTTATGAAGAAGATGCAGCAACATTAACTATTAAACATTTGGAGCAAGGAGCTTTCAGCCAAGGACGAATTAACCAGATTTTTCAAGAATCAGAGCAGGGTCAATTACGCCTCAAGCAAGAGTCTAGTTATTACTTCATAGGAAATTTAACTACTTCTGTTACTCCTGATGTAGTACAGGGAGCTTCTCTTAAGAAAGGACGTGTTGGGAAACGAAAACCAAAACGAGATCCTGTAGGGACACAAGATAATGAAAGTTGATGTTAACCAAACTGATGAATTATGGAACTTAGAACGCCCTAAGATTCCACCGCGTAGTTCTTTATTCCATCTTGAACCGATAGGAATCGGAACGCCTTATGTGGAGAGTATAACTAGCTATGTTGCTCGTTTAGCCGAAGCTCATAGTGTGGCTGTCGGAACTTTAATCGCTGCTGAAATTCAAAAAAAATTCTCTAAATCAGATGATATACAACAGTATTACCCTAGTTTAGTGAAAGTATATGGACAATATTATATTAAATCTTTAAATGGAACTTCTGTAAAAGCCAAGCAATTCGTAGCCGCCTTGAATCAACTTACTCTGCGCGATGATTTGGAGTTTTTAACACTGCTGACTTGGGCAGAAGTTTTGCCATCTCAAGAGTTACTTAGACCTGATTTTGCATGGTGTCCTCAATGTTATCAAGAATGGCGTGATAGCTCAAAAGTGATTTACTCTCCTTTATTATGGGCGCTTCAATCTGTCAACATTTGTTTGGAGCATCATCGACCTTTGCAATCTATTTGTCCTCAGTGTCATCAAAAATTTGTACCTCTTTGGCAGACGACTCGTCCAGGGTTTTGCTTAAAATGTGATGCTTGGTTGGGCGAACATTATCCTTCTGTTCTACAGCATTGTCCAGATATATCTCAATCTCTTGAATGGGATATTTGGGTTGCTAGTGCTTTAGGAGAATTGCTTTCAAAAGCTGTTTTATTTAACTCTATACCTCAAAGAGATAGTATTAATAAAGCTATCAAGCTTTATGCTAATCAATTAACCAATGGTAATATTTCAGCTTTAGGTCGTTTCTTGGGAGTCAATCGTTGTAAATTTCTTCATTGGCATCAAGGTTCCACAATTCCTATTGTTTATGAATTGCTGAAAATCTGTTACATACTCTCTACTTCTGTTGCTGATTTTCTCCAAGCCAAGGTTAATCCCGTAACTCTTGATAAACTAGCTATTTTAGCTTCCAAGACTAGCCAACGCCGAAGAAAATCTTCTGTTACTTATAGCAGTAAACCAGACATTGAAGCTACAAGAGCAGCAATGCAACAAGCATTATTTGAAGAACCTCCCCCAACTCTTACCCAGTTAGCTTATCGTCTTGGATATAAAAGTTACAGCCCTTTAACTCATATTTCAAAATCTTTAGCCACTGTTATTAAGAAGAGAGCTACTGATTATGCAACTTTAAAGCGTCAGCAGCATATCCGAGAGCTTTTGCAGGGCGTTATTGACAATAACATTTCTCCTCCACCGTCCCTCAGCGAAGTAGCCAGATGTCATCATATTGGTTTAGCTACTTTCTACCTCTATTGCCCAGACCTTTGCCAAATTATTGTTGAGCGGTACAAACATTACCATTTATTACGTCGCTTGGAAGTGATTCAACAAGGTTGTTTAGAAGTTCAACAAATTGTTCCACAACTTTATGCTCAGGGTATTAATCCTACACTTAAAAATATTCGTCAGTTTATGGCTAAACCCTCTGCTTTATGGAAAAAGGAAGTTGTCGATGCTTTCTGGGAAGCTCGCCGTTCAGTTGAAAATGCTTAAAGCCAGTCTGAATCAGGGTTCGGCAAGCTTATCCTTTAATTTCCGGCAATCTTTTCCTTTAAGTCACAGTTCGGCAAGCTTATCCTTTAATTTCCGGCAATCTTTTCCTTTAAGTCACACATAGGTTAACCATAATAATCGCCATGCCACGATCGCATACGTTGCTAAGGCCCTTTCAATCCGTTCTGCTTCCTCTAACTGCAATTCTTCAATCTGGCAGCCGCTTTTCGTTACTTCTCTTCAAATTTGATGTTAATTATCATTGCTTTTGCGGCGATCGCTCCTCGGTCTCCTTTTAGTCTCTATCGCTGTAATTATTGCTGTATCTCATTCCTGGCTTTCCGCTCTTTTGTTAAGAAAGATGCGACTAAAGCATAGGAACTGAAGTTAGGTAAGCAAGCTACTGGGTATAAAACTGCTCAGAAGGTTCTCAATCGTTTCATTGCTGAACTAATCGGTTCAGTTTAGCTGTTTGGGGAATTCGCCAACGGTATCCGTATCTCGGCTCAATACCAAATTCGTCCAAATTTAATGTTTACCATAAAACCACCTAAACAACCAAAAAAATGAGTAAGTGTCGAAATACATTTCTATTTCTCTGGTCAACGAACTCCTAAATTTGACACACGTTTTGGAAATTCTTGTTGAAGGCATCTATCATTAATTATTTTGGTTTTGTAAGAAGTATGAGTTTCTGTTAATTTAATTTTGTAATTATCTAATTTATTTTGTTGTTTAAGTAAGAGTTGGTGCTTTTCTGATGCACAATAACAAAGAATAATAGTGAGGAATGCAAATTTTATCCATGCAAACTTAGGTCGTTGAAGTATAGTTATCACCAAGGTAAAATCCTCTATAGCGTTTGTCAATCTGGTGAAATACAGTAACAAGAATGGGTGAACCAATTATAAATATCATTTAACGAAACTTGATTAAAAGCACTTTTAGTTGCTTTTGCTAAATCTGAATAAGTTTTAGCTCCAATAAAACGTAGTAAATTTTCAATTTTTGACAAACAGTTTTCAATTAGTGACAAATCCGAAGAATATGAGAACTCTTCCAAAAGTGTTTTGTGGTATGATGTGGAGTTTGGAAATTTTCGATTAAGAATTTGAAGAGCAGTGAAAATAGAGAAAGCTAAACAGCTTACTGCGAGAAAATTTGAGCGTATGACTGGAGTAAGCCGTAAAACCTTTGATTTTATGGTTGATGTAGTTAAAGCTGATGAAAAAAAGAAAAAGAAATCTGGTCGTCGTCCTAAATTAATAATTGAAGACCAAGTTTTAATAGTAATTCAATATTGGATAGAATACCGCACTTATTATCATATTGGATTAGATTGGGGACTTTCAGAATCCGCAGTATGTCGAACAGTATATAAAATTGATGTAATTAAGTTTTGAGTTTTTTGAACTCCATTTATAGCTTTGAACTATACAGCGTTTTTCAGGTAAATGAGGTACAAAAGTAGGAACACGACAATGCTGTGTCCTTACGATAATCTGTAGCTCACCAACTTGCAATATGCTCTAGGACTTTTCGGAAGTGGGAGAGAGCAAAGTCGTAAATGAAAAAATATGTAGAGACGCAATGTTATGCATCTCCACATAATTCAAGTAAATCAATTTTCTAGAATCATAGCTTGTTGCCCTTGCGGTGAAGTTGTATAACCCAAGAATGCTTTAACTCCAGGGTTGGGAGGGTTTTTATATACATAAAATAATTGTCGTTGATAGGGATAACCGTTAGCATTTGGCGTTAACCCATCAATGGGGAGAAATCGCACTGTTTGTTGATTGGCGATTTGTGCAAAGGTAGCATAACCGATCCCATCAGTTCCCAAGGCTTGGAGTAGGGGAGTTGTGGCATCTCTTGATAGTGTGGTGATGTTTGGTGATGTGCCAAAATTAGCTCCTTTAAGCACAATTTCTTGAAAAGCTTGATGAGTACCACTAATTGCTGGGCGATTAATAACGCGGATAGTGCTATTGTTACCACCCACTGCTGACCAATTGTTAGTTTTGCCCTGAAAAATATCTGCTACTTGAGCGCTGGTTAATCCTTGATTGAAAGGACTAGCTTTGCCAACAACAAGAGCTATCGCATCTGTTGTTACGGGAATTGCGACTAAGCCCTGACTTTGTTCTTGTGTAGTTAAAGGTCGAGATACTGCTGCAATATCCACTTTACCTGCTACCAAATCTGTTATCCCATTTTGAGAACCATTAGCAGTGGCTACAACATTAGTACCAGGAAACTGCTTCTCGAAAGCTTTTTTGAGATTTTGGTTAATTGTCACCATACTGGTAGAACCGTCTATCTTGACGGTGGTACCGCTAGGTACTGAACTTGGTATTGGAAAAGCAGAATTACCCGCAGAGATTGTGGTGACTGGTAATATGGATGCTGGCTCCCGTTTGAAAAAAAACCAGTAACCGCCAACAAATAAAGCTAGAAATAAAACGATAAAAACAATTGGAGGTGGACTATTTTTGTGACTCATAACTGTTTACTTATTTTGGTAGTTCGTTGATTGTTGATTCATTTAGCATCTGCAAGCGCCGAGAAACTTCGTCATCTAGGGTCATGCTTTCTATTTCAGCTTGGAGTTTTTCGGCGGGGTTTTCTGACATTTCTGCTAAAGCGTTTGTCCGCAGATTTCGTCTTTCAACTGCACTTTTAGCTTTTTCAAAATCACTTTTCGCTGAACCAATATCAAATTCATTATTGACTTTGGCAATCATTGCTAAAGCCTCGTTCACTTCTGACATATCTTTCATATTTTGCATATCAGCTTTATAGGCTTCTAGCTTCATACGTTCCCGATTTAGCTTTTCTTTAGAAGCATTTACAGATATTTCTGCTTGCTTGACCATTTCCTCCAGTTTGGGCAAAATCTCCTCTGTCTGAATTGCTTTAGTTATCGCCATCCGCGCAGCTTCGGGGTTTCCACTTTGTTGGGCAATCTTTGCTTGCTGCTCTAAAGTTCGTAATTCTTTGACTTTTGTTTCGTATTTATTCTTGGCAGTTTTATAAGAACCTTCTTGCATAGCGACGGCTTGAGCTAGCTTTTGCACTGATTCCTGCATTGATTGCAGCGATTCTTCCGCTACGGCTACCGCAACTTTACCGCCAGATTCCATCGGCATTCCCCATAACCAATTCCAGGTACTAACTATGGTTCGCCCAGCTTTTTCGCCCATTAACCAGTAAATAGCTTTTCTCATATCAAATACCCATCTAACTAAGAATGGTTTATGCTTTCCACTCTTATTAGATTTACACCCGGTATTTTTATCTTTATGAAATCACTAGACTTATTGCATAAATATTTTTTTGTGTCGCGCAAAGGCGAGCCAGTCCGTTGCTTTGGTTCCCAAAGTTGTAGCAACTGGTGTGCAAAGACGCAAACAAGACCGCAAAAATTAGGACTTTTGCATTCTTACTCCATGAACGAACGCTCACAAAGAACTATGAAAATTTCTTTCCCTAATCCCTATTTTCAATTGGTGGTGCGTGACGCTATAAATCTTATTACTACGTTCAAAATCATCACAGTGCCACACACCCTACAAAAAAATTTGGTGTGGTAAACTTACTAGAGCAAAATATTCAAACCTAGTAAATTCGTTGTTGTTGAAAATTTTGATTTACTTATTTACGCCTGTTTCAATCATTACAAACCTACTCTAGTTTATTTTGCCGTTCTAGAAAAAAATATGCCAGTTGCGTAAGTCCTATAAAAATCAGTTAAACTCAAGCTGCAAAAGCTTTGTTGTCTTTCAGGTCGGCAGCTTGGGAGTAAAACCGTTGTGGATGAACAATTAAAAAAACTAATTGACGAGGTATGCTGCTATCGTGACCCTAGTCCAGAGAGGCAGAAAGCATTAAATAAGCTGCTGATGGTAATTCAGCAACTACCGGGAATTTTTAAATCTTCTCACCAAGATTATTTGGAGGCCTTGAATCAAACTTGGGAATGGGTTAGCAGGAAAATTTGTACATTTGAGGCGCGATCGCTTTCTTATCAAAACAGCTTAATAAATTGGATTAACGGTTATCTCAAGTGGCGCATTAAAGATTTGTATACGCCAGACAGTAGATACACCATTAGCTTAGACACCCCGATCCAAAATGATGAAGGTGACGAAACAACGCTCAAGGATCGCTTACCTACTATGACTTTGGATTTGCTGGAGATCAAGATTGCCCAAATCCAAGAAATGGAACATCGGCGTCTTGGGAACCTGATTAGGCAATATATTGAGCAAGATGAAGACGGTAAATTAACAGCCTCTCATCCGCGCAAACGTCCCGAATGCCATTGTCAGTTATTGGCTATGCAGTTACTTCTACAAGAACCGCCTCATAAAATCGCTGATATTGCCAGAGAGTTAAATATCAACAATCAAACTCTTTATTCTCACTGGAAGAGTCATTGCCTTCCTATATTAAAAGAAATTGCTATGAATTTTGGATACAACCAATGAGCAGCACCCAACCACAAATTTTACACGTCCCACTTCCCCAAAATGCTCATCGCTGGGCTGAGGAATTTGCCGCTGAACAAGAAACTCCCCACAAGGGCAAACAAGTTTACTTAAATACTCTTGCTGTTTATGCCGTTCACAGTTATCTCAAATGGTTGAACGTGGAGACAGCACTGAATCAAGGTGACAGTTGGCACCGGGGTTTGAGGGCCATTTTTGATGTTGCTGACTTGGTTTTACCTGGTGTTGGCAAACTTGAATGTCGCCCGGTGCTACCTGGTGAAGAAGCGATCACTTTACCTCCAACTCCTTCATCAGACAGGATTGGTTATGTGGCGGTGCAATTCCGTCAGGAATTGGATGATGTAGAGTTGTTGGGATTTGCCCCCATTACCGAGGCGACGGCATCAACGCAAATACTCCCAATCGACCAACTACAATCACTAGATGTGCTTATAGACACTATTCATCGACGTTCAATATTAGTTAATCTACGGCAATGGGTGACGGGTGTCTTCCATCCAGATTGGAAGCCTTCAGAGTTCGTACTTACTAACAATTTTAGAGGCACAAGTACTGTCACCCGTAGTGCTAATTCTATCAGCCGGGCGAAAGTGATTAATTTGCCAAGGCAAGTACTGTTATTGGTACAGTTGACTCCGACAAATAGTGAAATTTTTGATATTCGTCTGCGAGTTTATCCAGGTGATGATGCTGTGCATCTGCCACCTAATTTACAACTAGTTGTCCTGGATGCAGCGGGAAATGTTGGTATGTCAGCCCAAGCTAGAAATGCCGATGACTGGATGCAACTAGAATTTATTTGCCAACACGAAGAAAAATTCAGTGTGAAAATAGTATTAGAGGAAACAAGTCTGGTTGAAGAGTTTGTTGTTTAAGAGCATTAAACACAAGGAAGACAACTATGGCGATCGTCAAATTGAAACTCAGACGCAATTCACCAGAGGGGTTCTCAGTGACTCTGACGGTGAAAGAATTGGATGAAGAAATAGAAGGGTTTTTGCCTCCCTTACCGCCAGAATTAGCATCATCTTTTCGTCAATGGCAGTCAGCCTATCGTCAAATTGAAGGTGTGCGGTCTTATATTGCGCCTGCGCCTGGGTTACGTCTCACTCCCAAAACAGTAACTAACTATTCTAACGCAGAGAATACTTTAGCAGTAAAAGACTACCTAAATCAATGGCTCAACTCTGGTGATATTGGCTGGCAACCGATTCGGGATAGATTAATAGCGATCGCACAACAATTGCATTCTTCCAATACTGAAATTCGTGTCATCATTGATGCCAAAGATATTGATTTGCGCCGTCTCCCTTGGCAAGAATGGAATTTATTTGAAGAACATTATCCCCAAACCGAAATTGCCCTCAGTGCGCCCAAAAATTTAAATAAACAAATAAATCAGCTAGTTCCTCAAAGTACAAATATCAGAATATTAGTTACCGTTGGTAGAAGTGACGGTATTAATACAAAAGAAGATTTAAAACTAATTCAGGAGTTAGAGCAAGATGGTGTAGAAATACTCTGTCTCATGCAACCTAATCGAAAGGAATTGTGTGATGCGCTGTGGGATGAACAAGGCTTTCATATTTTTGTGTTTACAGGGCACAGTGGGAGTCAAGAAGATGGGCAGATAGGTTGGATTGAACTCAACGACCAAGATAGCTTGAGTATTGAAGAGTTTAAAGAAGCTTTGAAGCAAGCTATTCACAAAGGATTGCAATTAGCGATTTTTAATTCTTGTGATGGTTTGGGATTAGCTAGTCAACTTGCACAACTACATTTACCACAGATGATTGTCATGCGGGAACCAGTGCCAGACCCGGTAGCTGTGGAGTTTTTGAAATATTTTTTCCAAGAATTCACCCACAATAATCCACTGTTTACGTCTGTGCAAAAAGCCCGTAAACGTTTGGAACATTTTAATTATGATTACCCTGGCGCAATTTGGTTGCCTACAATTTGCATTCAACCAAATGTAGAACCTCTAACTTGGCAAAAACTGCGTCATAGTCCTTTAAAAGAACCAATTCCTCAAAAGCCAGAAAATCCAATTCATCAACCCAAGAAAAATATCCAGCCGTGGGTATTAACAGGCTTAGTGGGTGTATTTGTTGGCGTAGTCGTTGGTGTAGCTGTTGGTGTTTTATACTTCGCGCAAAAAAAAGTTTATTCCGATTTCAGTTCAGTTACCACTCCTGAAGGAACGTGGCGATATGGTGGCAGCACATCTTGGGCACCAATTCGCAAAGATATAGACCCAGAAATCAACAAAGTCCATCCGAAATTCGAGTTGCTCTACACCGAACCTATTAATGGTACGCCAGGTTCTGGCGCAGGAATTCGGATGTTATTGAAAGGACAACTGACATTTTCCCAATCCTCTCGCCCGATCGCCGACCGAGAGTATAAACAATCCCAACAACAGGGAATGACACTCAAACAGATTCCGGTAGCTTTGGACGGATTAGCCATCGCTGTTCACCCCGATTTGCAAATTCCCGGACTCACCGTGGCACAAATCAAGGATATTTATACTGGTAAAATAACTAACTGGAATCAGCTTGGTGGGCCAGACTTAAAAATTACTCCCTATTCCCGTCATTTTGAAGACGGAGGCACTGTAGAGTTTCTAGTTGACAATGTTCTCGGTCAAGAAAAATTGGGAAGTAATGTAGTATACGTTCACGATACCACAGACGCTCTAAAAAAATTAGCTAAAGATCACGGTGGTATTTACTACGCTTCCGCGCCAGAAGTCGTTCCCCAATGTAAGATTAAGCCACTAGCGATTGCTAAACAAGGAAACAGTTTTGTTGCTCCTTATAAAGAACCGTTGATAAAAGCCGAACAATGTCCACAGCAGCGGAACAAGTTGAATATCGCAGCTTTTAAAACAGGTCAATATCCAATTACGCGCCCCATGTTTGTGATAGTCAAACAAGATAACAACAGTTTAGAACAACAAGCCGGTGAAGCCTACGCCAACATGTTATTAACAAATAGGGGACAAGAACTGATTAGCAACGCTGGATTTGTGCGTATTCATTGATTTATAATTCGTAACCTGATGTACAGTGACTTTTTATTTGACGTAATGCAAAATTGCTGTCATTGAAACTGTAAGGTTTGTACTCAAGGAGCTTAAGCCTAAAAGTAACAGGGAAAGTTACAAGCTATATCAACAGTAATAGTTGCAGGACTAAAGTGGGTAAGGCTTAATTTAATGGCAAGAATTTGTCTTAACGCCATTTAATTTGTCACTGTACACTTACATCCTACATCCCTATACACCTTACCTAAACCTTTGGTTTTTTAGTCTTGCTACGCAAGCATTTATAATTTTTTTGAATACTTTTTAAAATCCTTATCTTTACAAACTAGAAAACAAAAATAGTTAATTAGCAGACTCAACCTTTAAATGATTATCAATATAAACACGGACATTCTAACAATACAACCAGCAAATAGCTAGATTAGCTACAAGATAAGTTTGATAACATTAGCAAGGCATACAGCTAATAACAGTTCTATTAATTGAAAATTTACTTTTGTTACTTAACTTCATGGGTAATGTTGTCATTAATGTTAGTATAAACACTGAAAAATTTTAACCAAACTTCGGGCAACTTCCATGAGGCAACAAAAAAAACGCTCACAGCATTTAACATCTTTAGCTGTAGGCTGGGCGTTAATGCTATTAGGCATACAAAATAGTATCTTTACCAAAGCTGCTGTTGCCCAAACAAGCACTATTCAAGTTGATAATACCTTAGGTACTGAAAGTTCTATTTTTATCCCTGATGCTGGTAGTATTAATAATTTACCTGTAGATGCGATTATTGGTGAAGCGCAACGAGGTCAAAATCTTTTTCACAGCTTTCAACAATTCAATGTCAGTGCAGGACGAGGAGCTTATTTTTTAACTGATAGCGGTATTCAAAATATCCTAGCCCGTGTCACTGGCAACAATGTTTCACAAATTTTAGGTACATTGGGAGTTTTTGGTAGCAATGCCAACTTGTTTTTAATCAATCCTAATGGGATTATTTTTGGTGAAAATGCTCGTTTAGATGTAGGTGGTTCTTTTATTGGTACTACTGCTAATGCAATTGGATTTGGCAATCAAGGATTGTTCAGTGCTTCGCAAAGTAATATTCCTTCACCATTACTCACAATTAATCCTACGGCATTTTTATTTAATCAAGTTCCTCAAGGTGTGATTGCCAATAGAGCATTTGGCTCAGAATTATCAAACTTTCTAGATATAGCAGAACTGACAAATGACCTGATAGATAAAATACCTGGCGGCTTGAGTGTGCCTGAGGGACAGAGTTTGATTTTACTTGGTGGTGATGTCAACTTAGAACACGGCGAGGTTGGGACTTTTGGAGGAAGAGTTGAGATTGGTGGACTGTCAGCACCTGGAACAGTTGGGTTAAATATTGATGGTGGTAACTTCAGTTTGCAATTTCCTCAAGGAATCCCACGCGCAGATGTTTCTTTAAGTAATGAATCTACAATTTATACATTTCCTAACGGTGGCGATATAGCTATCAACGCCCGAAACTTGAATCTTTCGGGAGCTAGTGAAATTGATACAGCTTTATCATCGGAATTATCTACTTTATTCTCTTTCTTTTCTGGACAACCTTTTAACAGATTAAATCCAGGTGCTGGAGAGATAAACATCAATGCCACAAACTCAGTCAATCTTCAAAATGAGAGTTTTATTGGTCATGTCATACTCGGAGATACTTTTAATCAAGGTGGTGGCATTAGGATTGCAACAGGTTCTTTAAATGTTCAAAATTCAGGTATAGGTATTTTTAGCTCTGGACAGGGTAATCTTGGTGATGTAGATATTCAAGCTAGCGATCCCATTTCTCTAAATGGCGTATCTGGTACAGATGATTCAGTGATCAGTGGTATATTTGTAAACTTGTTACCTGGGGCTGTTGGTCAAGGCGGCGACATCAGGATTACAACAGGTTCTTTAAATGTTAGTAATGGCGCACAACTGAATACTACTACCCTTGGCTCAGGCAATTCTGGAAGCATAATTGTCCAAGCAAGAGATAATGTGATATTTGATGGTGCTGATAGCGGTATCGGTAGCTTTGTTGCACCACCAGTGCTAGTAGGTTCGCAAGGTAACGGCGGTAATGTGGAAATTACAACTGGTTTGCTCACTCTCACCAATGGTGGCTTAATCAATACCTCAACTTTTGGCCGAGGAAATGCTGGAAACGTAACTATTAACGCCCGCAATACAGTTAATATTGATGGTCAGGGAAATGAATCGAATCCTTCTAGGATTATCAGCTTTGTCGGCCCAAAAGAGCTAGGAACAGAAGGTAATGGTGGCAATGTCAAAATTACAACTGGTTCATTCAATGTCATTAATGGCGGCCAAATCGATACTTCAACTTTGGGACAAGGAGATGGGGGAAGTATAACTATTAATGCCCGCAATGCAGTTACTATCAATAACCAGAGTACAATTGGTAGCGTCGTCGGCTTTAACGTTGCTAATAAGGGAGGCGATGTTCAAATCACTACTGGCTCTTTATTTCTTAACAATGGTCAAATTAATACTGCCACCATTGGAAGAGGAAAAGCCGGAGATGTTAATATTCAAGCTACTGATTCATTTACAGCCACTAACACTGGTGTGATCGGTACTTTCACTTTAGGAAGTGGCGATGCTGGAAATGTAACTATCAACGCTAACAATGACGTATTTTTTGATAATTCTAGTGGGGTAATTACAGGTGTAGTTGCATTAGGTGATATCCTCAACAAATTCGGTACATCTGGTATTGATGAGAGTGTTTTAAATAATATCAGTTCTAATGTAGGGGCAGCAGGCAAGATAGATATCTCTGCTCGGACTATTAAACTTGATCGCCGTAGCTTTCTATCAACAATAACCACCTCTGGTAATGGTGGAGATATTGGCTTGCAAGCACAAGACTATTTATTGCTGCGTCGCGGCAGTAGTATTGTTGCTCAAGCAGGGCTTGTCGGTGATGGTGGTAATGGCGGTAATATTACAATTAATACGCCGTTTCTCATTGCTGGCGCAGGCGAAAATACTGACATAGTTGCCAATGCTTTCTCTGGGAATGGGGGTAAAGTTGAGGTTAATGCTCAGGGAATTTTTGGCTTGCAAGTTCTCAACCGTGCAGAAATAGAAAAATTACTAAATAACGCTAATGTATTCAGTGCTGATCAATTACCAACAAATGACATTGTGGTTTTTTCGCAAACAAACCCTTCTTTGAATGGGGAAGTAGCACTTAATACACCAGATGTTGACCCTACTCAAGGATTAGTGGAGTTACCGACAAACGTAGTTGATTTATCAAGAATAGTGGAGCAAAACTGTTCTGCTTTTAATGGTAAAACTGGTAGTCAATTTATTGTTAGTGGACGCGGGGGTTTACCTGTTAGTCCTAATGAAAGCTTAAATAGTGAGGTAGTGTGGTCAGATACTCGCTTAAGCGTTGCTGCCAAGCCACAACACAATTCTAAAACTCAAGCTACTCGCACACTGCCAAGTACTACTGATAATGTGCCGATTGTACCTGCTACTGGTTGGGTGAGCGATCGCTTTGGCAAAGTTACTCTGATTGCTCAAAACCCTAATGTCTCACCCTTGCGCCCTACCCCCTGCACAAGAGCTAGGTCTACACAGCAATTTTGAGTTGGTGAACTACTAGATTCTGACTTTGCGATAACCTTCACCACTGAGAAATTCATCATTAATTAAGGACAAAATTTTATCGACATCTTTGCCCTTATTGGCATAACTGGCAGGGTTTCGAGGATCTTTCTTGTTTTCCATACCGAATTTCGCGTTATGAGAAATTATTTCATCTTTATGTTCTTCAATCCAATCACGGACAAACAAACCGTTGCATCTGGATAAATCTCTCAATGCTTGGTTGGTCACGGCGAGGCGATCGCCATCTCCAGTGGCAACAGTATCGTTATATTGACAGATTGCCAAATAAGACCTGCGAATTTTTTCGACTGCTGCCCCTTGTACCTTGCTACCCCAAACTTCAGCATCAGTTTTAGTTGTCCAGTCAATTTCTTCCTTGGGTGGAGGTGGCGCAACTGCATTTAAGGCCACAGGGTTAATGGCCGATGGCATGGTTTCACCTATGCCTACCTTATGAAGCATCTCAATAATTTTCTTTTCTAGCCAGGACTCCAATTCTGTGGCATTGAGTGTGACCATAGATGGTTGCTTTTGGGTGGTTTCCATTGCGGCTAGTTGTTGTTGTAATTGGTTATTGGTTGTTTCTAATTGTTGATTGTGTTGCTGTAGGGAGTTATTAGTTGTTTCTAACTGTTTAACTTGAGCTTGCAGTTGAGTTACTTGTTGCTGAGTCTGTTGAAGGTTATTGCTGACAGACAAACTGTCTTTATAGGACTGAATTAATTTAGTAATAACTGATTGCTGATTTGGGGCTTCCCATTCCTCTTGAATTTTGCGGATAGCTTCTAAATCCGTTGGCAGTACCCGAATAGAGGAGAGTTTTTCATTTTCCATGTTAGGTTTTTCTCGTGTGGCTAAACTTGGGAATGTTACTGGCTTAGTGGTGTAGTAATCGGCATAGCCTAAAGTTGTCACCAGGTGTTGTAAATCTCCGTCATTAGGATTTTCTTTGACAAAGTGACCAGCTAACCTTGCAGCATGAAGCATTTTAGAACCGATTGAGCCAGAGCAATCACGCCCTGTTGCTAACGCTAAATATGCGGCTCTGAGTGCTTTACAATTGGGCTGTTCTTCACCTGAGCGTATAGGTAATACTGGATTTTCCCCGCCAAAATAATCTCGGACTACCCGATTGAGTGAACCATTACGGCGGCTATCAATCGCCCGATTTTGCGCCTCGATATCCTTGGGATATTCTTGTATCACCTCTGCCAATAATTTCTTAGTTGATGGCTGCTGCCGTAACCAATTCAATTTCTTAATCACATAACTGGCTTCATAAAGTGTTGCAATCGGGAAAACTGGATTTTCACCTCGTTTTTTGCCCTGGCCAGTAAACATGACTTGGTAAGTTTCGCCCTTAATTGCTGCAAACTTAGCACGGGCGACAATTTCATGTGGCCTACGTCCTGTCGCCGCAATTAAGCCTACGGCCACTTTATGAATGTCTTGGCTGTCTAAAAGTTCTCCTGCCACCCCAAAATAAGTATCTGGGTCAATTTCTCGCCCTTGGCTTTTGAGGCGATCGCTCACTCTTGTGGTCTGGTTACGCTCATCCCAATCTTTATCGTCAAGTCCACATAGCAGTAAAGCGTAGTGCTTTAATTGATAACCTGTGACATTGCCTTGACCATCATGCTTAGGTACAGATGTAGCATTTTTTCCCTGTTCTAGAGGGATTAACTTAAACTTTTTGTAAAAACCAACCTTGCTCAATACCGTACCCAAGCTATTAATGTTGTAGCTAGTATTCTGATTTAACCACTGATTAAACTGTTCGCAATATGGTCTAATTTCTTCTAGACTTTGCAGATTCTTGGTTGCCTCAAATAGCTCATTTACCTTATCTTGCACTAATTTAGACATGGTTGCTTACTATCTAACTTGTTATTACTAATTTAACTTAACCTGTTCATTTATACAAAAACTAGTTAAAAACTTATCACTAAAACATAATCTGAACAAATAAGCCAAACTAATAAGGATAGCTAAAACAAATTGCTGGCTATTAATCTACAAGAGCTTTGCTTACCGCAAATGATTTTTTAACTCAGAATTCCTAGTTTTATGGTTGGTTTTACAGCTTGCTGGTTACTTTTGAAAGCGGATCGATGATCAGCGATCGGTTTTGGAATAGCAGGAATAGATGTAAACCTGCCAAAGCTTTGTTGCATCTTGCGTTTTTTAATTGCGAATTGGTATTAAATGTAGTCTTCGTCTTCACTAACATGAAGAGTGTTACTAGCCACTTGCTGCATTTGTACTGGTAACGGTGATTCAGTATTTCTGCCCTTACCTTTTGGCGAAAGCCCGAAATAATCAACTAAAGCAATATTTACAACTTCTTGAGCAGTCAAACCAGAATGCTGCATTTGGGCTTCGATAATGGGTTTAATACTTGCCCATAAATCAATACGTAGTCTTTCTTTGCTCATATGATTACCTCAAAAACTTCAGGAGAAAGTGTATTGCAAGCGTATTCATGTAACTTTTTCACATTCATGAAAGGAGCAGATTGGTTGAAAACGTAGCCTTTTTTGTGGAAATTCTGATCAAGATAAGGAAGTAATACACCTCCACCAATAACTACAATCCGATCTCCCGCTAGTTGAAACCGATCTACTTCTGCAATCGGCTCCTTGAGATATTGTGTTGACCAATCTTTGAGACATTCTTTGTAAGCTGTAGTGATGTTGGTAGCTCCATTGCCCAAGCCATAAAAAATCTTGCCTTCTTGTGGATTCTCAATTCCTCTGCGAATCAAATCAATTTCTCTATCTAGCCCTAACACTCTGATGGTGGGATGTTCGTAAATCTTTTTATAAAGATGCTGAACACCAAATTTATAAGGAACTGAACGATAAATTACATTCCCCTCGCTATCAAAGCGGGTAACAATACTTGTGCCATTGCCAATATCTAGTAGTGTTGTGTTGCTATTACCTGTTGGCTTAAAGATGTAGCCTTCGTCAAAAATTCTGATAACGTGAATGGCTATTGTTGTTTCTTGTCCTTTAATAATGGCTTGATGAATGCCTTCTAAATTTGCTTTCATCTGTTGGCCAAACACTTGTGCATCATGAATCGATGCCACTACTCTAAAATCCCAACGTTTGCGCTGAATTGGGAGATAAGCTATGGCGGATAGAAATAGAGGTAGAGCTAGTTTAGCCTTGCCATCACTACGGTTATCAAATACTTGATTACGAATATCCAACACAGCCGCATCATCACCACACACCCAAATCTGACCTTCTAGTGTTTTGGCATACTTATTAGCTAGTGGTGCTTGCTGATAAGTAACACGAGTTTTACCTTGATGGTCATTGTGGCACTTGGTAACATCCACATAGTAAGAAGGAAAACGGATGTAATCAAAGTCTTGTCCATGACCAGATATTTTTAGCTTGAATGCACCATTACCGCAGTCAAGCCCGACATTATAAGGAAATACTTGCTTATTCATTTTCACCTCTGTTAAACCTTGTCCTTCTTGTGCCAATCTGGGTCAGAGCGTCTCTGTCTAGGGCTGATTGGTGGTATTGATAGCTAGGCATCTTTGACCCGATTTGAGTTGATGTGTCCCTGCTTGGGACATTAAGTTAAAAATGTTGAGCTAGACATTAACAACTTATCTACATAAAAAGATATCGAACATTTACTAGTTGTTTTCATGAGAATTCACTTAATAAAATAAACAGGATTTATTAATTTTTTTCAGTCAAGATAGTAAAAGTATATTAACATCAATAAACTCTAAAATAGAAAAGCTCTAATCAAGCCTTGTTAATTTAACTAATAAAAAACTGTGCTAACAACAGCAGCAACCTACCCCCTACTTATGTAAAACAACAGGTGCTATAAACTATGCTAAATTAAGCTTTTCAGGTTCGCTCTGTTGCTGACACACAATTAGCATTCTTTACAGCAACCTCCAATCTTTAGGTAATTACTATTAGTTAATTAAGTCTGAGGCTTTATAGTTATGCTTACAGTCTTTACATTGATACTTTTGAATAGGCTGACGGCTTTGGGTTTTTCCATTCAATTTAAAGTTCTCAGAACCGCATTCTGGACACTGGATTTTAGTTGATAAAACTTGCTCTGTGGTTGTTAAAGAAGGCGATTGATTAATATTAATATTTAAGCCATTGTAAGTATTTGTACTCATTACCTCGTGATAGTCATAGCTATCAAAAGCAGGTAACTGGATGAATTGAGGTATTCCTGTTAGAGGTACTGCTAAAGCGAATCTATAAGCAGCAGCATCCGTATAAACATCCAACCCCAACTCTTCATTCATGCGATCGCAAAATTCTTGAATCTTGCGGTACTTCTCCCGTAGACGATTTTTATCTTCTGTAGTGATGGTGGTTGCTTTGTCCAACCAGATACCAGCATTTGAACCGATATGTAGTTGTACAGCGTTATTCCATTGAGAGTGAGACATCCCTGGTATTGTGTTGGCATCAGCAGCCTGACCAATGTAAATCACGCCTAAATCTTGGTGTGAACCTTGCGATAACGAATAAACCACCAAGTCCTTAACTGCGTAACCATCACTCCTGTACTTGGCAATAGTTGAATCAATCTCATCAAAAATGTAAAGGATAAATTGATTATTCCCCTTCTTGGCTTTGGTGCGGTCGTCCAATAGCTGACATAGTTCTTTCATGCCCTCTACATTATCCTCGTGGCTCGTGCCAGCCTTGGGCATATCCCAAAAATCTTTCTTAGAGCCATGCTGAGGATCATAGAGGCGAATTTCACCTTTACCCTGGCGAGATTTTATGATTGCCAACGCCAGATTTTTGGCTGTCGGTGATTTACCCCCGGTGCTGCCAGCCGTAATTCTTACCCGTTCCCAACGCCGAACATAGCTTTCAAACTTTTTGGCTCCTATCCATAAAGCGTCGATTTCCTCTCGTGATACATCTTTCTTTTTAGGATGTCGTGTTTGGATGTCCAAAACCGCATGGCCGCCCCTAGTATTAAGCTTGAATTCAGGCGTGTTAATCGCTCCCGATACTTCCTTAAGTTTCTGCGGCGCATCGTTAGTATTCAGAATATCAACACTAATAAATCTCGAACCGTTACGCCCGACATGGAACATGAGTTTATATCCAGTTTCGTTATCATCCCAATCGATAGCGTCTAAGGTAATGCCAGCACGATAGTAATAATCAATAATTGCATTGCCGACTCTCGATTGCTCTACTGCGGCGGGAAAGCGATGAGGCTTACTCGATTGTTCTAGCTTTTTCTGTAACCCTAAAATATGTTTTTGTAATTCTTCTATCTGTTCGGCTTGACTCATGCCTTCATCAACAATGCTCTTAAAATCTTCTTGGTAGCCAGTTATCACAGTTTCAGCTACAAGGTTAAATTCTTGTTTGATTGCTTCAAAGTTATTCTGGTAAGTTCTGACGATTTCCTGATTTTTAGCTTGCCATGAAGCGTTTAATTCTTGGATGATTTCTTCATGTTCATTTTTGAAAACTACTTCATCAAATTCTCTTGTCAAATAAGTTATGACAGATTTATAAGCTTTGACTTTTAACATTGAGCCAGTAGAAATAATCTCATGCTGCATAGCCAAAGACATTTCTATTAAGTCTTTGGCGTTTGTTTGGCTAATTATTGTGCTAACTTTGGCAGCAAATAATTTGATGATTACATCAAATTGGTTGCTCAATGCTGACCAATCCTTATTTAGATTAGGATATCGTCTGTTGAGAGAGCTAATTAGAGCATTCAACCCTGACTGAAACTCTTGAAAACTATCTTGCATTATTTCTGTCGCTGTTTCTCCATTAGCAACTTGCAAAGATTTAATTTGAAGCCGATAATTTTCTAGTTCTTTTGCCAGAGTTGCCAGACTAACTTCTAATTTTTCTTTCCCTTGAGACAAGATTTTGTATGCTAAAGCAGAGTTAGCCAAAAGACTTTCTTTATTTGTTAACTCTGCTTGTTGGCAAAGGTTTAAATCTCGTTCAGCTTTTAAATTTATCTTTAAATTATCAGCTTCATTCTCAAGATTTAGTATTTTTCTCTTGCAGCACTTCTCAGCTTTATGGGTAATTAATTCGGCTGAAACTAATCCACCTATAGAGGCAGCAATTATCCAGTTTGTCAAAGGCTTGGCAGGTGTAAACCATAAAAATACACCTAGAGAGGCTGTACCTAAAGAAGAAATAATTACACGGTTTTTTAAATCTTTAAAGTCGCTCATTCTGCTGTTTCTCCCTCAACTTCAATAGCTCCAATTTTGGCATCTAATTGATATTTAGCTAGTTGTACTTGCTTAATTCTTGATTCACCAAGCGCATATTTTTCTTGCCAGAAACGTTTACGCTGGTCAGTTTCATTTCTCAAACCTTCTAGAGTTACTTGCTCATGAACTAGTTTTTCACGGGTTTGGTCTAACTTGGTCAAACCTATTTCATATTGAACTTCAGCCGTTTCAAACTGAGTCAATTTAGTATCTGTATTCACCTTGGCTATACCATAATCAATGGCAGCTTGAGTCATTTTCTCGGATTTCACACCAGTCTTAAGAACATCAGTATTTAGGTCTAAATTTGCTCCTACTACTCTTAATGTTTGTCGCTTCTCTTCGATGCTTTCAACAATTGCATCTGCCTCTAACTTTGAGGTTCTAGGTAATGTAGAGCTATCAACAAATAAATCACCTGCTAAAAAACTTTGCGGCTCAAATGTTGGTAAAGATAACCCGCCATAAGCATCATGAGACTTAATAGTTGTAGCAGTTTTAGAAGGGGCAATTAGGATAGATTCAACTACATTGCCAAAAGAATTTGTGACTGTTCCGATAACTGTAGTTACATTTTTAGGAGAAGCTTCAACATTTTTAGTTGTATCAGCAATTTTTTGAGCAGCTTTCTGTAGAGTAGTAGCTTGGTTATCACCCTTAGATTTCAATCTTTGCCTTGTTCTCTTGTCAGCTTCTTGGGCAGTTTTAGCAGATGCTTTTTCTCCTGTAGGGTCTGTGATTGGATTTTTCTTTGGCGGCATAATGTTAGAATCCTTTTTGTATTATCTCTGGCGGGATTTTACTTAGGCACAGGAGCGAACGCATTGATAGATATCTTTGCGTTCGCTCTCCTTTTAGAAAAGAGTCATTTGAACCACTTTCATACTTGTAACTTCAGCTTTTGCAGATATTCCAGGAACTACATAGCATTGAGTAAGAAGTTTTTGATGATTGAGTCTTAAGTCTGCCTTCTTCTTTTGCCCTGCTAAAGGACGAAAAATATACTGAGGATGCTGGATTGAACCATCTTTACTGACAAAACGATATAAGACACCTTTTATCTGATAAGTCTGTCTATAACTAAGTAGAGTAGAGCATTCGAGCAAGTGTAAATTATTCATGAATCCTCCACAAGCATTTGTGCTGTAACTAAGCCTGATAAAGCATCTGAGAGTGTTAGCTCTCCGTCATCAAGTGCTTGCTGACAAGTTTCTTGCCAGCGAGTCGGATAAGTCTTTTTCAGATGCTGTATTGCTTCAACAATCTGTGTTAAATCTTGTCTGAATGTAGTTTTATGGAAAACGCTATTAGCCATTTTCAATTCTTTTGAAATTGTTTTGAGTTTTAGAGAACTTCTTGGAATGTAGTAATTTCGCATGGTTTTTATACTTTTTAAGTTTGTTTTCTAGTTGTCGGGCCGCTTGTAAGGTTGAACTTACCTACATTTGGACAACTTCAAAACCAATCCCTCTATTTCTGGCTGCACGAGTAAAAGTTACGGCTGTACTTTGTTTATGTTGAACTAAACGTTTATTCAAATTGCCGCAAGAGCCTAAATAGTATTTAGCTGAATGCTTTTCTGTTCCTAGAGGCTCGGACAATTTCAGCAAATAGCAACAAGGAACTTCGTGTTTACAATCCATTACCTTCAGGATTTTGAGCAGATTGAAATCTTTCAATAGCTTCTACAACTTCACCCAACGTATTAATCACATCAAGCAGATTAAAGTCGTTTGAGCTATTGAACTCTTCGGTAGTTTCTATATTCCTGTATTCTGATTGAGCTTGTAGCATCCTTAGGACTACATCTGTGCCTTTGAGAAGGAGCAGAATTTCTTCCACACTGAGGATCTGAGTCATTCAAAATTCCTCTATTCCAATTTCAAGCAATCTTTGGATAAACGGATCTTCGTTCTGTGGAATGTCATCTTGCGGTAGTGGCTGTTTTGGTTGCTGAAGAATTATTTCAGGTTTGTACTGATAACCTTCTAAAAAGGCGTACCCCTGGCGTTTTAAATCCATCAACAGGTGATTTAATGCCTCTGTTGGGTTAGAACATTCCATTTGCTCTTGTAAAGCTCGGAAATACGGCTGTAAGTGGGGTTTAATGCTTACTCTCATTGCTGTTAACAGGTGAGGTGTATTTCACAGCTTTTCACTCACTTTCATAGGATAACATAATATTCTATGCTAAAAGCACAATATCTATGTATGTTACTTATAGTTGAGCAATAAGACTATAAGTTATGTACATAGTCTATTATGCTTAAAACATAGGATGTTATGTTAAACCTAAAATAACTATCGCTGACAGCACATAATAAGGTGACAAGATATGCAAGCACAGATTATTGAAATGCCCGATAAACAGTTACCTGCCACTAAAAGAACTACTATTGTGCTGCCAGCTAGGGTTTATGAACTGCTAGAACAAAGAGCAGATATGGAAGGGAGAGCTACAGCTAACCTTGCCGCCTTTGTAGTCGAACAATACATAAGGGAATGTTATCCAGAAGAGTTTCCTAATCCCTACAAACGCTCAACAGGAGCTTAAGTCACGACTTAAACCCAAATGTAAGATATTTACCAACGACTTGGCACACTCTCTCAGGAAGTTGCCAGTCTCAAGGCTTTAAAAGGGGCTACTAGCACAAGCTAAGTGGCGATCGCCAAAATGATTGAGGCAGGAAAATGACTGATACACCAGAACAACAAAGCCGACTTGACCGAATTGAGGCATTGTTAGAACGTGTTGCAATAAATCAAATAACTTTGAGCAATAGCCAAGCTAATACACAGCAACAGTTAAACGATTACATCAGCACAGCACAAAACGTTCTAGCTAGAAATGCTGTGATGGATGATGTTTTGTTGGAATTACACGAATCAACCGAACGTCACCAGCAGAACTTTGAGCGTCATCAACAGAATTTTGAGAATAACCAAAGGTCAATTGAAGCGGCATTAAACAGGCTTGAGTCTATGATTTTGCAGATAATTAGAAGGTTTGAATAAGCCACGACCGCGCAATGCTCTTTCGCAGTATTGGCGACAACAACCCTTACCACCAAACCCTTTAACAGATTGCTACGCATCTCATTTCTTACTTTTTCTTGATTCGGTCAACCTTTGTCAAACGACTCGATCGCAATTCTTAATATGTCGGAAAATCTACAGAGCAACGCTACCGAGCAGCAACCCAACCCTAGTTTAGAATCATTAGGCATTGCTGAAGCTTTTAAGACCTTTTTAGGCAATTTTCATTGGCGTACAGATTACCTCAAATTCTGCGAGGTGTTGGGGTATATCCCTGACCAATGGGCAGAGGACAAATATCGACGGTTTCAGGAATTAGTGGAAGCCCTAAATCAATTTGACTCAGAGACAGTCGCTAAGATGTTGGAGGCTGGTAAGTAAAAATGCTTAAAAGCCTCAGCAAGCTAACCAAAAATGGAAATCCTCAATCTTGGTGCGATCACAACGGTGGCATTGGGTTGTGATGAAAAAAATACACAATCCAACTTCATCACCCAAAGGCTACTCGCCTATAAGCTGATTTCATTGCCAAGAGTGAAGAATGGAGAAAATAAGCTACAAAGTATCAAAAATTTTTCTTTGACAGAGATATGAAGAGTGATAACCTATTTACATCGGTTTTTCACCAAGCTGATACCAACCTATATCAAACGGAGGATGAGCTAGGCAAACAGTTATATTCAGGCAATCAAATTTAAGGGGGCCGTTAGACAAAAAGATAGGCGGACTTTCTGAGGGTCAATAAACCTAATCTTGATGACTAATAAAGGCTTACGAATCTAGAGGACTTTACTGGACTCCACCATGCTCCACCATGACTCCACCCTTGAGGCAATGTTACCACAAGGGGCGGTCAACTACGCTCTTTTTTTTTGGAAAACACAAAAAAAAGTGCATCATTTTGTTACAAAATTCCCTCAATGTGGTCATTTACCAATGCTAAATTTCACAAACACAACTATCTTCATAAGTAAATTTAAAGATAGTGGCTTAATTTATAAAGATAAGTTAACATTTCCTTCTATTCACCCTAGAAGCAACAGAGCAGAAGAACACCAAGATGCAAAGGTGCAAAGGGAAAATAACTTGCAGAAAATTCTCCCCTACTCCCCTGCCCCTTTAACTCATGCTGGGTATCAGAAGTCTATCGGAACTACACAAACTCAAGTATGGGAATTCTTCCAACAACTGTTAGGAATTAATAACACAGCCAAACTGCCATCATCTACAAATATTTCAGACGGTCAGTTGCATTTTGAAAATCAAAATAGCAAAGAGGAAATCGGTTAGCTACCCATCAGCAGACATCATCTGCTCAAAAAGTAGCAAACCGCATATTATACCAATTTGAGTGTAACAATGTCTGCATAACGTGGGCAAATTAGCATAGTTAAAACCTCATTGGTTTTAGCAAGAGCTAGTTTCGCCCCACATCCGGGTAATGGGAGTAATACCAAGCGCGCAATGACGCTCCTTCTCCCAAAGGGAGACGCTACACGAACGTCGCTAACCCAATTCGCAATTGGAAAACTTAGATTTAGCAAGACTTTAAGAGCTTCCATCTGTTGCTTAGTTTTGGAGAATAGGAATAAGTTGTCATCCCAATTCACGAAAAGAATGTGACTTTTACAAGGCTGAAACTCTTGTAATACCTAATTTTCTTAATTGCCAGTTACGAATTATACTAATTCTCTAAAATTGGGCAACAGATTCAAGGCTAAAAACCTAGATGCTGTTAGACTTTCGTAATTGCGAATTGCGAATTGCGAATTGCGAATTGGTTTAGACCTAATACCCGATAAAAGTGGGTAGCTCCGATGAACGCAAACATTATCGGAGTTTACAAAAGTGCTACAAGAAAAAACAATTCAAATTCATGGCAAAGAGTACGATTGCTTAGAAGTTAGAGCGCTCGCAACAAAGGGGGTCAAACTATGACCTCCTTAGAGCAGTTCGACATTAGAAATTTTATAGATCAGCTGACCCCCAAAAAAGGTAAGCACCGTTATGTGTGTCCGGTGTGCGAAGGCAGCTTGACAATTGACCCCAAAAGCGGCAAGTATCACTGTTGGGGGCAGGAATGCGCTAGTTCTCAGATCAGAGAAGCTATTCGCCCTTGGGCAGAAGTCATAGGTGGAGCTGTTCTAACGCCCCCTTATATCAATAAGAAACTTCAGCGTGTAGAACAAACGCCAAAATTACCAGATGCTGCACCAATACCAAAAGGTGAGATCGCGCTCTCCACGTTACCGCACCCAGTTAGCCCACCTGCCAAAATTGCCAGAGGTAGAAATTTTGAAATCACCTACCCATACTCTCCTAATCAGTGGGTGCTGAGAATTGAAAAGTCAGACCGCAGTAAAATAACGATTCCTTACCACCGAACTGCTGATGGTGAAGTAGCAAAGGGCAAGGGAGATCAAACTTGGTATCCTTACCGCATTGATGAAATACGCTCCTTTGGCGCAGGCAAATGGGTATTAGGAAATGAGGGTGAGAAGTGCGTTGACATGACTCGCTCGGTTCTTCAATTAGTGAGTTTCACTTTCCAAGGTGGTAGCTGGTCTGATGAATTGCTTTTGCTGGGACTGCAAGAAATTAAAGATTGTGGCGTTGTTGGTGTTGTGTATTTCCCCGACAATGACGAACCAGGTCGGAAAAAGGCGCAAAAGTTGGCAATTGCCGCAGCTAAGATTGGGCTTCCTTTTGTTGTCATTGACCCCTTGAGATTATGGCCGCAGTGTCCTCCTGGTGGTGACATTGCTGATTGGGTTGCAGCAAAAGTAATACCGAATAATGAGTTACTTCAAGCACTCAACACTGAAATAGCACTTTCTAAGGATGCGGTAGTAGTTACAAGTGAAGTTGCTCAAGAAACAGAAGAATTTTTTCAAAAAGACCCAAAAGGCCAATACGAAATTCAGCGTCAGCATATTGCTAAATTTAACTTGACGCGGACTGCCCAAATAAGCATTGAAAGTGGGTTTCTCCCTTCAATTCAACTTCAAAGTATACCACCGGGAATCATTGGGATAAAAGGTGATTGGGGTATAGGTAAGAGCTTTTTACTAAGTGCTTGGTGTCGGCAGTGGCCATATAAAATTATCCAAGTTGCTCATTTAAATGCCTTACTTTCTAACACTGCGCCTAAGTTTGATTGTTTCCATCATCACGAATTAAAAGATTTACAATTAGGTGTAACATCTGCTTCTAGGTTAGCTATTACAGATATCTCTTTAGCTGCCATGTTTGACCCCGAAAAATGGACTAAATCCGAACCATTTATCTTAATTCTTGATGAAATAGAGCAGGTTTTAAGGTCAATTCAAACTAATACCAACCTGAAAGGTACACTAAGAGTAAAAGCACGAGTCAAGCTAGAATGGCTGATAAAAAATGCTGTTTATGTCATTGGTAGCGACCGTGATTTGTGTGATAGAACTTTAAACTACCTTGAACAAGTACGCCGTGATAATCATCCAGCTTTTCTGATTCACCATAAAGGGAAAAAAGGTATTAATCGTCAACCAATATTATTTAACTGTAATAAAAATAAGGATGAGGTACTAACCAAATTAATCAATGCTGCTAAAGCTGGTCATAACATCATCATCCCTTGTGAAAATAAAACAGATTTATTAGCCATTGAACAGCAATTATTATTAGCGGGGATACCTGATAAATCAATGTTTTTCGCTCATGGTGATAACAGTAATGAGCCGGGAATTAAGGAATTAATTCAAAAAGCTGATGAAATCTATACAGATTATCAAATACTAGGTTACACCATGACAATGGGAACAGCATTAAGTTTTGAAAAGTCCCACTTTGAAAAATGTTATGCTTTCTATTCTGGTGATGTTTTAAGTGCTTCAGATCAAGCGCAAATGCTTTTTCGTTATCGTCTTGAATGTGAAATAGCAGTTTGGATAAATCCCAAATGTAGAAGATTAGAAATTGACCAAGATATTTTACTTTCTGATTTATTGAAAAATGTGCAAGATACTGATAAATTAATTGCATCAATTGACCAAATAGGCCCCTTAATAGAACAGGGAATTTTACCGACTGCTCAAGGTGACATTAGCCCTGACGATTTGCCCTGGATTCAACATAAGCTAGGCATTATTGCGCGTGCAAATGCTAGTATTGCAAATCCCTCCTCTACGCTACATGATTTATTGGTTGATGCTGGTTTTACTTTGAAAATTGAGTCAAACGATAATGACAAACCTTTGACTACTGATGAGGGCAACTTTTATCTAGAACAAAAAAAACAAATTAAATCAGCCAAAGATCAGGCGATCGCTCAGTCCCAACTGATGAGCGAGGCAGAATTTATGAAAGCCATGATTAACAGTGGCAACCTCAACCGCGCAGAACGTGACCGACTGGAAAAAACACGACTGTACTGGGACACTGGTCTCTTGATTACAGAAGATATTGTCAAGTTGCAACGCACTAAGAACCTGACACACGGCGCAAAAATGCTGAAAATTTTGCTTGGTGACAAACCTACATCTGTAGCTTACGACCTGACAGATCGCCAATATAACCCAGATATCGGCGACCAGAGTTTTTATGCAGCAAAGCGGCAGTTACTTTGTGAGTTAGGTATTCCTGAAATCATCGAGAAACTAGTACAAGGATGGAGGTACACCAATAATTCTTCAGAAGTTGTGGCAGTGGCAGACCTAGCACGCGAGAATCGAGCCAGGATTAAACGTCTACTAGGTTTTACAGTTTCGTTGGTCAAAAGCGAGAATGGCGCGTTTAAAGTCAGCAATAGTGCAATACTTGGGTCAATTCTGGATACCCTGTGTATTGAGCGCGAAAGTACAAAAACTCGCAAAAAAGGCAATATTTATCAGCTAAATCGCCAGCATTGGGAAATGCTACAAGCAATCATGGCTCACATAGACAAGCAGGCCCCAACGCCAACTTTGGCAGGAGTCATAGAAAAAGCACAAATAGCAGCAATTCAAAACAGTGATTCAGATCAACAATGTCTGACACCAATGCAAACAGCAGCAGCACCAACTCCAGAAATTCTCTCAAATGTGTCACTATCGGCATTTGATAGCGTTCCACACCCTCAGAGTATTTCTTATATATATAAAAATCACTTGGGTATGGAACATCCAATCAAGCCTGACAATCATGAGTCGCTTCATAATGTCGAAATACAGACAGGCAATCAATCAAAGCTGTGGACTGGGTTAAAGCTGAAATTGCAGCAAGGAAGGGAAAATGCCGGGAAGTTTTATCAACAGCTAGTGGACAAAATCGGTGAGAGTGTTGGCGTGGCTGACGGTGAGCCGTTTTGGAATGGATACTTGGGGCAGTTCATGGTGGCTGTTAACTTTGCCAACGGATGTAAATCTGTGGTCTGCGATTGGTTAGTTACTGCCACAGGCTAAAAATGCAGTCAACTCATCAACTGCGATCGCTATCCTACTGAAATACCATATCTAAACGCAGTTCTCAAAAAAACAACGTTTTTGAAACTTTTAAGAAGGCACACCTTCTTCACGATCTGTTAGCCCTTGACTCAACGCTAAGTAAGTCGATGCAATAAAACCAAACTATGTGAAGAGAAGTAAATAAGGCCCAAACGCTTTCTCTCCCTGCCCCCTGCCTTATTCCAACAATAATTATTTACACCGACCTACTTATTCTTCCAGAAGTCTACTTAAGATTGGCTATGCGAGTGCCTGTCTCCTGAAATTCAAGCGAGGATAAACACCCTAGCAGCGATGCCGTCTATGCTCTTGAGGGTAAGCATCACACTTATTCAATCATCAGATAGAGTCCTTGCAGGGAAACTAATGATAGTTTGAAATGATGGAACGCTCATATCAACCGCCGAAGTGAATAACTCAGTATTAATTGCCCTGACCTTCACCGCATCTATAGTTCTATCGCCAGTCAGCATTGCTGATACTGTCCAAGGCTCAACCCACACCATCAAAATGTCTTCATTTAACCTCAGTTCCCAAAAATGGCAAAATCGTGTGCTACTAGTTTTTGCACCGTCTGTTAATAACCGTACCTATCAGCAACAGATGCAGTTATTTAACCAGCACCAAAACGGTTTTACAGATCGGGATTTAGTTCTCGTTCAGGTTTTGGCAACAGAAAAAAGCTATGCCAACGGACAGTTAATAGATGAATCTTCTGCTGCTAATTTGCGAAGTCGCTTTGGGGTGGATAAACAAAATTTTTGCGTTATTTTGGTAGGCAAAGATGGTAGTGTTAAGCGCACTGACACTACACCAGTTGAAGTGAAGGCGATTTTTGAGCAAATTGACGCTATGCCCATGCGGCAGCAAGAAATGCGTTATTCGAGGTAGAAACTAGTAGTCTGCCAAGGAAACTTTGCGTTGGCTAATTGAAGAATTATGAGCTTTCCTCTGGAATTGGTTGCTATACAAGCCGAACTTATCTCAAGCCGACCGAAGATTAAAGATTTTATCAAACGCATCCATACGCGACCTGCCTACAAACGCGTCCTTGAACGTGGAGGCAAATACGGCTACGCCAACAGCATTTAATAATTCTCGTACAAGAGTAATCCGAAAATTGGGGTGCTGCTAAGTGAGATCGCATGGAGTATCTGCTAAAAAAATTCAAGCGATGCCTACGGCTGGTGCTTCCGCTATCGCATATATCAAATCCTTTTTTATTTTGTAGATGTTGGGGTGTCAACTCGCTCGTTAAGTTCTCGAAGTTGTTGGTTTAACTGGGTTTGTCGTTTAATCAAAATCTCTAAATCTTCTTTCGTTGCTAAATCTGCCCTGTTAACGGGAATAACTTGATTTAGCTGGTTTAGGCACGTATTCAAACCAAAAGCAAATTCATTACGTGTAACCGGGCGCGAACCTCGATATGTATTATCAGGATACCCAGATATGCAGCCTGTGTGGGGTACTGTGTTGCGTTCGTTGTTTGGTATTTGTGACAGAGTTTTTGATGGATAGAAAATAATTGTTGCCATTGCCAAGGTAGTTGTAACAGTGGCGAATGGAAGCAAGCCAGCAATTGATGACATCTTCAACATTGGTCGCAGCCCCAAGCTATTTATTCCTTCACCTTAACAACCCCTACTAATTATTGTGTGTTTGTGGTCAGTAATGCAGTTTCAATATTCTTAGAGGAAAAAGTAGTATAACTGGTATTATGCCAAAACTTCCAGAGTGTGTTTGCTGTCTCCTCTATGCCCATAACCCCCACATAGCCTGTACCATTCACCCAACGGGGCCCTTTAACATCATTACAAATAGTGAAAGGTTTTTGCACAAGATGGCAGCGATAACATTGCATCAGCTTTCGATATTATTTTCTGATTTTTTAGCCCCTGAAGTATCAGGGGATTTTTGTTATGAGGCTCTACCGTTTAAGACAAAACTGCGCTATACAACGCAATTGAGCAATTGCTAAAACCAACTTTTGAGTGCTTGCCACATCTTGCTTATACCTCGCCAGAATACAAAGCTAGGTATTAATAATTCCATCGCATCATTACAATGCTGTATCCCCTGATCAAATCCTATTTTTTGATACAGCTTTCGGGCATTTTCATAAGCTTTTAGTGCTGAACTTTCCTGATTAATTTCTTCTAAAACTACAGCTAAGTGAAACCAAGTGTTTGCTTCTCCACAATCATCACCTATTTTTCTTCTTACCTTTAGAGATTGTTGATAGCATTCAATTGCTGTTTGATATTGCCCCAAGCACTCATACACATTTGCTATTCCAGATAAACAGATACCTTCACTCTTCCAATCACCAATTAATCTTGCGCTCTCTAGCCACATTTGGTAAAACTGGATTGCTTTTGGGTACTGGCTTAACAACTCATAGCTTTTACCTAGACAACCTAACGCCATAGCTGACCAACGGCGATCGCCTATTGCTCTTGCAACCTCTAGCCACTGCTCGTAACAATGAATCGCTTGTTGATAGTCTCCCAGCAATTCATAATTACTGCCTAAGCTACCTAATGCAATACCTTCTCCAATTGAATCACCTATTTTTCTGGTAATACTCAACCATTGCTGGTAATACCAAAGGGCTTTTTGAGGTTGTTCCAGGCATTGATAAGCATTGCCTAATCCTGATAATGCCTTAGCTTGTGCATCACTATCTCCAACTTTGATGGCTGTTTCCCACCATTGCTGATAAACCTGGAGGGCTTTCTCTTGTTCCCCTATACATTGATAAATATTGCCTAACTTCGCTAAAAGTTTGGCTTTTTCTGTGTCATCTCCTGCTTCTGAAGCTATTTTTAAGCACTGCTGATACAATTCAATAGATTCAAGGTTATCTAAGCTGTTTAATCTGGTTTTTTCGGTCATTATTTAAGCAGTGCAAATTTTACTTTTCAATCAACAATTCCCAACGTTGTCGTTATATCCGTCAAAAAGTGAAATCTCAACGTATATGCACTTAGACAATTTTGGCAAGATATAAGATTAGCACCTATCCCGGATAGCGACGATTTTCAAGTATCCCGAATAATGTGCATACTGTCAATTTATTGTGCTATCACCTTTGACATTCAGCAAAGCCAATTAGAAAATGCTATTGCTCTTGATTGTCCTGCTAGCAATACGGTTCGGATAAGAAACTTACTCGTGTAGGCAAGCTCTTGGTGCAGGGGTGCAAGGGGGAACGAAGTACTCTCTCCCCTGCCCCTGAAGCTCCTCCGCCCCCCTGCTGCCTCAACGAAGAGATATCTTAACCGAAAGGTATTGGGTCTGGGTGTGGCGATCGCTGCTAAAGGTTAGCTTTTTGGGGCGGACTAAGCAAATTTACTTCTTAGCTACAAAGCTTAATTTAAGTTTCTACGTCTATTTCCTGAATTGCAGACGTGCAACCATTTCTGCTCTTGCAGAGACATCTAGCTTCCGAAAAATACGTTTCAAGGTTTGCTTGACTGTATTTTGACTAATCCATAACTCTGCTGCAATTTCTGCATTTGTCAGACCTTCAGCTACCAAAGTAGCTATTTGTAATTCTCGTGCTGTTAAAGAAATTTCCTGTTTGGGGAGAAATAACTCGTGTTGGGAGCGTAAAAGTGCTAATTTAGCAGAAATATGGGCGCAAATAGCACTCAATTGCCACAATTCTTGCGTATTATAAGCTGGATTTCCACTGGTGCGGGCAAATTGAACTGTACCTATTAACCTTCCTTCTCCAACAATCGGCCCAGTCATGATATGTTCGTGGTCATATATTTTGCCACAACCAATTTGATATAGTTCACTTTGCTTCCAAGCGGCTTCCGTGAAAATAATTTGTTCGTGGGCGGGTGCATGATGGGAAACAACATACTCCATCACTTTATCTAAAGCTGCACCAACCTTAGAGTAGTAATCAATAAAACTATCTGGTAAACCTTTAAGATAAATAGTGCTTTGTTGTCCTGCTTGACCATGTATATAAATCCCCCAGTGTTGACTGCCAAACAACTCCCCTGCTGCATCCATATAATGTCCACACAGTTGGTTCACTGATGAAGCATTAGTGACTTTTTGAATCAATGTTAGTAACGTATGAGACATGAGCCAAAATGTACTCAACTGGGTAATTGGCAGCCAATATATTCCATTCTAGGATAACTGTAATCATTACAGCCTCTAGATTTAAGTATGTATAGTCAGCCTCAACATATAATTGGTTTAGTCATTTATCCTGATATGACTCAACTAGATATTACTGGGCCTCATCAAGTGTTTGCATCCATGCCCAATACTCAAGTTTTGCTATTGTGGAAAACACTCCAACCAGTTGTGAGTAATGGCGGACTTACGATTTTCCCGACTACTACCTTTGATGAGTGTCCGCAACTCGATGTATTGTGTGTTCCTGGGGGTGTTTTTGGGGCTGTAGAAATGATGCAGGATACCCAAATGTTAGCTTTTTTGCAAAAGCAAGCACAGTCCACTAAGTATGTGACTGCTGTGTGTACTGGTTCTTTAATCTTAGCGGCAGCGGGATTACTTCAAGGATATCGTGCTGCTTGTCATTGGGCATTTCGAGAACATCTGACACTTATGGGTGTAGAAGTGTGCCATCACAGAGTAGTGGTAGATCGTAATCGCATTACAGGTGGTGGTGTGACAGCCGGGATTGATTTTGCTCTCACTATTGCTGCTATGTTGTCTGGAGAGGATACTGCCAAATTTCTGGAATTGATGTTGGAATATAATCCGGCTCCTCCTTTTGGCTTTGGCTCTCCAGAAAAAGCAACTCATAGTTTGATACAAGCTGTTCTTCAAGTTGCCAATCCTCTGATTGAAGCATCAAAGGCAGCTAGTCAACAAGCTGCTTTAGCTTTAGATTCTTAAGATTCACCTTGAGCAAGGGCATCCAACTTTGCTCGGTCTAATAGCAAAATTTTACCGCCGCGCCTGTAACAGACACTCGACTGAATCTGCTTGAATAGTCTGACACATTCTTCGTAGGTAATTCCAATGCTGCGAGCAATTTGATAATAAGGTAGACGCACTCGCAACAATTCTCCCTGTTGTGTTACGTCTGTTCCTTCCGTGAGTGCTGACAACTTCAGGTATTGCGCTAAACGCACAATTGCTCGTTCAGAAACTAATCCATGCACCGTTTGATGTAATTGCTGAAGACGCTCCGTTAAAACTGCAATCAGGAGCAAAGCTACTTCTGGAGTTTCGTGAATCAGTGCCAGTAAAGCCGCGCGTTCCACCATCAAAATTTGACAGTCCTGCTGTGCGACAACAGTGGCTGGGGCAATGCCATTCTCTAACAGCGCAGTTGCTGCAAATATTTCTCCGGCGGGTAATGTTCGCAAAATCGTTTCTTTGCCTGTGGCTGCTATTTTTTTGATTTCAATTCTGCCACTTAGAACAGCAAACAGTTGAGATGCTAACGAGTCGCCCTCATGTAAAATTATTTCTCTTGGCAAATATTGCTTGACTTTAGCATGAGCTTGCAATGCCAAAAGCTGTTGCAGTTCCAGTCCTGACAACAGTGGAATTTGCTTAAGTTGCTCAACTGTAACTTGCATTTTCAAAACGCTCCGGTGACTCTTCTCTCAACTTAAAGTTTTACCATCCTTGAGAGCAGGTCTGATTAACAACGAACTGGAGCGACTCTTGATTGCTTTTTACAGTCAAACAATTAAATAAATAGTAATTAAATGTTTACTTAACGATGTTTATAAATGGTAGCAAGTAGCTGTGTAATGTTATTCTTCGTTACTTGCTCCCCGCGATCGCTATTTTCCAGCCACATATAGAAACAATTTCTAAGCTAGCTGAGGTATACCTGTGTGGAGTTTCTCTATGTATAGCTCATGTTCTTTATTAATGAATACTTTTGATAATACCTGATAAGCTTCTGTCCAAGCTGCCATTACCTCTTCTGTCGCTGCTGCTCCCAATACCTCGCTCATCGCTTGCAGTAAACTCTCTCCTACAATCGAATACTGTTCCGGTAGCACTGATGTTTGTACATGACGTTGGGCGATTTTTTCCACCATTGAAGTTAATGCTGGCAAATTATCAATTTGGCTGGCATAACCATAAATTGCTGTCGCTAATTTTAGCGGCTGTGAACCATTTGCTTGAGCCGACATATCAAATTGCTTTTGAATTTCTGGATGACTTTGAAACATAATTTCATACATCCTAGTTGTAATTTGTTGACCATTCTTTTTTAAGATAGGTGCAGTAGATTTAACAAGGTTAATTGTTTGTTGGCTAATCATAGCTTTTCACCCGCTTCTTTCTTTTGTTTAACTTCAATTTAGTAGGTATTTTCATCAATAACTATGAGCTACCTCAAAGAAGAAGTTGAATTTACGAAAGCTGATGCAACCAAGCTCAACTTATGACACAAGGTATGACAAACCAATCGACTAGCTAGTTCAAGAGCAAATATCTGTTGGAAAATAAAGCCAATACTTGCTGCTGAGGCAATTCGAGTCACATCACTTTTCTTTTGAAACTTAATACTTTTCGATATATTCAAACAGTGGCAGTTGTATTAAGGGTGTTTGTTTCGCGTTTTCTAGACTAGACAATGCAATTCCTAACAATCTGATACTACGGTTTTCTAGCTCAACTGCCTCAAACAGTTTTGTCGCTGTGGCAATGATAGTTTCTAAATCACGGGTGTAATCTGTTAAAGTCTTACTGCGCGTGATTTGTTGATAATCAGAAAACTTGATTTTTAGCGTTAACGTCCGTCCCCTTGTGGTGTTTTGTTCTAACCGTTGTTGGACAATTTGGGCAATTTGTTCGAGTTCATATAACATTTGGTGGCGATCACTCAGATTAACCGCAAACGATGTTTCTGCACCGACCGACTTGCGGACTCTGTTCGGCTCAACTATTCGGTCATCTTCTGCCCTGGCTATCTTATAGTAATGATGCCCCACCTTCCCAAAATGTCGTGTTAACTCGGCAAGTGATCGCCCCTTCAAATCTGCGCCAGTATGTATCCCCAAAGAGTGCATCTTGGCTGCTGTCACTTCTCCGATGCCATGAAACTTTTCAATCGCTAACCCTTCCACAAAAGCGATTGCATCCTCCGGTAAAATCACCGTTAATCCGTTGGGCTTGTTCTGTCCTGATGCCATCTGTGACTTGAAGAAGATTTTGGACAGGTTGTCCAACTTTACCTTCCAAAAAGGATGTCCAACTTTACCTTCTGAAAACGTTTAAAAAATAGCATTAAAGTCAATACCTTAGCCAATTTACGAGGGTTCAATACCTGTGGAAACGGTATGAATACGTCCCAGGGAAGTAAGCTTGGCAAAAATTTGGGCTAATAAAATAGGCTCAGGCTTTTGAGGAAGTATTTTTAACATTTCACGAACATATCGAAAACCACGGTAATAAGCTTTCAGATCAATAATGCCAGAACCAGGATTATGTTTATGGAAATCAGCGAGAAGATGATGGGATAAATTAACCATAAAGAATGCTAGATTAACAGCATTAGTCACAGCAGTTTGACTTAGATTCATAAAATATTCCAACCCCCAAAATTGTTTAGCATCCCGAAAATTAAACTCGATTTGGCAACGTAGCTTGTAATAATCGATAATTTTCTCAAATGCCAAGTCTAGGTCGCTGGAAAATAAAATTACATGACTATGAGCATGAGTATCAAGATTGATTTTGACCAAAATTACTACATTAAGAGCTTGTGCAAATTCCTTGTGAAGCAGAGTAGTTTGATAAACATAAGTTTGAATATTTTTATCAATTGTGCTTTTACATAAGTATTTGTCAGGTAGATTACGATAATCTAGTTTGTCACCGTATTTACGACGAGAGCGTTTACTTGAGTCAGGATGTTCATAAGGGATGTATAATGCCGAATCATGGCGTAACTTAGAAATTATATGCAAGTTAACTTGTCGTGCCATCTGCAAGGCATTGTTGTTACCAAAATGACCATCTACTACCAAGTACGTCAAAGGGATAAAGTTAGCTACTAGCTCGAATAGTGAGTTAATCATCTTTTTAATTAACAATAGTTCAGATGTTAATATCACTTCGGTTTTGTTTTTATTCTTACTGCCTTTTGGTCGTCCCCGTCCACGTTTCTCTTTAGCTTTTACTTTTTTGATTGGTAAGGTGCTATTTATTTGGGCATCACTTTTAATTAACTGTTCTATTCCTATTGGAAATGATTGCCTTCCTTCTACACTTACTAATGACAATACGAAGAAAGATAAACCATTAATTGGTTTACTAGCCAGGCTAGAAAAAAATCTATCTACTCCGTAAGTTTGCTTCCCCGATTTACTAACTACAACTTCATCTCCTGCTAGCAAGTACACATCATTTTTTCGCCACAAATGTTTACGAAAAAACAGCCAAAATAATGTTGCCCAAGGTATGACTGTAGAAAAAAATCTCCCCATTGTCCGATAACTACCGTGTTCCCCTGCCCAACGGGCAATTCCCAACATCGTGACTCGCCCGCTCATTGCTAACATCGCAATGATTATCTGGTTCAACTGACGCATTGTCGTAGCGTTTATCTGCGGCAGGAGGCATTGCAGGAGTGATAAGATATCGGGCATGGGTTGATTGTGGCTTCTGAGTTGTCGTTTGGGAAGACAATAACTCTACTACAGAGCGCCCTCTCTCTTCACCCTCTGATTTTGGCTAAGGTATTGTAAAGTAAAACTAAATTGCTCAAACCCTATCCCTATATGCAAAATGAAAGTTTTGTTAATGGCGATCGCAGCACGTGAGCAATGTTTGTGAAGAATGCGGTTCAAAGGAAAAGTCGCCCAAAAGTAGCATCAAAGCGGATCTTTGTCCATTTTCTTCTTCCATTTCTGTTATTAGTGTCCATTTTCTTTTTCCAAAAGAGCGATCGCGCCATTTATGCCTTTACGAAGTTATAAGCATTCCAGCTTGCAACTTGTCCAATTTCTTCTTCAAAACCTGTCCAAAATCTTGTAAAAGTCACAGTTTACCTCGGTATTGCGGATTATCCCGTTGCTCAACTGATGCGTAAAACGCATCCATATCCAGATGGATAATTTTCCGCATCATTGTAGTTGTTGAGGCATCACACATTTATACTTGCGGTCTTCTTCAAATAAATACATGATTGAGATAAATATCCCTCAATTCTGCATCATTGTAGTACATTAGCACTATCTTGCTACGCTATCCCTTACCTAAAACAATAGTTATCATCCGGGAACAGTTAGGGGAGTCCCATTATCTTTGGGTTTCAATTTCAGAATAAACGGAACTGCTTTTAATGCCCATTTAGACGCAGATGTATAAGAGGCTGCTGATTCTCCAAAGCAAATACTCAACATATCTGTATGAATTATCCCTGGATTCAGTGGAATAGCTGCCATACCTGCCGGTAATTCTTGTGCCAAAGACCGCGTTAGCCCTTCTATTGCCCATTTAGATGCACAGTATGGTGCTACGTCCGGTGAAGTCGAACGTCCCCAACCAGAACTAAAGTTGACAATGATACCTTGTTGCTTTTCTACCATTGCTGGCACGAAATGGCGAATTACATTTACTACCCCTTTAATATTGATATCTATTAACTGTGAAAATTCCTCGGATGGTATCTCCCACAAAGGTGCTGGTGGGTTAACGATGGCGGCGTTATTAATCAATATATCTGGTGGCTCATATTTAGCCAGTATCTCTGTCGCCCAATTTTTTACTTGTTGTTCATCTGCTACATCTATATTTGTAAAGTCATTGGGCGCACCAAAGCTATCTTTCATTTTTTCAATCGCTGCCACCGAACGAGCGCAACCAATGACTCTATGCCCCTGCTGTATAAAACCCTCCGTCATAGCGTAGCCTAGACCTTTGCTCACACCTGTTATTAAGATCCGCTTGCCCATAATTATTTTCCCTACTCTGTGTTTTTTTTGTAGCTAGAGTTTACTTTTCTCACTGGTGAGGATAATAGTATAGTCATCATCTTGGCTACTGATTTTTTAATTAACCATGAATCTTCCATTTGATTTGGTAGAAACTGTTCATGATGTTAACGGTCAGCCCTTTAGCGTTAACACTACTGAGGCTGATGTTTTTTGCTCTCTTCCAGCTAATCTCAAACAAATTCTTTGTGACGCTCACTTTGAAAATTACTTAGATGATCCTGAAATTAACGACTACGTACTTGGCATACTTCACAAATTCCAAAGCTTAGGCATAGCCGAATATTTGCCTGATAATAATTGTTGGATTCTCACGTCTAAAGGTTCAGTGATGCGTCAAGAAATTTTTGGATTTTGACTGGAGCGATCGCGCTTACTCCAGCAACTTATTCAGTATTACTTCTTGGGCTTCCCATCCAGCCCATACTCCCGTTCCACTGCTGCCAACAGCTTCGCCTGTAAAGCTGACAAATAAGGCTTCCCCTGTTTCCCCAACCCCTGCAACAGCCAATCTACTGATTCATCACGGCTGGACACTTGATGCAATCGCCGCAAGCGCATACATAACTGTTGCATAAACTTGCAATCGTTATCTAGCAGTTCTAAGGATTTCAGGTGTTCTATTTTCACTGCGTAGTCTCCGTCCCAGGTTTGGACTGTGCAACTAAAATCCCCAACATGAATAATTACACCCCAGTAACCACCTTTCCCCCGCAAATCTGGGTTGTCTTTCGGGACAAGAATGCAGATTTCTCCTTCGCGGTAGGGATTGGGGACAGGAGTGCGTTCTCGAATTCTGTCTACAACACTTTGGACTATGCGACCAGAAGGAATTTTATTACCTGCTTCTATTACTGCTTGTTGCCAAGCCGTCG
Organism: Nostoc sp. FACHB-110; assembly: GCF_014697425.1. Taxonomy (GTDB): domain Bacteria; phylum Cyanobacteriota; class Cyanobacteriia; order Cyanobacteriales; family Nostocaceae; genus Nostoc_B. The sequence continues at coordinate 53,752 of NZ_JACJRU010000020.1, forward strand.
CTTGTTGGGCAGGTTCTAGCTCTGCTTTGGCAACGGAACGTAATTGACGCTCACTACTTGGTAGAGGAATTTGCCGACCATTGGTCGGCAAATGTTTCTGAAGATTTTCATACACTGATGTAGCTGACATCTTCAAGTAAGCCGCATCACGGCTATAACCAAACCTATCTTTGCAATACTCCTCAAATGTTTTGTGCGTTGAACGATAAAGACGGCGATCGCGTAGTTCTATTAATGCTTTCCCTGCTTCATAGAAAGCCGTTTCCACTTTCTGTTCTAAAGCAGTGCGTAAGTGCTGTTCTTCCTGTGTTAACTCTGGCACTTCAACCGCCGCCACTTCAACAATGACTACCTCTGGTTCTTCCTGCTTGGGCTGCTTTTTTGTTGGCTTTGGAGTAGCGCTCGTTGCAGTGACGGTCTTTTTGCGAGGGGGTGTCTTAGTCATCTTCCCACCTCAAAGATAATGTTCCTGTTACAGATATTGAATTGTGGCATCATGTTAATAAGTTTCTTATCCACTCTCCAACCCTGTTTATGTGGCTGGGGTTTTTCATTAGCTTCCTATATCTTTGCAGTTGTCGTCAATTGCATAGCTTGAAAGACCGAACTGTGTAACCTTGTTTTCACTACTTGTCCTAGACCACTCAATCACTCACCATAGATGAGGCATTCAAGCAACTTTAGCAGCATCTAGTTTTTCGATATCAAGCTTTTACCACCAGGATAATTATGAAACCCATCATCAAAAAACCTGAATTTCTCGCTCTCAAAAAGTCTGTTGCTTCACAGCCAATTCCAGAAGAAGTTATTCTAGTAGAACCCGCCGTTGCGGACGTACCTATTGAGCAGCAGCCACCGCAAGAAGTCGCTCATCCTACCGTAGAATATCCTACTTACTACGTTCCAGCGCAAAGCTATCCAGTTCTACAATCTGTTGGCAACACTGGCTGGCAAGTTTCTGACATCTGGCGGGATTTGCGGGTTGACGACTTCTGTAATTAATAATCTATCTTGAGATAGTTGCAATATTTAACGCATCGTTTCAGTAGTCAGCTAAAATATGCTACTGATTTGTTTTAGCCTTATACTGGGATTTGAGAAACTTGTAACCAGTTTTTCTTCTTGTCTAGCAACATTCGCAGCCGCTTTTCCTGCAAAAAGTGTAAGGAGCTATTTTTGATACTCGTGTGTTCGGCTGTGGGATTTTGGGTGAGGAGCAGTTGGTGTTGGGCTAAGGCTAGAGCGATCGCACAGAGTAAGCTATATATAAGTTATGCTGCAAATTAAGAATAAAATCATCATCCCCGATAGCGAACTCGAAATTAGCGCGATTCGTTCTCAAGGAGCAGGGGGTCAAAACGTCAATAAAGTTGCTACAGCTATTCACTTGCGCTTCGACATTGAAGCTTCATCACTACCCGCTTTCTATAAACAGCAACTTCTAAAGCTAAACGACCGACGCATCACCCAAGAGGGAGTTGTTGTCATCAAGGCTCAAGAACACCGTAGCCAGGAGCAAAACCGGGAAGAAGCTTTGCAACGACTCAAACAACTCATACTAAGCGCAGTTGTATTGCCCGAAATACGCAAACCCACCAAACCAACTCGCAGTTCTCAAAAAAAACGTCTTGACAGTAAAACTAAGCGTAGTCAAATTAAGTCAATGAGAAGGCAGATAATTGATTAAAATCTAATGCTGCCAAAGAAAAGTGCTGAGGGCGATCGCTCCTTTTTCCTCTAAGAAATTGCAGATGCCCAGCAGTGAAGTAATTGCACCACTGGACATCTTGATTTAACTCATCCTACTTCTGCTGATTTGGGGAAGTTGACAAGCCCTTTTCAAACTAGTACTCAATGCCCAGCCCTGTTAAGTAGAAGCTCACCCGGTTGCAGCCAGATAGTAAGGCAGTGCCGATATGAGTGATCGCACTATCAATTTTTGTGCTTCGATAGGATGTCCTTTAAAGGTTAATGTTCTGAGTGTCATATTCAAAGCTTAATCACCAATCAAATCTGCCAATAAATTTGTCATCTCTTCTTGACCTTTTTTGCGATTGTCGTCGTACACGATTAATACATCCAGCTTGGCATGACGACTGGCTTTTTGCGTCTTTCTCACGTCCCCTTGAGTTACTTCCAAAAGTGTTGTAACGCTGCTATGGCGGATGCGGTGTGGTGACATGAGTTTTTTCACGTCAGCTTCATCAAAATAATTGACAACGATTTTGCGGATGCCGTCTCCAGTGAGGCGATGCCCCCGACTACGATTGTCAAGGGAGATAAATAGAGGTGAGGAGACGGTAATATAACCCCGGACTTGCAACCAATCACAGATAGCATTGATTGTTGCTGCGGACAGTTTCACCCATTCATCGTTCGTGCCTTGTCCTTTCCCCAAAATCCGCAATCTGCCAGAGTGTGGGTCGAAGTCTTTAATATTTAATTGACTCACTTCATTACGCCGGAGTAAATTTTCCCACAACAGCCGCAACAGTGCGTAATCTCTTTTTCCTTGAACTGTTGAGCGGTCAATAAGCTGGATAACAGCACTCATTGTTTGGGCATCTACCCCGGTGGTATCGCGGTAGGCTTTTACCTTCTCCAACTCTACATCTTCAAGCGAATAGCTACATACACCTAGCTTACGGGCAAACTTCACCAAAGATTTAATGCTGCTCAAGCGACGGTTAACCGTTGCTTCCTTTAAACCAGCAGCAAATAGCTTTGCTCTATATTTCAATACTACCGCCACCGCCCGCTTCTCGTTCAGGTGCAAAAACTCCAAAACGCTATCGACATTTGGCTCAATGCCTGTCATCGCCACGAAAAATTTCCGCAAATCTTTTTGGTATTCGCGCCGCGTGCTGGCGGCGCGGATATTGGCGAGCATCAAGGCAATGACATCCTGCTCGTCAGGAGTTGACGCAAAATAACGCTCAATTGGGGCTTCAAACGATTTTTTTAATACCTCCACCGCGTCATTAAATCCAGCATCATCGCTTGCTGTATTGAATGCACGCTTATGGGGATAGGAAGTATCATCCATAGCATTGAGAGCGAAAAAGGTAATTTTCGATATCAAACCTATTCTCCCCCTTTTTGTCCTCCTCGTCCCACTTTGGGACAATAAAATTTCTGTTATGCTTTCAACTTAATTATGTATTTAAATATACTACAAAAGTTTTTGCTCCTTTGATGAAGTGACCAGGAGTTGGGCCAATACTTTCGGTTAAGAGTTCTTTTCGTTAAGGCAGCAGAGGCGCATCGGAGCGGAGGGGATGGGGAGAAGTTTGTGCAACCTCCTTATCTCCCCTGCACCCTTGCTTGCCCTCACGACTAAATTCTTTATCCGAACGGTATTGGGATTTGGGCCAGGCTAAGTACCGCGATTGCTTCTAACGCCCCCAACGCCTGCGATCGCACAGAATACCCATTTTCAGTATTCTTGTGGGAAATTATCAACTTAGGAGTAATGTTTTAGATGAAGCTGGCAAAAAGTCGTAATTATTTATTTAAATAAAATGAGCATCAAACTATTAGAAAGTGTTGATTCTCCAGAAATTCAAGAATTTAAAGCGGAAATCCTATCAAAACGTAGTAGAGGCAATATTTTGTTTGAAATAAAACAAATAATCTCTGATATGACCCTTGAAGAATTTGAGGGTTTAACAGAACTTCTGGATTTATTTGTTAGTCAAATTGGGTATGTAGGGCTTGGCACTCACTGGAAAGAAATTCATCAAGCAGCAGCCCAAAAAATTTCAGCATTTGTCTTGACCAAAGATTTAGCTTATTCTTCAAAAATTATGACAATAGAAGAGGCAGAAGAAATTACTACTAAGATGTTCAACTTTTTTCAAAATTCATGTAAATTTTTTACTAACGCAGTATTTGTCAATAACTACTCTGCGCTTAGTGCTTGGGATTCCCTGACGGACGCAACATTTGACACAGGAATAATTATTGTAAGTGCTAGACTGATTGGAATATTGTGGGTTAAAGATGAAGACTAATAGCTGAATTATAATATAAATTAAAATTCAAGATTTTAACTTATATTTAATCAAAATTTAAGAGAGCAATGGCATATTGAATAAATACTTTAATAAACGCTATGCGGTTTTTGAAAGTATTAAATAGTTTAAATTATGCTGAATTTATACTATTGTGAATTGAATATTCACTGTTGATTTTTTTGTTTTAAATAAAGTAGTTTATCTACTATTGGAATTCATAAGCAACTAGTAATTAACTAAAGTAACCAACCTGTTAAGTATGTCTAAGTTAGCTTTTCCTTTAAAGATATCAACAGGAGCAGTTATACTGCTCACCTTTTGTGTAACTAGTGCAGATAGTGCCACAATTTCTGAAGGATTTGAGAGCGGTACGAAAACAAGTTATGCAGCTGCTGATGTTAATCTGGGTACGGGCTTATGGAATTTGAATGATGCTCTGATTGGCGATCTCAGCACTGACAGAAAAAATGGTGCAAAGTCTGCTCGTATTCGTAATAGTGGTAAAGTAACGATGCGATTTGACCGCACTACAGGTGCAGGCTCTATTACTATCAAACACGCTAAATTTGGTACTGACGCTAATACTACTTGGGGTGTTTGGTGTTCAACTAATAGTGGCTCTTCATGGACACAAATCGGTTCCACAATCAATACCACTTCCACAACATTACAAACAGCGACTTTTACACCTAACATCTCTGGTAGTGTTCGCTGTGAAGTTCGTAAGACTGATGGGACGGCAAACAGAACTAATATTGATGACATCGTAATTACTGATTATGGTTCTTCCGGTTCCACTCCTTCTTTACCAGCTGGTTCTGTCCCTTTCTTTGATGAAATCAATAACCCTGTATCTGGTTTAGCCTATGGTAGCCCAGCTGATGTCACACCGAGCGCCCCACCTCTCAACAGCTTTGACACAGCAGTGGTTAATCTTTGCGGCGCTCCAGGTACTGTTGTGAGCCCCACTGCCTTCCAAACTATGATGGCTAATAATCCTACTGTGTTGTCTAATATCAAGGCTTATGTGGGAGGATATATCAAAGTAGGTCGTACTTCTGATACGGATTTCTTGAACGATCTAACCGATCTCTGGTTCAATGTCGCAGGTTTTGACCATGTATTCTGTGGAGAACCAGTTCAAGGCGGCTCGATTGGTGGGCTGCATTTTGTTGGTCGTTATGTAGAGTTGCAAAACAAAGGTCTAGCTGGACGACTGAACAATAATACGTCAAGAGAAGAAGTAGTTCCTAACACAATCTACACAATAGGTGCAATCGTGAAAGTAGGTACTGGAACTGCTCAGTCTAGTATTAAAGGTTATCCTTACACCCTCAGTGCTGAAGAAATTTTGGCGATCGCTTCTTTAGGTTACAAGAACAACCCCAACACTAGCACCACTAACCAGGTATGTCTTCTGGGTGTCACTGATGAGAATAGAACTTTTAAAGCTGTATTTGTCAGAAGAGCGGGTGGTATCCGTACTTTCTATCCCGATGCTACTCCTGACGCTACCCCCGACTGTATCCAGTAATAAGACTGATGCAGTGATAGAAAATTAATGTTTTGGATGATTAGGGGTATAAAAGTATAAGCTTCCGCATCATTTAGAAAAATGACCGATAAACTCTGTTCCCGGACATTTTATTCACCATTCTACATCTTTGTTTGACACCCTTTCTTACAAGCCCAAGGGATACGTCAAGTCAGAAGATTATTAATTTATATTGCGATGCTTTTCGCTACTGCCTTTGTTTACCCGGATTTCTGAAAGAAAAGGTGTAATCAAAGTTACGGGCGTGATAAGGACTGCCTGCTTCTACAGATGAGAACTGCTTTGTATCTCCCACTAGTAGTTCACCAACCCAATATTGTTGTGTAGACCCAGCAAGGGAGCAGGGGAGCAGGGGGGAATGAAGGTACTCTCTCCCCTGCCCCTCTGCCCCGAAGCCCCTCTGCTGTCCACCACGCAAAGTTCTGTTGGCAGAGTACTAGCAGTACTCTGGCTTGCTCAAGATTAGCTCGTTCTAAAGTGGTACACTTTGTCTATACCAAGGTATGTACTGCGTGTAGAAATGCCAAGAACTGAACGCGAATCAATTAACTTCAAACTTCCCAAAAGATTAACTGAGGCACTTCGCAAAGCAGCAAGAGAACGGAAAACCACCGCCACAGATTTGGTTATCCAAGGACTACACCATATTTTAGGAGACGTACCAGGTACAGAAGAAAGTGTAGAAATTCGCTTGTATCAACTGGAAGAGGAGTTTTTTCGTTTCCAGGAAAGTGTGAGTGAAAGTAGCAACGACCAGCAAGAAAAAAGATTAACTAATCTCGAAGGTAAACTCGAAGAACTAACTCACAAACTTTCACGATTTGAAGGGGCATTGATCCAGATGCAAAATAGTATCAATACATCAAGGTCACGTAACAAATCAAGCGGCTACTCTTATTATCAGCAGACGAGTGCGCCAGTCAAGCTTAATCCCCACAATGCAGAAGAATTAGCAAAGCGTTTTGGCACTACTGCATCTACCATCGAAGAAAAACGTGCAACATTAAACCAGAAAGATTTTGAACAGTGGACACAAGATCGCGACTTTATTCATCGTTGTTGGCGTTTTAATGAAAAAGACAGGCTGTATTACCCAGTTGAGTAAAGTAAGTGATCACTCTCCCTCAATTACTACTCAAATACTACGTTTGTAATGCAAAACATTTCCCCACTTAGCCTATTTGCTGGTGAGGTTTGGTGCGGCGGTAGGGGGCGATCCAATACGGTTCGGTTAACAAATTTATCTGTTGAGGTGAGCAGGGGAGCGGAGGAGCAGAGGGGCAGGGGAGAGAGTACCTTCGTTCCCCCTTGCACCCCTGCACCCCTGCACCAAGAGCTTGCCTACACGAGTAAGTTTCTTATCCGAACCGTATTGGGGGGCGATCACCTTCTCATCAATTAGTATCCATTGGTTCTTCCCTGCCAATGCCAAGCGATCGCAGTTTATCTTGTACCGACTGAGCATTCACACCACAGTAATAAAACTGTTTTTGCGTTCTATACGCTTGTATAGAACGAGTATAGAAACTATATTTTCTAGTAAACTCTGAGTATAGAAGAAAGTATAGAAGCAGTATAGAAAGTCAACAGTTCGCTCATCTAGAGTAGAAATTAAGGTTGTACGTTTAGAATAAAGTTCTAAATATAAAATAAGGGTCTCTTACTTCTTGTGCCAAATCTGCTCACCCAGAGTGTTTTAGTAAGTACGACCTCGCAGCAGGATTGCCCACCATTGGCTACCTCAAAAAATACAAATCAGACAGTTATCATCTATATAAGTATACGTAGAATATTAATCGTTGCTCTAAAACTTATATACATTAGTTAGTTTTAGCCCAAGTATGGTGTTATTACCTATGTAATTCTGCACTAGAGCGGTTATTATGTAGCGAATAATGCGTCCGCATTAGTTTTTAAAATTTTTATCTAATCAGTTCTGCGGAAAAGTAAGTAGATTCATTCAATCTATGCTGACTCAATTTTATTGTGGGCGATCGCAACTTTAACACCTGCGATGCCTGCGGCGGGCTGCGCCTACGCAGTTTTGCCGTGCAGTTTTTAGGACTAGCGAAGAAAACGAATGTAATGAAAACCTTATTTGAAATTTGTAGCCCTCGCCCTGACATATTAAAAGGTAATATTCGAGAGTCGGATTTTGCAGCAGATTTAGCTCAGGTCATTAATGGTACAGCACCACCAGAGTATGCTTTACCAAATAAATTCTTTGCCAATACTCATCCCACCCAAGGGTTAAAAGCATTATTAAAAACTGTTTGTCAAAGGCTGCAAGGTGTGGGCGGTTCTGCCGTGTTGCGTTTGGATACTCAATATGGTGGTGGTAAGACTCATAGTTTAATTGCGCTGACCCATGCTGCACACGGAATGCAAAACGTAGAGAATGTTCAGGAATTTATTGAGCCTGAACTCGTCCCCAAGACCAGGGTGAGATTGGCTGCTTTTGATGGAGAAAATGCAGATCCGGTAAACGGTAGACCTCTCGGTGATGGTTTAAGAGCTTATACCCCTTGGGGAGAACTGGCTTATGGATTAGCTGGGGTGGCTGGATACGAGAAAGTACGTAAAAGTGATATCGAAAAAGTTGCTCCAGGGGCAGCTACAATTCAAGAGCTATTTGGTAATGAACCAGTATTAATCTTATTAGACGAATTATCTATATATTTACGTAAAATTAAAGGTAGAAAAGAACAAGACCAACTTACGCCTTTTCTAACTGCTTTATTTAAAGCTGTGAGTTCTTCAGCAAATGCTTGTGTAGTTTTTACTTTAGCAGTTGGTAAAGAAGGAAAAGCTACAGATGCTTATTCTCAAGAGAATGAGTTCGTAGCAGAAAAACTTGATGAAGCTACTAAAGTTGCAGGGCGAGTAGCTACACTTTTAAACCCAACGACAGAACAAGAAACTGTACAGGTTTTGCGTCGCCGATTATTTTCGTACATTGATGAAAATGCAGCCCAGGAAGTAATTCGTAATTACGAACAATTATGGATCACCCATCGCGGTGATTTACCAACTGAACGGGTGAACGCAGATAGAGTGGCTGATTTTCGGAATGGTTTTCCTTTCCATCCCGCGTTGATGGATTTACTTACAGATAAGCTCTCAACCCTAAGTACTTTTCAGCGTGTTAGAGGAATGTTGAGGTTACTGACACGAACCATTGCTTATCTTTGGCAAGAGCAACCAGCAAACACCTACGCTATTCATTTACATCACGTTAATCCAGGGTATATTCCTATTCGAGATGAGATTACTACTCGTCTCGAATTAGGGCGGTTTGACCCTGTGATTCAAAATGATGTAGCAGCAACCGAGAAAGAGACTTCCCTGGCACAACAGTTAGATGCTAAATGGTATGCGGGTTTAGCTCCCTATGCTTCTTTTGTTGCTCGAAACATTCTATGGAATAGCTTTGCGTTTAATGACAATTTACAAGGTATAGACGAAGTAAATCTGCGTTACGCTATCCTCGCCTCTGGTTTGGATATCAGTTTTATTAATGATGCGCGTCAAAGGTTTATTGTGGAATCTGCTTATCTTGATGACCGTCCGGCTGCACCCCTACGATTTTTAACAGAAGTCAACCTTGGTGTACTCATTCGCCGCCAGACAAAGCAGGTGGATCTAAACGAAGCCAGAAATCTGTTGCAAGACCGTATTCGGACTATTTTTGCTGCTGGGAAAACCTTTAATTTAATCCCCTTTGCAGGTGGAGCCTACGATGTGTCTGATGATGCGGGGGATGGCAAACCTAACTTAGTACTGATTAGCTATGATGCGGAGACAGTACGTAATGAAGCGGTAACAGTGCCACCATTAGTTGAAAACATATACCGCTATCAGGGAAATCAAGGAAGGTTTCGCCAATTACTGAACAATTTGGTGTTTTTAGTTGCGGATGATGCCACTCGTGATGAGATGAAGAACAAAATGCTTTATCGCTTGGCATTAGACGCGATGCGATCGCCTGACCGTTTAGCACAATTACCAGAACACCAGCAAGAAAAGGTTAACGAACTTTACAAGAAGTCCGAACAAGAATTAGCCATTATTATTCAACAGTGCTATCGTCATCTTTTTTATCCGTCTCGCAATCGCCTGGATGGAGCAAGCGTTGATTTAGCTCATACAGCTTTTGATTTACCTTCGGCTTCCGAACGTCCGGGGAATGGACAGCAGGAAATTATTAAAGCCTTGCTAGATAACCAAAAATTACTCCAGCCTAATAGTGAGCCTCCTGCACCAAATTATGTCAGAGATCAGACCCCATTAAAAAAGGGACAAATCAGCACGGCTGAACTGAGAGCAGAGTTTCGCAAAGACCCCCGTTTCCCCATCATGCTGAGTGATGACACATTCATTAAAATGGTGCGGTTGGGAATTACACAGGGTATTTATGTTTATCAAAGTGGGGATTTACTGTTAGGACAGGGCGACCCCTACGCCGAAATAAAAATTGATGAGCAGTCGATTATTTTCACCACTACCTATGCTAAAGAGCGTGGTATTTGGCCTCGTCCTGCACCTGCTGTCACAAAACCGAATGAAAACATAGAGGTTGATACAGATAATCCTGCTGATAGAGAGAGTGATCCTAGCACTTCTAAAGTAAGTGAAAAAACTGGTAGTTACAGCGTTGATACTATCAAGACTCCCGAACAAATTCCTGAAAAATCAACTCCAACCACTAAAATTTTTAAAGCAGAAGCACCATTACGGGAAGCTTTAAGCAAAATTTGGGAAGATGCAAAGAAGGCACAAATTAAGAAAATTAGCCGACTCAGTTTAAGGGTTTTTGATGTTAGTGATGGATTTAAGTTGCTTGGTGTTATTAATACTGTTTCAGGTGCAGACAAACAAGTAAAACTATCTGCTGAATATGAAACCACCAATAGCAGTAGTTTTAGTATCGAATTTGAAGGGCAGGTAAGTGATGCTCAACCAATTAAGGATTTCTTACAACCTCAATTAAGAGCAGCTTCTGAAACTCATTTAGAAATAACTTTTACCTTAAGCTACGCTAGTGGGCTAGACCTGAACACAGATGAACCGGAAAAGATAACAGATAAGCTTGCCAGATTTGCTACTGGTGCAGCTTTTGTAGAAGCTTATGCAGAGGCGTGTTAAAAATGGTTGTTGCTACTCTTCCTTTAAGTCAATTTTCACATCACTATAATTCTTTTACTAAGAATTTGAGCAAACCTCACTATCAATTAAAAGTAGAAAAGCTGCCAGGAAGTGATTTATCTTTAGAAATTTGGCAGTTACCATCTCCTGCTACACCACATCTCAAAAATCCCAAACGTGTTGCAGGGATTAAAGGCAGAAATTTTGCTTTAATCGAACATCGGTTACTACGCCAACTCAAGCAGATAGATATTGATTTAACCAAATTGCAACGAGGAAAAATCAAAGATTTTGACCTTGATGAAGAACAGGCATTGAGAATGGGTTTAATGTTTCGCGTGTTAGCACCAATGCGAAATCGGGAGAATATGTGCTGTTGTGCTGAGGGAGTTGAGGTGATGGGAAAAGAAGAAGCCGCCTACTGGTTGGGAATGGCGATGCACAGAAAAAATCCCAGACGAGTTTTGATGGCGTTGCGCTGTTTGTTGACAGACCCAAATAAAGATTAAAGGAATAAAAAATGACCCGACGTTTGATTGAGGAATGGCTACCTGTAGCGGAATTAAGTGCTGAAAGTACTAGAGAAAGAAGTGCAGCAATAACTCCTACACCAAATAGACTTCATGTATGGTGGGCGAGGCGACCTTTAGTAGCCTCACGCGCTGCTGTTTTAGCTTCTTTATTACCTGCTGATGCTGATCATGAAAAGTTTCTTCATATTCTAGGTATTCATGGTGATCCAGTGAAAGCACAGTATTTAATCGAAAAAGCACGGCGAACTGGAGAGCGGGTCAAAGATCCTTATGGATATGATCGAGCTTTTAAATATTGCCTAAATAGCAATGATATTACATGGTTAAAAAATGAATTAAATGTTAAAGAACTAACTCAATTTTCTATACTTGACACAACCGCAGGTGGAGGAAGCATACCTTTTGAAACAGCAAGATTAGGGTTTAATTCTATTGCTAATGATATTAATCCTGTGGCAACAACTATCTTAAAAGCTACAGTAGAATTGCCTATAAAATACGATATTCAATTAATTGAAGTTTATAAACGTATTAGTACAGAATGGCGTAAACGGATACATAAAAAAATAGAAGATTTATTTCCTGAACACGAAAATAAATCAATAAATGATATGACATATATTTACACTCGTACTATAATTTGCCCCTATTGCGAAGGTATTATTCCTCTTTCACCTAACTGGAAACTTACATCAAATGGGATAGGTGTACGTTTAAAACCTAATATGAATAAGCGTATTTGTGAATTTGAAATAGTACATAGAAGCAAAGACCAATCAGTTGGAACGGTTAGCCGAGGTGATGCTCAATGTCCATATCCTGATTGTAATCGAGTTGTTTCAGGTGATGAAATTAAAGCTCAAGCACAAGCTGGAGAAATGGGCGATCAATTATTTGCTATTGCGTATAAAGAAAAAATTGTTAGTACAACAAAAGCAGGAAAAATAAGCGAAAAGTGGGAAACAGGATACCGTGCGCCTCTATCTAGTGATGATAATTCATCAAAAATTAAAGCAAAATTAGAAGAAAAATTAAGTGAATGGGAAGCTTTAGATATTATTCCAAATGAATCTGTACCTCATGACATTAATGATGATAGACCTATTCAATATGGAATGCCATTATGGAAAGATTTATTTCATCCCCGTCAACTCGTATCTCATACTACAAGTGTAGAAGTATTCCGAGAATTATTAGAGACAGAAGAAGCCCAGGGAAAACTAGATGAAGTAACAAAATCAGCTTTTATTTATTTAAGCTTTGCTTTAGATAAAATGCTGAATTATAACTCTCGAATGTCTGTATGGATGCCAACGAGAGAAATTATAGCAAATAGTTTTAATCGCCATGACTTTGCTTTTTGTTGGTCTTACGCAGAAATGTCACCTCTCATAACGGGTTTAGGCTATGATTGGGCAATAAAACAAACTGGAAAATGTATTGAAGAACTTATTGAATTAATTCGTCCAGACATTGATATCAAAAAAGCTAACACCAAAAGTAAGCAACTTAAATTATTAAATACATCATCCTTTACTATACCTAACATTACAATTACTAATGATTCAGGAGATAATCTGTCTCATTTAGAAGATAAAAGCATAGATGCTATTGTCTTTGACCCTCCCTACTATGACAATGTTATGTATGCAGAACTTAGTGATTTCTTTTATGTCTGGTTAAAGCGTACCGCAGGTTATGTTTACCCCGAATTTTTCACCCGCCAACTAACAGATAAAGAAAACGAAGCCGTAGCCAACCCTGCAAAATTCCAAGGTGAAAAAGGCGCAAAAGCATTAGCAACTAAAGATTATCAAGAACGCATGGCGAGTATTTTTGCAGAATGTCGCCGTGTATTAAAAGAAGATGGCATTCTTACCCTCATGTTTACCCATAAAGCCCAAGGCGCGTGGGATGCTTTAGCCAGTGGTTTATTAGAAGCCGGCTTTACTATCACTGCTTCTTGGCCTATCAACACCGAAGCTGAAAGCAGCCTGCACATCAAAGATAAAGCCGCCGCTAAAAGTACCATATTCCTCGTTTGTCGTCCTCGTCCTCCCAAATCTGAAGAAGATACCGTTTATTGGGAAGACGTAGAAAAGGATGTGGCTAAAGCTGTCAGAAAACGAGTCCAAGAATTTCAAAAATACGGTATCAAAGGCGTTGATTTATATCTATCCTGCTTTGGCCCAGCCTTACAAGAATTATCCCAACACTGGCCTTTAACTCGTGGTACTCCCAAAGCCCAACCAAAAGCAAAATCCAGAAGCAAACAAACCAGCTTATTTGATGAATTTGATCCCTATGCAGTCACCCCAGAAGATGCACTAGATGCAGCTAGAAGGGAAGTAAAACAATGGCGCATGGAACAACTTTTAGGCACAAAACGCCAAACAAATTTAGATCCTATTACTGAATGGTTTGTGTTAGCCTGGGATGCCTTTGAAGCACCTCGTTTCCCTTACGATGAAGCTTTGCGGTTAGCCAGAGTTGTAGGTGTTGATTTAGATCGAGAAATCGTTGGTTATTTAGCACAAAAACAATCCAGCGATTTAATTTTATGGGATAGTAGCCAACGTGCCGCTAAAGCTGCTCTAGGTTCACCAGATGGTAGCCGTGCGATGATTGATGCACTACATCACGCTGCTAACCGTGCGCGTAGCAATGGGTTGGAAGCTGCCAAGAAATTGCTAGAAAGCAACCAAGTTGATAAAAATGCAGATTTCCAAACTGCTTTATTAGCAGTATTAGAAGTTTTACCTGTCTCCAGTACTTACACAGGTTTTACAGAAGAAGAAGGAGAAGTTGCAGAAGCTGCTAAAGATTTTGATGTCCTAGAAAGCTTGCGCCGTTTAGCATTTAGTGAAAAAGTTCCCCAGCCCAAACAATTAGAACTGTGGTTGAATATTCAAACTGCATAAGGAATTGACTTATGAAAAATCAAAAAGAAACCATTCGTAAAATGGTTACTTATCTCAATAATGAAGAGAAAGATGGTGGCTTTTGGTTGCCTAATATTCAACGCCCTTTTGTTTGGTCAGAAGAACAAATCGAGCGATTATTCGACTCGATTATGCGTGAATACCCAATTAGCACTCTCTTAGTGTGGCGCACAAATGCCAAAATTAAGTGCCGTAAGTTTATTGACCATTATAAACAAAGCTTGAAACTTTTCGATTTTTATGTTACCGAAAATAACCAAGTTAAATTACTGGTTTTAGATGGTCAACAACGCTTGCAAGCTATGTTTATTGGCTTAAAAGGTAGTTATGAAAGAAAAGAATTATTTTTTAATGTTCTGAGTGGAGATTTAGTTGCACCAGAAGATATCCGCTATCAATTTAAGTTTTTAAATGCTGATAAAGTTAAATTTCCTTGGATTAAATTTAAAGATATTATTTTTAACCATAATAAATTTAACACAATTGCTCAATCGATTATTGCACTTCAAGATGATTTAAGTAATGAAGAGAAGAGCAGAATTTTCGATAATGTAGCATTGGCTATTAATCAATTCTGTTCATTAGAATTTTTAATATATCAAGAACTTGATAGCGTTGATAACCCAGAAGCCTATCAAGAAGAAGATGTTGTAGAAATTTTCATTAGAGCAAATTCTGGTGGAACTCAGTTAGGTAAATCTGATTTACTCTTTTCTTTGTTAACATCCAGTTGGGATGATGCAGATGAAGAGTTGGAAGCCTTGATAGATGAATTGAATCGAAGTGGCTATAGTTTTACCAGAGACTTTATTTTAAAAACCTGTATTACTCTACTTGATAAAGGAGCGCAGTATGACGTTAATAAGTTTAGAGATGGAGTAACTAGGGAAGAAATCATCAAAAACTGGGATAACATAGCTAATGCTATCAAAGATGTTAAAGATTTTTTGTTTGGTAAAACTTTTCTACAGACTGATAAAGCTGTTCCTTCTTACTTAGCACTAATTCCTATAATATATTTTCGCTATCATTATCCTAAAAAGTGGTCTAATATTCAGCAGTTAGACACCTATATTTTAAGAACCTTACTCACAGGTGCTTTTAGTGGTAATCCTGATAAGTTAATTGATAAATTAACCAGGAAAATTAAAGAAACTGAAGAATTTAATGTTAAGCAACTATTTGGTGTAATTCGTGCTGATGGCAGAAATTTAGAAATTACCGAATCGAATATTTTAGGACAGCATTACTCCTCTAAATATATTCATATATATTTTAATCTGTGGTATCAACGCTTTGATTATCATCCAGCATATTATGCTAACTTACCACAGATTGACCATATTTTTCCTCAATCTGTACTACGCAAAATTAAAACAATTAATCCAAATACAGGACGCAAAGATATCCTTAAATACCTGCAATTTGACCGCGATCAGATTGCTAACTGTATGCTATTAACTGCCCAAGAAAACGGTGCTGGAGGTAAAAAAGATATTCTTCCTGAGCAATGGTTTAGTGGCAAAGATGATAGCTATTTAGATTTACATCTAATTCCCAAAGAGCGAGAACTGTGGAAATTAGACAATTATCAGCAATTTATTGAAGCCAGAAAAAAATTAATTTTAGAAAAATTTAGTTTTATGATTCAAACTAATATCTAAAAACTTATGGCTTTACTTACAGATTATACTTGGGCAACTAAGTACGACTCTGACACATTGAGTCTAATTAAAGATTTTTACGAACCTGCGCTTAGTTGTGCAGTACGTTATGAACGTTCTACAGGATTTTTTTCTGCACGTATTCTTACCCTAGCTGCACGAGGAATTGAGGGGTTAATCCGTAATAACGGAACCATGCGCTTAATTATTGGCTGCACTCTAGGCGAATCAGAGGTAGAAGCGATCGCACGAGGTGAAAAACTTAGAGAAGTAGTAGATCGTTCTCTATCTAATTTTCCCTTAATCCCAGAGAATATCGAAGAAGCAGACGCATTAGAACTTCTGTCTTGGATGGTGGCACAAGGTTATTTAGAGGTGAAACTTGCTTTACCTTGTGGTTCTGAGCGTCAGCCAATACCCGTACAAGGAATTTTTCACGAAAAAGCCGGAATTATTGAAGACAAAGCTGGTAACAGACTAGCATTTAATGGCAGTGTCAACGAAACAGCCAAAGGCTGGGCAGGGAATTGGGAGAGTTTTCATGTCTTTACTGATTGGAGTGGAACAAAACTCCATTTAGATGAAGAGGAACGAGGGTTTGCTAAACTCTGGACAAACCAAGCCAAACGCTGTTTAGTCATTGACGTTCCTACGGCGGTAAAAGCACAACTCCTCAGTTATCTCCCACCTATTGATCAAAAACCGAAACGATTAGAGGGAGTTGAAGAATTACAAGTTAGCACTCAGCACACTGTAGGTATAGGTACTGCTGGTGCTACAACTCCTCAAACTGATGAAAAAGCTGGCGACGAAAAGAATCAACCTCTAGATTTACAAGAACAATTTAAACAAATTTGGCGTTTAATACAGTTTGGCCCTGCAACTCCTGGACAAGGCGATCGCGTTGGTGAAGCAACTTGTGGAATCACCCCATATCCTCACCAAGTCAAAGCTTTCCAACGCCTTTATCAAAACTGGCCTCCCAAACTTCTCATCGCGGATGAGGTTGGTTTAGGTAAAACCATTCAAGCTGGATTATTAATTCGTCAAGCTTGGTTAGCTGGCAAAGGCAAGCGAATTCTCATCCTAGCCCCCAAAGCTGTTCTCACTCAATGGCAAATTGAACTTAGAGAAAAATTTAACCTCAATATCCCTATATATGATGGAAAAACTTTGAGTTGGTATGATTGCCCAGCTTTGAGAGTGCTAGGTAAGCCCATCATTAAACCAGTCAGTCGTCAAGAATGGCACAAAGAACCAATTGTCATTACCTCCAGCTACTTGATGCGGAGGGCAGATCGGGCAAAAGAATTGCTTAGTGAAGCAGAACCCTACGATTTGGTTTTCCTTGACGAAGCACATCATGCCCGTAGACAAGGTGTGAGTGGCCTTCAACCTAAAGGGCCTAATCAATTATTGCGATTAATGCAGCAGTTAAAACATAGAACTCAAGGTTTAGTTTTATTAACTGCAACACCCATGCAAGTTAGTCCTATAGAAGTTTGGGATTTACTCAATTTACTAGGGCTACCTCAACAATGGGATCTTCAAAGCTTCCGTCATTTCTTTGATTATGCCAGCACACTCAACCCTAGCCACGATCAATTTGAATTTATGGCACGATTGTTTCGTGCTGTCGAAGCGCAGTTTGACGAAACACCTCTGGAAGTTGCCCAAAAATTTGTTTCTGGTAGTAGTAAATTAGCTACAAAAAAAGTGCTGCAAGCACTTAGAGATGAAGCTACATTGCCCAGAAAACAACTCAGCAACGAAAGAAGACGAGATGCGATCGCAATCATGCGCTCTAACACTCCCGTCAATCGTTTGATTTCGCGCCATACCCGTGAACTATTACGTCGCTATTACGAAGCTGGAAAAATTAGTAGTCGTATCGCTACTCGTATAGTTGAAGACGAATTTGTAACTTTAACTGCTGCTGAAAGAAAAGTCTATGAAGCAGTTGAAGACTATATTTCTACTACCTATAATAATGCTTCTCAAGCTGATAAAAACGCTGTCGGCTTTGTCATGACTATTTATCGCCGTCGGTTAGCCAGTAGCTTTGCTGCTTTAGAACATACCCTAAATCAAAGAATTGATACTATCAAAATTGGTAACGATTCTCAACTTGAGCCTAATGAAGAAAACCTGTCTGATGATGAAAATGCTGACGAAGCAATGGATACTGAAGAAGCTAGTCAGTTAGAGATAAAAGCATTAAAGGCAGAAGAAGTACGTGATTTAGAATTTTTATTAGTACAAGTCAAGCAACTCCCACCTGATACTAAAGCTCAGATTATACGGCAGAAAATCCAACAGCTTAGACAACAAAATTATCAGCAAATAATAGTATTTACTCAATATACTGATACTATGGATTTTCTGCGTCAGTATTTAGTAGAAACTGAGAAATATAAAATTCTTTGCTTTTCCGGACGCGGAGGAGAATTAGGTTTAAGTAATGGTAATTGGCGAGTTATTTCTAGAGATGATACTAAGCGAATTTTTCGGGAAGGTAAAGCTGATATTCTTTTGTGTACAGATGCAGCAGCCGAGGGCTTAAATTTTCAATTTTGTGGGGCATTAATTAACTATGATATGCCCTGGAATCCTATGAGGGTTGAGCAGCGAATTGGCAGAATTGACCGCTTAGGGCAAGCCTTTGAGAATATTAAAATTATTAATTTACACTATGAAAATACTGTAGAGACAGATGTTTATTTGGCTTTAAGAGAAAGGATTGGTTTATTCTCTCAGTATGTGGGTAAGTTACAGCCTATTTTAGCCACCTTACCTAGAAGTATTACCAATGCAGCTTTATCTAGCCGTACTCAAAACGAAGAACAACGAGCAACCCTGGTTAGTGAATTAGATAGCAGCATTCGTCAAGCAAAAGAGGATAGTTTTGATTTGGATGTAATTACCGAAGCTGATTTAGAAGAACTTCCACGTCCAGAACCATTATATGATTTAAAAACCTTAGACAAAATACTACAAAGTCCTGCTTTATTACCTCCTGGCCTTGACGTTCAACTCATGCAAGATGGCGAATACAAATTTTCCATGCCAGGAATGAAGGAAACTCTGCGAGTTACTACTAAGGCTAATTACTTTGACGAACACCCAGATAGTACAGAATTATGGTCGCCAGGGAGTCCTTTATTTCCTGTTGTTGATGGTATTGAGTAAAAACTATATACATTGATACTTCTTATCTTTTGCAACAATGAACTCACAGACTCTGTAAGTTCTAAAGCCTCAAAGCGGTATTTGCCAGGATGACCAATTATTATCTAGTGTGGTAAAATTCACTAGAGAAGACGACTCTCTAGTAAGTTTTGCCACACTAGACTTTATTTAATTAATCACTCTATAACAACAAGTACAAAAGTACAAAGTCAGCAACTCGGCGATAGGCGATCGCCCCTCTCATTCTTAGAGGAAACCCCAATCGCAACCATGTGAAAAGTAGCCTAAATATCTTGCAAATAAACCCATTTACCAGTACAAAGCCCATAGGCTTATTTGGTCAGTCTTAATGAATAAAATCTTGTTCTTGTGTACAGGTAACTACTACCGCAGCCGCTTTGCTGAAAACTTATTTAATTGGTTAGCCACCAAACAGGGGTTAGATTGGCAAGCTGACTCCAGAGGATTAGCACTTGAGCGCGGTGTTAACAATGTGGGGGCAATATCCCGGTATGCGGCTGAGGCTTTAGCATTGCGCTTGGTGAACCTACCTGATGAACGGTTTCCACTAGCAGCCAGTGAGCAAGATTTTCAATCATCTACTAGAGTTATTGCCTTAGATGAGTTGGAACACAGACCATTAATGAATGAGCGGTTTCCTCAATGGGCAGATGCTATTGAATACTGGCTAGTTCATGATATAGATAAAACCTCGGCAACAGTTGCCCTTGAGCAAATTGAACAACATATACTGCAACTCATAGAACAGTTAGCTCAAAGTTAGTAGCTGCAAAATTACTTTAATTGTGTAGTTGCGATTACACAGACTATCAACTCAGTTAAAACTACAGATAAAGTGGTAATCATGAGCGTTGAGGACAAACATTTAGATGTTCTACAGAATATAGAGTTTGCCATCATGCAAGTCTATCAAGAAAGACCGGATTTGATTGATGCTGAGGTAATGACAGCAATTGAATCATTAATCCGCGTTTATAGTGCCGAAGCTCAAGGTAGGTCAGGCGCATCACGTCCAATTAGAGGAATATCAGCCCAAGTCGCTACACAAGTAAAGGCGATTTGTGAATTACGCTTAGGGCGAACCTCCATTTCAGATGAAACTGACCAACCGCTTGACGAGCAGATGACAAGCAAAACTGTGACAGAAATTGTAGACTGCCTCAAACGAATTCAATCGTCAATTAAACTGTGGACTAATAAAGGTGGGCGGCAAGGATATCTCAACTTTATCAAGCAGTTTTTTCAATCTCAATGACGCACCCCCATCAGATTCTTAGAGGAAAAATGTACAAGAGCGATGGCGTAACCGCCCGCCGAAGGCGATGAGCTACGCTCCACCGTAGGTGATAGCTTTTGTGGGTGGGCATCACACTTATTCAATTACCATCACCAGATAGAGTTAGAAAAGGAAAACTAATGATAGTTTGAAATGATGGAAAGTTCATCTCAGGTTAATTTATCCCATCATCTTCTTGCTGATTTCCATAAATTAATAAAAGACTCTGTAAGTTACAAACTCCGTAAGTTACAAATTTAATGAGCTTCGTAACTCATCTTCTGTAGTACCTTGAAGTTCTGAAGCTTTACTCAGCAGTAAATCTACTGCAACACGAATCAACGTATTGTCTGTAAGTCTCTCACCACCTTTTACTCGTTTTGTTCTATTCAATTTCCGGGTGAGATCGGTAAGTGCGTCAATCTGATCCTGCCTCAATCGTGTTTCCTTACGCTCCAATTTTAAATACTTCGGAAGTTCGGTACTCTGTAAGTCTGTATCTTTCAGACTTTGTAACTTTGTAGCTTTGTTGATTTCTTCACTCTCCCGCTTAATAGCAATTTCCTTAGAGGAAACAGACTCTGCAATTTCCGAAGTCTGTAAGTTTGTAATATCGTAAGTCTGTTGTTCTGTAACTTTATCTCGCACTTCACTTAGAGTTTCCACTAAACTATCAGACTTTGTAACTTCGGTAGTCTGTAAGTCTGTAATATCGTAAGTCTGTTGTTCTGTAACTGCTTCGGGTGTTGAGTCTGTTCTACTGGAAAATCCAGGTTGACTTACAGGCTCTGCAACTTCCAAAGTCTGTAAGTTTGTAACTTCTTTTGTTTTTGAATTTGTTCTGCTTGAAGATTCCGGTTGACTTACGGGTTTTATAACTTCCGAAGTCTGTAAGTCTGTAATATTGTAAGTCTGTTGTTCTGTAAATTTATCTTCTATCTCACTCGGAGTTTCCGGTTGACTTACAGGCTTTGTAACTTCCGAAGTCCGTAAGTCTGTAAAGTTGGAAGTCTGTTGTTCTATGGCTGCTTCTGGTGTTGAGTCTGTTCTGCTTGAAGATTCCGGTTGACTTACGGGTTTTATAACTTCCGAAGTCCGTAAGTCTGTAATATTGTAAGTCTGTTGTTCTATAAATTTATCTTCTGCTTCACTTGGATTTGCTGGCAAACTTTCGGACTTTGTAACTTCCGAAGTCTGTAGGTTCGGCTCTCTGATTTTCTGCGTTTCTTCTTGGACGAGATCAGATAAACGACGGCGAGGCTTAGGCATGAGTATTCACCTCTCTTAAAAGCTCGTCAGCAATACGCCGATAATCCCCTTCAGCTTCACGAGCCACTTTAGAGCGAACTTGAGTGATTGGTATGCCATCAAGAGCAGCTTGCTCATGAACAGCATAAGCCCTAACAAACCCGTTAAATGCAGGAATACCCCCTTGCATCAATGCTTGTTGAGCATCAAGCGCCTTACCTAAACTACGCGGATCAACACGGGTTAATAAAACTCTAAACTTAACTTTTGCTGGCATTATTGATGCTTGTACTGTTTCAATTAGCGCCTGAAGATCCATTGGGGCTGGCGGAGATGGCAGCACAACAAAATCAGCTGCATCGATAGTAATTTTCAGTGCATCAAAGTGAAGTGCTGGGGGAGTGTCCACAATAATAAAATCAAAGCCTTTTACCTTTTTAAGTTTTAACAACTCATTCGTATCTGTTTCCTTGGCTAGTTCAAAATCTCGCTCATTGCGCTCTGTCCACCAAGTAGCAGAACCTTGAGGATCTGCATCTACTAACAATACTTTTGATTTCTCAGCAAGGATGGCGGCTAAATTGACGCTAGTTGTCGTCTTAGCTGACCCCCCCTTTCCGTTCACAATAGCAATAATACGCACATCCTGACTCCGTAACTCAGTTAGTCTGTAAGTTAGTAACTCTGTAAGTTTGTAAGTAACGAATATACTAACTTACAGAGTTTGTATTTCAATAGTACGCTATAGGGCGGACAAGACCAACTTGGTTTTTATCTGGCTGACATCACCAACAGGGAATTATGATCAGCAGGCATACAGGCTGGGCATTATGGCTATAACAGAGCATTGTGTAAAGAAAAAACTTACAACCTCAATGCTGACCCAAAAGTAACCCAAGCAATGTTAAAACGATTTAACCGTGCTATGGCAGAACTGACGGCGGTGGTAGAGTATCTTGAGGAATAAAATTAATACGCTAGAAAATAAAGTAATCTGTAGACTTAGGTATCTCCGCTTGGGTTACTACGAACCTATCCCAACTGCGGTTTCATCCTATAAATCTACTCTAGAAAATGTGAATTCGCTCCAAATAAACTGAACTTATTGTTAAATAAAAACAATGAATACTGAACAGATAGTCTTAGAAGTTTCAGGAGTATAAATTACAAAAACTCTCTTAGGAGATTTACAAAAACTCTCCTCTTACTCTGGAGAACCAATAGCATCTGTCTATGCAGACAATCTACTGCGTACCATGCGCTCGTTGTGCGACCAATTATTACCTTTTGACCGCTATACCGAAGTGGTTATGGCACTGTATGATGCACTTGCATTTTAAAACCGATGGATTGACTATACTGCAAATCAGTACAAGGGAGTTGGCGAATTACTTACATCTCTAATCAATCAAGAAATCATCAACAATTTATTAGTCGAATCAGCAATTTTAACTTTAGAAAACTTAGGCTTTCATACCCTACCGTTCGAGGTCAAATTTGAAGAAAGTTTGGATACTGATGAAAATTTAGATAGTTACTAATAATAGAATTACTCAAGATTTTGAGAAATTTTCTCATAGCTGTCTAGATGAAATGGCAACAAGGTGAAAAAATAGATTTACTCATTAACGAATTTATGGGTGTAAAAAAGCGCATCTGATTGAGGTTGATATAGTGCCAGTAAATGCTGATAAACCGCACCTATGGAAGCAAGATATTGCCCAGTCGGTAGATTTTTACAACAGTTGGTTCATGGAATTTGCTCCTAGAGCTTACCGGGATACTCGTATTGCTACAACCCAACAAGTAGAATCAGCTTTGCTTTGGACAGCCAATTTCACCAACATTACACCAGCCGTGCTGCGCCAACATCCCTTGGTACTGCCAATACTCCGCATGGCAACAGCACCACCCATTGCACGAGATCGCCTCATTGGACTAGCCTCTGTATTGCCCAACCTTGTGAAAAATATGGAAGAAAAGCAACGCATTCCGCCCAAAATGGACAGTACAATGCTGGATGCCGAGCTAGAAAAAATCGTTCAAGTCTTGGCGTGGCTGATAGACCCTGATATCTTCCCCTGGCTACAAACAATGCTAGAACCAACGGAAGCACAAATCCATAGAGCAGCAACAATTGTTGCAGACCGTCTTTGTGGTGCGCTAGCTGACCCAATTATTCGCAACGCTCAAGAACAGAGACAGCTAGCCACAATTAAGCAGTGGTTAGAAGAGCGGGGTTACTCTTACATCAGGGGAGGTACAGGAGTAAGATTTGAAACAATGCAGCCAGGAACCTTTGCGTTTCGACTGAATATTCCTGTCAGCTTGCAGTCTGGTAGCAAACAAATCAACATTCCCATTGACGCAGTAATTATGCCCTCCCAGTCCCAAACAGGAGATTTACCTTTACTAATTGAAGCTAAATCAGCAGGGGATTTTACCAATCCCAACAAGCGACGCAAAGAAGAAGCCATTAAGGTAGCTCAATTAAGGAGCAACTACGGTAATCAAGTTCGTTTTGTTCTGTTCCTTTGCGGTTATTTTGATAGCGGTTACTTGGGTTATGAAGCTGCGGAAGGAATTGATTGGTTGTGGGAACATCGCATTGAGGACTTAGTATTATTTGGTGTATGAACATAACTAAGGCAACTGAACAAACAAGGCTGTTGCGCCAATTGCAACTAGATGAAGCCAAAACCAAAATTGAACGTAACAAGCTCGGACAGTTTGCTACACCAACAGATTTGGCCTCCGACATTTTGAAATATGCTTTGAAATTATTTCCTGCACATCGTAAAATCCAGTTTCTCGACCCAGCTTTTGGCACAGGTTCTTTCTACTCTGCATTATTACGAGAATTTACCCCATTACAAATTGCTTCAGCAGTAGGTTACGAAATTGACCCGCACTACGGGTCAGAAGCAATTTCCCTTTGGCGTAACACGCCATTAAAATTAAATATTACTGACTTTACCCAAGCAACATCACCCCAAACTGACGCTGAAAAAGCCAACTTAATTATTTGCAATCCACCCTATGTGCGACATCATCATTTAAGCCAAGTTGAAAAGCAGCGATTACAAAATAAAACTCTTGAGATCACAGGTATAAAACTCAGCCAGTTAGCTAGTATTTACTGCCATTTTTTGTGCATTGCAGATGCTTGGATGGCTGATAATTGCCTAGCTGGGTGGCTAATACCTAGTGGATTTATGGACGTAAATTATGGACAAAAACTGAGGGAGTATCTGTTAAATCGGGTGACATTGCTACGTATTCATCAGTTTCATCCCCATGATGTGCAATTTGCAGATGCACTTTGTACTAGTGCAGTTGTTTGGTTCAAGAAAGCTTTGCCACCTGCTAATCATCATATTGAGTTTAGTTATGGCGGCAGTCTAGCAACACCCAATGAAAGAAAATTAGTTACTTGTGAGGTACTACGTTCAACAGCCAAATGGACAAAAATTGGAATTATTTCCAATCAAGTAAATTCTAATTCTCAGCAATTGCCACTAAAAGATTTATTCACAATTAAACGAGGTTTGGCTACAGGAGCTAATGATTTCTTTGTACTGACACCAGAACAAGTTGCGGCATATCAAATTCCAACTGAGTTTTTAAAACCAATTCTGCCTAGTCCCCGCTATTTAACAGTTGATGAAATTGCAACTGATAGTATGGGGCATCCCATTTTAGAGCAGCAGTTATTTTTGTTGGACTGTAATTTGCCTTTATCTGAGGTGGAATCAAAGCATCCTTTACTTGGAAAATATCTCCAAAAGGGAGTAGAAAATGGAATTAGTGACCGCTATCTTTGCAAGCATCGCTCCCCCTGGTACGCACAAGAAAATCGCCCACCTTCCCCATTTCTTTGTACCTATATGGGTCGTCAAGACACTAAAAGAGGCAGACCCTTTCGATTTATTCTCAATCACTCCCAAGCAACAGCTACTAACGTTTACTTAATCTTGTATCCCAAACCTATTTTGAGTAAAGCACTGGCACAAAATTCGCAATTACTAGAGTTAGTATGGCAGGCTTTGAATCAAATTTCCGATGAAATGTTGATGGGTGAGGGTCGCGTGTATGGGGGTGGATTATATAAGTTAGAACCAAAGGAATTAGGTAATGCTATTGCCTCGATTCCCTTATCGTTTTAACGGATCTGTTGATTTCATCCTGCCAACTAGACACCATCAAACCAAATCCGCCAACACACTACTCACCTTCAACTGGTGCTGCTGTCGATTATCGTCATAAATCATCAACGTCTCCAACTTGATGTGCCGACTCATCTTCTGCGCCTCCCGCATCCAACGCCGCCGTAATTGAACTGTGCCGAATGCGGTGCGGTGATAACGGCTTAGTGATATTCGCCTGTTTGGCCCGTGTTCTCACCATCTTGGCCAGCCCCGTATCTGACAAAGGATGCCCCGGCGTATTTTTATCTAACGCCACAAACAACGCATCTTTAGTGGATGCCAACCCCCGAAACGCCAACCAACCAATAACAAATTGCATCCCTAGTCTTGGGAGTTAAATCAATCGCCTCTCGCTGACTACCCCTGCCCTTACCCAAAACCATGAGTTTGCTATTTTGACGGTCAAAATCCCCTATCTTTAACTTGGCAATCTCCCCTCGGCGCAGCGCATTATCCCACAGCAAGCGCAGCAGCGCATAATCCCTGACCCCCTTAGCCGTTGACCACCTGTGACAGGTTAAGAAAATTGCACATTTGTCAAGGGGCTGCGAAAAAAGGGGATAGATTCAGCTTGGTGACTGGTTTTCGCAGAGCTTTGACTACTCCTAAATCTTGATTCTCTTTAGAGGAAAATCAGTCTATCGAGTGTAGACGGCAATTGCATATCAGCACTTGCGATCGCATCAGGGACGGAAAATATGAAAAACAGGTAGACCATCTAGAAAAAGACAAAAAATATAAACTATATAAACTGTTTTAATTGTGAGAAAGAACGAATAGCCACGCGATCGCACCCACACACATCGTAATTAGTGTTTTCGCCCATATTCTTTAAAGAGAGATAACATGATTGCAAAAAGTACAGTGTAACTGAGGCGGGGCTTCATCTTTTTGCTGGCGCAAAAAAACCTTAAATTGATCACAGGTACACCTGGGGCAAGAGATCGCACTAAGAGTAGCCTGAGTGTGAAGTGAGGGGACAGTTTGAGTCAGGCTAGAGATTTCATCGGAGTTTTCGCCTACTTCTGCTTTCCAAGCATCAATCACCAATTTTCGATGAAACTCTGTTCCCTTGCCTTTAATCCAATCACGAATGTGTTTTGGAAGTTTAATGCAAGCAGGTTTAGGGTGTAGGCTATCTGGCTGGGGTAAAAATTTTCCGTCCTCACCTCGCATACAAGAATCATCAATCAAATAACAACATTATGGAAAAGTATGGCACAGCCAACAAATTTAACTTGTAAATAGTTTGTAAAAGATGATGAGAGGGATAGAAAAAGATGATGAAGACCTTGGTATACAGTGGGATACTGCCGAAGACAACCGTATACGGCGAGACAAAAATCAAAAATTCAGGTAGATATAACAGTAAAAGCATTGATATTGATAAAATTTCCACATCATAGCTATTGATTTGTATCAATATAACCACTGTGAAAGGTAGGAAATTCATAGTTGTGATTGAGGATTCAACTATCAAAAGTTAGAGATTGAAAAGGTTAACAAATATATAGCTACTTGCAATATCTTTGCTATATCTTTAAATTTATGATATTTGTATTAAAGATTCTTTGTAACTGATAAATATTGAATTTCAAAAGTGCAAAGAACAGTGAAGCTTTTTGTCCATGCAGAGAATAATTTCCCAATAATCCTACATTCTTTGGTTGGAGAATTTATGAAGAGAACCAAAGCGTCAAGAAATATAATTCAATTGATTTACAAAGCACGTTGGCAATTAATTTCATCAGCAACAACGCTGTTAATAGTATTAGAGTCAAGACCGGTAAACGCACAACTATTTAATAATGCAAGAACAGCAATGACGTGTATGATTAACAGTGCATCATCAGGGAGTGGTATTAGCACTGGGGTGTTAAATAGTCTGCCAACAATACTATTTACGGCATTAACAATAGTGCTGTTTGGCTACTTCTGCTTTTCAGTTTTCCAAGGAGTAGCGGCTTATGGACGTGGAGAAGAAGTATCCAACGTCATACAGCAGCCAATATTTACTTTCATATCCGTGATCCTCATCGTATTATTTCAGAATTTGTTATTTGGCACTGGGGTTTGTACTACTTAGTTTGTCAGGATTCAGGAAGCAGAAGCTAGGAGTCAGAATGTTGAAAGAATAAGCAAAATCCGTAAGAATACATCCGTCAGAATCCAGGAGCCAGAAGGGTTAAAGAATAAGAAGAATATTTGATGAATCAATTTACTAAATTACTAAATACTTCTAAATTCTGACTTCTGAATGGCAGTTGCTTTATGCCGGGAAACCCGTCCACCGCACTGCCTCCTCCTGGGTGCTGAACTCTTACCAAAATTCTTCTGAATCAATAGATGGATTATGCGTTTATTGCTTTTAAATTCTGACTTCTGACTTCTGAATGCTGAATTATTACGAATTATAAATTCTGATGTGAACATGATTAGCAAGTATTAAAGCTCTATGAGATCAGAAATAAAAAAAATCAATCAGAGCTTAGGAGAAAGCCCAAAATTTGGCCCATTCACAGGCAGACAGTTTGTGATTTTTGCGGGGATATTCTGTCTGGTATTTGGATTACTGTATCTAATAATCGGCATAAATGTATTTTGGACATTAGGGTGTGCATTTTGGGCGAGTTTTTCAGTAGCACTGTTATCAGGAGATCAACCGCATATATATTGGTCAAAGATGTACCCAGTTGTCCCAAGATGGACAAGAGGATATGCAACCTATACATCACCCCAGGTAAAAAAGAAGGTAGGGACGAAAAAAGTAAAACTAACACGTTCATCAAAACCAAAAGTTCTCAATCCATTTGAAGACTGGCTAGATTTAACAACAATAGTTCGGTTAAAAAAAGATTCGTATCTGATTGGGGCTTATTTACTAAGTAAAAAAAATCTAGCCGAGAGTAGCAATACCTTACAGTTAATATTTGGCTTTTCATGTACAGGGATTCATCCGATATTTAATTCAGAACAAGAAATGGAAGAAATAGCGAGAGCTTTTGAGAGTAGTTGTAAAGAAATTCCTCAAGGGGAAAAAGTTACTTTTAGATGGAGTTCTTTCTGCGATGATAGCGATGCTGAACAGTATTTAATGCAGCGAATTAATAATCCACCTTCTTTAGAATGTGAATTTTTAGATTGGGGAAGATTAGCCAGAACCCAAAAGCTAACAAAGTCTAAAGCTAGGAAGAATATCAAATTAAATGTTTATTGGTCATTTACTATAACTTCAGAAGCCTTAGAAACAGCAGACCCAGTAGATAAATTTTTACTTAAACTGTCAAACTTTTTACAAAGAAGGTTTACGGATTCAGGAGTAAATCAGCTAACGAAAAAACGGCTAACCCAAATTTTAAATAAAGCATTAGAAACGTCTTTAATATATCAGCAGATTCTCACGCAAATGGGCTTAAAACCCCAGCCGAAAACGGATAAAGAGATGTGGAGAGAACTTTGCCAGAATATCGGAGCTAAAGAGGTGATAATCCCGCATACATTAGTATTTGATGAACAAGGATTAAGAGAAGAAATTGATGATAAAGCAGCGTTTGATAAGCCGATTGATATTATCAATCAGCCGCACCTAACGTCAATAGTTTTAAATAAGGGTGTGCCGTTTGCCGATAAAAAATGGATATGTTTACCGAAAGGAGAAAACAATAAATATGTAGGCGTAATGGTACTGACGCGCAAACCGGAAATTTTTGCTTCTACTAAACATCAAATCCGGTTTTTGTGGGAGATATTCTCCCGCAATAATATTTTTGATGTCGAAGTGATCACGGAATTTTCTCCGGCTGATAAAGGCATAACACGCGCAACTCAGCAGATGATAACAAAACGGTCTAGAGCTTTGGATATAAATGTACAGCAGAAAAAATCAATTGATGTTTCGGCACAAATAAATGTGGAACGTTCAGTAGAGGCACAACGGCAACTATATACAGGGGATATACCATTAAATTTGAGTTTAGTAGTTCTGGTTTATCGAGATACACCAGAAGAAATTGATGATGCTTGTAGATTAATTTCTGGGTACGTTTACCAGCCCACAGAGTTAGCGCGTGAGATTGAATATGCTTGGTTAGTATGGTTGCAAACTTTATTAGTGAGATTAGAGCCAATATTGTTGCGACCATATAATAGAAGATTAGCGTTTTTTGCCAGTGAAATATTAGGATTAACGAATATAGTTCAAAATAGCCCAGCAGATGAAAAAGGATTTGAGTTAATTGCTGATGAGAGTGATTCGCCAGTCAAAATTGACCTGTCAACAACTAAAAATATATTAATTCTGGGTACAACAGGTTCAGGCAAGTCAGTATTAGTATCGTCAATCATTGCCGAATGCCAAGCTCAAGATATGAGCGTGTTAATGGTTGATTTACCAAATGATGATGGAACAGGGACATTTGGAGACTATACACCGTATCACAATGGCTTCTACTTTGATATTTCCAAAGAATCTAATAATCTAGTCCAGCCTTTGGACTTGTCAAAAGTCCCGGTCAAAGAATGGGAAGATAGGCTGCAAGCACACAGAAATGATGTGAATTTGATTGTGCTTCAATTAGTGCTAGGTTCGCAAAACTTTGACGGTTTTTTATCGCAAACAATCGAGTCACTGATTCCACTTGGCACAAAAGCCTTCTACGATGATCCTGACATTCAAAGACGTTTTGCAGAAGCGAAAAAATCCGGATTAGGTTCTGCGGTATGGGATAACACCCCAACACTTGCAGACATGGAAAACTTTTTTACGAAAGAGCAGATTAAATTGGGCTATGAAGACGAAAATGTTGAGAGAGCTTTAAATTATATCCGCTTACGGTT
Source organism: Nostoc sp. FACHB-110 (assembly GCF_014697425.1). Classification (GTDB taxonomy): domain Bacteria; phylum Cyanobacteriota; class Cyanobacteriia; order Cyanobacteriales; family Nostocaceae; genus Nostoc_B. The sequence goes on from NZ_JACJRU010000020.1 coordinate 84,385, forward strand.
CCAATACTGGAAAAATAGCAGTATTGGGAAAGCCATTTGCCGACCTTCTACTTTCGATACAGATGCCAAGCTGATTACCTTTGCGTTGACTAACTTGCAATCAAGTAAAGATGCAGAAGTGTTTGGGATGAGTGCGTACATTGCTGCCTCCCGCCAATCCTTATCAGCACCAAATAGTGTGTTCTTCATGGATGAAGCCAGCGTACTACTACGGTTTTCGGCATTATCACGACTGGTAGGGCGAAAGTGCGCTACTGCCCGTAAAGGGGGCTGCCGTGTGATGTTAGCAGCACAAGATATTCTATCGATAGCAAATTCAGAAGCAGGAGAGCAGATATTACAAAATATGCCTTGTCGTTTAATTGGGCGCATCGTACCAGGGGCGGCTAAAAGTTTCACAGAACATTTAGGAATACCAAAAGAGATTATTAGTAAAAATGAAAGTTTTTCTGCCAATCTCAAACAGCTATATACGCTGTGGTTGTTGGATTACAAAGAGAAATATGTACGCTGTCGATACTATCCTTCTTATGCAATGTTAGCGTTAGTAGCCAACAGCAGAGAAGAACAAGCAGCCCGTGACAAATTTAAAGCAATGTACCCGGATAAATTTAAATGGGTAGCCGAATTTGCTAATTACTATGTGGAATGTATTCAGCAAGGTAAACCATTATGAAAAAGTTAGAGATTGCTACTAAATTTGCATATTACAAAGTCTTTTTGGCTATTTTGGGAGTTGTAGCTTTAAGTTTATATTTAGGACTTTGGAAATGGAATAAAGAACAAAATGAAAAGTACGTAGCTGAACGGGAGGAAGCTTGTCAACAGTCTATAAAAGATGCTAGTAATAATGTCCTAAGTAATAGATTTTTAAAATCTAATTATTATGCTAATTTGATGCAGAAAAAGCCTAAATTTAAACTAAAACAACCCGGAATAAATACTGATTTTCAAGCCAATAAAGACTATATTTTAATGTATTCTCAACCAGCATCTTTAATACCAAAAAAGCCAAGATATGAAGGAAGATTATTTGAAAAATTATCAAGAGAAACTGATAAAAAACCGCCTGCCCCATTGATGGTTACTGGTAAAAAACTTTTAGCAAACAGAGTAGAAGTAATATCAGCTTGCTCTCCCCAACCTTTTACAGTCTCTTTGGAAAATTTATATGAAGTTACTCAAGCAATTGATGTTAGCCCCTTTCTGCCGCCGTTTAGCAGTTTTTAGCCTTTTTATAGGTGTATTCATTGTTTGTTCTGCTTTACCAGTTACAGCTAAATCTTCATTCTTGCAACAATTACAACAAGTAATGGTAAGCCTACAATCGTACATTGATTTATATAAACAAGAATTTGGTAAGAAACCAGAAGGCTCTAATAATGATGAAGATAACAATGAAGATTTAGAGATAGCCATCACTTCTACAAATGGAGTTATGGGCATACCAGATCCATTAGCAGCAGGTAAAAATATTAAGGTAATAATTCAAAAAAAAGATAGTGATTTAGTCCAGACCGATACACAAAGTGAAGGTGAAAATACTCAAAGGCAGTGGCATCAAGCTTATACTTATGGGCTATCTGGTTCGGTTTTAGGTAGAGAAGGGCAGCAGACCCAAGCACAAGAAGCCGAAATAAGTAATTACGCTGTAGAAACTTCATCTGCGTTATCTGACGAATCACAAAATGATGTGATTACTCAAGAGATTTTGAAAAAAATGGCTATACAAAATTTGCAAACAGCCATTATGACCAAATCAATTCATAGTGAGTCACAAAAACAAACTAGAGCGTTATCAGCAGCAAATATTAACTTGAGTGATATTTCTAGTAGGTTAGATGAACAAGCTAGAAAAGAACAGGCTCAAAGTAATTCTAGTGCTATGCAAATCTTAGGGACGGCTGCTTTTGCTGATGCTTTTTGGGAGCAAAGCAATGCTAATAAATAAATTGACTTGGTACTGGCTGCAAATAACTGGAGATACGAATGCAGAAGATATTGTAGATGGAGCGATTAATGGCTCTCGAATGGTTGTCTCTGCCTTTAACCAAGACTGGGTAGATTTAGCTACTGGACAAAGTGAAGTTTATAAGGCAGTGGTAAATGTTGCTGCTTTAATTGGAGTAGTTTTAGTTTCATTTTGGTCTATTAGTTGGTACTCTCGGTTAGCTCAAGAAGGATTAAATAATGAGATTCTGAATGAAATGATTTATCCATTAATTGTTTGCTTGATGCTGACAATTAATAATGGAGACTTATTAGCTAATACATCTTTAATGTTTCGCAATGTAGCCATAAATTTGAATGATAGAGTATTAAGTATAACGAGGAATGGAATTACCTTAAGAGATGCAATTCGTACAACAAATATGGATCAGGCATTTGCACTGTCTGTCCAAGCACAATTACAAGAGTGTGAAAAAAAACCAACAAACGGAAGAAATGCGGAAGGAGAACCTATAAATCCTAGAGAAATATGTCAGAAAGAAAAAACTGATCAAATTAAGGAACAAGCTCAAAAGTATAAAGAAAAATATGGTTTATCCTCATACTCAAATAGCTGGAATCCAAAAGAAATTGCCGGACAATTTGTTAACTCAGCCGTGCAAACTCTCTCATGGCTAATATTTAGTGGTTTGCAAGCAGGGTTTCAATATGTTGTACAAATTGCATTCTTAATGAATGCTTACATAGCACCTATATTTCTAGTTTTATCCTTGTTACCTATGGGTGCTAAACCGATTTATGCTTGGATGGCTGGGTGGTTAGCACTTACCTTAATATTAATGTCCTACTCTATAGTTTGTGGAATTGCTGCTAGTGCGATTGTGAATGCTAGTAATAGCAATCCGTTATTTTTGCAATTAGTACAAGCGATTCTGTCACCAATTTTAGCAGTAGCGATAGGTGCAGGAGGAGGGATGGCAACCTTTTCTGGCTTTTCAAGTAGTGGCAGGTTAATTTCCGGGAGAGTATTTAGATGAGATTACTGGAAAAAAAAGAAATTAACTTTTCGCCTTTAATATCGATAGGGCAAACAGCAATTTTGATACTTTTATTTTTTATCAGCCTAAGTATATCAAGTAAGTTAGGGCAAATTGTTAGCAATAAACAAACTTTAGTAGAACTACAAGATGGAACACCGATTAGAGCGATTCCCATAGGAGCAAAAGAGCGCACTGACCAAGCAATCATGAATTTTGTTGGTCGGACAATGAGTAATTTGATGAGTTGGAATGCTGTACCAAAATCAGATGAAAATTTAGACCCAAGAAATTTAAAGCTAGATCCGGGTGTGCCAGTAGGAGATAAAAAACTAACAACAAATACATGGGGTACAGGATTTGCATTATCAGAAGATTTTCGCGCGAGTTTCTTAAGAGAAATAGCAGGATTAACGCCATCTGAAGTATTTACGGGAGAAACCCAATCAGCTTTGTTAGTGCGTTATATATCGCCACCTGAGAAAATATCTCTTGGTCAATGGCGAATAGATATAGTGGCTAATTTAGTAATTTTTAAAGGCAAAGACCAAGCAGGCAAAGCAATTTCATTTAATAAAACGGTGTTTGTCAGAGCTATTGATACTCTACCATTACCAAACAATCCTTCAGCCCAGATGTTAGCAGCTTATAACGCACGAAAAGCAGGAATGGAGATTTACCGCATTCAAGACTTAGATTTAGGAAGGTAGCTTTATGCCAAACCAAGTTGTAGAGCAAGAGCAAAATCCAGCGATGAAGGCTACCAACGGTAATGGCCGTAGCCAAGAATTTGCACGGATGAATGGAGCAGAAGTTAAAGGGCAAGAAACTGATTCAAAAACATTATCTCAACCAACAGACAATGGACAGCCAAACGAACCAGAAGAAATTGTGACGACTCGCCCTGTAGCTTCGCATCCTGTTTTGAAAGGGCTAACAATATCTGGAGGAGTATTAATAATAGTGATTGTGTTTGGGACAATGATTAGCTCACTGACAGATGCTTTAAATTCCCCTAGTAATCAACCCGACACTAGGAGTGCGAAAACTCAGACCAGTAAAGCCAGCAATGAAAAGGATGAAGAAGGAGACTTAAAAACAGCGATCGCTATTACATCTCAGAAAGGGGAACTACAGGCACTCGTGAAAAAAGATAATGCTGTACCAGCAAAGCCATCACCAACGCCATCAGTAACAATGACACCGACAACTAGGGCGGCGGTCACAGTGAGAGCGCAGCCAGTAGCACCAAGACAGCCGCAAGTTTACCAAGCACCACCGCCACGGCCGATTGTGGCAAGAGCAACTAGAAGCGATCAGACTGTAAATAGTGCGCCACCCAGAAGGCAATTTACAGCCGCCCCTGCCGCTACTCCTCAACCACAAGTGAAACTCAACAATCCTCGACCATTAGTAGCTAGGTCTACCCCAAAAGACCCGATGCAGGAATGGTTAGCAGCAGGAAACGTAGGGATTTATTCTTCTAATAATGATGAAACCAACTATGATCCGCCAGATATAAAGAATGCTCAGGTAGAAGGCGGTACAGGAGTAAAACCAGTCAATGCTTCCTATCCAAATCAGAATCAAAATACATCTAGTTCAATACCTGCTAATTATGGAGGTAAACAGGTATTAGTTGGAACTCGTGCCGCCGGGGTGATAGAAACACCACTCGCATGGGTAGGAAGTAGTAATCAGGCACAACAAAATAGCTTAATTAAATTAACTCAGCCCCTGAAAGGATTTGATGGAGGAGAAGTGTTGCCGAAAGGGAGTTATGTTGTAGCAACTATCAGCACGACTAATTCAGAAGTGGTGCAAATGAAAGCAACATCGGCACTAATCAATAGCAGTGGAAGAACTTTAGAAAAACAATTGCCAGCAAATTCTATTTTGATATTAGGGAAAGATGGCAATTTATTAAAAGCTAAATCTCGTCAAGGAGGAAATAATCTAGGTTCTTCACTTATGGCATCTTTATTATCGGGATTATCGAAAGCAGCAGAGATTCAAAATCGAGCTAACACACAGTCAACAATTAGCTCATTAGGTACGACAACAACGACGATAGATAATCCAGATAAAAACTTAGTAGCTGGTTTTGCTCAAGGTAGTCTTAATGAAGTTTTAGAGAGAATGAAGAATGCCAACGAGCAGCAATTAAGAGGACTGGAGCAGCAACAACAAGTTTTCGTGATTGAAGCGGGAAAGCAAGTACAAATTTTCGTGAATCAATCAATTTCAATATGAAAATCATAGCTGTTCTACTGGCAACTACGCTAGTTGGTAATGCGGGCATATCTGTAGCATTACCAGCAGCGAGAAATGTATATTCACAGGATGCACAAGCAAGCAGTAGTAGAGGAATAGATTTAAAGGTTTGGAAAGGATACGGGTTAACAATTAACTTCATAGCTACAGGAGAAAAAATCAAGCAAGTTTGGTTAGGAGATCCATCAAGATTTGCATTAACTTCCAATGGGAATTTATGTCAAAGAAGTACATCATCTAATGATGAAAGCTGTGGGATAGGAGGAGCTACAGTATTATTTATAAGACAGATAAAACCAATTAATTTTCCTTCGTTAACCTCCTCACAAGATGGGAGTACAATAATTACAATTATTACGGCTAGTGCCGAGGGAGATAAACATTATCAATTTCAGCTAACTCCAGCCAGTGGGAAACCATCTTATACAAGTTTAATGATTCGTCCTGAATCGGAAAAACCGTCACCGATTCTGCGGCAACCAATATTAAATACAAGTAGAAAAACACCTCAGTTAGTAACAACAAATCCACCTGTTCAACCGCCAAAAAGACCTGTAACAGTTAAAAAACCTGAAATAACAGCCAAGCCAGTTACCCAAGAAAGAACAGAAACGAGAAGTAACAATATACCTCCTAGTAGTTCACCAACCCAAAATTGCCGTGTAGGTCGAGCAGGGGGAGCAGGGGGAGAAAACTCTTCCCTTCCCAGCCCCCCAGCTTCCCCATCCCCCCCTGCCTGCCACCATGTAAAGTTCTCTTGGCAGACTCCTAGTTCTACAAATACTGCAAATAATTCAACGACTAACCCAGTCTTACCTAAGCTAGTAACTAGGGGTAATTCAATCCCTAGAAATGATGCTAATGCTTTAGCTTATGGACTAACACAAGCTGTCTCTAATAAAGAAATTAAACCTTATTCAAGCACTTGGCGAAAACTGCAAGATGCGATTCGATTACTACGCAGAGGTAAAAGCCAAAAAGAAGCGATTTCTCTATCTGGTGTGCCAGCCAAATTATTAGAAAACTTAATAAATAGAGGAAGATAAATACCAATTCGCAATTCGCAATTCGCAATTCGCGGCGGACGCTCCTGCGTCGCTAACGCTGTGCTAACGAAATTAAAAAACATAGATATGGCAAAGCTTTAGGAATTTACATCTGTATCATACGTTTAGTGAAATGATATGAATTGGAAAAACCTTTTATTAATAGTTCCAACAATATTAATGGCTACTATGCCAATACAAACCCAAGCGCAAACACCAACCGAAACTCGCACGTTAGATAAATATGAAGTAAAAATCCCGGATTGGTCAAAGATAACCTGGGATAATTTAGCACCAGTTGGGCAGCCGGGATATTTAAATATTGCACCAGAGTTAATAAGTAAAATTGGTTATAATCCAACGCGCTCTTGGTCGGCGGGACAAAAAATAGATTCGATAGTCATGTTAGGGGATGTAGAAGATGCATTCAAGATGAGTTCTTTGAGTTTAGAAAGGATATCTTTGGTAGTATCAATTGATTTTGATAAACTGACGCTGAACGATTTAGGATTGCTACAATGGCAAACCCCGAACACTTTAGTTAAAGCAATTCCATCATTAGGAAATCTTGATATTAGCCAAGTCAGGCCGATTTACGATTTATTGAGTCAAATTGCTGACCAAAAAATAATTAATTTAACAATTGCCGAGAATCCAAATTTAAAAATCAAAAAGAAAAAGCCGTTAAAAATTGCTGTAAGTGGTAATTTAGCCCGAATCATAGAGGCTAATCCCCAAGCAGCTAATACACCATTAGGTAAACTGGATTTGAGCCGTTATCCAATGGATTCAATACCAGGGCTAAGTAAAACACAATTAGCACGATTCCCTCTCTGGCAACAGAGTTTTATAAATCAAGTACCAGGGTTAAATAAAATCCCGTTTGATAAAATGCCTCAACCGCTTGATGCAGATTTTAATGTCATTGGAATTGCATCTTTAGTATTAGGGGCATCTGAACAAGGAGATACAAAAGTTGCAAGAGACTACTTCATATCTGGCAGTATTAACCGCAGCAGCGTAACTGTTCCCGTAGCTTGTGAAACTCGTCAAGAGTGTGCCTATATGGAACTGGGTGATTTAGTCGGGCAGCAAGGAGAACTGTATGGTAAACGTTGGGTTTCTGGTTCTTCGCAAATGGTGAAGGGAGGATTTGGGATATTAGGGCGAGTGAATGGGGGCAAAGAGCCAACTGGCAGACTTGTTTATGGATCTGGTTTTAAGGTGGTACTGACAGGAGTGAACGAATCAGAGGGTACGGCAGATTTCGGCTTGTTTTTCAGGATTTGCGCCAATATTCCATTTTCAGGCAAGACTTGTACTCCATACTTTATTGGGCCAGTACCTTGGATACCTGTGAAGGAAAATGAGTTAGTGGTTGTGGGGACAAAATAATCCCAATTCGCAATTCGCAATTCGCAATTCGCAATTAAAAAACGAGGATTAGCAAAGCTTACATGGTTTATATCTGTATCAGATTTTCGTGAAATTGTATGAGTGCAACAACCCAGACCCAGCAAGATATTAGTAGTCAAATTCTGCCAAGCAACTTTGTCTCTACTTTCTATTCCCCAATGGGTTTAGCATTACTGGTGTCTATAAGTGCTTTGGTAGTAGCTAAATCTTTAGAAGGCAGAGGTAGATCAAGCAAATTAGCACGAGCAAGGTGGGCAGGAGCCAGAGAAAGAACCGCAGCCCGGAAATTAGCCCTGAAGCTAATTCAACAACGCAAACATAACCGAGTCGCTCTTTACGTCGGCACTCCAAAAGGAGCGACTTTTGAAGAAGTAGGTAATAAGCGTATTACTAACCTTCCTGAAGATAGTTCACTGTTGTATCTGCCGGAAGCCCAACGCGGAATTTTAGTCCTTGGCGGCCCCGGAGGTGGGAAGACAAAATCGATGATTAATCCTTTGCTCTGGTCTGCCATCGATCAAGGGATACCAATCATTCTTTATGATTTTAAGTACGCTCACCAAGAATCAGAAGAAGAAGCCGCCAAAGGTCAAGCACCGCAAATAGCAGGGTACGCCGCAATGCGTGGATATGAGGTGTCGATTTTGGCCCCTGGTTTTCGAGAGTCGTGTGTAGCTAATCCACTTGATTTTCTCAAGAATGAAACTGATGCAGAGATGTCGCGCCAGTTGGCGATCGTCTTGAATAAAAACTTTAAACTCTCATCGGGGGACTCTTCGGAAAGTGGATTTTTCACTAATGCAGGCGACCAGCTTGCACAAGCAATATTCATGCTGGCGAAGGGTACAAACTACCCAGATGTGATGATGTGTCATGCAATTCTTAGCCTACCCAGACTGATTGAGCGTATTCAACAAGCCACTTTAAACCCTTGGGTCAGAGTAGCTTTTGAGCAGTTTCTATCTGTAGCGGGTTCACCAGAAACAGCCGCTTCAATTGTAGGTACAGCAAGCGGTTTATTCACTCGTTTCATGACTCCATCAACGCTTAGTGCTTTCTGTGGACAAACAAACATACCCTTAGATTTGAAAGGGCGAAAGATGGTGGTGTTTGGCATGGATAAGGAGAAACGAGACGTAATTTCTCCGTTATTAGTGTCTATCCTGCACTTGTTATGTACTCGTAATTTAGCGGGTAAGCGGAAAGAGCCGTTAGTTTTAGCATTAGATGAATTACCAACTTTATATTTACCAGCCTTAGTAGATTGGCTCAACCAAAACCGTGAAGATGGCTTGATTTCTATATTAGGATTGCAAAATTTATCGCAACTTGAGAAAGCTTATTCTAAAGAAACTACTAATGCAATATTTGGTGGTTGCGCCACCAAAATAATTTTTAATCCACAGGACGATGTGGCAGCAGAACGTTTTAGTAATTTCTTAGGTAAAGAAGAAATTAAACATAAAGAACGCTCTCGGAGCTTTGGTGGTAAGGGCGGTGCAAGTACCTCAATTTCCGAGCAAACTACTACGAGAGATTTGTTTGAAATTAGTCAATTTAATTCTTTACCGCCTGGGAGAGCAGTAATTGTTAATCCGGGTTTCCGTTCTGGTAAAGATGTAGGATTACCCTTGTTAGAACAAATACCTGAGAATATTTTATCAACCAACTCCATAGCTAAAAGTATTGAAAAGTGGTATGAAGTTCAGCAAGGATTTATTGAACAATCTACTCTCATCGAACCATCAGGGGAAGAGTTAAATCAACGGCGTTTGGAAGCTGAAAGATTACTACCGATGGTTGAGGATTATGTAGCAGCCAATAACAGAATGAAAAATGTTTAGGAGGAAAAACGATGAGTGAGTTTTCTGATTATGAATTGCAATTACTCAGCAAATTACCCCTTGATATTGCATTATTAGCTAACAATTATCGTATTGACATCCTGAATGCGGCTGAGTTTTGGGATGAACCACCATTTCCTGAAAATTATGTACCAGAACTTGTAGAAATTTACTATGAAGATGCTGAAAGTCCTCATGTTTTTATTAGAAACGGAAAATTAGAGGATTACACCCTAATAGCTTCAGAAACTAACGCTAAATCAATAGCGGTACAAATTGATCACCAGTGGGCTTATATCCAAATTGAAGGTCAAGAAATTCTTAATAGACTTGGTGGTGTTGTCCTACCTGAAGTGATTGTTGATCTACCTACTTTAACTAATTCAGCTTTAGGAGTAAATTATCATGGATGAAATTAAATCTGAAGGTAAACAAGTACAACAAGACTATTTACAAATTCTGGATGACATCTTGCAAAAGATTTTAGAAAAAGGTCAATTTCATAGTTTAGATTCTAAAAGAGATATATCAATTTTGGTTGGGAAGGAGCTTAAATATAAAGGTAATCCTAATGGAGAAGTAGCTGTTAATTTAATGTCTCCTGGGATAGTAGAAAAATTAAATACAGCTATCAATGATGTTAAAAATTTGAAAGGCTCAGTTAGAATTATGATTGGTAAAAATATAGCCTTTCATGCCAAAAATGGAGAAATTTTAACTGATAAGTTGGGTTTAGCTAATGAAATTAAGCAAAATCGAACTCAAGTAGCCAAGCCAGTACAACAATCTTTGTCTATTGAAAATCTCCAAAAACAAGTAGAGGCATTACAACAGAAAGTTCAAGAGCAGCAATCTGTGATTGATAGATTTGTTAAGCAAGAGAACTCAAGTGTTGAATCTACTCAAAAGCTATCAACAGATTTAGCTAATCTCAAGCAAGCATTTGATACACAACAAAAAACTATTGAGCAGTTACAGAAAGGACTGGAGGCAATAAATAAAAAAAATCTTCCTACTGTCAAAAATGAAAGTTTAAGTAAGTGGCTTAACTCAATTGAGAGTAAGGCTAAGAATACTGCTAAAAATCTTTATGAACAAGTAAAAACTGCGCTGACACCTAAAGTTGATAAAGTCAAAACTCAATTAGAAACTCAAATTACCACTTTACAAGAGCAGATTAATCAACAAATGCAATCTGTTAAGGCAGAGATGAAATCACAATTAGCATCTATTAAAAGTGAGTTGGAATCACAGGTAGGTGTAGTAAAAGATGGGATTGCGGAAGTTAAACAATTAGCTAGTAATGAAGTTCAGCATGGAATAGAGCGTCATCAAGCTGCTACAGGTGCTATTCAAAGTAAAATTTCTGAGGAAATAAATACAGTTCACAAGCAAGTAACTAAAGCCGTTGGTGATCTACACTCATTAGCTAATAACACTGTTAAAGAGAATCTAGAAAAAGTGACTAACAGTGTGATGGAAGTTAAAGGTAAAGCTTTTTCTAAAAGCATAGATTCTATGCTACGTCTGTTTGGAAATCAAAACTCTGACGGTTCCCGAAGTTATGAAAGTAAAAATTACAATTTTTATCAACAAGGGGATAGTATTACTGTCACCGCTAAAGATGGTCGGGCAGTAATGGTAGATAATAGTCTGACTAATCAAGCTACAGACAAAGATGTTGAATCTTTAGAAGAAGTAGAAGAAATAGTCTCTGACTATTTAAAATATAAACCAACTCAATCTCAGTCACAACGACAAGGCATTAGAAGATAAGTAGAAATTGAAAGGTATTTCTTCAGAGAAATACCTTTGTAACAATTTATTCAATACTATAATCTTTCAGCTAACTGCAATAAGCGAAAAATATTTCTAAGATAAGATTTTGAACAATTACACTAACTAACACGCTGAAAAAAATAAGAATTGGTTGAGAGACAAGCTCTGGTTCTGCTGTAGTACCCATTTCTTCAGCTATTTTAATAGTAGTTATCACAAAATAAACAAAAACATTTATAGTTAATGTGGCATTAATGATTTTTGCCAATGTCTTAACTGATGGAAATAAACAGCTTAAAACTAGTTGAGTAGGTAAAAACAGACCATATTTGTGCGAGACTGTATTTTCTAAATAAATAACAGCTAAAGCTGTGAAAATAGTACACAAGATATAAAGGAGGTTTGTTATGAAGAAACGCTTTACAATCAAAAAAGCTCTCATATACTTCACCTTTTATTTAATGCTGTGGCTGCGACCTATTTTTATCCCTATTGGAAAACTAATTGGTGGATTTCTACTGCTAGTTTTTATTATGGGGTTAATCAAATTGTTTACATTCCCTAATAATATAGGCTGGACAAGAACAATTGGAATTGGAGTAACAAGCTTTATTGTATTTATGCTAACCGAATATTATGATAATATATTATTGAAATTAAATCCTACTGGAAATAGTCTTTTTTTAGGGAAATGAAAGAGTATTTTATAGCCTTAATCCCCTAGATTGCCTTGGTTGTTGATTGTTGTGATATTGAATGGCTGCTTGAGATTGTTTGTGCTGTTCTTGTCGCAACAATTCATTTTTAATAATAGATAATCGCTCTTGTAATGGAGGGAATTTTAGAACATCCAAAATAATCTTCATGTTAATAGTTTGTTGTTCTCTCTCCCAGGCTTGATAATTTTGAGTCTGGGTTTCCCATTGTTTTAGAGAGAGTTCAAGTTGCTGTTTTTGAGTAAATAAGTCTTGGATAGTGTTAATAGTTTGTAATTGTTGGTTAACCGCTAAATTATATTTATTGGTTAATTGGTGGAGTGGTAAAAGCTCTAACAATTTAATAACTTTTTCTTGTTGAGCGTGTTCTACCCATAAACTAGCAATTTGTTGCTGTAACTGATTAATTTGATGCTCAATGGCTGGTCTGTCAATGAAGAGAGGTTTTTGAGCCGCAGGTTGTGAGAAATATTCTCTAACAGCTTGCTCTAAATACAGTAGCTCTTGGTTAGTAAGTGAATCGATAGATTGTTTAAATGCCTCAAATTCTGTTGATTGAGAATCTTCAGAAATAGTCTTGATTGTTTGCATTTGCTCTTGCTTAACTGCCTCGATGACAGATGGTAAAGCTTTGGCTAGGGCTGATGAGAGTGTTTCTTGTTCTACAAAATCAGCGATCGCCTTTAAAGCATGAGGTGTGGATGGTGGAGCGAGCGCAGTTTTCTTAAGAGGAGTTGGCATAGGCAACTGTTTGAGTTGCTCAATAACTTCTTCAAATTTTTGAACTAGTCGATGTGATTCAACTGCTGCTAAATCAAGGTATTGGGTAATTGCGGTTAGAGCTTTGTCTTGAGTGGCTTGAGAGATTTGTACTATTGGTTTTGGGGGCTGCAAATCACGAATGAGCGTTTGCAGCCGTCCAATATCGATAGCAGATTCAATAGCGGCGTTGTCTAAAAATTCAGAAATAGCATTTATAGCGAGTCCACTTGCTTTAAGGCTGACATAAGTTTTTGGGTTGTTAAAACTTGCTGTATAGAGTTGTTGAGTGTCATCTGGGTGGTGCGCTGTTCTTTGACCTCGAAACTCATTTGATGTAAGGCTTCGGTTAAGTTCTCTAAAGTGTCCTTCAAGTTGCTCGACTTCTTCGAGTTCAAGGTGTCGGCTAATTGCTCCAAGAACGCGCTCAAATTTTGGGCTTGTTCGTGTTTGACGCTGTGAATCTCCTGCTTCAATTCCTGGTTGAGAGATTCTAACTGTTCGATTTTGGTGTTCAGTTGCGCTTGGTGGCTCAATAGTTGATCCATCTTCTGAGTTAATAATGAGATTTCGGATGGTGGCTGAGTGCTGGGATTGTTTGAGGTCATGATTTTGCTCCTGAATATGGTTTTGTAATGACTCAGAATCAGAAGAAGCGGCTAACCTTTGCCGACGTTCTTGCAGGGTAAGTTTGCGAGGTGGTTGATAAGGTGGTTTTCGCTGCTGTTGATTGCGCTGCTGCCAATCTCGCAAACTTATGGCCTCATAGTTGAGGAGTTCATAAGCGAGTGGCCCAAGGGAGACTATCAAATCATCAACCCCTTTATCTGGCCCTGGCAGAGTTACTACACTGACACAGGCGGCTTGTTTTTCCAGCAGCCGCCCAGTGCGGGAAATAGCGATTTCTATATTGAGTTTGGTTTCTGGTCGGTTTTCATAATCAAAGCAGAAAGTAATTTCACGTTCTGGAGTAGCGAAAACAGCTAATTCATCCATGAGCCTAGCTTTGACTTTTTCACCTTGATCATCCTTACTGCGATAACCAGCATAAATTCCAGGCAAACCGATAGCGGGATGACCTTGACTTAATAAGCTGGCAGCTTTCTTAGCCCCTTCAGTAATCGTAACTGGGAGGTTATGTTTCCAAACACAGTACCAGAAGCCACTAGTACGATCGCTTTGGCTTGGCTCAACTCCATATTTTTTATAGATGCGGTCTGCTAAATCATCAGGCACATCTAAGAGGAAAATACTTAAGTCAGTTTTAGGTGGATGTTCATATTTAATGAATTTTCCCGGTTTATCAAGCTTTTCTCTAGGATTATGAGGTTTATAGCATCCCCACAGTGTTCTATCGGGTTGATGCCCTGGTTGTAAATTGGCGAAAGATTTAGGGTTAACGCCAGCATCGCACCACCAGCCGCCATCTTCGATGTGAGCATATTTGTTGAGAAAGCCTGTAGAAAGTCTACCTGTGTTAGTGCGTGGTAGTTGCTGACTGTACATTAAATGCTCCCAAGCCTCATGCTCCCATTCAAACCCTTGATGCAGAGACTTGAAATTTAAAGCAGCGATCGCCGGATGAATAGCACTACCCTCTACTAGTTCCCGCCAATGTTTAGGGTCAAGTGTTTCTGGCGGTTCATTAGAACGGTCAGGAGTCCAAAATGCTATCTGTGGTAGTGTTTTAAGCGGCGATTTTCTGAGAATTGGTGGAATGAAATTAGGTTGAGGCTCAGTTTTAACTGGCTGCTCTACTGATATTTTGATTGGTGATGAAGTGGCTGTTGTTTGTTGTGACGCTTTCTCTGTTACAGCTTCCTTCTGAAACTGTTGTGCTTGTTGCTTCTCTAATTGTTGCTGACGTAGTAAAAACAGTGCATTTTCTTTGGCTTTGCTCGATTGAGCTAGGGAGAATAAATCTTCTTTATCCTCGGTATAGAGTTTTAATTCATACCTAGCACGGCTGACAGCAACATAAAAGCTTTCTTGCCCAACAGTGTGATCTGCTGCAATCAGAACTCTATCAGCCGTTTTCCCTTGGCTACTATAGGTTGTGCTGACAAGTGCATAATCTAAATGCTGTGCCTGTTTTAAATCAATAAATTCAGTCTGACCATGATCTAAATACTGTATTTGAGCTTGATTGCCTGTAATAGCTTTGACTACGAACTCCTGACCGTTGCGCCGTCCTAGCTGTCGGTCGTTTTTTGTCCAGCGTAGGCGATCGCCCTCGGCAACCTCAATTTCGACAGATTGAAAAACTGCCTTATCAAATTTTGTATCGACTTGAAAATGCTTACCATCACTATCTTTGAGCGTGAGGCTGTCATTATCTTTACCTACAACCTGATATAGCTTGCCCTTGGACAGCCCCCGGCGTTTGTAATTGCGGGTGGGCATGACCATATCACCTTGTTCAAAGTTATGGGTATAGCGTTTTTGTACTTGAGTTAAATCTTTGGCTTGCAGTTGGGTGATTTTAGCCGTCGTTCCCAAACTGCCCTCAGCTAATAGATGTTCTCGAATAGCTTGGGTAATTGCTAAACGCTCTCTATTTGTCCCAGCTAATACTAAGGTTTTCGCTCTTTGTTCAGGTGTGGCTGTGATGTATTCATTTGCGATCGCTTCAATTTTCGATTCTGGCGTGACAGTTTCAATGTAGCCATTCTCATCTAATCGCTTAAATCCCTCTTCAATAGAGCCAGAAGCAATCAAATCTACAGCCAGTTTCAGTTTTGGCGCACGTTGCCTATTAGATTCGTTTAAATAGCTAGTTTTGATTCCTGCCTGTTGCAGTGATTTGAAGGGATTACCAGCTTCTACAGCTGACAATTGCTTTGTATCACCCACCAACAAAACTATGGCTTGTTCTAATTTTGCACGTTCTAGAAGGGCGAGAGCATCTTTGGCACTGAGCAAACCTGCCTCATCCACTACCCAAATAAGATTCGGTTCAATTTCTGGTGACGGCTCAGAGACTAGTAATCTAGCAACAGTTTCAGCTTGAATATCTAATTCTTCCCCTAAAACCTTAGCAGCCATTGAACTAGGTGCAAAGCCTTTGATTGTGTAGCCGCAGGTGGTAGCGATCGCTTTGAGTTCCTTGAGTGCGAATGTCTTGCCAGCCCCGGCAACACCCTGCCACGCCGTAAATTGGTCAGTTGTAGTTACTGTGTCTAAGACGGCTCGACGCTGATCCCGGTTTAAAGCAGTTGATTCTAAATAGCTTTCGGCTACTTCTGGGTGTACAAGAGGGTTAAATTTCCCTTGCCCAGACTGCATTAGCTTAATAGTTGCTATTTCTCTGTTGACTGCCGAAAGTGTGGTAAAGTCGCGTCTTTGCTCAGACAAGGTGAGTAATTCGGCATTAGCCTGAATTAGTGGTTCAATCTGGCTGACATCAGTGGCCAAACCTTGCTCAAGGATGAATTTCTCTAAATCCTCCTGGGTAAAGGATACGTTTCTTTCTGAGCAATGAGCGATCGCTGCTTCTAAATGCTTCTGTGTGATCGACCTTGGCTCAAAGTCAGGCTGTGGAGCTTGCCACTTTATAAATTGAATGCCAAATGCTTCGGCTTCCTCGCGCCATTTAGCTTTTAGTTCATCTGGGGCAATCTTCTGCTTGGCTGCACGAGTGATTGACCAAGCCCCCTCTCGCTCTGCCCAGGTTGAATTCTCTCCTACTACCTGTAGTATCTGCTGCCTACGTTTAGAAAATTCCTGTAAGTCTTCTTCACCCAAGCCTTTAAGCTCAAACTGCCCGTGTTTTTTGTGTTCTACTTGATAACCTAGTCTCTGAACTTCAGTGGCTAAGTGATGCTGGTAGACCATACCGAGAAATTTCTTATTTTTGAAAATCTCATTGTTTGAGAGGCTGTGCCATTTACCATCTTCATCATTAAGCTGAGTCATATTCATGAGCAGCGTATGAGTATGTAAATGGGGGTCTAGCTCTCTGCTTTCGATATGGTCAAATTCAGCGATGACTAAATTACCTGTTTTGGTAAGTTCTCGCCCTGTATTTGTGGTTATTCTGGTATAGCTGTAGCGTGACTCAATTAATAAGAGAGTTTTCTGGACTGCTAAGGAGTGAGCATGAATTAACCTTTCATCTCCACCCACCAAGGCTTGTAGACTTACGCTTTTTGGTGCGGAGAAAGTAAAATCAGTGGCCGCACGTCGCTCACAGGATTTCGATGTTTTAGCGTAGAGAGCTTGACTACCATCAGGCGATCGCCCATTCACTATATTGGTAAAAACTTCTTTATCGTTAATCGCTCCTGTTAGCCCAAGCTTCTCAGCACCCTTACCAAACCAGCGAGAGTTTTTAACTTCATGGCTATGTCTGTCCATAAAGTAATTTACTGCTTGCTGTGGTTTAGTATTCTTGCCCGTCAGCATTGGGGTAAATGTTACTTTTGTAGTATTTGATAATTCAATTTTTTATAAAAAATTTTTTGCTCATTTAAATTCTAAAACTAAGTCGGATTTCTTGCATAAATTTTTAGGCGTAATGTGCGAGAAAACGATTTTTAAAAATGCCATAGATTTACCATAAAAGTTACATAAAACTGCCATAGAAATACCATAGGATTACCATAAATTTGCCATAGCTAAATTTTAAGAAAGTTAGAGTTACCATAAAAGTGCCATAGATTTACCATAAAATTGACATGATATTGCCATAAAACTACCATAGTTTTACCATAAAACTAACATCACACACTGATACGTTTTGCTACCAATTTTTGGTGTACTGAGTAGTCAAGTGAGTTATCAAATTTTATGAGTCTACTAAAACTTGCAGTAGATCCAGGTGGTTCATTTCTCAAATGTTTTTACACCTTGGAAAGCTTCAAACCAGAATTAATTTTGATGGAGCCGGAAGTCGCTACAGTCCCTCTGGAAAGTTTAGAAACTTATGAGCAAAGTAGAATCGGTAATTCTTCACCAGAGAATAGTGCATGGATTGAATATCAAAACAGCTTTCAAGCTGTAGGGTTCTTAGCTCGGAAGCGATTCAATGCAGATTTACAACTGCAACGCCGCAAATTTGAATTAGCCTTACCTAAAGTTTTGGCTATGGTTGGCGCAATCTCGAATAAACACGATTTACCCAACAACTCATCTATTCAATTAGGTATAGTCTTGCCTTGGGGAGAGTACCAAGATAGAGCTTTATTTCAAGATTTGATTACTAAAGCGTTAGCTGACTATAAGTTCAAAGGGCAACCGAAATCATTTCAATTAGATACTTTTGTCTGCCTTCCTGAAGGCGGAGGTATTCTTACAAGAGGCCGCGCCCCAGGTTCTAGCATTAAAGACCAAACAATTGCTGTAATTATGTTGGGGTATAGAGACACTTCTATCCTAGTGATTGAACGTGGCGAAATGAGTAAAGGTAAAACAGAACCTTTAGGATTTTCTAAAATGATTGAGTCGGTAATGTCCCAAACATCTGGTTTAAATCCTCATCAGCTAACTGCGGCAATTTGTAAGGCCGGGCGGAATATTAATACTAAAGCTTTAGAAGAGTTAGCAATGGTAGATGTAGCTTACAAGGAGCATGAAATAACCACAATTAAAAATGCAATAACTAATGGTAGGAAAGAATATTGGATGATGTTATCCAATTGGTTAAAGTTGCAAGTACCTCGTGATATCGATGAAGTAATTATTGGCGGTGGTACTGCTCATTATTTTCGCTCCCAGTTGAATAACCTATTTTCTACAACAAAAGTTAATTGGTGTGATCATTTGGAGACACAAATTACCGATAATTTCTCTCAGGTTGCGGCCAAGTCATTACACTACCGATTAACTGATGTTTACGGGTTGTTTTTCTACCTGTGCGGCAGCACTTTGAAAACTAAAGTGCAAGTAGGTACTGCTAATGGCTAAACAGATTGAGTATCGATGCCGTATTGCTTTGGAATCTCAAGAATTGAATAATGCCCTAATCAATTTTCTCAAAGCAAAAGACCCTCTATTTAGTGAGCGTGACAAGGTATTTACTGCTCTAAATGCTTACTGGTTAACATTTGCCATGAAAGAGGCAGGTTATTCCGATGACGAGTTAAAACAATCTGCTAAGAATGCTATTTATCGCTTGAAATTGCATATTAGTTACTTAGCTGAAAGTTTTGGTTTAGAACTAGAAGATGACGCTGTACTACAATCAGCCGCCACTACAAAAGCAGTTTTATCTGTGGCTAAACCGCAAAAGCTGACTGATGTTAGCTTGCCGTTATCAACTGTTTCAGAAGCCTCAGACGATAATTCTCAGCCTTTGGATAACCTACATCACGAAGACGACAGCACCTTTGAACAGTTATTTAGTTAATGGAGGTAATAGATAAGATGCCATACACACTAGAAGCATTGCAAAATATGTATTCCCTATCCTCAGAGGATGTAAAAGCAGCTTTAGAAATTTCTTCTTTACCTATAGATAAGGCAGAATATAGCGATGAAGAGATTGCCGCCGTTGACTTTGAGCAAGCAGTTGAACTAGTAAAACAACAGCACTCCCAGGTGTTTGCTACATCAGAACATGATGCTACAGAAGGTAAAAAAAGAAGGAAGGCTAAACCGTTAGATATTACCGAGTTATTAAGTAAAGCTCGTAATAAAGGTTTTAAGCTGACTCTTATGGAAGCAATGCAAGTTTTACAAGCCTGTGGCCTAGAGGAAAAAGATGAATATTCACAAGCTGAGTGCGATCGCTTTCTTGAGGCTGGTGATTTAATCAAAAATCAGCATAAATCTTTTGAACAGGTTGCACAACATTTTGGATTAGCCGCCAATGGCTCAACATCACAAGCAGATGTTGATACAGATGAACTTCTAGATCAACTAGGGCAAGCTACAGCTTTATTAGGTGAAGAGGAACGGGAATTAATTAGAGAAGTTGTCAGGCAGAAAGCTAAAGGTGATATGGCTGGACTGCCTAAACTGTATTTACAATCCCTACTGGAAGAAATGCGATCGCCCGAATTCCAAGGTGAGTGGCAACAGCTACGAACTGCCTTTAAAGACAAAATCATGGGAAAAAAGCAGACTTCCCCAATATTCCCGCAGCCGCAGCCTTTGATGAGCTTGCCACCGATATCGGGCAATGGGTCAGCATCCGAATAGCTGAAGAAAAACATACTATTGAGGTGAAAGCCCATAAATTTATTGAGGAAAAGGCCAGGCTGAAAGCTACTCAAATCGCCCTAAACAAGCTTAATGAATCACAGCAATGGATTGAAGCAGAACAAAAACGATCCGAACTTCGCAGCCAGCGATCCCAGCAATTTAGAGTTAATTTGATTCACTTTGCACGTTGGGTTGGCTCTGGTTGGTCAGGCTGGTTAGTTTATTTAGGCTCGTTTGTGACTGTTTCGTTTATTGCTTATGCAGTGGGCATTAATTCACCTTCTGCGATCGCTTGCCCTAATACTAAAAGCTACTGCTACTTGTTGAGACTAAATAAGAACACGGTAGTTTTGCCAACTCCTAAACCTCAACTACAAAAACTACAGAAACCCCAAAAAACTAAATAGAATCATTGGTTAAAAATAAATAAAACCAGAGGTTTTCCCTCTGGTTTTATTGTTATGGATTAAAAGCGGCTGAATATGTAGACTTTGTTGTAGCTTTCTTGTACTGAATAGTAGGAATCAACAAACCAATCACGGGCTATTGCTTTCAAGTCGATATATATACTAAGAAGTCCCATTTCTTCCATTTTTTGAATGACTCCTTGTTGTTCGAGTTGTTCATAAACAAAGTCTTCTTCACTCTCATACTCACCGTAATAACGTTCATAGAAATCTTCAACATTAGCCTCACTGCTATCGTATTGATAATAAGCGGCGTAGGCTGCACCATGCTCTGATAATGCTTGAGCAAGTTCAGCTAATTTTTCTAGGTCATCATACTCGCTGATGTAAATACCGTACCAATTTTGATAATCATGAATTGCGTATTCTTCACAAGCTTCATCATCACGACAAGGCGACCAAGACAATATCCACTCAATATCTTCTCTAATAGCCTCTACATCTTGTGTACAGTCGATCCACATTCCGTGGAGCATCCCAGCATTATAGGCAGACAAACAAGCTACATAAATTTGTGGAGCGTCATCATCTCTACATTCACGCTCGTGTCTTGGAAAAGGTAATCGGCATTGTGCGCCAACAACTAAAACGTTAGCGAGGCTAATTGCTAAATCAACTGCTAGTTTTTCTCGATTAGGAAATTTTAGAAAACACCCTTCAACTTCGCAGTTGTAAAGTTGTTCGCTTACTAATTGTGCGTCTAGTTCTGAACTAAATACTACAAAATGTGTTAACTGCATTTTGAGACATCCTTGATTGAAGCGAGAGGGAAAAAATTCAAATGTGTAGTAGGGGGAGCAAGCAGCTCCCCAGTCAGAATTAGAAAGGAGTGACACCAGTTTCGAGAGTTTTGTTTAAATAACCGCGCCAGTAGTCGCCACAGTAAGATTGAGGAGGTAAACCGATAGCAGCGTCAAATTCGCCGTCGCAATAGTCGAGAGATTTGAATTGTGTTTGGGTTATAGAGTTGATTTGAGCTAACATACGAACATCCTTTTAATAGTAGGCGGGTGAAAACCCGCTTTTCTTAACCTGTTAATATTATAAAATAACAGGTTATCTGAAATCAATAACCTGTTCATTAAAACTTAGGAATTTTTGTAACAGCCGGCATAGAAAAAAGACAATGTTTGCTGACAAAGTACAAAATCAAGCCCGGAATTGATAGAAAGATGGCTGCTCTAGAATCTATAGCAAGCGATCGCATTATAGAAGTGAATTAACCTGTTATATGTTAAAACCTGTTAAAAAATAAGATTGGAATTAACTGCTTTATCAGTCCGAGTACAGGCAGATAAAAATTACGTATGTAAAATATTTAAATACGAATTATTTGATTGGCGATCGCAGCGATTGAACATGATAAGTCGGGATTCCACTTTTAAGCCCATTAGTGGAATGCTACATAAATCTATGAGCCTAAATAATAGGCTAACTAGCATTGGTCACAAGTTAAGGTTGTAAGGCAGTTGTCAAGGGGATTTTAGAAGGAGGTTGAAAGAAAAATTCAGGTGTGCCTCGTTGTTTATCAGGGAAGGGTGCAACAATGAGCTTCATATAGGAATCATATTTGATTTTTGAAAAAAACTAAGAGATAATACGGAGACAGGTAATAAGTATAAGGAAGAACAATGCTGAATCAGCACTTGCAGCAGGCGATCGCTGAACTAGAGGAATTTATAGTTGAAAATATAAATGCCCGTGAAGCGAGAAAAGGATTAGCAGTAAAGCTGGTTTATCAAGGTTACTTATATGAGGAAATCCAGAAAATTCTTGGTGTTTCACTTGGTTCAATAACAGGTTGGAAACAAGTATACGAGGAGAATGGTGTTGATGGTCTAAGACTAAATTATAAAGGAAGAAAAAGCTATTTGAGTAATGAGCAGCGAGAGGAAGTATTGAGGTGGCTTCAAACAAAGGATTATTGGTCAATAGGAGAATTAGAGTATAAACTAGCTTTTGAATACGATGTAGTTTACGAAACGAAAAAAAGTTACTACGATTTGTTTAAAGCAGCAGGAATAAGTTGGAAAAAAAACACGAAAGTCAACCCAAAAGCCGACCCAGACGCTGTTGATGCAAAAAAAAAGAGATTGAAACATTGTTGGAAAACAACAGGAGCGAAATTGAAACAGGTAAATTAAGAGTGCTACTGATTGATGAATGTCATTTAATGTGGGGAGACTTAAGTGGTTATATATGGGGGAAAACAGACCAAGAAATTATGGTTCCAGTGGTCAATGAACGAGAGAAACAAACATATTATGGAGCCATTGACTATCTTCAAGGAGAATTAATACTTAAAACTTATGATGCTGGAAATTCCCAAAATACGATTGATTATCTACGTTATTTGCTAGATGAGTCTCCTAATCAGCAATTATTAATTTTTTGGGATGGCGCTAGTTACCATCGTTCTCAAGAAATTAAGAATTTTTTGGATGAAGTGAACCAAGGACTTTCAACTGACCACTGGAAAATTCACTGCGTTCGTTTTGCTCCTAATTGTCCAACACAAAACCCCATTGAGGATGTTTGGTTGCAAGCCAAAACCTGGGTTCGACGTTTTTGTGCTTTGCTCCCTTCATTTTCTCATTTAAAATGGATGTTTGAATGGTTTATCCGTCACACTACCTTTGATTTTCCCACTCTTCAGATGTACGGAGCTTTTTCAAAAATCAAATATTAGTCCTATATTTGGTTTTCGTTGCCGTTTAACAATACCTAAGTCTTGATTTTCAGGAGATGCAAAATATTTAATAGGGTCAGTTGCCTTGCCTTTTTGATGGGCTACATAGAAATGATAAAGTCCACGATAAATCATCTCTAAAGAAATGGAGTCAAAAGGTAGAGAGAGTTCGTCAGCGACAGCATCACCTAAATCAACCAATACAGCATAAAATAACCAAGTACCCCAAATTTGTAATTGAACGCCATTAACAGAACCAGTCCATAAATAACTTAAACCCAAGAGTCGCTTTACAGTATTAAAAGCATCTTCAATTCGCCATCTGCGGCGGTATAAATCAGCCACAACATAGGGTGGTATAACTGTAGGGTCAAGTACACTCGTTAAATAAGAATGCCATGTCTTACCTGAACGAATCTCAACTAGACGTAGAGTAATAAAGGGAGTCTTGTTTGTGCCATAACCAAGACGTATCAGACGGTCACGCAAAGAAAAGCTATCTGTAAATACTTGCTCTACATGAATGGCTGCTCCCTTTTTTAATCGGGTTATAAAGTTCACATTCTTAGCAATTAGTTGTAGCCAGAAATTAAAATGGTAAAATCCTCTATCTAATAAAAGCAGAGTATTGGGAGTAACTAAATTTAAAATATCTGCTTCAAACTTTGTATCAGCAGTTCTAGGATTATCACAAAACCATATTTCCACAGGTAGCAGATTTTTTAAATCTATGACTGTGCCAATTTTTCCGGCTAACTTACCTTGGGGTGCGTCTTTTAAGCTCTCAAGTTTTTGAAATAATGCTTCTAAGATTGAACAGTCTACTATCCAAATCTTTTCAAATTTCGTCAAAGTAAATTGAATACTTTCTGGGATTTTACGTTGATTTCTTCTTGACCAAGAAGCTTGTAAATGTGGCAACAAATCTTTAAATACTTTCAGTAGACCTAAAAGTTTTGCGATCGCGCACAGAGCGATACCTATAAAACCGACTATTGTCAAAAAAACCGTATTCTGAAATACATTTTTTAGAAAACTCCTTCAGCAACTATAAATAAGTAAAACTAATTAATCACCGAAAAAGCTAAGGGTAACGCGCCCACCAAAAGATAGTTCTGGATATGTAGTATGCAATTTTTGTAAAGTATGGAGGTAAAGAAGCAAAATTGAGGATTATTTAGTTTGGCTATGAATGCAACGGAGCCAGTTCTAACTGATAGTAAAACCTTAAACGAAGTAGTTAACTGTTTAACAGAACATATTCCAATTCAAACTCAAGGAAAGTGTGAACAAAAAAATATCTTT
Source organism: Nostoc sp. FACHB-110 (assembly GCF_014697425.1). Lineage (GTDB taxonomy): Bacteria > Cyanobacteriota > Cyanobacteriia > Cyanobacteriales > Nostocaceae > Nostoc_B. Next base: position 108,810 of record NZ_JACJRU010000020.1, read on the forward strand.
GAGATTTTAATTCGAGCAGCCACCCAAAGGGATAGTATCGAAAACACAACCAAAGTCTTAAAGAATGTTCCTACCAGCAACGATATTCGTTACCATTTAGATAAATATTCAGACATTAAATCTGTAGAATCAGAGTTAAATGCAGCAATTCAAAGCCGCTTACCAGATGGAATCCGACAAGGTAAACAAAAAATCGCTATCGATTTTAACTTAATTCCATATTATGGTGAACCCTCACCAACCGAAGCACCATATATTTATAGAAGTCAAGCTAAAAGTGGAACTTGTTCTTTTTATGCCTACGCTACTGTCTATGTAATTAAGAAGAATAAACGAGTAACTTTAGCTATCAAAGCTGTTCAACAACAAAATACGAAGGCAGCAATTATCACTTATCTTTTAGCACTGATTGAGCCTTTGAATCTTCAAATCGAAAGATTGTATTTAGACCGGGAATTTTTCTGTGTGCCAGTCATCAGATGCTTGCAAGCTTTGGAGATTCCCTTTGAAATGCCAGTAATTATTCGAGGTAAAAATGGAGGTACTAGACAATTAATTAGAGGTCGGTGCAGTTATAAAACAACTTACACTTTAAACAGTGATAAATATGGCTCATGTACTTTCCCAGTTTGGATAGTTTGTACATATAAAAACGGTAAAAGACGAGCGCACGGGCGAGAATTTTTTATTTATGCTGTTTATAAAGTTAAGTTGTCATTACATTCAATACATGACGACTATCGTCTCCGTTTTGGAATTGAAAGTAGCTATCGGATGAAAAATCAATGTCGGATTAAAACAACTATCAAAAATCCAACAATTAGATTTCTATTTGTAGCTTTAGCTTTTTTAATTATTAATGTTTGGATTTATCTAGTCTGGCATTATCTCAGCCGTTTTAAAAAAAGTTCAAGACAAGTTTTCTCCCATCTATTTACCCTTAAACAAATGCTTGAGTTTTTACGTCAAGCAGTAGACCGCAATTATGGAGTCGCCTGTGAAGTCTACTTGCCATCTGGCTGATTTTGGTTGATTTTGGGGTTTATTTATAAATTAATCTTATCATTTAGCCAAGCAATCAGCTTTTGTATATTCCCCCCCAAAACTGTATCACAGACTACCATTTTTTAGCGATCGCAAAACTTTTAGGTCTACTGAAATTGGCAAGTTTGAAGGATGGGCGTATTAAAGCCAGCTTAGAAGAAATAGCTGCTTCTTTAACTGGAGACTATCGTTCAGAATTAGTTTTTATCCTTGAGCAAGAATTACAACTTTACGAGTTTTATCAAGCTCAAATCCAAAAGTGCGACAACCAAATTGAGCAATGTTTGGCTTCATTTACTGATAAAGTTGATGTTGAAAAACAGCCTTTAGCTAAACCCAAGCGTTGGGGGAAAAAGCAACCAGGTAATCCAGTTGACTATCTCAATGGCAAGTTAATTCTCAAAGCCTATAGTGCAGGTAATTCCGACAACACGATTGATTATTTACGTTATTTATTAGACCAATCTCCTGACCAAAGATTACTTATTTTTTGGGACGGAGCTTCCTATCATCGTTCAAATCTAGTTCAAGATTTTTTAAGTGATATTAACTGCGATTTATCCCCAGAGAAATGGAAAATTCATTGTGTACGTTTTGCGCCAAATTGTCTGTCACAAAATCCGATAGAAGATATTTGGTTGCAAGCAAAAACCTGGGTTCGGCGTTTCTGTGCTTTAATTCCAACATTCTCTCATTTAAAATGGATGTTTGAGTGGTTTATCGTAAACACAATGTTTGATTTTAGCTCTCTTCAGATGTACGGTGCTTTTTGAGAAATCAAATACTAGTCCTATATCAGCAAAATTTACTATGTATTGCTAATTCATAGATTAACTACAAACAACATTTCTGAACATCCAAATCAGTATTGAGAATTAATTTACAAATATTTAAGCACAAATCAGGTAGGAATGATATTTTCAGTATAATCTCTGATAAACGTCTTTAATTTTTTATTAAAAAATTAAATTAACCGTTAAATTACTTATGAGTACCACTAGTCGCCCAGTTACTTACAGTTATATTTCTCCTGGTGTTATTAAAGTTACTGATACTAACGGAGGTAGTACTCAGATTAGTTTTACGAGTACAGGTCAGATTCAAAGCATACAAGATGCACTCAACCGAGTCACTCAATTCAGTTACGATGCCAATGACTATCTAAGCCAAATCACTGCTCCAGGAAATAGTATTTCCAAATTTAGTTATGATGCCCAAGGGCGTTTGTTGAGTCAGACCGATCCATTAAATCAAACAGTCACTTTTACCTATACAGGAAATTTAGATTCACCAACTTCAGTAAGGGATCAAAAGGAGCAAGTAACTCAATATAGCTATAACATCTATGGCGAGTTGACCGGAATTACTTATGCCAATGGGAGTTCGGAAACTTTTAGTTACGATCTGTCGGGTAATTTATTTCAGGCAAAAGAACGCAGTGGCGATACCTTCCAATTTACCTACGACACTACCGGAAAGCTGACACGCAAGACCTTCGATGATGGAACGTTTGAAAGTTATGCCTACGACACAAAAGGGAATCTCTCTAGCATTACCAAGGGAAGTGAAACGATTAGCTTAGAGTATGACACTAATAATCGCTTAACTAAAATTACATATCCCAATGGACGCTGGCTGCAATACACATACGACAGTACAGGAAAGCGAACAAAGATGGTGGATCAGGCTGGATTCACCGTTAATTACAACTACGATGCAGATGATCGGTTAGTTGGATTAACTAATGCCAGTGGTCAAAGTCTCATTACTTATACTTATGATGCAGTCGGGCGTTTAAGTAGGGAAACCAACGGCAACGGCACTTACACAATTTATAAATATGATGCTGCCAGCCAACTTACAGAAATCTCAAATCATGCTGCTAATAGCACTGTAAATTCCTATTTTCGCTACACCTACGATAATTTAGGTCGTCAAACTAGCGTTACCACAGCAGAAGGAAAATGGACGTATGAATACGATGGCACTGGACAGTTAACTCGTGCTTTTTTGGATTACACTGATCCGAGTTTGACAGATCAGGATTTGCGCTATGTGTATGATGCGGCTGGGAATCGTATTAGTAGTAGTGTAAACGGAGTAACAACGAACTATACAGCTAATAATTTAAATCAATACACACAGGTTGGTAGTGCGACTTATACTTACGATGCAGACGGAAATTTAATTAAGGTTGTTGATGGCGGTCAAACTTGGAATTATGTTTACAACGATGAGAACCGTTTAATTAGTGCCACAACACCCCAAGGGACATTTACTTATGAATATAATGCCTTGGGCGATCGCACTGCTGTTATGTATAACGGACAACGCACGGAATACTTGGTCGATCCCTTCGGATGGGGGAATGTTAATGGTGAGTATAACGGTAGCGGTGCGTTAATTGCTAATTACACACACGGCATAGGGTTAGTAGGACGTTTTAGCAATGGTGATGTAGCTCATTACTATGATTTTGATGCGATCGGCTCAACGGTTGGGTTAACAGGTGCATCGGGTAGTTATGTTAACCGTTATAGTTATCGTCCTTTTGGTGAAACTTTAACGACAACTGAAGCAGTCGCCAACCCTTTTGAATACGTAGGTCAATGGGGAGTAATGGATGAGGCGAGTGGTTTGGATTTCATGCGGGCGAGGTATTATTCGCCTTCATTAGGTCGGTTTACTAGTTCCGATCCGCTTGGTCAGGAAGGTGGTTGGAATATTTATGCTTATGCTTTAAATAATCCGATTTCATACACCGATCCAACTGGAGAAGTTCCTTGGATTGTTGCTCCTGTTTTGGGTGGAGTTATTAGTGGTGGAATTAATTTAGGTTCTCAACTTATTCAAAATGGAGGGAATTGGAGTCAAGTTAATTGGGGATCAGTAGGTACTGATTTTGCAGTAGGTGCTGCTTTGGGTTCGCTAGGCCCTTCAGGAATCGTTTTTGGAAGGGGTGGTGCAAAAGCAGCTCAATTTGGGTACAAAGAAGGAATTTTTAACACTGGCAATTTTAGAGTTGGTTGGAGTTGGAATAAAGGTAGAAATTGGTTTAGTATTCACGGGGGCAAACCATATACCTCTGGACATTGGCATAGGGATTTGTTACCTGGCCCAAAAGGAGATGGCGTTATTCCTTTCGGGCTTGGAGGTGGTTTACTAGGAGGGCTATGGAGACAAGCGAGAAATGCTATTTCTCCTCTTGTCTTCGACCTAGACAACGATGGTATCGAACTTATCTCCCTACAAAATTCGGCAACTTTCTTCGACCTTGATGCAGATGGCTTTGCTGAAAGAACTGGATGGGTTAAAGCAGATGATGGCATTCTTGCATGGGACAAGAATGGTGATGGAGAAATTAATGATATTACTGAACTGTTTGGTAATGAGACGACTGACGGATTTATTATTCTGAAACAGTTAGATAGTAATAATGATGGAATTATTGACTCCAAAGATACTCAATTTAATAATCTGAGAGTTTGGCGAGATAAAAATCAAGATGGTTTTTCAGACATCGGTGAACTCAGAAGTTTAAACGATTGGAATATTCATAGCATTAACCTCAACTATCAAGCCGTCAATCTCACCAATGAAGGCAACCGCATCAGCAGTACGAGTACCTATACCCTTGCCAATGGGACAACAAGGCAAATCGTTGATGTCTGGTTCACTTTAGACCAAGTAACAAGCTATTACAGCAAAGACTATCAAATTAAAGCAGAAACTTTATTTTTGCCAACTCTCAGAGGCTACGGCAACTTACCAGACCTCTACATTGCTATGAGCAAAGATTCAACCCTGCTCGGCATGATGCGAAATCTGGTATTGCTAGAGACTAGCAATTACGAACAATTTTATAGCCAATTCCTAACTCAAGTTGAAGCTTTGTTCTATCGCTGGGCTGGTGTGCAAAATATTGCCGCTAATAGTCGTGGTGCATACATTGATGGTCGCAAGCTAGGATTCCTAGAAATTTTCTTTGGAGAAGGTTTTCTTCAAGGTGGGTGGGGAGCTAACCCTGGGCCTCAAGCATCTAACATTTTGCTAGGCATTTGGAACAATTTATTCCGCGAGTTTAGTGGGCGATTGTTGGTTCAAGGGTCATTGCGCGATTTATTTTCTAATACAACTTACAATCTTGCCAATGACAGCTTAGAAAGCAACACAGATTTAAACACAGTTCTGAACCATTTAATTACCAATGTACCTACCAATGGGGATCAGGCGATCATTTACTGGAGTTTAATTATTGCAGGTTTGGATGCTTATGAAAACCGTTTTGGACTCTCACAAACTGACTATGACCAACGCATTAACCAAGCTTTAGCATCTAGTCAACTTTCAGGTTATCTAAATGCCCTGCGTCAACCAAACTTTTTGGGCATTGCAGATGACGTAATTAGTGGAACTTCTGGTAATGACATTATTAATGGCTATGCTTTAGTCGCATCTTTCTTAACAAAAGAGTGAAAAGCTAGAAACTAGATAGAGTAATAGTTTCAGCGATAGTTCCTAAGAGGAAGTCGAGATGTGATCGCGCCAAAAGCAATGATAATTAACATCAAATTTGAAGAGAAGTAACGAAAAGTTGTTAAGAGTGAAGTTGAATAACAAGAAAGAGACAAAAGAGTTTTAAGAGTGAGAAAAGGCTATAAAGTAGTCACAGTAAGAATTTGAAGCGAAAAAAGAGCAATTGAGTAAAATATAACTTAACAAAGTAAGAATTGCCCAGTTAGATAAAATAAATAACAGGTTGTAGAAGAAATAGACTGAAGTGAGCAATTTTGCAGTTGTTAATTATAGTTAACGATAAGAGAATTGCCAAAGAAAGTATTGAATTTAGGCTGAAAATAAAGGCTTTGCCGGATAATTTCACAAGTGTAGATGGTTGTGAAAGTAGAGGAGAAAAGCCTATGAGTTGGGCAGCAGATGAACTAGAAGGCGCAGAATTAGGAGATAAAAGGCGAAACAGACGTTTAATAAAAGTAGTAGAAGATTTAGCAATGCAGCCGAACGAGAGCGTTCCACAGGCAAGTAGGGATGCAGCAGCAATGCAAGGAATATACGAATTTTGGGCAAATCCACGAATTAAAGCCGCAGAAATACTGTCAGCGCATACATCAAGCACAGTAGAAAGGATAAAAGGACATTCAATCGTATTGGCGATACAAGATACAACAGAATTAGATTTTAGTGACCACCGCAGTAAACGGGGAATGGGTGCGATTAGCAAGTCAACAGCGAAAGGATTGAAAGTCCATACAAATTTAGCGGCGAGTGTAGAAGGAGTGCCGTTGGGGATATTAGGTCAAAAGACCTGGGCAAGGGACAAGAGTAAGGCACAGGGCGACCGAAGGCGAGCGATCGAGAGCAAAGAAAGCCAACGCTGGTTGGAAAGTTTGAAAATAACTCAAGATTTAATGCCGGCGGGTACTCGTGTGATTACAGTAGCGGATCGCGAAGCAGACATTTATGAATTATTTGCGCTAGCAGCAAAGGAGAAAAGCGAGTTTTTAATCAGAGCAGCACAAAACCGAAATACTTCATCAGCAAGAGTGAGCGCGGAAGTAAAACCTTTGTTTGAGGCAATTCGGCAGACAGCGGAGATTGGTCAACTGAAGTTAGAGTTACAACGCACGCCCAGAAGAATGGCTCGAAGTGCAACTTTAAGTGTGCGAGTGACGAAACTATGGCTGCAACCACCAGTAGCAAAGCAATCACAGCTAGATGAAGCGGTGGAAGTATATGTAATTTTGGCAGAAGAAATGCAACCACCAGCAGGAGAGAAAGCTATCTGTTGGTTACTGCTAACGACATTGGTTGTGAATGATTTTGAACAAGCGAGTAAATACTTGAAGTGGTACAGCTATCGTTGGTTAATAGAGCGTTATCACTATTGTTTAAAAAGTGGCTGCCAGATTGAAGAATTGCAGTTAGAAGAAGCAGAAAGGATTGAAAGGGCCTTAGCAACGTATGCGATCGTGGCATGGCGGTTATTATGGTTAACCTATGAAGCGCGAAGTAATCCAGAACAGCCAGTAGAAGGAATACTAGAGAGACATGAGTGGCAAAGCTTGTATTGTATGGTTCAGAAAACGAATCAGCTGCCAAATGAAGTGCCAACATTAGAGCAATGTATACGTTGGATAGCGAGTTTGGGAGGATTTTTAGGGCGAAAAGGGGACGGAGATCCTGGGGTAAAGACTTTATGGCGCGGACTGCAACGATTACATGATATTGCAGCAACGTGGCAATTATTAAAGCAATTAAACTGTTAAATAGATGAGATGAAATTCAAGTTAATTGAAGCCAAAATGTAACAAAAGATGTGACTAAAGGACAAAGAGAAATGCACTTAAAAATGTTTACAAATAAAGTTACAAAACTAAATTAATTAAATTGAGAAAAAATTAATTGTTGCATTCAAAAATGATGATTTTCAGTGAATTAACCTGTGAGAAAAAGTTAGTAATTGCTGAAAATCTAACAAGTTATTATGTACAGAATAAATTATAAAAAACTATTGCATAAGCTTGACATAATCTCCATTAAACTCATCTAATTTAATAGCTAACTATTATCTATAACCTGTTATAAAACAGTAACAGGTTCAAATACTGAGGAAGATGAGAGCAGCCATGACTGAGATAGCGATCGCCAAGTAATACCAAAAGATATTATTATAAAGTGGTCTTCACTGTTTGATAGAAAGATTTAATTTTAAAACAAAAGAAGTTTATAGCTCATCAAGCCCAACATATCCAGTTGGATTCATCAGGTGATAATGATAAAGATTGATTGCACAAACACTGCCAGCATTGGCTTAGATTTATAGTAAGGATTCAGGTGGCAGAGTATTGACAAAGGGGATACTAGAGTAGGAGTATCACAAATATGAACCAAAACCTGCCTCAAGAATTAGACCGAGAAAGCTTGAACCAGTTATCAAAAGAACAACTGGTAGAGATAATTCTTGAGCAGAATAAGGTAATACGTGAATTACAGAAAACAATCTTACAACTACAGCAAGAAGTAGAACGTTTAAAAGTTAGCCGAGATTTAGATAGCTCGAATTCGTCGAAACCACCATCTGGAGATATTCACAAAAAGAGTGAAAACAAAAAAGCTCCTCCACAAGAGGAATCAAATCAGCCCAAAAAGAAGCCAGGCGGTCAGCCAGGACATCAGGGAAAAACCCGTAAAGGCTTTGGCAGAGTAGACCGTTATGAAATCTTACGCCCTCTTAATTGTGATTACTGCGGTCAAAAAGCATTTGCACCCCTAGCAGTAAAAGTAGAAAAACACGCGGTAGCGCAATTAGTGGAACAACCCATAGAAATAGTTGAGTATCAACGCCAAACTTGCGTGTGTAAGTGTTGTGGAAATTTACAAACAGCCGCCTGGCCACAAGACATGATCCCAGGACAAGATTTAGGAACGTCATTACAGGCATTTTTAGGATGGGTAAATAATTATGCACATATGCCCTACGAAAAACAGCAGGAAATGTTGTGGGAACTGGGGCAAATCGATATTGGGCTGGGGACGTTAGTTGCAACCAATGAACGAATAGAACAAGCAATTGAACCGAGCATCACTGAGTTAAGTAGTTGGCTAAAACAGACACAACCTAATATCCATGTGGATGAAACGCCTTGGTCAGTCAAAGGAGTCAAAGAATGGTTGTGGGTAGTTGCTAATTCTGAATTCTGTCTGTTTACTGCGGCTGACACTCGTTCACGAGCAGAATTAGAAGCAATTTTAGGTACTCAATATCAAGGTGTAATCTCTTCCGACGATTTTAGTGTCTACAATGGCTATCCAGTTTTTGCCCAACAGAAATGTTTGGCTCATCTACGTCGTCACTTTAAAAAATTAATTCAACTTCCAGGTCTTCACAACCAGGCTATTGGGGAAGGTTTTGTTGATTTAATTGATGAAGCCTTTAAAAATTACGCTCACTGGTTTGAAACTCTTGACCAGAACAGTTACAACGACTGGGTAAATCAATTCAAATCTAAGTTACAATCTTCGCTCAATCAGTGGATTGACAAAGCAGGAGCAAAAGCCGCCCAGGTTTTACGTTCTTTACGGGATAAAGCTTCTCAATGGTGGTATTTTCTTGAAAATCCTGAAGTTCCCCCTGATAATAATCAGGCTGAACGATCGCTGCGTTTAGCTGTGACAAAACGTAAGGTCAGTGGTGGTTCACGCTCGATGGAGCGGTTTCAACATACTGCCAATTTGTTGACGGTAGTGCAGACTTGTCGCCGTCAAGGTCGGTCTGTAATTGATTTTTTTGCACAAGCACTAATGGCTGACTCTAATAATAGTCTGTCTCGTCCTTCTTTGCTTCCACAATATTAGACCTGAATCCTTACCCTCTACCTATACAACAAAATAGTCGTAGACGGCATATACAAAGGTTTTTAACACTAAATTCTTTAAGTGTAGTATTGCTGTGGTTTCCTATCATTGAAGCAATAATTGATCAACATTTTAAACAGGGGTCACAATTAACCATTGCAATGGATAGAACACAGTGGAAAGAAAACAATGTGTTAATGGTGAGTGTGATTTATCAAAAAAGAGCTTGGCCAATATATTGGTGTTTGTTAGGGAAAGATGGTTGCAGTAACCTAGAAGAACAGCAAAAAGTATTACGCCCAGTAATTCGCTTATTAAAAAAATACAAACTAGTAATTATTGGGGATAGAGAATTTCACAGTGTAGAACTAGCACATTGGCTCCACAAGCAGAACCTGAGTTTTGTATTCCGTCAAAAAAAGGATACTACTTTTCGGAAAAAAAGACAGAAATTTCAGCCTTTAAGTAGCATTGAGATTTATCCTGGTATTCGCTCCTTTTATACCGATGTTAAAGTTACTCAAAAACAAGGTTTTGGTTGGTTCAACTTAGCTGTTTATTGGAAAAGAAAGTACAGAGGGAAACAAGACAAAGAAGCTTGGTATTTATTAACTAATTTGCCTGACTTAAACACTGCTCTCAAAATATATTCTCAACGTTTTGGGATTGAAGCTATGTTCAAAGATTGCAAAACAGGTGGTTACAATTTAGAAAGTTCTCAAGCTAACCCTGATAGACTTGTACGCTTAATTCTCTTGATTGCTTTAGCAATGACCAGTGCTTGGTTACATGGACAAAGAACTAAATTTCAAAAACTTGATTCTTATATTTGTCGCCAAGAAGAAAAAAATAGAAATGAGAAGCGTCACAGTAATTTCTGGATAGGTTTATATGGTTTCAATTGGATAGTTGCTTTGTATGGGTGTCAAGCATGGGTCGAGGAACTGGTCGCTTTCAGTCGCAATAAGCAAGCATATTATCAGCGAGGCTTAAGGGCTATGAAGCTTATACAACAAGCACTTTA
>NZ_JACJRU010000021.1 GCF_014697425.1 Nostoc sp. FACHB-110
CACGCAGAACATCTCTGGAGTCCTTCTTACTTTGCTTGCTCTGTGGGAGGAGCGCCGATTGAAGTCTTGAAATCGTATATTAAGAATCAAAATTCGCCCTAGAAGGGTGAGGCTTGTATCCCCTTCTTTTGGTCATACTTCCTCGGCCATGCTGTACCCCTATATTTCCCACTAGGTAAGGGTAAGGAGGTCATCGACAGGCTTTATTTTTAGCTGGCAAAACCGAGTTCAATTTTCAGCACGAAGTGTCTCAAAATTTTTGAACCTATTTTTGGGTGTGAAAACTTGGGGTGATACTGGGAAAATTTCACAGTATGACTGCGATCGCCTATTTGACCGTATACTTTGTATGTTTTTGGCCCGTAAATCACTTTTGAGAACCGTAGTTCTCGATTGTAATCGAGGTTACGCCGAGCTAGGGCAACTTAGGTCAGAGTTGTCAAACGCGCTATGCCGGGAACCGATACCAGAACGGGATCTAGATCCACTAATCCTTACATTCAAAAATTACAAAACCTGCAAACTCGCTCAAGTCAAAGCGAAACTCCAGAGAGATTTTTGCAAACCAGATACGATCCCTCGCAATTGCTACGGATATCTCAGCAAGCAGCTAGAGATGATTCTTTGTCGCAGCAGGCTTCGGTTAATCAAAACCGCAATTCAGAATTATCGAGACAGAAAGAACTAACTGCTTTTAACAACAGCTTGCAAGAGCAAAGTAAGACCAATGATTTGTATCGTCAAGTATCACTACAGAAAAATACAGATGGGAATAAAAGTTATACCACTAGTGTCAGTTACAACGAAGATGGTGTCATATTTACGCCTCGCCAAGATGGAGTTATTTCTCAACAGCTAATTCCCAGCCAGAAAGACGCGGATTTTAACCGACAAAAAGAGTTGATGCAATTGCAAAATCAGCAAGATTTAGCCAATGCTGACCGCGCACGCTACAACCAGCAACTCATAAATCAACAAAATCAGGCTCACGAAAGAACTCAGCAAGCAGCCCAACTCGCAGCACAGCAAAGATTGGCGCAGATGCAGCAGGATACGGCAATCTTGATTGGCAATCCTGGCGAATCGACTTGGAGGTGGTTCTAATGACTGCGATGAGTGCTATTGGTGGATTTTCCACGCCGATAACTGTTGGCGGATCTAGTTTTGCTAGTACCCAACAATTTAATGCCCAACAACAGGCACAAGACAGAATCAACCAGCTAAAGGATCTCTGGAAGGTAGGCTTTGACCAACGCCAGCAAGAAGCAGAGACTAACGCATCCAGAGCCTTCAAATACCGTGACCTAGAATCACAGCGTGATTTTGGGCAAAATCGCACTCTACAAAAAGACACCCTAGACTCGGCTGAACGCCGGGATGCAGCACAGATAGCGGCGCGGGAACGGATGCAGCAGGCTGGCTTTGGTCAAGAACGCGATATGGCTGGGCTGCGTAGCCAAATAAAACAACGTGAAAAGTCTGAGGATCGGTCTGCCGCGATCGCGTCCTTCCGTGGTAGGCGTTAACTCTTACTATCTCTAAACATTTGTGACTAGAAACACCCCACAACACAAGGTAGATGAAATTCGCTCTAGGTTGAGTGCTGAACGGCTGCGGGAATTTGACGAGTTTTGTAAACACAATCGCAACACTACAGCCATTCGCCAGTTGCTTGAGGAGTGGGGTTACAAGGTTTCTCAATCGGCAGTCCAAAACTGGTATCGGGCATTTTTCCCAGTGGGGGATGAGGCGAGAAAATTTAATGCGATCGCAACGGCCTTCTCAGGTGTAGAGGTTGAGGATGCCTTGCAAAAGCTACTGGTGGTTAATGCCAACCTGATTGATGACTTGACGAAGGCACTTAATGAGCGTGGCGGTATGGGTGAGATGCGGCTTGAGCAGTTGCTTGTGGCTGTACCGCAGTTATCTCGAGAGGTTCGGGCGTGCGCGGAAGCTGTAAATAGTTTGAAGTATGTGCGCGATCGCAAAGCTTTGGAAACGGCAGGGGCATATCGAGCAATTCAAGAACTCAAGCTGATATTTACTGATACGCCCTTTGAAACAGCATTAGCAGAAGCAGCCAAGGGTGTTCTTACCCGGCTTGAGGAAGAGTAGCCATGACCTCGGTTTTAAACTGCTTACCAGGACTAAAGGCGGGGACGGTGGTAGCCGGGATAATCATCTTTTCGTTTGTCTTGGGGTTGCGTCCTTCCCGTTCTTTTCTTGCTCTGGCTTCAAACGAACCGAATCCAACGAGTATCACTTTCCCACCGTTGGCGACTGTCTCAACGATGGTGTCTGTTGTGGCGTTCAAGATTGTCTCAGCTTGCTTTTGGCTGACGTTTGCTTTGGCGGCAACTGCTTGTATCAATTCTGCTTTGTTCATAAGTAAAAACAATGGCGACACGAATCTATAAGCAGTATAGGGACAAAGCTCGTGAAGCCGCCAGATCAGCGACTATTGCGGCGCGATCGCCGGAAGCTTTACGGGCTTGGAATGATGTTATTTGCTTTGGTGAATATGTAGCGGGGAAGGTAGCTGCGAAGCATCACCGGGAATGGTTGGAAGAACTAGTTACTCTTAAAAATTCACAGACACTTGGTCTAGTGGCTGGTGATGATCTCAGCATTCTTGCACCAAGAGGAAGTGCTAAGAGTACCTGGATTGCGATTTGGGTAGCGTGGGTAATTGGTCACAATCCCGGCATTCAAATTATTTATGTTTCTTACTCTGAGTCTGTCGCCTTGTCGCGTAGCCGCATCATCAAGCGGATTATCAAAAGTGCCAAGTACCGCGAAGTTTTTCCCAACGTATTGCCTGGAACACGCTGGAGTGATACTGACTGGGAAATTAGAAAAGACTTTGCGGGAGTTGATGACTTAGATTCTGACTATACCTTTTATGCTACAGGTATCACTGGTTCAATCACTAGCCGCCGGAGTGATTTGGTGGTGTTTGATGATATCATCAAGTCTTCTGAAAGTATTGAAAACCCAGAAGTCAGAGAGAAAATTACTACTAATTATTCAGAAGTCATCGACCCCACCCTGAAGCCTGGGGGACGAAAGGTTAATATTGGTACTCGCTTTCGTGCCGATGATATTCACTGCACTGATTTCACTCCGGCTCAGGGTTGGAAAGTGATTGAGCAACAGGCAATCATCGACGATAAAAACGGAGAAGAGGCAAGTTACTGGCCTGAACGTTTCACCCTGGAAAGTTTACAAAAACGCCGAGAGCGCAAACCAATTATCTTCTCATTCCAATACCAGAACCGGGTGATGCGAAGTTCAGAAACTTCCATTGATCCAACCTGGATTAAACATGGTGAGTTCCCCGACAGATTTGATTCGCTGTGCATTGGTGCGGATTTGTCAGCCTCGCTCAAGGAACGCTCAGATTACACAGTGTTTGTTCTTGGCGGTAGGCTGGGCAATCAGTTCTATGTTCTCGATATCCGGCGGGGTCGGTGGAGTGGCAACATTGAGAAGCTCGACCAGATTATTGAGATGTGGGAAGACTGGGGGGAACTTTCGGTAATGTTGTGCGCGGAAACTGTGGCTTATCAAAGTTCACTCAAGGGGGATTTCACTCACTACTTGGTGAATGAGAAGCAGATTTTCAATATTCAGTACCAGCAGCCAACGACCAAGGGGGATAAGTTACAACGGCTGCGAGGTGTGTCGGGGTTGTTTCAGAACGGGTTGGTGACGTTTAACCAATACCGGATGATGGGGCGGTTGGTTGATGAATTGATTAACTTTGGTGCGATTGATAAGCTTACTCGTTCAACTCACTTCTTGCACCTGGAAATAGAGATGTCAAAACCACAACTACGTGTAAGGGTAGCGAGGCGTTCAATCTTAAGTAAAAGAAGAGACACAACTATTTGGGGAAAAATAGATTCAAGTGCTGTTTGTGCAGCCTGACCCCAATCAGGTGGTGATGTTGAGTGAGTATTTAGATAAGTCCAATGAGCGATGAGATAAGCGGTCAGAGAAAGAATCAACCAGCGATACATTCCCTTGAGAGTACCCTGTCCAAAACGGTGCAAACCAAAACGATGCTTTGCGGTTTTAAACCAGCCTTCAATTTGCCAACGGCGCTTACCCCACCACTTTAGGGTAGAAGCTTTGATGGGACGGGTAGACAAAACAAAGCGTTTTTCTAGCTTGCCATTATCACGTTTTAAATAATACCAAGAAACAGTGACTGGAAAATTTAAACCAAACAGATAAACCTGTTGCCCTTGTTTATGTAAACGTCTTAAAAGTCTACCATCAGCTAATTTGCGACTAATAGCTACACCTGTAACGGCATGATATTTAAGCTGACGTATACCTTCCAGAAATTCGACACTACCAAAAGCTGTATCAGCTAAAATAATTGTTTCAAAGCGTTGAGTTAATTCTTGAGGTAAACGTTTAACAAGTTTCAATCCTAGCTGTGCTGGTGAAGGTGTTCCCTTACCTCTCCAAACCCGAAAATTCCAAGGAATACGACATCTTCCAATTACTAAGCTCAGATATTGCTTGTCTAATTACCGATTCTGGCAATAGTTCTTTAAAAGGTAGCCCCAAACTCTGACTAAATTTGTCCTTGAGAATTTGTACTCTTAATGTCACAGTAGTAGTAATTTTGGTTTTGGCTTGCTCGTTTCAATTAAAGTATCTAATGAACGAGTAAGCTTTTTCTACCTCCAAAAGTTTTTTGAAACATCTCTGCTTTCTGGCACTTTCCTTTCCGCTGCTTCTTTAAACACATAAACGCGCTTGTTTGTGCTAACTAATGCTATTACTGTGGACTTAGGCATCCCAAGCCGTAGCTTTTATTCTGTAACACTTTGAGCTTTTCTTAGTGCCATTCAGTCATAATACACAAGAGCAAAAATCTGGTAGAGTAACTCGGACACGTAAGCTGAAAACTAATTTCGGCAAAATTTTTAGGTGTATAGGCAACTACTAACTAGGGAAAAAACATGAAAGCTTTTCTCTTTGTCACTGATTTAGATCACACTCTTGTAGGTAATGACAAAGCTTTAGTAGAACTCAGTGAAATTCTCAGCCAACATCGCCAAGAGTACGGTACAAAAATTGTATATTCTACAGGGCGATCGCCTTTACTTTACCGAGAATTGCAAGTTGAACAAAATTTGCTCCAACCAGACGCGCTTGTCTGTTCTGTAGGTACAGAGATTTACCTCAATCACAGCGATACCCCAGACGCAGAGTGGTCAGATATTCTTGCGTCTGGATGGAATCGAGAATTAATATTTTCAGTTACTCAGTCTTTTCCTGAGTTAGAACCACAACCAGACTCAGAACAACGTCCTTTTAAGGTCAGTTTTTTCTTAAAAGAAGAATTTGCAGATAAAATTTTACCACAGATTGAGACAAAATTACAAAAATATGGTTTAAATATAAAGTTAATCTATAGCAGTGGTATCGACCTCGATATTGTGCCGCATAAAAGTGATAAAGGTCAGGCAATGCAGTTTCTCCGGCAAAAATGGAAATTTGCAGCAGAACAAACAGTTGTCTGCGGTGATTCAGGTAATGATATTGCTTTGTTCGCTGTGGGCAATGAACGGGGAATCATAGTTGGTAATGCCAGACCAGAGTTACTCAAATGGCATACTGAGTATCCTGCTGACTATCGATACTTAGCACAAGATGATTGTGCTGGGGGAATTCTAGAAGGTTTAAAATATTTTGGATTCTTATGATTAGCTATCTCAAAGGTATTATTGCTGGTGTTCAGACAGTTAGTGGTAATCGCGTCATTTTGACTATCGAAGTCAATGGCATAGGTTACGATTTGCAAGTACCTCAGCGTTTAGCACAACAGTTACCAGAATCGGGAGGAGTAGCCCAAATTTTCACTCATTATCAAATTCGGGAGGAAGTGCCTTTACTTTATGGTTTTGCCTCGCCTGCAGAGCGCGATTTGTTTCGCCACTTGCTAACGGTTAGCGGGATTGGTGCGGCGTTGGCCATCGCACTTTTAGATACTTTAGAATTACCAGATTTAGTGCAAGCGATTATCGCTGGCAATACCCAAATCTTAATTCAAGCTCCTGGTGTGGGCAAAAAAACCGCAGAACGCATCTGTTTGGAACTCAAAAGCAAATTGATTGAGTGGCGTAAATCAGCTGGGTTCTTCGTGGCTACAGGCGGCCCAGCACCAGGGATTTTGGAAGAAGTGCAAATGACTTTGTTCGCCTTAGGGTACACAGCGCACGAAGTTAGCCACGCCTTACACGTCGTGAGTGAAGACATTGGACTACCCAAAGATGCTTACGTGGAAGATTGGATTAAACAAGCCATCGCCCACCTCAGCAGCGAACAAGTTCAATAGTTAGTGCTAAGTGCTGTGTGCTGAGGAGCCACTGCGTTGGGCGGGTTCCCCCACTTGAAGCAAGTGGCGTTGCTGAGTGATGAGTTTAAAAACGTCCACAACTGCAAATCGGTAAAATCTGGAATCACCATAAATGCACCGATTTCTTGCAGAATTTGTGGATTGTGGGTAGAAGCAATCCCAATGGTAGGAATATTAGCAGCAACAGCAGCGCGAATACCCGAAGGAGAATCTTCTAGGGCGATGGCTTGATGTGCATTAATCCCCAAATTGTCTAAAGCAACTTGATAAGGCGTAGGGTCAGGTTTACCAGCGGTGCAATCCTCTGCCAAAATTACTGTATTAAAAGCTTCTTTAATACCCAACACCTCTAGCATGAATTCTGCATTTAATCTCGGGGCATTTGTGACTAATGCACGTTTAAGTTGATGCGCCTCTGTCCAAGCGATGAGTTCAGCAAATCCACCTAAAGGTTGCAAATTGGGTGCTAGTTCCCGAAAAAGTGCTTCTTTGTCGTCGGCAAACTTTTGACCTTCTGCTGCTGATAATTGTGGCAAGATATCTTTGACAATTTCTGGGTTTAACCTACCACTAATCCGAGATTTATAAAATTTTTCGTCAATGTCTATGTTGTAACTTGCCAACATTTGCTGCCAAGCTTGGTAGTGAATTGGGTCAGTGTTAACGATAGTGCCGTCTAAATCAAAAAGGATGGCAGCCAGCATATTTTTTAACTGTAAATAAATGTAAACTTTATTTACCTATATTACCTTGTTTGATTCTCTTGAGAGTCAATGAAATCAAGAAATACGTGTATTATGGTCTGTCAATATTTATCATGGTGAATTGATTTGCGCCCTTGGTGACTAAAACGTATTTCCTTGAAGATTTCCTACTTCACACTTCATCCTTGAGACTTCAAAAATGGTAGCTGCTAAGAAATTTTTTCGTGTTGATGATTTACAGGTACAGATTTACAATTCTGAAGCAGAAATGGCTGAAGATGTTGCACAAATCACCAGCAAGTATTTAGAAGCTATCCTGCAAAAACAGGGTAAAGCTGCTGTTTTATTAGCGACAGGGAATTCGCAAATTAAATTTTTGGATGTTTTAATAGCCTTGGGTAGTGTAGATTGGTCAAAAGTTACTTTATTTCATTTAGACGAATATTTAGGAATTACGGCAGAACATCCTGCAAGTTTTCGGCGTTATCTGCGAGAACGGGTAGAAAATAAACTTGCTCCACAGCAATTTCACTATATAGAAGGTGATACATTAGAACCGATTAAAGAGTGCGATCGCTATACTCAACTATTGCAAGCACAACCAATTGATTTATGCTGTTTGGGCATTGGGGAAAATGGACATTTGGCTTTTAACGATCCTTCTGTAGCTAATTTTCAAGATGCTGATGGTGTTAAGTTGGTCAAATTAGACGATGTAAATCGTCAGCAACAAGTCAACACTGGTCAATTTCCCAATCTTGATAGCGTGCCGCAGTATGCTTTTACTGTGACTCTTCCTTTAATTTGTTCGGCTAAAAAAATTATCTGTTTAGCACCAGCACAACGCAAAGCCCAGATAGTTAAAAAAATGTTACAAGAATCTATTACTACTAGTTGTCCTGCTTCTATTCTCCGCCATCAACCACAAGCAACATTATTTTTGGATGATAACTCTGCTAGTTTGTTATCGGGAAAATAGACCCACAAACAAATCTGGTTATTGCGTCCGTTTTATGGTGGAGCATTAAAACCGCAGTTTTATAGAAAGGCTCAAAAACTTAAAACCCAGTCACAGAAATAAATACAGCCTATATTTAGGTTTTATTTATTATTCTGTTCCATAAAATGAACTGAAGAACCACAAATCTTGAGAACTAAAATTTCATTAGGGAATTTTCTTGTTCAGCCGCTAAACATTGATAATTAACTCTCGTTTCTGTTTAAGAATGGCTAAATATTCGCTACGAGTTCCATCTACGCGGTAATGATCGCAAATACGACAAAGTTTAAGAATATCTAATCGACTGAATACTTTCTGACGTTCAATTCCATTATCGTTTCGCCACCGCCAAAAGGTTGTACGATCAATACGGCGATCGCTCTCCGGCCATCTTCTACGTGATAAAAAATCTACTAACTCTTCTTCGTAAAATACGTAGCCTTTAGGTAGCTTGAGGAGTTCTTCTCTTAAATCATTTAGCGGTATGAGTGGATCTAGCTCAGATAGTCTCATGCCAGCAAGCCCTTATAATTACGTATACGTCCAATGAGATAGAACGTTTTATTCAACACAGAATCAACCATCTAAATATTTAGATAGCCGAGTTTATGGCTAAGAATAGATGGATGAGATAGGAGAGTGATTGTATACATCACCCTACCATCTTAAATGTCCACTTTTCTCAACAAACGGTAAAAATTTAGGTGATTTAATCACACACAATAAACTGATCAATATTGAATTGCAACCCATATGCAACAAAATCAAGGCTAAAAAATTGGTAATTTTATTTGGATCAGTTATAGCGTCTTTTTGAATTTTGGATGATGAAAGCCTTGTATATTAAGCTTTTCAGCCTTCTATCTCTGGATGTATTTTTTGCATTGGAGTTTATACAAGTATTCATGTAAATCTAATTACTCTTATAAGCTCTTTGTTGCTTGATATTATGCTAAAGTTAGCCCTAGCTTTGATGAGTAACTAGATACTTGATGGTTAAAAATATGAATACTTGAAATTTTGAAGTTTCCGTAAACTATAGAGAAAATCTACTTTTAGATAGATGTAATCTCTTTGTATCAATATAGTAATCGCCACAATGATGGAAGTAAATCAAGTAGCGATCGCTAAGATTATCCTACATTCACCCAAAAATCTGCTGTGTTAATTTTTCCATTGCGATTAAACTGCATCCAAAGTTTATATGTTCCAGGTTGGGGAAAATGGGTCAAAAATTCTATCTGACCATCTGGACTATTTTTGATAGCATGAGCATGAATATAATCAGCGATCGTCAAAGGTGAGGAACTTTTAATAATTACTAAATGACCTCTTTCACCTAAATAAGGTTTTAAATCTTTAATTGACTGATTATTTTCTGCATCTTGAATTGCAAATTTTAAAGATACCTCTTGACCTGCCCGAATATTTTTATCTGGGAGATTAAAATTAACCTTAACATTAGATATAACTTTGTTTTTTTCAAACTTTTCTAAATTTTTGGGGAGGGGAATTGCACCAGGAATTTTCACTTGCATTAATGAAACTGTTTCTTTTTGTCCAGCAGGTTGATAATCACTAAACAGATAATAATTACCGGAACTGGAAAAGTTTGGATTAATTTTAAAACTGCCATTACCTTGATAATCTGGATGTATGTGATCAAAAGTTGCTAAATCCTCCCTAACAATAATTAAATGCATTAATTTCTCTTGAAAAGTGTCAAATTTATCTATGGTTTTTCCAGTAGAATCTTGAATATTAATTACTAAATCAATAGGCTGATTCACAACCAACTTTTTTGGTGTAATTACCAGAGCTTGAGATTGCTCTGCTGTGTGTTCGTGATGTTCTGTGTGATTTGTATCACTGCTAGAAACTCGTGTTTCGTTTGATGGCGTTACTGAAGAGCAACTAGAAGCTAGCAATAAGCTAGTTGATACAATTATCTCCGTAATAAAACGCTTCATATTGCTTTTAACCTCTGTATAAACTCAGTACTGAAATAAAAAATCCACTGTACTGCGCTCAGAGTAATTAAGCAATGGTAAACTACTTAGATAAAAATAGATACTAAATATCATTTTGTTGCTCGTAGCATAACTAAGCAGCCTAAATGTTATTAAGGAAAAATTCATTTCATTGATACTCAGCTATGTAAATGTTGCATAGATGATTAGTTTGTATATCAAATCACCAGCCAAATAATTTGACGATTATGTTATATTTGTGATGTAAATATACATCAAGATCAGAATATGTACGGTCACTAAAAAGCTCAAGTTTGAGATAACTTAATTACAATCAATATTTATTAAATTTTTTAATTTAAAAAAGATTAATTTTCCAGTGTGAAAGATATCGATAATCGGTAGGAGTAAATATACGGATGAGAGAAAAAACTTGGGCTGGCATTGAATGTTTTAGTAAAAAACTTCACCCTATAATAGGTTTTGAGAATGTCATTATTAGATAATTTTTTTTTAATAACCAATTTATTCCCCACGGACATTGTTATCTCTGGCAGCCTGAATTAGTCCGGTTGCATGTTATATCCGATTTACTAATTGCTATAGCTTATTTTTCTATTCCAGTCATTCTCATTTATTTTGTCCGCAAGCGAAGAGATGTTCCCTTTGATTGGATATTTTTGATGTTTGGTGCATTTATCATTGCGTGCGGTACAACTCATGTAATGGAAGTGATTACATTATGGCATCCTATCTATTGGTTATCAGGGTTACTTAAAGCTATTACTGCTTTTGTTTCAGTAACTACAGCTATTCAGCTTTTTCCTTTATTACCGCAATTACTTGCTTTACCTAGTCCTGCACAATTAGAAGCGGAAATTGCCGAGCGCAAACGTACAGAAGAGATATTAAGAGAAAACGAACAACGCTGGCAGTTAGCATTAAATGGTAATAATGATGGCATCTGGGATTGGAATGTCAAAACTAATGAAGTATTTTTCTCAACTCGTTGGAAAACAATGCTCGGTTATGAAGAGCATGAAGTTGCTAATCAACTACAAGAAATCTGGCTGAAAATTCATCCTGAGGATATTGATTTTGTGATTAAAACAGTCCAAAATCATTTTGCTAAAATCACGCCGTTTTATACAGCAGAATTTCGTGTGCTTTGTAAAGACGGAACATATAAATGGATTTTAGACCGTGGTCAAGCATTGTGGGATGAAGATGGTAAAGTAGTGCGGATGGTAGGTTCACATACGGATATTACTGAGCGCAAACAAGCAGAAGTTACTATTAGTAAATTACTGACACAGCTAGAAATTAAAGTTGAAGAACGAACAGCAGAGTTAAAAAGAATTAATACCTCTTTACAAACAGAAATACAAAAGCGTCAAGAGACAGAAACAGCATTACGCGAAAGTGAAGAGCGATTTCGGACTGCTTTCCATCAAGCCGCCGTTGGAATTGCTCATATTGGCCTAGATGGCAAGTGGTTATTAGTCAATCAAAGATTGTGCGATATTGTTGGTTATACACCACAAGAGTTGCAGTCACGCACTTTTCAAGAAATTACTCACCCAGATGATTTAGAAGCGGCTCTGAAATACGTTGAGCAAATGCTTATAGGTGAAATTCAAACCTATACAATGGAAAAACGCTATTTTTGCAAAGATGGTTCTCTAGTTTGGATTAATCTCACTGTCTCTTTAACCCACACAGATTTCGGTTCTCCAAAGTATTTTATTGCTGTTGTAGAAGATATTAGCGATCGCAAGCATTCCCAAAAACAAATTCAAGCATCACTTTTAGAAAAAGAAGTCCTACTTAAGGAAATTTACCATCGAGTTAAAAATAATTTACAGGTAATTTCTAGCTTGCTTAACTTGCAATCTGAATATATAAAAGATAAGCATGATATGGAAATTTTCCAACAAAGTCAACAGCGCATTGCTTCAATGGCTTTGATTCATGAAAAAATGTATCAATCCCCTGACTTAGCGCGAATTGATTTTGGTGAGTATATTCAAGACTTAGTTGCGAGTTTATTTAGCTCTTACGAAATCCAAGCAGGTAACATTTCGTTAAAGCTAAATCTTGATACTCATGTCCTCTTAGGCTTAGATTTGGCAATTCCCTGTGGCTTAATTATTCATGAATTAATTTCTAATTCTTTGAAATATGGTTTTCCACAAGGTGGAGAAGGTGAAATTCATATCGATATCAGAAAAAATCATCAACAACAATGTATTATCACTGTCCGCGATAATGGGGTAGGCTTACCAGCTAATTTTAATTTTAAAAATACCCCATCGTTAGGCTTGCAATTAGTTAATGCACTGACTTGTCAATTAGCAGGAGATATCCAAATAAAAAATAACAATGGTGTAGAATTCCAAATAATATTCCCTTTCATTTAAAAAAATATATACATGACAGAAGCGAATATTTTAGTTGTAGAAGACGAGGCGATTGTTGCAAAAGATTTACAAAATAGACTGAAAAAATTTGGTTATGCTGTTCCTGCAATTGCTTCTTCTGGTCAAGAAGCAATTAATAAGGCTGTGGAGATTAAACCTGATTTAGTACTAATGGATGTGAGACTCAAAGGACAAATGGATGGGATTGAAGCAGCCGAAGAAATCCATAAATATTTAGATATTCCTATAATTTATTTAACTGCATATGCTGATGAAAATACCTTAGAAAGGGCTAAAATAACTGACCCTTTTGGTTATTTATTAAAACCATTTAAAGAAAGAGAACTGCAAACAAATATTGCCATAGCCTTGACTAAACATAGACTAGAAAAGCAATTAAAAGCTAACGAAAAGTGGCTATCTACCTTGTTAAATAGTATCAGCGATGGGGTGATTGCCAGTGATATTCATCAATTAGTAACTTTTATGAATCCTGTCGCTGAAAAATTAACAGGATGGCAACAAGAAGAAGCTTTTGGCAGAAATATTTCTGAAATTTTTATAACTGTGGATGCTATAACTCGCCAACCTATAGAAAATTATCTGCAAAAAGTGATTAAATCAAATCATATAAAATCTCTATCAATCACAACTATTTTAATTGCTAAAGATGGTACAGAAACCCCAATTGATGATAGTGCTTCACCAATTAAAAACGATCAAGATGAAATTATCGGTGCAGTGTTAGTTTTCCGCAATGTTACAGAACGACAACAAGCGATTGAAGCTCGGCAAAAACAAAGAGAACAAGAGCAACTTGTTGCACAATTAGAACAAATTAATTCTCTCAAAAATGACTTTTTGAACTTAGTTTCTCATGAACTGCGATCGCCTTTGTGTAATATCAAAGGCATAATTCAAACTCTCCAGCTTTCGCCAACTTCGCAACAACAGCACTTATTATCGCTCTTAGAAGCCGAGTGCGATCGTGAAATGGAACTGATCAATGATTTACTAGACCTTCAAAGGCTAGAAAACTCATCCTATGTCTTACTCGCTCCTGATGTATTACTGTTACAACAGTGGCTACCTTGGCTAATTGAGCCATTTCAAATTCGTACTCAAGAACATCAGCAAAATTTATATTTAAATCTCGCGGCTAACCAACCTCCATTATTTTCAGATCGTACCAGTTTAGAGCGCATCTTAATCGAATTGCTCAATAATGCTTGTAAGTATACTCCTGCTAGCGGTGAAATTATTTTAGATGTTGGTTATATAGCTGTTGAAGTTCCTCAAAAAACTATAATTACAGTGAGTAACTCAGCCGAAATTCCCGCAACAGAGTTACCTAAAATCTTTGAAAAATTTTATCGTATCACTAACGCTGATATTTGGAACCAAGGTGGTACAGGCTTGGGTTTAGCAATTGTCCAGCGATTAACTGACCAATTACAAGGTAAAATTCAAGTTGAAAGTACCCAAGGATGGACGAGATTTACTTTAATTTTGAGCGATTTAGAACTCAACAGCTAGTACAAACAAGTACTAATTGACAGCAGAATTTAAGTATTATATTAGTTTCTCTAGCTAGCGAGGGATAACTAAATTTATACATCCATCAAAAGATAGGTTAAATAAGTATTAAATAAAATTAAAATCATATTTTGTTATGCCTAAAAAAGTGTATTAGCCTTGGGTTTATACCAAGGCTTTATTTTTACTACTCATATTCCTCAGGCAGAATATATTATCAATTATCGTGATTTATGCCCACAACCTTAAGGTAGATGAAGTGTAAAAATGGTATGTAATACACTAATAGACTAAGTTGTTAAGCCAAGTAAATATATAGCGTTGGTTGTAACCAACGCTTTTTTACAATTAATGATGGTTAAGAATTTTAAAATATAAAATATAAATAGATTTTTGAGAGATTAAAACGCTATTTTTAGCATAGCGATATCAGCTTTTAAATATTTTGTATACATCCTTTAGGAAGATGAACTAACTTAAATACCAAGGTAGATTAGGCTTGGTGTAGTAAATGCTTGGTATACATAGAGGCTTGGCGAGTCCAAGCCTTTTTTCATTTAGAAATGTGAATTAAAATTGAATATCTAAGCTATCACATATTAAAGATAGCTTTTTGCAAAAATTTCCTAGAAACTTAATACACTGACAGCATATTTCATATACATAAGATACATTTTTCTAGTTTCTAGCCTAAGAGGATGTTTTAAAAGTTTTGGGCGAATAGAATTCGCTACTACACAAACAAAGTCCACCTACGTGGACTAATGAAAAATCAATGGTTTTCAACCCACGCAGGTGGGTTTTGTCTGTGTAGCCAAGCCATTGCGTTGGGCGGGTTCCTCGACTCCCTCAGTGGCGCGCGATTTCTAATCGCTAAGAAAAGTAATAAATTAGACTTTTAAAACAACCTCTAAGCTTCTCTATCTCCCCTTAATGACAATGTTACAGAACAAAAAGAACTCATAACACAATAAGCTTGGGTTAAGACTAAAAACCAATTATGGTGTAGGTTGGGTGGAGGAACGAAACCCAACATCCGAGCATACTTTGTTGGGTTTCGCTATCGCTCCACCCAACCTACTTTTCTGCTTAACTGAACTGTATTGACTTATAACAAGCCGCTCGTGCTGTGTTGAA
Source organism: Nostoc sp. FACHB-110 (assembly GCF_014697425.1). GTDB lineage: Bacteria > Cyanobacteriota > Cyanobacteriia > Cyanobacteriales > Nostocaceae > Nostoc_B. Next base: position 15,147 of record NZ_JACJRU010000021.1, read on the forward strand.
ATACCTGGAAGACTTGAACAGAAAGTATTTAACTGCGGTAGAAAAAAAGCCATTGAGTGTGATAGAACAAAAAACTGGGATTAAAGATTGACGTAACCCACGAAAAAACTCGACAATAATAAATACTGATCTTATAATTGTGCAATCAGCTTGATGATTGTCAAATCGAAGCGGGGTCAAAAACCCTGGGGGATTTGCCAAAATCGCCAGAACCTTGACAATGTAATAAATACAGCGTTTTCATTATTGGGAAAGTTGAGAAAATCTCTCAATTAGAGTGGCTGAAATCGACCTATTTTTGAGATTCGTCAAATCGCTTCCCAGGAAGCTTGCTCTAGTTAAGTTTCAGCACCGAGCAGTTTCCAAACCCAATTTCCCCGCAAGGGGACTGAAACAAGACGAAGAAGAAACAATAGTTTTTAAAGCTGGTAGTTTCCAAACCCAATTTCCCCGCAAGGGGACTGAAACATCTTATGCTAGATACTTTACTAGCTTTACAGGCTGATCTTAGTTTCCAAACCCAATTTCCCCGCAAGGGGACTGAAACATCGCTAGACTTCCGAAGTCTGGCATCACGCGTTGAGCGATCGCCGGTTTCCAAACCCAATTTCCCCGCAAGGGGACTGAAACCAGAGACTAGAGGTTGACGAAAGGATAAGACCTCATTAGGTTTCCAAACCCAATTTCCCCGCAAGGGGACTGAAACCACTGCAACTTTAGGGTCGGAGTACATACAGCCATTGTTTCCAAACCCAATTTCCCCGCAAGGGGACTGAAACTCATTAGCGACACGGATGTCGTACCATGCTGGAAACCAGTGGTGAGGTTTCCAAACCCAATTTCCCCGCAAGGGGACTGAAACAAAAATCTGAAGCACCACAAGTAAACGCTTCTACGTTTCCAAACCCAATTTCCCCGCAAGGGGACTGAAACATGACAACATCCTTGTCCATCGTTACTGAGTCAAGTTTCCAAACCCAATTTCCCCGCAAGGGGACTGAAACTTGATAAATACCCGTGGTAAGCGCAACCCAATCTACAAGTTTCCAAACCCAATTTCCCCGCAAGGGGACTGAAACCGACATACGTGTCGCTAACGACACGAGCGGCGTGGGTTTCCAAACCCAATTTCCCCGCAAGGGGACTGAAACGATTGATTGTTCCTTGACGCGGACAATGCGGTTTTGGGTTTCCAAACCCAATTTCCCCGCAAGGGGACTGAAACTCCTCTGGATCTACTTTGAGGAACAGGGCGCGACTCCAAGTTTCCAAACCCAATTTCCCCGCAAGGGGACTGAAACTCACCTTTAGCTTCATCTCTAATTTCTATGCGATCGCTGGTTTCCAAACCCAATTTCCCCGCAAGGGGACTGAAACTAGCCGTGATGTCAGCCACTGGCAGAAAGGCTAAAGGTTTCCAAACCCAATTTCCCCGCAAGGGGACTGAAACGCCGTATGGGTCTTTGCGTACAACACCTGCATTTGCGTTTCCAAACCCAATTTCCCCGCAAGGGGACTGAAACTTCTATGGCAAGAAATAGGAATGAGGACAGCGAAGCGTGTTTCCAAACCCAATTTCCCCGCAAGGGGACTGAAACCGCTTCTCTGGAGTGCTTTTTACAGCTTTCCTCGTGCGGTTTCCAAACCCAATTTCCCCGCAAGGGGACTGAAACGTCAAGCAAGCCTTAGGCCACATGACCGCATATTGGGTTTCCAAACCCAATTTCCCCGCAAGGGGACTGAAACATCAAAAAATCCAGGGCTGCGTACTTGGTCAGCTTGAGGTTTCCAAACCCAATTTCCCCGCAAGGGGACTGAAACGTGAGACGATCAGGGAAGAACTTACTTGAGTAAGGTTTCCAAACCCAATTTCCCCGCAAGGGGACTGAAACACTGATAAAGCGTTGCTGGAATTCATCATCATCGGAAAGGTTTCCAAACCCAATTTCCCCGCAAGGGGACTGAAACTTCAGTGGACTGCCAGCGATATAACCGCTTTGAGTTTCCAAACCCAATTTCCCCGCAAGGGGACTGAAACACTGAGGACTGCGATCGCTGGAACCCCGCCCACTTTGGCGGTTTCCAAACCCAATTTCCCCGCAAGGGGACTGAAACGCGATATCCTAAGCCATCTAATACCGTATTCCATACACGTTTCCAAACCCAATTTCCCCGCAAGGGGACTGAAACATGTTGGGCAACACTATAACCAAACTCTGACTTACCACTGTTTCCAAACCCAATTTCCCCGCAAGGGGACTGAAACGCTTTAAATATCCACTCTTGATAAATAAAGCTATCTGTTTCCAAACCCAATTTCCCCGCAAGGGGACTGAAACAACCATTATAGCCAGTTGCTAATACTTGATTATCCTTGAGTTTCCAAACCCAATTTCCCCGCAAGGGGACTGAAACTCTGTTGGTGGGGGAGGCGCGGGTAGAACCACCAATTCAGTTTCCAAACCCAATTTCCCCGCAAGGGGACTGAAACCCAATCTTTAGATGTCGAAGTCTCCCGACTTCCGAGTTTCCAAACCCAATTTCCCCGCAAGGGGACTGAAACTATGTGTAGCGATCGCTCTGATCCTGCTTGGATTTGTCGGCGTTTCCAAACCCAATTTCCCCGCAAGGGGACTGAAACTTCTAGCTCGGCGTTAAGTTTGTCTTGAACTTGCTTGTTTCCAAACCCAATTTCCCCGCAAGGGGACTGAAACCGTTTTAGACATGCTTATGTTGAAGTCCCAGGTCTTGAGTTTCCAAACCCAATTTCCCCGCAAGGGGACTGAAACCTTGATGGACTAGGATACCGTCACAGAGTACCCGTTTCCAAACCCAATTTCCCCGCAAGGGGACTGAAACTTATTTGTTCCTGGTTACGCCGTAAATGTTGAAAGTTTCCAAACCCAATTTCCCCGCAAGGGGACTGAAACAATCAGCGTCAGTGAGGATTGGAACACCGAATAAGGTTTCCAAACCCAATTTCCCCGCAAGGGGACTGAAACGCGACAGTTGGCGATCGCCATTGCGTTGTCCTCAAGTTTCCAAACCCAATTTCCCCGCAAGGGGACTGAAACCACCCAAATACGCGAGGAATTCGATAACTGTCCATTCAGTTTCCAAACCCAATTTCCCCGCAAGGGGACTGAAACATAATCCTAACTATTTCTTTGCTTATGCGGGAATTGTTAAGTTTCCAAACCCAATTTCCCCGCAAGGGGACTGAAACTTATTTATCTGGCTCTCTTGAGCTTGTTAGGTTTCCAAACCCAATTTCCCCGCAAGGGGACTGAAACACGACGACCTGACACCTAGTGCAGCTTACGAGAACAACGTTTCCAAACCCAATTTCCCCGCAAGGGTACTGAAACCCTCAGCAGCAGTTTTGTCAAACGAACCCTTGCTACGTTTCCAAACCCAATTTCCCCGCAAGGGGACTGAAACGTCAAAAATGCTTCCAGGAATTTATACCTATAAAAAGTTTCCAAACCCAATTTCCCCGCAAGGGGACTGAAACTTCTTGACTAATGCAAACCCAGCTAAGACTTGACTTAAGTTTCCAAACCCAATTTCCCCGCAAGGGGGCTGAAATTCGACTGTTGAAATGTCGCTGGCGATCGCAGTCTTAGCAGTTTCGACAAACTATAATAGACGAAAAGCTATGCAGACTTTTCACGCCATTACGAATCGCACTTCCATCTAAAGTGAAAAGTCAAAAACTTAACTAAGGCTTAAACTTGAGTTCAGAACCTTTAAAGGTTGTTACCTGTGCATACATCAACCCCTGACTGGTTTCATAAGCATCAGAACCACGATAGGGTTCTTTAAGGAAAGGAGCTTCGGCGCGCCACTGAACGTTAATTGTTTGATCTATTTGACTGACATACTCAGCAGTAAAGGTAAGACCGCATAAACCGCCTTGCTCATAAGGTTTGACAAAATCGGTAAATAGGTTTCTGATTTGCGTTCGTCCTTTAACAACAACACCATCAGGTAAATGAATCTCAGCTTTGTTGGGATACTGCGCCATCAATCGTTCTAATTGACAGCTATTTAAGGCCTTAATGTGTTCCTCAACTACCTTAATCGGTGTGGGTTGACGTTTGAGAGTTGGTTCATGATCAAATGGAATCGTTAATTTGTTAATAGGAACACCAAAGAGAAATTCATTAATTCCAGAGAATGCCGAGACTTTCAAACTTGTCACACCAGCAAAACCAACAGCGAGTAATAATACTGCTAAATTCTTAGAGTTCTTCATTTTTACTTTTTAGTAAAAAATAGATAAATTAGACCAATTCTCCGTGAAGCTGCACATTATTTTCACACCGCTAACCTCCCCAACGCATCGGTGAGGAGCAGCAGGCGGTGGGGTTTTTTCTATGAGTATTCATAGAGAATTAGTATCAGATTTATTTAATTTATCAGCTTACTTACTGACATACTATAAAATCTTAAATGAAAAACCTAATTTTTCTTGAACTCTAGATAAAGAACATAGTAGAATCCTCAGCCTTAGTGCATTAAAGGTAGGTTGGGTTACGCTCTGCTTCACCCAACCTACAATTTTTTTGCCACATTTTAGTCTAGACACGCCAGTAGAATCCTCATCGCATTTCACGAAAATCCTGCTCCCTGCCCCTCATTTGTATCAAACTTAAAGTGAAACGGTATCAGCCCTAGTGATGCCTATTTTGATCAAAAGTTGAGTTTTGTAAATCAATGTATCCAATAGAACTAAAGAGGGAAAAATAATTACGTAATATAAAGTTTTTAATCAGTTTAATGAAATTAACTTTGGCTGGCGCGTTATTAATTAGCATTGTTTTTACATCTGTGATTGATTGTAGTGGTGTTCAAGCTCAAGTCACTTCTGATGGTACTCTCAACACTACTATTAGCGGTAATAATCATTACATCATTACTGATGGCACTCGCGTTGGCAATAATCTATTTCATAGCTTCAGCCAATTCTCATTGCCTAGTAACGCTTCTGCCTCATTTGACAATGCTACGGATATTCAAAATATTTTTAGTCGGGTGACTGGTGGTTATGTTTCCCAGATTGATGGTTCTATAAGTACTAATGGTAGTGCTAATTTATTCTTACTCAACCCTGCGGGGATGATCTTTGGGAAAAGTACCAGCTTAAATATCGGTGGTTCATTTGTTGCCACAACTGCAAATAGTATCAAATTTGCTGATGGGGCTGAATTTAGTGCAACTAGACTTGATACCTTGCCATTATTAACGATGAATGTGCCAATTGGCTTGCAGATGGGACAAAATCCCGGAGCGATCGCAGTTCAAGGTACAGGATATAGTTTAAATATTGTGAATATACTTTCTCCGATTGTTCTCACTCCTAGTCTGACACAACTGAAAGTACAACCAGGAAAAACTCTGGCATTGGTGGGTGGTAATCTCAATTTAAATGGAGCAACCCTCACATCTGAAACTGGTCACATTGAGTTGGGTAGTGTGGGTAGCTCAGAACTTGTTGACCTGATATCAACCACTCAAGGGTATACACTGGGATACGGAAAAGTAGACAGCTTTGGCGATATTCAAGTTGCCCAAAAATCCCTCATAGATGTGAGTGGAGCGAATGCAGGCTCCGTACAGATACAAGGTAAGCAGATTCAATTTACCGATGGTTCACTGTTACTGGCGCAAAATAATGGTAATCTCCCTGGTGGTAACTTGCATGTTCAAGCAAGCGAAAGTATCAATCTCATTGGTGCAGTGAGCGGGGTACGGAGTGAAACCTGGAAGCAAGGAACTGGTAGCAATATCAGTGTTATTACCCCCAAACTCAATCTCTATGCAGGAGGAATATTAAGTAGTAACACTTATGGAGTTTCTCACAGTGGAAATATCCAGGTTAATGCCAAAAACACAGAGATATCTGGTTTATCGCCCCTAAATGCCACTGGCAGTTTTATTAATACTAGTACCTTTGGTTCTGGGAATGCAGGTAATATTTTTGTCCAGGGTGATAGTTTACTTGTATCCTATGGTGGTGGAGTGTCTTCCGTCTCGCGGGGTGTGGGTTTTAGTGGTGAAATTGTGGTTCGCAACCAAGATACCACCGTGCAAAGTAGTAATAGCTCTCCCTTCGGCACTAGAATTGCCTCAGTCACCTTCAATGTTGGCAATGCTAAAACCTTAACTATAGATACTGCCAGGTTAAAAGTCATAGATGGTGCTTCAATCGGCACAAGTTCATATTTTATCGGTCATGCTGGAGATGTGAGGATCAAGGCGACAGAATTTGTAGAAGTTAACGGTTACAATCCCTTAACACCGAGTGCTATTAACTCCTCTGCGCTGATGCTCAACCCAGTTTTGCAAAAGTTATTTGGGCTATCAGAATATAAACTGACGGCTGATGCTGGCACTATCGACCTGACGACAGCAAACCTGATTTTGAGGAATCAAGGAACTGTGACTGTGACTAATCAAGGGACTGGTGTTGCTGGCAGTCTCAAAATTCATGCCCATAGTATCCAATCACAAAATCAAGGTTTCATTGAAGCCAGGACAGTATCTGGTAATGGTGGCAACATTGATTTACAGGTGGGTAAATTGTTGCTGTTACGCGATAAGAGCCAAATTACTGCTACTGCAGGCGGTAATGGCAACGGAGGCAATATTACTATCAATTCACCGATTATTTTCGGCTGGGAAAACAGTGATATCATTGCTAATGCCTTTCAAGGCAAGGGTGGCAATATTAACATTAATACTCAGGGTATTTTAGGATTAGAATATGGTTCGCAACTAACACCCAAAAATGATATTGCTGCTAGTTCGCAATTTGGGGTTAATGGTGTAGTCAACGTGAATACTATTGGTGTTGATCCCAATTCTGGTTTAGTTGAATTACCTGGAAATTTCACTGACAAATCACAGCAAATAGCCAGTGGTTGTTCTCATACCAATGGTAGTAGTTTTATCGCTACAGGAAGAGGTGGTGTACCAGAAAATCCGACACAAGAATTGAGGATCGATCGCATTTGGTCAGATATCCGCGATATCTCTGCATTCCAGAAAACCCTACAAGTACAAGCACAAATACCAAAATCTCCAGCAACTCTTGTCCAAGCTACTTCTTGGCGACGTAACGCCCAAGGCAAAATTGAATTAATTAGCGATAAATCTTCTACTCAAGTACAGCCAGCATTAACCTGTGCGGCAATTCCCAAAAATTAAATTTAGCCGTTAACAGCATTAAAACGTACTTCTGGGAACACTAAATTACCTGTAGAAAATTCGAGATGAGTTGATGAAAGTAAGTTTTGCTAGCTTGGGCTTAATTGGTGCAATTTTTCTATCTATGATTTGCAACAGTAGTGTTCAAGCGCAAGTCATACCTGATGGTACTCTCCATACCATTGTGACTGGCACAAACAGTTACACCATCACAGGAGGCACTGTTGTTGACAAGAATTTATTTCATAGCTTCAGCCAATTTTCTATTCCCAGCAACGGCTCTGCCACTTTCAACTATAGTGGCAATATCCAAAACATTTTTAGTCGCGTCACTGGTAATAGTGTTTCTGACATTGATGGTGCTATCAATGCTAATGCCAATCTATTTTTACTCAACCCAGCAGGAATTATTTTTGGCAAAAATGCCAGTTTAAATATTAATGGTTCCTTTGTAGCGACAACTGCAAATAGTATCAAGTTTGCTGATGGAACTGAATTTAGTGCAGTTAATCTGTCAACAAACACATTATTAACTGTGAGCGTCCCTGTTGGCTTGCAAATGGGTAATCATCCTGCACCAATACAAGTCCAAGGTACAGGACATACCTTAGAGCGGTTGAACACTTTTTCTCCTTTTATTCGCCATCCTAGCCCCACAAAATTACAAATACAGTCGGGAAAAACCCTGGCATTAGTGGGTGGAAATATCACTTTAAATGGCGCTACTCTGAGTGCCGAAACGGGTCAAATAGAACTAGGCAGCCTGGGGAGTGCCGGATTAGTTAATTTAGTGCCGACTACTCAAGGTTATAAATTGGAGTATGCGCCGGAACAAAGTTTTGCTGATATTCAATTGGTACAAAAATCATTATTAGATGTGAGTGGGTTTAATGCTGGTGGAGTTGAACTCCAAGGAAGAAATATAGATTTTACTGATGGTTCGTTGATTTTATCGCAGAATTATGGCAATTCTCCCGCCGGAGATATTAATTTACAAGCATCAGCCGCGATCGCACTTACTGGTACGACACCCGATGCTAAAATTCGCAGTTGGGTTCGTTCGGAAGCTTTGGGAACTGGAGCCAGTGCCAACATCAGCATTATTACTCCTCGTTTGACACTCAAAGAAGGTTCAGGAATTAATACTTTAACCTATGGAACTGCTAACAGTGGCAATCTTCAGATTAAAGCGGAAGATATAGAGTTATCAGGTTTTTCACCCCTGAATTCCACTGGAGTCACAGCTATTACCACTAGCACCAATGGACAAGGTGCAGCTGGTGATATCTTGATTGATGGGAAAAATTTACTAGTCTCTGGGGGAGCTTCATTATCATCGGTGACATTTAGCAAAGGCTCCAGTGGTCAGGTAATAGTCCGCAATCAAAATACAACGGTTATGGGCGAAAATCCTGCTGGGCTGTATAGCAACATTAGTATTACTAAATTTGCCGATGGAAATGCCAAAGATTTGAGATTAGATACTGGGAAATTGCAGATATTAAATGCTGGAAGCATAGGTTCATCTGCATTCTTTGTTGGTAATGGCGGCAATGTCCAAATCAATGCTAGTGAGGCGATCGCTATTAGTGGTAGCAGTAGTAACAATAACAGTAATATAAATTCTTCTACTGTGCGTTTAAGTCCGCAATTACGTCAATTCTTTGGTTTGCCAGATATACTGACGGCAAATTCTGGCAATGTAAGCATTACTACACCAAAACTCACACTCATAGATGGTGGAACAGTCACAGTTACTAATCAAGGTACTGGTAACGCTGGCAATCTGCAAATTATTGCCGAGCAAATTCAATTGAAAAATCAAGCTTTAATTCAAGCACAAACAGAATCAGGGAATGGTGGTGATATCAGCTTGCAAGTGGGAGATTTGTTGTTGATGCGCGATCGCAGTAAAATTACAACCACCGCAGGCAGTCAAGGTAATGGTGGTAACATTAACATCAATGCACCCATAATTTTCGGCTTAGAAAACAGCGATATCACAGCTAATGCTGTTCGGGGTAGAGGTGGCAATATCCAAATCACCACTCAGGGAATTATCGGTTTAGAATATCGTCCACAACTGACCCCAGAAAACGACATCACAGCTAGTTCAGAGTTTGGGGTGAATGGTACAGTGCAAGTCAATACTGTTGGTGTTGACCCAAATTCTGGCTTAGTCGCATTACCAGCAAATGTGACTGATCCATCTCAACAAATTGCTAAAGGTTGTGCAGACACTAATGGTAGTAGTTTTGTCGCCACAGGACGCGGTGGTGTACCAGAAAATCCCACTCAGGAAGTCAGAAGTGATCGACCTTGGTCTGATGTGCGAAACATATCTGCATTCCCGAAAAAACAACCAGTACAAGCGCAAATACTAAAAGACCCAGAAACTCTTGTGCAAGCAACTTCCTGGCATCGTAACGCCCAAGGCAAAATCGAATTAGTTGCATCTCCAACTTTAGGAACAACATCATTCACCTGTAATGGTTTGCCTCAAAGTTAAGCAGATATGACCAAGCCTCGTTGGGGCGGGGGGTATGGGGAATCAAGAAGATGTGGAATTCCTTGGGCAACTAAAGTTTAATTGTCTTAAACACTACACCCTACACCCCACAGCCCAGACCAGGTTTCAAGTTTTCTTCGTGACATTCGGTTTTAGATATATACTCTCTTACATCCTTCCTCAGATCACATAAATTAAATTCATCTCCGACGATAGATGTTTAACTAACTGTTAGCATATCTAACTAATTTTAGTTAATATTGAGTGTATGTTTTTCAAACATCTGTTAAACCTTAACTTCAGAGGCTCAGATCAATGCTGTCGCTAGTCAGTATGAGATATTTATGTCTTAATCTTCAGACTAGACCTTTAAATGCTCTTTTGCCTGTTATGCCCACAAAGTTGAGCAGAGGCATTATTTTGCTTAGTTTGATTGCTTTGTGTGGCTGTACGGCTACAGAAGCCCAATCCAATAACCGAAAAGGCAAAAATCAGCAACGTGCTGTACCTGTTGTAGTAGCGACAGCCACGCGTAAAACCATACCAATTGAGTTACGTCAGACAGGAACCGTAGTGGCGTATTCAACTGTAGGGGTAAAATCCCAAGTTGCCGGGCCACTGACAGGAGTTTATTTCCAAGAAGGGCAGAATGTTAAAAAAGGTCAACTACTCTTTAAAATAGACTCTAGACCGCAGCAAGCCGCTTTGATGCAAGCGCAAGCAAACCAACAAAAAGCACAAGCGCAAGTAAAACAAGCACAAGCTAACCTAGCTCAAACTCTAGCCCAAGTCAATCAAGCCAAAGCTAATCTCCTCAAAGACCAAACCCAAGCGAAAAACGCCCAAGCCCAAGCACAGCGATATGGTACGCTTTTCACTCAAGGAGCGATTAGCAAAGAGCAAGCAGAGCAGTACAGTACCGCATCTGAAGCCCAAAAAGCCACAGTTTTAGCAGATAACCAAAGTATAGCTAACACTATTGCCGCCGTTGATGCTGCCAAAGCAGACTTAAATAATGCCAAAGCCGAAGTTAGTGCCGCACAAGCCGCAGTTGACAGTGCGAACATTGCTCTATCTTATAATTCCATTTTTTCCCCAATTAACGGGCGTACAGGCAGCTTAAAGGTAAATCAGGGCAACTTGGTTAAAGATAATGATACCAATCCCCTAGTTACCATTAGCCAAATCAGCCCCATTTACGTGACAACTTCCTTACCTCAACGCCTACTGCCAGAACTTAACAAATATCACGCGCAGGGCAAAATAGAAGTAGATGCCTATATTCCCAGAGATGAACAGCGTCCCGAACATGGCGAACTTTTTTTCGTAGATAGTGGCGTAGATCCCACCACAGGAACTATTCAACTGAAAAGCACCTTTGCCAATGCCGATGGACGACTTTCTCCAGGTCAATTTGTCAATGTAGTTGTTCGGCTAACCCAAGAACCCAACGCCATAGTTGTACCCACCACAGCCATTCAAACAGGACAAAAAGGGCAATTTGTCTATGTAGTAAATCCCAGCGACCAAACTGTAGATATGCGTCCAGTTGTCGTAGGTAACGCAGTTGGCAATGAATCAGTCATTCAGCAAGGACTCAAAGAAGGCGAACAAGTCGTCACTGACGGACAATTTAACCTCAGACCAAAAGCCAAAGTGCAAATTAAACAGCCAGTAGGTAGTAGGCATAGATCAGGAGGCGTTAACCAAGAAAATCAAAACCCCTCACAGTAGCATTTGTCATTCGTCTTTGTACCTCTGCCCCCTGCCTCTCTCAAACTATGAATATCTCTGCATTATTCATCTGCCGACCAATCATGACCACACTCGTGATGCTTGCCATCATGTTGTTTGGTTTGATGAGCTATCAATTATTACCAGTAAGCGACTTACCGACCGTAGATTTCCCGACAATTCAAGTGTCGGCAAGTTTACCAGGAGCCAGCCCAGAAACAGTAGCATCATCGGTAGCTACGCCATTAGAACAGCAATTTTCGAGCATTGCTGGTTTGGATTCCATGAATTCTACAAGTTCTTTGGGTTCGGCACAGATTACACTGCAATTTAATTTGAGTCGAGATATAGATAGTGCGGCTCAAGATGTGCAATCTGCGATCGCCAAAGCACAACGGCAGTTACCGAGCAGTATGCCCAATCCACCATCATACCGCAAAGTTAACCCCGCCGATTCACCAATTTTATACATTGCTTTAAACTCTACAGCACTCCCATTGTCAGAAGTTGATAAGTATGGTGAAACAATCTTAGCCCAGCGTTTATCAATGGTTGATGGTGTGGCGCAGGTACAAGTATACGGTTCGCAAAAGTACGCTGTACGTATATATCTAGACCCGCAATCTTTGAGTGCTAAAGGTTTAGGCATCGATGAAGTCGCAAATGCAATTTCGCAAGGCAATTCTAATTTACCAACTGGCAACCTTTACGGACAAAACCAAAACTATACTATTGAATCAAATGGGCAATTAAATAATGCCGATGCTTACAGTTCTTTAGTAGTTGCTTATCGTAATGGTGCGCCAATTCAATTAAGAGAATTGGGTAAAGTATTTGACAGCGTAGAAAACGACAAAGTAGCAAGTTGGTTTAATGGTAAACGAGCCATTGTTTTAGCAATTCAACGCCAACCGGGAAGCAATACTGTAGCAGTTGTAGATGCTATTAAGAAAATATTGCCTAGCTTTAAAGAGCAAATTCCTGCGGCGGTAGATATGGAAATTCTCTATGACAGATCCCAATCTATCCGCGAGTCAGTTAATGATGTCAAATTTACCTTATTCCTCACCATTTGCTTGGTGATTTTAGTAATTTTTCTATTTTTACGGAACCTTTCAGCTACTATCATTCCCAGCTTGGCAGTACCTCTATCTTTAGTAGCAACCTTTGGCGTAATGCTATTACTGGGTTATTCTCTAGATAACCTTTCATTAATGGCACTTACCCTAGCCGTTGGCTTTGTGGTAGACGACGCAGTAGTGATGTTAGAAAACATTGTGCGTCACATGGAAATGGGCGAAAATCGGATGCAGGCTGCCCTCAACGGTTCCAAAGAAATTGGCTTCACCATTTTATCAATGACAATTTCCTTGGTAGCTGTATTCATTCCCATTATTTTTATGGGTGGGATTTTGGGCAGGCTATTTAGCGAGTTTGCTGTCACTATTAGTGTGGCAATTTTAGTATCTGGGTTTATTTCTCTGACATTAACGCCGATGCTTTGTAGTCGTTTTCTCCAGCATGAAGGAGAGCATCAGCATTCCCACAATGGACATTTTCATGAAGGCAATGGTTATGCCATATCTAACAATGGACATTTTCATCCAGATAATGGTCATGAAATAACCAATGATGGTAATGGACATCAAATAAATCAACCCAAAAAACAGAAAGCTAAAAATTGGCAACGTCGCCTTTACAACGCGTCAGAATGGGTATTTGATACCATGCTGCGGGGTTACGAAGCAACTCTCAAGCTATCAATGAAATATCACCGCACAACGATGATTCTTTCGGGAGTCATTTTAATTGCAACTATATATTTATTTGTTGTTGTTCCCAAAGGCTTCATTCCCAATGATGACACCGGACAGTTAAGCGTCAGCACAGAAGCCGCTCAAGATATTTCCTTTGATGAGATGGTCAAACATCAACAAGTAGTAGCCAATATTGTGCGTCGTAACCCCAATGTTGAATCAATTAACTCTAGTGTCGGTGCAGGGGGAGCCAATGCCACAGCTAACGCCGGCAGAATATTTGTTAAATTAAAACCCCATTCTCAACGCCACAAAAATGCAGATGAAGTAGCCGAAGAATTACGACCTAAATTAACTGGGATACCGGGAATTCGCGCATTTGTGCAGAACCCGCCATCTATCCGGCTTGGCGGACAACAAACAAAAGCATTGTATCAATTTGGACTTTCTAGCCCGAACTTACAAGAATTGTATCAATACGCGCCAGCCTTAGAAGCGAAAATGCGGCAAATGCCAGAATTGCAAGATGTTAATAGCGACTTGCAAATCAAAAATCCCCAAATCAACGTGCAAGTTGACCGCGAACAAGCTGCAACCTATGGATTAAGTGCCAATCAAATTGAAAGCACCTTAAATGATGCTTATGGTACTAGACAAGTTTCTACAATATATGCGTCTGATGGTCAGTATGAAGTGATTATGGGAGTAGATCCGCAATATCAACTCAGCCCGAATGACCTTGATTTGTTAACAGTTCGTTCTAATAGTGGTCAAGAAGTCCCATTAAATGCAGTTGCAACTTTAACCAAAGCCGTTGGGCCATTAACTGTTAACCATTCTGGACAACTTGCTGCTGTCACCATTTCTTTTAACCTCAAACCAGGAGTATCTCTTGGTAGCGTGACTGGCAATATTGAAAAACTAGCTCGTGAAACTTTACCTGCAACCATTAGCACCAGTTTCCAAGGTACAGCACAGGTGTTTCAATCTTCGCTTTCTAGTTTGGGAATTTTGCTAATAGTTGCAATTTTGGTCATTTACATTGTATTAGGGATTCTCTACGAAGATTTTATCCACCCCATTACCATTCTTTCTAGTTTACCTTCGGCAGGATTTGGGGCTTTGCTTACCTTAATGTTGTTTGGTGTTGATTTAAATATCTATGCGTTTGTCGGCATTATTATGCTAGTTGGGATCGTTAAGAAAAACGGCATTATGATGATTGACTTTGCAATGGAAGCTCAACAATATCATGGCAAAACGCCGTTTGCTGCCATTTATGAAGCTTGTGTCGTGCGGTTTCGCCCAATTATGATGACGACAATGGCGGCATTGATGGGTACTTTACCAATAGCATTAGGGTTAGGTGCAGGTGCAGAATCTCGCCGTCCTTTAGGTTTAGCTGTTGTAGGCGGATTATTATTTTCGCAACTGCTCACGCTTTATATTACTCCTGTTTTCTACACTTATATGGAATCGCTGCGTCAGGGGCTGAAGCGCAACAAGAGAAAGCCACAGAACAAGACCGAACAAAATCCAGAAAAGGTAGAAGTTTTGTAAGGTTTGCTAAATCAGAGCATTGGTTGATTGAGAAATGGGTGTAATACCAATTTCCTGTAAATACGAAATACATCCTTTGTAGAGACGTAGCATTGCTACGTCTGTAATTTATACCCCAATACGGTTGGGTTAAGACTAATACCGTTTCACTTTAAGTTTGATACAAATGGGTCGCAGGGGGCAGGGAGAAAGAATTAAAAACCAATGTATTTGTATCAGAATTTTCGTGAAATGGTATTAGGCGGGTTCCCCAACATAAAGCAACTGGCGTTTGAGGAACGAAACCCAACATCCTCAAAACTTTGTTGGGTTACGCTATCGCTCCACCCAACCTACTTTTATGCTGAATATCCCTTGCGAGTGT
Source organism: Nostoc sp. FACHB-110 (assembly GCF_014697425.1). GTDB lineage: Bacteria > Cyanobacteriota > Cyanobacteriia > Cyanobacteriales > Nostocaceae > Nostoc_B. Next base: position 30,283 of record NZ_JACJRU010000021.1, read on the forward strand.
TTTTTGAGCGTTGTGGGGGTTTCTCACGGCGGCATAGATTTGGCAATTTTGCTCCCGCAGCAGGTGAATCACTGCTTGTCCGACATTTCCCGTTGCACCTGTAACTAAAATTTTCAGCATGATCAAATATGCAGCAAGGATGGCTATGGTTAAGATTACAGACTGCTCTTTGCTAGATACTTACGCATTTTATTGTGATATTTTGATATACTCTTCCGTGTTAACGCATTTTTGGAGTTTTGAAAGAGTCTAAACCAATATCATTTGTGTCTTGCTTGATCAAGCAAATAGTTGTACTTTAAAATGTGTCAACTAAAAAAGTCAGAGTAAAAAACTACAAACCACTTTTGAGCTTAATGTTTTACTCTTTGGAGTTTAAGCATTAGATGGTGTACTGAAGAATCTCGACTATTGGTTAGTAAATTGTAGAAGTTGTGAAAATTCTACTGGTAGAGGACGATTTACCAACGGCAACAGTACTGAGTGAGGTGCTTACTGCGGAGTACTATACAGTTGAATTGGCAAGGGATGGTCAAGATGGGTTAGCATTGGCAAGTTTATCTAGTTTTGACCTGATATTGTTAGATTTGCTGATTCCCAAACTAAATGGAATTGAACTTTGTCGGCAACTGCGCGCTCAGGGAATTCAAAAACCAATTCTCTTACTGACTGCCAAACATCAAAGTGCTGATGTGGTAAAAGGATTAGATGCAGGTGCAGATGACTATGTAACTAAACCTTACGATATTCCAGAGTTATTGGCACGGATACGTGCATTGCTACGCCGAGGGCAAACAAAATTAACACCTAGCTTATTGAGTTGGGAACATCTTTGTGTTGATACTATCTCCGCAGAAGTTACCTATCAAGGACAAGTTGTATCTTTAAGTCCTAAAGAGTATAGCTTGTTAGGCTTGTTTTTGCGCCATCCGCAGCGTGTTTTTAGTCGGAGTGAGATTATCGATCGCCTGTGGTCAATTGATGCTACACCTAGTGAAGGTGCAGTTACTAATTTAATTAAAGACTTGCGGCACAAGCTCAAGACGGTGGGAATGTCTACTGAGTTGCTAGAAACTGTGTATGGTTTAGGCTATCGGCTCAAGACACCCTCAAAAGCTCAAAATGTCCCACAATTTCCCCAACAAGAGCAACTCCAGCCCAGCAAACGCCAAAGAGCGATCGCAGCTATTCATAAAACTCTAGAACGCTACCAGCATACCTTTACACCCAGATTAACTATCCTAGAGCAAACTGCACAAGCTCTACACCAACAACAATTATCGTCAGAATTCAGGCGCAAAGCCGAGTTAGAAGCACATAAACTAGCAGGTACTTTAGGATCATTTGGCTACGTAGCCGGATCAAAATTAGCGCAAGCAATTGAACATTTACTCATCAAAAAGGAAGCCTTAACATCAAAAGATGCTTTGCAATTATCCCAGCTAGTCAAACAACTCAAACAATTACTGAGTCAATCGCCACAGCCTTTAAGTATTGAAAAATTTGAGTCAAGTCAGCTTCCTTTAGTCTTAGCTATCAATAATGAATCTTTTACTAATCAACTCAAAAATGAAGCTGCTAGTTGGAGTTTGCAAATAGAATTAGCGACTAACTGGGAAAGCGAATTAGAAAAGTTTTCTCAGCCGCCTCAAGCAATTTTATTCAATTTTAAAGAACAGAAATCGATTCAAAAGAGTTTAAATTTATTAAAAAAAATTAAACAACAGTTTCCCCATACGCCCATTGTGGTAGTAGCCGAGCAAGACAATTTCTCACAGCGAGTAGCTGTCGCGCGTTTGGGCGTGCAAGGATTTTTGACCCAGCCAACCACGATGGAAGTCTTTCAGGTAATTACTCACTTTTTACCTCCATCCCCAAAAAGTGCCGCCAAAGTTATGATTTTAGACGACGATCCGGTAATGTTGGATATGTTGAGCAATCTACTGCAACCTTGGGGATTGACCGTCAAAACCTTGCAAAACCCGCAAAAATTTTGGGAAGAGCTAATTTCTACTACCCCTGACTTATTAATGATTGATTTAGAAATGCCAACTTATAGCGGCATTGATTTATGTAGAGTAGTCAGGCAAGATCCGCATTGGGTAAATTTGCCGATTTTGGTAGTTACCGCTCATACAGATATTCAATCGATCCAGCAGGTATTTGCGGCCGGAGCGGATGATTTTATTAGTAAGCCTGTAGTGGGGACGGAGTTAATCACGCGTGTAATTAGCCGCCTCGATCGCGTGCGCGCACAACAAACACTGATAACCTAAAACTGGAGGATGCAACGTTGAAGCACTCCAAAATTTTTGGGAACCAGCAATTTAATCATCAGCATCTCAAAATTTCCTTAAGGCTCGTCCTCACCATTCCCTTTGTCTTGCTGACTGGAGGAACAACAAGTTTAGTCGGTTACATAACATTGCACAATTCTCAGCGTTCAGTCAATAGTTTGGCATATCAACTGATGAGTGAAATGAGCGATCGCATCTATTTATATCTCAGTAATTATTTAAAAACTCCAGACTTAATTAATCGTCTCAACGCCCAAGCTAGCGAACTCCAACAAATAGACATCAACAATCCTGAAAGTTTACAACGCTATTTTTTAGCGCAAATTCAAGAATTTGATTCCCAAAGAATACATTTTATTAATCCCCAAGGGGGGCTGGTGGGAGCAGGAAATGATGAACGGGGACTGAGCATTTCCATGACCAAGAATTTTGTCAAAGGAGAACTTTTTGTATATCACGTTGATAGCCAAGGAAAGCGGAAAAATATCTTAGTTCATCAGCCAAACTATGATGCTACACAACGACCTTTTTATCAACAAGCACTCTTAAAAGGTAAACCAACCTGGACACAAATTTATTTATATGTACCTGCTGCTAGAGGTTTAGGAATTGCCGCTAGCTATCCAATTTATAATCAAAAAAACCAACTTCAAGGAGTTTTTACTAGCGATATAGACTTATTAAGTATTAGCAATTTCCTCAAGCAATTACAAATCGGTCGTCACGGTCAAGTGTTTATTATGGAACGTTCGGGATTGATGGTTGCTTCTTCAACCCCAGAACCCCCTTTGCAGAAAAATACTGATGAAACGCAAAACCAACGGCTCCAGGTGATAGAAAGTAATGAACCTTTAATTCGCCAAGCAGGCCAGTATTTACTCTCGCACTTTGGTGACTTAAATAATATTAAAACCGCACAGCAACTTGACTTTGAGAATGAAGGTCACAAGCACTTCTTACTTGTTATCCCCTATCACGATCGCTTGGGGCTTGACTGGTTGATTGTCACAGTCGTGCCAGAATCTAATTTTATGGTAGAAATTGATGCCAATACTAGCCTGACCATAGTTTTTAGCCTAGGGGCTTTAGCTTGTGCGATCGCTTTAGGATTGTTGCTGACTAACTGTATTGTTCGACCCATACAACAATTAAGTCAAACTAGCTTGGCATTGGCAGATGGACAATGGCATCACACCCCAATCCAAAATAGTCTAATTGCTGAAATTCAAGTTTTGAAACACTCATTTGATTTGATGTCTCAGCAGTTAAAACAGTCTTATGAGTGCGTCAAAACTGCATTAGAACAATCGGAAGAACGTTTTACAAAAGTATTTCGGACTTGTCCCGAAGCGATGGGAATTTTTACCCTCGACGGGCAATGTCTAGATGTCAACGAGGCTTTTATCGATTTATATGGTTATTCTCGGGAAGAAATCATTGGTCAGACAGTGACCAAACTGAGATATTGGGTCAACCAAGAAGATAGACAACGTTATTTGCGAGATTTAGTCTCTGGTAAAAAAGTTCGCAACCAAGAATTTGCCGTGCTGCATAAAACAGGCAAAACTATGACTGTTCTTTGTTCTGCTGATATTATCGAGCTGCAAGGACAACCACATATTATTGCAGTCACCAAAAATATTAGCGATCGCAAACTAGCAGAATTAGAACTCCAACAGCAAAAAGACTTGCGAGAAAGCATTTATAACGAATCTGCGGATGCCCTGTTTTTAGTCAATCTGCAAACATTATTAATATTTGACTGTAATCATCGCGCCGTTGAACTATTTGAAGCAGACAGTAAAGCTGAATTAATTGGGATTTCTGGCCATACACTGCAACTACATCAATTTACTTCCGCCGAACTCCAACAAATCGGCTACCAAATGCAGCAAAATGGCTTTTGGATGCAGGAAATTCAATACTTAACTCGCAAAGGCAATGTATTTTGGGGTCATCTTGCTGCTAAAAATGTCGAAATTGCCAATCAAGTCATCCATTTAGTACGAGTAACAGATATCACAGAGCGTAAGCGCACCGAAGCCGCCTTACTACAAAGTGAAGCTCGCTTTCAAAAAATTGCCGCTGCTTCCCCCGCCCAAATTTACATTTTGGCCTATTATCCAGATACTAATGAAATGCGCTATGAATATATCAGTTCTGGCGTCAGAGAAATTCAAGAATTAGAACCCCAAGAGGTTTTAGCCAATCCGACACTGACTTATCAGCAAGTACATCCTAACGATTTAGCCCTCTACAATCAACTGACAAGTCGCAGCCTGAAAAACTTAGAACCCTTCGCCCACGAATGGCGAATTATGACTCCCTCGGGCAAGATTAAGTGGGTACGCGCCACCTCCCGCCCCGAACGTCGAGCTAATGGTGAAATTGCATGGTATGGAGTACTACTCGATATTACAGACCTAAAACAAGCAGAAGCCGCTTTGCGTGAAAGCGAAGAGCGATTTCGCCATGCTTTTTATGATGCTCCTATTGGTATGGCATTGTTGGGATTAGATCAACAATGGCTGCAAATCAATCCGATGCTCAGGGAAATTCTCGGTTATTCAGAATTAGAATTTTTCAATTTGAATGCTTTTGAGATTATTCAAAGAGAAGATGTTCAAGAGCTAAAAAATAGCATCACAGAAGTGGTGAGCGATGACAATCGACGCGTTCAAATTCAGCTGCGTTACTTGTGCAAAGGGGGACGCATTGTTTGGGGACTAACAAGTCTGTCGTTGGTGAAAGATTGCCAGCATCAACCTTTATATTATGTGCTGCAAATTCAAGATATCACCGAACAGCAAGCCATAGAGCAAATGAAAAACGAGTTCATTTCCATTGTCAGCCATGAACTGCGTACCCCACTCACCGCCATTCAAGGATTTTTAGGACTGCTAAATACTAATATTTACGACAACAGACCAGAAAAAGCCAAACGCATGATTCAACAAGCATTAACTAATAGCGATCGCCTCGTGCGTTTAGTCAATGATATTTTAGACTTAGAGCGATTGACTTCTGGAAGAATCGAACTAGTCAAAGAAGTTTGCCACGCTGCCGATTTAATGCAAAAAGCCGTAGAAGGTGTACAGTCCATTGCCATCACTGCGGCAATTAGTATTTCAATTACGCCAACCACCGCTTGTGTGTGGGCTTGTCCCGACTTAATCATCCAAACTTTAACCAATTTATTAAGTAACGCCATCAAGTTTTCACCGCGTTACTCAATGATTTCTCTGTCTGCGGCAATTCAAGGCGACTGGGTACTATTTCAAGTCCAAGACCAAGGTCGCGGTATTCCCGCCGATAAACTCGAAACCATCTTTGAAAGGTTTGGACAAGTAGATATTTCTGATGCTCGTGCCAAAGGAGGTACAGGCCTTGGGTTAGCCATTTGTCAAAATATCATTCAACAGCATGATGGTAGTATTTGGGCAGAAAGTACCCTTGGGGAAGGCAGCACCTTTTATTTCACTTTGCCCATGCCAGTAAAATAACTATGAGCAAATGTATCCTTGTCATTGATGACGAAGAATCGCTTCGAGACCTTGCTTGTACCTGCTTAGAGGATTTGGGCGGTTGGCAAGCAATATCAGCCCCATCAGGTCATGATGGACTTTTACAAGCTCAAACCGACGCTTGGGATTTAATTCTGCTGGATGTCTCAATGCCTGATATGGATGGCTTTCAATTTTATCAGCAAATCAAGGCTAACCCAAAGACAACAAATATTCCGATAATTTTGCTGACTGCCAAAGTCTTACCCGACGATCATAAGCGATTTGCTCAGTTGAATATAGCCGGAATTATCACTAAACCCTTTAATCCCCTAATGATTTGTGAGCAAATCGGCCAAATGCTTGACTGGGAATAGAAGGAGGTGGGAACTTTTGCGCATATGTTAAACTCAAAAGCCTGACCTTAATGGCCAGGCTTTTGAGAAGGCAGTGGGGATATATTCCCCGAAGTTTACATATATAGTTTCTGTATAAATCGCTGTACTGATAGGTAATACCACTACACTGAGTTGAATTCCGGAAAAGTAGAAAAGTTTTTTTGGGGAATTTTTTTATCCCCCGTTTGTGACGCTCACAAGCAAAAATTACTTAAAATCTCAAACCAACTCCTCCTTGCACAGCCACAGCTGCACCACCACCATCACGGTAGGCATCAAAGGCAATGATGGCGTTACCAAAAATTACAGTGTTGCTATTAGGAACAACGTAGTCAATTCCAGGTTGTAAAGCAAAACTAATTTTATTACCGACAGGAGAAGCATTATCAGCATTACCACCAGCTAAAACTAGGCCTGCGCCCAAATAAGCATCTGTTTGCCAGTTCAACGGCACATCGTAAGAAACAGTAGGCACAACAGCAGTATTACTACCAATCAATGCTTGGGCGCGAAAAGAAATTGGTGCTTCCAAAAGCTTATAGCGAAATGCTACAACACCACCCACTTGAATACCATCACTGAGTCCGACAGTTGGGCCGACACCAACATAGCTACCGTAGGCTACTTGAGCTTGTGCTGGTTGATAGCTCATAGTCAGGCTAATCACACTGGCTGCTATAACCGTTCCTAAATCAGGAAGATACCGCATTACCCGACTCCTCACACTGTAATTTTTGATGTTGTGATTTTTTATGCTGGGGAGTGATGTAATAATTTTATCTTTTCTCCCCATTTAAATTTTACGGGCAACGCGGGTGAATGCCACCTTGGGTACAAATGTAAGCTAGTTGTTTGGCATCTAAATTTTTTGCTTGGGAAAAATCAACGCCTTTGACTACCGCCGAAACTGTGCCAGTGTCGGGAGTTTGCACAAATTGATCTGCAGGATCTTGTTTGCTTGGTGCTAAAACTGCATCTTTAAAATCGGCTCCAGCGACGTTTGCGCCTCGTAAATCGGCAAAACTGAGATCAGAGTTGCGTAAGTCAGCGTTTTCTAACTGGGCTGAACGTAAAATAGCACCAGTTAAGCGTGTCGCGCTCAGATTAGCATTGCTGAGATTTGCTTGATCTAAATAGGCTCCAGATAAATCTGAAGCTTGCCAATCAGTTTTTGCTAGGTTAGCAAATGATAACTGTGTACCGATCGCAATTACTCGTCCTAGGCGCGCTGCATAGAGATTAGCTTCGTTTAATTTGGCATCACCTAAATCGGCTCCTGTTAAGCTGGCATTTTCTAAAACTGCTTCTCGTAAATCAGCCCCGACAAGTTGCGCGCTACTCAGGTTAGTCCCAATTAAACGAGCATTGTTTAAATTAGCCCGGTTGAGGGTAGCCCGGCTTAAATCCGCACCAGTCAGCGAGACGCGGCTTAAATTAGCATCGGTGAGATTAGCTTGTTGGAGTTGCGCTTGACTTAAATCAGCGATCGCATCATCATAAGTATCCCAGCGTTTATCTTCACCCACACTGCGAAAACGACTACCTTTGAAATTAGCTTGGTTCAAATTTGCTGACTTGAACTTAACTCCAGCCAAATCGATGTTGTCTAAAATCAAGTTAAAACTAGAAGACCCCGCAGTCTGGCTTTGGCTCAAATTAGTCCGATTCAAGTCAAGACCAACAACTTTGCCACTATAGACGCTCAAAATCTTATTGATAGTCTGCTGGTTGAGTTGTAACCGCTTTTGCCGTAATTCTCGGTCTTGAGGACTAGTTGCCGATTCTAATTCATTTGCCAGAAATTGATTTTTATTTTTCAATTCGGGAATGGCTGAAATCCCCACAGTTGTCAAAGCTTGTTGAATGGTATCTAAGAGGGCTGGATTAGTTTCATTCACCAGTAAATCCGACAAAAACTGAATAGACTGGGGATCATTCAAACCTCCCATTGCCAGAATTGTGCTTTGACGTTCTTCTACAGAAGCCCCAGAATTGGGACTTAATTGTTTTACCAGTTCCAAAAACTTTTGGCTGTTGATTTCTTTTGTTGTGCGTTGGCTTTGCTGGGTTTGAATATAGACTTGAGTACCAATTAAAGTAGCCAGCACCGCAGTCATACTGGCGAGGGTGACTATAAATAAAGTCAGATTTGAGTTTTGCCGCAGTCGTCGCCACAATGTGGGCAACTTAGTTTCGCTACCAGTTAGAGGTGCAGCAGTTTCGGATGCTGTTGTTTGGGCTTCAGGTTCATTGGTTTTGACTAATGCACCCCGCCCAATTGGGCGATTAGCATCAATCACATCTGTACCAGCTACCCAATCATGCAAAGCGCGGCGACCTTGACGCGATGGTAAAGCTAAACTTTCACCCAGCACCATCAACACTGCCAAGAAAGTAAACAAACTCAAGTTAGGATAGGCAAAGCTATACCGCCAGAGGATATAAGCAATAGATACTGGTACTGACCATCTGCCAATTCCCTCCCTAGCGATGACTGCGCCTAAACCAGGGGCTTTGCCTTGTTCGTTAACCACCCTGACACCAAACCAGCGTTTAGGTAAGGTAGTGCCAGTTTTAGCTAATAAATATAATTGCCACCATGACAAAGTTACAGGTGCAATTAAAGCTAACATCCATAAATAATTAGTTGGCCAAGCAACATTTGGAATGCCAAAGCTAACAGGTAAAGCCAAAGGTCTTGCGATCGCTCTTTCCGTAACCACTAGTATAGGATTGAGCGGTACGCGGTTGATATCACTTCTCGAATTGATATAAGTACCTAGTCCGTAGGGAAGCAAACTACTAGTAGCTAGCAGTGCTATTTCTGTCGCCCAAGCGGCAAAACGTCTAGTGACTAACGGTAGCGAGTTGGCTTTTGTCGGTGCTTTTGACTGACTTGGTTGACTATCATTACTCCTCACAATTGGGGTTGCCATTGAATAAAGTCCTTTAAGTTTATTTTTTTGCCATCACTGGCTTGGTTAATATAGAGCTACTGCTTATTGGAAAAGCTACCTGAGACAAAAAATTTGTATCCAAGATACACTAACCCTGCCAACACTGCCAGACTAATTGCAGAGGTAATCAGTTTTAGCACTGCTTGTAACACTGCCAAACCTAATAGCACTGTTACACCCACCGCTACTAGCTTGCCTGTCCCAGATAAATTTTTAAACCAGAGCTGCGATTTAGTAAAGTACACATTAAAGTCAAGTAAACTAAACTGAGATTGCTGATTTACTTGCTGTGTTCTGCCAGTTTCTTTTGTCTGAGAGTTAATTTCTGCTTCTAGCTTTTGCAGACGTTTCTGCAAGTCGTCTTCAGGGTGAGAATTCATAGGTTACTTTACCTCTGCTAAAACACTTGTTCAACAGCTGACCAATCACATCCGAATTTTTAGTGGTTGTGTTTGTGATTTTAACTAATGCTTTGTGGTGACGATAATTATCTTGGTAGGAAAATTCATCTTTTTTCCTGATTAACTCAGATGGTATCTATTTATCAGGTATTGCCGGAAGTTGTTGATATTTAAAACTGACCGCTAGTCAGCAAGAATTTTTGTTTTTTTTCAGGTGTGTTACTTCATCTATTTTTCATATTTAACAGATTTTCAGATAAAATTTTATACGATAATTTGAGGAACACTGAGGTATTACTATCGTCTGTATAATTCAGATTATTTATATCAAAAATCGCTCTCCAAATAACTGGGAGCATTATATTAGTATGAAACAGCTAAGGCTATTGAAAGTTGCGCTCACAACTTTTTTACTGAGTACGGTTTTTATCCAACCTAACTTGGCAGAAGTACCATCAGTTGCTATTTCAGCAAAACTGACCTCAGATCCACTAGTTTTAAATGGTAAATCTGGAGGGACTGTTCAGAGCAATTGTGGTAATGTCTCTAGTACGCCTAATCAAATTATTCAAGTTAAAGAGTCACTACCTTATTTACGTTTATCTGTTGATAGCCCTGGTCAACCAACGCTACTAATTGATGGCCCTGGGGGTCGTTTTTGTGTATTGGCAGATAATTACTCTGGTAGCAAACCTGAATTATCAGGTTATTGGCAAGTCGGCACTTATTCAATATATATTGGTGAGCTATCCCAACAACAATATAATTACACTCTCTCCATTTCCCAACAAAAAAAGCCTAGTACAACAAGGTAAAAGTAAAAAGTGAGCCAGTGCGGTGGACGGGTTCCTCGGCCTAAAGGCTACGGTGTACACACAAATATTCGTGTAGTGTATCTGTCCCGCCTCGGAATCAATTCCGAGTCTCATAGCACAAGTCATCTGAAGATGACTCAACTAAAAATGTATTCCAGTCCACAAAGCGTGGACTTTGGCTATGAGCCTGGAACTTCAGTTCTAGGCGGGATGCGTTTCATACTGCCTATTTTCGACTTGTGTGTACACCGTAGGGCATAAAGGAGACAGTGCCGTGGGCGGGTCTCCCGACTTGAGGCAACTGTCGTCAACTGGTGTTAGCGACGCAGGAGCGTCACTCGCAAGAGGCAAAAGTAAAAAGAAAAATATAGTGATACCACAAGCCTTTTAACAATTTCCGATGGTATGTTGATTTACGCCAACCTGTACTAGTAAAAATGGCTCTTGATGAAAGTTGGGCGATCGCATCTACTTTTGAATTCTATAGTACAAAGGCTCTATCTTGACGACAAACCTGAGACTATACTTTTTTTGTAAACTTACTGGTTGGTTAATTTTTACTGAAACATTTGAGTTGCTTTTAACATATGGTAGGTAATGATTAACTGCGTCAGAGCCAGTGGATAACTTTGTAAGGTTTCGCCGGTTGTGCCTGCAACTTTACCTAGTTCTGGATTACTTTCGCGATCGCATATACTCTTCAAATGCGGCATATCAGAACAGATAATATGCTCTAATTTATTCACTTGTTCTAAGGTGGCGTGACCGTCAACTTCCAATACATCCACTGGTTTACTCATATCACGGTCTAGCCCCAGGCGAATCGCTGACCCAGAATCACCATTAGTTAAGTTGATAATTGGGGTAAAATCAGGATGTGGAATTGTCGGCCGTAGCACCAAACGCACGTTTAGGTGTCCGTTGCTTTCTTCTTGATTTTCCTGCGGCGGATAAAAGCTAATAACTATATCAGACCATTGACGTTGGGGACGAATAAACTGTTCTGAGTCTGGTTCGCGCTTTTCTAATTCTGCCAATACTTGTTCGGGGGTGTAGCCGCGTTTTTGTGTGTCTCGTTTAACTTTCCACTGGGCGCGTAAATCTTCTGGTGGTGCTAGATAAACTTTGACATCATAACAGTCACGGGCGGCGCGGGTGGAATAGCCCAGCAAACCTTCGATAATCACAAATTTGTTGGGTTTGATGTACTGTGGTGGCTCAAATGTCCCAGTTTTGTGGCTGTAAATTGGCTTGAGAATTGGCTGTCCTGTGCGTAATAAGGACAGGTGTTGCTGCATGATATCTAAATAGTTGCAATCAGGGTGTAAGGCTGTAATGCCAATCTCTGCACGTTGCGTGCGATCGTAGCGGTGATAATCATCTGTACAAATTAGTGTGACATTTTCTGGCCCTAATACCTGAGCAATCCCTTTAGTTAGTGTTGTTTTTCCGGCTGCGCTATCACCAACAATACCAAGAATTATAGGACGGCTCATTTTACACCCCCAATATAACTATTTTAGTAATAAATTTTATATTTATTTTAGAGGGTAATTAGCAGAGAAACCCTAGTTAAAAACTTAACTGCAACATCTCTATACATTCAAGGTATCTGTGTAATCGTTTTTTGGCAATGACTAGTTAATAAATGCCGGAAAATAATCTTAAAAAAAATTTTATCTGTCAGAGATCGCTCATTAATTTATTTTTCTTTCTTTGGGAGTATAGGCAACAAATTACACAACTCTTTACTATGAAAAAAGTATGAAAGTTAATATTTGCAGTCAAGAAGTATTAAGCGTTAGCGATATCTAGCTAACTGTGCGATATACCGAAGAAGTATGGCAGTGTTGGGGATCATGATTGGGTAAGGCTTATGGTAACTTTAAATGTTTCGGAGTTGGATAGTGTAGATCAGTTTCGCCGTTTGCAATCAACTTTGTGCGATCGCTGGAAAACTATTGAACTATTTGATAATAGTGAAGCAGATATTTTGATTATTCCCTCTCTCAGCATCGATCAGCGCGAACTTCGCAAAATAGAAGGCTGCGAGCATTATGAAGAAAGATTATTGTTTTCTTTAATGCGGTTACGTAATCCGCGTACTAGGCTGATTTATGTGACATCAATGCCACTGCATCCAAGTATTATTGACTATTATTTACAATTATTACCAGGCATACCCTTTTCCCATGCGCGCAATCGTTTATTGCTGCTTTCAACCTACGATTCTTCGCTGAAACCACTGACACAAAAAATTTTAGAACGCCCCAGATTACTTGATAGAATTGCTCAAGCTTTAAGGCTAGAAAAAGCCTTTATGATATGTTATAACTCCACTGATTTAGAAGCAGAATTGTCTTTAAAATTAAATGTGCCATTATATGCAGCCGCAGCAAATTTACAAATTTGGGGGACGAAAAGTGGTAGCCGACAAATTTTTGCCGAAAGCGGTGTGCCGCATCCTGATGGTAGTGATTTAGTCTGGAAACCAGAAGCTTTAGCCGCAGCAGCCGCTAATTTGTGGGAACGCCAGCCAAAATTGCAACGGATGGTAGTAAAACTTAACGAAGGTATTTCGGGAGAAGGTAACGCCTTACTAGATTTACGCCCGATGATGAATTTAGCACCAGGACAAGCTTCTCATGAACAAAGAGTAACAGCAATTAGCGATCGCTTTTCGACATTACGCTTTCAAGCTAAACAAGAAACCTGGGCGAATTTTTCCGCGCGTATTCCTGAACTAGGTGCAATTGTCGAAGCTTTTGTCGAAGGAGAAATCAAGCGTTCTCCCAGCGTGCAAGGACGCATCACACCCACAGGCGAAGTCGAAATTCTTTCTACCCACGACCAAATTCTCGGCGGCCCAGACGGACAAATTTATCTAGGATGTCGCTTTCCTGCTGATGAACGCTATCGGTTAGCATTGCAACAATTAGGCTTAAAAGTTGGCAGAAAGTTAGCCGAAAAAGGCGCGCTAGAAAGATTCGGTGTTGATTTTATCACCGTTGACAAAGGCAATGGTGACTGGGATATTCAAGCCATAGAAATTAATCTGCGTAAAGGTGGCACAACCCATCCTTTCATGACGCTCAAATTATTAACTAATGGGCGTTATGATTTAGCCACTGGCTTGTTTTACTCTCAACAAGGTCGTCCTAAATATTATGTTGCCACTGATAACCTGCAAAAAGACCGCTATCGCGGATTATTACCCAACGATTTGATGGATATTATTGCTCATCATCGGCTGCATTTTGATAGCGGTACAGAAACAGGTACAGTCTTTCATTTGATGGGTTGCTTATCTCAATTTGGCAAGTTGGGGTTAACCAGCATTGGCGACTCTCCGCAACAAGCCGAAGATATATATAACAAAGTCGTTAATGTATTAGATGACCAAACCCGTAGCGACAATCAAAACTTTCCGTTATTTTCTGATTACACCTTTCCCGTAGCTTGGGATGGGTATAGTTAGGGGAGAGGACTTACGACCAAGATTGTCTGTTGAGACAGGGTGTAGGGGTGTAAGGGTGTGGGGTGTAAAGTTTTAGATACATACACCTCTGTACCCACTCGCAATTCCCTATTTCCTATTCCCCATTAATTGGTATAATCGCCAGTCAAGCTACTATATAGTTCTGAGGGGAAGTTAAAATGGCAGACTGGCAAGAAATTACTGGTGGTGTAACCGCGCCCAGGGGATATCAAGCCGCAGGCATCACCGCAGGATTAAAACCGTCGGGATTGCCAGATTTAGCTTTGATAGTATCTGATGTAGAAGCGATCGCAGCTGGTGTATTTACAACTTCCCAAGTCAAAGCCGCCTGTGTCGATTATTGTCGTCAACGCTTGCAAGCGAAACCTAGCTCTCGTGCCATTCTCTGCAACGCCGGACAAGCCAACGCCGCCACAGGTCATCAAGGTGTGCGTGATGCAGATGAAAGTGCTGAATTATTAGCCAAAGAATTAAATATCTCCCCAGAATTAATTTTGTTAGCTTCTACTGGTGTAATTGGTCAGCGCATCAAAATGGATGCTATGCGTAGTGGTATTCCCAAACTAGTAGCTGCACTATCTGATACAGGTTCCGACGCGGCATCTGGGGCAATTATTACTACAGATTTAGTGACAAAATCCATTGCATTAGAAACAACTATAAGCGATCGCCCAGTGCGAATTGGTGGTATTGCCAAGGGTTCGGGGATGATTCACCCCAACATGGCAACTATGCTGTCATTTGTCACCTGTGATGCGGCTGTTTCTCCCCATCTTTGGCAGCAAATGTTAAGTCGGGCAGCTGATAAAAGTTTTAATTCGATTACTGTAGATGGCGATACTAGCACCAACGATAGTTTAATAGCCTTGGCAAATGGTCAATCTCGCACCCCAGCAATTACCGAGATGGGTGCAGAAGCCGAAAAATTAGAGGCCATGTTAACAGCAGTATGCCAGCATTTAGCCAAAGCGATCGCCCGAGATGGCGAAGGAGCAACTTGCCTCATCGAAGTGCAAGTCACCGGAACCCATGATGACCTCGGCGCTCGTCAAATTGCCAAAACCATTGCAGGTTCATCCTTAGTTAAGTCTGCAATCTTTGGGCGTGACCCCAACTGGGGACGCATCGCTGCCGCCGCCGGACGCGCAGGTGTACCATTTGAGCAAGAAAACTTGCAAATTAAATTAGGCGATTTCTTACTGTTAGAAAATGGTCAACCTTTGCAATTTGACCGGGCAGCTGCCAGTGCCTATTTAAAACAAGCCGCCACTGATTATCCTAGCAATATCAAAACTCAACGATTAGACAATCCCGTAATTATTGCCGTTAGCGTTGGTAATGGTCATGGGGTAGGTAAAGCTTGGGGCTGTGATTTAAGTTATGACTACGTGAAAATCAACGCCGAGTACACAACTTAGTTAAATAGGACTTACGCTAGAAGTCGCCAAAAAATCGTAGAGTCTGCGTAAGTCCTACTAAATATACAAATACCAAGCCAGTTCAAAAATCAAAGGTTGTCCGCAGCACTCCTACATACTGAGTGTCATTATTGCGATTGTTTTCAGGATTCAAAATCACCCAAAAGCCAGGAGTCACAGAGATATTGTCATTCACTCGCCAACGATAAAAAGCTTCGACGTGATAAGAGTTGACACCTTCATTACGGACATCACTGCTAGTGACACGCGGTGGTAAACCAAACAGTACTCCAGGCAAGTTACCTTTACCGCCGACATCGGGAAATGACAAACCAACTGCACCAAACCAGGCATTAGCATTGTCACCATTATTGACGAAGAGTGCATCTGTGCTACCTCTGCCATTAGAAATATTACTTAAACCAGAGTTGGCGGCTGTTGCCCAGATATAACCACCCCAAGCATGAACCTGAAAATTCGGAGAAAAACGATAGTATCCTTGAACACCAACAATATCATTAGAAGTCGCAATGCGATCGCCAAAAGGAGAACTTGCTAGAATACTACCCGTCCCACCTGTGAGATCGACCCCTCCACCAGGGCTATAGCCATGAGAGTAAGCCACACCAATCGCACCATCATGACCATAATAGGCTAAATGTGCTAAAGCATTGTAGCCGCCATCAAATAACCCGTTTTTATCCGATGGAGAATTAGGACTGCTAGCTAAATAGCCTACTGTCAGAACCAAATCCTCTGTAATGTTCCAGTTAGCCCCGACCCCACCGCCACCTCGTCGGAACAAAGGACTGTACGACCCAAATAGTGAAGGAACACCATTCCCATCATCAGCAATTGTTGGAGGAGTGACTGTAGTGGAAATATCTGTATAGCCAATCCCTGTAGGGCCGACCACAAAAGAGAGAGAATCACTCACCGGGAAATAGTAACGAATGTGGGGTACAAACAAAGTATTGTTGCTGTCATTATCAAAATTCAAGCGTGTCATACCTGTGCCTGTGGCGGCGGCGATTTGACTTGTACCATCGGGATTAGCAAAATTGCCAAACTCTAATCTGACGCGCAACAAGTCTTTGCCAGTGAAACTGCTTTCTAAATTCAGACGGCCGCGAGTGGCAAAAAAGAGGTTAGATTCATCGCGTGTACCGCCGACTCTATTTCCCAATGTGTCACTAACCGCAGTAATAATTTGAGCATTCAATCTAGTAGTAGTGGAAAATTGTTGCTGTTCTAGTGTGGTTGTACGTGCTTCCATAGCATCGACTCGACCGCGCAGTGTGGCTAGTTCTGTGGCAAAGTCTGTCTGCAATTTTTGTAATATTGCTAAGTCTTCTTTACGGACTAAATCACTAGTCGATGTAGCAATTAATTCATTGATGCGATCTAAACAAGCATTTAAACCTGCGGCAAATTCATAGCGAGTTAAAGCACGATTACCCCGATAGGTGGAATCTGGATAACCGGCAACGCAACCATAGCGTTCAACTAGAGATTGTAATGCTTGAAATGCCCAATCTGTTGGTTGCACATCAGAAAACTGCGAAACTGATGTGACTTGTCCTTGCAAAGTGTTATTAACATCTGCGCCATCAGACTTATCTAGAGTTTCTGCCCAGACGGCTGGAGACGCTAATAATAAAAGCGAAAAACTAGATAAAAAATATTTCAGCATTGCCTGTACTACAGTATTTAGTTATGAATGGGGAAAATTTGTACTTGAATCTAGAAACCTCTTGATCTACGCTTCAGAGATTTCGACTCTTGTGTTTTTCAACGCAAAGTAATGCAGAAGTGAACGCAGAGATACGCAGAGTTTTTGTAGAGATAATTGGCGTTGCATATTTGCCAGATAAATTGTTGCCTGCTCCAGGCTCAGAAATGTAGAGAGAATCAGGAGTTTTGCATTTGAGTGCCTAAGATTTCATTTCCTAATTCAGCAACGCCGTATAAGTTAATAGGGAATAGAGAATTCAGGTGTTGCATAAATGCGGGATGAATTAAGCCTTTTTAGCAAATTGAACTATAGATTTTTCGCGCCTTTGCGCCTTTGCGCGAAACAAAAAACATTCCACTAATCAGCAACGCCAGAATTCAATAACTGTTGCCTATTCCCTGTTCTCTTATCCACTTACATATCTTCTAATTCAATTCCTTTGGTTTCTTTAATGAAAAAGAGGACGAAAAAGAGTGAGATAGCGGCGGAAATCGTATATAGACCGTAGGCAGAACCTAAACCAAAATATTGCAGGATGGGCGGAAATGTGGTGGAAACTGCAAAGTTTGCTACCCATTGCATTGCTGCTGCAACTGATAGGGCCGCTGCACGAATTTGGTTATTGAACATTTCTCCTAAAAGTACCCAAGTGACTGGCCCCCAGGAGAAGCCAAAACAAAATACATAGAGGTTGGCGGCTATTAAAGCTGTAATACCTGCATTGCCAGTTAAGGTAGGATTGCCAGCCGCATCTAAAGCAGCATTGCCAAACAGAGCAGCCATCGTTCCTAGGGTCACGGTCATACCGATGGAACCAAGAATCAGCAGAGGTTTGCGACCAAATTTATCAACAAAGGCGATCGCTACTAAAGTAGTGATAATATTTACCGCACCTGTGATGACTGTAATCGAGAGAGAATCTTTTTCAGAAAATCCCACGGCTCGCCACAAAACGCTGCTGTAATAAAAAATGACGTTAATACCGACAAATTGTTGAAGTAAAGATAAGCCAATCCCAACCCAAACTATCGGTAAGAGTCCACCACTTCTGCGTAAGAGGTCAGAAAATCTAGGTTCGCGTTCTCGGAGGACTGTTTGACGAATCTCTTCTATTTTGGCGAAGACGTTACCGCCGATAATTTTATTGAGAACGTTAGCCGCTTCTGGCTCTCTTCCTTGGGCCACTAAATAGCGAGGTGATTCGGGAATCATTAAAGCTGCCATCCCATACAAAACTGCGGGTGGAATTTCTGTCCAAAACATCCATCGCCATGCAGCTACGCCAAACAAAAATGGTGACTCTGCCGAACCTGCGGACACAGCTATAAAGTAGTCACATAACAAAGCGATAAAAATCCCAATGACGATCGCAAGTTGTTGCAAAGATCCCAATCTACCCCGTAATTGGGTGGGAGAACATTCGGCAATGTAAGCTGGAGCAATCACACTGGCAGCACCAACCGCTAACCCACCTAAAATCCGCCAAAAGATAAAATCCCAGATAGTAAAAGCCAGTCCCGAGCCAATGCCACTGATGGTAAAAAACACAGAAGCCACTATCATTGCTTTGACTCGACCATATCGGTCGGCAATTTTCCCGGCATAGAAGGCTCCGATTGCCGAGCCTAATAATGCTAAAGATACAGCAAGACCAGTTAGTACACTGTTGGCATTATAAGCCGTGGATAAAGCGGCAACTGCACCGTTAATAACTGCGGTATCAAAACCGAACAAGAAGCCACCAAGGGCGGCAGCACCAGCAATTAAAATGACATAGAAAGTGTTGGATTTACGCCGAGTTGTGGTAGATGTCATAGTTATTTATGTAGGATGAAACATTTAGTTATTCACGCAGAGGCGCAGAGGCGCAGAGAGAAGAGGAGCGTTCAACAAATTTATTCCTTCTGCCTCCTGCCTCCTGCCTTTCCTTACCGTCTAGAACGTCTGCGGAGTCTATCAATCATGACTGCGGCAATAATTACTAAGCCTTTAACGACTAGTTGCCAGAAGTAGGACATATTTAATAGGGTTAAACCATTGTTCAGAACCGCAATGATTAATGCACCTAATAATGTGCCGCCAATAGTGCCAATACCGCCTGTAAAGCTGGTTCCGCCTAAAATTACAGCAGCGATCGCATCTAATTCATAACCTTGTCCTAACATCCCTGTGGCACTGTACAAGCGGCTGGCACTCATAATTCCGGCTAAACCTGCCAGCAATCCACTTACGCCATAAACAAATAGCAATACACGGTTAACTTTAATACCTGTTAATCTGGCTGCCCTTTCGTTACCACCTACAGCGTAAATTTGTACGCCTAATACTGTTTGGCGCAGGACAAACCAACTCACCGCCACAGTTAATAAAGCAATTATGACTAACCAAGGAATCGGGCCGACATAGCTATTACCTATCCAAGCAAAATTGATGTTGCGGTTAATAACTGTTGTGCCATTGGCAACTAAATAAGCCGCACCCCGCAAGGCAGTTAATGAACCCAAGGTAACAATAAACGGCGGCACATCCATGTAGGTGATGATTGCACCGTTGAGTAATCCCAAAAGTAGCCCTGTGATTAAAGCAGCAGGTACAGCCAGCAAACCCAAAGCCGGAAGCAAAGAGACTAACACCGCAACTACGGCAGACACAGCCAAAATAGAGCCAACTGAAAGGTCAATCCCACCAGTGAGAATCACAAACGTCATCCCAGTTGCCAGCACAATATTGATTGATGCTTGACGTAAGATGTTGACGGCATTACCAGGGGTAAAAAAGTTGGGTGTCAGGAGCGAAAACAAGATGCAGATGATGATGAGAATCGGTAAAATACCTGCAACTTGGAGAAAATTGTTGATTGATTTACGCCGATTGGATTTGGAATGCTCATTTGGTCTATGGTTGACAGGTCTTAAAGTCTGACTCATGCTGCTACCTCCGATGCTCCAGTTGCATAGTGCATAATTTTTTCTTGGGTAATTTCTTTGCCAGGGCTGTTGTCAAGTTCACCCACTAACTCACCTTCGCGCATGACTAAAACGCGATCGCTCAGGCCGACAATTTCGGGCAATTCACTAGAAACCATGAGAATTGCCACACCTTGGGCGGCTAAATCACTAATAATCCGGTAAATTTCGCTTTTCGCACCGATATCTACGCCGCGTGTCGGTTCATCTAGCATCAAAACTCTAGGATTAATCGCTAACCAACGCGCCAGCAGAAGTTTTTGCTGATTTCCCCCAGAAAGATCCACGGCTCTGATTTCTAAATTAGCCAGGCGAATATGGAAGTTTTCTACGGCTTCTGCGGCAATTTTATTGACTGAAACCCAGTTGACTAAACCACCTCTGGCATCTTGTTTGAGTCTATTGAGTCCAATATTTTTGCGGGAACTCATTTCGAGAAATAAGCCTTGGTCTTTGCGGTCTTCTGGAACATAGCCAATACCTGCTGCGATCGCATCACTAGGCGAACTAATTTCGATTTTTTTGCCATTCAACAAGACTTCGCCACTAGCTTTGCGATCGGCTCCAAAAATCAACCGCGAAACTTCTGTGCGTCCAGCCCCAACTAACCCAGAGAGGCCGAGAATCTCGCCTGCACGTAGTTGAAAACTAGCGGGTTTAACTTTGCGTCCATCACTAATATTTCTCACTTCTAGTACTACTGGGCCAGGATTAGTCTGTCGCTGATGCTCGTAAAAGTCTTGCATAGAACGACCGACCATCATTTGTACCAATCGCTGCGGCGAAATTTCTTCACGGGTCAGACTGCCTATATATTGACCATCACGTAGCACACTAATGCGATCGGCCAAAGCGTAGATTTCTTCCATCCGATGACTGATATAGATAATGGCGATGCCATCGTTGCGGAGTTTGCGAATCACCTCAAACAAACGCTCAGTCTCGCGGTCGGATAGGGCGGCTGTTGGCTCATCCATCACCAAAATCCGGCTATTGTCTTTTAAAGCCCGGGCAATTTCTACTTGCTGTTGTTCAGCGATCGCTAATGTACCTACAATAGTTTGGGGTGAAAAACTAGCTCCCAAGCTATCTAATACTTGCTGGGCTTCGAGTTCCATACTTTTACGGTCTAAAAACTGACCTCGCTGTAACTCGCTACCCATAAACATATTTTCGGTAACGGTTAAATTGGGCGCAACATTCAGTTCTTGATAAATCAGGTTAATACCCGCTTGCCTTGCTGTACCCGGATCAGTAATTTTTACTGGTTGACCATTGATGTAAATTTCGCCTTCATCAGCAATGTAAGCCCCAGCTAAAATTTTCATTAATGTACTTTTACCTGCGCCATTTTCACCCATCAAGGCATGAACCTCTCCGGGATAAATTGTCAGATTCACACCTTGCAAAGCCGGGACACCATGAAATCGTTTAGCAATCCCGCGCATTTCTAATACAGGGGTGGCAGTTGCCGGTGGACTAAAATCAGTTTCTATATTTGTTGTCATGATTATATAAGTGCTGAGTGCTGAGTTAAAAGTGCTGAGTGCTGAGTTAAAAGTGCTGAGTAAGGAAGATTTATTTTTCCCCT
Organism: Nostoc sp. FACHB-110; assembly: GCF_014697425.1. Classification (GTDB taxonomy): domain Bacteria; phylum Cyanobacteriota; class Cyanobacteriia; order Cyanobacteriales; family Nostocaceae; genus Nostoc_B. Next base: position 51,863 of record NZ_JACJRU010000021.1, read on the forward strand.
GCTCCCTGCCCCCTGCCCCTCTGCCTCTTCTACCAACCTGTTGATGTACTCACGTTCTCTTTTGTAATCAACTTGGCCGGAATCAATATGTCGGGTGATTTGGGTTTTTTGCCATACAGGATGTCGTTGCCAACTTGAACAGCTTTTGCCGTCATTCCTCTAGGATTTTGTGTAGCAGTTGCCGCATACAAGCTATCGTTAGAAGCGATCGCTTGGATTGCTTCTGGCGCACCGTCAACTCCCACTATGAAAAAGTCTTTGCGTTTGGCTTGGTTGGCTGCTAAATCTACGCCTACGCCGCTAGGATCGTTAATCGCAAAGACAGCATCAATTTTGGGGAAAGTAACCAATAAGTCGCTCATCACCCTCAATCCGCCATCCCGGCTACCTTCGGCGTTCTGGTCTTTAGACAGGATTTTGATATTGGGATATTTAGCTAACACTTTCAAACAGCCATCTACTCGCTGAATTACCGAAGTGACTGGCGGCCCGTTAACTATCACCACATTGCCTTGACCTTTAAGGCGATCGGCTATATATTGACAGCTAATTTCTCCAGCTTGCACATTATTGGTGGTGACGGTAGCATCTACCTGTGCGTCTACGCCTGTGTCTACCGCAATCACAATCTTGCCTGCTTTCCTGGCTTGGTCAACAGCTGGTCTGATGCCTTTACTGTCAGCCGCATTGAGAATAATCACGTCAGTATCAGCCGCAACGAAGTTTTCAATTTGGTTAAATTGCTGGTTTAAGTCATAGCCACTAGAAACTACCGTTACTTTGACATCATTGCCCCCAATTTTTTTGGCTTCTTTCTCAGCACCCTGCGCCATGACAACGAAAAAAGGGTTACTTAAATCGCCAAGCGTAACACCAACAGAGCGTAATTTCGCATCACCATTGGTGGTTTGTGTATTGATATCTGTAACGTTTTTTGTATCAGTGTTAGTAGTGGCAGTATCGCCATCAGGAGAAATATTATTGCAGCTAACAAGAGTACCACTGATAATACTTAATAATGTTGCTGCGAACGCTTTTTTGTTCACATTCATTTACATTTTTAGGAAAAAACCGGAAAAAACCGAGATATGTGTAGAAAAATTAACTATATTAAAAGCCTCCCTATATATTGCCTTTAATATCTGTCTAATGCCTTCTCCCAACGATAGATTTCACATAAGTCTGCTTGGAAGAAGTTTTCTTAGTAAGTAAAAATTCCTAGTCTTTGATCCCTGTCCTTTTTTTAATATGTTCTGGTTGGATAAGGTGTAGATATTATTCCCAAACTCATTCGCCTGAAATTGCCTCACAGTTAAGAATGTCAACTTTTTTGGATGTCTTTATCACTAAAAAGCCATTTACACAACAAACTTGATTTTTCTTAAAATTTGCATAATATTCCATCTCTCAATTCCTCACAATTGGTAGGGTGAAATTGATTTTTCCAATTTCAGCAATGATGTTTTATGGTTGTTTAATTGGTTATGCACAGGTGTGCATAACTGATATTTTTTATATTTGCACACCTGTGCATAAAATATGTGTTAATTTTATTTAAGTTACTTACAGCCAAGCTGAAAATGAGTAAACGAAAGGTTTCGATTGAAGATATTGCGCGCAAAGCAGGCGTTTCTCACTCCACAGTTTCCCGTGCGTTACGAGATAGCCCACTGATTAGCTCGAAAGTGCGCGAGGAGATTAAAAAACTCGCGCAGGAGATGAACTATGTACCAAATGCGATCGCGCAGAGTTTACAAAATCAACGCACCTATACCGTTGGGGTAGTAGTCACTTCCATAGCAGATCCCTTTTTTGGTGAGCTTGTCGAGGGAATCGAACAAGTAGCGCGACAAGCTAGCTTAAATGTCTTACTAAGTGCTTCACATGGAGACTTTGAGCAAGAATTAGCAGCTATTGAGAATTTTAATTATCGGCGCGTAGATGGCATTTTAATAGCAGACTCACGCATTAATAAAGAGTATACAAAGCAGTTAACACAATTAACTGTGCCAACAGTTTTAATTAACATCGCCACGGAAGAACTAGACAAAACATTTCACTCAGTCGCCCTAGACGATCGCTTGGGTGGTACTTTAGCTGTAGAACATCTGATCAATTTAGGACACACTTCTATTGGCTATCTGGGTGTAGGCGATGGTAGCAAAGCCGACAAACAGCGTTTAGAAGGATATCGTATTGCCCTAAATCAAGCAGGTATACCGCAAAATCCTCAATGGGTGATCATTCCAAATCAACACCCTGAAGCCATCAAAGATATTGATATTGGCAAAAAAATGCTATCTCAACTAGTCACAGCTGGAGTAACTGCTATCTTTTGCTACAACGATATGGTAGCAGTCGGCGCACTCTTAGCCTGTAGAGAACTAGGTATTTCCGTACCGCAAGATTTAAGCCTCGTAGGATTTGATAATATCGCCCTCAGCAGTTATGTTACGCCACCACTGACAACAGTCAGCCAACGAATGTTAGAGATGGGTCAGTTTGCTATGAATATGTTACTTGACTTATTTCAAGATAAACCTGTAGAGAATCTCCTTTTATCTCCTTTTTTAGTCACTAGGAGTAGTACAACAAAAGTTAGTAGATTAAAAAATTTTGCGTTAGCAAAGCTCCCTGAAAGTATCGAACTGAGGTAAATCACCACTTAAGCTAAACCATTTTTTACATCATATAGGAATCTTATTTGATTATTGAAATTAATTCATAGGGAGAGAACAAACAACAGCAAAGAATATAGGGATACTGAGTTTTTTACCCAATCAAATATGAGTCCTATATTTTTAGGTTGATAGATTTTTGACTAACTAGCTTAACTGTCTAAAAATGATTGCTTAACTGTCTTAAATGTCATTGTATTTTTGTGTTATTGCTGAGATAGTTAACTTTAAATTCCCACATAAATAGACATACAAACAATTAGCGAATAAAAGGAAAATTCATGTCTGATATCAAAAAGCTTGGTACATCTTGGATAATGAATTGGTTTTTTGGTTTTAACCAAACTCCGACAAACGAAGATAGTCTCACTTATATGCAAGCTGTTTTATGTTGCGCCAAAGGAGATGGAGTGCTTTCACCAGAAGAAAAGAACTGGGCAATTGGATTTTGTGCATCTTGGGGAGTTGCAGACTGGGTAATCGAAGAACTACAAAAATATGAAGCAGATGAACCTATAGAAAAAGTCATTGCTCGTTCTCCGCAAGTGTCGATAGCACAAAGAGATATACTTCTATCGGCAATTTGGGTTTCTGCTGCTAATAAAGAATATAATCAAAAAGAAAAAACCAAGATTCGGAAAATGGCTGCTATTTTAGGAGTGAAAGAAGAGGTAGTAAAACAGTTAGAGCAGCTACAAAAAGAAGAATCATCTCTACGAAATAAACGCCTCAAGCTTTTATATCCTGAAAAAAGTCCTTACTAAGAATTCAATGTGAATGATTAGAGCTTGTTGTTAACAAATGATTTAGGATTGCTAGAGGAATCCAATTTGATTAATGAACATATTTGCTTAGGGAGGGAACAGTAAAAAAGGATTTATGGGTATACTGAGTTTTTTCAGAAATCAAATATGAGTCCTACATATCAATAAAGTTCAGTTAAGGCAACAACTTAGACTGGTGTAGGTTGGGTGGAGGAACGGAACCCAACATTTACCCTAGTCTCCGCACTTCAAAAAGTAGTATAAAAGTTACAAAATGCTGGCCAAAGAAGAGAGTAAAAATACTCACAAGCTCTGCACAGAAAAGATGAGACAATCAGAAAGTTAAAAAATATATGAAACTACAAAAAATTGTCAGCAACATCAGAGATAAAAATTAAAAATATCGACCATTTAGGAATAGTAGCTGGGTTGATTGATGAAATCGGAATAGTTGAAATAATCAACAATAAATTAGGAATAGATAAAAGAGAAAAAATCTCATCAGGAACAGTAGTAAAAGCGATACTACTCAATGGATTAGGATTCGTCTCCAAACCTTTATATTTGTTTAGCCAGTTTTTTGAAGACAAAGCCATAGAGAAATTATTGGGTTCAAGAGTAAGACATGAGTATATAAATGACGATAAATTGGGAAGAGTGATGGATGAGCTATATAAATATGGGCTAAATAATTTATTCATCGAAATAGGATTAGGCATTATTAAAAAATTTCAGATAAAGACAGAATATTCTCATCTAGATGCCACATCATTTCACCTACATGGAGAATACAAAAGTGAAATAAATCAAGAAAAATCAGCAGAAATAATCAAAGAAAGACCAATAATTATTACGAAAGGATATTCTCGTGACCCTTCGGGTTCGCCAGTCGCTCATGGGGGAAACCCCCAAGACCGCGCTGGCTCACCATAGACCAGATTTGAAACAATGTGTTTTAGATTTAATCACAACCAGTGATGGGGAGATACCATTACTGATGCGAGTTGGAGATGGAAATGAAGCAGATAAAGCTGTATTTGGCAGAATACTAGTAGAGTTTAAAAACCAAATAAATTTTGACAGTATCATGGTTTGTGATAGTGCATTATATAGTCAAGAGAATCTGAAGTTAATTGAGAATTTAAAATGGATAACTAGAGTACCAATGACGATAAAAAGAGCTAAAGAGTTAGTACAGTCGATAGAGATACAAGAGATAGATGCAGAAGAAAAAGAAAAAAGAGCAGCCCTAAATTTATCTGGATACAAGTGGAAATCAGAAATAGTTAATTATGGTGGAATCAAACAAACTTGGCTAATAGTAGAAAGTAAAAAAAGACAAGAAAGTGATTTAAAGAAGCTAGAGAAAAAGATAAAAACGGAAAAAAGTAAAGTTGAAAAGCTGCTCAAAGAACTAAAAAGAGAAGATTTTGAAAGTCCAGAACAAGCTCGATATAAACTAAAAGGCATAAACAAGAAACTAAATCTATTTGAAATCAAAGAAATTCAACTTTTTGAAAGCAAATCAAAAGATAATAAAACTATTTATAAAATGGAAGGATTAGAGTACCAAAAAACAGAGGAGATAGCAATAATCAGTCAAGAAGCAGGAAGATTTATCTTAGCAACTAACTTAGTTGATGATGAGAAGTTAAAACCAGAAGAAATTATTACAAATTATAAAAATCAACAGTCTTGTGAAAGAGGATTTAGATTTCTGAAAGACCCTTTATTTTTTACCGATAGTTTCTTCGTGGAAAATCCAGAAAGAATTGAAACGATGTTATTTTTAATGTCTTTGTGCCTGTTGGTTTATAATCTTGGTCAGAGGGAACTGAGAAATAGCTTAAAAAGAGCCAAAGTTGGAGTCAAAAATCAACTAGGTAAATTAACAAGCAGTCCCACACTTAGATGGATATTTCAATGTTTTCAAGGGATTCATCTTTTGACTTTAGATGGAGTTGAGCAAATTGTTAATTTAACAGAATCACGCCATTTTATTTTGAACTTTTTGCCATCCTCTTGTCAAAAATACTATCTAATCTCTTAAGAAAAAAAACAATAACAATACAATAATAATTTATCAATATCTGACGAGAAAATTAATCGTCCCTGTAATTTTTATGGCTGAGATAAATTATTTTGATTATAAAATAATTTATCTCAGATTATTTCTTTTCAAAATTAGATTTTTTGATTGTACTTATCTTAATTATCTTGATTTTTTGCGTTTTTATTAGCTGTAATCTCTTTGTGCTTCAATTTGAAGTGCGGAATGTGGGATTTACGCATACTTTGTTGGGTTACGCTATCGCTACACCCAACCTACTATTCTCTTAACTGAACCATATTGTCCTATATATAAATACGTAACCCTAAATAAAAAAATGGGATAATTCCGTTCAGAATTATCCCAAGTCTAGAGTTTAAATTTTCACCACAATTGATTTAAGCAAAGGCGGCGGTTTTTACGTCGTTATTTGCGAGAATTTCTTGCAATTCTTCAGCATCTACGGTTTCTTTATCAACTAGCATTTGTGCTATTTGATCGAGAATGTGGCGGTTGTTAACTAATACTTCCTTAGCGCGGTTGTAAGCTGTATCTACCAGTTTACGAACTTCTTCATCAATGGCAGCAGCAGTTTCTTCCGAAAAGTCGCGCTCTGACATGATATCGCGGCCGAGGAACATATTGCCTTGTTGACGACCGAGGGCAACTGGGCCTAGTCTGTCGCTCATCCCAAAGCGTGTTATCATCTGGCGAGCAACTCTCGCTACCTGTTGCAGGTCGTTAGAAGCACCTGTGGTGACTTCTTCTTCACCAAAGATGATTTCTTCAGCTAGACGACCACCTAAGGCCACAGCCATCTGATTTTCAAGATAGGCGCGGCTATATAAACCAGTGTCCATCCGGTCTTCGCTGGGGGTGAACCAAGTTAAACCACCTGCACGACCGCGAGGAATAATGCTAATTTTCTGTACGGGGTCATAGTCGGGCATTAATGCACCAACTAAGGCGTGACCAGCTTCGTGATAAGCTACCAAGGTTTTGCGTTTTTCGCTCATTACCCGGTCTTTCTTTTCTGGGCCAGCTAACACGCGATCGATGGCATCATTAATTTCATCCATCGAAATTTCAGTTAAGTTGCGACGCGCTGCCAAAATTGCCGCTTCATTCAGCAGGTTAGATAAATCTGCACCAGTAAAACCAGGAGTCCGACGGGCAATTTTATCTAAGTCTACATCTTTGGCTAAGGTTTTGCCACGCGCATGAACTTTGAGGATTTCGCTGCGGCCAGAGTAGTCGGGGCGGTCAACCACAACTTGACGGTCGAAGCGACCAGGACGTAATAACGCTGCGTCTAGTACGTCGGGACGGTTGGTAGCGGCAATAATAATGATGCCTGTGTTACCTTCAAAACCATCCATTTCGGTGAGTAACTGGTTGAGGGTCTGTTCCCGTTCGTCGTTACCACCACCTAAACCTGCACCCCGTTGACGACCTACTGCGTCAATTTCATCGATGAAGACGATACAAGGAGCGTTTGATTTAGCTTGTTCAAATAAGTCGCGGACGCGGGAAGCACCCACACCAACGAACATTTCTACGAATTCGGAACCGGAGATGGAGAAGAAAGGTACACCTGCTTCACCAGCAACAGCACGAGCAAGGAGAGTTTTACCTGTACCTGGAGGGCCAACTAATAGTACACCTTTAGGAATTTTTGCACCGACGGCGGTGAAGCGATCGGCATTTTTAAGAAAGTCTACGACTTCATTTAACTCCAGTTTGGCTTGGTCAATCCCAGCAACGTCACCGAATGTTACTTGGGTTTGCGGTTCCATTTGCACTCTGGCTTTAGATTTGCCAAAGTTCATGGCTTGGCTACCGGGGCCATTTTGGGCGCGGCGCAGCAAGAAAAATAAACCAACTAGAAGCAATACAGGGAAGAATAAGCTGCTTAATGCCTTAAACCAAAAACCTTCGTCGGTTTGGGGCAGAACTGAAATATCAACACCTTTAGAGGCAAGATTATTAACTAGGTCAGGATCGTTGACTAAGTTGACGACTTTTTTCGTACCGTCTCTAGATGTCACAAGAGCAGTAGACCGATCTGCACTTAAGCTAACTTTATCTACTCGGCCTTTGTCAACTTCTTGCATAAATTGACTGTAGCGCCATGTTTCTCTGCTTTGTGGTTGTTTGTCAAAGAATGCTGTTCCTAGCGCAATGACAACAATAAATAGCAGTGCGTACAGCCCAGCATTTCTCCATCTTTTATTCACTGAGGTCTATCCTCCTGTATTTTTTGTGCTTTCGCGGAGCGTCTCAATTGAGAGGGCGTTATTAAGAATTATGTTAACTTATCTTAAGGTATAACAAAATGAACCGCCTGTCATGTTAAAAAGCCTCCTAATTTCCTGAAAATTCGTATGGTAGGGATTATATTGTAGCGACCCTGAAGTTTGCTCAACAGTATGAATCGGGATAATTTCAACCACACTATTAGTGTAGGCGATCGCGTCAAAACCCGTGACAAGCTCTGGTGTCCAAGGTTCTTCGCACACCTGTATTTGCTGATGTTGCAGCCATTTGAGGATGGTTGAGCGCGTAATTCCGGGTAAAATCCCTACTTCTAAGGGCGGTGTCCACCAACGCTCATTTCGCCATCCCCAAAGATTACCCGTAGAAGTTTCTAACCAATTACCCGCAACATCAACTAAAATCGCTTCTTGGGCAGCTAAACTTTGTACACTAGCTTTAGCTAACCAAGCACTGAGATAATTCCCAGTTTTATGAGAAGGCAGGTTGCGCGAAAATTCCGATTCGGATATGGCACATTTGACCCCGTGTTGTTGTTTTTCGGCTAAATCTGGGGGTAAATTTCTGCCAATTATCCACTCTCTGCCATCGGGAAACAAGGCAATTCTCAAAACTGGGAAATGACTAGATAGGATTTGTGCGCCTTGATAGATTCTGTTCCAGTCTGGTTGCGACCAAGCAAAAGTTTGGATGCTGGAGTTGAGGCGATCGCAATGAGCCTGCCAGTTAGTTAAACTACTATCGAGAGAATTTTGATAAATCCGCAGTGTAGTAAACACCGTAGCCCCATAAAGCAAGCCCGGATCGTTAATATCTAATTCCAGCGTTTGGGACTGGATTAATTTGCCGTTATACCAATAAATAATTTTTACCTGCCTTATTTAGCCATCTGTGACTGAATATTTAACGCGATGATGGGATTTTTGTGATGGGTTGGGAATGATAGATATTGCATATAAACCTTAGATAATACTTATGGTAGATGCGATCGCTCAAAAATTGAATCAATTTTTCGCGGCTAGAAAAATGAAACGTTTCCTAAAACAACATCTCTGGTTGGGGCTAGTTTGTGGAATTTTAGTGTTTTTGCTGGTAGTCCATCCAGCACAGTCACAACAACCTGCAGCACAAACTACTCAACCACCATTAACTGTAGCAACCAGAGCCATTCCCCCGTTTGTATTTGTGGAAAAAAATGAACTCTCTGGTTTCAGTATTGAACTTTGGCGCAGTATTGCCAAGAACATAGATGCAGAATTTAAATTTGTTGAGTATCCTAACGTCGCTGATTTGCTATCAGCCGTTCAAAATGGCAAAGCTGACGCAGGTATAGCAGCCATCTCGATTACAGCAGAACGTCAGCAACAATTTGATTTTTCCTTACCCATGTTTACGGGGGGATTACAAATTTTAGTCCGTGACTCCAAAGGCAGTTCTGGTAGTACACCTAATATACTGTCATTATTTTTCTCGGCTGCGCTTTTACAAGTGATTGGCTTGGCTTTGTTGCTTATTGTCGTAGCGGCTCACATCATTTGGTTATCTGAACGTAATCACAAAGAAGGTATGATTCCTCAATCTTACTTTCCTGGGATTTTTAAAGCTGGTTGGTGGGCTGCGGCTACCTTAGCGACTCAAGCGGATGAAATGCCCAAAGGAGTTATTGGTCGTGTGTTAGCTATTATCTGGATGTTTATTGGCGTTTTGTTTGTTGCTTACTTTACAGCCGCCGCGACTACTTCTTTAACTGTGCAACAACTACAAGGAGATATTAATAGTGTCGATGATCTGCCCGGAAAGGTAGTGGCGACAACAACCGGTAGTACTGCTGCAACATACTTAAAAGAACACAAAATCTCAATTTTAGAAGTGCCAAAAATTGAGCAGGCTTATGAAGCTTTAGAAGCTAAAAAAGCTGATGCTGTTGTATTTGATGCTCCTGTACTTTTGTATTATGCAGCCAATCAAGGTCAAGGGAAAGTAGAAGTTGTGGGCAGTGTTTTCCGGGAAGAAAATTACGGTATTGTCTTACCCAATAATAGCCCCTACCGCAAATCTATCAATCGTGCTTTGCTCAAACTCAAAGAGGATGGCACTTATCAAGCGTTATATGATAAGTGGTTTAGTGTGAAAAAATCTTGAATTGGATATAGCAATCATATTTGATTGTTAAATTACTGGTGAAGTTAGGAAATGGGGAGTAGGAAGTGGATGTGTTCACAAACTTAATGTGAAACAGGATTACAGGCTTTTGTCACTTTCTCTCCTCTGGCCCTACACTAGGAATTTCGTAACCATTTGGATAACTAGGAATTGGAGAATCAATATAAAAATCTGATTGACTGCGAGGTGGAAATAAATGCATTAATTTGGCTCGCAATTTCAGCAAGTTGACCATTCTAGAACGTAACAATGGTGAAGGATGTTCAAACCCGAAAGCATCGAGCATTGTCTCATCAAGCAAAGCATAAATAATCGGTTTTAAAGGGTTTTGCATCCACGAAGGAAACCAACTCAAAAATAAAGCGAGGGTTGCTTCTCCGACACGACGATTAGCATCGCAATAGCGAAAGTTAGCGCGCTCGTAGTCTAGTTTATAGCTTTCTAACTGAGCGTAGGTTTCGGGAATATTTTGAATGTGCATCCGTTTACCTACTTCGCGCCAGAAATAAAAAGAAGCTAATTTTTCCTGTTCGCACATCTGTCGCCAACCAAAGTTAGCATTCCAGTGAATAGGATCGTAAATAAAAGTTGAAAGTACATATAAAAAGTCTGCGTTATCTATCTTAAAACGCCCGTGAATGGCATTCATCCGTTGCAATGCTTGTTTACCGCGATCGCTCTCATAACCCCACTTGACGATTTCCACAATAATAATCGATGTGTCGTCGTACCTTTTTTGCGGATACTGGTAAAATTCTTTCGTCTTATCTAATAGTTTAGCAATGCTGGGAACGCAGAAAGTACGCATTAAGGCCAATTCTAGCGATCGCTGCATTTCCCAAGGAAATTCATAACCCGACATCAGATAATAAATGCGGCTATGGTCTTGCACCGGGTCAAGTTGCTGAATTAAATTTAAGTTTTGATAGCGATTAGGAAACATCGGCATAAATGACAATGACTGTATCTATTGTTAATCATTGTCATCAGATTTGAATCTGATTATTTCACTAGCACTTAGGCATAAAAACGCAAAATCAACAGTTTGGGTACGGCTGTAAGGGTTTTAGAGATATACACCCTTACACCCCATTCCCTATTTTCAAGAAAATAAATACTGTTCAATAGATGGCTGTTGACGGCGCAGCGCAGTCATGGCTTGCTGTTGGATTTGACGAACTCTTTCTCGACTCACATTGAGCTTTTCGCCAATTTGAGCTAAACTTCGTTCTTGATTATCCAACAGTCCAAAGCGCAAAATTAAGACTTCGCGTTGCACAGGTTTGAGTGATGCTAATAAATCATTCAAATCTTGGCGCAGCAATTCTTGAGTAATTTGATCGTTTGGTGAGATGCTGTCATCGCTGAGGAGTTCACTCAGTTCTGTATCTTGGTTATCCCCAATCTTCATATCTAGAGAGACTGTTGCGCTAGCAGCAGACAGATATTCTCGAATCTGGCTAGGGTCTAAATCCAATTTTTGAGCAATTTCTGTGACATTTGGACGACGACCGAGGGTTTGCAACAATTCTCGTTGGGCTTTTTTAATTTGATTGAGCTTTTCGTTAACGTGAATTGGTAGCCTCACCGTGCGAGACTTTTCTGCGATCGCTCTGGTGATTGCTTGGCTAATCCACCAATAGGCGTAAGTTGATAATTTATAGCCTCGGTTAGGATCAAACTTTTCAATCCCTCTTTGTAAACCTATTGCTCCTTCTTGAACTAAATCTAAAAATTCTAGATTGCGACGCTGATATTTTTTAGCAATGGAAACCACCAATCGCAAGTTGGCTGTAATCATCTTTTGCTTGGCTCGTTGTCCTAGCTGCAAGATTTGATTGACTTCCAATTCGCTTTTATTGACAAAATTAGCTAATTCTGTTGTTGTTGGTTGGCGATTTAATTGTTGACTAAGCTGCTGTTTTTGCTCCTCAATGGCAATCATTTGTTGTACTTGTCTGCCATAAGTTATTTCTTGGTCGGAGGTTAATAAAGGGAACTGACCAATTTCTTGCAAATATACGCGTACCATGTCAGAACTCAGGCTGGACATACAACTTTCAAACTTCTCCAAAAATAGACGGACTTAAAAGTATAAATCAAATAGCCTTACAAAAAATATCTGCCAAAAATTGCCATCTTATGCTGTGGTAGCTAGTTTGAATACCTACACCCTCTCTCAAACCCTGGATTTTGTGTCTAATATCAAGTTCTGTGTAATTTAGTGATATTCCGGAAATCTATGCAGAAAGACACAACTCTTTTTCTCCCTGCACCGTATCTGACAGGTGTAGGTTTTTACCTTCTGCCCCAAAAACATTGATTTTGGGTGTAAGGGTTTGAGGGTGATGGTTTTGTCGTTTCTGTACAAATTTGTCGAATCACCACTGATTAGCCGGAAACGATATAAGATACTACGGTAATTCACAGGTTCAAAGATTGAACGGCTAAATCTTTCAGAGTGATTGTGAAATTACGCTGCTCTTCTGTAGCAATAAATGAAACGATCGCCTCACAAGTCACCGCCACAGTTAACATCACCAAATTTCGTGCTAAAGGATAGTCACAGACATCATCGTTCACATCAGAAGGGACGCGGTAAACGTCATTCCAAATGATTTCTGCATAATCAGCAGCTAACCCAGCGTGAATACAAGGAATGCTAAATTGATCAGCATAATCTTTCACCGCTTGGCGTGACACACTGTTATCAAAAACATCAACAATTAGCTGACTATCTTTGAGTAATTGATTGGTATTTTCTGATGTCAATTCTTTAGTTTTGGCATCAACTTTAGTACCAACTGCCCGATATAAATTATTAGCCAAAATTTTCGCTTTGAATGCACCGACATCAGCACGGTAGTAAGGTTGAGTCGAAAGGTTGCGTTCTTCAATGCGATCGCGGTCGATGATTGTCAGTTTATCAAAACCAGACCGCGCCAAGTTTTCTGCAATGTTAGCGCCTAATGCACCAGCACCACAAATTGTTACAGGATAATTTTTGAGTTTTGCCATAACAGCATTGCTGCGATAAAGCTGTTCGTGAAAAAATATGCTCATCACTACTCCTGCTGTTCCATAACAGCGACTAAAGATTGCAAATCGAAATCGCGATCGCGTCCACTCAGACAAATACCAGAACTAATCACCGTCAAATCAGTTTTTGCGATCGCACTACTGTGACGCACACCATCCGCAGTTGTCCAATCGACTGTCCAGTAATCACCCCTATCGTGAAATTGGTTTAAATCACCACCACCCATCTGCAAAGCTTTTTTCAATCGCTTTTCATCTTGTTTGGTTTGATCAAAACCCTCAATTCGCTTCGTTGCTAATTCATACACTGTGCGAATTTCTGGAGTCATGTCTTTAAACTGCAATTCCTCCACGGGAATCAGTTGCTTCACAGCAGATTGCAGAGTTTCTACAATTATTGGATCTGTACGGCGATCGATATCCTCAAACCAGCAAGATTCTCCATTCCAACGAGCGATAATTTGCTCAAATACTCCAGCCTCAGTTACTAAATGTACTGCGATCGGTTTTACTACTTGCGATCGTTGACGCATATCTACTTCATTCACCGGATATGCTAACCAAGTTTTTCCCTGTAATTGATGTGCTAACCGCAGCCTGATTTGGGGAAAATGTTGCAAATATTCTCCAATTTGGGGTAAGTCGGCTTCTTCAATAACCTTTGCTGTCTTCGTATCCAAAGGCTGAAAAATACCCCAACCTTCAAATTGACTCGGCTTTGGTATGAAGGTGTAAACCATCCCCGCAACCTTTGTGCGAACTCGTCCACCTTTGACACAAGGCGCGAGAAATTGAGTAGCAAATAACTCGGCTTCTGCATTAGCAATTTGGTTAATTAGCTGACGGATGTTAGTCATAGAGAAGGGTTATTTCAGGGTAATTACACAAGCTTTTTTGGTTAATTTAAGTATATAAAATAACATATTGTCTGCCTGAGCTAGTAGCCTTTAGACAATTCTTGTCACAGGGTGCAACAATGTTTTTACGTTTCGCATATATCGGTCTAACTTTGTTATCTATTGGCTTAACTTTTTATCTCAAAACTCAACTTGAAGCATTTCTACAAGCCAATACCGCAATTACCAATGAAAAATCCCTAGAAGAGTATAAAAAAATTGTGCGCCTTGATATGTACATAGTACTAACTCAAATAATCTTACTAGTTGGTGCATTTGGTAGTTGTATTGCTTCTATTTGGGTTCAAGGTTTCAAAGGAGCATTTTCATTATTTTTATTAGGCTTTGCTCTCAGTTTTACCAAACAAGTAGGCGAGTTAGAAGAAAAAGCACGCACTCTCAATTGTGGGACTACTGAACTAGAAAGCCAATACAAAAATATTTCTCATGTTTGGCGAAAAAAAGCTTTGCCTGATTTTTAGGTTTGATATTTCTCATCTCTCCTTTCCCCTCAATACTCTAAAAAAAGCATGACTACCGAAATACAACAGATATCCGAGTCACGAAAAAAATTAGCCTCTGCTTATCGTGCAGTTTACGCAATTGGTGTTTTAAGTACATTTTTCAGTGTAATCTTTTTTGTTGTAGGAAATCAGAATCCTGAGTTTTTGCTAGTAGGAATTGTTTGTTTATTTTTTGGGATACTTTATCTAGTGCTAGGTTTTTTAGTACAACGGAAATCAACAATTGCTCTAGCGATCGCAGTAGGACTTATGTCACTCAATGTATTAGCAGCTATTTACAATATGGTTCAAACAGGAAAACCATTTGGTCTAGCTATTCCCATGATATTTTTAAGTCAGACTGTAGAAGGATTTAAAGCAATACAAGTATTAAAATCCAAGACTTAAGGTTAAATTTAATTTTGTTAGTCAAGAGGTTTCAGCACCCCGCCTTGTTTTGAGAAGTCGGGGTTTTTAGTTCCTATAAATAATTAAAGATTACAATATAATCCCGCGTGCAAGTTGGTAGAGCATTGCGTTTTCTCAGTTACTAGAGGGACTCCACTGGTGAGTTGTTACACACTCTTTCAAAGATGGCTACTTTTAAGCCAACTTCCCAGCTTCTTCGCACTCCCCGTTCACAAACGCCCACTGCATTTGACAGTGTTACTTTTCCTCTCGTACTAGTATGTAGGCTCCAAGAGTCGGGTCACGCAGGATTCATATTACATCATACTACAAAAGTTCCCATAGATAGCAAGAAAGTTTTGTAGTAGAGCCTAGTCGTCTGAATATCAGTCATCCATATCATCAGCTTGGGTTAATGTTGATGCAAGTAAAATCCTAGAAAGTACAATATAAATGTATTATGATTCTCTTGACAAATAAAGTGATAACCAATATGACCCCCGAACAAATACTGGATAAATTGCAAGAATTAAATGCAGATGAACAAGAAAAAGTTTTAGCATTTATTGATTCACTTGAAAGCCAAAAGCATCAAATAAAACATAGTTATAAGTTAGGTATAAAATTAAGAGAAATTCGTCAAGAAATTATTGACTCTGGGCTTCCTTTGTTAACTGCGGAAGAAGCAGATAGAGAGAAAGCAGAACGTCGGGGTGGTTATGGAGAAGACCTCAGATGATTCGTACATTCATTGATGCTGGTGTTTTAATTTATGCTGCTCGTTCTCAAGGAGATATTGCTGAGAAAGCTTTACAAATTTTGGAGGATGAAAACCGAGAATTTGCTTCTAGTATTTTTCTGAAGTTAGAAGTATTGCCGAAAGCAATTTATAATCAGCAAAAAACTGAAGTTAAGTTTTATGAAGCCTTTTTTGATGAAGTTTCTTATTGGGCAAATGATATAAATTCAATTATTGAGATAGCTTATGAAGAATCAAGTAAATTTGGCGTGGGGGCAATGGACGCTTTACATATTGCATCTGCAATATCTGTAAAAGCAACTGAATTTATTACTAATGAAAAACCCGAAAAATCGATTCATCGTACTCAAAGCATTAAAATGATTTCTATTCATTCATAAGATGAGTGTAAGAGGTTATTTATAAAGTAAAAATAAAATTACTGTAGTGGACTGACTGCGGGAAGCAGCTAACACGTCTATGCGGTTCGTTAAAAAAATTGCTTGAAGTTATCAGGTGCGTCAAGTATAAACATAACGCACCCATTTTTCAGTCTACTTATCCTCACGCACAGGTAATGGCATATCTAAAATCTCCATTAGCAACTCTAAACGAGAGGGACGTGTTAACAGTGGAACAAGATTAGGCAAGCTGTAGTAGTCGCCAGCAAAGGTGAAAGTTTCTACAGGTGCTTGCTGTTGCTTGAGTTGAGTTTCTACCCAGTTGTAATAAGTACCAAGACGAACAATTACAACATTAGGCATCACTGCAAACTCTCGACAGTAAGTCTTGTAGGCTTCACTGAAGTAAGGTGTAGCATTTTCACCTTCATCTGTCACCAGAATAATTTGGTCAACTACCTGCTTTTTCTTCCGCATTGCTTCCAATGCACAACCGATACTCGTACCACCACCTGCATTGATGTGCTGGAAAGCACGTTCCCAATCTGTTAACTCTTTGCCTTTAGCGGTGACAGGGTAGGGAATGGTATCGAAGGCGTAGACAAACAATTCTGCTTGGGTGATACCAGAGATCAGCGCCGCAAGTTGCTTACCAAGAGCGATCGCATTATCCATTGAACCAGATTTGTCAATCAGCAAAGCGGTTGGACGGGCAATTGTCCCGCGTCGTTTCACCTGCTCGTTAGTGACTTTTTCTAGTCGCGCAACGGTATCTGCGTCGAAGTCTGCGGTGTCTGCGGCAATCTGGGCTTTGAATGCAGCCACACGCCCACTTTTAGATGCTTCTTCCAGCTTAGAATCAATCAGCTTTTTGACTTCTGGATGATCCATTGCACCCCGCGCCTGGAGTGACTTGAGGTTGTTGATCACTTCTTGGGGAGTCATGCTGTTGATTAACGCCACCAAGACAACTGGTGTAAGTTGTTTGATTGCACCGATCGCAATAGTATAAGGAATCTTAAATTCCACAATCAACCTTGCTTGTTCTGCGGTACTGTTTGCCTTAGCCAGTTGCTTCAGCACATTTGCTAAAGAACCTTCTGGCGGAGTGTCGCGGAACAAAATCGCATTTGCGCGTTCGTTTGGCTTGATGTGCAGAGACGCATACAAATGCTTCATTGCTTTACGTCCTCGCAGCGCCGCGCGATCGAATAAAACTGGATTGCTTTCTCTGGTTTTGAGGTAACGTCGCACCGCAGTCCGCGCTGAACGTGGCATTTTATTTTGCTGCTGCTTCATAAAATCGACAACACGAGCCACCTGATAAGGCGGAAACTCTTGCAGCATCATAAATCCAGCATCTCTGTGTTCAGTCAAATTGCTAGTTAGCAAATGAGCCACAAACACTTCCTTGTGGTCGCGGACATCACCATAACGTTGATACCAAACTGCCAAATGTCCGTAAAATATGGGGTCGAGTTCAACAATTAACTTATGAATTTCTGCAACTTGCTCAAGTTTGCGGTGAGGCGTTGTCAGCAAACTGTTGAGCATTTCTAAGCGCAAGTCGCGTTCTGTAGTATTCATAATACCTCCTCTAATTATGTTGCATCAGGAGGCAGTGTTGCACGCGGGGTGATATTGTCACCGCGCAAGTTTTAGAAGCATTTTTGTAACTGATTCAGAGTTATTTAATACCAATTTAAGAAAAGAATGCGACAGATAGAAATCAGGAAAGTCTTACTGGAGCTAGATTTCTTAATTGCGAATTGCGAATTGGTATAAGCTTCTGCGATCGGGGCGCGGCAACAACTGCCGATATTATGTTATTGGAGAGAAACAACAGCACCAGTTTCCTCTAGTTGCTGTTTGAGAGTTTCAGCCGCTTCTTGATTCAATCCCGACTGCACCACTTGAGGGAGAGAATCTACAAAATCTTTTGCTTCTTTGAGTCCCATTCCAGTTAGCGTACGGATGACCTTGAGTAAGGTAATCTTTTTTTCTGCCGGAACCGATACCAATAAAACATCAAATTCGGTCTGAATTTGCGGTTGAATTTCATCTTCATCTCGTTTACCAATCCGAACTAATTTCGGTGTGGAACTATCAACATTGAAGGTTGCTTCAATCTGCTTGACTAATTGAGTAGTTTCGTTGACAGTGAGAGACTTGAGTTGTTCTAAAATTTCTAAAGTTTTCACAGACATAGCAACCTCCAATGAGTTGCATTTAACTCATAATTTGTGATGAATAAAATCACTTCATGTAAGTCGAAAAAGCTGTTGATTCATACACAGGATTTGAACCTGTATTTGCTTGCTTTTAAGTCAAGTGCCTATTCCAATTCGGCTAGTATGTAGGCTTTTACGGTTAGGACACGAAGTGAAAAATTTTAAGTTTGAGAAAGTTGTTTTAAAATCCATCGGAGTTGTTTTTTATTACACTGTTGTTTTTTCACAGCGTAAACGTCACCGGCTAAATAATACCTATTCAGTACACCTTTAAAAATATCCTTTGTATAATCTTTTGGGTCAGGGGGAAAATCTTCAAAAGTAACGAGATACCATATATCGTTTATTTTTTGGTATTGATGATAATCATCAATGCTAATAACATCATTATTGCTTGGGTAATTCCACCTACGAGCTACTCGCCTTGCTACACAAAGAATCCCAGTTTCTGGATGAACATAGAAGCAATTGCGGTCAATCCCATCTAATTTAATTCCATACCACCGATAAGACTTCCCATACAAGACACCATCAATGATTTCTACGTGGCGTTCAACGACATCCCACAAGTGACCAATAACGTGTTGTCCTGTCATTGTGTTAGTCTTTAAACGTTGACAGAGTTTGCTATAAACATCATCCCAAGGTTGTCCAATATGAGAGCGCAAAAAGCGACGCAAAGGGCCAAGCTGATCTGAAGAATGCTTTGTTCTATGTCTGCGGTTAGTTTTAATTATGTAGGGATTGAATAACCCATATTCAGTTGCTTCTTGAGTGAGTTTATACAGTTGCTTTTTATAGCCTGTCTGCTTTTTTAGACTAATTCTTTTACCATGACGAGGACGTTCAATCACCACTTCGCTCAAACGATGTTCGCTCATAACTTATGTTCTTTAAAGATAGTTTTACTGATGGGGTTTTGTGGCTACATAAGTTATGGGACATCATGGAACTCACCTCTCTATGATTGAATTAATGTTTTAGTTAAATACAATTTCAATTATTGGAATTCCGCACAAGTTAGCAAAGCAGTTTTAACAATTGCCTTTACCATTTTGGCTACGCTCCCATTAGCGGGAGCGACAGGAATCGAACCTGTATATCCATTACTGGATAGTGTGTAGGCTTTACAAGTTAGGGTGCGGAATAAATTTTTAAATCTTCAACCGTAGACAGCTTCAGGACGCACAATCAAATCACCACTAGGGCGACGATCTACTATGTAAGCAGAAAGGCGATCGCTCTTGACATCTAAATGTCGCGCTACCTGTTCTTTGACTGTTACATCATTCATTCCTGCAACAATTCCTAGTTTTCTTTCTGCAACATCAACAGAACGTCCTTCAAATCGAATATGAACCATTGGCATCACCTCTTTTAAATTACAAATGAGTATTAGTGGATCTGATCGGAATTGAACCGATACCCTCCCTGTGAGAGTTGCACTCACTCCTCATGCAAGTTGAAAAAGCCGTGGTAACACACGCAGGAGTCGCACCTGCAACTTATCGTTTCCAAGCGATCGCTCTACTATTGAGCTAGTATGTAAGCTTTTTCTGTTAGGACACAAGTGGAATCCGGGAACTCTACCACTAGAGCTACAGACCCATGTTTTGATGATTGCAATGCTCTGATTGAAATCAAAGTCAATGCAAATGGAGCCGTCGGGAATCGTAGGCTTTGCCTTCCCGAAGGGTACACGACTCCTGCAACCGTCCGTTTGTTGGTTTCGGAGTCGCTTCTATATAGTTGTCAACATTCCCAAAGGATTTATTATTGATTTTTGAGTAGATGCCGATTTCATATTACAAATGTAATACGTCACTTACATGATGTCAAGGGGGTGGATAAAGTTACTGTAGTTAGGTTAATTTGGGAATTAGTTTATGATGTTGGGATGAAATCGCCCCCTGTTGTGCATTATCGCTGGTTAGTTTGAGTTAATCGCTGCTTTGGTTGTCTGATTACGACTTTTTGCCGCTTTCTTCTATGATCCAACGCCTGACCGATGTGCCAGCCAGCACCTAATCCAAACATTCCGGCACTAATGCCATACATTACAGTTTTACCAAATATCTGAACCCCGAAATACCCAATTGCGATCGCCGCTAATGTGCCGATGATACTTGCAATAATTAGTTGATTTCGTTTCGTCATGGAAATTTTTCCTGGTTATTCTAATTTCAATAATTTCGCTGTTAAGAGATCGCCCTTTTCCTGAACAATATGAACATTTAAGAACTTAAGACATTGAGTGTATAGTTATATTGTGTACATGATTACGGGCACGAGCCAACAGCGATCGCTTACCTATAACAATTTAATTTTGATAGATAGAGTGCTAGTAGGTGGATTTTCAGGTTTCGGTGGTTCGTTTTGTGACAATAAGTCACCAAAATCATAGATTGTGACTTGGGGCTGTGGTTCTACTTCGGATTGTAGTACAGGTTCTGGTGTAATTTGAGGGCTATCTAGACCCATAGCTTCTATTAAATATCGCTCCATCAGTATTACCTCCGTAATGATTTTCAGTATTATTCCCATTCCAACCCAGCATTTACACAAGCAATCCTTAAAACCCTGACCCACTTACTAGCATTTTCCCGCAACATAGGTTATTTCGCGCTTACCAGTTGTATTAATTGTTAAAGAAGGATTCAGGAGCCAGAATCAAGACACTCGAAGCCTCGCGCTCCGCTACGCTATCTGTTGGGGATTGAATGATAGGGCAAATTGATATGAATATGTCAATTATCGAAAATGGAGCGATCGCATAGGCACAAGCAAGTCTTAAATTGTAGTACCAAAATAAAATATTAAGTCTTATTTTAATTCTCCATCTTATATTCCTAGCTTATTTAGAATATAAAAAATCTTCCTCGCTCCAATGAGATTTATCTTAATACAGATTAATATTTATTAATTATTTTTAAATTAACTATCTATGGCTGAGATTGCGGCTTAACTGTCTTAACTGTCTTAAATGCTGAGGATATTTACTTGTTAACTGTCTTAACTGTCCTTGCACACACATTTGATTACTGATATATCTTTAGTGGCAAAAACAATTTCCGTTAGGAAAAATACTATGTCTACAAAAACATTCAAGACAGGGGATATCGTAGTACCATTCTTTGCTCGTTTCTTGGAAGCACAAGCAGAGGGTGAAGGGGAAGACACTCCTACTCCTCCTTCTTTCCCTTGGACTTTCAAGTATCCTTCAGACTTTGAAGACGCTTAAGTTCCGTCTTTTTCATCTGTAAGAGCAAGAATAACTGCTAGTCTTGGGTAGAAAATATATCTAAAGAATAATACTATGTGTACAAAAGCTGTCAAAGTAGTACCATTGGTAGCTAGGCTCTGGGTTTACCGAGTGGCTAAACATGATGGTATTATTTATGCTGCGCTTGGTGATACATAGAAATTTCCTCTTGAGGAGGATAAACCACTTTCCCTAGATTCTTAATCTTCATTAGATGATGACTATGAAGTTAGTGGTTATCCTGTAGAAATTCTACTTTTGGGAAGGCGATCGCTGTCATATTATCATATCCATACTATGGAGGCGATCGCCTTTGATCGCTAGATAATTTTAAAATTTACTGCTGAAAGTTTGGCGAAAAAATATTATAGGCTTCTGTCTTGATGATGCAGAGAATTGGCATCAGATAAATAATTAAATATGATCTACTGTTTATGACCGTTTTAATAGTTACATTTAGCCAAGATAACGAAAGCATTCCTTTAGTCATCAAAGAAGTTGAAGCTAGAGGAGAAAAAGCTTTTCGTTTTGATACAGACAGATATCCTACAGAAGTTAACTTAGATATTTATTCTAGCGATCGCGCGCAGGTAGTGATTACAGATGGTGAAAACAAGCTCGATTTGAGTGAAGTTTCATCTGTTTGGTATCGGCGGATGCGCTACGGGCAGAAAATCCCCAAATCGATGGATAAGCAATTGCGAGAGGCATCAATTCAAGAATGTCGTGCTACCGTCAGAGGGATGATTGCCAGTCTTGCCGGATTCCACTTCGATAAAATGTTCAATGTGGATCGAGCAAATAATAAGCAACTACAATTACAAATTGCTCGCCAAATCGGTCTCAAAACTCCTCTAACCCTAACTTCTAATCATCCAGCAGCAGTCAAACAATTTGCCAAAGAGTGTCCACAAGGCATAGTTACCAAAATGCTTTCTTCTTTTGCTATTTATGATGAGCAAGGGCGAGAAAATGTTGTGTTTACTACTCCAGTGACATCTGAGGATCTAGAGAACATGGAAGGGCTACGTTTTTGTCCAATGACATTTCAAGAAAACGTCCCTAAAGCCTTAGAATTACGTACAATTATTGTCGGACACCGCCTATTTACTGCGGCTGTAGACTCACAAAGCTTGGCAGGCTCTACCTTTGATTGGCGCAAAGAAGGAAAAGCCTTATCGGAAAATTGGCAACCATACAACTTGCCAGAAGATATAGAGAAACATCTGCTCAAACTTACGGCTGAATTGGGTTTACACTATGGAGCAATTGATATTATTGTCACCCCCGATGGTGAGTATGTATTCCTCGAAATTAATCCCGTCGGGGAATTTTTTTGGTTAGAGATATATTCACCCCATTATCCAATTTCGCAGGCGATCGCAGAAGTATTGTTGACCAACAAAGGTTAGTATGAACAATTGTATACAGATAAGTAATCAACTAGCACGTTGTCACGCCCTTTAATAGTAGTATTATTTTATTAGTTGTATCCAGTTTGACTTCTAAACTATCTGTAATCTCTGACAGATATTTTCCAGCAAACTATCAAGGGACTCAACAATTAAAGATAACCTGGATAAAAATTACTTGAGGATAAAAAAACAATTAAATATTATTGGCAAGAAAATTAATTTAGACATCACTATATTTTTAATATTTTATTGAGAAATTACTAACTACAAACTACGAGTTATTTGATTTGGAGTTGAAGATTTCGTGACCAACCAAATATATACACAAGCAGTTTTAACGTTTGATGGTATTGATGACTATATAGATTTTGGCAGAAATGATATTGGTGGCGTGTTTGCTCAAGGCAACTCGGCATTTACAGTTTCAGGATGGATAAATCCACATGAGCTAACAAATAAATCCACGAGTTACGGAACTCGCAATGTATTTTTTGCTCGTTCCTCAGAACGCTACAGCGATAACTTTGAATTTGGCATCAGTGAAACTGGCAGCCTAGATGTTTACATAGATGAAACCGTGAGCAAAGGCATCAAAACCTTTGGCAATGGAGAATTAACCGTAGGGCAATGGCACTTTTTTGCGATCGTTTTTGATAGTGGCCAAGTCACAGTTTATCTCGATCACAATGAATACAAAGATTCGCTGCGGGGTTCATCATTAAATAAAGCCACCAGTTCTGTAACCTTGGGGGCAACTGTACATAAACAAGTTTATTTCAAAGGGCAATTAGCAAACATTAGCGTTTGGAATTATCCCTGTACTCAAGAGCAAATACATAACCATCGTCGGGGATTAATTGCAGGTGATGAAGCCGGATTAATCGCTTATTGGAAATTAGATGATGGAGAAGGAAGCAGCGTCAAAAACCAAACAGGAAATTCTTTGAAAGGTAATTTTCGCGGTAATCCTACCTGGGATTTAGCACAAATTCCCTTTGCGACGAATCAAGATGAAACAGTCATTACCTTAACTAACGAAAACGAACCACCAGCAGAAAGTATCTCCACCCTCATTAGTGGCGAAGAGTCAGAGATTATCCCCAGTCTGATACCTCTTCCTCTTGTGCCGCAAATTGAAGAATCCACAACAGATTTATTAGCAACAACAGTACCCTTAGTCAGCAACGACGAAGAGCAAACAACAGAAAATCCCCAAACACCAACCGACAGCGAAGCATCTGATAATACTCCCGCCCTGGTAACTCTTCCATTACATGACGAGGAAAGCGAAAAAAACCAAACCGAAACCCCCGTCGATATCCTTCAAACACCAACATTCATTCAGGAGGAACAGCCAGCAACTATGAATACAGAAGCCCAGCCCAAATATAAAATCCTCTCCATTGATGGAGGCGGTATTCGGGGCATTATTCCCGCGTTACTCCTCGCCGAAATTGAAAGGCGAACACAAAAGCCAATATTTAGTTTGTTTGATTTAATTGCTGGCACTTCCAGTGGCGGTATTTTGGCCTTAGGACTAACTAAACCTCAATTAAATCAGCCGTCAGAGAATGAGCCTCAAGCTGCCTATTCTGCTGAGGATTTAGTACAGCTGTTTCTAGAATATGGCGTAGAAATATTTTATGAGCCATTGTTTGAAAGATTACTTGGCCCCATAGAAGATATATTTCTCCAACCCAAATATTCTTCTAACAGTAGAACAGACATTTTGAGTCAATATTTTGGCAACGCTTATCTGGAAAATAACCTCAAAGAAGTTTTTGTTCCTAGTTACGATCTCGAACAACGCATCCCGATATTTTTTACTAACAAACTAGAAAAGCAAGATATAGACTCTAAAAGTTTTCGCAAGTTAACTGGTGGTTTTACCCTCTTAGATGCCGCTTTAGCTACCACTGCCACTCCCACATATTTTGCACCTCACCGCATTGTCAATGCCCCGGGCAATAACAACTTATATACTTTAATTGATGGTGGAGTTTTTGCAAATAATCCCACCCATCTAGCTATTTTAGAAGCACAGCTAAGTAGCAAAAAAACAGCAAATAAAGTCCTCAATCCAGAAGATATCTTAGTAGTTTCTTTAGGTACAGGTTCGCTGACGAGTATTTACCTTTATAAGGAAGTGAAAAATTGGGGACTATTGCAATGGACAAGACCACTATTAAATATTGTGTTTGATGGTGGGAGTGAAGTAGTATCGGGACAATTAGAACGGTTGTTTGAACCGAGTGTTCAAGAAGCTAAAAGTTCTTATTATCGCTTTCAAACATTTCTAGATAGCGAACTCGAAGAGATAGATAATATCAAACTACAAAATACTCGTCAGCTACAAGCAATCGCCCATCGACTCATATCTGAAAAAAGTCAACAAATAGATGAATTATGTAGTCTGTTATTGGGCTAAATCAGATTTCTTATATATTGCACTAAATAACTAGTGCAACACATAAGATGTTTAATTTCTTTTCGCAAGAAATTAGTGATCACACTTTATCAAGATTGTAGGTAAGTACAATGGATGAACTCGTCAAAAAAATCGCTGGTTTAGGATTACCCGGCATTATTTTCATAATTGCAACAGCTTCATCAGGCGGTAGCGTGGCTGCTGTTGTGACTTTGCTTTCCTCCTTGGGTGGGCCTTTGGGTTTATTAGGTGGTTTAGGACTGCTGGGTTTGGTAGGTGTTCTCACCGAATATCTCGCTAGCTTTGGAATTGAAACAATTCTCAAACTAGTTTATGCAGAACGTAGCAAAACTGAATCTGTGAGATTTCTTCTCAAAGAAATTCAAGAGTTACCCGTTACAGATGACCTCAAACTCAAGCTCAAACATCACATTAGCCCAGTAGTTGTGAGTGAAACTGAAGAAGGAGCATCACCAAAAACCATTGAAATTGTCGAAGAAGAACCAGTAACTTAGTACATTGAATTTGGTGAATATGTAGGAGTGAAATGGCCTCTGAGTCTCATCTCTCAAAGGCCATTTCCTAATTTATCCAACAGAATACATACGTCAGCAGCCAGAATTCACCAGATGAATTCTGAGCGAAGCCGCGGATGAATAACTGGGTTGAAACCACTACCAAGTTTTCAATTTACTTAAGTGATTTATTCTGAATTCTGCTTCAAAGTCTATTTTTTATATCAAAGAACGACTACATTTTGAGAATATGCAAACTTCATCTGTACGGGAGCCAAAAATCATTAATCCTTTTTCAGCTTTTACTCAGTTTTGGCAGGATGTAAAAGTAGTCGCTCAACCATATTGGTATCCAACAAAAGCAGAAGGTAGAGTATTTTCTGAGGTGATTAGTTCCTGGGGAATGCTGATTCTTTTTTTGTTGCTGATAGTGGGAATTGTTGGGATTAATGCGGCAAATAGTTACTGGAATCGTTATGTAGTTGATATTGTCATTGAAGAAAGAGACCTAGCTAAATATAACAGTACTTTATGGATATCTTCTTTAATTGTTGTAGTACTGGTGATATTAGTCACTACTTTAAAATATGTCAGAAAAAAGTTAGCTCTTGATTGGTATAAGTGGCTGAGTAATCATATTTTAGGAAAATATTTTAGCAATCAAGCTTATTATAAAATTAATTTTAGTTCTACTATTGATAATCCAGACCAACGTATAGCTCAAGAAATCGAGCCAATTGCTACTAGTGCTGTTAGATTTTCAGGTGCTTTTATCGAAAAGTTTCTCGAAATAGGCAGTTCGCTATTAATTTTGTGGACGATTTCTTCAGAAATTGCAATTTATTTAGTTATATATACAATTGTCGGAAATTTAATAGCGGTTTTCTTAAATCAACAAATAGCCAAGGTAAATCAAGAAGAAATTCAATTTAAGGCGGATTTTTCCTATTGCATGACTCATGTACGCAATCATGCTGAATCGATTGCCTTTTTTCAGGGAGAAAAAGAAGAACAGAATATAATTCAGCGTCGTTTTAATAATGTGATTAAAGGTGCAGAACGGCGCATGAGTTGGGAAAGAGGTCAAGACGCTTTTGGTAGAGCATATCAGTCTGCTATTGGTGTCTTTTCGATGTTCATGCTGACACCTTTATTTATTCAAGATCAAATTGATTATGGAGAAATTAATCAAGTTAGTGTAGCTTGTTTTATGTTTTCTAACGCTTTGGGAGAACTTATATCTGAACTAAGTGCTTCCGGGCGATTTTCGAGTTATGTCAAACGTTTAGCAGAGTTTTCTGATGCTTTAGAAGCTGTTAGCAAACAACCAGAAAAAGTAAATACCATTAAAGTTATAGAAGAAGGGCGTTTAGCCTTTGAAGATTTGACTTTAAAAACGCCAAATTACGAACAAACAATTGTTGAAGATTTAACCCTTGATGTGCAATCAGGTGAAGGTTTATTGATTGTTGGCCCTAGTGGTAGAGGAAAAAGTTCTCTGCTTAGAGCTATTGCCGGATTGTGGAATGCTGGAACTGGTAGTCTGGTGCGTCCGCCATTAGAAGAAGTCTTATTCTTACCCCAACGTCCTTACATCATTTTGGGTACTTTACGCGAACAGTTACTTTATCCGCATACAGACCGCAAAATGAGCGATCGCGAACTAGAACAAATTCTACAACAAGTCAACCTTCAACACTTGCTTACCCGTGTCAAAAGCTTTGATACAGAAGTAGCTTGGGAAAATATTTTATCTTTAGGTGAACAACAAAGGCTCGCTTTTGCCAGACTCTTAATTACCCATCCGAGTTTTACTATCTTAGACGAAGCGACAAGTGCTTTAGATTTAAACAACGAAGGTAATTTATATCAACAACTACAAGCCACAAAGACAACTTTTATTAGTGTTGGTCATCGAGAAAGCTTATTTAATTATCATCAATGGGTGTTAGAGCTTTCACAAGAATCTAGCTGGCAACTTGTTTCGATTCAAGAATATCGCCGAAAAAAAGCCATTGCTCATCAGCTACCGCAAATTGACCAAGTAACAATTGATATTGCTCCGCAGTTAGAGCCAGAATCAGCCATAAATCTAGCGGAAAATGTTGGGCTATCGCACAAAGAACTCCAACCGTTAACTGACTATTCTCTAACCACAATTAGAACCAAAGCTAGTCAAGGAAAGCCAATAATTACCAAAGATAAAGTCACCTATCACTATAATAAAAACCCTAATATTTTGAAATGGATGAGAGAAGGCGACTCACAAATTAGTCACTTAAACACCAATGCTAGAGCATGAAAAAACTGATTACCCAGCGATTATATTTAATTCCTTTTCAACGAGAAATAGTAGAAATTGCTATTTTAGGCAATACTGAACTAGGCGCATTTTTGAATGTGGATGTTTTGCCTGATTGGCACGATTTAGAGTTTCTCAGAAGTTTGCCATTTATTGCGGATATTTTGCGGAATTATCCTTTACAAAACGAATGGGGATGGGGAAGTTTAATTATTCAGCAAGCCGAAAAAGCCTTAATTGGTCATGTGATGGTGAAAATCATTCCTGATAGTACAGGTTCACCAACAGGTTCTTTGGAAATTGGTTACTACATAGCTCCGTCACATCGCCAACAAGGATATGCTTTTGAAGCGACAAAAGCTGTGGTAGATTGGGCATTATCTCAACCTAATGTCCACAGCGTGACTGCAGGTTGCGATCGCACAAATCTAGCTTCCCAAAGGTTACTCGCAAAACTTGGTATGGAACTGGTAGAATCGCGGAAAAAGATATTAATTTGGCAATTGGGAAAAACAGCCACAGTCAAGTAAATTTATCTGCTTTTTGACCAAATTTAAAGTATTTTTAGGGGTAAGATTTTAGCAGCTACTATATATTGAATAACCAGTGATGTTAGCTAGAAAGCAACAACTAATTATTTATGAATCAGTCACGATTTATGAGAAGAACTATAAATTTCCGATTTTAAAAAATCCCAAATTTAAAAAAATTCAAAAAAAAATTCAAAAATGTCAAACTCTGATTCAAACAGGTACTAAATCTCATACTTACTTTTGGGGAATCATTAAAAGAAAACAAGAAATTAGCCAAGGCGAAATCTTAGCAGCAGTAAAATTTTTAACTAAAGACTATATTCAACTGATAGATTGTTTAGAAAGTTATAAAGATAGTTATCAAGATTTTCTAGTAAAATTTATCGATGACTGGAAAAATCTATATAACCAAAAATATCGAGAAATCATTAATATCAATGAAGAAAGAAGTCAGCTAGAATTAAAAAATATCCGGAATCCGCAAATAATTGCGAAATTAAAAACAGAAAAAGCAGAAAATTTAAAATCTATTCTTTTATTAAGTAATACAAATTTTCTAATTTTAGAAAAAGTTAAATTACTGAGTGAAGGCATTAAACACTTAGCTCAAGATACGAAAACTCAAAAGCAAGCTATCCAGCGAATTGTTAAAGATATAGAAGTATATCAAGAAATATATGAATATCAAATTAAAGCAACCAAGATTCGTCAAGAAATAGCAAAAATTGCCGAAACAGCGATTAATTTAGAGCATTCCTTACAAGATTACTTTAGTCCGTTTCAGTCTTTAATCGACGAGGTAGTTAAAGTAGACGCAGATTTTTATGCTACCGTAGGCGAAATTCACAATTTAGCTAGTAGTACTTTAAATTCTCCAACCAATGTATTGTCAATTTCCGATAATAATCCAGTATCTCAGAATTTGCTCAATTTATTAGTAGCTAGTTATGAAAAAAAAGCAAGATTAGAAGATGCTTTTTGGCAAACACAATTATTAGATTGGCAAGTTGCCGCAGCTGATTTTAGTCAAGATGAAATAACCTTAAATCAAGCTATTTGTTTAATCTCTGATTATATGTCTACTCAACTATTAGCGCAAAAAAAGGTGCTAGGTATAGTAGAAACAGAGGTTGTGACAACTGCTGTCTCACCTGTTGCCCAAATAGCATTAGTAGAACCAATAAATCATGCTATTGAGATTACGCCAGAATTGCAATCTAGCCATAATATCGATTACAGTAAATTGCAAAATTTACTTGCACATCAGCAATGGCAAGCCGCAGATATTGAAACCGCAAGATTAATTTTACAAGTTCTAGGTAAGAATTATTGGCATGAAGTTTATCGAGAAGATATTCTCAACTTTCCTTGTCAAGCTTTTGATCAAATTGACCAATTTTGGCAACAATACAGTCATGGCTATTTTGGCTTGAGTGTGCAACAAAGTATTTGGCAGGAAATAGGCGGACAGGTAGATTATGAAACAGAAAAGATACTTGGCGATCGCCTGGGTTGGCGTAAAGCAGGAAAATGGTTAAACTACAATCAACTTAGCTTTAAATTGTCACCCGCCACACCATTAGGACACCTACCAGCCAAATGGTTACACTATGACAAAGACCCAGAAATTTTTCCTTTAGCACCTAATGATTCATTTGTAGAACCTATGTCAATGGCTGCTTGGCGGGTTGAGTCATGGTTAATCTGGCAAATGCACCTGTTTTTTACTCGCATCAAAACTTGCAACACACATTTGCCATAAGTTAATCACAGAAAATTGATTGATAGTCTGATATCGAGATAGAAATTTTGCTGCTGGGAAAATGGCGATTTAATACAACACTCCCGAACTGAAAAATTAAAATAAATTTATTTTTATGAATTAATTTATACATATTTAAAAATTTATTTTAGTTAATTGTCTTATCTTTCTCAACTTATTTGCTTAACTGTCTTATCTGTCCTTGTATATTTGCCAAAATTCCCCGAAAATGCCTCGATAGAAGAAATTATGATTGCACTCAAATATTGAGGCAATCAATATATCTGTGGAGGTATAAAAATGGATCTGGAAAACATATCTCAAATTTCTAAACGAGATTTAGAAATAATTCAACTACATCAGTTTCAACAACCCATCTTTTGTTGCAACGTGACAGCAATTGCTTATGCCTTAACAGCATTGGGCTACCTAACCACTGTTGATGAGATTTTTTATGTCACCCAATTGCCCATCGCATCGGTTTTAGATGATGGTATGACACTCGCCGAAACTTACGATACCTGCAAAATCTACATAGAAAGAAAAAAACTCCCTCTAGGCATTCGGATGGAGCATTTTGATAAACCGAGTATGACATTCGAGGCCTTTATTCGTGAGGTTGAAGTTGCTGTCTCGAATGAAGCTGATGTTCATATCTTAAACTTCAATACTCGGATTGCCCACGAAAACCCCAGTTTGGAAGGTGGTCACTTCTCCCTTTTGGCAGACTATGACCCTGAGACCCAAGAAGTCACCATTGCAGATACAAACCCCAAACGATATACCCGGTTTTGGCAATGCCCAATTCAGCGTTTATACGCCGCTTGCGTGGATAAAGACTCCTCTTCAAATCGCTCTCGGGGTATGATTGTGCTACGTAGATTAGAGAAAGCAAATCTAGCAGCTAATGGCGTAACTCATCCATCAGAAATTGCTTTAAATGCTCTCCATGCGGAAAACAGCTAAGTGTTGACTAAAACAATCCCAGGACTTACGTATTAAAACGAAAAATCAAGGGTTTGGAGAAGGGGGCAAGGGGTAGGGGTGTATGTATCCAAAACCCATGAACCCCACACCCATTAACCTAGCCTCCACAAACAAGATAAACTCTTTCCCAGATTGGCAACTCAATTAGTAACTTCATGAAATATCTAGCTTTACTCTCTGCCACAGTTCTGACTGCTACATCAGGATTAGTTGTTGGCAACATACAACCCGCCTCTGCGCTCACTTGGAACTGGAATTATTCTGGTACTGGGATAGATGCAAAGGGTACTTTTATCACCAATGAGACCCCCGATGAGTTTGGTTTTTACCAAATTTTGGGAATCAACGGTACACGCAACGGAGAGGTTATTACTGGGTTGCAACCCGCAGGAACTCCTATCCCTGGAAATGAACCGTTTAATGTGGACAATTTAATTCGTCTTGGCACTCAGCAATTAACTGGCGATGGTTTTGGTTATTCTACAGCAGGCGGAAACTACTCTAGTCCATTTTTTGCGAGTTTTTTGCCCACACCCAGTTATTTAGAAGTTTTTTCTGCACCACCATTAACACCAGGTTTTGAAAATTTGGGGCCGGAAGATAGTGAGTTACCCATTAGTTTTTTTGCAACTATAGCTAGTGTTCCTGAACCCACTCCTGTTCTCAGCTTACTGGCTCTTGGCTCTTTTGGTGCAACTGCAGTATTCAAACGTCAGCGCTCATCATCTAAATTAACTGCCAAAAAGCTCGAAAAAATTTCCTAAAATTATTCATCAAACTCATCTGAACTCCTCTGAATTGATTTTTTCTCTTTCAGGAGTTCATTTTTATGGTTTTGCTACTGACATATAGAGCGATCGCTATTATCCAAAGCTGTATTATTCTTTAAATAATTCTGCACGAGAGTGCAACCATAAGCCAGCGCATCTAACTGAAGAATGCGGGGCAAATTCCATAAAATCAAAGTGTTATCATCACCACCGGAAGCTAAAAAAGTTCCGTCGCGGCTAATGGCAATTTTTCTAATGGCGGCGGTATGTTCAGCGAGAGTTGTGATTTCTCTACCATCGAGTCCCCAAAGCTTGACAGTTGCATCTACACTTCCAGAAGCTAACATTTGACCATCAGGACTAAACGCTACGCCCCAAACTGCTGCGGTGTGACCTTTAAAGGTTCTCAACAACTTACCATTAATTGTCCATAACTTTACTGTATTGTCACTGCTGCCAGTCGCTACCATTTTACTGTCAGGGCTAAAAGCTACCCGCCAAACTGCTGCGGTGTGTCCAACCAAGGTTGTCAGCAATTTACCATCTATTGTCCACAGTTTTGCTGTGCCATCAGCACTCGCAGAAGCAAGCATTTTTCCATCAGGACTAAAAGCAACTTGCCAAATTTCGGCTTGATGTCCTGGAAGAACCAACGCTTTCGGCTGATGACGATGCCATATTTGGGCAATTTTATCAACATTAGCGATCGCGATCGCTTGCCCATCAGGACTTAATAATGCTGCTGTAATTTTTCCATAAGCATCTTTGTAACTCGCAACATAACTATTATCAGGACGCTTAATTGTAATTGTATTATCGTAAGCGGGAAGAGCGATTAACTGGCCATCCTGACTAAACGAAATCTCAAAGACTACCTTATTTTGGGTCAAGGTTCTGATTAAATTACCTTGGCGACTCCACAATTTAGCAGTATTTTCGTGACTAGCTGTACCAATAATGGCACTATCAGCAGTAATAGCGATCGACCAAATACCACCACCATGAGCAATCATACTTTGGAAAAAAGGATTTTCACTTTGCCAAAGTCTGACAACATTTTCTGCGCCCGCCGACACAATAAACCTACCATCAGGACTAAAACTAGTTCCCCAAATAGAAGCACTATGGCCTTTGAGGGTTCTTAATGGTGTGCCATCAACTCTCCACAATTTAATGGTTTTGTCAAGACTGGCAGAAGCAATAGTTTGACCATCAGGACTAAAAGCTACACTCGAAATTCCTGCGCTATGACCAACCAGAGTTGTACTCAGGCGGTAACTACCATTTTCCAGATTGCGCCGCCACAGTTTCACGGTTTTATCTTCACTGGCCGAAGCCAGGATCTGCCCATCAGGACTAAAAGCAACTCCCACAACCCATGCTTGATGACCTGTAAGCGGCTGTAAAGGCTTGACATTCTTCCAGCCAGCAGAACCTTTTTGCCACAGTTTGATTGTGCCGTCCAAATTAGCTGCAGCGATGGTTTGACCATCAGGACTAAAGGCCACTCCCCAAAATCCAGCAATGTAACCAGCAAAAGTTTTGATTAAAGTGCCGTCTTGCTGCCAAAGTCTGACTGTTTTATCCCAACCCGCAGAGACTAAAAATTTCCCATCAGGACTAAACGCCACTCCCCAAGCAGAAGCAGTGTGACCTTTAAAGGTATTAATTAAAGTGCCGTTGAGTTGCCAAAGTTTAATCGTTCCATCCTCACTTGCCGAGGCCAGCATTTGCCCGTCATGACTGAATTTCACCGCTCTGACGGCTCCTTGATGACCTTTGAGAGTCACAAGTAACTGACCATCACTCCGCCAAATTTTAACTGTTCTATCCATACTTGCCGAAGCAATTAGAGAACTATCAGGGCTGACATCGACTGCCATGACTGCTGCGGTATGACCAGCAAAACGATTGTATTCATCTGCACTGTAAACTGCTTGCCGCAGGATACTGTCTACGCGTTGTTCAATATTTGAGTTGGGGATGCCTAGTTTTTGCAATCTATGTTTAGCTTTGATTGCTTCTATTAAGGCATCCAAGCGCCGATTTGAAGCCAAAAGTCCCTCAGAAGAAGAGATTAAAGCCCGGATTTCACTGGTTTTGGCTTGAATTTCGCTGGTTTTGGCTTGACTGTATAAAACGAAACTGCCAAAACCCAAACAAGTAGAAAAAAGTAATCCAATACCCACGACAATTAACAAAAACCTTTGTAATGCCGCAGTTTTTTTTTCTTGGGCTAGTCTTGCTTCTACTTCTTGCGCTCTGACTGCTTCTAATGCTGTGTGAATTTCGCGCTGTTCATTTTCTTGGCTGGCTGCGAAAAACTTATAATCTAAATCGCTCAAACTTTTGCCCTGTGACCAATTTTGGGCATCTTTAAGTGCCTGTCCCCGCAGCAACCGAGACTGATCTTGATAACCTGAGGCCACCCAAGCATTGAAAAGTTGGGAGTAAGGACGCAAATTATCTAGTTGTCTAATTACCCATTGATGGTTAAAAACTTGACGATAAATCGGATTTTTAATTCTCAGATAACTGTTATGTCGCTCAATTAAACCAGATAACAACAGTTCTTTTTGTTCTTGACTATCATCAATGGGGACAAGGGGAGTGCCAGACTCAGCTTGTAACATTTGCTGATAAATTCCCAACAACCTCCCGGCGCGTTGTTCGTTAAATAGCAGCCGAGCGCGAATGGTACGCAGGTGTTCGGGTTCATCATTAGCTTCCCAGTGGAGAATAATATGTTTTTTGACAAGTTGTTCTACCCAATATCCGGCTGTGGCTGGTGGTAAATCTATTTTGCGATTTGGTGTGTCCCAGGCAATTTTGACAACTAACTGACACAGCTTTTGCGTGAGAAAAGGCTGTCCACCTGTCCAAGAAATGATGTTTTGGAGGACTGCTTGGGGTTGACTAATAACTTCTTCTAAACCTCTAAGTAATGGTGTTGCTTCTTCGGTGGTAAAACCATATAACTGAATGGCTGTACCAATATTAAAGGGTGTACGCCGCTTATCAGATATTAAGTCAGGTGGACTGGCTACTCCAAATAGGGCAAATCCTAAGCGTTTAAATTGCGGATCGTAGGCTCTTTGGTTATAACAGTGACGAATCCAAGCAAAAAAGTCACTAACAGAAAAATTTAAGCTTAATAAACTATCAATTTCATCAATAAAAATAAAAATGCGATCGCTTTGCTTTTGGGCAAGTAAAATTTCTTCTAAAAATTGATTGAGTTTTTGGATGGGCGAAAGACCTGATTGAAACTCCCACCACTGTTTAAAATCGATTGTTTGACTTAAATTCAAGCCGTAAAACAGACTGATAATAATTCCTTTGTACCATTGTTCAGTTGTTGTATCTTCACTACCTAAGCGCGTTACATCTATATATATACAGCTATAACCTTCTTTTGAAAGAGTAGCACTAGTGCGATGGAGTAAAGACGATTTACCCATCTGGCGAGAGTTAAAAACGTAACAAAAATCACCAGCTTTTAAGCTGTTATAAAGTTGTTTGTCCGCCTGTCGGATAACATAGCTCGGATCATTGCTAGGGAGACTGCCACCAACCTGATAGTTCATGTTAATTTAGGCATCTTTAACAAAAAAGAAATTATATAATATCAATTTGGACTCAAAAGGCATATAGACAATTTTCTGCTGCATAACTTTCAAAACACAGTTTGAGTTTATGCAGAACCGCTCATCAATTTGGTATAAATTTTACAATTGCTGTTTACATCTAAGGATTATTAATAACATGATTTCAACAGCATATTACTATAAAATAATCATTTTTTTATTAGTATACTTGTGTATTTTTTGGTCTGAAATCCTTTCAATGCTTAAATGTCTTAAATGTCTTAAATTTCTAAAAACTTTTTAATTATTTTTTTAACTGTCTTATCTGTCCTTGTATTTTGAGTATAAAAATAGGATGATTTTATCGGTGTCTGATTTAATTACGGAACATACTTACGTCAGCAATAAACAGGGACAAAAAAGATAGTCAAGTTATAGCAGTCAAAGCATAGATTAGGACTATGTTGATTGCGGAAACTCCTGAGAATACCGAGTTTATACTCAGCACTTTGCTATAAGCGAATTTATCAACAGCAAAAAAAAATCAAGGGAATTCTCTTGTTTAAATTCCCTTGACTAGAGAAATTGCTTAAGCAATAGTAGCTAGCTGTTTAGTAAAATAAGCGCGGTAAAGTTCACACCTGGGTAAGACCCGATCTCCTTCATAGTAAATCAATCCTAAACTTTCGAGTTTATAGGCATCTGTGGGATCGAGAAGCACACTTTGATTGGCTGTCACTAGCTCAGTATAGATTTTAATTAAATTGGGGTTAGCTTGCAGTCTGATCCAGTGTTGTTGTAAGTGGTTGCGGTAAATGCCACCATTAGCGAGGGCTTCCGCGATCAATTCTGATAAAGTCATAGTTTCCGAACCCAGATAATACAACGCCAGTTGGATTAGTGCTGGATGACCGCCGACAATAGACATTAACTGTGCAGACTCTTTACCTGTAGTCCAATTTAGACTATATCGCCTAGCCAAATCTTCGACTTGTAGCTGGGTAAATTCATACAGACGGATAGGTAATCCTACATTAAATGGAGAATGATTAATGTCTAAGGAAATATAATTTTCTGTAGAGTAAACTACTACAAGCTTAAGTTTATGCCAATGGGGATTTTGTCGTGCTTCCTCACACCAAGAGCGTAACAAAGCAAAAAAGTCATGAGCAATGTGAGGATATTCAAAAAAGCGATCAATATCATTAAAAACCAAAACTAGAGGACTTTTGTTTTGTTTGAGAATATAGTTTTGTAAGTACAAACTACAACTCAACTTACATCCAATTTCTTCATCCCAATGTTCATCCAGGTTTGGCTCAATTTTTAATTGATGTGCAATTTGCCAACAAAGGCAACGCAAAAGTTTATTCAAATCAGTCAAATATTGCTGATCAATTTGGCTACATTTGATATTGACTGTCTGATATTTTTGGAGTTTGGCAAAAGCTAAAAGACGCAATACTAAAGAAGTCTTGCCCATTTGTCTAGGGGCGCAGACCCGAATTACACAGCCTGTTTGTGTTAGTTGTTGATAGACTAACTCTTCAATTGGTGGACGCTCAATATAAAAGGGCGAATCTAAAGGTACAGCCCCATGTGGATATGACCAACTATTGACTGTGAGTGTAGATGAATTATCTAGATAAGCTCCTGTTGTTTCGTTGTCATTTTCTTCCGTTAAAATCGTGTAATCTTCCTCATTGACTTCTAAGTTAAAAGCACTAAAGCACAGTTTTAATGTTTTTTGATCGACGCTGGCACTCAAAGACCATAATCGACTCAGAGTTTTACTAGAAACGTTTATCTGTCTGCTTAATTGTTCTAAAGTTAAGCGATGACCTTTATTTTTTAAAACCTCCCAAGCTAAAATTGCTTCTTGTAATTTTTGTAATCCTGTAGGAGTTAAGATAACACCCCGTTTTCTCTTGCTCTTTGCTTGTTTTATTTCCATAGGTTATGTAACAACAATTTTAGTAGGTGCAAAATCTACATAGTAGATTTTGAAAATCCAATTGTTGTGAATTAAATATTGAGTATTTCTACACTGAACAATTGCCGATTTGAGGAACAAAAATGCTGCTGAATCTTGAGTTTTGAGTAAAAATTAATAATTTTTACTTCTCTTTGTGTCTATTTGGTTGTTAATTAAACTTGTTGCACAATTAGCTAAATAGCTGAAATTCAAGTATGAGGGAATTTAGCAACTATTAGCTGGCGGGCTAATTTAAGCTTATTGAGCAACAAATTCTTGAAATATTTATGGACTGCAATTTTAACTTACTGCATATATTTGCCGAAAAATTTGAAATTTTCATGAACTTACCTATGGAGACTATAAAATATTCTGGCTGCCTCCTAAATTACAAAATAAAAATTGCTTTTCCATAAATCCAAAAAACCAGGCTATTTGATGAGATTAAATATCAGCTTTATTTCTCAGTAAATCGCCAGTATAAATCACAAGGTATGGTTTTTTCTGGCTCTGAATTTCCAAGTGATTTGTCAAACAAGATTGCTAGAGTTGCTTAGAAAAATAGCTGCGGTAAATTTCGTAGCGAGGAAGAATGCGATCGCTTTCATAGCGGATTAAGCCCAATCTCTCTAATTTATCAGTCTGCACTGGGTCAAGCCAACCTTTTTGCTCATCAGTAGCTAAAACTGCTGCATAGGTGCGAGCTAAATGGGGATTTTCCTGTAATTTCACCCATTTTTGATATAGATGGTAGCGATATATACCCCCATTGGCGATCGCTTCTTCTACCAATTTTGTGAAACTCATTCCTTGACAGCAAAGATAATACAAACTCAGCCGAATTAATGCTGGATGACCGCCTACCAGTGACATCAATTCCTGAATTTCTTTCTTACCGTACCAGTTTAAACCGTGGCGTTTGGCTAAATTTTCTACCTGAGATTGCGTAAATTCTGGTAGAGAAATAGGCAATCCAATATTCAACGGAAAACGATTAATATCTAAAGAAATGTACTCTTCTGTAGAGTACACCATCACTAATCTCAATTTTTGCCAATTTGTATTTTGTCGTGCTTCTTCTGACCATGAACGTAACAAATCAAAAAACTCATGGGCTACGTGGGGATATTCAAAGAAACGTTCAATGCCATTCCACACTAAAACCACAGGTCTTTGATTTTTGTTGAGCAAATGGTTATGGAAGTAGAAACTGCTACTTAATTTACAACCAATTTCTTCATCCCATTGATTATTTAAATCGGGATCAATATTTAATTCCTTAGCTACTCGCCAGCAAAGATAACGTAATAATTTATTTAAATCTTTGAGGCAATTGTTATCCATTTGGTAACAATTCAAAGTGACGGTACGATATCCTTGCATTTGCGCAAAAGATAGCAAGCGTAACACTAGGGAACTTTTACCCATTTGTCTGGGCGAGCGAATTTGAATAACTGCGCCAGGTTGGGTGATTTCTCGATAGACTAGTTTTTCTATTGGCGGACGCTCAATATAAATAGCAGAATCGGTAGGAACAGGGCCATCAGAATATAACCAACTATGTTCCGGTTGTTCTAATGGATGGGTTCTATAGGAGTTAGCAAGTAAAGACTCGTTTGGATTTTTGGCAACATTCATCCTCAGCGAGGGTGCTGGCAAATTGGGAGTATTGTGATATTCATTAAAGAATGTATAGTCCTCATTACGTAGTTTGAGGTTAAAAGCATTAAAACAACATTTGAGAGTCTTCTGGTCTACCGCACTATTCAATGACCATAGGCGAGTGAGCGTTTTGATCGAAACATTGATGCGATCGCTCAGTTCGGCCATAGTAAATTTATTACCGTTATTCTCGATAATTTCTAAACTTTCAATAGCAGATTGCAGCTGCTTTAAACCAGTAGGAGTTAAAACGATTCCCCGTCTTCTTGTAGTATGTAATTGCTTCATATTAGTGCTGATTAATCTACAGAACTGGTACTTTTCTTCACTAAATTTAAAAAACTCTGGGTTAGTCAGTTAAATTTTGCGGTCAATTATCTAAATTGCGTGAGCTTTTTACTTTTGTAGTCAGTTACCAAACTATAGCCTTAGTTTTTTAAGTAGGGACAAACCAAAAATTAAATCTGCTATTGAAAAAAATATCAATTTGACTGCTGTCAAATAATTTTCAATAGCAGCCAAAAAACCTCAATAAGTTGTAAACTAGCTGATTAACTTTTTTACATTTATGACCTCCATGTTTAGGTTATAAATTAAACATCATATCTAAAATTTCTTTTGATTATCGTCTTTAGGATAACATTCAAAAATAAGAAACTTATAAGGACTTTATCGCTTTTCCTCTGGAGCTATCATTGACAAAACTTATATAAAATCAAATACTTTTATTTATCTGCTAATTTCATCCTCCACTGTTAAATTCCATCCTAAAGCACGCCTAATCTGATCAGGTAAGGTGATTGGGTTAAAGGGTTTAGCAATTGCATCAACAACCCCAAGCTCTTGAAGTTGTTGTGATGTAAACCAATCAGCCATCACACTTAAAAGTATTACCGGAATTAATTTGGTTGAATGTCTTTTATGGAACTTGTATAAAAATGTATTAACGTCCATACCAGGCATAACAACATCTAGCAAAATAGCATCAGGACTTGCTATCTCTAGCTGTTGGAGTGCAGCCTGAGCCGAGGCCGCAGTGACAACATTCCATCCCACCAAATCATTTAAACAAATTTGCACAAGGTCTCGAATAGTCGGTTCATCGTCAACCAATAATATTGTCTTGATTGTCATGATTAGAATGCTGAAAGAAGCTGGCTCAAATTGATTAAGAGGGCATAGGGACAAGCAACAGGTTCAGCCGTGACAGGCATACAGGTGTTTTTCTCCCATAACCGCACCGATTCACCTGTTTTCTGATTTAGATAAGTTCAGATTAAATCAAGAAAATAAGAAACTGATAAGGATGTCAACAATAGGGTGTAGCTGTACATGCACAAATATTTGATGAATGAAATTGATGACTGTACAACCCAGATTTTTCAACTCAAATCATATATTTATTCACATCTTGCACCTAGCCCCAGCGAATGGAATTCGCGGCTATACAAACGAAGTCCGCCAAGCGCAGCGCAAGCGCGATAGGCAGGCTTTGTTTGTATAGCCCCAGACTTCCAGTCTGAGGGGATAATTGGATTCATACAAGAGGTGTACTATATATCTGGAGGTAAAAGCAAAGTATTTTCAATCATCTCTCGTAAGTTAGTAGTTACATTACCCACAACATTGAAGCAATCTACTAATAAACTATTTGCCTCCCAGTATTGCTTAATTAACTGCAACTGTTCTTCATTGAATTGCCAATCATAAACCATCTGACGGTAGACTTTGATTACTTCCTTTAATTGACTAGTCCAAGATAACCCGTGAGATTTCCACCATACCTTTAATGCCTCTCGCTCTTGTTGAGAACTAGGCAGTTCTTGTTTGAGGTTGTGGAGAGATTGAGATAAAGATGAATGTTCATGTAGTAGATAATCAATATCCAAAGCTAATTTAATAGCAGAAATGCGCTTACAAAAAAGCTCTGGAGTCAAAGTCATACTAATTGCTAAAATATGCATTAAAGCTAAATCTAAAGCTAAATCATCAGCTAGTTTTCCCGCAAGATGGTCATCTAAAGATATAGCTAAAGTTTGGTTACGAGATAAAGAATAATCAGCAGGGAGAATCAGAGTAAAGTAAAAAGCACGTACAGCAGATGGGTGATAATCTGATTGCACTGTTGAAGATTTTTGCATCAACCAAGTCAAGCAACGATTTAACTTTTCATCGGCAACAAATAAATTCTCAATTTGTTGTTTCATTAGCTGAAATAAATGATCCACGGATCTCAGCATTTCTGTGGTGAGCAAGATAACCTCACGCCATCGCTTATCAAACATATTATCGACAACTTTATCTAAGGTTTTTTGCTCACCATTAGCCATAAACCTTGCAGTAAAGTACTCGTAAAATGTTAAATGTGAAAAAGAATAAATTCCCCTAGCATATTCAATTAATAGTCCATGCTGTAATTCAATCGATTGAAGTACAGCTTTACTATTTACTAATAAATCTTCTATATCATGCTCAGGCTCAGTTGCTGTATTAGGTAATAAATAAAGATAATCAGCAATTAATTGACAAATTTTAGTTTCTTCAAAGAAATAATCACCTTTTTCAAAAGCAGTTGCAGCTATATAACTGAGCAATTTAATTTTCTGACCTAAACTTAAATTGCGATATATGCTATCTCTTTTTATACCTCTTTCTTCATCCCAACGCACTAGTAATAACTCTAATCCTTGTCGATAAATCTCAGAACGTTTAGTAGGAAAGTCTTCTAAACATTGAAAAATTAAGCAAGTCAGATTTAATAAAAGAGGCGTAGATAAAAGATTTTGGATTAATCGGTTTTGAGAAATTGATATTTTCTCAATAAATTTAGATGCTAAGTTTTTCTTTAACCGGATATTTTTTTTAGTAAAAGCTGTAAACCATTTATTGGCAAAACTTACAATTTGTGAGTTGGTGAATTCAGCAATTTCTACTTCTGCAAAACCTTTAAATTTTTGATGTTTAAATGCAGTTCTACAACTAATAATTAATATATTTTTATAATAAATTTCGGCAAAGCTGCTAATAATATTAGCAACTTTGTCACTATTTTTATCTACTACTTCATCCAACCCATCTAACAAGATTAAAGCTTTACCTTCATGGAGTAAATGTTCTAATTCTTGTTGAGTTATTTTACAAATGCTAAAATCTTGAACTAAATAGTTTAA
Organism: Nostoc sp. FACHB-110; assembly: GCF_014697425.1. Lineage (GTDB taxonomy): Bacteria > Cyanobacteriota > Cyanobacteriia > Cyanobacteriales > Nostocaceae > Nostoc_B. The sequence goes on from NZ_JACJRU010000021.1 coordinate 94,377, forward strand.
TAAAGAGTTTTTCTCATCACAATTCATATTTTCCGCAAAATTTTTCAGACTCACAAACATAGGAACCCTATTAGCCTGAAATTTTCCTTGGTTACAGAGTATAGCAATTGATTGTAAGAAAGTAGTTTTTCCCGAGCCTGGCTTTCCCAGCACAACCAGTTTAGAAAATTTTTCAATAGCTTGTAAACCTGTAGTCTGCTTAGTACTAACTTCTTCCAAATCCAAATTTGCTAAAGTTTGATGATCAAATTTACAAAATTTGGCAATATCAATCCATCTGTGGCTAGAAATCTCTTCTATGACATTGACTTCAACAAATAATTCGTCTAATTCGACAGTACGAGAAATATCTAACACATGGATATTACCGCATTGATTTTGAATTTTTTCGGCGTGAGCAGTCCGTACTTTAGAGACTAAAGGGTCAATGATATGAGAATTTTTACTTTCTAGAATCTGCTGAGAATCTAATTCTTCACTTTCGTCAAATTCTAATCGTTGAACAATCTCCTCTGGCTCTAGTTCTAGACATAAGCAAATTTCGTTAAATATCTTACGAGCCACAGGTTTACCAGTAAAAAACTTCCAAATAGGTTGGCGACTATCTAGACCAACTCTACTTGCCAGATATTCTTGTGTCCAACCTTTATAATTAAAAGCACGTTTGGCTTTTTTAATACCTTCATTTGATGCTTGGAGAGACCTTTTGATCATGCTAATATCGAAAACTTAATTAATTCAAATGAAATCTGGGAGAGTCTGGCTAAATCTAAATTGGTAAATTAAAGCGAGACTGGATTGCACAACAGGCTTTAATTCCATCCATCTTGCCTTGTAGTCTAATGTCCATTAATACTAAGTCAGGCTGCAAGCTTTCTGCCATCAGCATAGCTTATTCTTCTGATGCTACTAAGGCTGGTACAGTATAGCCCATATCTTCTAGAGTTTCTCTTAGGTCGTCAGCTACTAACTGATCATCTTCAAGAATCAAAACTTTTAGATGATTCATAATTAATTTTTGGGTTGAGTATATTTATGGAAGTATTTGGATAGATATCTTGATAGTCTTCACTTAAACGATAAAACTCTTTAAGTTTCTTCAATATTTCTTCCTTGTCCATTAATTCATAGTTATCTATCAGAGTTTTTAAACCATATCTTACATGGTTTAAAGGATTCAATAATTCATGACTAAGTGATTGATTGATATAATTATAAGATTGCCTAATTCTTTTTTGAGTCTGTCTATTAATTATGTCTTGTTTCTCAAGAATAGCTGCAATTGCTCCTAATAAATCTGCCCGTGTAAATGGTTTGACTAAATAATCATTTGCACCCAATTCGATACCTTGACGCATATCAATTTGAGAAGATTTAGCTGTCAGAAATATAAAAGGAATCGCTTCAGTCTCTGAATTTTCGCGTGTCCAGGTGACAACTTCATAGCCATCTAACTCAGGCATGGTAATGTCGCAGATAACTAAATCTGGTATTTCTGTTTGGATCAAATTAATACCGACTTTGCCATTTTCTGCATCCATAACATAGAAATTTTCTGCTTTCAAAATTTCTACAATAATTTTTCGGACATCTTCTTGGTCTTCAATTACTAAAATTTTTGTCATTGTTAATGCTCTATTAACTATTCTAGTAGGTGCAACAATACTATGATATTAAATCTGCGGATGAAGACAGATTATCTAAATTGGACATATTACCAAAGATGAATATTTTAGGGAATTATTTTTTGTTGAGAAGGGAAAATTTATTTTTAATTAATGATAACTGAATATAGCAATCATATTTGATTTGTACTGATTCATCAAGGAAGGGAAGCAGAAACAAAAAATTAGTAGAACAGTGTAAACATTTGTAGTAGGGAAGAGGTTGTGAAGTTAGTTAATTTTTATTAACATAGTTTTTCCTCACGGACTTGAGGCTAGAGGTTAGACGCGCTTAGGCTAGGTAAAGTTAATGCTTGTTGAGACAGTAGGGGAGCAGGGTAGAGGGTTGGAAGTTTTTATCACCATGAAAATGATGCAATTTAAATGACTATTAGCTTATCAACCTCCGAAAAACTTAAAAGGTGGTTATTTGCTGTTAAATATATGTGCAATACTATGATATTTGTAGGTTGCCTATAAATAATTTAATTTTTTTTAAAATAAAATTAATATTTTTTTATTAAATTTGAATTCAATTTACTCTACTTAACAAATTTTTATGATGAGAAGAGTGAATAATTTTTGCCTGAGAATTATGATTGATTTTTAAATATTCAGTATTTTGGATGCAAAGGTTGAAATGTTAAAAGCTAAAAAGCCGACTTGACAAGTAAATTATACTTGTGAATTCAGATAAACGTTGGGAAATCATCTTGTTTTCTCTGTTCTCTGGGACTTTTTAGCAGAGATTAACTTCAGGATAACAATTTCGATAAAACTATATTTAGCGTAAGAATTCAGCACACAGAAGTCAGAAGTCAGAATTTAAGAGTAGTTTAAAATGATTGGTCTATTGCTACCCTGAAGAAAGAGATTCAATTTTCTAACATTCTGCCTCCTGGATTTTGACTACTGAATCTTTACTATTTAGCTGCTCATCAGATTAACTCATTTGAGGAATTTTATTTTGAGCCTGACAACACTTTATGAGTGAGCAAGACTGACGTTATAACCTAATATATAGAGTCTGAATCAGCGAAAAAGCTTTTTGTGATTCCCGTCAGACTTAGCGCACTTTTAGATGTTAGTGAAATTAACATAAATCTAATAAAATCTTCTCTGGCAAGAAAATTTTGTGAGATTTTTCAGTATATGGTGAATTTTTGGATAAAATATTTAAATCTTAAAGGTAATACTGAAGAGTTAAAGTGACAATTTTAGCGAGTTTTACATAAGTATGATTCAGAGATGTTATTTGTTTTGAGTAGTGTATTGAGAGTTAATTCAATTAGAAAAATATTTTTATTGAGCAAATAGGTAAGGTCAATTGATTGATGAAGGCGAGCGCCTGAAAATGTGTAATTTATGAATGATAGTTTGCCCCTGAACATTCTCATAATTGATGATTGTGACATTGATTGTCAAACGTATCGTCGGTATTTACAACATGATAGTTTGTATATTTATAACATTCGGCAGTCAGCAACAGCTAAACAGGCAATAGCATTGTGTCAAACACAGACACCAGATGTGATTTTGTTGGATTATTTGTTGCCTGACGATGATGGTTTAGGATTTTTACAGAACCTACAAAACAACTGGAATCATAGTCAATCTGCGGTGATTATGCTGACAGGGGCAGGGGATGAAAATGTTGCTGTTCAAGCGATGAAAAATGGTGTTCAAGATTATCTAGTCAAAGATCATCTTACTGCGACTATTTTACAAAGTGCAATTCATCATGCAGTAGATAGGATGCATCTGACCCGACAGTTAGAACAAAGTCGGCAACAGCAACAACTGATGACGGCGATCGCTTTACGAATTCGTCAGTCTTTAAACTTAGAAGATATTTTAGCTACAACCACAACAGAAGTACAGCAATTTTTAAAGGCAGACCGAGTACTTGTCTATCAATTTCACCCAGATATGAGTGGTACTGTCGTAGCTGAGTCAGTACTGACGGGGTGGACAGCCGCTTTAGACGCGCAAATCGAAGATGGGTGTTTTCAAAAGGGAAAGGGAGCCGACTATCACCAGGGAAAAAAACGCGCCATTAACGATATTTATCAAGCAAACCTGACAACTTGCCATTTACAGCTACTAGAGCGATTTCAAGTCAAAGCTAATTTAGTAGTACCAATTTTAGTCACAAATCAACTATGGGGATTGTTAATTGCCCATCAATGTACCGCACCCCGTAACTGGCAAGCATTTGAACTAGATTTGCTAGAGCAGTTGGCGGTGCAAATTGCGATCGCTATTCAGCAAGCCAGTGCATATCAGCAAGCACAAACAGAACTCGCACAACGCCGCCATACAGAAGAAATTTTACGAGAAAGTGAAGAAAGATTTCGGCATACCTTTGAACAAGCAGCTGTAGGAATTAGTCATGTTTCCCTCAGTGGGCAATTTATTCGCTTCAATCAGCGCTTTTGCGAAATTGCGGGTTACTCAGAACTAGAACTGATGACTCTGAGATTTCAAGATATTACTCATCCTGATGATTTAGCCGCTGATTTAGAGCAGTTAGAAATGCTCCTGGCTGGTCAAATTACTACCTACGCAATTGAAAAACGCTACATACGCAAAGACGGAATTGCTGTTTGGATTAACCTGACAGTTTCTTTGGTACATGATACTTTAGGCGCACCCCAATATTTTATTAGTGTCATTGAGGATATTAGCCAACGCAAGCACACAGAAGAAGCTCTGCGCCAAAACGAAGAACGCTTGAGTTTGGCTCTCGACGCAGCTGGTATGGGTAATTGGGACTGGAATATTTCTACAGGTGAAATTCACTGGTCAACAAACCTAGAAAAACTTTTTGGGATGGAGCCTGGCTCTTTTAATGGCAACTTTGAAACAATTGTGGCCATGATCTACCCAGATGATCGGCACAAAGTGTTACAAGCCATTAATTGTGCGGTCTATGAGCGCAAAGATTACAACATCGAATTTCGATTTGTCAAACCTGATTCTACGATTCGTTGGGCATTTGGGAGAGGCAAAGTACTGTATGACCAAAACGGTCAACCTGTGCGGATGAGTGGTATAGATTTTGATATCACTGAACGCAAACAAGCAGAAGCGGCTCTCAGAGAAAGTGAAGCGCGCTTTCAGGCGTTTATGAATAATAGCCCGTCAGCCTCTTGGATTACTGATGAATACGGCCAAATAGTCTACTTGAGCAAGACTTACTTGCGTACATTTCAACTGCCATTTGATCGGGTAGAAGATTTAATTGGTAAGCAAATATTTGAGGTTTATCCCCTAGAAATCGCCCAACAGTTTTTGGATAATATTCGCCTGGTGGCACAAACGCAACAAATTCTAGAAACTATTGAAAAAGCTCCCAGACTAGATGGGACATTGGGCGATTTCTTAGTCTATAAATTTCCTTTATCAAAAACATCTGAGCAATTACTAATTGGTGGTGTTGCAGTTGATATTAGTGACAAAATTCGGGCAGAACAGGCATTACAACAACTCAATCAAGAACTCGAAGCCAGAGTAGCAGAGCGTACCATAGCCTTACAAGAAAGTGAAGAGCGCTGGCATTTGGCACTACGGGGTAGTAATGATGGGATTTGGGATCGAAATATTAAAAATGAGGAGGTTTTCTTCTCGGCACGTTGGGAAGAAATGTTAGGCTTTAGCCCTCATGAGCTAGCTCAAAATCGAGAATCATGGTCAAACCGAATTCATCCTGATGATTATGAGCGCGTCTTTATGGCGATAGCAGCCCATTTAGCCCGTAAAACAGCCTTTTTCCAAGAAGAATACCGGATGCAATGCCAAGATGGCTCTTATATCTGGATATTAGACCGGGGTCAAGCATTGTGGGATGACGCAGGTAATCCCATACGGATGAGTGGCTCGGCAACAGATATTACTCAACGCAAGCAAACAGAAGCTGAATTATTAGCTGTTTCTGGATTGCAACAGGCAATTCTCGCTAGTATCGATTATGCAATCATTACTACCGATTCCGCAGGCATAATTCAAACTTTTAACTCTGCTGCTGAAAAAATGTTGGGTTATACAGCCAATGAGGTAATTGGTAAATTAACACCAGATAGTTTTCATGACCCAGAGGAACTCCAGCAACGGACTGATGAACTCGCACAAGCAATGGGTAAAAAAATTACGCCTCAAGATTTACCTATGCTCAAAATCCAGCAAGGAAGCTCTGAAGAGGAATGGACTTTTATTCGCAAAGATGGTTCACGCTTCCCTGTGCTTTTGTCGGTGAAACCCTTGTGTAATGGAGCGGGCCAAGCTATTGGTGGTGTGGGCATTGCCAAAGATATTACACAGCAAAAACAGTTAGAAGCGCAACTCCGCAAAAATGCTTCTAGCCTAGCTGCGGCCCAACGGATTGCCCATCTGGGTAGTTGGGAAATGGATTTAGTAACACAAAAGATAACTTGGTCAGAAGAAGTATTTCGGATATTTGGTTACAATCCTAAATTAAGTATACCTAGCTACACTAAAATGCTTGATTGCATTCATCCAGACGATCGCACTTGGCGAAATCTTGCTGTGCAGGAAGCAATGGAACAGGGAACACCTTATGAAATTGAGTATCGCTTTTATCGTGCTGACGGCAGTTTAGGTTATTTACTGTCACGCGGCGAAGTTTTATTAGATACTAATGGTCAACCATCCCAGTTGATTGGTACTATCCTAGACATTACCAACCGAAAACAAATTGAAGAAAAATTACGTAACCTTTCAGACCGCTTAACATTGGCACTGAAGTCAGCAAATATTGGTATTTGGGACTGGGATATGAGCCATGAGGCCGAATGGGATGAGAGAATGTATGAATTGTATGATTTACCATCATCTAACAGGGTTGCCCTATACCAAGACTGGCTAGACAAACTCCATCCAGATGACCGAAACTCCGCAGAAGCCGCTTTTCAAGATGCGGTGCGGGGAGGCAAAGAATTTGATACGGAATTTCGGATTGTGATTAATGATGGCAGCATCCGCTTTATCAAAGCCTCTGCGCTAGTTCAACGCAATGAACAAGGGCAACCGCAACGTATGGTCGGGATTAACTATGATATTACTGAGCGCAAACAAGCAGAAGCCGCCTTGCGCGATAGTGAACACCGTTACGCTACCTTAACCGAAACTGCTCCAGTTGCTATTTTTCGGCTGGATAGTGGTAGTAATTGTATTTATGTAAACGAGCGCTGGAGTTTAATGACGGGTAGACCGACGCAAGCTGCATTGGGTAAAGGGTGGCTAGAACATATTTATCAACAAGACCGCGATTTCCTGTTAGTGAATTGTCCTGGCCCCTGTGGCAAAAGATGTCACATAAATGACACTTGTCGGCGAGAAGTTCAATATGTACGTCCCGATGGCAGCATCGCTTGGTTTTATATCCAAATAGTCCCCGAAACTAACCCAATTGGTAATATCATCGGTTATATAGGAACCCTCACAGATATTAGTATTCGTAAACAAATTGAGTCAGAAGTGATTCACCATCGTGATTTACGAGAAGCCATTTTTAACGAATCCGCCGATGCACTTTTTTTAGTAGATGTTGATACCCAATTAATTTTTGATTGTAATCATCGGGCTGTGGAATTGTTTGAAGCACAAAACAAAGCAGAATTACTCAATATTCAGGGAAATACTCTGCAACTTCACCAGTTTATGCCGGAAGAATTGGATAAACTTGTCCAAGAATTGAATCAAAAATCTTATTGGAGTCAGGAAATAGAGTATGTCACTAAAAAAGGTAACATTTTTTGGGGTAATTTAGCTGCCAAACAAATTACTGTCGCAGGTAAAGGCATTAATTTAGTAAGATTATCAGATATTAGCGATCGCAAACAAGCCGTCGAACAAATTCAGCGATCGCTCGAAGAAAAAGAAACGTTACTTAAAGAAATTCATCATCGCGTCAAAAATAACCTGCAAATTATTTCTAGCTTGTTGAGGATGCAATCTCGACGTTCCGATGACGAAGCCACTTTATTAATGTTTACTGAATCTCAAAACCGTGTCCAGTCAATGGCTTTGATTCACGAGCAACTTTATCAGTCAGCAGATTTACATCAAATTAATTTTGGTAGCTATATTAAAAGTTTGACAGATAGTTTATTTCGCTGCTACGGAATTAATCAAAAAAATATTCATCTCAATATAGCTACAAACAATATTAAATTGACTTTAGATAATGCGATTCCCTGCGGATTAATTATTAACGAGTTGGTTTCTAATTGTCTAAAATACGCATTTCCTGGCGAAACTCAAGGCAAGATTACCATTGCTTTGAAATCAGCCCCAGAAAATAAATTAATTTTAATTGTCCAAGATGATGGAGTGGGTATTCCTGCAACATTAGACTGGGAAACTGCCAATTCTTTAGGTTTAAGAATTGTGAAGAACTTAGTCAGACAACTCAAAGGTAATATTCTTTTAGAACGCGATCGCGGTACTGCCTTTTATATTGACTTTCCTCAATGATGAAGAGTAGGGAGTAGGGAGTAGGAAATTAAGGTTTTAGAGAACGGTGTAGGTGTTCAAAACCCTTACCCCCTATACCCTTACACCCTTACACCCCTATACCCAGTCTCAACAGACAATCTTTATGCGTCGTTAATCTGCGCGCTGTTCTGTCAGAACTTGATAAGCGTAATTGAAATCATCTGTCGTAATCTTGATTTCCGCAGGATCTGTTAGACCTTGGGCGCGAAAACGCCGAATTGCTTCGATTGCTGCTTGATTGCAGAGTAAAGTTAAATCTGCACCATTCCAGTCTTTGGTCATCTCTGCCCAATAGTTTAAATCCACACCATCTAGAGGTCGGCCGTGACTGTGAACTTCGAGAATAGCCAAGCGACTAGCTAAATCGGGTAAATCTACCTTCATTTGTAAATCTAAACGTCCAGCGCGTAACAAAGCTGGGTCAAGGGCATCAGGTCGATTTGTCGCCCCAATAACTAAGATAGTGCTGCCTACTTCTATACCATCCAACTCAGTCAGCAATTGTCCCACGACGCGATCGCTCACTCCCGAATCACCATTGAAACTACCACGCGCTGGGGCTAAAGTATCAATTTCATCAATAAATACAACACAAGGCTCGGCCTGACGCGCCTTGGCAAATAACTCTCGTACCGCCTGTTCACTTGCGCCTACCCAACGACTGAGTAATTCTGGGCCATTCACACCAATAAAATTCGCTCTGGCTTGGGAAGCAACCGCTTTGGCTAATAAAGTCTTGCCTGTCCCTGGAGGCCCCCACAGTAAGATGCCTTTGGGTGCTAATGCTTTGGTTTGCAGATATAGTTCAGGATAGAGTAACGCTCCTTCTACTGATTCTTTGAGAGTCTGCTTAATGTTGTCCAAACCGCCAATATCTTCCCAAGCGATTTGAGGAACTTCTACTTCCACACTCCGTAGGACAGCAGGTTTGATTTCTTTGAGAGCTTGGAGAAAGTCTGCTTGGCTCACTGTCATATTCTCAGGAATTGCGCTATCAATCGAAGGCACTTGACGGCGCAAGGCAGTATAGGCCCCTTTTTGACAAAGAGCTTTTAAGTCTGCGCCAACAAACCCTACAGAACGTTCTGCGATCGCATCCAAATCCACGTTTTCCTCTAAAGGCATCGCCCGGGTGAGAATTTGCAGAATTTCTTTGCGTCCTTTCACATCTGGAACGCGAAACTGAACTTCGCGGTCAAAGCGACCAGGACGACGCAACGCCGGGTCTAAATGGTCAGGACGGTTAGTAGCCGCCAACACAATCACACCTTGACTTTGCGAAAAACCATCCATCAAGCTCAATAACTGGGCTACAAGGCGTTTTTCGACTTCGCCTTCTACCGCACTGCGGTCTGGGGCTAAACTATCAATTTCATCAATAAAGATGATACAAGGAGCATTCTTAGCAGCTTTCTCAAAAATACCCCGCAGTCTTTGTTCCGCTTCACCGTAGTATTTACTAATTACTTCCGGCCCGACTAAAGCAATGTAATTCACTCCTAGCTCTTCTGCTAAAGCGCGTGCCGTGAGAGTTTTCCCAGTCCCAGGCGGCCCAACTAACAATACACCCCGTGTCGGTTCTAGACCCAATTTAGCTAACAAGTCAGGACGTTTTAAGGGAATCGCAATCAGTTCTTTTAGCTCTTTGAGAACTTCACTCAATCCTCCTACATCTTTTAACGAATAATCAGAAAGGCCATGAGGCGGGACAACTTCTGAATCTCCATCATTACCACTATTCGGATTAGGAGCAGGTTGCGTCCGAATGCGGCTCGTACCAACATCATTACCCATATTATTCGGACGTGGGATACCGCCATGACGAGGGATATTACTCATCGGACGAGAGTTAATCTGGATGTCTGTTTTCAGTTCTCCCTTCTCGGCTTTTTCTTCTAACGCCTTGGCTAATTCAATTAATTGTTCAAATCCCTTGAAAAATTCACTCATATCATCACTCCAAAAATCTCGCAAATCCTACTTTTATTTGACTGGGTTCATCTTTTATTCGGAGTTAATTCCTCAACTGCAAATAAAAGATTTGCTGCCCCTTGAATGCGGGCTATAGGTTCTACAGAACGGGGTAAACCAGGTAGGCGAATCATAGTTTGTTCAGGAAATAAACTTTCATCAATTTTTACTTCTTGACTGTAGCGATTCTGCACTACATAACGCTGACTCACAGACATCTTTTTCAGGGATTCTGTTAAACGAATATGTTCAGCCACAATTGCCGCTTCAGCTTGAATTACCCCAATAAATTGAGTATGTTTGGGATTTTTTAATTTCTTTTGTGCTTGGACAACTTGTTGGCGTAAATGCCGTAATCTGCCAATAAAATCTACTCGACCCAAAACATCTTGATATTTGATCCACAACTTAAATATCCAAGATAACCAATCTCCTAAAGCTGTTGGCATTTCTAAAAAGCTGAGAAGATGACCAGTTGGTGCTGTATCTAAAATAATTAAATCTTGCTGGTTATTTTCGAGTAAATCCATCACCGTTACCAGAGATAACATTTCATCGATACCTGGTAAAGCTTGAGACATAATTTGTCGCCATGCTTCGGGAACATAAGCCACATTTACAGTTGTCTCTGTTTGCGAACCTTCGCCACTAATCATATCTGCTAATTCCCACAGATAATCGGCGCGGAATTGTTCTAAAACTCGATTGGCATCAATTTCTTGCCCACTCAAATTCGATGCTAAAGATATAGCTTCATGCCCTAATTCTTTGCCAAAAGCATCTCCTAAAGAGTGCGCCGGGTCTATAGAAATAACTCGAATATTTTTATCGGGATGTTGTTGAGCAGAAGCCCAAGCTACAGCAGCTGCTACTGTTGTTTTACCTACACCTCCTTTACCACCTACAATAATCAATTTACAATCTTCATTGATAAAATCACAAAAGCTAGGTAAAACTTTTGCAGGCCATTGAATAGTTGGTGGTGGTGCAAGTTCAACACTGACAATTTTTTGAATTTGAGATGCTAAAGCATCTAACGCCACTGCACCTAAAGGTTCTACTCTTTGTTGTGGGACAGTAAAAACAGGCTGATTCGGATTTAGTTTTAAGAATTTATCAAGTAAATTTTGTTGTTCAGCGTAACGGTCAGACTCTAACTCTGAGTTTAATAAAATGTGATTAATAAATAATCCCGCGTAAGGAACTTCTAGGGTTTCTAAACTATTTAAAAAGCGTTCAGTTTCAGCAAAACACATGGGTTCAGCAATTCCTACAACTAAACACCCAGTAAATTTTTCATCTTGCAGTAAGCGTCTACCTTCTGCTAACTGAGTTTTTAAGTCTACTAAAAAGTCATCAACTGAATCAGGTGTATAATTACCTGCAAAACTTTGGGTAATTACTCGGTGTTTTTCTTGAAACAATTCTAAAGAATTTAAAATAACATCTAAAAAATCTTTTAACCGTAACAAATTTAAGGTATGACCAGAAGGAGCCATATCTATAATTACCCGATCTACTTCTTTTTCAGCTAGCAGACGTTCAATTTCTAGCAATCCCATTAATTCATTTAAACCAGGCCAGTTTAAATCCCATACAGGTGCTAAATCGTCTCCATCAGCTAAACTGCCTCGTTCTACAAGTATTTCTAAGAAGTAACTATATTTGGCTTTAAATTCCAACAACAATTTTTGAGCATCTAAGGCTTGAACACTTAAATTAGGTAAATCTGCTTGTGGTAAAGCAATATCTTTCACTTCTGATTGCAAGACATCACCTAAAGAATGTGCGGGGTCTGTAGAAATTAACAGAATTTTTTCTTGAGGAAACCTTCTCGCCCAATAACGTGCAAAACTGCAAGAAATGGTGGTTTTACCAACCCCACCTTTGCCGCTAAACATAAGTAGATGCAATGAATCGTAATTGCTCATCATAAAATTAGGAATTATTTGTATGTAAGTTTGTTAGTAATAATTAAACAAAGTGATAAGGAGGTAGCGGTTCACCTAAAATAAATTGCCAATGTGGGCATTGTGCTTGCCAATTAACTACTTGTTGTTTCAGCAAAGCTTGTTCATGGTCATCGACTAAAATATGCAGGCGTACTTCTTCTGTATGCTGTTGAATAATGACATCTGATGGCAAAGCCACTGTAATTAAATTTATGAGATGAGTCTTTTCCTCATTTTGGGCATTAATAAAGCTTTTTTGATACTCATAATGTTGTTTTTTCGCCATAAAATAATCTCTGCCACTGGCCGCTACAGGCATTGCCATCTCGGCGATTTTTTGAGGAATGAGTTTTAAAGTGTATTCGTGCTTGCCTTGAATTTTATTGAGCTTTTGTTCATATTCTGGAGTATGAGTCTCGATATGATTGAGCAGTGCCGCTTGGGAATGAAAATAAGTACCAAAGCGTAATGGTAAAACTGTCATTTGATGAGATAGTTCACAAATTACTCGGTCATGATTTAATACCATTTTAATAATTTGCTCATCATTATTTTGGCTAGATTCTAAAGATATATCTAGTTCGACAACAGCCGAAATTTGATTGCCTTTGATTATCACTAAAGGGGCAAGATTACCCTTGGGTAAACTCACAGGAAAATTAAGATTTTTGCAAAAAGCGTAAGTATATAAGTTTGGCGATCGCATCATTTAACCCCAACCATAAAATAGAAAAATTTTAACTATCTATCAGCACAACCATCTTGGCATATAAATATAGAAAATGCTGATTTTGATGAAACTATTTACATTTTTAAAATCTTAGCTATAATGCTATCAATTATTCAGGTATATTCAATGAAGAAAATACGTAATCGCGGCATAATCAGACCTAAAATTACCACAATGCCTCGGAACAAATCAGAAGCTTCTAGCCAATTAGAACTTTATAAATTAGTCACAGAACGCCAAAGAATTAAGCAAGAATTAGCTTTTATCGAACAGAGAGCCATCTTACTCAAGCAAAGATTGGGTACACTCGAAAATCAGATCAGTAATACAGAAATTACCATCAAAAATTTACGTAATTCTGAGCCAAAATTCTCTCAATCAGTCATTCCCAAGATTATCTTTGAACCTTCGAGCAGTTACCAAACTTTTGAATTTGAATATTAAAATATTAACCCGCAAAAGCGGGTTTTTTCTTGTTTAATTCTAAAACTAAAGTTGATTGAACTTTTGATTTAAGAGAGCCATCGATTAAATCCACAGGCTTCAAATTATTAATCAAGGCTTAATTAAAAACCATCAAACTTCTGAGTGGTTGCTACCGATGCTCAGAAGTTTTTACTGCAATAAAAGTCACCTAATTATTACCGAATAACATTTAGGGCGATAAAACTAAATTTTGGTTATCTTCATATTCTTTACTACCCATAGGTCTATCTTGATAAATCTGTATTTCTTCAGATACGGGGATAAATGTAGCTTGTACAGCTAAATTTTCCTCTTCTTCTAACTCTGCATTTAAGCGATTTTCTTCTTCTAAAGCTTGAATTCTTAATAATAGTTCTTCTTCTTGCAGTTCAAATTCCTCTTCAGAAATCTCACCCATATCAAACTTTAATTGCAGGCTTAAAAGTTGTTTATGGAGATTTTCTTGAGCATCAAATTCAGTATTAGTACGCTCTTGAATTTGTTCTCCAATCCACATAAGTCCATTAATTGGCCCCATGACTGGTAATAGTAAAATTTTCCCAAGCATTTTATTGACTCCTATCAAGAAATTTGAGCAAAGGTATAAGGTGCAGTAAAATTGTTGTAGCGAATGCGTAAACGTTCACCAAATTTTTGGTCAATCGCTTCTACTAACTGGCTAAATATCGGTTCTTTATCCCAAGGGATTAAAAAAGCAGCATTGTAAATCATGTCTTCGGTCATGGGGTCACTTTCAACAACCTCATCTGCCAAAGGGTTTAATTCATTAAAAAAGGTTTGAATTACAGATGCTTTGCGGTCTGCTAAATTACTTTCAATTAATTGCCCAATATGAATTACTTCATCCATACTTAATGCTTTGCCTTCCATTTGGTCGCGCTGCTGTTTTAAGTCTTGATGAGCTTGCATCATTGCTTGTAATTCGGATTTAGTATCCCAAAAAATTTTCACGCTGACTTCTCTGCGACCATCCAATTTTTGGAATAACTCTCGTAACGGCTCTTTGTATGGTTGCAGCAGTTGTGTCACTACTGTTTCCCAATCTTTAACAACTAAGCCAAAACGTAAAGGTAATAAACTTCTATAACCAGCCTGCATGGCCTGTTCTAGTACTTTTTCATGATTAATTAAATTACGCCGAGAAGCCAAATATTTTTCTTGTTGGGCTTCTGAATATAAAAAATTAAATCCATCAATTAAGTGGCTAAAAACAGGTTGACCATCTAATCCTTGCAATTCCAAGGTTGCTGGAATTTCTTCAGGGAAAATACCGTATAGATAAAGACCAAAACTCATAATAATCAAGAATATGCGAACTAAGGGAATAAATAATTAATCTTAACTGTAGGCTTTTGACTTTTAATTATCTTCACTTTTTTTGGCAGTGTAAGTATTAGTAACAAAAAGTTATGGATAACTAACAAGGTTTTGCAGTTAAGACTAACCGCAACTTAGCATGGATGAGATTGAGTTGCGCTAGACCTAAATCTATTTCACCATCTACAACAACGCCTGTATTTAATAGACGGTCTAGCAGTTCTAGTATCGAAGGTTGATTCCCGACTTCACCCGGATAATAAGAGCCAGGTTTTGGCAAAAGAGTACCAATCTCGCCTAAATTGATATTCAACTGTGCAGGATCAACCTCAAAAATTTCACACAAGTTTAAAACTTGTTCTTCTAACTTTTGTAAACTTTCACTAGCTCTTTCTAATTCAGATTCGCTGAGACAGTCTTGTTCCATACGCCGAATTACTTGTGCTTCCATCAGCTGGCGAATTAGTTCCACAACAGTCAAAAATAAAGGGGCTAAACCTGCTTTGCTGTTAGTTTGAGAAGCGGTAGGTAGCAAATCAGGCGACTTTTCAATTGGAGTACAAACCATTGTCATGATGCTATCTACCTTTCCTAAATGTTACTAATTCGAGTCAATGATTTAGACGGAATATTTCTCAAAACTTACTCAGCTTCAACTTGAAACTCCTCTTCGATTTGACTATCTTCTTCAGCAATAGGGGTTAAATTTACCTCATCTTTCACATTTGCTGCAGTGAGTAAACGCAGCTGTGTTTCTAGACTATCTAAACGTTGCTGTAGTTGTTGATTTTCTTCAACTAAACGTTGAGATTTGCTACTGAGATATGGGTCATTTTCCCACCAATTGATACCCATTTCCCGGGCTTTATCAACTGAAGAAATTAGCAGACGAATTCGGATATGTAATAGTTCTGTCGAAGCAATAGATACAGAAATATCACCAGCAATCACAATTCCTTTATCTAAAACTCTTTCGAGAATATCCGCTAAGGTAGAGCCTTGTGTCGAAGTAGGAATTACTCGACTTGAGTTAGTTTGAGGACGTGTTGGGTGTATTGGGGTGGTAGTCACGATTGATGCGGCTCTTCAATTGTATATACACGGTTGTTCTTGCTCACTAAACCTTTTTGCTCTAAAGCATCTAGAGCATTCATAGTTACAGTGCGGTTGATGTCGAATTCTTTTTGAATTAAAGCTAATGCTACGCTTTTATGTTGCTGTAAGTAGTTATAAATTTCTTTCTCAAAGGCAACAAAATGATCTTCACCTGGCTGTTGTGCAACTCCAGAAGAATCTTCTGCATCAAAATTAGAATCGATGATAGTAGGAAAACCGCTTTCGGCGATCGCATCTGTATTTTCATCTGCTGCTGTGATACCATTATCCGATTCCTCTATTGCCTGTACGTGCAAGTGGTTGAGTAATTCTAGAAAAATCGTTGTCGCTTCGCTAGCAGACCAATTTGTGCGGTTAAACAGCACATCTGCACAAATTTCGCGGAAATCAGTATTTTCTGGCAATACCAAAATATTATGTTCCGCACAGACTTTTGCAATCATCAAACAAGAGCGTAAACCAGAGGTCTTTTCCCCGCCTGTACCCAAACGGAAAGCTTTCACTAACCGGACAATCAATTGAGCATCGGCTCTATTAATACCAGTTTTTTGAGCCAATATCTCGATTTGAGTTTGCTCATCTGGCTCTGGCATATTAATAGTTACCAACCGATCCATTAAAGCATCTTGCGTTGAATGAACTCCACAATACTCTTCTGGATTGGAAGTGAAAATAGCCCGAAATTGAGGATTAACGTGCAGGTATTCTGGCTGATTACTGCTAGGAGGAAGGGTGAGAATTTTTTCTTCTAAAGCTGAAAGTAACACGTTATTGACTTCTGGTCGGGAACGGTTAAATTCGTCATAGACCAAAGTTAGTCCTTCTCGACAAGCTAGAGTCAGCCTAGAATCAACCCAATTTTGTTTGAGTTCGTCTTCAACCTTCAGAACGTTATGAATGTAATTGTCTAGTAATTTTTTATGGGTGTAACCAGATTCGCTACCAATCAAATCAGAACTTTTAAATTCATCATCTCCAAAAACCAACATGATTGGTCTATCTAGACAGTTAGCTAAATGCATAGCTAAGGTTGTTTTCCCTGTACCAGCAGGGCCGCGTAAGTGAATAGCAAACCCTGATGTCAGATAACGTAACGCCCGAATTGCTACTCGCTCAATTGCAGGTGTAATGACAAATTGTCCAGGACGGACACGCAGCACAGCTCTTTTCTTGTTATTTGTAGCGATAGCCATAGATTATGAGGATGAAAAATAGTTGGGAAAGTAAAAATTTAGATTTTTAGATTGCCAATTGCAATTTAGTATGCTAACTTAGTAAAACTATCAAATAAAAAGTTAATTCTTATTTGTCATAAATCACAAATTAAGGGAACACTTTAAAGTTTGATAGCGTCTAGAAAATAAGTTAATCAATAACATCTAAAAATATCTAAAGTTTTACATTAAAACTCATTGTTGATTTCGCCCCCTTTTCTCATCAGTTGTTTAACTGTAAGATTAGGGGGTTTTACTTTTGAGTGGACTTTGCCAATCAATGGCTAATTCTCTAAAATACTATTTACAGATAGACAGCAGAGAGCAGAAAAAGTTTATCTGTAAAAGATGTACCAAAACAGAATTCGCTTTTTAGGCAGAAGTACCGACTATGATTAAAATTTGCCAAAAATACTAGCAAACAAATCCTGACGGAATTGATGCAGATATTGTCTTTGTGCTTCGGCTTTCTCAGCTCTATCTTTAGCTGTTTCGGCTAAAAACTCTTGGGTTGTTTGCTCAAGTTCTTGGTAGAAATTACGTAAAAACTGAGCTTGTGCTTTAGCTTGAGCAGCTCTTTTTTTAGTAGTTTCTTTGAGAAACTTGTGGGTAGTTGTTTCCAAGTCGTAATGGAACTGATGTAGCTGTTGCGCCTGTTTTTTGGCTTCTTCTTGTCTATGTGCTTTTGTAGCTGACAAGAATTCTTGAGTCTCTCTAAATAGTTGAGTTACTTCCTCAGCTATCGACCGACGCTCTTGCCGGATTTTTTCCATTAAAGCCGTCATGAGGTTCTCCGTAATGTGATTACAACCGTCAAGAAACTACATTTACCTAGAAATTACATCTGGTAAATGTAGCTCAAAAAAGACCTAGAATTTTTAACTGATGACTCAGTATCTCAATCATTAACAAATAATGGCACACAAATCAGAATTACTTAACTTAATTAGTAATTCTGATTTTATTACCGCCTATTTAATAATTAAGCAGGTACAGCAGCTGATTGTGTTAGACCAACAGCTTCTGCATATTTCAGGTAGGTTTCAACGGAAGCAATGACGATGCGAGCTTCAATTGCTAGTAATTCAATACCAACTAAAGAAACACGTACCCAAGCATCTACAACGATACCTTTATCTAGGATACGGTCAATAACTTCTGCCAAGCTTGAAGAAGAGTTAGTTTTTTCAACTGCCATGATTTTGCACCTTAATTTAGTGGATTGAACATTTACTGATTGGAAGAATAATGCCGTAATTACTAATAGCGAATTACGACAATATATAAGCTAGACAATGATTAAGCAGGTACAGCTGCTGATTGGGTTAGACCAACAGCTTCTGCATATTTCAAGTAGGTTTCAACAGAAGCAATCACGATGCGAGCTTCAATCGCTAATAGTTCAATACCAACTAAAGAAACACGTACCCAAGCATCTACAACGATACCTTTGTCTAGGATACGGTCAATAACTTCTGCCAAGCTTGAAGAAGAATTAGTTTTTTCGACTGCCATGATTTTAGACCTTTACTCATTGTTGATTATTTAGTATTAAGCTTTGCTCTAGGCATCGCTCGCTACTGAATAAATATTAAACATACATTTTCTAGATGTAAATAGTCGATCAGCATTAAGTAATGTAAAAAGCAACGTTTCTGAACAATAGATGAGAGTTTTAATGTTGAATCTATGTTGGCTTTTGCTATTACTGAAATAAAAATGTAAGTTTTTAACTATTATGTTGTTTGTTTTGTATGTTTTGATGTAAATTTTCAAAGAAATTCAATCTTTACATTTTTTTTACATCGAAATGTAATTTTCTAATTCCATTTCGTGAAAAAAGACTTTTATCAGTAAAAACCCAGAGATTTTTTGTAAATTCGCTGATTAAAATACGTGAGATTACGGCTACTAATTTCTTGAGTAAATAACATAGGATATTTTCAACAATTAACTTGAGGCAAAATTATGTCTACAGAAAGTAGTACAGATCCCGTAAGGCGAGAAGCCTTAGAGGGACTAATTGCTCATTTCATTAGTCAAGGGCATAAACCTGAATATGCACAGGTGATGGCAACTTCCATTATTTTTCAAACAGACTTAGATTTAAGAAATGCCCAAATTGCCAGTCTTTTAGGCTGGTTGAAACAGGAACATGAAAATATCTATCCTGCTTGTTTATCTATAGTGGAAAAAACTCGTGAGGAATTTGAAAATCGAGTCCAAGCAGGTTAAACCCAAGAGCATTTCTGGCAATGAGTTTGCACTCATATTATTATGTCCGGTGAAAGGCTGATTGATCATTCAGGCAGCAAGCAGAGAGCAAAGGAAGAAAAATCAAGGGTTGGGGGAAGGGTGTAAGAGCTTACGGGGGTGTATGTATCTAAAACTCTTACACCCGACACCGAATGCCAATAAGTTAAGCGTAAACCCTTGATATGGTTGGCTTGTGGGGTGTGGGGTGTGGGGAATTAAGAAGATGTGAACTCCCTTAGGCAATTAAAATTTAATTATCTTCAGCACTACACCCACTCAGCCACCCCCAACACCCTACCCAGCAAATTCAGTGATTAACAGCTTATTTAGTTGCTCTGCTACTGTTGGCGGTATGTTAGTAAAGCAAATATAATAACTGTTTGGTTGTGTTGTTTTGTCTAAGACTTTAGCATAGATATCTTCAGTAATTGTGGCATTGGGCGGCATAAAAAAGTTTAATTTTAAATTGGTAAACGGCGGCAAAATTACTGGATGTATTGTTGAATCATAGTATATTTGTCCTCCTTTAGCTGATAACTTAACTAAGTTACCCGTTCTGAGGATGGTCTCTACATCTTTACCATCCAAAACTGCATACTGTAGGGGAATTGCTATTGGGAGTTGCCAAAATATTTCGTCTTCTTGAGCTAGATATAAATTGTATTCTCCAGCAATACCCCCAATTTCATATATTTTAATGGGTTGGGTGATTCCTTTGGCTTGTACTTCTTTAACTCCCATAACTTTGACAATAGAACCAGCTTCGTTAACAGTTGATTCAGAAACAAAAATTTGTCCACCGATTGTATAAGATTCAATTCGATAAGTTAAATTTACTTGACTACCAATAATTCCATATTTGGTGCGTTTTTCTGAGCCAATATTCCCTACTACTACTTCGGCTGTATTAATACCGATGCCCATTTCTAGTTTTGCTAATCCCATTTGCTGGATTTTTTCATTGACATCTGCCATTGCTAACTGCATGGCCACTGCACAAGCAATTGCTCTATTAGCATCATCTTTTCTCGTAATTGGCGCACCAAATAAAACTAAAATGCCATCACCCATAAATTCATCAATGGTTCCTTGATATTGAGTGATGATATCTGCCATATAACCTAAATAAAGGTTAATAATTTTAATCACTTCTTCTGCCGATAATCTCTCAGAAGCTGCGGTAAACCCTCTTAAGTCAGAAGTGAGAATGGTAATTTTCTTACGTTCTCCACCAAGTTTTAAACCTTCAGGATTTTCTAATAAATTGGCGACAACATCATCGTTAAGATAGCGACCAAAGGTTTTGCGAATAGCTCCCGCAGTTCTAGCTACATAAGCGGTGACGGCAATTCCTGAACCAATTAATGTCATTAATGATGGAACGATGGGCATCCATAAACCTGTCAAAAAAGCTAAATAACTAATGCCAACAAGACTAAATCCAGCCAATAATAAACTAATAATAGGTAATAGAGATTTACGTTTAGATATGCCACTATATCTTTGTTGCCAACTTAAGCTAGCACCAATCAATGCCCACAAAGAAATCCATAACCATTCTTGTGGTTTATTCCATGTTGTGATTAATGGTCTTTTATCTAAAGTTGCACTTAAAATTTGACTGATAGCATGACCATGAATTGCTATGCCTGCCATGCGTTTTGGCGCTGTTAATATTGTGCTGCTATAAGGAGTGTAAAATAAGTCTTTGAGGCTTTCAGATGTTGGGCCAATTAAAACAATACGTCCCTTGAGTAAATTTTTAGGGATGCGATTTTCTAAGACATCGTTAATTGATATATATTGAAAGCTGCGCTGGGCATGACGATAATTTATCAGTACCTGATAACCTTGGTCTTCGGCTTTAATATAACCGCCATCATTGCCTTTAAATAATGGGTAAATAACATTACCTGTTTTTACTAACAAATCATCTGTTTGCCCGACTTCTATATGGCGATCGCTCAAATAAAGATAAGCTAATTTAAAGGCAAAACTAAAAACATTATCGCCATTTTTATCGGCTAAATACAGCAAATTCCGCCGAACTTTCCCATCCCCATCTAAAGGAAAATCATTTGCACCTACTTGTCCTAATTTTTTGAGTGATGGTGGTGGTGCAACGGCTGAACTATCATCACTTTCAGCAACTTTCTGCACACCAACTAAATTAGGCGTAGATGCAAATACTTTAACTAAGGAATCATGGCCAGAACCCACTGGTAAATCTCGATATAAATCTAAACCGATCGCACTGGGTTTTTGTTGTTTGATATTATCTAAAATCTTCGCTAGTAAGCTATCTGGTAATGGCCAGTTACCCCGCTTACCGAGTTTCTGTACATCTGCTTCATTAATTTCCACAATCACAATCCGCGAGTCTATAGCTTCTGGAGGACTTAACAGAAACATTTGATCTAGTGCGGCTAATTCCAACATCTGCAATAGTCCACTGGAGCGCAGAATCAAGACAAATATGCATACACTAGGAGCCGTAATGAAGATACCGCGCCATTGCCAAAGTTGTTTTTTAATCTGACTCCACATGAAATTATCGCAATCCTATTTGATTTATAAATTACTTAAGGAGGCAGGGAGTAGGGAGTAGGGAGTGAATCAGACGAGTTTCACAGCTTACGTTGGGAGTTGGCTTGTGGAGCTTGGGTATTTTCTGTAGAGTTATTAATTAAAGGTTGGGAAACTAAGTTGTTTAAGCCGACTGAATCTAGAAATGCTCGCCAATTAACTATAACTGTGCGATCGCTTGGATTAGTCAGCCGTTGTTGGACTAAAATTTGTAAAGCTTCATGCCAAATACCAGCGCTTGCATACACTTGCGAAAGTTGCTTGGGATTTGTACTGGCTAATTGCTTTGATAATGCTGGTGTGGTTTGGATGCGTTCTACCCAACCATCGATAGTAGTTTGTTTTCCTGTATCTTCTAGACTACAAGCGATCGCAAAATACCAATGATACTGCTCACCCACTTTTAAGCTAGGTGCGTTGCTTGGGAGCGTAAAACCCATAATTCCCGGTTTGTCCGGCAATTTTACAGTTGTTGAGTAGACTATATCGTCCCCATCTAATAGAGAAAATTCTCCCGTTTGGATGCTATTTGGTGAGACAAACCAATAAAAACTCGGACGTTCAGCTAAAGTTAACCCTAATTTATTTTGCGGTATTAACGGCTGTAAATTCTTTTTACTGGCTAAACAAGCACCACCACGAGTTCCCCCACCCGCCGTAGTTCGCGGTGCTTGGCGATTTGGCGGGGTAAATTTTTGACTAATTTGCCAGTTTTGCAATCTTCGCGGTACTTGAGAGAACCCTTTGGGCAAACTAGCAGTGATTGATAAACTAACAGAAAGAGTAAATACTATTAGATGTCTAAATTTTGTGCCTAATTTCATATTAAGTTAGGTTAATTTTTCATCCTGGAAAAACAACAATGAACTTTGCTCATGCCAAAGTGTGACAGCAGAATTCAAGAGTCAGGAGCCAAAATTCAGGGGGATAATAGTATCTATACCCATCTTTGAGGATTAAATTGTGTACTTCACTTAGGTGAAATATGCTGCATTGAGTTAAATTAATTACCCATAATAAAGCTAATGTTGGGTTTTCGTCCAACATATTCTGAACTATCAATCTGGCTTGATTTGGGAATTTATACCATTTCACCAAAATCCTGATACAAATACATTGGTTTTTAATTCTTTCTCCCTGCCCCCCTGCGACCCATTTGTATCAAACTTAAAGTAGTCAGGGAGTAGGACAGAAGCCTTTTGTGGGCAATACCGTTGCCAAAAAAAGAGTATGAAGAGGTAGGGCTGTCGTAGTAGAGTTATTGTCTTCCCAAACGACAACTCAAAAACTACGATTTAGCCCATGCCCGACAT
>NZ_JACJRU010000022.1 GCF_014697425.1 Nostoc sp. FACHB-110
GCGTTACTCACCCGTCCGCCACTGAATCCCGAAAGATTCCGTTCGACTTGCATGTGTTAAGCATACCGCCAGCGTTCATCCTGAGCCAGGATCAAACTCTCCGTTTTGAGTTTTTCTCTGAAAAATCTTTTTTTCAGATTCCTTGCTATAATTTTTTTAGTTTTTGGGTTTTCCCAAAACCAATTTGTTTGACGAGGATTGGTTTTAAATTTCAGCTTTCAAAGTATTGATTTGTCGCGGTTCAGTTGTCTTTGGCGTTTGTCTTGCGCCTTGACACTTTATCTAGGTTAACTAACCTCTATCAGATTGTCAAGCCTTCAACCAAAAAAATTTTCACCACTTGCTGCAATTCTCCTAAGGCTGATTGATTGCTATGAGTCGATGTGGATGAGCAACTGGATGAGTAGCGTGCCTGTTTTGGTAGTTAATAACTGATATGTTGGCGAACTTCATAATTCGCCAACATTAATCAGATGTTCTGCATCTCAACGTTCATCGTGAATATTTTCTTCTGCGACTTCCGCTTTGTCTTGTAGGGGTTTGACAACTCTGGCGATCGCTTCTTGGATAAAAGCTTTGATAAACTCGTCTCGGCGATTGATTTGAAATTGTCGCTGTACAACTTCTGTCATTCCACCGTCGCCCCAATCTTGATCGTGGCGAAAATACTCAATAAAGCTTTTGCCAGCAATTCGGGTTAAATAAGCGGCTGTCACACCTTGAATTGCTCGACCAATAATAAATGTAGCGACATTTAGTTGTAATGCTGTAGATAATAATTGAATCGCGCCTTTGACGATACCTAAACTGGCAATAGTTTTTGCTAAAGACAGGGCTAACTCTCGTCCCCGTTCCATGTTCAACTCACAGCCGTAAACTCGGCCAATTTCTACGACCATTTGGGCGTTGACAGCGGCTGTCGCCAGTAAATCTACGAATGGTAAGGGTGTGACAGATACTACACCTGCCCCAATCCATTGAAATCGCTCGACGATTTTATCAGCTTGGCGGCGACGTTGAGCATCGATGAGTTTTCGGGCTTCTTCTCCTAAGCGGAGAGATTGCAACAGGATGTTATCAGCGACTAAATCTTCTCCCTCAGCCCGCAACACAGCGGCCATTCGGCGCAATAAAGGCACTATATCTGGTTCTGGTTGATAAAGTTCACCTGTTTCGAGTTGGGCAGATTGGGGGTTAGCGGAGATCGCCACGACATCATTCAGGGAAATAAATCCTTTGACTCGTTGTCGCAACCTTGCGAGAATTACTTCTTTATCTTCATCTGTATATAAGTCTGTTTTGTTGAGAACTAAGAGCGAACGCTTGCCAATTTCTGCTAAACTCCGCAAGGGTTCGTATTCCGAACGCCGCAAGTCATTATCTACCACAAATAACAATAAATCTGCTGCTGTTGCCAATTCTCTTGCTAATTGTTCCCGTTCTGTTCCGGCTACCCCTGCTTCTAAAATTCCGGGTGTGTCAGTAATTAAAATTTTGCGTTCCAAACCCTTTAACCGCAAACAATAGGTTTCCCCAACGGTAGTTGTACCCATTGGCGCATTTACTTGACCTACCATCCGCCCCATAATCGCATTGACTAGGGAAGTTTTACCTGCACTCCCCGTCCCAAAAACCACTACTTGAATTTCGCCTCTGGCTAAATTAGCTTCAATTTCCCGCGATTTACTTAATAAAACTTGGCGTGCTACTTCATCTTGAATTTGGGATACTTGTTGCTTGACCGCTTGCAGTGTAGTAGATGCTGCATCGGATTTAGCTGCGGGAATTTTGGCAGTGGTGACACGTCTGCGCTTTTGTCGAGACTGTTTTTCTCCGGCTTGCAACACCAATACGTAATAAACAAAAGCAGCAACTAATCCACCAATTAAAACAACCAGCAGCAACAGCAGCAAATTGCCTAACAACGGTGAATAAGACAATTGCCAATACAGGCGTGACAGCGAATCAATCAGCCACAGGCTAAGTGCCAAAATGACTATAAGACCAACAATCAGCGTGACTATGCGCGATAAAGGCATGGTTAGCGGGAGTCAGAAATTTAATAGGCAGATGTTTTTAATCTTAATAGTTTCAGCCGTGAAACAAATCTACACAAAGGCTGCTCGGAAAGTATGAAGTAGAAAATAATACTCTACTGTTCGTACTACAAATGTGTTTCGCGCTTTGGGATGCTAATTACGATGACAAAATGAGTAATATACGTCAAATAGATGGGTTTATGCCCAACCATAGAAGAAGATACGCTGCAATTGTATTCAATGTGCATTCAAGGATAAAAACTTATGGGACTTTTTGACCAAATTTTAGGTGCAGTCGCTAACTCCAATCAACAAGGGAGTTTGGGACAACTCGGCGGTATTATCAACACTGTACAGCAGTTGAGCGATCGCACTGGTGCAGATTCATCCACAATTCAATCGCTGGTGGGTATTGTGGGCAATTATGTGCGTTCTTCATTACAAGAAAAACAAAATACAGGTGGTAATGCTGAAGCCGAAACTTTGGTAAATCAATACGCAGGTACTTCTCCTAATGCCGAGGCTGTCAATTCATTATTTTCTTTGGGTATGCAACAGCAGATAGCACAAGTAGCTGCCCAACGCACTGGGTTAGATGCTAATACTATTCAACAAGTCTTACCTTTAATCGTGCCTGTGGTTTTAAACTTTTTGCAGTTTGGTGCTAATAGTCAATCAGGTGGCAATTCTGTATTGAGTAGCTTCTTAGATGCTGACAAAGATGGTGATGTTGACATTGCTGATGCTATTCAGTTAGCGAGTCAATATATCAGACGGTAATGAGTGAGAAAGGGTGTAGGGGTGTAACTCAGCTATACTCTTATACCCTTTCTCAACAACTAACCTCAAACTTTTCACCTATTGCTTGAGTTATGCCAATCTATGTTTACTGGGGTGAAGATGATTTTGCGATGGAAAAGGCTGTTAATCAGTTGCGCGATCGCATTCTAGATCCACTGTGGAAAGATTTTAACTATTCTTATTTTGCCCCCGATCAAACTGATGCGGCGATCGCAGCTTTAAATCAAGCGATGACCCCAGCGTTTGGTGCTGGTGGGCGTTTGGTTTGGCTGATGAATACCAATCTTGGTCAACAATGTCCTGAGAATGTTTTGGCAGAATTAACGCGAACTTTATCTGTAATTCCCGACAATTCATATTTATTGCTTACCAGTCGAAATAAACCAGATGAACGCTTAAAATCGACAAAATTACTGAAGCAATTCGCTACAGAATTTCGGGAATTTGCGCTAATTCCACCTTGGAAAACAGAGTTAATTGTGCAAGCCGTTCAGCAAGCGGCTGAAACAGTAGGAGTTAAACTCACAGCTAAAACCGCTGAAGTCTTGGCAGAATCAGTAGGTAATGATACAAGACTGCTGCACAATGAGCTAGAAAAGTTGCGTCTTTACAACATAGATAATCAAACAGCTTTAGATTTAAATACTGTCAGTAAATTAGTCAGGAATACTACGCAAAATAGTTTACAATTAGCAGCAGCAATTAGAACAGGAGATACAGTTAAGGCTTTAACTGTGCTGACTGATTTGCTAAATGCGGCGGAACCGGGATTACGGATAGTAGCAACGTTGATTGGTCAATTTCGTACTTGGTTATGGGTCAAAATTGTAACAGAAAGTGGTGAGCGAAATCCACAAGCGATCGCCCAAGCTGCTGAGGTTAGTAACCCTAAACGTATCTACTTTTTACAACAAGAAGTCAAATCCTTGTCTGTACAGCAGCTAATTTCGGTTCTACCGCTACTACTAGAGTTAGAAGTTAGTCTCAAGCAAGGAGTTTCCGAAATATCTGTCCTCCAGACAAAAGTGATTGAACTTTGTCAAATATGTAGACGAAATTAAAAATACAGTCGAAACTTCAGTTTACTGTATTTTTTGCTGGAACTTCTCACTCCAAAAGTAATTCAAAGCCAATAACACAACCCTAATATTAAGCACTGTGTCATCGACATTATGAAAAAAATCTCTGATTTATTTTTCCGAGATAGCTTGGCAACATTACTATCTAAAACTTTGTGTTTTGGAGTTATTGCTACTGCCAGTTTAGTTTCTAGCAGTATGACATTTACTCCTAAAGCTTATGCTCAAAATGTAACAGTTAATAATAATGAAATAGTGAGCTATGCTCAAGCTGTATTAGCAATGGAACCCTCACGTCAGCAAGCATTTAGCGAAATTAAAAATGTAATTGGTAGAGGAGAAATTCCCCAGATTGTTTGTAACGATCCTAATAGCATTAGCAAACTACCTCGAAAAGCTAGAGAAATTGCCGTTAATTATTGTAATAGCTCCCAAAAAATAGTTGAAGAAAACGGTTTAAGTATTGAACGCTTCAATAAGATTACAGTTGAAATTCAAAACAATAATAATTTAAAAAGGCAAATATATAATACATTAATTCGCTTGCAAAAATATCCAGAATCGCGGTAGTTTTGAGTTGTATTGACAAATTGAACTATAAAATTACAAGGTTAACTTGGCTAGACTTTAGGATATTTTGCGGTCAAATATAAAATTGCTATAAGAAAAAAATGATATATTACTCTCTAAGCAATTAGAGAGTAATACCTAGTTACAGCGTTTTTCAGTTTGGTGCAGTATATCTTTCAAGGGTGAGAAAGATTAGGGGCTAGGGACTAGAGACTAGAAAATGTGCCTCATCCATGTAAAAAATGCTGTAAGACTGATAAACTCACATAGGAATTTCAATCATAAATTCTGTACCTTCGCCTACAACAGAATTGCAACTGAGCTTACCACCATGAGTATCTTCGACTATTTGTTTAGCTATAGCTAATCCTAACCCTGTCCCTTTACCGACTCCTTTAGTAGTAAATAAATGGTCGAATATTTTTTGCTTCACCTCTTCACTCATCCCTTTACCGTTATCAGCAATTAAAATTTTGACAGATTTGTCTGCTATCAATGTTGTAATTTGAATGCGGTTAGGATGAGCTTGAATCTCTGCAAAGCTCTTACCAGTATTTGATTCATCTAAAGCATCAATGGCATTAGCAAGGATATTCATAAATACCTGATTTAATTGACCAGGAAAACATTCTATTTGGGGTAAATGTCCGTATTCAGTAATGACTTCTATCGCTGGACGTTGTTCATTAGCTTTGAGGCGATGTTTGAGAATTAAAATCGTACTGTCGATGCCTTCATGCAGATTAAATGGAACTTTGTAATCCTTATCTGCTCGTGAGAAAGTCCGCAGACTTGTGCTGATATTTTTTAATCTGTCGCAAGCCATGACCATTGCATCCAGCATTTGTGGTAAATCTTCTAAGGTATAATCTAAATCGATTTCTTCCGCATGGTGTCTGATTTCATCGCCGGGATTTGGGAGCGTTGCTTGATATAGTTCCAGATGTTGGACAATATCTGCAAAGGCGGGTTTAGTTTGTTGGAGTGTGGCATAAATAAAACCGAGAGGATTATTCATTTCATGGGCAACACCAGCCACAAGATTACCCAAGGCAGACATTTTCTCACTTTGAACAATTTGTAAGTTTGCTTGTTGTAATTCTTGTAAGGCTGTAGCTAATTCTTGGGATTTTTGCAGAATTTCAGCTTCGGCTTGCTTTCGTTCGCTAATATCTTTGGTAAAGACAAAATTGTATTCCTTGTCTTTAAATTTTACATAGTTAACATTAACTTCAACAGGATAAATATTGCCAGATTTATGCCGATGATAGCTTTCAAGAGTGAATGAACCTTGTTCACAAATATCTTGCCAATGCTCCGGCCATGATTCTTTCGGAAAAACAGGATCGAATTCAAAAATGTATTTACTAATCATCTCTTCTTTACGATATCCCAAACCTTTGCAAGTAGCATCATTGACATAGAAAATCCGACCATCTGGCTCAATCCACCAGACAGAAACATTTGTTTGATCAATGGAAATTTGATTGAGCAATGCTTTTTCCATTGCTTGTTGCATTTGTTGGTAAAGTCGCGCATTTTCTAAAGCTATGGCAGCTTGAGCAGAAAGTATCTGAATAGTTTGTAGACGTTCTTGAGTAAATACTCCTGCTGCGGCACGACTTTCTAGATATACTATGCCTACCAAATTGCCTTGGTTAAGAATCGGTGTACACAAAACACTCTGGGGTTGATATGTGAGCATATATTCTCCAATTAGCCCAGGGATATCTGTTTGGCAATTATCTATGACAATTGTTTGTTGCGTATTTTTGACGTAATTGATAATTTTGACAGGGATATCTTGATACTCATCAAGTGACTCTGCGGAAATTATTGTTTGTAGAGAATTAATTTCCGCATTAATTGAGGTAATGGCACGAATTTGTAAAACATCATCCTGATTGAGAATTAATGCAGATTTATCAGCACCAGAGTTTTGCAGGATAATTTGGGTGAGGTTGGTAATTAACTCATCTAATTCGATGTTGCTAGAAATAGTTTGCGCTGCTTTGAGTACGCTGGCAAAATCTAGAACATCGGAAATACCCGTGTTAGTGCTAGTAATATCACCTGGAGTCAATATAGATTTTAAAGGAAGGGGAAGGGAAGTAATAGTTTCCCAAGGATGAAGATGGATCTCTTTTTGTTCAATAATCAGTTTGAGTAGTAGGGGATAGCGTTTTTCTAAATCCTCTACTTTGGCTTTTGCTCCCCAACGAGCATAACAATAATAAGCTTCCTGCATATATGAAATGGCAAATTTTTCTCTACCCCAATCGAGATAAAATTTGGCAGCCAGTTCATTAGCTAAAGCCTCATCTTGAATAAACTTGTTGTCTTTAGCTAGGGAAATAGCGCCATCGTAACATTCAATCGCCTCAATTTTGTTACCCAATACCCGATGATGTTCTGCTGCGACTAGTTCCCAGCGATGGAGATGATTACAAGCCCCTAAATTTGCCCAATGTTGTAGTTTATCTTGATGTTGTTGAACTCGTAGCAAGATTGTCTGACGCTCTTTTGTGGATGCGGCTGCATACTGAGTTAATTGAATCAGGGCATCATAAAAAGAGTAAAGGGGAATGACGAACATTGCCACTCCACCGTCTATATATTGGGCAGCTTGGTCAGATAACTGAACCGCTTCTGCTTCCTTCCCAAACAAATAATAGAGAAACATTTGGTTGAGATGGGACATCAGCAAAGCACTACGTTGATTAGTCGCTTGCAGTTCTGGAAGAGATTTGTGGAAATCGAATATTGTTCCAGTCAGGTGATATGGTATTTCTGTGCGTCCCAATAAATTGAATACAGTTTGTTGATAAATTTCTAGCCAATAGCCAGTTCCTGTTTGCTTGTATTGATGAATAGTATTAAGATAGGTGTTCATCTTTTGGGCAAGTTCGGTTAATTCCTGCCCTGCGTGATAGCTGTAATAACAATATGCTGCCGCATTAAAACAAGCCGTCTCTACCTCCCCGGTTTCTAACCCACTGGTGTAGGCTTCTTGTAATGGCGGTAAAACTTCTGCTAAGGGAGTTTTCCAATGTTTGATGAAGTGATGAACCACATACCAACTTCTGGATTTAAAGCGTGTCAGTTGAATTTGCTCTAAGAGGCTCAAAGCTAATTCACCAAATAAATAACCGTTGTCAATATCGCCAACAATACCACACAGCACTAAGCCATAATCGACATAAGAAAATATAGAACTAGGGCAATTACCAGACTGGATAGATAATTCGATTTGCTTACCAATCATTAATGGCATGAAGTTAGGAGAACCCATATAGGCAGCAGGGACAAGAACTGTCAAAAGCTCCATCGCGGCTAACAGATGTGGATCGCTCATAGTTGGTAGATCGAGCAATTCTAGAGGTGATTTATCTGTCCAGAGCGATCGCGTTAGAGCAAAAGCTTGTCCAATATCTGCCTCATTGGGTTGTGCGGGAAATTCAATTCCTAGAGAGCGTAGCACCTGTAATCCAATCTCAATGGCATATAAAAATTGCCCCTGAGCTTTAGCACCTAAAAACCGAGTTTGTTGAACTTTGATAGTATCAAGTAAGGTTTTTGCTTGTTGCAATACCACATTTGCCCATTGTTCCATCTGCTCAAAATCAGTTTTTACATAGCTGGCTTCGGCAATTTCTTCATAGAGTGCCAGAGTCAGGGGATAATGACTTTGCCAAGCAGTATCAGGCAACAATTCTATCCCTGTGCCTAGATAGTTAATGGCTGCATTATAGGCGGTAGCAACTTTAGCTTTGCGTCCAGCCGCGAGATTTAATTCAGCTAAATTTTCTCGCTCTTGGGGTGTGGTGATGAGGGCAATACCGAAATTTAAATGATTGACAATATCAAATAATCTTTCTTCCTTGTCACTGGAGTGAGAATTTTGTAATAATAGCCGACCAATTTGCAGGTGAGTAGTTTGTTTTTGCTCGTCAGCAATCAGTGAATAGGCTGCTTGTTGTACTCGGTCATGTAAAAATTTGTAGGTGACAGTTTCTTGATTTTCTAATGTCTGTGACTGGGTTTCTTGACCGACATAAAACTTATAAACTTCATTAACAGGTAAAATCAAACCTTCTTGTAATGCTTTCCACAATGCAGATGCTGTTTCAATTTGAGATTGTTGGGAAACAATAGCCAAGGTATTTAAATCAAAAGAGTTACCTATACAAGCTGCGAACTGCAAGACATATCGAGTTGATTGTGGGAGTTTTTGTAGTTGCAAACTCATAAAAGAAACAACATCATCTGTGACCGCTTGGGTTTTTATTTGGGTGATGTCACATTGCCAGCATCCTAACTCAAAATTAAATGTAATTAATCCTTCTTGATGTAGTGCTTTGAGAAATTGTGTGGCAAAAAATGGATTTCCTTGAGTTTTTTGATAGATTAGTTCAGAAAGATTCTCTGCTAATTCTTCTGGAGATTTGAGTGTATCGGCAACTAACTGATTGACTGTATTTTGAGTTAGTGTTTTTAAAGTAATTGTATTAATCTGTGTTTGTTTTTTGTGCAGATCGCTCAAGGTCAACATTAATGGATGTCCTGCTGGAACTTCGTTATCACGGTATGCACCAATTAATAACAGATGACTGGTATCAGCCATTAATAACTGGATTAATTTTAATGATGCCGAATCTGCCCATTGCAAATCATCTAAAAACATCACTAAGGGATGTTCTGCACTGGTAAATACTTGGGTAAATTTTTGAAATAATAAGTTAAAGCGATTTTCGGCGGCTGTTCCTGATAATTGTACTGCTGGGGGTTGTTTGCCAATAATGTTTTCTAGTTCAGGTATAACGTCAATGATTACTTGGCCATTGTCGCCAACAGCTTCTAAGATTTTGTGTTTCCATTGCTGAATTTGGACATCATTTTCGGTTAATAGTTGCGCCATTAAGTCCCGGAAGGCTTGGACAAATGCACTGAGGGGAATATTGCGATTAAATTGGTCGTATTTCCCTTTAATAAAATAACCACGTTGTCTAACAATGGGTTTATGTACTTCGTTGACAACGACTGTTTTCCCAATCCCAGAGAAGCCAGCTACTAGCATCATTTCTGTAGCACCCTGACTGACGCGCTCAAATGCTTCTAGGAGGGTGTTTACCTCGGTTTCTCTGCCATAGAGTTTATCAGGAATGATGAAGCGATCGCACACATCCCTCTGTGCAATTTTCCAACCCTCAATTTTACCCGTTGTTTGCAGTTGCGATAGGCATTGTTCTAAATCATATTTCAAACCCAATGCGCTTTGATAGCGGTATTCGGCATTTTTCGCCATCAATTTCCTGACAATGGCTGATAATATGGGTGGGATTTGTGGATTGATTTTATGTACTAATGGTGCTGTTTTAGCAATATGGCAATGTACTATCTCCATCGGGTCTTCAACTGAAAAAGGTAACTCTCCCGTGAGTAGTTCATAAAAAGTTACACCAAGGGAATAAAAATCTGTACGATAATCAATACCCCGGTTCATTCTGCCTGTCTGTTCTGGAGAAATATAAGCTAATGTTCCTTCTAAGGCATGATTTTTAATTAGGGTTTGGGTTTCTCTGGGTAATAAAGATGCAATACTAAAGTCGATTAATTTAACTTGTTGTGTTTCTGGATTAATTAAGATATTGCTGGGTTTGATGTCTTTATGAATAATGCGCTCATGGTAGAGTAAGTCTAGGGTGTTACATAGTGCGATCGCTATTTGTAAAAATTGCTGGAGAGATATTTGGGTTTCTCTAATTTGCCACTGTTTCAGAGAAATTCCCCCAAAGTCTTCTAATATCAAGACATAACTATTTTCATATACCTCTAAGCTATAAGTTTGAACAATTAAAGGTGAGTTGAGATTCTTGGTTATGGTGTATTGGTTGCGGAATGATAAGAGTTCACTGAAGCTGGGATACGTATTTTTCAGTAATTTCATGACTACAGGTAATGAGTCAATTTCTCTATATCCCCGGTAAACTAATGTTCTCGCACCATTGTAAATTTCTTCTGTGATTTGATATCCAGGAATACTGATCAGAGTAGCCGCCATATCTATACAAGCCTCAAAATCTCTGATTTTATTATTCCCGTATACCAACAAAATTTAACTAGTCAAAAAATATATACGTGTTTTGGTATTTTCTGGCTCATAACTCAGACTACTAAGCTATTGCAAATTGAGGTCGCAGGAAAGCAGGGGGAAAGAATTAAAAACCAATGATTTGTATCAAGTTTGGTGTGAAATGGTATTACCTTTCGCAAGAAGTGAGTAAAAGCTCTCTTGTTGAGGAAGTTTAATCCGATTCATCCAAGAAGTCTAGTTTTTGAAAAAATCACAGCGATTAGCCAATAATTTGTAAAAAAAATACTTTATTGATTCATTTATTAAGCAATATTATTGAGAAAATGCTTGTCTTTTAGCATGAATGTTTTTCATGTGTTTTTTGACTGTATTAATAGTAATGTAGAGTTTCTCGGCAATTTCTTTGTAGCTATATTTACCCCGATAAAGAACCCATATTTCGGCTTCGCGTGGGGTAAGATCGTATTTTTTGACTTCAGCGATCGCTGTATTTTTTAAAGATTCATATCTATTTTGGATTGTCACTACAAAGCAAGGATAGGGGAAGCTATGAGAATCAAGTAATCTTACCCGAATATGAAACGTAATGGAATCATTAAGGACAATTTCATCAGAGATAAATGTTGATGATTCCAATAAGTAATTTTGTTGATTAACTAATAATTTGCAAAGTTTCCAGATAGAATAGGGAATAATTTGAGAATTGAGGTTATTGTGATTGAGTTGATAGCAAAACTGATAAGCAGCGACATTGGCATGAAGCAGTTTTCCTGTTTGGCTAATAATTAATATGCCGTCTTCTAAACCTTCTAGAACTTCTCGTAAAAAATTGTTTGCTTGCCAGTAATTATTAACATAATTTTGTGGTGTTGCAGATTGAATCTGTTTTGGAACTACGGTTTTGTTGAGGATAGATTGATTAGAACCTCGAATCAGCATACAATTTTTCTATAATTTAAGTTGCAAAGTTTTATTCGACAGCCTTGTTGGCAACAACTTTTAAATACAAT
This sequence comes from Nostoc sp. FACHB-110, assembly GCF_014697425.1. GTDB lineage: Bacteria > Cyanobacteriota > Cyanobacteriia > Cyanobacteriales > Nostocaceae > Nostoc_B. Next base: position 11,594 of record NZ_JACJRU010000022.1, read on the forward strand.
ATTGAAAATGTATATTTCGGACATAATTTACTCTAAAAAATATGCCAAAAGATAGATTAAAAGTCTAATTTATTACTTTTCTTGGCGATTAGAAATCGCGCGCTATTGAGGGAGTCGGGGAACCCGCTCAACGCAATGGCTTGGCTACACAGACAAAACCCCTGACGCTCCTGCGTCGCTCTAAGCGAAGCTATGTCGTCAAGCTTTACGCTCCACTAACGGGTTCGCCAGTCGCCTGCGGAGGGAAATCCCACCAAGAGTGCTGGTCTCACCACCTGCGTGGGTTCAAAACCATTGATTTTTCATAAGTTCGCGCAGGTGGTCACTGAGCTTGTCGAAGTGCGGACTTTGTTTGTATAGTAGCGAATTATATTTGCCCAAAACTTTTAAAACATCCTCTCTGTAAGTCGCATTACCGCAACATAAGCTTGAATCATCAACCAGACACAAAGCGCAAATTTATCCCCGTCCTCATCGCCTTTAGATTTACTTGAGAAATAGCCTCTAAAGTTCGTTAAAATTACTTTTGATATTTTAGTAATGCCTACCCTCCTCTGTGCCTCTGCGGGTCGATAATTTATTCACACAACCTATTGCTAAATTTTCATTAATTGATACACTTGTTCTTCATTAGCCATTAGCCCAGTGAACCAGCGCCTAATATGGTGTACGTCAAGCGCGTGGAACTTACCAACTTCAAATCCTTCGGCGGTACTACTTCAGTCCCTTTGCTGCCGGGGTTTACTGTCATATCTGGGCCGAATGGTTCCGGTAAGTCGAATATTTTGGATGCGTTGTTGTTTTGTTTGGGACTTGCTAGTTCTAAGGGGATGCGAGCTGATCGCTTACCGGATTTGGTAAATAATACTCAAACGGCTAAGGGACGCGCGTCTGTGGAAGCTAGTGTCACGGTGACGTTTGATTTGACGGGGGAAGAAATTATTTCGCGCAAAGGCGCAAAGGCGCAAAGTGAGGAAGGCGCGGAGGAATTGGAGGAATCACTCATCGATACAGACTCAGCACTCAGCACTCACACTTCGACTTCGCTCAGTGAACAGCACTCAGCACTTAATGGTGAATGGAGTGTCACAAGACGGTTGCGGGTAACTCATCAGGGAACTTACACGTCAAATTACTATATCAATGGTGCGGCTTGTACGTTGACGGAGTTGCATGAGGAGTTGGAGAGTCTGCGGATTTATCCTGAAGGCTATAACGTGGTGTTGCAAGGGGACGTTACTAGCATTATCTCGATGAATGCTAGGGAAAGGCGGGAAATTATTGATGAGTTGGCGGGGGTGGCGGCGTTCGATCGCAAAATTCACCAAGCTAAGGGTACGTTAGATGAGGTGAAGGAGAAGGAAGATAGTTGTCGGATTATTGAGACGGAGTTAACTGCACAACGCGATCGCCTTTCTCAAGATAGGGCAAAGGCGGAAAAATATCAAAAGTTGCGGACAGAATATCTGCACAAGCAATCTTGGGAAGCGGTGTTATCGTGGCGTTCGCTGCAAGCACAGCAAGAAAAGTTAGCGACGGAAATTCAAAATGGCGATCGCTCTCATAATGACCTTACACTGCAATTAGAAACGCTAAATGTCGGCATTACTCAGAAAACTGCTGAATTAGAAAAGCTTAATGCTCATGTGAAAGCTTTGGGTGAAGAGGAATTATTAGCAGTACAAGCGACTCTCGCTACTCAAGAAGCGGAACGCAAGCAACTCCAACGTCAGCAAACGGAGTTAGAAACAACTTCCCAAGAAACGGCTAAACGCTTGGTGCAAACTCAGCAGGAAATTCAACAGCAGCAGCAAGCTTTGGGAGAAATTGCCGAAACCCAGAATGTGGAACGGCAATCGATTGTATATTGTCAACAGCAACGGGATGAGGCGGAACAAGCACTGCAAAAATCCCGTGAAGCCGCCGCCGAAATCGCCACCGCCTCGGAAGCTTGGGTACAGCAACAAACTGCACTGAACCGTCAAATTGAAACTTTGTTGCAAACTCTGGAACCGCAGCGCACAGAGCAAGCACAATTAAGAGAACGGAATAGTCAGCTACAAGAATTAATTCACGAACAAACTGAGTTAATTGCCACTTTAGAACCACAATTAGCAGAAAAGCAAGCTGAGTGTGTGCGAGTGGAGACAGAATTTAACGCCTCTAGTGAACCTATCCAAAATTTAGCCCAAAATCTGGCGGCGACGGAACAGGAATTACAAATTCAGCAAGACACACAAAAGCGGCTTTCTAGTGAACAACGGGAAAAACAACGCCAGCTAGATAAAATTGAGGCGCAAACCCAAGCACAACAAGAAGTCCAAGGGACGCAAGCCAGTAAGGTAATTATCCAGTCGGGGATGCCTGGGGTTTGTGGTTTGGTGGTACATTTGGGACGGGTGGAACCCCGTTTTCAGTTGGCGTTGGAAATTGCGGCTGGTGCGCGGCTGGGACATATCGTAGTTGATGATGATGGGATAGCTGCGGCTGGGATTGAATTGCTGAAGCAAAAACGCGCCGGGAGAGCGACATTTTTACCCTTAAATAAGATTCAGGCTCCGAGAATTACCCAAGATGCAACTTTGCGGTTAGCTAGCGGCTTTGTCAGTTATGCTGTGAACTTAGTTGAATGCGATCGCCGTTATAAAGATGTATTTAACTATGTTTTTGGTAACACTGTTGTATTCTCCACCTTAGAACAGGCGCGGAAAAACCTCGGTTTATATCGCATCGTCACTTTAGATGGGGAATTATTAGAAACCAGTGGTGCAATGACTGGTGGAAGTACAAATCAGCGTTCATCGTTGCGCTTTGGTACAGGGGAAGCGGCGGAATCAGATGAAGCCATTGCGTTGAAAAGTCGCTTGACAGATATAGAAAGAATTTTAGATCGTTGTATTGATGCGATCGCTTCTTTATCCAGCAAAACCAAACAACTCACCCAAGAACTCACCGAAGCTCGTCAAGCACGCCGCGAACAGCAATTGCAATTAGAACAGTTGCAAAAAGATATTAAAGCTTTGACGACGCAGTTAGATGGAACGCGATCGCAACTTGCCCAAAATATCGAAAAATTCTCCGCCGCCCAATCTCGCCTAGAAATTTTGGATAAAGATTTACCAGGGCAAGAAGCGCAATTACAACAACTGCGTCATGTTTTAGCAGAATTAGAAGCATCCCAAACGCCTAGCGAATGGCAGCAAATTCAAGCGGTAATTAAAACCCAAGAGCAACAATTACAACAACGGGAATCCGCATTACGGGAAGCGGAACAACGGCTGAAAAACTTAGAAAATCAGCAACAGCGTTTACAAGAACGCATCCAAGAAGCTGAACAAAAAATTAATCAGTATCATCAAGAACAAGCAAGTTCTCAGCAGAAACTCCAAACCCTCAGCACCCAACACACAGCACTCAGCACGCAAATCACCGAAACTCGCGCCAAACTCAGCGAAATGGAAAAAAGTTTGGGTGAAGAAAAGGTAAAACGTGATGCGATAGAACAAGAAGTGCGATCGCATTTACTCCGTCAGCAACAATTAGAATGGGAGCTAGAAAAACTGCAAGAAACCCAGCAAAAGCGGCGCGAAGAACTAGAAGCGTTGCAAAATCAATTGCGAGAACTGCTGCCGGAATTGCCCAGCCCTTTACCGGAAGTACCAGAACAGGTAGATTTAGAAGAATTGCAGAAAGAATTGCGATCGCTTGCCAAACGCCTGCAAGCAATGGAACCTGTAAATATGCTGGCGTTAGAAGAATACGAACGCACCCAAAACCGCCTACAAGAACTCACAGAAAAATTACAAACCTTAGAAGCCGAACGCACGGAATTATTATTAAGAATTGAAAACTTTACCACACTGCGACAACGCGCCTTTAAAGAAGCCTTTGACGCAGTAAACGAAAACTTCCAATCAATTTTCGCCACCCTCTCAGAAGGCGACGGCTACCTGCAACTTGATGATCCTGAAGATCCCTTTAACAGTGGTTTAAACTTAGTCGCCCACCCCAAAGGTAAACCAGTACAGCGACTTGCTTCCATGTCTGGGGGTGAAAAATCCCTCACCGCCTTAAGCTTTATTTTCGCCCTGCAACGCTACCGTCCATCACCTTTTTATGCCTTTGATGAAGTAGATATGTTTTTAGACGGGGCAAACGTAGAACGATTAGCTAGAATGATCAAACAACAGGCACAACTGGCACAGTTCATAGTTGTGAGTTTGCGTCGTCCGATGATAGAATCAGCCGAACGCACCATTGGCGTTACTCAAGCACGAGGCGCTTACACCCAAGTTTTGGGAATTAAGTTAACATCCTCGAATACATCTGCTTGAATCTTTGTTAATAATAGTGTATAGATAAACCGGATTCGAGATCAGGACTCGGTATAGAATGACCTCTGAACAGATAATTAGGCGTTCCGACTTATTAAATACTCAGGTGATTACCCGCGACAACGCCAAGCGGCTAGGGATTGTGAATCAAATCTGGGTTGATATCGATCAAAGGGAGGTTGTGGCTCTTGGTTTACGAGACAGCCTGATCTCTATCTCTGGACTGCCACGCTATATGTACCTTAGTAGTATCAACCAAATTGGTGATGCCATCCTGGTTGATAACGAAGATGTCATCGAAGATATTGATATTGAAGCTTTCAGTAATCTGATTAACTGGGAAGTAATTACAGAAACAGGTGAAGTCTTAGGTAGAGTGCGGGGCTTTAAGTTTGATGGTATATCAGGGAAGCTGCACTCAATAATTATTGCTTCTTTGGGAGTACCGCAAATTCCCGACCAATTTCTCAGCACCTACGAAATTTCCATCGATGAAGTTGTCAGCACAGGCCCCAGCAGATTAATTGTGTTTGAAGGAGCCGAAGAACGTACAACCCAATTAACAGTAGGCGTTTTAGAGCGTTTAGGTATCGGTAAACCACCTTGGGAACGCGATGCAGAAGAAGAATATGGTTATTCTGCACCGCGCACAATTGCACCACCAAATCAACTACCGAGCGGCACACCATTACAACCACCCAAGCCCAAAGTTCGCACCCCCGAACCCGTAGCCCGGGAAGAAGAATGGAACGAAGACTACGTAGAAGAAGAAAGACCACGGCGCGAAGTTATGCGAGCGCGACAATATGAGTCTATCCGCTACGAAGAAGAAGAAGAAGAAGAAGATAACTGGAGCGAAGCTACAGGCCGCGACAGATATCAACAACCACCCAAGTACGAAACCAAAGCCTACACCGACGATTACGATGATTATGACGACGATGTAGAAGGCGACGCTTGGGAAGATGCACCAAAACCCGTGAACATTCCCAAGAAAGTCAAAGAAAGGCAGCCAGAATACGAAGAAGAAGGCGGATATTAATTTTCAACCCCTCCTAAGTTATCAGGAGGGGTTAATTTTCTGTAGTCAGAATGAAGACAATTTTAATAGAGGCGTACAGAATTTATACTCCACCACAAATTTGTTGCAATGTCGCTGTGAAATTGGGATAAGAAATAGCTGCGGCTTCGGCGCGGTGGATGGTGGTGGTTCCTTGAGATACTAAAGCGGCGATCGCTAAACTCATAGCGATGCGATGATCTGTATGGCTATCAACGTCAGTACCTATCAATGGTGTACCGCCGACAATCTCCATCCCATCTGGTAATTCGGTCACTTTCGCGCCCATTTTGTTGAGTTGCTGTGCCATGACTGCAATGCGATCGCTTTCTTTCACACGCAATTCCTCAGCATCTTTAATTACCGTTGTGCCTTCGGCAAATACGGCTGCTACTGCCAAAATCGGAATTTCATCAATCAATCGCGGAATGATATCTCCAGCAATAGTACAGCTTTGCAAACGGCTAGAACGCACTCGCAAATCAGCAACTGGTTCCCCAGCGACTTCGCGCTGATTTTCGAGTTGGATATCTGCACCCATCAAGGCTAAGGCTTCTAGAATGCCTGTACGGGTGGGATTTACACCCACATTCTCAATCACCAGTTCTGAACCCGGGACAATCGCCCCAGCCACTAACCAAAAAGCCGCCGAACTGATATCGCCAGGAACTACGACTTTCTGTCCGTAAAGTTGGGCAGAACCCACAATAGTGACGCTGTTGGTTTCTGGGTCTACGGTTAATTCTGCCCCAAATGCCCGCAGCATTCTTTCACTATGGTCGCGGGAAAGGGCGGGTTCGGTGACTGTAGTTTCCCCTTCGGTAAATAATCCTGCCAACAGAATACAAGATTTAACTTGGGCAGAGGCAATCGGGGAATGATAGTGAATTGGTTTGAGGGCTTGTCCTTGAATTGCTAACGGTGCAAGAGAACTACCTTTGCGTCCCCAAATTTCTGCGCCCATTTGTTGCAGTGGTTTGACTACCCGCGACATCGGACGCGATCGCAACGAAGCATCACCAGTGACTGTAAAAAAGCGTCCAGGATGGGATGCTAACAGCCCCAACATCAAACGCAGTGTAGTGCCAGAGTTCCCAGCATTCAACACATCGACTGGTTCTTGCAAGTTCCCCAAACCAATGCCTTTCACCCGTACCAATTCTGTATTTAGTTCCGAAATCTCTGCACCCATAGCCTGAAAACAGCTAGCAGTGCTGCGGGGGTCTTCACCTAAAAGTAGCCCGACAATTTCAGTTTCACCTTGGGCGATCGCACCTAACATCAAAGCCCGGTGAGAAATTGATTTATCTCCGGGTACACGAATACTGCCCTGTAAAGATAAACCAACAGCAGGTTGCTGGATAATTAGCTGATTAGATGAGTCTTCTTGAGTTTTTAGGGTTATAACTGAAGCCGACATGAGAATATACTGGCTTTTAAATATACTGGAAGTTTCTCTGCGACACAGAAGGTCTCTCAAAAGTCACGGGTGGAGGTAATTCGCTACTACACATACAATCTGCTTATGTGGACTTGCAAGAATATTTAAATTTTTTAACCCACGCAATTAGGTTTTGTCTGTATAGCTACGCCTTCATTCACCCAAACTAGTTTCTGAGACATCTTCTCTCGTTGATCGCTACTAAGTACTTCTTCCCTAGTATCCTATCGTTATTTTGTCCGATTAAATTTACTTACACTCTTGGATCAGTATTTTTGATGGGAATTGATTTATTTATCGCCAGCTGACTCTTGCAGTCAATCGTCAAAGCTGCTTTGAGACATTTCCTGCGATCGCATATCAAATGTCACTTTTTAAACCAAATTTTCCCAAGGTCTAGGGACTTATTACTATTACTGAAACTTGCGTTAGATTTTATTTGTTCCCTCAAAATACTTAATTAACAAAACTATAAGTATTTATTCGCTGTACTGAAAATTACCTTAACTGAAAAAAATGTTAATTTCGGCATTTAAATTTAACTTATTTTTATGTTTATAAATTTAGCTTACGAAATTAGCATATTCAGTTAAGATTAATCATGTTTTACTATTTAGTTGCTCCCACTAGACTGCTAAACTCGCTGGTATTAATTCCATCTTGTTATTCAATAGCTGTTAGCCCCTATTGCTCCCATGCTGACCCATAATCGCAAGCCCGTGTGCTTATCACTAATTTCTACTGACCTGCCATTCTGGTCTGTAGTAGAAACCCCCGGAACATTGTATCAAAAAGATAATCAAAGATTCCATTTACTATTGACTGCACCACCTTTAATTACCTGTGAAGTGGAAACTTCCCTCAGTGCCAAGGAAACTTTTCTCCACAGGACAAACCAAGCTTACACCCCCAGCAGTCCGAGAATTTTATGGTTAGAAATTTCTCCTTATCGGGTAATTATGACCATGCAAGGTAATGGTCAAGTGAGTTACCGTCACTTCTGGGAACAAGGTGTATACGGTGTTAGTCGTTATTGGTTGCCGACGGAATCATTGCAACCGCATGAGCCAATTCGCTTACGAAATTTTACGAAAACATTAAGACTCACTGGTAAACAATTTCCAGAGCATTTACGGCTGGAATATGAATTGTGGGCGCAAAAAGTCCAATTAGGACAATACATCCTCAATCTAGAAATTAAACACTAGTCATTAAAACTTTGTTATCCTCCCTTTCCCAATTTGCCTGAGAAAGGGAGGATATTTATCTTGTTGAGGGCAAAAATAAAAAATCTTGCATGGCTGCTAAAATTGCGGCTGGGTACTCTTCAAGCATTCCTAAAGAACCAGGCAGAACGACGCTTTTGACTCCTGGTAAATTTGCCATAGCCTGCATTTCTTGACGTGATTTTGGTGGGCTAGATTCGCCAATCACAATCATCAATGGCACAGATAAAGAACTCACCAACCCCAAAAAATCAGCTTGAGTTTGAACTGCATCGATGTTACCTGTGACAAAGGCTGCCGAGGCAAATCTCGCGCCTGGTTTTTGGGTTGTTTGCCACTTCTGATTGATAAAGTTGGGTGTGAGTCTGGTTGTGTCTGCGAAGACATGACGACGGTACATAAACTTTAAGAAAGATGGCGAGGTGTTGAGTTTGTAGAGAATTTGCCCAACAATTGGCGATCGCACCAATTCTCTCACCATCCCCGCTACCTGGGAATTCGCCCCCATTGTTGGTAAAGGGCCGCGCCAAGTCGGAGCCACTAACACGATTTTGGTAAAAGCACTAGGTTGCTTAACAGCTAACTGCAACACGTAAGTAGCCGCATGACCAGCCGCCACCACAGTAATTGCTGTATTAAACACAGATTTGACAAAATCAGCTAAAAATTGCTGATATAACGCAGGTCGGTAATCTAAACCTGGTCGCGCAGATTCACCAAAACCAGGCCAGTCTACAGCAAAAACTTGAAAGTAGGGAGCCAGTAACCTTGCTAACTCTCCCGTTTCTTCACGGCTAGAAACGCTGCTAAAAGCGGGTAGGAGTAGTAATGGTGAACCTTGACCAAGAGTTTCGTAAACCACGCGTAAACTTTGGTTTTCCCAGTTCCACAAAAATTGGTTAACTACTCCACCAAAGCCGACAGGATGATCAGTTGATAATAAATTGCTAGACATGAGTTTTAACTCAACGCTATTTTTCTAACTTACATTCCAGTGCCTTTTTTTGCATTGTTTTCAAAATGTTATAAAAACCGTTAGCGCGCGAAGGTGTGAGACTGACATTTAAACCAGTGGCTTGAATAAAATCTGGTGTTAATTGCACAATTTCTGTAGGTGTTAAGCCATTTAAGCCTTCAATCAACAAGGCTAATAGTCCTTTGGTTAACTGCGAATCAGAATCTCCTTGAAATAAAACTTTTTCATCTGCCAAGTGTGCTGTCACATAAACTTGAGATACGCAACCAGGAACTTTATTTTCGGGAATTTTGCCTGCTTCCGGAAACTCAGGAAGCTTTTGCGCGTACCAAATAAGTTGTTCATAGCGACGCTTGGGATCGGTGGCGCGTTGAAAGCGTTGGACAATCTTAGCTAGAGCAGGAGGTAAAGAATCTAAACTTGAAGACATAACAGCGGTGATCAGAATAATCGGTCTCACCTTGAGTTTAATTTATCTAGAGAGCGATCGCGCCTGACAAGTCTGGTCTCAATTTTAGAAAACTGCAATTAAACCAAATCGATAAATGAAAGGGGGGTGGCGCAACGGGTGTAGGGTGTAGGGAAGCCCATATTTAAAAATAGAGGTTTGACAATCAGGACACTGTATTTCTCGCACTAACGTGTCTGGAAATACATCTAAATAATTAAAATTAGGGGCTTGTACCTTTTAGGGTGTGAGAGGGGCGTTTTTCCCTTACACCCCACACCCCACACCCTATTCTTGGTCATGATTGACTCAAAGCAAGTAAAAATCATATGTTTAAGCTTATAGCTGTCTAGGCTTGGCTCCTCTGCAATGAAAACTCTTATACATCGCATTTTTTTTGCTTTCACAATTGGGTGGTTCTCGCCACTGTTATTAGCATTTTTATTCACAACCGAGAAAGAAGTTATTGCTGCGGATGTGCAACGATGGGTTGAGATTTTAGGTTTTTCTGAGCAACAGTTTTGGCTACAATTAATTATGCTAGCCAAAAAGACACCAGAATTTAGAAATTTATATTATTTTCGGATATTTAAAGGTAACTTGCTTGGCAAACTTACTGTCCATTTGCTGAAATTTATTTATCCAAAATGCCATTCTTTATTTTTAGATTATTCTTGTCGAATTGGGTCAGGTTTATTTATCCAGCATGGATTTAGCACGATTATTATGGCAGATATGGGCAGAAATTGTTGGGTTAATCAACAAGTCACAATTGGATATAAAGATAAATCAGGTCGTCCGCAAATTGGCAATAACGTGAGGATTACTTCAGGGGCAAAAGTTATCGGCAATATTCAAATCGGTGACAATGTAACTATAGGCGCGAATGCAGTTGTTGTGAAAGATGTGCCTAGCAATTGTGTGGTGGCAGGTATCCCGGCTTCTATTATTAAAAGAAATGGCATAAAAGTAAAAGAAAAATTATAACTAAATATCTTACTGCTTCTGATTTATGAATTTTTGTGGAGGTATTGTTACCAGATATCAATCCCGTCATTGATGTATTACTTATTACCAATATATCACTTTAAGTAGTAGCGGTTCAAAATTTGTTTATATTAAGGATTTAGAAAAACTGTTAAATATTGCTGCAAAATCAGGTTTCCTCTTGAAATATATTCACAGATTTCCCGATGATATTTTCAATCATTCACAAGTTTCAGGAGCAAATTCTAGTGTTGACTTCCACATTACTCGCTGCTGCTACTGCACCTCTACAATGGAGTCCTTCAATTGGCCTCATCATGATTGTCGCCAATATCATTGCGATCGCTTTTGGCAAATCTAGCATCAAATATCCCAGTTCTGAGCCAGCCTTACCCTCTGCAAATTTCTTTGGTGGCTTTGGTTTACCTGCATTACTAGCAACTACCGCCTTTGGTCATATTTTAGGCGTAGGCATCATTTTAGGATTGCACAACCTAGGTAGATTCTAAATTGGCGTACCACAGTTAGCTTCATCTCAACATTTTTTGTTTTGTCTCGACAATTGGAGCTAGAAATATATGTTTCTAGCTCTTTTCTATGTTGCTCTAGGTATTACCAAGAATCAACAACCTGTGCGATCGCAGCTTGGGCATTTTCGAGGGATTTTTGCCGCGCATCATCACCTAAGTTCAAACTGTCGGCATGAATAAAACTAACATCGGTAAGACCAATAAAACCTAAAATAGTACGCAGGTAAGGTTCTTGATGGTCATAAGCAGCAAAGGGCGTTCCTGGTGGAAAAGTGCCACCACGAGATGTAATAATTAATACTTTTTTGTTGCTATCAATTAAGCCTTTATAACCATTTGCATCAACAGCAAAGGTACGACCAATACGCACAATCTGGTCGATATAAGCTTTAAAGGTAGAGGGGATATTCAAGTTATACATCGGCACACCAAAAACGTAGCGATCGGCGGCGAGCAACTCATCAATCAAGCTATCCGAAAGTTGAATAGCTTGAGTTAGTTCTGGGGTGTGGGTTTCAGGTGGCGAAAAAGCAGCCGCTATCCACCCTTCATCTACATGGGGAACAGGATGATGACCCAAGTCGCGGTAAGTGACGGTATCGCCAGGATGAGCATTTTTCCAGGATGTAACAAACGCATGGGAGAGCGAGCGTGAAATCGAACGTTCACCGCGAGGGCTAGAATCAATGTGTAGGATATTTGCCATAGCTCAATTGCCTAATCAAAACGGCACTGATAGGTTATGTGACAAGAACTTGCCGAATTGACTTTAACTAATTAAAGTTAATCTGAAAAGTACGCACTCAAAAGTAAGATACTTACTAAAAAGAAACTATGAAAGCTGAAGCCCAAAGCGATCGCAGGCTAACTTGTGAAGTGGAAACTACACTAAAAGTAATTGGCGGACGTTGGAAAGTTTTAATTATTAGAGAATTAATGGTGGGTGTCAAACGCTTTGGAGAATTGCAAAGAGCTTTACCTGGAATTACCCAAAAGATGTTAACTCAACAACTGCGAGAAATGGAAGAAGATGGGATTATACATCGACAAGTCTACGCTCAAATCCCCCCCAAGGTAGAATATACACTAACACCATTAGGAGAAAGTCTCAAACCAATTCTTTATGCTATGCATGAATGGGCTGTCGAACATTTATCTCACATTCATAGCAAAAATCAAATATAGTTTTAAAGTTGATTTTGGGATAGCTGAAATTATTGATTATCTTGTAAATATTCAATAGCTGCATCTAATTTGGAGGGATAACCTTCCGCAAATCTTTCAAACCACAGCCCTTCAGCAGAAAAAGGATCTAATTTGTCTAACCATGCTTGGGCTTTTTTACGTAAAGCTTCTAATTTTTGAGCTTTAATTTTTGCTTGGCGGAGGCGTTCTTGTTTTAATTGTTCTTGTTTCTGTAATTCTTCAGCTGCGGCTTGTTCTTCGACATCTGCTTTGACTTCCGCCAAAATATTATCAATAACAGATTTTGATTGCGGTTCTTCTGCGATAAACGATGGTAAGATATCAGGCGGTAGCTGATTTAGGTTGGGTTTGATTAATTGATAGTTTGGTGGAGTTGGTAAATTTTTAGATGTTGCTTGTTCTTCTATATCCGTTTTGACTTCTGCCAAAATGTTATCGATAATAGATTCTGATTTAGATGCTGGTGTATTTAAAGATTCTATATCATCAAGATTTGACTGTTGTGGTGTTACAGCTTTTCCTGGCTCATACTCCACCTTTAATTGAGCTAATAATTTATCAATAGAATCCATTGTTGTGAGTTTTAACTGTAATTAGGTTTGATTGATGAAATTATTGGTGTAGTTTTGTAATGCAGTAGGCTAAAGTATTTTTGGTTGTATTTTTTTTGAGAAATCAAAGATGATGGCGATCGCTCTATATAAATAAGTAACCGCGTATGCACGCGGATAAGAAAGATTAAGTTCAGAAGCTATTATTTCTTTTTCCTTTTGACTTTTTACCTTTGCCTTGTTCCTAGTTTTTTGGTTAATCATTAATGGCATTAAGTAAGACTTCTGACAAGCTTAAATCTTCCATCTCTTCCATTGTAATTGTGTCACAAATATCAAACTTCGCCCCAGCACCTTGCAGATCATCATCTAATACTTTGAGAAACCGAGCCGCTTGTGGATCTGTACCGACTTGAATAAAAGAAATTCCTAATTCTTCATCTTTATCCATACGGCGAGAAGTTTCAATAATAACTTTCATGACAGCTTTGCGATCGTCTGGTTCCCCATCAGTAACAACTAAAATAGTTTCGCCATTAGTTTTAGTTTTACCAGCCACTTTCCGCTGAAAGTAATCATCTGTTGCGTGTGCTAATACAGAGGCTAAATCTGTAGTGCCTGAAGGGTCGTTTTCTTGAAAAATTTGCGCAACTTTACTAGCAGTCACGTTGTCATAACGCTTAAATCTTCCCGAAAACAAATAAATAGTAATACCATCAGGGTCAAATTGTTCACACTTACTAGCTAAAGCCAAAGTTGATTCTTGTGCGGCTAACCATCGGCTTCTACCCCCTTTTTGGTCTGGGGTTGCCATACTGCCACTTTTATCAATAATTAAGGTATAGTCTCGGTTGTCTAGCATAATTGAATTCTCCAAATTCAGTGATTTGCCATTGATTAAGCACTAAATTTACAAACTATTGATTCTGGATTGTTAATCAATCTGTGATTGCATTCATCAACACATCTGCAAGACTCATATCTTCTAAGTCTTCTAAGGTGACGGTATCGCAGATATCGAATTTTGCACCAACACTTTGTAATTGATCATCTAAAGCTTTGAGAAACTTCGTGGCTTGTGAATCTGTGCCAACTTGAATAATAGATATGGCTAATTCTTCATCTCGTTCCATTTGACGAGTCGCTTGGATAATTACCTCAAATACGGCTTTGCGATCATCAGGTTCACCATCTGTAATGACTAAGATAGTCTCTCCATTGGGCTTAGTTTTGCCAGCAGCTTTACGATGAAAATAGTTATTGATGGCATCTTGAAGTACACCAGCTAAGTTAGTAGTACCAGCAGGGTCATTTTCTAGAAATATCTGGGCAACTTTAGCTGAGGTAACATCATCATAACGTTTGAATCTGCCTGAAAATGTGTAAACTGTAATGCCATCTGGGTCAAATTGCTCACATTTGCGTGCTAAAGCAAGAGTCGATTCTTGAGCTATGTCCCATCTACTTCGACCACCTACCTGGTCAGGGGTAGACATACTACCGCTTTTATCTAGGATTAATGTATAGTCGCGATCGCTCATCATATCTTCCTCGAAAATTGTTACCTTGTGCTACTAGTCTAGTCTACGAGTCTTGTAGTTCCGCAAGGAATTTAGATATACATTAAAGTATGTAACGTAAATTTTATAAAAATATAAATATCATCATCTTCATTAATTTCACATTTGTATTTAATTTTTGTTAGGACTCCGTATATTCACAAAGGCTATTTTTTCAATTTCCGAGCTAATAGATAATAGGATACAGGTTTTGATACTGTTCCCTGTATCCTATTACTTACTGTGATAGTTAGACAATTTCTTCTACATCTAACCACTCATCATAAGATGAGTCATAACCAACATAATGAACGTAGTATTGTTGACCGCGAATTTCTTCAATTATGGCGGTGTACCATTCTTCATTATCTTCATCCCAATATTTTACTTTTTGACCAACAGCATATCCGTTATCATCAGCTGATTCATAGTCACGAGTCCGAATATTTTCTTCACCAACCCACTCGTTAGAAGATGAACCAGACCCAACATAATTAATATAGAATTGGTCATCTTTAATTCTTTGAATTGTTGCTTGATACCAATCTTCTTCTTCGTCGTTCCAAACTTCTACACTACTATTTACCGCATACTGAGCAGTATTTGACTTAGATTTAGTAGCATTAGTAGCAGATGAACTATCTTGTTTTTGTGGCTGTTTTGCTTCTTCGGCAATTTCAGCTTTAACTAGATTGTGAGCTTGTAAAATCAGACTGCGAGCCACAGTTTGAATGCCAGTATGCTCGTAGTAATTTGTAGTTTGATCTAAGAAGGCGGCAACAAAGTCTAAATTATCGTCAGCAATTTGAATAAAACTACTCAAACCACCAGCAATTGATTGGGGCGTAACACCTGTCTTGGCTACTAAGCCATTCATCCAACCTTGCACCGAGTTAAAACCTTGGGCAATAAAACCAACTTTATCAGATGGAGTATTACCTGGCAACGAACTATTAACAGCTTGGAAGATGGGATTTTGAGCGATCGCATTACCAGTGTCAGCACCGCTAATCATTGATTGAATTTTAGCCAGAAAGTCGGGGCCTAAGGGTAAAATTCCATCTATACACACCAATGCAGCCATCCGCATCAGGGAAGCATTTTGATAATTGTTAGCCAGAGAATTAGCAAACTCTTGGGGGTTAGGTTGCGGAATGCCGTTAATTTTACAAAAGGCAATAATTTCCACCGCAATTTTCAGAACTAAATCTACTGTTTGGGTGACATCGGCTTTGGGTGTAATGTTGCCTAAAAAAGAGAGAAAACCGATTTTTTCCCCAACTTTATTAGCTAAAGCCGCAGTTGCCATTGCTGTGTCAGCTTTATCGATGATTTGATAAAGTTTGATCGCTGCTTGATAACCGTGTTTTGGGTCTATATATAATGCCGCCGCACGATCGCGAATTCTTTGAATAACTTTAGCATCGGTTTCGCCAGTAATTGCACGGATACTATTGTCAAATCCTACCAAATTATCCCACTGCCCTGGTGCAACATAATCGAGGGCTTTTAACACTTTGACAGTAATATTGTCACTGGGTAACTCGTCAACCAATTGAATAATGGATTTGTCCATCAGTAAGATCCTCACTCTGGAAAATAAACCTTATTGGTTAGAATTCCCCGAAATCACGCCAAAGTAACTTGAATAAAAAACTCCCTCAGTTTGACCAAAACGGGGTGTGGGTTGTGGGGTGTAGGTTAGAGGTTGTTTTGCCACACCCCATAGGGTACAAGCTCCTGCTTTTAAGTATGGAGAAAATAAAAACAGATGTTCCCGATTGGGGGAAGTGGTTGGCGTAGTTTTGAGTTTGGGGCGATCGCTACGGGTTGAGGCAATACTTTGTACGTTTATGAGAACTTTAAAACTTTCATAAACGTAACAAATAAGCTTGGACAATCGCTCTAAGTTAGGGCAAAAAAATTTAGCTGCTTGGTTGAAGAAAAACTTTGGCTTTCACTGAGCTTTCTTGCATGGTATCACCATCCGAATCTAGCAAGACCAATTTTTTAGTTTTACGAATCGGAGCCTGTGATGTTTGGGGAGTTGGTGGCGGGGTCAGGCTGAGGGTAGAGTGTCTGTTGGGGGCGACTTTCAAGGGATCTGTACGTCCAGAACCTTTATTTGGCGAGCTTTAGAGGCGATTTTCGCCCCTTGAAGTTTAAGACAATTAAATTTTAATTGTGCTTGGGAGTTCACATCTTCTTAATTCCCCACATCCAAAAGCATGATAGGTAATGGATTTGGCGTTATCTTAGTGCCATTCGGTTAGAAACTTGTGCGAATTTGAAAACCAAAGGTGCGTCTATCTCCATAAGATACTAGGGCATCCGGTGGTCTGAAAGCAGTGGTGACATATGTCTCGTCAAAAATATTGTTGACATAAAAATAGATGCCGTAATTTTTCCCTTCGTAACCTAGACGAGTATTGAATAGTGCGAAAGGACTTTGTTTGATGGTGTTGGCTTCATCAAAAAAGTAAGTACCGATTCCTTGCCATTCGACTCTAGTAAATATTCCACCTTGACTACGATATTGCAACGCTAGGTTATAGGTATATTCAGGCGCGAAAGTCAACCGCTTACCCTGAAAGTTTTGTCCGGTAAACGGGTTAGTGTATTTCGTAAATTGCCCATCGGCGTAGCCAAACCCAGCAATAATATCTAATCCATCAATCGGTGTTGCTTTGACTTCTAGTTCTACACCTTTAATCTCAACTTCTGCGTTGGCATTATCACGAGTAAAACCGTCATCACCGATGACAGATACTTGATAATCGTTGACTTCATTCCAAAAGGCGGCAAAGTTGGCGATGAGGCGATTATCTAACCAAGATGATTTGACACCGACTTCATAGTTCCACGATTTTTCTGGTCGCACTACCAATAACGTTGGATTTTCGGTGCTGTAGTTTTGAGTTGGCGGTTTATAGCCACGAGTGACGCTACCGTAGACTGAAAGATTCTCGTTGAAGGCGTATTGTAGGGCGAACTTAGGCAGTAAAACATCATCAGAAACAGTGGCATTGTTGTAGCTGATCCCAAAAGGCACTTCACCGCTAGCAGCTTGAAACACTCTGCGGCGGTCTAATTCTTCGCGGTTGCTTTCATAACGTAATCCAGCAGTGAGTGTGAGTGGTGCAATGAGTTGATAATCAACTTGACCAAAGAAAGCGTAGGTTGTTTGATTGTAAGTTGCTGAAGTATTATCAGCACCTGGCTCGGTTAATCCAAAGGTGGCGGCTCCTAGTGGGGTGTAGATTGTCGATTGTGGATCTAAGATTAAATCTCTGTACTGATAGTAACCACCAACTAACCAACGAAAGCGATCGCTAGCCACAGGAGATTGGATTCTCAGTTCTTGACTCCAAATAGTCGAAGTAATTTGTGAATTGTATCTTCCTAAATTATCTGCACTATAGTCTGCGTCAGCTTTATAACCAAAATCCGTAAAGTTATGAGAGGTAATGGAAGTGAAGCGCAAAGCAGGGCCATCATAAGCAACACGCAATGATTGAGTATTGATGGACAAGTCAGTAGCACCGCGATCATTCAAAGCTGTTTTAAATTTATCTTTTTGACTAAGAGGCACAAAAGTATTATTGCCATCTCGATTTCCTGCCCCGATCGCATTGAATGAAATATTCCATTCGGGTGTTGGTGTCCAAACAATATTAGCGCGTCCACCGATACTAGATTGGGGATTGTCGCTTTCATGCAAAAAAGTATTTTCTGTGAACCCATCCCGTGAATTGTAAGCTCCTGACAAGCGAAACCCTAACTTATCCGGGATGATGGTATTACTCAAAGACAACTGTGCTTGATATTGATTGTAATTTCCATAACCAAAGCTGACATTAAATTCTGGTTGTTCGCTGGGTGGACGACTGATAATATTGACCACTCCAGCTTGGCTATTACGACCATAGAGAGTGCTTTGTGGCCCTTTAAGAATTTCTGCTCGTTCTAAGTCAAATAAAACTCCCGGAAGAAACTGGTGAGCATTTTCGTAGGGGACATCATCAATATAAAATCCAACTGTATCTCGCGTCAGATAATTGCTATTACTCAAACCCCGAATGCTATAGAAGTTAAAGGCGCGATCGCTGGTAGTTGTAAAAAAGTTAGGCGTATTCGCCGCAATCCCCCGAATTGAGTTAATTTGTGCATCTTCTATTTCTTTTCTGGGCAGAACCGTTAAACTAATTGGCACATCTTGGGGGTTTGCTGGTGTTTTCTCGGCTGTAACCACTAGCTCGATGTCACTCGGTGCAGGCGCAGATAAACTGAATATTAAATTGCGATCGCTGTTAATCACTTGGGCGGTGGGTGTGCCTTCTGTACCAGTTACACTCATGCGGATAGTTTTGTTATCTAGTTGAGTGATTGTCACTAAAGCAATTCCCACTGCGGGGTCTTGAGCTTGAAAATCCTGACCTTCTGGCAAAGCCAATACAGCATTTGGTATATCTGCAATCAGTGTATTGTCATTGCTAGAAGAAGTAGTTATTATTAATCGTTCTCCTGTGGAAGTTGCCATAACAACCTCTAAACCTGTTTTGGTAGGGTTGAGACGCACACCTGTGACTTGAATAGTTGTAGGGTTTTGGGCAACAGTTGTTTTGTCTATTGCTGGTTGCCCTTGATACAAGATTTCTGCATGAGTGTTCGGTAACTTAATTTCACTCAGATTCGGTATTTCTGAGATTTGCTTGAGTGATGTATCGGCAGTTTTTTGCTCGGCTTGAGCATTTTTTGTTTGTATGGATAGTCCTACAAGTAAACTCAAGGCGAAAATTTGCAGTAAGAAACAACACCGTTTCACTTTTTTTCCTCATACCCTGACCAAAACTGTGTTTATCTTTTTACCTCTGCTTACTAGTTGTCAAAAGACAGAGTGTCAAACTTATCGCAGAATTCAGGAGTCATACCGTTTCACTTTAAGTTTGATACAAATGGGGGTCAGGGGAGGGAAAAGTTCTCTCCCCCTGCTCGACCTACAGGGCAAATTTGGGTTGGTGAACTACTAGTAGCGATCGCCTGCAACAATCCCCTTTGGGACTACGGCTTCAATCCGCTCCAAATCTTCTGGAGTGAGAACAATTTCACTCGCTGCAATGTTTTCTTCTAAATAAGTGCGCCGCTTTGTACCAGGAATCGCCACAATATCTTCACTTTGAGCTAACACCCAAGCCAAAGCAAGTTGGCTTGGTTTGGCTTGCTTTTCAGCAGCGATTTCTCTGAATTTTTCGACTAATTGCAAATTTTTCTGAAAATTATCACCTTGGTAACGGGGGTTAGTTCTACGATAATCATCCTCTGCTATGTCTTCAGGATGAGTAATTGCACCAGACAAAAACCCACGCCCAAGCGGACTAAAAGCGACAAATCCAATTCCTAGTTCCTGTACAGTCGCAAAAATTTCACCTTCCGGGTCACGAGTCCACAAGGAATACTCTGATTGTAGTGCGGTAATCGGGTGAACTGCGTGCGCCCGGCGAATTGTCTCTGGTGGAGCTTCCGACAGTCCCAGATAGCGCACTTTCCCAAGTTCTACCAACTCTTTCATTGCTCCTACTGTATCTTCTATCGGCACAGTGGGATCTACGCGATGTTGGTAGTACAAATCTATGACATCGACACCCAAACGTTTGAGTGAAGCGTCGCAAGCTTGATGAACATATTCCGGTTTGCCACAAATGCCTTGCCAAGCCCCATCGGCACTACGAACACCACCAAATTTAGTTGCTATTACTACTTTGTCTCGATGTTCCTTGACTGCTTTACCGACTAATTCTTCATTGGTAAAAGGCCCATAGACATCAGCACTATCAAAAAAATTCACCCCAAGTTCTAAGGCGCGATGAATGGTGGCGATCGCTTCGGTATCATTACGACCACTGTAGAAGTCAGACATCCCCATACAGCCGAGTCCCAATTGAGAAACTTCTAACCCTTGTTGGCCTAATTTTCTAGTTTTCATCTCATAGTTTCCTAGTTATTTCAGTGGTTTGAACGTATATCAATGTATTGTGTGCAGATCCCAGAACTTTCTAAGAAGTCCGGGATCTATTTCCCGTCTAGTTTTTGCGTTCTATTTGATTTGGCACTAATCCCTTGATGATGAAATCAGCCAAATATTTCTGAATGAATTTTTCCTCAATAGCAGGGAAAACAATGTCTGTACCTGCTAATCCAGCAAGAGTATTAGTCAAGTCGAACTCAGGAGGTTGATTGGTGTTCTCAGCTTTCTCTTGAGAATCGCTTTCTATGTTCTGTTCCCCAACTATGGCCAGAAGAGATTGTAAAACTGGGTTGGCAGATTCTTGATTAGTGCGGATGAGGTGCGATCGCCACTCTGGAAAGGAAACCTCCTCTAATCGATAGCCCAAAGCCCGAATGCAGTTAAACACGTTACTCATCAGCGTGGGACGAGGATTGACCAAGTGAAACGCTTTACCCAAAGACTCTTGCTGCTGGGAGAGATGAATAATTGCGCGGCTCATATAGTCAATGGGAATCACGTTTTCTTGCCAACCATCTAATTTGGGAACCATTCCTAACTGAATACAGCCGGGGATAAATCTGGATAACAAATCGTCAGGATTGCAGACACCTGTTTGGGTGTGTCCGATGATTCTACAGGATCTGTAAATCGAAACAGGCAGTCCGCGATCGCGCGCACTCATCACCAATTTTTCGGCTACCCACTTACTTTCGGAATAGCCACTATTAATATCTTCGCTGTGTTCCAGGGGATCGGATTCCCAAATTTTTGTCGCTTGCGAATAAGCTGGTGAACCAAATACACTCATTGTGGAAATGTGGTGGACAGGCTTGAGCTTAATTTCGCTGGCTAACCGCAACACTTCCTGGGTTCCCAAAACGTTAGCAGCTTTGAGGACTGAGTAAGGATAAACAGCATTTACCCATGCGCCATTGTGATAAATGATATCAATCTTGCTGGCTAAATCTTGGAACTGGGATGGAGAAAGACCGAGTAATGGTTTTGACAAATCCCCCAGTATCGGTATAATCCTCGAACTGAACACATCTCGCCACAATTGGCAAGATACCATTTGGCTTTGCACCTTTTGTTTAGCTTGTTGTTCATCAGCAGCACGCACCAAACAATAGATATCAGCCTGGGTTTGTTCTAAGAGTTCATAGAGTAAATAACCGCCAAGAAAACCAGTGGCTCCGGTCAAAAAGATACTCTGTGGTTCCCTGGTATAGGTAAAAGATAAAAGATGAGGCTGAATGGCTGGATCTAAAATCGCGTCCGCGTTTAAAGCCTGCTGTGTATTGCCGACAATTGTAGGAGAATTTTCCAGTTTGGCGGCAATTGTCGCAGCTAGTTCAGCTACAGTGGGGTTGTCAAACAGCGATCGCAACGGCAATTCGATTTTCAGTGCTTTTCGCACTTGAGATATAACTTGAGTGGCTTTGAGAGAATGTCCACCCATTTCAAAAAAGTTATCCTGTACCCCAACCTTGTCGATTTTCAGCGACTCAGCCCAAATCCTGGCTAACATTTCCTCAATCGGCGTGCGCGGAGCGACAAAAGACTGTTTGAGTTCGAGATGCAAATCTGGTGCAGGTAAAGCGCGACGGTCTACTTTACCATTAGGTGTCAGAGGTAGGGACTCTAGCACCACAAACGCATCAGGAACCATATAATCTGGGACTCGCTGTTTCAGGAAGAGGCGCAAGTCACTCATTGTCGGTGCTTCTTCCTGAAGCGGGACAACATAAGCCACCAATTGCTTGTTACCGGGAATACTTTCTCTGGCAATCAAGACAGTCTCTCTCACACCGGGATGCTGGCTCAGTACCGCTTCAATTTCGCCCAACTCAATGCGGAATCCCCGGATTTTCACTTGACCATCAATACGTCCCAAGTATTCAATATTGCCATCCGGTAAATAACGCGCCAAATCCCCTGTTTTATATAATTTTGAATTATTGAAGGGGTTGGGGATGAATTTTTCTGCTGTCAATTCTGGACGGTTGAAGTAGCCTCTAGCCAAACCTGCACCGCCAATATGCAGTTCTCCAGGCACACCTACAGGTACTGGTTGTAAGTTACTGTCTAGGATGTATATTTGGGTGTTCGGGAGGGGGCGACCAATAGGAACAGAGGACAAGGTAGCGGCAACCATGTCGGTAGATAAGGCATAGCAACTGGCTTGAATTGTCGTTTCCGTAGGGCCGTAACCGTTAACCAACTGTGGAGGAGTATCTAATTGATCCAAGTCGGCATTTTGCTCTAAGTATTCGTACCACAGCTTGACTTTTTCTGGTAGCAGTTGTTCTCCACCAACAGTGATCAGTCGCAGACTGGGCGAAAGACTCTTGTTTGTTTGAGCCAGTTCTGTAATTAACTCATGCCAGTAGGCTGTTGGTAGATTCATGATGGTGATTTGCCAACGTTGAATACCTTCGACAAAATCAGCCCAGGAATCTAACATTTGTTCTGTGCGTAATACCAATGTCCCGCCAGCAGTTAAGCAGGGATAAACATCTTTAGCAAAGACATCGAAACTAAAAGAACTAAACTGGAGGACGGCATCTTTTTGACTCATGCTCCATCGTACTTGCTCGACTTTTGTAAAGTTGACCAAAGAACAATGTTCAATCATCACCCCTTTAGGTTTGCCTGTAGAACCCGAGGTATAAATTACATAAGCCAGATCAGTTGCTTGGACGTTGCTGATGGGATTATCTTGACTGAATTGTGCGATCGCCTCAGCATCCGTATCCAAACAAACCTTGTACTGAGCGTAGTCGAAGTCAAGCTGTGCTTGATGCTCAGGTAGTCTGTATAACAGTGCCTGTTGAGTCACCAGCACGGAAACTTGAGCATCTTCCAACATGAATGCTAAACGCTCGCTGGGATATTTACTGTCAAGGGGTACATAAGCTCCACCAGCTTTGAGAATTCCCAATATTCCCACGATCATTTCTAGGGAGCGTTTCACACAAATGCCCACCAGTACATCTGGTTTTACACCCAAAGATTTTAGATAGTGCGCCAATTGATTAGCACGACAATTTAATTCGTGATAAGTCAGTTTTTGATTGTCAAATATTACCGCCACTGCATCGGGGGTACGCTCTACCTGTTCTTCAAACAACTGATGAATACATTTATCTTGGGGATACTCGACCTGTGTATCATTCCACTCAATTAACAACTGCTGTTGTTCGGCTTCTGACAGCAGAGAATGCAACTCGTAGCGTTTTTGTGGCTGGTTGACCATTGCTACTAGCGCCTGGAAATAGTATTCACCAATTTTGTTGATTTGTGGTGCAGATAACTCAGTCGCATCGTATTGAAGTGTTAACTCGATTTGAGATGAGGCAAGATTGACACTAAATTGGGCGCTAAAAGTGAAGTTAGTTTCTTCAAAGAACTTACCACCCAGTAGCTGCAAATTATCTAGTCCCAGCAACTTGTCATAAGCATGGAAATGCACGAAGTTAAACGCCGTCTCAAACAGAGGTTGACCGCCTAAATTCCTTTGGATTTCGGCGAGTGGATAGCGACGGTGTGGTAGCATTTCCCGTTCAGACCTAAACACTTGCTGCACTAGGTCAAGCCAAGTTCCGCCAGACAATTGACAACGGAAGGGTAGAGTATTTAGGAATAATCCTAAGATGCGATCGCCATCACTTTGTTCCGGTCTTCCATTCGCTACTACACCCGTCAACACATCCGAGTTTCCACCCAGCAGACTTAACACCCGTAAATGAGCCGCTAACAGCACCGTCTTCAAAGGAACTTCTGCTAACTGAGCGAATTGTTTCAACCCTTCGCTAATCTCAGGAGATAAACTGACCGCTTGCAAACCTAGCTTAGAAACACCAGTGTTTTTAGATACAGGCGACCATCTGGGCAACTTAGTGAAAGTGCAATCACTTAACTTTTGACTCCAGTAATCTTGAGTGGCGGAGGAAGCTAAAGCTTGTTGCTCTAAGTCCACAAAATCGCGGAAGTTGATACTTAATGGTGGTGAGACATAATCAACTGCGGCGTTCACCCGTGATAAATAACGCCCAAGTAACTCACTCATCATCGAAGCCACACTCCAGCCATCGAGAATTGCGTGGTGGAAGCTCAAAGTGAGATTAAATGATTCCTGTGTACGACGGTGAACAAAGAAACGGATCAGGGGAGGATGATTCCAGTCAAAATGCTGTTGCTTTTCGACTTCAAACCAAGCAACTAAAGCCGCTTCTTGCTCAGAATCATTCAAATGACACCAATCTTCTACCTGTAAAGGAACCTCCACTCGCTGATGAACTAATTGCAGAGGAACACTGAAGTTACTTGGGTCAAAGGAAGTCCGCAGTATGGGGTGATATTGAACTAAATCTTGTATGGCGACCTGCAAAAGTTCAACATCAAGCGGGGTTTTGAGGTAGTAACTGAAAATATCATGATAGATAGCAGTATCTTTACTGAACTCAGTGTGATAAAGCATACCCATTTGCAGCATCGCCAGGGGATAAGCATCCTCTATACCAGCAGGTAACTTTTGTTTGTCTGCTGCGCTAATGAGACTAAATGGTTGAGCTAATTCTAATTTTGCCATCTCATTCTCTGGCATTTTCAATTCTTGCAATAGCCCATGAATGGTCTGATGTTGGAATAGCTGCTGTATAGAGAAATTCCAACCTTGTTCTTTAGCAGCAGACAGCACTTGAATACTGCGAATCGAATCTCCGCCTAAAGCGAAGAAGTTATCATGAATACCCACCTGTTCTACACCCAGAACCTTAGCCCAGATAGCAGCCAGGATTTTTTCTTCGGTCGTGCTGGGGGCGACAAAATCATCTTCTAATTCTGGTCTGGCTGTGTTAATTGCTGGCAATGCCGCACGATTTAGCTTACCATTTACCGTCAGTGGTAGTGCTTCTAGGAACATAAAAGCACTAGGAATCATGTAATCAGGGAGTCTTTGTTCAAGGAAAGCACGTAGTTCGGATGCTTTGGGAGATTCTTCACCTTGTGGGACTAAGTAAGCCACCAGACGTTTATCCCCTGGTTGATCCTCTCGCACTATCACCACGCTTTCCCTGACTGCGGGATGTTGCAACAGTAACGCCTCAATCTCTCCCAACTCAATGCGGAAACCGCGAATCTTCACTTGTTGGTCAATTCTGCCTAAATATTCCAACTCCCCATTCGGTAAATAACGAGCTAAATCTCCGGTTTTATATAATAGTTGCCCAGAGTTGTGATCAACAGGATGGGGAATAAACCTTTGGGCTGTCAGTTCGGGACGATGAAGATAACCACGAGTCACCCCAGCACCACCAACATACATTTCTCCCGGTACACCCACAGGTACTACTTGGTGATATTGGTCTAGGACATACACCTGTAAGTCGGGAATGGGACGACCGATAACACTGGCTCCCCCATCCACATCGGCAAAGCTTATGGGACGATAGGTAACATGAACGGTGGTTTCTGTAATCCCGTACATATTGACTAATTGGGGTAACTCATCACCGTGGCGCTCAAACCAAGGTTGTAGAGTTTTTGGTTCTAAGGCTTCGCCACCGAAAATAACTAGGCGTAAGTTGATATCGCCAATATTCTCTCTGGCTTGTTCTGCGGCTATTAATTGGCGGAAGGCTGATGGGGTTTGATTGAGAACGGTGACTTTTTCAGTACACAATAACTGGTAGAAAGATTCAGGCGATCGCGTGACTAAATATGGTACTACTACTAGTCTGCCACCGTAGAGCAATGCTCCCCATATTTCCCAGACTGAGAAGTCGAATGCATAAGAGTGGAATAATGTCCAGACATCTGCTGCACTAAAGTTATACCAAGCATCGGTGGCGGCAAATAGGCGCGTGACGTTACTGTGGTTGACTAATACGCCTTTGGGTTTCCCTGTGGAACCTGATGTGTAGATGACGTAGGCGAGGTTTGTGGGTTTGACTACATCCAGCAGATTTGATTGGTATTGGGGGTATTCGCTGTCGATGCAGACTAGTTGTGCTTGATGTGCTGGTAATTTCTCAATGAGATGCTGTTGAGTGACTATTACCCTGACTTGTGCATCTTCTAGCATGAAACTCAGGCGCTCAGGGGGATATTCTGGGTCTAGTGGGAGGTATGCTCCACCTGCTTTGAGGATGCCTAATATCCCTACTACCATTTCTAGGGAGCGTTCTACACTTAGTCCTACTAGTACATCGGCTCCTACACCCAAGGAACGCAAGTAATGTGCTAAAGAGTTGGCACGGTTGTTTAACTCCTGGTATGTCAGGCTTTCATTTTCAAACACTACCGCTACTGCGTTGGGGCTGCGTTCTACTTGCTCCTCAAACAACTGATGAATACACTTATCTTGGGAATACTCTAAGTGTGTATCGTGCCAGGGGAATAATAACTGCTGTTGTTCGGCTTCTGACAGCAGAGAGTACGACTCGTAACGTTCTTGTGGCTGGTTCACCATTGCTACCAGCGCCTTAAAGTAGTAGTCACCAATCCTCTGCATTTGTAGCGCCGATAACTCAGTCGCATCGTATTGCAGTTTTAACTCGATTTGAGATGAGGCGGGATCAACACCAAATTGAGCGGTGAAAGTGAAGTTAGTTTCTTCAAAGAACTTACCACCCAGTAGCTGCAAATTATCTAACCCCATTAACTGTTGGTAGACATGAAAATGCACGAAGTTAAACGCCGTCTCAAACAGAGGCTGACCACCTAAATTCCGTTGGATTTGGGCGAGTGGATAGCGACGGTGTGGTAGCATTTCCCGTTCAGACCTAAACACTTGCTGCACTAGGTCGAGCCAAGTTCCGCCAGATAATTGACAGCGAAGTGGCAGAGTATTCAAGAATAATCCTAAGATGCGATCGCCATCACTTTGTTCCGGTCTGCCATTCGCTACTAAACCCGTCAACACATCGGAGTTTCCACCCAGAAGATTCAACACCCGTAAATGAGCCGCTAACAGCACTGTCTTCAAAGGAACTTCTGCCAACTGAGCAAATTGTTTCAACCCTTGACAAATCTCAGGGGAGAGAGTGACTTCTTGTACACCGAGGGGAGTAACACCAGTGTTTTTGGACACAGGCGACCATCTGGGCAACTTAGTGAAAGTGCTATCACTTAACTTGTGACTCCAGTAATCTTGAGTTGCTGCGTCAGCTAAAGCTTGTTGCTCTAAGTCCACAAAATCGCGGAAGGCGAGACTTAATGGTGGTGAGACATAATCGACGGCTGCGTTCACCCGTGATAAATAACGCCCAAGTAACTCACTCATCATCGAAGCCACACTCCAGCCATCGAGAATTGCGTGGTGGCAACTTAAAGTTAAATTAAATGATTCCTGTGTACGACGGTGAACAAAGAAACGGATCAGGGGAGGATGATTCCAGTCAAAATGCTGTTGCTTTTCGACTTCAAACCAAGCAACTAAAGCCGCTTCTTGCTGCTCATAATTTAAATGACACCAGTCTTCTACAAGTAGGGGAATCTTAACTTGCTGATGAACTAGTTGCAGGGGAATAGTATAGTTACTGAGTGCAAAGGAAGTTCGCAGTATGGGGTGGCGTTCAGCTAAATCTTGTAAAGCAGCCTGTAACTGTTCGACATCAAGCGGGGCTTGGAAATGGAAACTGCTAATTTCGCGGTAGACGGCACTATCTTTGTTGTACTCAGTGTGATAGAGCATACCCATTTGCAGCATCGCCAGGGGATAAGCATCCTCTATGCCATCGGGTAACTTTTGTTTGTCTGCTTCGCAAATCAGACTGAATGGTTGAGTTAACTGTGACTTGGTAAGATTCTGCCCTTGGGTTTCCAGTTCTTGGACTAGACCATGAATTGTTTGATGTTGGAATAGCTGCTGCACAGAGAAATTCAAACCTTGTTCTTTAGCCGCAGCCAGCACTTGAATACTGCGAATGGAATCTCCACCTAAAGCGAAGAAGTTATCATGAATACCTACTTGTTCCACACCCAGAACCTTAGCCCAGATAGCCGCCAGGATTTTTTCTTTGGTAGTGCTGGGGGCGACAAAATCATCTTCTAGTTCTGCTCTGGTGCTGCTTGGTGGTTTCAACGCCGCACGGTCTAGCTTACCATTGACCGTGAGAGGGAAAGCATCTAGGTGTACAAAAGCACTAGGAATCATGTAATCAGGTAGCTTTTGTTTGAGGAAAGCACGTAGTTCGGAAGCTTTCGCCAACTCTTCACCTTGCGAAACTAAGTAAGCCACCAGACGTTTATCCCCTGGTTGATCCTCTCGCACTATCACCACACTTTCCCGCACAGAGTGGTGTTGCAACAATAATGCCTCAATCTCTCCCAACTCAATACGGAAACCGCGAATCTTCACTTGTTGGTCAATTCTGCCTAAATATTCCAACTCCCCATTCGGTAAATAACGGGCTAAATCTCCGGTTTTATACAAGCGTTGAGCGGAGTTTTCATCAAAGGGATGAGGAATAAACCTTTGGGCTGTTAGTTCCTCTCGATTGAGATAACCACGCGTCACCCCAGCACCACCAACATACATTTCTCCCGGTACACCCACAGGTACTACTTGGTGATATTGGTCTAGGACATACACCTGCAAGTCGGGAATGGGACAACCAATGACACTTGCTCCCCCATGCACATCGGCTTGGGTGATGGGACGATAGGTAACATGGACGGTGGTTTCGGTAATGCCGTACATATTCACTAATTGGGGTGAGGTGTCGCCGTGTCGCTCAAACCAAGGTTGCAGAGTCTTGGGTTCGAGGGCTTCACCACCGAAAATGACTAGGCGTAATTTGATATCGCCAATAGTTTCTTTGGACTGTTCTGCGGCAATTAATTGACGGAAGGCGGAAGGGGTTTGATTGAGAACTGTGACTTTTTCAGTACACAATAACTCATAGAACGATTCAGGCGATCGCGTGACTAAATATGGTACTACTACTAATCTGCCACCATACAGCAATGCTCCCCATATTTCCCAGACTGAGAAGTCGAACGCATAAGAGTGGAATAATGTCCACACATCTGCTGCACTAAAGTTATACCAAGCATCGGTGGCGGCAAATAGGCGAGTGACGTTACTGTGGTTGACTAATACGCCTTTGGGTTTCCCTGTGGAACCGGAGGTGTAGATAACATAAGCCAGGTTTGTGGGTTTGACTACATCCAGCAGATTTGATTGGTATTGGGGGTATTCGCTGTCGATGCAGACTAGTTGTGCTTGATGTGCTGGTAATTTCTCGACTAGATGCTGTTGGGTGAGTAGTACGCTGACTTGAGCATCTTCGAGCATGAATGCTAAACGTTCGCTGGGATATTCTGGGTCTAGTGGTAGGTATGCTCCACCTGCTTTGAGGATGCCTAATATTCCCACGACCATTTCCAGGGAGCGTTCTACACTTAGTCCTACTAGTATATCTGCACCGACACCCTCCAAACGCAAGTAATTTGCTAAAGAGTTGGCGCGACAGTTTAATTCGTAGTATGTCAGGCTTTCATTTTCAAACACCACCGCCACTGCATCGGGTGTAAGCTCTACCTGCTCCTCAAATAATTGATGAATACACTTATCTTGGCCATAGTCAAGCTGTGTATCTTGCCACGGGAATAATAACTGTTGTTGTTGGGACTGAGTGAGTATTGGTAGTTGGGCAATTTGCGCTTCTGGATGAGCCACAATTGCTTCTAGCAAGGTGAGAAAATGCCCATTCATCCGCTCAATGGTGCTGCTGTCAAACAAGTCAGTGTTATATTCCCACCATCCTATTAAGCCAGTCGCCGTGTTTTGCATGGCTAAAGTTAAATCAAACTTGGCAGTTTTACTGGCGATGGGTAAGGAACTGACCGTTAACCCACTCAACTGCACTTCTGAAATGGGCGCATTCTGGAGGGCAAACATTACCTGGAACAATGGTGTATGGCTGAGATCCCGTTCTGGCTGTAATGCTTCTACCAGCATTTCAAAGGGTAAATCTTGATGAGCATAAGCCGACAGTGCCATTGAGCGAATGCGTGAGAGTAATTCGCTAAAACTGGGATTTTGTGATAAGTCACTCCGCATCACCAAGGTATTGACAAAAAAGCCGATTAACCCTTCGATGTCGGTGCGATCGCGGTTCGCTATCGGTGTCCCCACTAAAATATCTTCTTGCCCGGTGTAGCGATACAGCAGGGTGTTATATGCCGCTAACAGCGTCATAAACATTGTTACCCCTTGCTGAGTACTCAGCTTTTCCAATTTCTGGGTTAACTCAGCCGACAATGCAAACTCCAAATATGTACCATTGAACGTCTGCACCGCAGGTCTGGGTCTGTCTGTGGGTAATGGTAGGAATGTCTGTGCTGAGGCTAACTGTTGTTTCCAGTAGCTCAATTGCTTGTCGAGGACTTCCCCTTGCAACCACTGTCTTTGCCAAATAGCAAAATCTGCGTACTGTATTGGCAGTGGTAACAACGGTGACTGTTGATTCTGGCTATAGGCATTGTACAGTGCGGTTAATTCATCCACAAACACACCCATCGACCAACCGTCACTGACTACGTGGTGCATACATACACTCAACCACTGTTCTGTTTGCGACAGCACTAATAATGTCGCTCTGATTAAGGCATCCGACCCTAAGTCAAAGGTTTGAATTGCTTGTTGTTGCAATAATTGCTGTGCAGTCGTTGCTTGTTCGCTTGCCGATAAATGCTGCAAGTCAACTACTGCAAGTTGCCAATTCGTGAGGGTTTGAATAATTTGTCTTGGCTGCCCATCAACGGTAACAAAGTTCGTGCGTAAAGTTTCGTGGCGATGAATAATTTCCCTCAAGCTTTGTTCTAACGCCGCCACATCAACAGTTCCCACTAAGCGTAACCCGAAGGGAATATTATATAAGGAACTGTTCGGCTGGAACTGGTCTAAAAACCACAACCTTTGCTGCGCGAAGGACAGGGGTAAGTCTGCATTCTCTGTCCTCTGGAGAATGGGCGGTGCAACTAGTGCTAAGTCTTGTTGCTGTAGTTGTCCTATTATTGATGCTATTCCCGCAATTGTCGGTGCAGCAAATAAACTCCGCAATGGTAGTTCGACTTGGAAGTTTGTACGAATGCGGGAGACTATTTGCGTCGCTAGTAGTGAGTGTCCGCCTAACTCAAAGAAATTGTCTTCTCTGCCGATAGGCTCCACTTTCAGCACTTGTTGCCAAATCAGTACCAGGATTTCTTCTATTGGCGTGCGAGGTGCGACATATGTCTCGGAAATTTCACTACTTAGCTCTGGTGCTGGTAGAGCGCGACGGTTGACTTTGCCACTAGGAGTCAGGGGTAGGGCATCCAAAGTGACGATCGCCGCCGGAACCATGTATTCTGGTAGCTGGGATTTGAGGAATTGTCGCAGTTCGCTGACAATAACTGTCTGTTCCGGTTGGGGAACAATGTAAGCTACTAGTCGTTTATCCCCCATGCTCTCTTCGCGGACAATGACACAATTGGCTTGTAGAAGCTGATATTGGCTCAGGACTGCTTCAATTTCACCCAATTCAATCCGGAATCCCCGAATTTTTACCTGATTATCTATGCGTCCCAGGTATTCAATATTGCCATCTGCTAGATACCTTACCAAATCCCCAGTCTTATACAGCCTATCTTCTCCCTTGCTCCCCTGCTCCCCTGCTCCCCTGCCTCGGAAGGGGTTGGGAATAAATTTTTCTTCTGTTAATTCTGGTCTGTTGAGATAGCCTCTGGCTAAGGAAACACCACCGATGTGCAACTCTCCTGGTACACCTACTGGTACAGGCTGTAGATATTGGTCGAGGATATAGATTTGCGTATTGGCGATGGGGCGACCTATTGGCGGTAGTGCTGCCCAATTGTCTACAGGAGGAGTCAGCGTATATGTAGCGACTACATGACTTTCCGATGGGCCGTAATGATTGTGCAGCGTACAGTCACGTAGCCCAGAAAGCCAGTTAGCAATGGCAGGAGTAATCTGTAACTGTTCTCCAGCAGTAATGATTTCCCGCAGATGGCTAGTGACTATTTCATTACTAACGGCTACCTCCGCTAGTTGCTGTAAAGCTACAAACGGCAGATACAATCTTTCTACTGCTTGTTGTTGGAGTAGTTTTAATAATGCTAACGAGTCACGCCGCAGTTGCTCGTCAATTAATAGCAATGTGCCGCCACTACACCAAGTAGTAAACATTTCTTGGAAGGAGACATCAAAGCTGACTGGGGCAAATTGTAGGGTTTTGACTCCTTGAGATGACATTGGGGAATTGTGCAGTTGCCACAATATGAGATTGCAAAGAGCAATCTGATTCATGGCTACGCCCTTTGGTTGTCCTGTGGAACCAGAGGTATAAATTACGTAACCCAAGTTATGCGCTTGCACGCCAGAGATGATATTCTCTTGACTCATCTGATTGATGTCTTGCCAGTCGCTATCCAGGTTGACGACACGCGCTTGATGTTGTGGTAGTTTCTCAACTAATTTTTGTTGGGTGAGCAGCACTGAGACGGCAGCATCTTCTAACATGAATGCTAAACGCTCAGTGGGATACTCTGGGTCAAGTGGTAAGTATGCACCGCCTGCTTTGAGTATTCCGAGTATTCCAATTACCATTTCGAGGGAGCGTTCTACACATATCCCCACTAATGTATCTGGTTTGACTCCCAGCGAATCGCTACACGACAGCTTCGCTGAACGCAAGTAGTTTGCCAAAGAGTTAGCACTACTGTTCAACTGGTGGTAGGTCAGGCTCTGATTTTCAAATATTACCGCCACCGCGTCAGGTGTGCGCTCTACTTGTGCCTCAAACAACTGATGGATAACTTTATCTTGGGGATAATCAACAAAAGTATCGTTCCACTCAACCAGTAAGTTTTGTTGTTCGGTTTGTGTCAGCAGTGGCAATTGGCAGATGTTTTGTTGTGGGTTAGCAACAATGTCTTCCAGCAAGGTGACAAAATGACTTGTCATCCGCTCGATAGTACTAGCATCAAACAAGTCAGTGCTGTATTCCCACAAGCCAACAAGTCCAGTCGGACTGTTCTGCATGATTAAGGTTAAATCAAACCGGGAAGTTGTCAGTTTGATGGGTAAGGAACTGACAGTTAACCCACTCAACTGCACTTGTGAAATGGGTACATCATTTTGCAGAGAAAACATCACCTGGAACAATGGTGTATGGCTCAAGTCCCGTTCTGGCTGTAATGCTTCTACCAGCATTTCAAAGGGTAAATCTTGATGAGCGTAAGCCGACAGTGCCATTGAGCGAATGCGCCAGAGTAATTCGCTAAAACTGGGATTTTGTGATAAGTCACCCCGCATCACTAAGGTATTGACAAAAAAGCCGATTAACCCTTCTACTTCACTGCGATCGCGGTTAGCAATGGGCGAACCCACGAGTATATCTTCTTGCCCGGTGTAGCGATACAGCAGGGTGTTATATGCCGCTAACAGCGTCATAAACAGCGTTACCCCTTGCTGATTACTCAGTTTTTCCAACTGCTGGGTTAACTCAGCCGACAGTGCAAACTCCAGATATGTACCATTGAAAGTCTGCACCGCAGGTCTAGGTCTGTCTGTAGGTAATGGTAAGAATGTCGGTGCTGAGGCTAACTGTTGTTGCCAGTAACTTAATTGCTTGTCCAGGACTTCCCCTTGCAACCACTGCCTTTGCCAAATAGCAAAATCTGCATACTGTATTGGCAGTGGTAACAACGGTGATGGTTGATTTTGGCTATAGGCATTGTATAGTGTGCTTAATTCATCCACAAACACACCCATCGACCAAGCGTCACTGACTACGTGGTGCATACATACACTCAACCACTGTTCTGTCGGCGACAGCAGCAATAATTTGACTCTGATTAATGGTTCACCTGCTAAGTCAAAAGGTGTCAGTGCTTGTTGTTGGGCTAATTCCTGTGCCGCAATTTCAATTTCCTGTGCCGATAAATGCTGGAGGTCAACTACTTCTAGTGTCCAGTTTGTTTGTGCTTGAATTACTTGTGTCGCTTTGCCATCAATGCTGATGAAATTCGTTCTTAATGCTTCGTGGCGCTGAATAATTGTTTCTAAACTTGCTTCTAACGCCGCCACGTTGAGATTTCCTACTAGGCGCAAGCCGATGGGGATGTTGTAGAAAGAACTGTTTGTCTCGAACTGGTCTAAAAACCACAACCTTTGTTGGGCAAATGATAGTGGTAAGTCTGCATTCTCTGTCCGCTTGAGAATGGGGGGTGCAGCTAGTGCTAAGTCTTGTTGCTGTAGTTGCCCAATTATTGATGCTATTTCTGCAATTGTCGGTGCGGCAAATAAACTCCGCAATGGTAGTTCGACTTGGAAGTTGGTACGAATACGCGATACTATTTGCGTTGCTAGTAGTGAATGTCCACCTAACTCAAAGAAGTTATCTTCTCTACCTACTCGCTCTAGTTTGAGAACTTGTTGCCATATCAATGCTAGCAGTTCTTCTGTAGGGGTGCGCGGTGCTACATATTTCTCTGTGTATTCGCTGTCTATTTCTGGTGTTGGTAACGCGCGTCTGTCTAGCTTACCATTAACCGTAAGTGGGAAAGCATCTAGGTGTACAAAAGCACCAGGAATCATGTAATCAGGGAGCTTTTGTTTGAGGAAGGCACGTAGTTCGGATGCTTTGGGAGACTCTTCACCTTGTGGGACTAAGTAAGCCACCAGACGTTTATCCCCTGGTTGATCCTCTCGCACTATCACCACACTTTCCCTGACAGTGGGATGTTGCAACAATAACGCCTCAATCTCTCCCAACTCAATACGGAAACCGCGAATCTTCACTTGTTGGTCAATGCGCCCTAAATATTCCAACTCCCCATTTGGTAAATAACGGGCTAAATCTCCAGTTTTATACAAGCGTTGAGCGGAGTTTTCATCAAAAGGATGAGGAATAAACCTTTGTGCTGTCAGTTCCGCACGATTAAGATAACCACTCGTCACCCCAGCACCACCAACATACATTTCTCCCGGTACACCCACAGGTACTACTTGGTGATATTGGTCTAGGACATACACCTGCAAGTCGGGAATGGGACAACCAATGACACTTGCTCCCCCATGCACATCGGCTTGGGTGATGGGACGATAGGTAACATGGACGGTGGTTTCGGTAATGCCGTACATATTCACTAATTGGGGTAACTCATCACCGTGTCGCTCAAACCAAGGTTGTAATGTTTTTGGTTCTAAAGCTTCGCCACCGAAAATGACTAGGCGTAAGTTGATATCGCCAATAGTTTCTTTGGACTGTTCTGCGGCAATTAATTGACGGAAGGCTGATGGGGTTTGATTAAGAACGGTGACTTTTTCAGTACACAATAACTCATAGAAAGATTCAGGCGATCGCGTGACTAAATATGGTACTACTACTAATCTGCCACCATACAGCAATGCTCCCCATATTTCCCAGACTGAGAAGTCGAACGCATAAGAGTGGAATAATGTCCACACATCTGCTGCACTAAAGTTATACCAAGCATCGGTGGCGGCAAATAGGCGAGTGACGTTACTGTGGTTGACTAATACGCCTTTGGGTTTCCCTGTGGAACCTGATGTGTAGATAACATAAGCCAGATTTGCGGGTTTGACTACATCCAGCAGATTTGCTGGGGTATGTGGGTATTCGCTGTCGATACAGACTAGTTGTGCTTGATGTGCTGGTAATTTCTCGACTAGATGCTGTTGGGTGAGTAGTACGCTGACTTGAGCATCTTCGAGCATGAATGCTAAACGTTCGCTGGGATATTCTGGGTCTAGTGGTAGGTATGCTCCACCTGCTTTGAGGATGCCTAATATGCCTATGACCATTTCTAGGGAGCGTTCTACACTTAGTCCTACTAGTATATCTGCACCGACACCCTCCAAACGCAAGTGGTGTGCTAAAGAGTTGGCGCGACAGTTTAACTCCTGGTATGTCAGGCTCTGGTTTTCAAACACCACCGCCACTGCATCGGGTGTCCGTTCTACTTGCTCCTCAAACAATTGATGAATACACTTATCTTGGCCATATTCAAGCTGTGTATCTTGCCACTGGAATAATAACTGCTGTTGTTCTGACTGAGTGAGGATTGGTAGTTGGGCAATGCGTTCTTCTGGATGAGCCACAATTGCTTCTAGCAAGGTGAGAAAATGCCCATTCATCCGCTCAATTGTGCTGCTGTCAAACAAATCAGTGTTATATTCCCACCAGCCACACAGCCCATTAGCAGTATTTTCCATTCCTAAAGTTAAATCAAACTTGGCGGTTTTACTAGCTATGGGTAAGGAACTGACTGTTAACCCACTCAATTGCACTTGTGAGATGGGCGCATCATTTTGCAGGGAAAACATCACCTGGAACAGTGGTGTATGACTGAGATCCCGTTCTGGCTGCAACGCTTCTACCAGCATTTCAAAGGGTAAATCTTGATGAGCATAAGCCGACAGTGCTATTGAGCGAATGCGCCAGAGTAATTCGCTAAAACTAGAATTTGCCGATAAATCGGTTCGCATCACCAAGGTATTGACAAAAAAGCCGATTAACCCTTCGATGTCGGTGCGATCGCGGTTCGCTATTGGTGTCCCTACCAAAATATCTTCTTGCCCTGTATAACGATACAGCAGGGTGTTATACGCCGCTAACAGCGTCATAAACAGCGTTACCCCTTGCTGATTACTCAGTTTTTCCAATTTCTGAGTTAACTCAGCCGACAGTGCAAACTCCAAGTATGCACCGTTGAAAGTCTGCACCGCAGGTCTGGGTCTGTCTGTAGGTAATGGTAGGAATGTCTGTGCTGAAGCTAACTGTTGTTTCCAGTAACTCAGTTGGCGATTAAGTACATCTCCTTGCAACCACAGTCTTTGCCAAATAGCGAAATCTGCATACTGTATTGGCAGTGGTAATAATGGTGACTGTTGATTTTGGCTATAGGCATTGTATAGTGCTTGTAACTCCTGCACAAATACGCTCATTGACCAACCGTCACTGACAATGTGGTGCATACAAACTAACAACCACTGTTCTGTATCAGACAGCAGCAATAATTTGACTCTGATTAGTGGTTCACCTGCCAAGTCAAAAGGCGTCAGTGCTTGTTGTTGAGTGATTTTCTGTGCTGCAATTTCAATTTCCTGTGCTGATAAATGCTGCAAGTCAACTACTTCTAGGAGCCAGTTTGTTTGTGCTTGAATGACTTGTGTCGCTTGACCATCAATGGTGATGAAATTCGTTCTTAATGCTTCGTGGCGATGAATAATTGCTTCTAAGCTTGTTTCTAACGCCGCCACGTTGAGATTTCCTACTAGACGCAAGCCGATGGGGATGTTGTAATAAGAACTGTTTGTCTCGTACTGGTCTAAAAACCACAACCTTTGTTGGGCGAATGATAGTGGTAAGTCTGCATTCTCTGTCCGCTTGAGAATGGGGGGTGCTGCTAGTGCTAAGTCTTGTTGCTGTAGTTGCCCGATGATGGATGCTATTCCCGCAATTGTCGGTGCGGCAAATAAACTCCGCAATGGTAGTTCGATTTGGAAGTTTGTACGAATGCGGGAGACTATTTGCGTTGCTAGTAGTGAGTGTCCACCTAATTCAAAGAAATTATCTTCTCTACCTACTCGCTCTAGTTTCAGCACTTCTTGCCATATCAGTGCTAACAGTTCTTCTGTGGGGGTGCGCGGTGCTACATATTTCTCTACCTGTTCGCTGTCTATTTCTGGTGTTGGTAACGCTCGTCTGTCTATTTTGCCATTGGGGGTTAGTGGTAGTGCTTCTAGAAACACAAAACCACTAGGAATCATATAATCTGGCAGCTTTTGTTTCAGGAAGCTACGCAGTTCACTTGTGGTTATTTTAACTTCTGATGCAGATACAATGTAGGCGACTAGCCGCTTCTCCCCTCTGGTATCTTCCCGGACGATGACACAATTGGTTTGTACAGCTTCATGTTGATTGAGTATTGCTTCTATTTCACCCAACTCAATACGGAAACCGCGTATTTTTACTTGATTGTCAATACGTCCTATGTATTCAATATTGCCATCTGGTAAATACCTTACCAAATCCCCAGTCTTATATAATTTTGAATTATCAAACGGGTTGGGGATGAATTTGGCTTGTGTTAATTCTGGTCGGTTCAGGTAGCCTCTGGCTAATCCCGCACCGCCTATGTGTAACTCTCCGGCTACACCTACTGGTACTGGTTGTAGATATTGGTCAAGTATGTATATCTGCGTGTTGCTAATGGGGCGACCAATGGGAATAGTTGTAGCTGTGGTTGGTAATTCTTCTACCAAATACCAAGAAGAAAAAGTGGTATTTTCTGTTGGGCCATAGACATGAAGCAATTGCTGGGGAGCGCCTTTTTCCAGTACTTCTTGCACCCATTTCGGGTCAACTGCTTCACCACCAAATAGGAGATATTTTAAGGAACTAAATGCTTGCGGTAGAAAACTGGCTAACTGATTGAATAAAGCTGTGGTGAGGAATAATACACTGATTTGGTAAGAGTGGAGGTAGGCGGCAAATTCTTGGGGGTTGAGCAATACAGATTTACTGATGATGACTAATTTGCCTCCGTGCAGCAATGCTCCCCAAATTTCAAAGGTGGCTGCATCAAAGGCAATATTTGAGGCTTGAGCAACGCAATCATCCGGTGTGAACTGGATGTAGTTGGTGTTGCATACTAGTCGATTTACAGACTGATGGGTAACTACTACTCCTTTGGGTGTGCCTGTGGAACCGGAGGTGTAAATTACATAACACAGGTTTTCTGCACTAACTATGCTGTTGAGAGGATGCTGATTTGCCTGGGCGATGTTTTCCCAGTCTTTATCTAAGCAGACAACCTGCGCCTGATGTTGCCCAAGAGACTGTACTAATTTTTCTTGAGTCAACAGTACCGAAACTTGAGTATCTGCCAGCATGAAACTCAAACGGTCTTGGGGATATTCTGGGTCAAGTGGTACGTAAGCCCCACCTGCTTTGAGAATCGCTAGGAGTCCTACTACCATTTCTAGGGAGCGTTCTACACATATCCCTACTAACACATCTGCGCCTACTCCCAAGGAGCGCAAGTAATGGGCTAAGGAGTCAGCACGACTGTTCAACTCGTGATATGTCAATTGCTGATTTTCACACACTACAGCCACAGCGTCAGGTGTGCGCTCTACTTGCTCCTCAAATAACTGATGGATACATTTATCTTGGGGATAATCTGTGTGGGTATGATTCCACTGGACTAATAACTGCTGTTGTTCCGCCTGTGTGAGTATGGGTAATTGGCAAATTCGCTCTTGGGGATTAGTAACAATACTTTCTAGTAAGGTGACAAAATTAACTGCCATCCGCTCGATAGTACTGCTATCAAATAAATCAGTGTTGTAATTCCATGTACCTTTGAGCGAACCTGGCTCGTCCAAAATAGTTAAGGTTAAATCGAATATAGCCCCTCTAGACCCTGGCATAGATTCGACAATTAACTCATCACTTTCTGTAAGTAAAGCTTCTTGGTCGTTTTGATGAGATCGATCCCAGGCTAAGGCTACCTGATAGATTGGCGAATAACTGGGGTCGCGGACTGGTTGCAGTCGCTCTACTAATAGGGGAAAGGGATATTCTTGATGGTCTAGGGCGTTTAAAACACAGGCGCGCGATCGCTCCAGCAATTCTTCAAAGGTGGGATTTCCTGACAGGTCTGCACGCAAGACCACAGGATTCGTAAAATAACCGATAATCTTCTCAAATTCCGACCGACTCCGATTCACCATTGGTGAACCAATTAAAATATCTTCTTGATTGGTATAACGTAATAATAATATTTGTAATGCTGTTAATACAACTGTGTATAAAGACGCACCCTGTTGCTTGGCTAATTCTGTCAGCTGGTGCAGCAGTTGTTCATCCAGGGCAAAAAATTGGTTAGTCCCGTTATAAGTTTGGTTCTCTGGTCTTGGTCTATCGGTTGGTAAGTTGAGCAATGGTAACTCACCTGAGAGTTGTTTTTGCCAGTAATTCCACAAGCGATCGCCTTCTGAACTAGCGAGCATTTGCTCTGACCAGTTGACGTAATCTTGATACTGATATTTGGCTGCGGGTAGTTGGTGGGGTATACCTTTGGCTATCGCTTGATACAATGCTCTCAGTTCATTGATGAGGATTTCTAAAGACCAGAAATCCCCAATTATATGATGTAGGGTGATGAGCAGAATATGTTCTGTTGCGGCTTGATTGCTGGTAGTCTGATTAATTAACAAATCGAAGCGTACTATTGGGCCTTGTTCTAAGTCGAAAAGGCGATCGCTTCTTTCTGCAACCCAATTATCTACATCATCTTGTGCAAAATCGCTAACTTCTTCGATGCTAAAGTCAACTTGCTGATTGGCGTGAATTGTCTGCACGGGTTCGCTATCAACGGTAGCAAAGGTAGTCCGCAACACTGGATGTCTATCCACAAGGACTTGTGCTGCTTGTTTGAGGGCGAAAATATCTACATTTGCGGCTAATTTCGCTGTATAAGTGAGGTGATAAGCGACACTCTGCGGTGCTAGTTGATCTAAAAACCACAGTGCTTTTTGACCTTGGGACAGGGGATAAGTTGATGTCGCCTGATCACCATCAGATAACAACTTGATAATTTCTGCTTTATATTGCTTAATTTCCCCCAACAACTCAGGGGTTAGTGCATCTTCTGGTGCGTCGTAGTATAGCTTGTCTCCCTCTACCCACAGTTCAATATTCTTTGCCGCCAGATTATTGATAAATTCTGTTAAACTCATAATCTTATTTTCAATTTCTAATAGTTTTAAGTAGCTGGAGATGAATAATTGTCATTAGGTTAAGGCAGGAAGGAAGAGGCTTTTAGCTGTGCCTCTTCCTAGTGCATAAATTTATAGTTCTCCCCTCACCCGGCTATTTTTCCTAGCTGTGATTGTGGGTACAACCGATGTTTGAGAGACTGGCTGAACTGCGAATAGTTCTTGAGCGATCAACTTTGTTAAACCAATCACACTCACGCCATCCAAAAATTTGGTGATGGGGATATTAATTCCCAATTCACTTCTGAGGCGATTTTTCAGTTCCACAACCATGAGGGAGTCAAGCCCCATTTTATTTAGAGGCTGATCAATACTTAGTTTAGATGTCGTTATCCCCAACGCTTTAGCCATCTGCTGAGAGAGGTAATCAATCAACAGTGCTTGGCTTTGTTCTGGGGAACTTTCTTTGATTTGGTCTAAAATTTTGGCTGGCTGTTGCTTTTGGGTAATGGCGGGTGTTTGCAACTGTTGTGCTATTTCCGCGACGAAACTCGGAGAAGAGTCACCGGAGAACTGCGCCAAAAACTTTGACCAATCAAGCTGCATCACCCCTATCTGCGCTGTATTTTGAGGTAACAAATTTTCGAGGATGCTTAATAATTGCTGTGGTTCCATCGGCTGGATTCCCTGGTTTGCCCATTGCGCTTCGGTTTTCATCTCCACAGTCTTAGCCATTCCTAACTTCGACCAAGGCCCCCAGTTGATACTCAACCCCGGTAAATTCAATGACCGACGATAATGAGCGATCGCATCTAAAAAGGTATTGGCGGCGGTATAATTGGCTGTCCCAGCAAAACCCATGATGGATGCGATCGAGGAAAACAGTACGAAAAAGTCTAAGGGTAAATCTTGGGTGAGATGGTGTAAATTCCAAGCTCCACTTACTTTGGGGGCAAACACTTTAGCAAATAATGACCATTGATGCTCGACCAAGAGTCGGTCTTCGATCACACCTGCGGCATGAATGATACCCTTTAACGGTGGCATCGATGTTTGAATTTGAGCAAGTAATGATGCGACATCTTCTTCTAAGGATACATCAGCCTGCATGATAACAACCTGACATTTTGCCGCTTCTAGTTGTGTGAGGGTGGCTTGAACTGCGGCTTGAGGATGGCTACGCCCTACCAAAACTAAGTGTTTCGCCCCATGCTCTACCAGCCATTTGGCTATCAGTAAACCAATTTCACCTAAACCACCTGTAATTAGGTAAGTAGCATCGGTTTTAATTTCCAGAGATTGCTTGACAATTTCTTGTTTTCGTGCAATCCGGTTAACATATCGTTGTCCATGACGGAAAGCTAGGCGATTTTCACTACTATTTGGCTGGTGTGAACAAATTTCTGCCCATAGATGCTGAGTATTGTACTTTCCGTCTGGGTCTAAATCTACCAGAGTACAGTTAAACTCTGGATGCTCGTTGGTAATGACTTTGCCTAATCCCCAAACAGTGGCTTGAGCTAAACCTGACAGGGTTGATTCTCCCTTGACTGGTTGTGCGCCTTTGGTGACTAGCCAGAGGCTGGGAGGACGGGAAAATCCTTGATTAATTAAAGACTGGAGTAGTGATAGTACGCCACCACAGACTAGTTGTGAGGCTGTTTCTAAATCGTTGAGGCTGAGGGCATTGGCAGCAATTGTATCTAAATTCCACAAATAAATGACTTTTTGGCAAGGTGCTTGGTTTGTGGCTGTATGTTCTCGGAATAATCGCTGAAAGTCTTCTGGTAAGGCGGGGTTGATGATAATTTCTTGGTCTCTTATTTTTTTATACTCAGTGCCGGGGTAAACGAGGGTACAGGGTTTTTGTTGTCGCCATAATCCAGCCAACTCTTGACCAATACCTTGTCTATCCGCAAAAATCAGGCAAGAGCCTAGTTCTGTGTTATTTGGGCGAATTGACTGTATATTTCCTTGATTGCGCCAGACTATTTCATAGCAGAAGTCGCGGATGTTTTCTGGTATCAGGTGTTGCTGATGTTCCTTGACTAAGACTGCTAATATTTCCGGTAATAGTTGGAGATGTTCTGGTGAAAAATTCCCGGCTTGCTGTAGTAGCTGCACTAAGTCTTGAGTATTTCCCTGATTCAGCAATTTGGTAATCGGAGTCTGGCTTTGTTCTACCGATACGGACTCTGTTTTTGGCTGGGGCGATGGTGTATCCAACCAATAACGTTGTCTTTGGAAGGGATAGTTAGGTAAAGGTACTTTCTGTTGGGGAGCGTCGCCTGCAAAGGCTAACCAATCTATTTCGATTCCGGCTACATATAAATCAGCCAAACTCTCAAGTAGTTGTTTCCATTCTGGCATCCCCGGACGCAGAGAAGGCAACCACAGACTGGCGCTGTCTGGTAAACACTCACGTCCCATACCCAATAATGTTGGTTTAGCTCCAATCTCTAAAAAGACTTCATACCCTTGCTGTGCTAATGTCTCCATACCTTGGGCAAACTGTACTGTTTGCTGGATATGATTCACCCAATATTTTGCTGTGCTAATTTGCTCATCAGCTAATTGTCCGGTGACATTGGAGATGATTGGTATTTGCGGCTGATAGTAGGTGATTTGATTGGCGACTTGCTCAAACGCCGATAACATTGGTGTCATCAAAGGAGAATGGAAAGCGTGGGATACCTCCAGGTACTTGGTTTTCACTTTCTGTGCAGCTAACTTTTGACAAATAGTGGCGATATCCTCACTAGCGCCGGAAATGACGATACTTTCGGGACTGTTGATGGCGGCGATGGATACTGTATTGGCAAATGGGGCGATAATTTGTCTGACTTGCGCCTCGGAAGCAATGAGGGAAACCATGACACCGGAAGAGGCAGGGGGGAAGGGAGCAGGGAGCAGGGGGACAGAGCTATTCCCCCCAACGCTGCGGGGCGAAACATGGAAGCCCGGCTCTTGAGGGGCGCTTGACTGGGGCGGAGTTTGAAGCTCTCCGTCTCGGTTTTCACCCTTGCTCCCTGCCCCCTGCCCCTTTTCCTCTTGCTGTCCGCCATTGGGTAATTGCTGCATTAATTGTCCCCGTTGGGCGATGAGTTTGAGTCCATCTTCCAGGCTAAAAACTCCGGCGACGGTTGCGGCTACATACTCACCCACACTATGTCCCATGACGACATCGGGAACAATTCCCCAGGATTTCCAGAGTTGATAGAGGGCGTATTCTAAGGCAAATAGGGCTGGTTGGGTGTAGGCGGTTTGATTGATGAGGGATGCAGTTTGCTCCCCAACTTCGCCAGGATAGAGGATTTCTAATAAGGAATGCTCTAGATAGGGGCGGAGAATTTCATCGCACTGCTCTAGGGTTTGGCGGAAGATGGGTTGAGTTTTGTAAAGTTCCCTACCTATGTTGATGTATTGGGAGCCTTGCCCAGTAAAGAGGAAGGCAATTTTCCGGGGCTTTTTGCCTATTTGACTAGGCGTGCTTAATGTGA
Organism: Nostoc sp. FACHB-110; assembly: GCF_014697425.1. Classification (GTDB taxonomy): domain Bacteria; phylum Cyanobacteriota; class Cyanobacteriia; order Cyanobacteriales; family Nostocaceae; genus Nostoc_B. The sequence continues at coordinate 56,180 of NZ_JACJRU010000022.1, forward strand.
TATTAGCTAGTTGCTCAAGCAATTCTTCTCTGGATGCAGCGACGATCGCTAGGCGATGATGAAAGTGCGATCGCCCGATATTCGTCGTATAGCAGATGTCGTCAATGGCTAGCTCACCATGATTTGTGAGATATTCGCCATAACGTTGTCCCAACTCTAATAAAGCTGCTTCAGTTTTGGCTGAGAGGGTGAGGATATGGTAAGGTCGGGCAAATTCCTGTTTTGGTAAAGGTGCGGGTGCTTCTTCCAATATCACATGAGCATTAGCACCACCAATTCCCAAGGAATTGACTCCCGCACGGCGGGGAGAACCCAGGTTAGGCCAGTCTTTCAAGCTGGTATTGACGTAGAAAGGTGTATTGGGTAAATCTAGCTGGGGATTAGGTTCTTGGAAGTGCAGACTGGGGGGAATTTGTTTATGGTATATTGACAGGACTGTTTTCATAAAACCTGCCACACCAGAGGCAATTTGTAAATGACCGATGTTGGTTTTGACTGAACCAATCCCACAGAAATTTTTGGCTTGGGTACTACTGCGGAAGGCTTGGGAGAGTCCACCAATTTCTATGGGGTCGCCCAAGGGTGTACCTGTACCATGTGCTTCAACGTAGCCGATGGTTTCAGCATCAATTCCCGCCATTGTCAAGGCTTCTGTGACTACAGATGCTTGACCATCGCCATTGGGAGCCATGTAACCGACTTTTGTACCACCATCGTTATTCACGGCGGAACCTTTAATCACAGCATAGATGTGATCACCGTCGGCGATCGCTTCTTCGAGCCGCTTCAATACTACCAGTCCTACACCACTGCCAAAAATTGTGCCTTGGGCTTGGGCATCAAAAGCGCGACAATGCCCATCGGGAGTAACAATCATTCCCTCTTGATATAAGTGTCCCACCTTTTGCGGGGCATTGACGGAAACACCCCCAGCTAAAACGATGTCACTTTCGCCACTCAATAAACTAGCACAACCCATGTGAACTGCTACCAAGGATGTAGAGCAAGCGGTTTGCACATTCACACTGGGGCCAGTCAGGTTGAGTTTGTAAGAAATCCTGGTGGTTAAATAATCTTTATCATTAGCCACCATCATTTGCAAACCGCCCATCGAGTCGAGGGTGGCGACTGCTAAATTATCGTTGCTATCTAGCTGATGGCGCTGGGGATAAATATTATTGAGTAGGTAGGTATTCATCACCGCACCCGCATATATACCAATCGCCCCATCATAAGTGAGAGGATTGTAACCAGCAGTTTCCAAACTTTCCCAAGCACATTCTAATAACAGCCGTTGCTGGGGATCTAGTAATTCGGCTTCTTTGGCACTATAGCCGAAGAAATCCGCATCAAAAGATTCCACATCTGATAATATCGGCTTGGCTTTGACGTAGTTGGGGTTTTTCACCAATTCTGGATCTACACCTGCGGCGATGATTTCTTCCTCGGTAAAGAAGGAAATCGATTCTACGCCATTGGCTAAATTTTGCCAAAATTCCTCAATGCTGTTTGCACCGGGAAAACGGCAAGACATCCCAATGACAGCGATATCTGCGTTCCCTTGTTGCCGTTGTTTACGAACTTGGGCGCGTTTTTGCCCTTGCAGGACTGCGGGTGACTCGGTTTGCTCCTGAGATAAATAGTTGGCTAGGGCGCTGATGGTGGGATATTTAAACATATCCACGATGGAGACTTGGCGCTGGAAAAAGTCTTGTAATTTGCTCTGCGCCTGGACTAGCAATAGGGAATGTCCGCCTAGCTCGAAGAAGTTATCATCTAGCCCCACTTCCTCTAAGCCTAAGACTTGTTGCCAAATCTGTTGCACTTGCCGTTCAATGTCTGTTCCTGACTGTCTTTGCTGGTTGGTAGTGGGGCGTAAATCGCCTTTGATGAGTTTTGCGCGGTCAATTTCACCAGTCTGGGTTAAGGGCATTTGGGGTAGTTGGACAAAGTTGCAATTGCTGACTTGACCAAAGCGATCGCAAACTACCAATTCCCTTAGTTTCTCCGCTACCTTAGCATCACTATTGGCCGTAAAATAAGCTGTCAGTTGCTGTAGTGGATAACTATAGTTTACATGACCACGAATATGTTGATTACCACCATCTAAGCCAATTAACAACTGGGTTTGCGGGTGACGTAAGCCAGTGAGTAAAGAAAACCATCCTTGTCTGGTAGATATGGGTAGGTAGCCTTTGGTTTGGGCTAACTTGCTTCTGGAGACATCCTGGCTAATACCTTTACCATCCCAAAGACTCCAACTCAAACAATAGCTATTCAAGCCACATTGAGAGCGTTGATAATGGCTAAAACTGGCTAAAAATTGATTAGCAGCAACATAGGTGGCGACTGTCGCCCCTCCCAAGCAGCGACTCACAGAAGCAAAGCTGATAAATAAAGCTTGGGGATAATTTTTCAGGAGTTGATGCAGTACCCAAGCTCCGCCAATTTGGGAACGGACGGCTGTTGACCAACTATGCTGATTTTCCTCTAAAAGCGATCGCTCTTGATAATTTCCCGCTAGATGCAGCACTCCATCCAGTTGACACCCCCATTCACTCTGCACCTGTTCTACCACCTGTTGCAACCCGGACAAGTCGCACACATCCACCGCCCGATAGGTGATTTGTCCGCCCAACTGTTCTAGTTCTTCATAGGCGGCGAATTTTGCCGTGCTTTGGGCTACATTGGTTCTTCCCACCAACAACAGTTTTGCTTTGTAATGCTTGAGCAAATACTTAGCAATTTCTACCCCAACACCCCCAAGTCCACCAGTAATCAAATACATTCCCCCAGTCACAAAGCCCAAGTCTGGTTGTGCTGGGGCGGGAAAGTCTACTTTTTCTAATCGAGGAATCAACCTCTGTCCTTGGCGATAGGCTACCTCAGACTCTTCTGATAATACATAAATTTCTTGCAGAATCCGTTCTGCATTCACGGCAATTTCATCTACAGTTAAATCGAGATGACGAGTCTTTACCCCTGGTATTTCTTGGTCAATGACTTTGAGTAGTCCTAGTAAAGGCGATTTGGTGTATGCAATGTTGTCGCTAGGGGATGTAAACTGGGTATGGGTAGAAACGACTAAAGTAGCAATTGTTTCCTCAGATTTGCGGGTTTTCGCCAAGGCTTGGACTAATGACAGTAAACTATAAACACCCTTCGTCTGCGCCGCTTCCAAGGACTCCAAGCTAGAAATTTCATCAATACAACTGTCGTAAGTCCACAAATGTATAATCTGCGCTATGGGATAGTTGTTAACTTGTACAGCCGATAATAAACGTTGGTAATCTGCGGGATTATTGGGAGCAATTTGGTAGCGATTAGAACTCAGTTGTTTAAACTCTACTCCTGCTGTCACACCCACCCAAGGCTGATGCTGTTTTTCTAATTCTCTACCTAAATACTCACCTAATCCCAACTCATCCAGAAACACCAGTACGCTACCGTTGATAGCAGACTTGTGGGTGACAGCTACTTTTTGTCGCCAAACTTGATGATAAAACCAATCTGGCAATGAATTAGGATTATCTAAATTTATCCCCAATTGTTGAATTATCCCATCAAATTCCCCATCGGCAAATAGCTGACTCAATTGGCGACGCTGAATTTTGCCAATCGCCGTTTTGGGAATTACTTCCTTTTTCACAGGAATGATGTAATGAGGATTTACCCCAATATTTTTAACAACTGCTCCACGAATCTTTTTAATTAGTTCTTTCAACAATATTTCTTCAGAAACAACAGAACTAAAAAAGATAGCTAATTGATCTGCATTATTTTCCGCAACTCGTACAGCGCAAGCAGCTGTGTAGGATATTTCCACACCCTCAACTTCTTCCACCACTGCTTCAATTTCATGGCTATAGTAGTTGATGCCATTAATAATAATGTCATCTTTATCTCTGCCAGTGAGGACAATTTTTCCTGCCTTTAAATAACCAATATCCCCAGTATTAAACCATCCATCTGGGGTAAAAGCTTCGCGGTTACGTTGGGGATTTTGATAATAACCAGGTGTAACAGAAAGTCCTTTAACTTGAAATTTTCCAATTACACCTTCATTGACAATTTGGTTATTTTCATCAGTGATGCGAATTGATGCTCCTGGAATTGGCGCACCTAATTCTACAAAGGACATATCATCTGATGATGTAGCTAAAGAAAAATCATGATCATAGCTGATTCCTGAAGCAGTTTCCGACATCCCAAAAGCAGGACGAATGGCGTTAGCTGGTAAATTATATGGCTCTAATAACTTCAAAAAAGTCCGCGCTGTTTTCGGGACAATTTGTTCTCCAGCATTAACTATAAATCTCATAGAAGATAAATTCCATGAGCGTTGATTAATTTCATTTGCCCGTTCATTCAGCAGCGAAAAAGCAAAATTTGGAAACCAAGAAATCGTCGCTTGATAATGTTGAATTAACTCTAACCAACGAATTGGGTTTTGGAGAATATATTCTGTAGATACATGAATTTGTTGACAACCCAAATCAAACGCCAACAGTGACATCGAGATAATTGCGCCCACATGTTCCAGTGGCATCCAGTTCAAGATAATATCTTGATCATGAAAATTGCTTCCTTGGGCAAAACCAGCCGTCATACTCAAAAGGTTGCGATGAGTTAACATCACACCTTTAGGAAATCCTGTACTCCCGGATGTGAGTAATAGTAGTGCTAAATCATCTTCCAAGCTTGGATAAATATTAGTATCTGGTTCGTTGTGGCGTAAGTTATCTACTGTCTCTACTTGAAAATTTTCTATATTTAAAAGTGACGGTAATTTTTGCAGGCTCTCGGCTAGGCGTGAGCTTGTCAATACAAGGGGTTGCTCTAGCATTTGCCAAGCATTATGCAGTTTATTGACGGCGCTGTTAATTTGTTCGTAGGCTGGAGCAACCGAAACTGGTACGGGAATGAAACCGCCTAGTACACAGCCCCAAAAAGCCGGGATGAAATCTTGATTAATATCTATTTGAAAAATTACTTTGTCTTGGGGTTTTAAACCGAGTTTTTTTAAACCAGCTAATATCTTTTGCGCGTCTAATAATAAGTCGTGATAAGACTGAATAACTTCGGAACCGTCTGCTTGAATATAAATTACTGCTTTTTCTGGATATTTAGCGGCTGTTTGTTGTAGTGCTTGCGGCAGGATTTTGGCTGCGTCTTTGTCGCGCCTGAGTTCATCACCATGATTGATCGCTGGTTTATTATCTACGCTATCATGATTGATAGTTGAGCGAGAAAAATCTGTTTTATCTGGATGATTGTTTTCTGCACTAGTAAGAGTTTTCCAATCAGGAATTAAGTCTGATAGACGTAGTGATTTTTGCTGTTGTATTTGTTGTTTAACTACTACTGCGACTTGATTGACTTCAGGCAATGACTGGATTTTTTCTAACCATCGCTCAACTAAATCATTGTCTGTAATTTCTATTTGGCTGATGGCAATTTCATCAATCTTACCTGATAACGTCAATGGCAGAGTTGATACTGGTATTATTGCTTTGGGTATCCATTGACTGGGTAATATTTTTTGCAAGTGAGATAATAATTGCTCTGGTGCAAATAAACTTGATGGTACGACATAAGCAATTAATTCTCGTTGGAAATTCTCTGTCTGTCTCTCTATGACTACGCAATCATCTATAGTTAAACTTGAGCGTATAGCAATTTCTATTTCTCTGTATGTAAAACTTGGATTGTTTAAATCTACCAAGTTCTGAGTATAATTACTTAATTGCATTAACTTTTATATCCTTACTATAGTCGACTAATACTTGAATAGTTAAAAGTAATTACAGGTAATTACTCCAAATCAGAGATAACGTAAGTTGATAGTTAGTTATACATAAGCATTTTTAAAAAAATTGCTCATTTTTAACCCTTGAAAACTTTTGATTATAAGTAACGAAATATATTAGGTTATCTCAATTTTAAGTTGACGCGCGCTTTAGTTCTTCTATCTATTTAAGGATGCTTTTCATTTTAATTGACTTAAATTTCATTCTGTTAATTGTTATTTAGTCCTTATTAATCAAAATAAAATATATAATTTTACTAATTTAAAGATTTACAAGTAAAATTATATATTTTTATAAACATAGGCAATAATCTCATTTTGATTAATAAAATACAATAGCAGTTAAGACAGTTAATTTGCCTTATCCATAAAATCTAATAGTAGTTAAAATATTAAAGTAGACAGTTAAGATATTTAAGACACTTAAGCAGATATTTAGGTGGACAGTTAAGATATTTAAGACACTTAAGTAAATAATGTAAACAATCGTAAAGATTTATTAAAAATTTAATAAATCTAAACTATCTGTAACTAACTAGAGAGTCGTACAAATAGTAAGAAGTGCTTGCTTTGTAGGTTTCTATTGAATTACGAATGCTTTCTTAACTTGGGGATGAAACTTGTTTCATCGAGACTGCTTAGACAAAATACTCATCTTCTCAAGCAGAGCGATCGCACGCCTAATGATATAAAGGCTATGTTCCCCATCAAATCAATATAGATTTTCTTGAGTGGCTGGTATACCCAAGGTGGACGGTGATTTTTGAGCTTCCACTTTGTCAAGTGCCAAAAATACTCAATTAGCTTCGCTAAACATAAGTTACCGGTGATGTCAAGGTATTCTCGGCACAAGATCACTTAGCTGTGTCAGTCCACTAGTAGACGCGATTTAATTTAGTTAATAGAGCATCCCTAAAAAACCCAGTTAATTTCATTTTGATTATTATGACGAATTAATCAGATTTTTTAGGGATGTTTGTTACAGCGTTTTTCAGTTGTGTGTACACTCCTTTTCAAGGGGAGTAATTAGTTTTTATGCGTCTTCATATTAAATTGGTATAACTGACTTGACAACGCTGCTGTTCTCTCCAAGTACGAGGAGTAATTTTGTAGTAATCACGAAACTGACAATAAAAATGGTTGATATTTTGATAACCTACTTTTAAAGCAATTTCTTCTATTGAATAATTAGTATCTGATAGGAGAGTGGTTGCTTGTATTAGCCTACGCTCAATAATCCAGTTATTGACAGTTTTGCCAGTAAGTCTGCGTACTAAGTCCGTTAAATAAGCAGGAGAATAACCAACAGCTTGAGCCACTTCCTTGAGCTTAATATTCTGACAATAGTTTAATTCAATGAAATCGAAAACCTCACGTAGTCGGGGAATAGATGGGAAGATAGATGTTAGTGATACATAAGATTTATTAATATCATGATTAGGAGATAAGGTATCATTTGAAACCTTAACATTAACCAGACCATTTTCTGTCCCTACCACCTCAAATCCTGAATTCTTTAAGCAATTTATTAAGAGGTTTTGGGTTTCAGTTTCAGCATTAATTAAGAAAATATCGCGCATACTTTATCCTAGACTTTCTTGATGTAGTCAAGTATTTGTGTTGTAGTGAGTAAAGTAACTTAAGGTAAAAAAATTCTCAAGCAATTATTTGGTCATACAGAACCAAAAATATCTTTTTCTGAAATAGAATAAAGTTTTCATAAAACTTTATGAAGATACAAAAGTCTATTGATGTCTACTTTTATCAGTACTTATGTACTATTTGCAGCCAAATATATGCAAGTTGTGTAAGTCTTGTCAAATCACTGCGAGATTGGTTATTTATATTCATGTTCTTCCTTTAATTGATTAAATTATTAAGAATAACTTTTTTCTACAACAGTGTTTTATAAATAAATTTCAGTAAAATTAACTTATGCAGTTTAATCAATAGGGCAGTAAGTAGCGTTGGATATTCATCTAGTCATGGAACTAGAATTAACGCAGGCAACAGGGTTGAGAATGTCAAATATGTGATGATTTGTCCTCAAATTTGCAATTGATTTTCTTGTAATCTGCGTTATGTTCTAGAATACTCTTGTGAAAGAGCATTCACGCTCATTGGCGATCGCACAATAGCACCGCATAATATACAATTACCTTCAGAACTCCATCTCGATTGTTCTCTCCTTATAGCCACAAACAAGAGATGACAAAAAGCCAAATTTATCGCTATACGTGACGCTCCACACATCACTGGGAAGTTTTTAAACATCCTACATACAAAAATGCTTGCCTCAACCTCAAAGTCTAAGCAAGCTTTTTACTCTATATGGGTCGCCCGGGATTCGAACCCGGAACTAATCGGTTAAAAGCCGAGTACTCTACCGTTGAGTTAGCGACCCTTGCGTTTCCTTTGCAACTTTGCCATCATAGCATACACATCTATAGATTTGTAAAGGGGTTTCTAGAAAAAATTTGCAGTCAATCTAATAGATGCTTGATAGCTGGCTCCTGGCTCTAACACAGTCAAGTTTTCGCTTGTGTTGAGAGAGTTGCGCGGCGCACTCCAAGGTTCTAGACAATAAAAGTCTTTGCCCTTGAGCGTCCAAAATACCACGATGGGATAGTCATCGCCGTAATCTAGAGTTAATTGTAATTTACGGCTATTGTCGGTGACTGTAGCCGATTTACCAGTTAGCTGCTTAAAGGCAACATCAATTTCATCTACATTAAAATCAAAATTCCCACTAAAGAATTTAATCTCTTTAGTTCTTTGGTCTTGATACTCTCTAGCCGGAATGGCAAACTCTAGCTGAGTTTTATCTGGGGCTTGGAAGTAAGGATGAAACCCAGTAGAAAATGGTATTGGTGTTGTGGAAGAATTATGCAGATGTTGTTGAATTTCTAGAGTATTCCCATTGATTTTGTAACTGAAACTTAAATGAAAATCAAAGGGATATACAACTTTTATTTGCTCGTTACTGACCAGATGAAGTTTGAAATAAGTTGTGTTGTCCTCAGATACTTCCTCAATTTCCCAAGGCAAATCGCGGGCAAAGCCATGTTGTTTGAGGGTATATTGCTTTGCGTTGTAAGTATAAGTGTTATCAGGTAAATTGCCACAAATTGGAAATAAAATTGGCACTCCACCCCTAACACTCAAATCAGGATTAGCAAAACGTTCTTTATCCAAATAGAGAATTTCTTGCCCTTTAACGCGCCAGCCTGTAATAATTCCACCGCGTTCAGGCACAACTTCTAGTTCAGAACCAGAGGCTTGTTCTGAAAGGACGTAGGTTTTGTATTGTTGCTGTTTAAGTGTAACGGTATACACAGGCTTACCCTTAATAAAGTAAGAAATATAATGATTGCTAAGTGTTTAGTGCTAAGTACTCAGCACTCAGCACGGGCTAAACGCCCCGCTACCGCTAACAGCACTCAGCACTCAGCACTCAATTACTCGTCTTCTGCAAAGATAAAGCGATATAACTCGCTGGGGTCTGGTTCAGGGCTGCTTTCAGCGAATTTCACAGCTTCGTCAATCACATCCTGAATTTTTTTGTCAATGGCTTTGAGTTCTTCCTCAGTGGCCAAGTTATGTTCCACTATGTAAGCAGCCAATTTCTTAATTGGGTCACGGGAGAACCAAAATTCTTTTTCCGCTTTGCTACGTAATTCGTCTGGGTCAGCTAAAGAGTGACCACGGAAGCGGTAAGTGAGGGCTTCAATTAAAGTCGGCCCTTCTCCTGCACGGGCGCGGGCGACGGCTGCTTGGGCCACAGACCGAACTGCGAGTACGTCCATTCCGTCTACTTCAACGCCCACCATATTAAACACACTGGCTTTTTTATAAATTTCCGGCTGAGAAGTCGCCCGTTCGTGCGCCATCCCAATTGCCCATTTATTATTTTCTACTACGAAAATAATTGGCAGCTTCCACAATGCCGCCATATTCAAGGTTTCAAAAAATTGACCGTTGTTAGCAGCACCATCACCAAAGAAACAAGCTGTTACTTGGTCAGCATTGGGATCACCTAACACTTCGCGGCGATATTTGCTTTGAAAAGCTGCGCCAGCCGCTACAGGAATGCCTTCTGCGACAAACGCATAGCCACCGAGTAAGCCATGTTCCGCAGAGAACATATGCATCGAACCGCCGCGTCCTTTGCTGCAACCTGTCTCTTTGCCAAACAATTCGGCCATAACTTCTCTGGCTGGGACTCCTGCACTCAAAGCGTGAACGTGGTCACGGTAGGTACTGCTGACAAAATCTTCTCCCGGACGCATTGCCTTGATAACGCCAGTCGAAACAGCTTCTTGACCGTTATATAGGTGGACAAAACCAAACATTTTGCCCCTATAGTACATTTCAGCGCATTTATCTTCAAAAAAGCGTCCTAACACCATGTCTTCGTAAAGCATGAAGCCTTCTTCTTTGGTGATTTGAACGCTGGCAGTATCAAATTTAGGTAACGTCCGTTCTTGAACCATTATTTTTTTAGTATCCCTGTTGTAAAACTGAAATTTACCATGTTAAATAGGCCGCTTTTTGACAAATGGGCTGCTTTGTCTAAGCTGAGTCGTGCTGGAGACGGAAACTAAAATTAGGCACTAAAACAGCAAAATTGGGAATAGAGGGAAGAAATATGTAATTTTTGAGATTTTTTCAACAGCTATCTGGGATTAACACACCCTGTCTGAGATAAATTTCTTCTCGTGCTACCCTCTCATGTTTTGCACTCCCAACTCCTGTATATAGGCTATCAATCAGGATATCTTGGTTTCTGCATATCTATGAACAATTTAGAGAAAATGCCTGCAAAAACAGAACTATTGGCTAGATAGTTGTAATTAAGTTTTCATCATGGTAATATATTTTACCTATATTTAGCATCTACCGCTCACTAGTTTTGCTTTCACTACGTCACCAGGAAATTTACTGAAAGCATATCAATCAGATAACATGCTGATTTCAGCAGACATCATCAATTAGATGTAATGTTTGTTTTCGATGTCATACATTGATAGAACTAATACTTCAATGCATGAATACTAAGAATTAAGACAATGTATCGCTGTTTCCTAGGCGAATTGAAAATATTAGGACTAAAATATGACTCACATTTTAGCAAGCAACAAAATTAATTGTTGCAATATACACTTATAGTGTAAGTCCGGCACGGTATTATTCACCGTAATATTATGGCACGGTTTTACATACCTGGAATGCTCTAGGTGGGTTATGTTGATCACGGTGCAGGGGAAGTAGGCTGTGCGAATTCCGCTAGATTACTACCGAATTTTAGGACTACCGTTAGCGGCAAGTGAGGAACAGTTGCGGCAAGCACATAGCGATCGCATTGTGCAGTTGCCACGACGGGAGTATTCTCAAGCAGCGATTTCTTCTCGTAAACAACTTATAGAAACAGCTTACGTGGTTTTATCAAATCCGCAAGAACGTAGTAGTTACGATCAGCTTTATTTGGCCCATGCCTATGATCCTGATGGTGCTACTACTGCCACAGTAACAACAGGAAAACGCCCAGAAATTAATGCCGAGCTTGATAATCAAGGTCTGAGCATTGATATTCCCCAACAGGAATTAGTTGGTGCGTTATTAATTTTGCAAGAGCTAGGAGAATACGAACTAGTCCTCAAATTAGGGCGCACCTACCTAGCAAATCATCATGGTGTTAGTTCTGGCAGAGTTGGCAATCGTCTGGCTGATGATGACTTTCTCGAAAGTAACGACCATCCAGATATTGTGCTGACAGTGGCACTGGCTTGCCTAGAATTAGGGCGGGAACAGTGGCAACAAGGTTATTACGAAAACGCAGCAATTTCCCTGGAATCTGGCTTAGATATGCTGGCTAGTGAAGGGATATTTTCTAGCGTGCAGGCAGAAATTCAAGCTGATTTATATAAATTACGTCCTTATCGGATTTTAGAATTATTAGAGTTACCTTTAGAAAAAACTGGGGAACGCCGCCAAGGCTTGGAATTGCTGCAAAGTATCCTTGACGATCGCGGCGGGATAGATGGCACAAATAACGATCAATCAGGCTTAAGTATAGATGACTTTCTGCGATTTATCCAGCAGATACGCAATTATTTAACAGTTGCTGAACAGCACAAGTTATTTGAAGCCGAAAGTAAGCGGCCATCGGCAGTAGCGACTTATTTAGCGGTTTATGCTTTGATTGCTAGAGGCTTTGCCCAACGTCAACCAGCCTTAATTCGCCAAGCCAAGCAAATGCTGATGCATCTGGGTAAGCGTCAGGATGTGCATTTAGAACAGTCGCTGTGCGCGTTACTTTTAGGGCAAACCGAAGAAGCCACCCGCGTTTTAGAAATGAGCCAGGAATATGAAGCTCTAGCTTTTATTCGGGAAAAATCGCAAGACTCACCAGATTTACTACCGGGGCTGTGTTTGTATGGCGAACAGTGGTTACAACATGAGGTATTTCCCCATTTTCGGGACTTGTCAAGACAGCAAGCCTTACTGAAAGATTATTTTGCCAGTTCTCAAGTGCAAGCATATCTAGAAGCACTACCTACAGATGCCGAAACTACCAATGATTGGGCAGTAATTAATCGTCAGCCTTTCTCCTCGCCGCAGCCAAATAATCACCGTCCGCCTAGCCCTTCGGCGACAAATTCTCGGCACAATCATCACACGAGAATACCAGATTTAGATTTACCAGAACCACAAAACTACAAAAGGTCGGAAAATTCTCACTCGCCGTTACCTAGATGGAATACACCACCTACACCTGCTACGGCTAATCATACCCAACCGCCAGAAATACCTGTGGCTCCATATACCGCAGAACGGCCAGAAAAAGCCCCACAAAACCTTAACGGTAAAGCAGCTGCACCCCGTCCCACCCAAAAACGTAGACGGCGCAAGCCTACTAGTCAACCTGTTAACAGAGAACATAGTGTAGAGCATAATCGCGGCCGAATTCGCCAACGCCGCACAGTCACCAGCAGCCTCGATAGTAAAACTCGCCTTGTTTGGACAGTTTTTGCCTCATTGGCTGGTTTACTAGTTTTCTGGCTGATAGTTTCAACTACTTTTAATTGGGTGAAAAATATATTCTTCCCGGAGCCAGTTTTTCAAGGTGAACCGTTGGCAGTAAAAATAAATGAACCGCCAATCAAAATTCCTGACAGCAACAGCCCTTTGCTACCACCGGATGGCCCTTTGACTAACACCACCGCCGAGGAAGTAATTCGCACTTGGCTATCTACCAAAGCCGCCGCTTTAGGGCCAAATCATGATATTGACGGTTTATCAAAGATTTTGACTGGTCAATCTCTTTCGCAATGGCAATTAATTGCCCAGCAAGACCGGGTTGATAATCGCTATCGCAAGTATGACCACAGCGTCAAAATCGAATTTATCAGTAAAAATGATTTAGATCCCAATCGCGCCGCAGTCTTAGCTACGGTGAAAGAAGTCACTCAGTTTTATGAAAATGGTCAGCGAAAAAAGTCTTCTGATGAAAGTTTACGAGTTCGTTATGATTTAATTCGCCGAGCAGGTGAGTGGCGAATTCAAAGTATGTATGTTGTTAATCAAGTAGGTGGTAACTTTTAGGGCTAGCTAATAGCTAACCCTAATCCAGTACCTTCATGATTGCGATCGCTAGGGTTTCCGCAATTTTCTGGCTTTGGGCAACTGCAACTGCGCCCACTACTCCGGTCAATAAGGAAACGCCGATAAAACTTCCAACTAGTTTGTGAGCAATTTTCATAGCGATCGCATGGTTGGGTTATCTCAGTAAATTTGGCAATCTAAAGAAAACTGATACAAGTTTTCTTCAGTTAATGCTCTTGCCTTACCTAAGAGGATTCCCCAAAGCTTCTCAGTATGCACAATTTTTTATACCAAAATCAAATTGTTAAATTGACTTCACTTTATAGCGATTCCCAGTTAAGTGAGGTACAGGTAATATTTTGAAACGCAGAGGGTCGCAGAGTTAAGCGCAGAGGTACGCAGAGATTTGTACTTCAGCAGACTAGGAAACGCTATAGCATTAAATTTAATTTCAACTTGACGTGCTTTTCTACTTAATTCAATTTGCTTTGCTAAGAATTATTCAAAATATTTAATTTAATTTTTATTAAAAATGTTTAGCTGAGAGAACAACCATAAAATAGTTGCAGTTTGTAACATAAATTTTCTAGCTTATTGCAGTTTGTAAATATTTTGTGTTACTCAAAGGAATATTCCTTTAGACTGAATCTCAATTGAAAAGTATTGGGATCGAGGCAAATGCATTCGATGAGTTTTTTGTGTCATGAATTTGTGGTTGCTGTCTCTTTTGTTGCTTGTATTCTAGGTTTAGTATTGCTTTGGGACAGCAAGCAAGCAAAAGATGATATGGAAGAAACAGAAAAGATTTTATTTAGAATGAGCTTTTCTTACTGGCTGGTATATTGTGTTGCTTTTGCCTTAGAGAAGCTAATTTTACCTGAGTGGGAAGCTGTGGTGATGTCTTTGAAAATTACAACAGCACTGTCGTATTTTTTAACTTTTTCTTGTATTCTCAGTTTACCGCTACATAAATTTGCAGTGCATCGGGTTGAAGAATAGTTAACTGAAGTCTGAAGTCGGAAATGGTAATAACCATAAGAGACAATCTATGGGCTAGTAACTATTAAGCTAATTGATTCATGGTGGGCGATCGCCATTTGTAGTTCATCCTGCACTAAACTAGTCAGGATGAATAATTTTTGCTTTTTTATTTCAATAGTTGAAATTTCCCGTCTTTCACTTCAATCAAAATAGGTTTAGTCGGTATTTCTCCATCAATAAATTTAATTTCATTACCAGAGGTTTCTTGTGGTACAAGATTGACTTGAGGCAGGTTTCGCAAAACTGTGGTGCGAGATGAGTCGGGAGATAAAGCTTTAATTACAGCTTGAGTCGCATCATAACTAGTTGCTGTACGGTAGCTGACATCTCCTCCCCATTGCTGTTTAGCTTTGACAGCAAAGTTTTTTGATTGTGCTGAGTCTTTGAACCAAGGAGAAGTTAATACTAAACCTTCAACTGCTTTCCCACCTTTGTTTAAAAGGTCATTGCTGTAGAAGTTACCACCACTAAAGAACTTTAAATTTTTCACCAGTGGATTATTTGATTTATCTTTAGCTTGAATAATTTCCAAAGCTACACCTGTGGCTTTTGGTGCTGTAAACAACATCGCAGCTTGTGGTTGGTATTGAGACACAACTTGATTAAGTTTCTGCTCTGGGTCTAAATTTGGCTGTGCTAAATTAATGGGACTACCAACAAGTTCTCCACCTATTTCTTTAAACTTATTTGTAAATTTTTCCCGCAAATCATTGCTATAAGGATCATTAGGGTTATAAAAAATTACAGTTTTTTGTAATTTCAATTTATCTTTAATATGTTTAGCCAGTATTTCACCAACTAGAGAAGTAGAAGGAGTTGCTCTAAAGAAAATCTTGTCATCTTTGATTGTGCTGCTGGCACTGGTAGGAGAAATGATAGCTAAAGGTGGGTTAGCTCTTTTATATTCGTCAAGTGCTGCTTGGGTAACTGCACTACTGTAATGCCCAATTACTGCTAGCACAGATTGATCTTGAATCAACTGTTGAGCAACTTTTTTTGCTTGTGTTGGCTCATCAGCATCGTTAGCTATGACAATTTCCAATAAGCGACGATTCAACCCACGGTTAGCATTACACTCTTTTTGAGCTAGTGCCACACCACGTAACATTTCTTGGGCAATATTTTGTTGGTTATTGATAGGTACAGCTACCGCAACAGTCAAGGGATTACTTTGTTGGCGAGCTAGAGCATTGTTATAGTAAATCAATACTTCTGGGTCGTTGCGATTTTTTTGTACTGCTTGAGCGAAGTAAGCGATAGCTTCGTCGTATTTACCTTGTTTAAATGCTTCTATACCTTTGTCGCGATCGCTATTATAAGTTGTAGGAAATAGTGTACGCTCTCCACTACTAGTAAAATTATTTCCTGGCTGATGACAAATTCCGTTTTCTTTTTGTTGACCAGCCGGACAAGGACTGGAAAACTTATTCATACTAATAGTTAAAATAATTCCTACTATTATACCTGTGCTAAACAAGAGAATTGATAATATTAGCCAACTCTGTTTGCGGTAGAGATAATTGGTATGATGTTTAATCTCAGTAATTTCTTTATCAAAATTATCTGGCTTTGGTTTTAGTAGTTCTAGCTCTAGTATTTCTGTTTGTAAAGGATGACGCTGTACTAACCAACGGCGAACTAGTTCAATTTTTACTCTCCGTTTTGTCTCATCTAACAATCCTTTATTCACTAACTCTGGTACTGATTGAATTAGCTCATCTGTTTTTGTTTTTGCAACGCCACGTTTTTCGAGTAACTCTAAAGGGTCTTCTGGAAATGTCAGTTTTTTTTCTAAAGCTTTCTTTTGTGCTTCTGCTACAGCTGATAAAATTACCCGTTCTGGAATTGACATTCCATCCCATAACCATGCTAACCCTGCTTCTGCACTTTCAATTGCTTTGTCTACAATAACTTCGACATCAGCACGAGTTACCTTCCAGTTATTTTCTATTCTCGCTTCTACAAAAATAGTGAAACAAATTACTTGAATAAAATAGGGGTGTCCTGCTGAAAGTTCTAAGATTGCTGTTACTGCATCTTGTTCATATTCTAGTATACCTTTAGCAGGGTTGATAATTAATTTTTCGGCACTTTGCTCATCTAGTAAACCAACTTCTTGGTAAGGTGCATTATTAAATAATTTAGTTAAATATGATTGATCTTTTAAAGTTCCACTAACAAAGAAAATAACAAAGATATTATCTTGGTTTTGAATAAGAAAATATAAAAAATCAAAAAATTTTTTGATTGCTAAATTGTTACTTATCTGATGATTGATACAAAATTCTTTAATAATTAATACTATCTTTTTATTTTGCAAATATTGATTAATTTGATGTATAAATTGGTCATAAAATAATTCTGTCTCATTTTCTAAACTACTAATTAAAGGTAACTTAATAAAATTTGTATCAATATTTAACTGAGTAATAATATCTTCAATTAGACTTTGTAATAAATCATTAAATGACTCTTGGCTATGTTCTTGAACATCAAATTTGATGAAAATAAATTCATAATTAATATATTTAGGAATATTACTAATTATAGAAGATAAACCTATGCGTAACTGACCGTACAAGAACAAAACTTTAATATCTTGCTTGAGATTATCATGAATAAATTGGAAAATATTTTCTCTGCCAAATAAGGGTTCATGTGCCTCAATTGGACGACCAATAATGTAAGGGTTCTTACGAGCGATAGAGTCTTTATTCATAATTTTTCTCGATTTTATAAGCTATTTATCCTCTCTTGTGATTAATTGAAATTTCCCGTCTTTCACTTCAATTAAAATAGGTTGAGTCTGTATCTCTCCATCAGTAAATTCAATTTCATTACCAGAGGTTTCTTGTGGCGAAAGATGTACCTCACGCAGTTTTTGCAAAACTGTAGCGCGAGATGAATTGGGAGATAAAGCTTTAATTACAGCTTGAGTCGCATCATAACTAGTTGCTGTACGGTAGTTTACGTCTCCTCCCCATTGCTGTTGAGCAATTTTAGCAAAGTCTTTTGATAGTGATGAGTCTTTGAACCAAGGAGAAGTTACAACTAAGCCTTCAACTGCTTCTCCACCTTTTTTCAAAGTTTCGTTGCCATAAAGACTAGCACCACTGAAGAACTTTATTTTCTGTATCTCTAGGTTATTTGAATTAGCTTTAGCTTGAAGAATGTCTAAAGCTATAGGTGTATCTTTTGGTGCTGGTATTAATAAAGCGGCTTGTGGTTGATATTGAGACACAACTTCATTAAGTTTTTGCTCTGAATTGAAATTTGACTGTGCTAAATCAATTGGATTGCCAACAACTTTACCACCTAGGTCTTCAAAATTCTTTGTAAAATATTCTCGCAAATCATCACTATAAAAATCAGAGGGATTATAGAAAATTACAACTTTCTGTAATTTCAGTTTATTCCAAATATGATTAGCTAATTGTTTTGCAAATTGGACATTAGAAGGAGCTATTCTAAAAAAAATTTTACCTTTTAGCTTGCTACTAGCACTGGTGGGAGAAATGATGGCTAAAGGTGGATTGGCTTTTAGATATTCGTCGAGTGCTGCATAAGTAACTGTACTAGTGTTATGTCCAATTACCGCCAGTATGGATTTATTGTCTACCAATTGTTGAGCCACTTCTTTTGCTTGTGCTGGCTCATCATAATCGTTAGCTATGACAATTTCTAACAAGCGACGATTCAATCCACCTTTAGCATTAAACTGATTTTGAGCTAGTGCCACACCACGTAAAAGTTCTTGGGCAATATCATGTAAGTTGTTGATAGGTACAGCTACTGCAAAGGTAAACTGATTACGTTGTTTGCGAGCTAGGGCATTGTTATAGTAAATCAACACTTCTGGGTCATTGCGATTTTTTCGTACTGCTTGACCAAAGTAATCAACAGCTTGCTCGTAATTACCTTGTTTAAATGCCTCTATTCCTTTATCGCGATCGCTATTTGTTAGTGTAGGAAATAGTGTACGCTGTCCACTACTAGTAAGATTAGGTACTGGTGGGTCAACAACTTCACAATTCCCGTTTACTTTCTGTTTACCAGTCGGACAAGTGCTTGGCGACTTAGGAATATTAATAATAACTAAACTAACAAGAGTTATGATACCTGTTGCTAACCCAATTGTCTTGATGGGAAAGTCCCTACGTTGATTCGGGCTAGCATTTTTAGCGTTCGGTTGAGGTTGATAATTACTGCGCGACTCAAAACTGCCAATTAATTCTAATTTCTCTTGCGCTGATGATTCTCTAGGTTCAATTTCTAAGACTCGTTTGTATTGCTCTTTTGCCAACGCGTATTCTTGTTGAAGTATCAAGTTATGACCATACATTTTTAAAGCTGCTAAAAGCGGTTCTTTATTACCTATAGAATCGACTTTATAAGCTCGCTCGTAAAGTTTTAATGCTTCGTCAAAGCTTTTTAACTCTAAGTGTATACCAGCCAGTTTTACCAAAGTTGCACTATGATGGGGGTTAAGTTCTAAAGCTAAATTATAAGTATTTAGTGCATCCTGTATCTTACTTTGTTGATATAATTGACTTGCTTCATCAATAAAAGTATTAACTTTTTCTTCTCGAAAAATTTCTATTTGTTGCCGTAGTGGATGACTTTTTGCTAACCAACGACATACTAGTTTAATTTTTATTTGACGTTTGGTGTCATCTAATAATCCTTTTTTTGCTAGGTTGTTTGTTGCTTCAGCTAGTTCTTCAGTTAAAGTAATTCCATAACTTTCTAGTAATTTTAATGGTTCTTGAAGATTTTGTTCATCTGAGAGAAGAGCTTGATTTTGTCCTTCGGCGATCGCTGATATAATTAATTGTTCGCCAGAAGTTAGTCCTGTCCAAAACCAATTTAAGCCGCCTTCAGCTTGGTTAATTGCTTGTTCTATAACTTCAATAACATCTTGGCTAGTAACTTGCCAATGAGAATTATTTTTAGTTAGGATAAAAACGTTAAATATAGTAAAGCAAATAACTTGGATTAAGTAAGGATGATTTGCTGTGAGATTTAAAATAGTTTCGATTGCCTGTGCGTCATATTTTAATGTGCCTTGAGCAGGTTTACAAATTAGTCGTTCAGCACTGATTTCGTCAAGCACACCAATATTTTTGAATGGCGGTGTGCCAAATAATCTAAATAAATTGACCAAATCACCAGGACTTCTTCCGGCTACTGCTATAACTAATAGTTTATCTTGCTGTTTTAGCAGCTTTTCTAAATAACGAAAAAAGCTAGAACCTTTTTCTAATATGTTGTCACTTCCATCATAAATTACATCAAATTCGTCTAACAATAGGACTAGCTTTTTATCACCTAAATTCTCGTAAATTTGAGTTAAGTAATTTTGAGCAAATTCATCTAAATCGTTTTCTAAATCTCTTTGACTTGGGATTATTAATTCATCATTAATTTCCAGATGATGAATAATTTCTTCAACAAGTCTATGTATTATTTCAGATAGCTTTGATTTACTATATTGCTGTAAATCAAAAGGCACAAAAATAAATTCACTTTGCTCAATATAATCTTTAGGAATCTGCTTCAGGACAGAAGATTTGCCAATACGTCGGTGTCCGTGTAACAAAATGAATTTTACATTCTGCCTCAAGTTGTCTTTAATAAAACCTAATAGACTATCTCTGCCAAAAAATCTCTCTGGATTGTCAATAGGAGTGCCAACAGTATAAGGGTTTCTTATGTAATGAGTCATTATTTCCACAGATTATGTCTTTTTTTGACCTAAATTAGTTACCAAGTAGTTTTACAGATGTTTCTAAAACGGAAAATATATCTTTTTGATGTTTGCCTAGCCATTGCACCAATTCTGTAACTTTATTAACTTGTTCATGACTCATCAGCCTGAGAAATACTCTTTGACGGTTTTGAATATTAGTATTTTCTGTGTTCCAGATTTCTTGAATTACAAACCGTTCCATGATGGTGGAAGTAAAGGTATAAATATTTGGCGATCGCTTGTTTTCTATGTTAGTTTTATGGATGATAATTCCTTGTTCTTCTAAGTTGCTTAATTCTCGTTCGTGTTGAGTAAATATTAGGTCAATACCACTCAAATCAAAATTTTTTCTCTTGTGTAGACGACCGCTAGAAATAGACAGAGCAATCAGCATTAATAATGTCTGCTCTACTTCATTACAGTTACTCCAAATGATTTCAAAAATGTTGCGTGTATTGCTTTCAAATTCTTTAAAAAAGAATTGATTGAATTCATCTACGCTGCTTGTTTTACTATTACCTGAATTATTAAAAAAGTTATATAAATGAAAACCTGCAAGTTGCAGCAAAGCCGGATGTCCCCCAGTGATGCGAGAAATGCCTGCTCGTAATTCTGGTGTCAGATGTGGTGTGAGTGGTTTTAGTAGTTCATCTACTTCTTGTTCGGAAAACAGCTTTAAATGTAAAAAAAGATAATGGTTATACCAAGGTGAAGCAGCAGGGTTGACATCAGGTACAAGTTCATAAAGACGCTTGCGTGAAGTCACAATCATTGAGAGATTTCTAGTGTCGTGAACAGCTAAACTACGACACTCGCTCAAAAAGTTTATCATATCGGCTTTTGTATACTTTTCGTCCTCTCTCAAATTCAAAGCAGTATCAAAGTCATCGACTAATAACAGCAAAAATTTATCTTGTTGATTTAGCTTTTTCAGAATTTGGCGCAAACTATGTCTATTAGTTTGACCATTTTCCAGCATTGTCTGAATTTCATTTTGTAATTGTGGTTCGCTATCCAAATGATTTTGCGTTTCGTTGAGAACTTCTCGCCAAAAACCATCAGGAGTAAAAGGCGTAATACTTTCGCAACTGAGTAGCACAATTACAGCTTGAGAAGGATTTATGCCATATTCTTGTAGAGTTTGGGGATCTGCCAATTTTTCTAATAAAGAGCGTTTACCCATTCCTGGCCCTCCCCAAATGGCTACGTGACCTCTACTATCAATTAGGCTGCACGCAGCTGATATTTCATATATCCGTGCAATAAAACGTTTTGGAGGTACTGGTTTTGTGGGAGTGAAGGGATTTGGTAATCGATTTGATGACATTGTGTTCCTCAACACTGGATGGGCAATAAGCTGTTTTAAATTGAGATTGCATCGAATAGCATAAAAAGATGCAATCTTTCCAAAGTTTTAATAAATTTAAATGTGGAGATTACCCTAATTTCCACAACGGAGTTAACACCCTAGGGTTGTTTTCTCAACTGACTAAGTGTGGCAATCATTTTGGAAATGAGTATTTTAGAGGATTATTTAGCGAATTAAAGCTAAATTTTCGACACAGAATTTTTCAACCGTTCCCTGTGATATCTATAAATACCGATGTCAAAAGACGGTTTACTAAGTGATTTTTTGATAATGACAGCGTAAAATTAATGTAATACAATTTTGAATATTTTTGGCGTATTTAAGCTTTATTTTGCGATCGCATCTATATAATCTCCAGAACCACAGATGCGATCGCTACTTCAAGTTAAATAAAGTTAAACATATTATAGATAATCTAGCTATTAAGCTGATTATTGATTCATGGCGATCGCAATAGCGCTTTGCAGTTCATCCTGAACTAAACTAGTCAGGATGAACACCTCTTGCACTGTCTTACCTTGTCTGGCGATAACTTTATAACCCCCGCGAATTGGGACAGATATACGTAACTGCATTTTGGGGCTATGACCTTTTACCCGCCCAATTACGCCTGGGGTAATAGTATAAATGCCTTCTTGCAAGCAGAGATTTTCTAAAATGGGGATAAGTCCGGGAAGATGGGTAGAGTGATTCCAAACAAGTCTGCCATCTTTGCGGTTATTTGCTTTTTGGGAGCCTTTGGTAGATTTATCCATGATCATTAAGCTGCTTCTAGGGGAGCCATTGTTAACCCGGCTCGGCGCAGCTGTTGATGATACAATTCTGCTGGTTCTTGCGGCCCTACCCAAACGATCGCTTGTCCTTCATAATGTACCTGATTGGTTAAATCCCAAGCGCGATCGCTTGTCATATCAGGAATATACTTCATCAAGCACTCAGCAACGTGTTGAAAAGTATTAAAGTCATCGTTTAATACAATCACCTTGTAGTTGGGGTAAGGCTTGCGGACAGTTTGACTAGACTTTTCTGGTGCAACAGTTGGTGCTGTACTCATGCCATAGACTGCTGCTGAGAGTCTTGTAATCATAAGATAGTTGACTAACAGGATTTTACAAAACTACATTCTAAGTAAATAGTTTAGTCTATAGGAAGTATGAAGTATGAAGTGTGAAGTATGAAGTGTGAAGTTTCAGGAGTGCTGAGTGCTGTTAGCGGAGCGGGGCGTTTAGCCCGTGCTGAGTAACCCCATAGATAAATCTAGGGGATTGAAGTAAGGACGCATTATTTGATGAATATTGTGCAGAGTACAAAGACCTATCATGCTATTACTGGTGTAGCTATTAGTCGCAAGTTAGCTGATGGCAGACTTTTAAGACGTTTACATAAACAAAATCAACAAGTTTATCTGTTTGGTTTAAACTTCCCTGTTACTGTTTCTTGGTATTACTTAAAACGCGATAATGGCAAACTAGAAACTTCCAAATCTAAGAAGAAGCAGGAACTTAACCAAACTAAAGCACCGAGGTAAAAAGCAGCCCGGCAATATTATCCTGGATGCTTTAGAGTCCCTTGGCTATCGGGTGAATTATAGCGTTGTTATAGCAATAGCCACATAGGTTAGGACATCAACAAATCATCCAAATCTTACTTCAAAGGGTTTTTAAAACTGTCACCTGTTCTCTGCCGTAACAAAAATTTCCGACTACAAATTTCATACTTTCTGGGAAATTTCAGCAGTTTCACTGAAGCTATAAAACGTTAAATCAGTTATTCAGTGAAATAGAGTCAGTACATCTAGCTAGAAAACAATGGTCAGTAATAGTTCTGTGCAGACTGAAAAAAACCACCGGTTGGTAATGCGTCTGCCACGTACCTTGAGTTATCTAGAAACCTGGGGCTTTGGACTGACGGGTCATGTGGGATGGATTGGCACTGCACCTGTTATCCATGCAGCACTAGGATCTAAAGCTATTTTAGTTTGGTTGTTTGGGGTGATCGTTTCTTGTATTTTGAATTTGCAAATCCAAAGTTTGGGCAGACATTGGTTAGATGTAACAGGAGGAACACCTAATTATACGGCTCGCCTACTCCACAACTTTCCTAATTTAGGTCGCTACGTTGCCTTAGGATATTATTTTAGCTGGGCAGCAGCACCAGCCTTGTATGCAATTATCCTGACAGACTTAGTAAAGGTTAATTTTCAACCTTTAGGCATTTCTTGTCCAGAAACTTTTTTAAAAATTGCATTTACGGCGATTCCTTTTATTGTGGCGTTCAGTGGTACCCGTGCTGTCGCCTTACTGCACTTAGTTTTTGTGATTCCGGCAATTTCATTAGTGCTTTTATTTTGTACTCAAGGGGTAATTTGGTTAGCTTTTTCAAAGGGAATGAATTTGTTTCCACCTAGTAACCATAGCCTCAGTTTTGCAGAATGGGCAAAGTGGTTTTTTCTGGCCAGTTATTCAGTTTATGCTTGTGAAACCGCATCTGCTTTTGTAGCTGATAGCAAGTCTCCCCATCAAACTTTGAAAGTCTTAACCATAGCTGCTTGGTTAATTCCGCCCGTATTTCTTGGTGGTTCTTGGGTATTAATGTGTACTGCTACCAATCCAGAAATTGGTGAAGATACATTCTTAAATTTACTGGCAGCATCGCAACCTTTTTGGGGTGGATTTGCCCCTTTTTTAGTCACACTACTGATTACTTTCTCTTGTCTTCTCAGTTGTGCTACAGCCGTTACTAATTCTCCGCGGATTCTTTACCAACTTGCCTTAGATGAGCAACTTTCGCCCATATTTACAGTAGTTTCCCGTCAAGGTGTCTTAGTTCCTGCTATTTTCGTTACTTTCTTACTCAGCCTGCTTTGTTTAAACTTAGGCAACGTGTCTCAAATTGTTACAGTAGCAGGCACCTGTTATTTGTTGTCGATTATGGGACTACATCTGGGATTGTGGTTAAATCGCCATAAACCAGAGGTGTTGTGGCCTTGGTGGTCATTGGTTTTTTTTTTAGTAGAAGCAGTAGTTTTAGTAGTTGGAGGTTTAGCTTGGAGTTGGCATGAGTTATTGATTGGACTGTTGTTACCTCTGGTGCTGATAATAGGAGATGCGGCACTGCGTCGCTGTAAATTTGCACCCTTTCATCCTCAATGGTGGATACAAAATTACTCCGGGAAGTTTACTAGCCATAACCCAGATTTTGTTTTCCTTCAGATAATTGTCTTAGTCTCGCTCATCTGTAGTTCTGCTGTTGGCAGTTGGCTGTTGCGTGATTTATTAGATGGCGTTCATGATACTTCGCCGAATTCTTTACTAGCTATTACCTTAGTAGTGCTTTCATTTATTGGGGTAGCGATCGCTTGCTGGACTACCCTACCACAAATTACTGCTATTGATGAGGCACGTCAACAAGCAAAAAACCTATTTATTACCACCCTCAATACCGTACCTGATACGGTTTTAATTCTTAATGAACAAGGTAAAATCCTGCAAACCAATGTAGCTGCTGAAAAACTATTTCAAATTAGTACTCAGCAATTAGTCGGGCAGAACTTAAATCAATTCCTCATAGACCATTGTGGCAAACCAGAGCAATGGTCTATGAGGAGTGAACAAACACTCAAAACTAACCAAGGCTCATACATTGTTGAATCTACTGTTTCCCAACAATCTAATCTCCAACTCAGACGATATGTTGTCATCCTCCGGGATATCACTCAGCGTAAACTAGCAGAAGAAGAACTTAAACAATACCGTTATCAGCTTGAGCAGTTAGTTGCGGAACGTACCATTGAACTCATGAGAGTCAATCAACAGCTGCAACAAGATATTATCGAACGGCAACGAGCACAACAGCTATTGCTGTACAACAGTTTACATGATGCTCTTACAGGATTACCCAACCAATCTTTGTTCATAAAACGCGTCAAGCAGGCTCTAGAACATACCAAACAACAAAAAAATTATGTATTTGCCGTACTCTTCTTAGATTTAGACCGCTTTAAAGTAGTCAATGACAGCCTGGGACATTTACTCGGAAATCAACTTTTAATTGCCATTTCTCAACGACTCCAGTCAATTCTACGCCCCGAAGATATGGTTGCCCGGTTTGGTGGCGACGAATTCACAATTTTACTGGATAAAATTGATGGTATTAATGGCGCGATACAGGTAGCTGAACGAATTCACAAGTTACTAGCTTTACCTTTTCAACTAAATGAACATACGGTGTTTACCAACGCGAGTATAGGTATCGCTTTGAGTACAAATAATTATGAGCAAGCTGTACATATCCTACGTGATGCGGATGTGGCAATGTATTGCGCTAAATCTCTTGGTAAAGCACGCTATGAAGTGTTTCATCCCAAAATGCACGAGAGTGCATCTCTGCTATTGCAGTTAGAAACTGCTATGCGTCACGCACTCATCCAACAAGAAGAGTTTCGCCTTTACTACCAACCCATTGTTTCCCTGATGACGGGCAAAATCATCGGATTTGAAGCCCTAATTAGGTGGCATCATCCAGAAAGAGGAATGATTGCTCCCGAAGATTTTATTCCCTTGGCTGAAGAAACTGGAATGATTGCTTCCATTGGACAATGGGTACTTTATGAAGCGTGCCGCCAATTGCAAGCATGGCATCAACAATTTCCTACTTACCCCATGCTCACAATTAGTGTCAATTTTTCTGGCAAACAAATTATGCAGCCTGATATTGTCACCCAAGTAAAACAAGTTTTGCAAGATACTGGTTTGAAAGCAGGTACTTTGAAGTTGGAAATTACTGAAAGCTTATTGATGGATAATTTTGAATTGGCGACTGCTATGCTTTCACAACTGACAACTCTAAATGTAGAGTTGCACATGGATGATTTTGGTACAGGTTATTCGTCTTTAAGTTATTTGCACCGCTTACCGCTTAAAACCATTAAAATCGATCGCTCTTTTATTAGTAATATTGGCAGCCAGGGGGAAAATTTAGAAATTGTCCGAGCGATTGTGACATTGGCTCACAATTTAAATATGTCAGTCACCGCAGAAGGTATAGAAACAGTACAACAATTAGCCCAACTTAAAGCCTTAGAATGTGATCAAGGACAAGGATATTTCTTTTTTCCAGCTTTAGAAGGTTCGGCCGTAGAGGTACTACTTGCTAGTAATTTGTCTGACACGAACTTTTTAGAGGTGTAAAAACTCTTGAATGCTTGTTACAGACACTCTCTAAAAAGTGCAGCAAGCCAGTTTAATTGCTCTTCTTATTAAGAGAGTACTCGTTGTAGATTTAGATACTCTGATTCGGGTAATAATCCTTCTTGTAATATAAGTTCATCGACAAAAGTATCAATTTTTTGCTGATCTATATTTTGCATCACTATTAGATGAGCAAGATTATCAAGAGTCGCTAACTGCCATTTTTTAATCAACAGTTGATTAGGCTTTTGAAATACAACAGTATTCGAGAACTTATTGAGCATACAAGGATATTCCCGCAATCTCAGCTGCTGAAATAAATATTGAGCATTTTGAATACATATCTTTGCTTCTTGGGCAAATCCTTCGTAGCCTCTTGTTTTCAGCGCATACCAAAGAATCAGGGGTGTATGACCGTTTCTAGAACCGAGAATAGTAGTATCTTTGGAACCAATATATTCAATCATGGTTTCAACTTTTTCTACCCACTTCTTCTTGGTGAGAACTACACCACAAGGCAATGGAGAACCAATAAACTTACCAGAAATAGCTACGCTATCTATAGGTTTTTGAAAATTAACTTGGGGCGCATTATCTAAAAACGGCAAAATCATCCCTGAAAGTGCAGCATCACAATGAATATAGTAATCTTTAATTTGATGCTGTTTTAAAATTTCTAAAACTTTGTCTAGGTCATCAATTGCACCTTTGACAGTAGTGCCAATATTGAGATTAATAATCACTGGCTGCTGAGAATTTTGCTGAATTACTTGGGATAGATGTTCATAATCTATCTCACCATTAATTTGCGAATTAACTACTTGATGTTGAATGCCAAACAATCTGGCTGCTTTAGGAATAGAGTAATGAGAGTCTTGGGAAGAGTACAAAATTCCCTGAGGATAAATTTCTCTAGCTAACAAAATTCCATATAAGTTACCTTCAGTTCCCCCAGCAGTCACATAGCCCCAAAACTCATTTTCGGGAATTTTATAGAGTTGAGCAAAAAACGATAAAACTTCTTGTTCAAATTTGCGGGAATGCAGACCAAAATCTGGTTCAACATAAGGGTCTCCAGCATTATTTAATAGGAAATTAAAAAACTTAGCTATATCAGAAAAGTCACAACTTAAATTATATGGATAACCTGCATGGAACTGCGATCGCTGTTCTATTTGCTGCCAAAAAAGTGTCAACTCTTTCTTCACAGTATCTAACATAATTGTGCAATTTCTTAAATTTTGATTTCACGCAAGTTTTACACTACATTCTTCAGTAGTAATTCAATATTTTATATTTTCTTAATCAATAAATACTACATGTAAAATTTAAATAAAGCAGTAATTATACTGAGGATTTTTAGCGATTTATTTAGATTTGGCAGGCTTACCTTAATTTATTGAGTCGAATTAGCTTGTGAAAGCCAAAACTCTCACATTCCTAATGAATAGTATCAATATTTGCCAGCAATTCTCTAAGAAATTTCACTGAATAGTCAATCTGGAAATTCTTGGCACTAAGCATAATTACATAAAATTATTAGTCAATACTTAAAAGAAATTACGAAGTTAGTAACTATACATAAATGTTGAATTTTTAGCAAAACTTTATAAAAACATCATATTCTTGTTTATGGCGGCGCAAAAGTAGGATTGATGGGGGCTATCGCCAGGGCAAAGGCATCTAAATTTAGTACAAGTATACTAAGTAACAAAGAAAGGTAGCGATCTTCACATCTTGCACCTAGCCCCAGCGAATGGAATTCGCACGCCAGATGCTTCAAGTCGGGCATTGCCCGCCCAACGCACTGGCTCGGCTATACAAACGTAGACGCGCAAGCGGCTTCCCGCAGGGTAGTCCGCCTATCGCGCTTGCGCTTGAAAAGACTGGAGTTTAGACTAGTCTAAACTCCAGCAGTTAATGGCGCGACAAATAGCATAGTTACTTGGAATTTGCAAAGGGAGCAACGCGAATTTGTGATGTCGGGCTTTAAACGAGCGATGCCTACGGCAGGCTGCGCCTACACTAAATCATATATTAAAGCAATTAGAAATATTTAATACACAATAGCTAGCCTTAATACTTAGATAACTGATCAGTGCTTAGATGTAGCAAGACAGCGCCACATCCCTTTCATTAATAACCAATATAAATAAACCTAGCAGGAAGCACATCACAGACAACCTGCTAGGAGATGAAAAACTATTCTCGCCATGTTTGAAGGGTAGAGCTTATTTAAAATCAATAATGCCTATCCTTAGTCAGAATAACTAAATTAGTTGCACCACAGGGTTAAGAAAAGTCAATCAATTAGTTAACTCTTGGAAAAAGGGAACAGGGAATGGGCAACGGGCAACGCTAAGATTTCAGGCAAAAGGCAACAGCTAGTTTCGTTCTAAGTACTCATACACCTTATTTTTCTGTTCCCCGTTCCCTACTTCCTAGATCATAGAGCGAACAATGCCTCATAATATTAAACAGACGCTTCATACTTCTTAACTATTTAGCTTTATTAAAACAATGGCGAGAGATTTGCGGGGATTCATCAAAATTTTAGAAGAAAGAGGACAATTACGGCGAATTTCCGCCTTGGTTGACCCAGATTTAGAAATTGCGGAGATTTCTAACCGGATGCTGCAAAAAGGCGGCCCGGGGTTGTTGTTTGAGAATGTCAAAGGTGCTTCCTTCCCGGTGGCGGTAAATTTGCTGGGAACGGTAGAAAGAATCTGCTGGGCGATGAATATGCAGCATCCCCAAGAGTTAGAAACCTTGGGTAAAAAGCTGAGTATGCTACAGCAGCCGAAACCACCCAAGAAGATTTCCCAGGCGATAGATTTTGGGAAAGTGCTGTTTGATGTTATCAAAGCTAAACCAGGGAGAGACTTTTTTCCCGCTTGTCAGCAAGTAGTTATTCAAGGGGATGATTTAGATTTAAATACTATACCTTTGATTCGTCCTTATTGTGGTGATGCGGGCAAGATTATCACCTTGGGGTTAGTCATTACTAAAGATTGTGAGACAGGTACGCCAAATGTGGGTGTATACCGCTTGCAATTGCAATCGAAAAATACCATGACTGTTCACTGGTTATCGGTGCGGGGTGGAGCGAGACACTTGCGGAAAGCGGCAGAACGTGGCAAGAAATTAGAAGTAGCGATCGCTCTTGGTGTAGATCCATTAATTATCATGGCAGCTGCTACACCTATCCCAGTGGATTTATCAGAATGGTTATTTGCTGGGTTATATGGCGGTTCTGGTGTGCAGTTGGCAAAGTGTAAAACAGTTGATTTAGAAGTTCCGGCAGATTCGGAATTTGTCTTAGAAGGAACAATTACCCCAGGTGAAGTTTTACCAGACGGGCCTTTTGGCGACCACATGGGTTATTACGGCGGCGTGGAAGACTCGCCCTTAATTCGTTTTGGGTGTATGACGCACCGCAAAGACCCAATATATTTAACCACATTTAGCGGTCGTCCACCCAAAGAAGAAGCGATGATGGCGATCGCACTTAATCGAATATATACCCCAATTCTGCGCCAACAAGTCACAGAAATTGTCGATTTCTTCTTACCAATGGAAGCTTTGAGTTACAAAGCCGCGATTATTTCCATTGATAAAGCCTATCCCGGACAAGCGCGCCGCGCCGCCTTAGCCTTTTGGAGTGCTTTACCCCAATTTACCTACACCAAATTTGTGATAGTCGTTGATAAAGATATTAATATCCGCGACCCCAGACAAGTAGTCTGGGCAATCAGTTCTAAAGTTGACCCCACCCGCGACGTGTTTATTTTGCCAAATACACCCTTTGACACCTTAGATTTTGCCAGTGAAAAAATTGGTTTAGGCGGCAGGATGGGCATTGATGCAACCACCAAAATTCCCCCCGAAACCGAACATGAATGGGGCGCACCACTAGAATCAGATCCTGATGTTGCTGCATTGGTAGAAAGACGTTGGGCAGAGTATGGTTTAGCCGATTTAAAGTTAGGAGAAGTTGACCCTAATTTATTCGGTTACGATATGCGCTCAAGTATTACGTAAATCGTACTTCGTGTTTTGTTACCGAAAAAATGGGTTTAAAGCCTCGCCCTGAAAGGGCGACTTTATTTATTTAGAGTCAATTTCTCAATTTAAGTTTAATTAGACAAAATTAAGTTATTTTTTCAGTAATTGCACTTAATTTACTGAAAATTTAGGAATCAGAAGATTTCTCTTGTTTAACTTTTTTGATTAGTTCTATATAAACATTAACTTCACTAATTTCTAAATCATGTTCAATCCTAGTTACTCTCCAATTTTCCTTATTTATATAGATTTCTTCTCCTATTCTAGGAACAAACTGTAAGTCATAGAACTTTTTTAGATAATCTCTTTGTTTTTCTTCCCACAAGATTACTTTAGTTACGTCTCTACTCATAAGTCATCCTTTTTACTATTAAACAAAAGTCAGTAATTTATGACCTTCATTTAGCAAGCTTATCTTGATAATTACTCGGAAAAATGTAGTTGAAACCACATTATCGAACAGAATTCAAGAGTCAGTAATCAGAATTGAGGATGAATTGGAGTAGGACGGGTGAGACAGTGCGGTAGCGAGTCTTCGAGCGTTACTCGTAGGAGTCACGGTGATCACTTTTTAACTGACCATCTTCCATATATACAATCCGATCAGCAATATCTAAAATACGGTTGTCGTGGGTAACTAATAAGATTGTACAGCCTTGCTCTTTGGCTAACTTCTGCATAATTTCCACAACATCACGCCCAGATTTTTTATCTAGGGCGGCAGTGGGTTCGTCTGCTAAAACAATTTTAGGATGACTGACGAGGGCGCGAGCGATCGCTACCCGTTGTTTTTGTCCTCCAGAAAGATTTTCAGGATAGTAATTGACTCTCTCTCCTAAACCAACAGTTTCTAACATCGCTATCGCTTTGGCGTTGATATCTTGATTGAGGTATTCATCATGCAGCTCAAGAGACATGCGCACATTTTCTTTGACTGTTAAAAAAGTCATGAGGTTATGCGCCTGAAATATATAACCAATCTGACGACGTAATGTAGTTAATTTTTGCTTGCTGGCTCCACAAATTTCTTGTCCCAGAATTTTTAAACTTCCTTCTTGAGCAGAGCGCAAGCTACCCATCAAGGTTAATAAAGTAGTTTTTCCTGAGCCGGAAGGGCCTGTCATAATTACAATTTCGCCCGCGTTAATTCGCAAATTGATATCAAATAATACTTGTTTGCGCAGCGCACCTGAACCATAGTAATGATTGAGGTTGCTGATGGAAATTAAAGGTTCTAAAGCAGGAAATTCTGATTTAGATACTGGTATATATTCTTGTAACATAATTTATTATCAGACGTAAAACAGATAATTAAAATACATCAGCAGGGTCAGCAGAGTGCAGTTTTCGCATAGCGATCGCACCAGAAACACTACACATAATTAGGGTAAGAAAAAATACATTAATTGCTCGCTCTAGTTTCATGGCTATGGGGAGCATAGTTGCAGCGTGGGCAATATGATAAAGTCCCAAAGACAAAAAATACGCTGGTAAATAACCCAACACAGCGAGTAATAAAGCTTCTTGCAGTAAAGCTATTAGTAAATAGCGAGTTGTGTAGCCCATTGCTTTGAGGGTAGCGTACTCTGGCAAGTGATCAGCAACATCTGAATAGAGAATTTGGTAAACAATCACAATCCCCACAATAAAGCTGACACTCACACTAATTCCGAATATAAAACCAATGCTAGTGCTATTTGCCCAGTATTCTTTTTCTATTTGGGCAAACCCTTCAGGTGTTAAGACTTTAACATCATTGGGTAAGCCCAGGGCTAATTGCGATCGCACTTTTTCTACATCTACCCCTGGCTTGAGAGTAATTAACCCTACTTCTACACGGTCTGGTTTACGTTCAGGAAATAGTCTTAAAAAAGTTGAGTCACTAGTAATCACATTACCATCAGCTGCAAAGGAGGCTCCATTACTAAATACCCCTTTAACATTAATGGCTAAATTATTTAATTCTGTGGGAAAATTACCTGTTTTTTGGAAAATATCACCAACTTCTCCGTATTCTGGACGACCTGCTTGGTCGAAAAGAACTTGATTTAATTGTTTAAGTTGATGTTGATTTTGTTTGAGTTCGGGAAATGAAAACGCATACTTTGTTGGGTCAATACCCCAGACTAAAATAGAGCGTTCCTGACGAGTTTGAGGATTTCGCCATTCTCCAGTACCAATATAGAGAGAAGTTACTGACTGAACTCCCTCATACCCTAATGTTTGATATAGCCTTTCTCTAGAAAAGCTTTTTACCGACAACAGCGTTTCAAATTGAGGATTAATTAATACTAAATCTGCTTGTAAGCTGCGATGAGGTGTGACGGCTGAATCAAACAGGGCATTTTCAAAACCCATTTGAATAAACATCAGCATATCCGCAAAGGTAATACCTGCAATGGCGACGACGAGACGCGTCTTTTCCTTCATTAACTGTCGCCATGCTAACGGTGTTTTTCGGAATAATTTCATATTTATCCAATCTTCAATTGTTATTAAAAGAACTCTTTCCCAGTTTTTAAATCTCAATCGCTGTTTGCACTTGCAGATTAGTTAAACTTGTGACTTTCTTGCTATCTTCAGGATTTAGCCGAATTTTTACTTCTACAACTCGGCTGTCGAGGTTTTCTCCTGGTTGATTGCTAAATACATTTTGTCTGTTTACTTGCAAGCCAATATGAGAAACTTTTCCTCTTAGCTCACCAGCAAATGCTTGACTGGTAATGGTTGCTGGCTGTCCTAGTTTGATTTTACCGATGTCAGTTTGATAAATTTCTGCTACAGCTTGCATTTGGGCGGTTTGTGCTAAATCTGCAATGCCATGAGCACTAATTTTTTCACCGACACGGGTGTGAATTTTGAGAATCTGTCCAGCTATGGGTGCTTTAATGTAAGCTGCTTCTAAGTCAGTTTTAGCACGCTGGAGTGACGCGATCGCATTTTCTACTTCTGTTTGTGCTGCTTGCACATCCACTGGGCGCACTTCGGCAATACTGGTAAGGGTAGCTTTGGCTTCACTGATTTGTTTATTGCTGGTAGCGTTAATTCGGTTCAGTGCAATTTTGGCTTCGGCTAATTGTTTGCTAGTGGTAGAGTTAATCCGGTTCAGCACTGCTTTAGCTTCGTCTAGTTGCTGTTTGGCCGTATCTACATTCAAACTTTTACTATCAATTAAAGAACTAGAAATGGCTCCTTCTGAGTATAGGTGTTGATAACGTTGATATTCAGCTTCAGCATTTTTCAGTTCTGCTTCTAACTTTTTAATAGTGGCTTCTTGGGCAGTTTTATCTCCCTGCCATTGCGCCTCTATTCGGGCGATAGTTTCTTGTTGGGCTGTTCTGTCGCCTTGTAATTGAGCTTGTAAACGTTCTACACTGGCTTCTTGGGCGCGAATGTCGCCTGTTTTAGCTCCTGCTTTGACTTGATTGAGTTTAGATTGAGCAACTTGGACTTGTTTTTGGGCTTGGAGTAGGGCAGTTTGCAACCGGGCGCGGGAATCGAGAATTGCGATTACTTGTCCTGCTTTGACCTTATCACCTTCTTGAACTAGCATTTTAGCAACGCGATCGCCATCCAAGGCTAGGGGCGCAGATAAACTAATTACTTCTGTTTCTGGTTCAAGTCTACCAAGGGAGGTGATTTGTGAAGCGATCGCCTCAGTTGGTGCAGCTTCAGATGCAACAGTTTTACTTTTTCCAAACTGAGAAACTGTGTAAAAACTAATTGCAGATGTGATGGCAGTAGCGGCAATTACTAATGCAATTAATCCTTGATTAGCTGGTTTTAGCAAATATTTTTGGTTCATTTTTTTCTAGAATCTGAAACGTCATGATCAACAATCTTTAGACTGGTTATATCTCAAAAAATATAACCATGTTTACTTGCAACATGCTGTATATATCCCACGATGAATTAATATTAATGACTATTGAATTTGAGTAAAGCATTATCATCTTTGGCATCAAATCTTCAAT
Source organism: Nostoc sp. FACHB-110 (assembly GCF_014697425.1). Lineage (GTDB taxonomy): Bacteria > Cyanobacteriota > Cyanobacteriia > Cyanobacteriales > Nostocaceae > Nostoc_B. Next base: position 90,981 of record NZ_JACJRU010000022.1, read on the forward strand.
TTTTACTTGATGTTACTAGATTTACTTTTCCTAAAATCATTCGCAAAAACAATAATACAAATACTAACATCGTAAAAGTAAAAATATATTTAACACCAAAACTCTTCATGAATAAAGAAGAAATTAAGGGAGCCACTGTACAGCCAATACTGTATATTCCCGTAAAAATAGCAGTTCCTGATGGTAAATCTTCTTTTGATAATTTATCGCCGATTAATGAGAGAGTTAGCGCAAAAATAGGGCCTATACTTGCTCCGGCTAAAAATGAAAAGATAACGCTAATGATGTAACTATCAAATGAAGAAATTATTTGCAGAGAAATAATACCTATACAAACATTAGTAAAAATCAGCTTAATTTGTCCATAGCGTTGCGCTAAATATGTGACTGGCAGGGTGCTAACAATATCACCAAATACAAATATAGAAAAGATATAACTCATCTCTTCTACACTATAGTTTTGTCGGAGCAGATATACAGGATATAGAGAAACAAGAGTCGCTATAGCTAGTCCATAAGCAAATGCAGCATGAAGAGGGATTGTCAAATTCTTTAAAATTTTTATGTTTGATTTTTGAGCAACAATAAAGCTTTCGGGTATACCGCAAGCAGCAACAAAAATACCACTGAGAATTAAAGCACTGCCCAAAAGAAATGGTAGTTTTGGAGAAATACTGTAAGGTATAAAACTAATGATCGGCCCTAAAGCTAGTCCAACACCAAATGATAGAGCTTGCAGTCCGTTGGCTATTGCACGATTGTTTTGATGGCAAAAATGATTCAATCCAGTTTGTCCAGCAACGAGAAATAAACAAGCACCAATGCCCATACAAGCCCGAATGACAAACCACAATGGTAATAGTTTGGTAAAAGGAAATAAAACGGCACTCAAACCCAACATTAGTAAGCCAAGCATGATTGTGCGGCGAATTCCCAAAGAACGCAACAACTTGGCTACAAATGGCGTTGCCAAAGTGATAAACAAAAAATAAACTGTAGAATTTGCACCAATCCAAACATCATCAGTTTGATTATGTTCCATAAATGCAGAGATGAGTGGATTAAAAATGCCCAGAGAGATACCAGACAAGAAAGAAATTATATATATAGCAGGTAAACCTCTGGAAAACAGAGAGTCTGATTTTGGAGAAGATACTGATGACATGATTATGTTGGCAAATTTTGGATTTGGGATTGACAAGGTTGATTTATCGTCTATTCCAGTAGTTGAAAACAAGACTAACTATGGAAATTCCGTATTAATGAGTAAACAAAATTGACTAATTAAGTTGATATAAAGTAGCCACTAGGTAGGGGAGCCACTCAAAGCAGTGGTTCCCCTGAAAAAAATATCCCTAGATTCTGCAACGCCGAGGTATATTAGGCATTGAAAATCCTGCTCTGGCTAATTTAACTCAGCTGTTAAAAAGGCTGGCTTTTTGAATTCACTTAACAAAGCGGTATAACTTGACTGGCGTTGTTCTGGAGACAGGCGGGGTAATTGTTGAACTCTCACAAGCCCAGATGTAATGAATTTTGGCTCACCGCAGGCGATCGCTACTAATTCTGGTTCATCATTATATGGAAGTGGTGCTTTATAAGTTGTACGCTCTAAAGGATAGCTAAATAGGGGTAAACGGCGTAACCCGTTGCTAAATAGAGGTGAACTGTTAAATCTAACTCCAGCTACGTACAAATTACCTAATATTGTCAGTAAATGCTGGATTACAGGTTTTTCTTGGTCGAAGTTATGATGGGTTTCCAAGTTATTACTTACACCCAAGTAACTACCAAGATGTACGTAAATTCCAGTTTCGGCAGTAATTTCTGCACATACATCCTGATCTAACTTTTGAGATGTTTGTACCAAACTTGCTAGTTGCGCACTAGAAATGGGAATTGAAGGTCTCAAAATTCCACCAGGAGTCACTAATGGGCAATTCCATGTAGTAAATTGCTCAGACATTAAGCTTTGTTGATGGGTTGGCTTTCCTAGCAAGGCGATCGCTTGTTCTAATGTCACAATCCCACATAGACAAGCCCCAGCTAAAATTCCTGTTCCCTCTACCAGCAAGCTAGTAGGTTGAAGTTGCAAAGATATTAACAAACGACCCAGCGCGTATTGTACAGCAAAGGTGTGCAGTTGCTGAGGAACAGTATGACCTAGGTGACTGACACAATCATTGTAGGCTGCTTGAAATTGGGGAAAACGTCTGCCTAAAATCTCGGCTTGGTTAGGTGTAACAGCACTACCGCCATTCATGACCAAATAAATTGGCGTTGACCGTTGCGGGTTAGCTTTGCCTGTACAGATATCTGGAGTGGTATTACCTGAGATCATGCTTTGGAGTGCATTAAGCAGACTTTGACGGTCATTAACGACTACGGCTGTTTTATAAGCTAAGTCTTTCTGGGCATTGTTCATGGTAAAGCAGACTGGAGCCGCATCATGTTCTGGATGCTGAAGCAGATGATCCCGTAACAGTTCGGCTACTTGCTTGAGTGCTGGTTGTGTGCGACCACTCAGGAATAATAAATTAGCATCAGAATTACGAGCTTCCGGCTGAGAACTTGGCAAAACGGGTGCTTGTTCTAAAACAACGTGGCAATTAGTACCACCAAATCCAAACCCATTCACACCAGCCCGGATGAGATTATGACCATCACTTGACCAATCTGTGCTTTGACCAACTACATAGAATGGTGTGTTTGTAAATTTGATATGGGGATTAGGTTCTTGGAAACCTACAGTACCCGGAATTTGTCCATGCTGCATTGAGAGTACCACTTTGATCAGGCTGACAATACCCGCAGCAGATAACAGATGACCGATCGCAGATTTCACCGAGCCAACACCACAAAATCCTTGTTTTTGGGTAAAGCTACTGAATGCTTGGGTCATCCCCTCAATTTCTACGGGGTCACCGAGTAGAGTACCTGTACCATGCGTTTCTACATAAGATACTGTTTCGGGATTAATGCCAGCATTAGTGTAAGCTTTGCGGATGGCTTCTGCTTGCCCCCGGGGGTTAGGGGCGGTGATTCCTTGAGAGTGACCGTCATTATTTACTGCCGAACCTTTGATCACAGCATGGATATGATCACCATCGGCGATCGCCTGTTGCAAGGGTTTAAGAATGATTGCACCTGCACCTTCTCCCAAAATCATCCCGTTGGCACGGCTGTCAAAGGGATAGCATTCCCCAGTTGGTGAGAGTGCTTGCACTTTACTCATGAAAGTGAAGGCCGTAGGACTCAGATTCAGATTCACCCCACCAACTATGGCCATCCGGGTTTGACCAGAACGCAAATTCTCACAGGCTAGATGTAATGCTACTAAGGAAGAAGAACAAGCTGTACTCACCGCCATACTTGGCCCAGTCAGGTTGAGACAGTGGCTAACTCTAGCAGCAATGCCATTTAATTCATTACCTGCGGCTACTTCTGGTTGAATTTCGCTTGGTTGCAGTACATCTTTTAAACTAGCTAATAAGTCTTGCTTTGCTTGTGCAGACAAGTTGTTAAACCAAGGGCTTTCTTGCCAACGCTGACGCAATACGCCGTATTGTTGATAATTGAGGAAGTGTTCTAGATAGTTGCTTTGACCACAACCAACAAACACGCCGATATCTTGGGTGCGGTATCTATTGCCATAGCCTGCTTGTTGCAAAGCTTGCCATGCTACTTCAAGGAATAATCGCTGTTGGGGATCAATTGCGATCGCTTCTTTGGGTGAGATGCCGAAAAACATCGCATCAAAGTCAAAGGGACTGTCAATAAATCCACCAACTTTACTATAAGTTGTGTGGGTAGACTTGCCCTTCTCGGCAAAGTAATCTTTAATCGACCATCGGTCTTCTGGTACTTCCCCAATTACCGATTTACCTTCTACCAGCAAGTTCCAGAATTCTTCTAAGTTGTTCGCCCCCGGAACTTTGCACGCCATACCGATGATGGCAATATCCTGTTCTCTGATATTTTGTTCAGTTGGAGGCTGATCATTCAGGTCGCTGGGGGACTGAGAAATAGGTTGCTGCACAGTTGCCGGATGTGTAACTTCCTCCTTGGCTGTAACTGTTGGTTTTACTGGTTCTGGTGTAATCTGAGGAGAATAATCATACTTACCAGCTAAATAATCTGCCAAGGCATCGGGTGTTTGATATTCAAACAAAACAGTCGGGAGAATTTCTGCATTGAGAACGCGGCTTAATTCCTTGACTGCTTCAATCGCCCCAATCGAATCTAGTCCTAGTTCGTCAAAAGTTTTATGTCCTTCTATTTGTTCTTGGGGAAGAGAAAGATACTGCGACAATACTTTTTTAACTTCACGGCGCATATTTAGTGGTTGAGGCGCGAATACAGGAAGACTGTCTACAGTTGGTGTCACCACAGGTTCTAGTGATGGCAGGGAATTAGCTGTGGTGTCTTCTATTAAATCAATAATATGAATCACAGGGTTAGCATCGGCAGCTACAGCTGTAATAAAGGCTTTCACGGCTGGTTCTGATTCTAAGGCATTCAAGCCTTTAGCCTTAGCCATTGCAACCAGGGCATCACCACCAATATTCACCATCCCCTTATCACGCCACAGGGAGAAATTCACAGCGAGCGAGTGCCCCGGTGCGCCCCGATGACTACGGTAAATTGCATAACTATCTAAGAAGATGTTTGCTGCTGCATAATCTCCCAAATTCGCACCCCATTCAGATTTCGATGCTGTAGCTGAGGATATGCCCACAAAGAATTTTAGTGGTTCCTGCTCTGTAATTTGATCTAAGATAATAGTCCCCTGAACTTTGGGAGCCAGCACGCGTCTAACAGAATCAGCAGATTTTTGCAAGAGTTTAAAACTACTCATATCTTGCACACCTGCGGCGTGTATAACTCCGTGCAGTTGACCAAAGCGTTGACGAATGCTGGACATTAATTGCTGCATCCCTTGAGCATCGGCGACATCCACAGCGTGATACATAACTGAAGCACCCAGCTTTTCTAATGCTTCAATCACACGAATACGTTGTTTAATGGCAGAATCATCAGCCAGGTGAGGCCACTGTTCTTTAGGGGGAAGGGGTTGGCGACCAGTGAGTACTAAATTGATTGGTGCTTGACTAGCCATAAACATAGCTATTTCTGTACCCACAGCACTAGTACCACCAGTAATTAAACAAGTTTCACCGCGCTTGAGGATGGGGATACTGTTGGGCAGAGGCGATATCTCTACTTTCTTTAAAGAACGCACTAGCCTTTGATTATGGCGTAAAGCTACGATTCCTTCTAGTGTTGGTTTTGCCTTTAGCTCTTGGAAGAGAATTTCCGCTAATTTTTCTGGGGTTGCCAAGTCAGGGGTGACATCTACTACCTGAGTTTTAATATGGACATTTTCTTCATCCAGTACGCGCACCAAGGTAGCAGCCATAGACTGATGTAAGCCACAAACAACTTCATCTGCATGAGTTGAATAAGCATTTTGTGTAACTAGCAATAAATTAATTGGATGATGGGGATAAACCTTTACCAATGCCTGCCCTAAGGACAGCACACTGTATACACTTTCTTGTAATAGGTTTTCTGTTTCTAGCAATTGAGTTACTGACGCATCCCAGTTACCGTAATTGCACAGATTGATAATTGTACTTAGTTTAAAGCCGTCTGTTTGAATAGCTTGGAAAACTTGCTCGTAATCAGCCTGACTATGGGAATTAATGGTAAAACTTTGTCCGCTATGTTGTTGAAACTTTGTCCCTAGAGTTACCAAGTATGTGGGATAGGATTGGGCTGTGAAAATTTTACCCAAAGATGCGCCTAAATTTTGGCTGTTACTTAGGGCAGGGCAGAAAATCACAATTGCACCAGGAGCAATTTCTGTTGATTTTATCAAGGGTTCTGCTTGCCATTGCCATTGATAAAACCACTCAGGGGCATCGATAACTACAGGAGTAACTGGTTCAACGGTTGGTAATTTGCTAGTAGATACTGGTTGCTCAACCGGAATCCAAAAACGTTCTCGCTGGAATTTATAAGTCGGCAATGATACACGTTGTCTGGTGTAATCTTGGTCAAAGCCGCGCCAGTTAATTTCTACACCACGAGCGTAGAGGGCTTTTAAACTATCCAGTAGTTGCTGCCAATCTGGTTGACCTTTTTTCAAAGAAGGTAGCCAAATCGCTGCGTCATCCGCTAAACAGCGTCGTCCCATACCTGAGAGTGTGGGTGTTGGCCCTAGCTCAACAAAAATTTCGTAGCCTTGCTGATGGAGTGTGGTGATACTTTGAGCAAAACAGACTGTACCACGTAAATGTTGCCGCCAGTATGTTGGTGATGTGAGTTCTTCTGGGGTGGCAACTTGTCCAGTTACGTTAGAAATTAGGGGAATCCGAGGTTGAGAATATTTAATTGTTGCCGCCATCTGCTCGAATTCATCGAGAATTGGTTCCATCAGTGGCGAGTGGAAAGCATGGGAAACATTCAGTTGTGTAGTTTTGATCCCTTGAACTGCCATCTGTGACAAGACGGCTTGGAGTGCTTGCCCCTCACCAGAAATCACGATATTCTCAGGGCCGTTCATTGCCGCTATCGCTAGTTTGTCTGCGTAAGGTGCGATCGCCTGTTTGACCTGTGTTTCAGTAGTAAATACTACTGCCATTTCACCCCCAGTCGGTAAGCTCTGCATCAGCGCGGCCCGTTTAGCGACTAGTTTCAGGGCATCCTCTAAACTAAACACACCCGCAACACAAGCAGCAACATACTCTCCTAAGCTGTGTCCCATCATGGCTTGTGGTTCAATGCCCCAAGACAACCATAACTGTGCTAAAGCATACTCAATAGCAAACAAGGCTGGCTGAGTGTAAGCGGTTTGATCTAATAAGTTAGATTTGATATCTGCGTAGAGTACTTGTAAAAGTGGTTGCTTTAAGTAAGGACGCAACAGTTCATCGCAACGATCTAGGGTTTGCCGGAAGGTGGGGTGAGTATCATACAGTTGCCGGGCCATGCCAAAATATTGAGAACCTTGCCCTGTAAAGAGAAAGGCAACCTTGGGACGTTTCTTACCCTTGATATAGGCTTTAACATAGCCGTTAGTCTGCTCACCACTAGTAAAAGCAGATAATTCTTGACGCAAATTTGTCATGGAGTCAGTGGCGATCGCTAGACGATGGGCAAAATGCGATCGCCCTGTATTGGCACTAAAGCAAACATCTGCTAGAGGTAATTCAGGGTTTTTACTGAATAAATTTTTGTAATCAGCCGCAAGGGCAACTAAAGCAGGTTCAGTCTTCGCTGATAAAGTTAATAGATGTAGGGGTCGCTCTAGCTCGCTGCTAGGTGTTGAGATAGCAGGGGCGGCTTCTAAGACTATATGGGCATTGGCTCCTCCCAACCCGAAAGAACTTACTCCCGCTAACGGCAAACCAGAGGTTTCTGGCCAAGGAGTCAAAGTTTGCTGCACACTTAAGGGTAAATTAGCAAAAGGAATATGGGGATTGGGTGACTCAAAATGAATACTAGGAGGAATTTCCCGGTGCTGGATTGCTAGTGCAGCTTTAATCAAAGCAGCAATCCCGGCTGCTCCTTCTAAATGACCAATATTGGTTTTTACCGAACCGATAATGCAAGGGTTGTCCTGGGGGCGATTGGTTTTGAGTACAGTACCTAAAGCTTTAGCTTCTATCGGATCACCCAACAAAGTACCTGTACCGTGAGCTTCTACGTACTGCACCTCTCCCGGACTGACACCCGCCGCTTGATAAGCTTGTCTGAGTACGGCTTCCTGGGCTTTCTGGCTGGGAGAAGTTACACCATTGGTGAGTCCGTCGTGATTAACTGCACTACCACGGATGACAGCGTAAATGCGATCGCCATCGGCTAAAGCGCGAGACAACGGTTTGAGAACCACAACACCAGCCCCTTCACCACGGACTAAACCATTAGCTCTTGCATCAAAGCTTTTGCAACGTCCATCATTAGCAAACAATCCGGCTTTTGTATAAAAAATACTGGCAACAGGTTCTAGAATGAGGTTAACACCACCAGCCAAGGCTAGTTCACATTCCCCTTGTCTGAGGCTTTGACAAGCGAGGTGAACTGCTACTAAGGAAGAAGAACAACCAGTATCAACCGCCATACTAGGCCCGTGGAAATTATACCGATAAGATAGGCGGTTAGCGGTCATAAAATAGCCATTACCAGAGCCAGTATAAGCATCAATTACAGATGGATTTCGCATCTGCTGGTGAGCGTAATCATTCCACATCAAGCCGACAAAAACGCCTGTTTGACTACCTGCAAGTTTGTCTGGTGCTAGTCCTGCATCCTCCAGAGATTGCCAACTTACTTCTAAAAGTAACCGTTGTTGGGGATCCATACTAGCCGCTTCTCGTTGAGCAACCCCAAAAAAGTTAGCGTCAAACTGATCGACATCATCCAAAAAACCACCGAATCCACCATTCATTTTCCCTGGTGTTTTCGGATCTGGATCGTATGAATCACGTAAATCTACACGGTCTGCTGGAATTGAGGCAATTGCATCGCCACCAGAACGCAAAAGTTGCCAAAATGCTTCTTTATCCTGAGCTTTCGGAAAACGACAACCAATGCCAATAATTGCTATAGGCTCCATTTCAGTACTCTCTCCTGTTAGCAAATGATAGATATATGCGAAACTCGGCGTTGCTGATTACGGCGATGATTTTTGTCTCACGCAAAGGCAAGGCAGCGCGTTGGGCGGGTTTCCCGACTTGAAGCGACTGCCGCGCAAAGGCGCAAAGAGCAAGAGTTTTAAAAGTGGAATTTTATGATTTCATCCCGCATTTATGCAACGCCCGAAAATCTTTGTTATGTAGCTGTTCTACAAGGCTTTTATAGGTGTTTACGGATATGTCTCATAAAGGAATGGCAAAGAAAAGGGGAAAAGGTTCCACTTTTACCTTTTCCCCTCACCCTTTGTCGCCCTTTCTGCAAGCAGTCTAATGATTATGCAACTAGAGTGCTGATTTCATTTTCCAAATATTCTGATAGAGCTATGATCGTGGGGTAGTCCCAGGCTAAAGTAGCGGGTAACTTAATTTTTAACCAATCTTCTAGGTCAGCAGAAAGACTCACAGCTGTCATGGAATTAAGACCATAGCGTGCAAAAGGTTCTTCGATATCGATTTCATCAGGGTCAAAGTTAAGTTCTTCAGCAACCTTCGCAATTAACCAAGCTTGGATTTCTTCTGCGTTCAAATTTTGGTATGACATTGTAATTTCTCCTAAAGTTTAAGTGTGATGGCAATTAGTAATTGATTTAATTTGCTAGCAAGACCTTTTATGCTTTCGATGGAGCTAACTTGAGTGGCACAATCGAAAATAGCTGGTTCTGCTCGTAAAGTTTTTGTAGTTCTGTCGCTACGTTCTCTCTATAAGAGGTGGGAAGCGGCTGTTGTGAGTGGTGCAACAAACCCATCAGCTTGTGTAGGCATAGCACCAGCCATTCTCCTTGAGCGAAAAATTCACCTAACTGCTTTCTGTTGTACAACCACATATACAGACAAGCTGCGGCGGTGTGTACGGCACAATGTTTTTCAGCTAGTTCAAATAATTCTGGTGATTTTTCCAAATCTCTACCGTAGCGACGCTTCATATCTTTAAATACTGTCTGCTGGGTGCTGATTTCGGAAAGAATTGTATTTGCCTGTGAGAGCAATGTTGTTATCACCTCAAGATTAACTTCTGATTTCATCTGGAGGGATTGAAGTTGGTTAATTGCGACTACCATTCCTTGGAGAATGTCGTTACGTTTACGACTAAATAACTCTAAGCGCTCAGGCTCAAAAGCAGGTAATTCCTGATCTAAAGCGAAAATCGACTCTAGACTTGACTCAATTTCTGCATATCTTTGAGCATCAATATCTACGGTAGGTTGAAATTGTAAAGCTGCACCAATGGTAGACAAATTCAGGTAAGTACCAGCATGAAACATACTGACTACGGCACTATCTCTGACAATTTTTTGAAAAATTCCCCCATGATGACCCTCACGCAGGTAGTAACGCGCACCCATAACAATGGATAAATTGTGAATTACCTTTTCGATAGTGGTGGGAACAAAATATTTCACCACAGCCGACCAAAGGCGCATTTGTGCTGTAGCTGCATGAACGGCTCGAGAAGTGGCGATCGCTACACACTCACAAATTAAAATATCTAAGAAGGCATCTACCAGTAACTTTTGGGTATGGGGAATAGCAAAAATACTATCTCCATAAAGTTTGCGAGAAAGTGCAAAGCTGATTGTAGTACGTAGTGCTGTGTCAGCCGAGCCTAAAGCTAAAGCCGGAATGACTGTACGTGTAAGTTGAAAAGCTTTCAAGCTCAATTCTAAAGCAGACCCCTGTGGACTAATCAGTGATTCGCTAGGAATTAGACAATTATGAAACCGAATACCACTACAATCAGCACCCCGAATTCCTAAAGTTTTGCACTTGCTTAAATAAGAATAGGAAGACCGATCTAATGCTTGTTTTTCTAGTAAAAACAAAGAGAAACCACGCGGCCCACCATTCACATCTGTTTTCGCAAATACAGTGACGGCTGAACCAACAGTAGCATTACCAAACAGCCACTTTTCTCCATCTAATCGATAACCATCTTCTGTTTTTATTGCTTGCACATCTGTGGCTAAAAAGTCGCTGCCATGTGCCTTTTCATGAAATGCTAGTGATACTTTACCTCGATTTTTGATAATTTTGGCAACTTGATTTTTTTGTTGTTCAGTACCGCCTACCCAGATAGGAACTGCACCTAAAAAGGTATTTCCATAAGATATGGCTGTGGTCAAATCTCGACGTGCAACTGTTCTCAGCAGTGCAAAAAATTCTTCATAAGATTTGAGTTTACCGCCATAGGCAACAGGTATATGGTAATGGTTTAAATTCCATTCATCTAATAATTGATGAGCTTGGTGGGGATATGCTTCTTGTTCATCAAATTCAACAATCTTTTGGAAGGAAAATTCATGGTCTGGGTCTAAAGGATTACCTAAATACTGTTCTAACTCTTCGGCTACCAGGTACTGTTGGGGTATTGTTTTAGGACTAGGTAATTTGACTAACATAAGTAGTTATTTCACTATTGATTTTGCTAGTTGCAAGGGTACGATTGAGAACAGTTGCTCTTGTGCGTACAGTTTTTGCATTTCTTGAGCAGCATTTTCTCTATAAGCAGTCGGAACTGTATCAAGGGATTGACCTAAAGACCCGAGTAGTCGATGTAAGCACAATGCTAACCATTCCCCCTTGCCAAAAAAGTCTCCTAGTTGAGTTCTGTTATGCACCCAGATATGCAGACATACAGCCGCCGCGTGTAAGGTGCAATATTGTTGAGCTAGTTCAAATACTTCTGGTGATTCTTTATGTCCTCTGGAGGTTGGTAATTTTTTCAGGGTTTCATCAAGTTGCTTGAGGAAATTAATTAGCTTAAGTGTCAGCGTGATGATATTTTCTAATAGTGTGGAATCAAGTGCTGGGGATTCTTGCAAAGTTTTTAATTTGCCTAGGGAAACTTCTAACCCTTGTAAAATATTGTCTTGGCGATTAAAGAGTTCTAGCTGTTGAGGATTAAATTCCGGTAATTTTTTATCTAAATCAAAGAGATTTTCAAGATGATTATCTAGCTCTGTAAGTTGATTAATATCTATTTTGGCGCGTTGTTTAGCTAGATGTTTTAATTGCAGGGCGATCGCATTTAAATTGACAACCGTACTGCCATCAAATAAACTCACAATGGCATTGTCTCTGACAATCTTTTGAAAAATTCCCCACCAGTGGTTTTCGCGCACATAATAACGGGCGCCCAGTACTACTGATAAATTGTGAATTAATTGCTCAACAGTAGTCGGTACAAAATACTTAACTATTGAAGATTGTAAACTCATTTGTGCTGGTGCAGCCTGAATCGCTCGACTTGTGGCGATCGCTAAACAATCACAAATTAAAATATCTAAGAAAGCATCTACCAACAATTTTTGGGCGTGGGGAATAGTAAATACATTATCTCCATACAATTTGCGAGTCAGAGCAAAATCTAATGTACTGCGTAATGCCGTATCTGCTGCACCTAAAGATAAACCAGCACAAATTGTTCGGGTAATCTGAAGACTTTTGAGCGTAATTTCTAAACCAGCCCCCAGTTTGCCAATTAAAGATTCTTTGGGAATTAAAGCTTGGTCAAAACCAATTCCACTGATATCCGCACCACGGATACCATGAGTCTTAATTTTTGGCAGATGTCGATAAGCTGAAGTTTCTAGACTATCTTTTTCGACCAGGAAAACTGAAAAACTACGGGAATTGCCATTATTATCAGTTTTAGTAAAGACAGTAATCGCCTTACCCCGATTGGCATTGTTAATCAGCCATTTTTCTCCATTCAATAAATAGCCATTTTCTACTTCTACAGCTTCTACTTCATTGCCAATCAAATCACTGCCGTGTGTTTTTTCTGTTAGACCTAATGATACTTGTTTTTGTTCTTTAATAATTCGTGCTAGTCTGTATTTTTGTTCCTCTTGTTCACTACCAACCCAAACGCAAACAGAACCTAAGTAAGTCTTGCCATGACCTATCGCAACTGTTAAATCCCGCCGAGACAATACTCTAATCAACATCAATAATTCTTCATAAGATTGGAGTTTGCCGCCATAAGCAGTGGGAATATAATGGTGATGAAATTCCCATGCTTCTAAAAGTTTCGCAATTGCTTCTGGATATTCTTCTCTCTCATCTAGTTCTATCGAATGCTTGAAAGAAAATTCCTGTTCGGGAACGGAAGGATTTCCTAAATACTCTTCCAATAATTCGGCATTACGATACTGCTTTAATTGAGCCAGCTGATACATTAATTACTTCTCCTAATTTTTATCCAATCAAGTTATTACTTAAATTGCGCTTTGAGTCAGCTTGGCAGTATCCTGAAGTGCCGGAGTTTTGTTTGTTGCTAAATTTTTAGGCCACTGATCTACTGCTTCTAAAGTGCCAGCTAGGAAACCTTTTGCACAAGCATGGCGTTGAATTTTGCCACTAGTAGTTTTGGGAATACTTGCAGTTTTCAGCAGAACTAGTGCATAGACTTGTACATCATATTGTTCGGAAACTGCCTGACGAACGTTAGCAGCAATCTCATTCACATTGAGATTGCGAATATATTGACGTTCTACTTCATAAGCAATCACTAATTTTTCCACACCATTGATATTAATGGCAAAGGCAGCCCCGCATCCTGGACGTAATGCCGAATGGCTCCTTTCTGCTGTCAGTTCAATATCTTGAGGATAATGGTTGCGACCACCAATAATAATCAAATCTTTCAGGCGACCTGTGACATATAGCTCTCCATTGTCCATAAATCCTAAGTCACCAGTGCGTAAAAATGGCCCTGCACCCGTATCAGCTAAGTAAGCCTGAAAACTATCTTGTGTTTGTTGAGCTTTATTCCAATATCCTTGGGTGACATTAGCGCCTGACACCCAAATCTCACCCACTTCATTATCTTGGCAACTATTTAAGGTATCAGGGTCAGCAATGACAATCTGTTGTGCAAGTATGTTTTGACCACAACCTACCAGTGTTTGAACTAGCTCATTTTCTCCAGAAGGTGATAGCACTAGATTTTTTTCGAGTAAATCTGTACGCACAGTTTTCAGAACTGGCACAGCAGATGTTAATCCACCAGTCACAATTAAAGTAGTTTCTGCCATTCCGTAGCAAGGATAAAAGGCATTGGCACGAAAACCACACTCAGCAAATGCAGTGGCGAACTTTTCCATTGTCTCGGCACGGATAGGTTCGGCTCCATTAAAAGCTACCTGCCAACTACTTAGGTCAAGACCTGCTTTTTGTTCTGCGGTAATTTTATTAACACACAATTCATAAGCAAAATTAGGGCCACCACTCGTAGTTGCGTGAAAGCGAGAAACTGCCTGTAGCCAGCGCACAGGTCGTTGTAAAAAAGCCACAGGAGACATGAGAATACAGGGAATACCCAAGTATAAGGGTTGTAGCATATTGCCAATCAGACCCATGTCATGGAAAAGCGGTAGCCAACCCACAAAGATAGTTTCCTCTGTGTGCTGCATAGCCTGTTTGATCATTTTTTGGTTATACAACACATTCTCATGGCTAACCATGACACCTTTTGGTGTACCTGTAGAGCCAGAAGTGTACTGGAGAAAAGCTAGAGTGTCCGTGTTGATTAATGGTTCGCGCCAATCTTGGGCAATGTCAACAGCAATTTCATCAGTTGCAATCCATTGTAAGCCTTGTAATTCTGGCGTTTGGGCAATTTGTTGTGTGGTATTGGATAATATCGTTGAGGTAGTCAAAACAATTTTGGCATCAGCATCTGTCACGATCGCTTGCAAGCGAAACAAAGATTGGTTTTGCCGAGGGGGATAAGCAGGAACGCCGATTACGCCAGCATAAAGGCATCCAAAAAACGCAGCAATAAATTCCAATCCTTGGGGATAAAGTAATAGAGCGCGTTCTCCAGAGGTGTGGGAACGTTGTAGTATGCTGGCAATGGCGCGGGCTTGTTGGTCTAACTCTCTATATGTCCAACTTACTTCCTCAGTTTCTCCATCTACTAAAAAGGTATAAGCTATTTGGTTTGGTTGGTGCAATGCTCTGTAACGCAGTAAGTCTACTAGAGTGAAAAAGCTGGGGGTATTTAAAAAGTTAGTCATGCTGTTTTTTCCTGTGTAAGTTAATGAAGGTTGAGGTTGATTTAGATAAATTTTGATGAGTTGTCAAATGTGCTTGATGAGTGATACTCGATTGTTGATTAGTGAATGTGTTTACGTAGCAGATTTTTGGGATGAAGATATTTCATCTATTAGCCCAAGCTTTTTCATGTTCATTTGTTGATGTACATTAACGGTTTTAGCAGTGAGAATAAACTGGCTTTGATTGGTAATGACTGTAGGGATGGAGAAATCTAAATTCTTAATGTCTAAAATGTTAGTAACTGTCTGACTATTAGAGGATGTCTGAAGATTGTGATAAAGATTGTTAATCTCAACAGCAGTTTCTTTGAAATTGAGGATTTCGCTCTCCAGGCAGTTAGCAAGATCATTGACTTTATGGGCTTGAATGCTCAGACTTTCAATGCCTGTACTCAACTGATGCTGTAAAACTTCTTGCTTTTTTTGTTTAAGTTCTAGTAAAGCTTGTTCTACTTTGGCTACCTCATCTTGTAACTGATTAAGGGCAGACATAACATTTTGAGGCATCAATGAATTGGTGTTTGGAGACATAGGAGTATTAGATATAGCTGTAAATGTTTATGAGTCAGTCAATAAATTTTGCTTCGGATTGAAGAGAAGTTCAAGAAGCAATACAATAACCACGGAAATGCTGCTGCTAACTTTTAGCATTCTGGCGATAAAAGTTATTTTTTAAGAGTTATCAATAAGCTATTGGCTTGTTAATAACTAAACATTCACTAATGTAAATATGATGACTATAACTGCAACATCACTGTTAATAAATCCCTGGTAATTGAACAGTAAATTGTTAACTGTACTTATGTATTCACCCTAAGAATTATCAATTACGGATTCAATGAAAAAATTTTTGTTATTGGTCATCGCACCATTTTGCAATTTTGTAAGTAGCGCGGCGTAAATATTCGTAGTTGGGAAAAGGCAGAAGTCAGAAGGAAAGAGGGTTTTAGGCAACTTTACTTTTCGTTACATACTTCGGTTGATTTGCACCGTTCTACTTACTTGTGATTGAAAGCATCTTTACAGAAACCGCAAATGCCTCTGCTTCTGTACCAGATAGTATCAACAGACACAAGTAATCATTCTCTATGCTAAAAGCTTGCATATAGCTTGATATTATCTGCTACATTGCAAATTTAGTGGCAAATTTAGGAAAAACTGCTCCAGCAGCTGAAGCAAAAAACTAGAACAGTAACAGTAGTAGCAATTACGGGAGTAGTGTCTCAGGTTTAGCTCAACTGAGTATTTGCAATCACAGCACAAAAATCTGGTAAGTAAGATCACAGTATCTTCACGAATACTTAAATAAAGTTCCAGGGATTTGCAGTTTATTATACTTATACTGTCTATTTACTACTAAATAATATTTACCATGCGTATCCCATATATTTCAGCACTTCTGGGCTTGACTGGTATGCTTGCTTTACAAACATTTTTACCTGCTCAAGCGGCAACTTTTGATCTCAGCAAATTAAAAAATATTAAGGCTAGACCAATAGAATCCGATACTAGGTTAGATTTACTGGGATTACCAATCGAGCAGCAGGGTTATACAGCTTTCTTCAATCCAAATCCCTTAGCTCTAGATAACGGACACGACGATATTAGTTTGAACGCCTCAGGAAATGGCGCACCTTATTATGTAACTGGTCGCCAATCAAGCCCAGAAGAACCTGCTTCTGGTTCTACCAAAACATCAACGGTAACTGCGATCGCAGGTTTTCCTACATTAAGCAACTACCTAGCTAGTAATGGTATTTCTTTTGATAGTCTTGGCTTCGGTTTTGGGCAAAAAAACTACAATGAATTTACCAAAACTTGGAATTTAGGCGAAGACAAACTGGGTCAAGATTGGTTTGCTAGTCAAGATTCAACTGTTGAAGAAAGAATATATAAGGCAAACCCGAATGATGTTGAAGCCTTTCTCACTTTTGGGACACAAAAAATAGTCAGTTTAGGATATTTTGACATTTACACAGCTTTGGACTACGGGGCTACAAAATCGCCATTCGATGATATTGAAACTGCCTTTACTGATCTAGTTAAGGGTACAAAAGTAAATGGACTCGACCCATTAGCAGATGGATTAGCCACTGCTTTATTAAAAGATGTTGCCGATGCGGGTGATTATCTACAAGTAGTCATTTTGGACACCGCACCTGATGATACTAACATTACTCAAGGTAATGATTTTATCGCTATAAATCTGAGATTTCTCGGTTCTGTGCGCGTTGCCCGCCTTGTACCCGAAAATTCTCCAGCCTTGGGATTATTAGTGTTTGGAGCTTTGTATTTAACTCCCCAATTAAAAAAAGTAAAGCTGAAAATTAAACAATAATCAGCCTGAGCATATGACAGTAGTTGGCAAGTTAACCCAATTTTTTGTAATCATCCAGCGCATCTGCAACTTCAGCTTGACTGCGCTTAGTACGGTGGTGTTTTTAACTTAACTAAGTATCATATCAGACTGAGTAGTTATGATTTAGCTTATCTGTCCAGAAATCGTAACAACCAGGACTTATGTACTCAGATTAATTGTTGAGAGTGTGTATAATACCAATTTCATGTGAAGTTGCACATATTTCGATCCCCCTAAATCCCCCTTCAAAGGGGGGATTTTAATATGTATTTTTCCGCTTCCCCCCTTTGAAGCAGAGCTAGTGGTTTACCAAGCTAAAATTGCTGTGTAGCCCTAGTTCTTTCCGTATTACCGCGTAAGTCCTAAAAACTTCTCCCTTGCTTCTTTACTACCTAGTAATCAGTTAAAAAATGAAGCTTTGAGATGCTTAAAACTGGCGAACTAGTCTAAACTCCAGCTTAAAAGCTTCATTTTATTCTATCGATCACAGACGCATCGAGCATCTATTACTGTTGATCAGTGTTTCATTGTTTCTACATAATGGTGGCTAATTCAGTATTTCTGACAAGAAATATTATCTAATTTTTAACCTACGTTCGGAATGTCGCCTATTGGAGTTGATAAATAAATATAGGCTGATATCAAGGAACTAAAATTAGTGACATAAGCAAAGGCATTTACAGTATTTTTCAGTTGTGTGTATTACACCTTTCGAGGGGCTAGAGACTAGAAAAATGTACCTCATCTAGATGAAATATGCTGTATCTAGCCACGCTGTAAGCTTTTTAGTTTCTCTACAAATATTCTGGTACAAATAAAGGCGATTTATAAAGTTAACTGTTAATTAAGATATTAGCTAATTTTGCTGAATTTAAGCAGCTAACTTTTGATAGTTATGAATTTTATATTGGAGAAGTACAATAATGATTAGTTCAAACCTAGAAAACAAAATATTTTCTTTAGTAGCAAGTATTACTGGTCATAATATCAACCAACTTGAACTAGATATGTACCTAGAAAGTGAGCTAGGTTTGGACTCGATTAAAATGCTGGAGTTCTTTAATGGAATCATGCAAATTATTCCCAAAGAACAAAGGGTGACATTTAGTCAAAAGTTTCCCGTAAAAATTTTGATGCAAATTCAGACTTTAAGAGAAGCAGTAGTAATTCTTCAAGATTGGCAATCTATAGATAAAATTGATAGTTTAGAGCAATTGCAGAATCTTGTGCCTGCTGGAGAATCAGACACTTGGAATTCTGAAGAAGAACAAAAAAGTCAAACTGTAGATATTCTTGACAGTCAATATTTGCATTTAATGAGTCACTGGCTTGTCGGTTCTAACAGCTTGGGTTACACTCTGCGCTGGGAGGGTGATTTTAATGTCAATCTAGCTAGACAGAGTTGGCAAGAGTTAATTACCCGCCATCCTATATTGAGATCACATTTTTCTATTCCCACAGACGCGAATAGTTTTAAAGATTACCAGTTAGTAGTTTTAGATAATCCGCATACGCCAATCATTCCTGTTACCGACATCAGCCATTTGTCTCCAGATGCTCAGGAAAAACTGTTAAACGATGAGTTTGCAAAATGCCTCAATATTGAATGGCAGTTAACTAACTGGCCTCTACACAAGTTTTTTGTGTTCCGTTTGGCAGATTCAGTTTATCAATTGTTTCTTGCTAATGAACATCTGATCTCTGATGGGTTGGGTAGTCAGTTAATCTTGCGCGAATTTATGGAGATATATCGTGCTAAAGCTGCTGGAGAACAACCTAAGTTACCTCCAGTTACTACAGTCAATCATTATCAGGATATAGTTGCCAAGTTGAACTCTTGGAGTTCAAAAGAGGAAGAAAAGTTACTGGTGCAATACATCAGCCATCAAGGAAAAAGTTCTTACTTTTGGAATCCCCAACAAACAAAAATCAATGCAGAACAGCGTCCTAAATATCAAAACCTGCGTTACTGTTTAGACCAAGATACAACCGCTAAACTAATCGCTAAAACTAGTGATTGGCGAGTTTCGGTCAATTCTTTATTAGTAGCCGCCTTCCTCAAAGCATTAGCAAAATTAGATCAGTCATCTGAATCATTTATTTTGCAAGTTCCTACAAGTGGGCGACTATATCCAGGTGTTGATGCATCAAATGTCGTCAGCAGTTTTGCTCAAAATTTAGCTTTGACTTTTTCTCGTCCCCAACCTCAAGAAGATTGGCAAGCTTTAGTTAATCGCATTCATCAAGAGATCCAAACAGCATTAGCGAACGGTTACGACAGAGTTCAAAGCCAGCAAATGGCAAGGGTTTTTCAAAATGCGATCGCCTTAGAAAATGGTAAACTTCCTGAACACAGCATCTCCATGTTTCGCTCTGGTGCAAAATCAAACCTCTATGTACCTTACACAGGGCAAACACACATTCAAACCCACTATGGTGCAATTAAAATAACTGATTATCGAGCCGGTGGGAATAACGCTATTGGAACTATAGATTTGTTACAAGAAATTTTTAGCGATCGCTTACACTTATTTGCTAGCTATGATAGTAACTTCTTCCATGAGTCTATCATTGATAGTTTACTCCAGGAATATACTACTCAAATCCAAGAACTGATCACCGCCACCAATACAGTCAAACAGCCAAAGCCATCCATCTTACCTCTACAAACAGACAATGGTATGGAATCTATACTCCAACAAATAGCTGAGGAAATTTGTCATTGTCCGATTACTACTGCCCAAATGGAACAAGACATAGAAGCAGATTTGGGTATGGATTCTTTGGAATTCGTTCGCATCATTACCCGCTTAGAACAACGTTTAGGCAAAGTAAATCGGCAAGCATTACTAGCTTGTAGAACTCTACGAGAAATGGCTATCACACTTTCACCAGTTTCCGACAAACAACCCCTAGAGATTCCTTATCTGCAAATTATCGAACAAGCTCGACACACACCAGAAGCCATCGCTGTGTTTGATGGTGAAAGCCAACTCACATATAAACAGTTAAATCTGCTGTCTAATCAGATTGCTAACTACTTACGTTCTCAAGGTATCGGGGCAAATTCCCTAGTCGGCGTAATGATGCGACGCAGCCCTCTGATGCTGGTAGCAATTCTCGGTATCCTCAAAGCTGGGGGAGCTTATGTTCCCTTAGATCCTTCTTATCCAGGGGAACGAGTTCAATATATGTTGGCTCATGCCGAAATCAACATAGTGCTAACTGAGCATCGTTTGACAGCCAAATTAGCAGAATGTCTGACAGAACAGTTGCCCTTGCAGACAATTGTGTTCCTAGATGAAGGTGGAATTTGGCAAGACGGTAAAGCTTGGCAGCAAATTTGTCAAGAAGTTTGGTCTAATTGTTCACAATTACAGCCAAGTTGTATCAACAAACCCGACGATTTGATGACAGTCTTGTTCACTTCTGGTTCTACAGGCAGACCAAAAGGAGTGATGCTGAACCATCAGGGGTACATGAACCGTTTACAGTGGATGCAAAAAGCCTTCCAGTTAAAACCAGGAGACAGGGTAGCTCAAAAAACTTCTTGCTGTTTTGACATCTCCGTTTGGGAACTGTTCTGGCCATTGATGGAAGGTGCTACTGTTTGTCCGGTAGAAACAGAAATAGTCAAGAACCCTTGGCGCTTTGCACAGTGGCTACAAGAAACGCGAATTAACATTGCCCATTTTGTACCTTCCTTATTTGGTGAATTTATTGCCGCCTTAGAAAGTGAAGCTGCAAGTTTTCCCGAGTTGCGTTGGTTAATCTTTAGCGGTGAGGCTTTACCTGTACCATTTATTCAGCGTTGGATTGACAATTATGGTATGAGTGTTGGACTAGCCAACCTCTACGGGCCAACTGAAGCCTCTATTGATGTGACTGCCTATATAATTGAGCAGCGTCCTGGTGAGCAGGAAAGCTCGATTCCCATCGGCAAAGCTATTGACAATGTTTACATCATGCTGCTGAACGAACAAATGCAGCCAGTCACTCCCGGAGAACTAGGTCAGTTGTGGATTGGTGGTGTACAACTAGCTAAGGGTTATCTGAAAGACGCTGAACGCACAGCAGATGTATTTCGTGCTAATCCTTTTGCACATATCCCCGGCGAGTATATCTACCGTACAGGCGACTTGGCTAAGGAATTACCAGACGGTAATATTGAATACCACGGGCGCATTGATCATCAAGTCAAAATTAGAGGCTTCCGTGTCGAACTAGGAGAAATTGAAAGTGTGCTGATGAGCCATCCAGCAGTTAACGAAGCTGGGGTTGTGGTTGTCGATTACGGTGATGGAGACAAACGCCTAGTGGCTGGTTTATCTGGCTCTCCTGTAGACAACAAACAAATTAAGGAACATCTGCAACAGCGTTTACCGCATTACATGATTCCGCACCGCTTGAAATGGTTGCCCAATCTGCCCAAAAATCATAACGGTAAATTAGATCGCAAAGCACTGTTGGCTGTAGTTAATGAAGAAAAATCCGTTTCGGAAACCAAAACAACTAATGTAGCAGAGGAATTGCTACCTTTAGCACCTGCTCAACGCTGGTTAATTGACTACTTTGCCCCTACTCATCAATGGGCTGGTTACAGTCGCTTTCTCTACCGTCAAGCATTGGATCTAGATGCTTTTAATCAAGCTCTCAATCTCATAGTAGAACGCCATGATGCGCTGCGGACTGTGTTTGTTGAACGGGATGGTCAATACTGGCAACAGTTGATTAAACCAGATAAACAACTCAGTGCAGAAGTTTACGATGGTAGTCACTTGTCAATGGCAGAAAGAGATCATGAGATTCAGCAATTGATTCAACAACAAACTCAACAACTGCAAATTGCTCAATGGCCGCTACTCAAAGTCTTGATTGTCAAAGTTGATGAATCATCTTATGACATCACCTTTGTAGCGCACCATATCATCGGTGATTTACTCAGCAGCAATATCATTTTCCATGATTTCTGGTTGTTCTATGGTCAAGTTCTCGGGAATGAAACTACCGAAAATCAGCCTTCTCATTCCTATGCAGACTTTGTGCGGCTGCTGGTACAAGCAGAACAACAAGGAAATTTAGCCAGCCATCTAGACTATTGGCAGTCCAAGTTTCCTTCTCAAGAATATAGTTTCCAGATTCCTTTGGATGATGAGAAAGGAGCTAACGTCGAAGCGTCTAGCCAAAGCGAAAAATTCACCCTCTCTAAAACCGATAGCAAGACGCTGTTACGCCAAGCCAAAAAGCATTACGATTGCAACTTATACACAATTTTGCTTGCACCTTTGTACGAACTGATGGCTGAATGGAGTGAACAGTCTTGGGTTGTACTGAGCCACCGCAGTCATGGCAGAGATTTAGGTAACAATCAGCGATTTATGGAAACTGTCGGCAATTTTGCTGTCAATTTCCCTCTGGGTATCAAAGTAAATAAAGGTTCACAGTGGCAGCAAACTATCAAGCAAATCGAGGCAGAATTTGAGCAGCTACCGATGAATGGTGTTACTTACGATTGGTTATCGGGACAGATGCCCAATTATATGTATCCTGATGCCAATCTTACACCCATCAGAGCCAATTATTTAGGTAATCGTAATGCTCCGACTTGGAAGTTATTTGAATTTCAGGAAGCAGATAGAGACCGTCGCCTGTCTCCTCCTGACCAAAAACGCACAACCTTATTGGAGTTCTTCTTCTCTGTTGTTGATGGCTGCTTAGAGTTAGAAATTGAATACTCCAGTAATTTCCACCGGAGTGCAACTATCTCTAAACTAGGTGAGCGGTATCTGGAACTGATACAAGACCTGCTAGAAGCAATGTCTGAACCAGAAAAACCTAGCATATCTAATGGTCATTCTCCACGCTTACGCAAAGATCCTCATATCCTCCGCTATGTACCTTTATTAGGCAAAGTCGCGCTTGTGATTGGTGGTGACAGTAGCGTTGGTCAAGCGATCGCCCTTAAACTAGCTGAACAAGGTGCTAGTGTGGTAGTTGTTGGACAAAATGCCACATTACTTACACAAACCGTAACTCAAATTCAGCAAATCGGTGCAGATGCGATCGCCATTCCTGCCAATGTGAGCGATTTATATCATGTCCATATCATGCTGAAAGATACGATTAGCAAGTTTGGTGGAATTGATATTTTGGTCAATAATGCTACAGTTGTCGATTCCTTGACTCTCAATAGCTCTGAGCCTCTACAATGGCAGCGGGTGTTTGAACAGAATCTCTTTACTACCTATAATTGCTGCCACAGCGTTATTCCCTATTTAAATCAACGTGGCAAAGGTAAGATTGTCAACATTGGGTTTGACCCTGCTTTAACTGGCTCTCCTTTGTTGAGTGGTTATGCGGCTTGTGGACAGGCGATATCTGGTTTAACTAAATCATTGGCTGAGGAATTAAAACACCAAAACATTCAAGTAAATGCTGTACATTCAGTGATGAACAATAGTAATCCTTCAGAATTAGGCAAATTTATGCCAGTAAAACAGGTGGTTGATGTAGTTTCATTCCTAGTTGCAGCACAATCAGATGGCATCACCGGCGAATGCTTAAAAGTGTTTACTCAACCAGAAACTCACCAGCCTCCTAGCTCACAAGCAGGAGTATACGCTATCTCTGGGCTAGAAAATGGTAGTGTTAAAACCATTATCTAATATCATGTCCGGCAATTAGTTATGACTCACGCCTATCTGTGCAAAAAGACAAAACTCTTTCTTCCCTACGGTCTTGATGATAAGTCTTTTGCCGGACACGATATAACTTTCTTTTGAAAAACAACAATCGCAGCGAAATTCTCAACCTTTGACTGACTCAAATCATGAATACAACAGACGAACTCCATGTGATTTTTGGTACTGGCCCCCTCGGTAAAGCCGTGATGCGCGAACTATTGGCGCGCAACAAACGGGTAAGAATGGTCAACCGCAGTGGCAAAGCAGAGGTTCCCCCTAATGTGGAAATTATTGCTAGCGATGCCTATGATGTAGAAAATACACGTAGAGTTACTGCTGGAGCAACAGTCGTTTACCAATGCGCGCAACCTGCATACACCCAATGGCCAAAGTTGTTTCCATCCTTGCAAGCCAGTATTGTTGAAGGGGTAGCTGCCAATGGAGCAAAGCTAGTTGTCGGAGATAATCTCTATATGTATGGCCCTAGTGATAGTGCGCTGCGGGAAGATTTACCCAATGCTGCCAACACACGCAAAGGTCGGGTTCGCGCTCAAATAGCCCAGGAACTTTTGAATGCACATCACAAAGGTATAGTAAAAGTTGCTATTGGTCGAGCATCGGACTTTTATGGGCCAGAAGTGCTAGATTCTGTTATGGGCGATCGCGTTTTTCCTGCTGTACTAACTGGAAAGTCTGCATCAGCAGTTGGGGAAATTGATGTGCCTCATACCTATACCTTTATTGATGACTTTGGCAAAGCATTAGTAATCTTAGGTGAACATGAAGAGGCATTTGGGCAAATTTGGCATATCCCGAATGCAGAGACTCTGACTACTCGCCAGTTTATCACCATAGCTTTTGAGGAAGCCGGACAACTACCAAAAATCAGCAAGGTAGGTAAGTTTATGATGCGACTAGCTGGTATTTTTATCCCCGAAGCTGGTGAAACTGTTGAGATGATGTATGAGTTTGATGAGCCATTTGTCGTCAATCATGATAAGTACGTCAAAGCCTTTGGCAACCATGCAACCCCTATACGTGAAGCCATCCGGCGCACCTTGGCATGGTATGGTGAGCATCTCAAAACTTTAAAAACGTAAATCTAATCAATTTAGAGAAGCCTGCTACTCCCAGGGGTTTGCCAGTTTTGGCTGAACGAAGCGCACTCTAATACAATCCGGTTCGGATAAGAAATTTACTGGTGAAGGCAGGCAAGGGAGCAGGGGGGGCAGGGGAGAGGGTTTTGTCGTTTCTGCACAGATGTGTTGAATCATAACTGATTTGCCGGACATGATATGAATCTCTTCTATTTGTCTAGCTTTTTCGGCATTGCTGATTAGTGGGATGTTTTTTGTTTCGCGCAAAGGCAAGGCAGCGCGTTGGGCGGCTCTGCCGACTTGAAGCGACTGCCGCGCAAAGGCGCGAAGAATCAATATTTTATTTTTGTTAAACATCTCAATTCATCCCGCATTTATGCAACGCCGCTTTTTCAAAATGCCAAACTACCGGATGATAGTTATGACTATCATCCGGTAGTTAGTTTATGGCATAAACTATCTGCGGTTGTGATAACTACACAAACTTGAGCATTAAGAGATTTATTTATCTGTTTAATATTGAGTTCCGTCATTTTTTGGGCGGTGGAACTTCAGAAATATCTGCTGCATCGCCAGTTTAAAAGTTAACTTTTTTAAAAAAAATTAACAAAAATTTAGAGTATCTAGTTAACTGTCTTAAATTTCTTAACTGTCTAGTTAATTGTCTTAACTGTCTAATTAATTGTCTTAACTGTCTAATTAATTGTTTACTTTACGTTAAATGTCTACTTAACTGTTTTAACTGCTGTTGTGTTTTATTGCTAAAACTGAGATCATCTATCTACAGAATGAAATAGCTATAAAAACTGTATCTTTTATACTTTTTAATAAAAATTACAATTGACTAATTAATAGTAAAAATAAATTAAATAATAAGGATATAAAAGCTAATGCAGTTAAGTAACCAGCATCACTTGATAGCAAATTCAAATAATCAAGATTTAATTTATCAAAAAATAGAAATTGCTATCAGGTCAAGTTTAACTGTAGAAGATTGTGTAATCATAGAAAGACAAACCCCTAATTTAAAACAGGAATTAGTAGCGTATATAGTACCGTCCGGTTTACTTGTACCAGAACAATTGTTATCTCACCTGCAAGTAATTCTGCCTAGCGAATTGATCCCCACAGCATTCGTACCAATATCCACCATACCCTTAACAGAAGCAGGGCAGATAGATGAAACTACTCTAGCCAGTTTAGAAATTATTGACTCTGAGTTAGTGCGTCGTATAGAAGGGCAATTAGAGTCATTCCCCGCAATTGAACGTGTTGCAGTAGTTGTTGAACCAAGACATAACAAGATTTTGCCTGTACATTTAGAAGATTTGCTAGGAGAGAATCAAGGA
>NZ_JACJRU010000023.1 GCF_014697425.1 Nostoc sp. FACHB-110
AAGAACATACCCATGTCGCCACTAGCCTCAACAACCTAGCTCTACTCTACTACTCCCAAGGCAAATACAGCGAAGCCGAACCCTTGTTCATCCAAGCTTTGGCACTGTCGCGCAAACTCCTGGGCGAAGAACACCCCGATGTCGCCACTAGCCTCAACAACCTAGCTCTACTCTACTACTCCCAAGACAAATATAGCGAAGCCGAACCCTTGTTCATCCAAGCTTTGGCACTGTCGCGCAAACTCCTGGGCGAAGAACACCCCGATGTCGCCACTAGCCTCAACAACCTAGCTCTACTCTACTACTCCCAAGACAAATATAGCGAAGCCGAACCCTTGTTCATCCAAGCTTTGGCACTGTCGCGCAAACTCCTGGGCGAAGAACACCCCGATGTCGCCACTAGCCTCAACAACCTAGCTCTACTCTACTACTCCCAAGGCAAATATAGCGAAGCCGAACCCTTGTTCATCCAAGCTTTGGCACTGAAGCGTAAACTCCTGGGCGAAGAACATCCCAATGTTGCACAAAGCCTCAACAACCTAGCATTACTCTACTACTCCCAAGGCAAATACAGCGAAGCCGAACCCTTTTACATCCAAGCTTTGGCACTGAAGCGTAAACTCCTGGGCGAAGAACATCCCGATGTTGCACAAAGCCTCAACAACTTAGCTCTACTCTACTACTCCCAAGGCAAAGACAGCGAAGCCGAACCCTTTTACATCCAAGCTTTGGCACTGAGGCGCAAACTCCTGGGCGAAGAACATCCCGATGTTGCACTTAGCCTCAACAACCTAGCACAACTCTACTACTTCCAAGGCAAAGACAGCGAAGCCGAACCCTCGTACATCCAAGCTTTAGATATTTTTGAGCGACAGTTAGGAATAAATCATCCTCATAGTGTCATGGTGCGTGAAAATTTAGCATCTTTGCGCGACTCTTTGAAATCACAACAGTAAAATTTAACTTCCCAACCTCATCAATCAAGCTTTTATCTCCAAGTTTCGTGTTCTGAACTCGAAGTTTCATGTTTCAAACGAGAATGTTCCTGTTTTAAGTGAGAACGTTCTTGTTCTAAACGAAAATGTTGTCATTTCAAGTGAGAATGTTTTTGTTATAAACGAGAATTTTTTTGTTCTGAAGTGGAATAATGATGTTCTGAGGGCGAGCGTTTTACCTTTTTGCTTTAAGTTTCTTATTCGCAGGTGAAATGATAGTGTTCTGAGGGCGATCGCTCGACTTAAAATCTAAAATAATGTACGTAGAAGCAAAGCGGCTTGTCGTTACACATTGCTTGCGATCGCTTATTTTAAGGTAAAGTTTTACAAAAGTCTATATGACCAGGGTTTATCTAGATACCAGTATTTATAATCGTCCATTTGACGACCAAACACAGCCAAAAATCTTTCTGGAAACACAAGCCATTATCTTAATTTTACAAATGGTGGAAGCAAGACTGATAGAATTGGTTAGTTCTTCAGTTCTAGACTATGAAAATAGTCGTAATCCTTTTGTTGTTAATCAGCAATCAATGGAGCGATACTTACAAATAGCTACATTGAGAATATTAGTAGATGAAAATATTAAAATGAGGGCAGAACAACTAGAACAACAAGGAATTAAACCTATTGATGCACTTCATGTGGCTTGTGCCGAAGCTTCTCAAAGTGATTACTTCATTACCTGTGACAAAAGATTAATCAACCGATGTCAAAATTTATCACTTACAGTCATCAACCCCAATAATTTTATTTTTGAGGTATAAAGTGGAAATTAAAGTTATTAATGAACAAGAAAATTTACAAGAAGTAATGCAGGTGTTACTCACTCACCTAGAACCATCGAAGGTCATGAAATTTTGGGCAACCTGTAAACTAAATGAAGGCGACTATTTACAACTAAAAGAAAAACTATTTGCCCAAGAAACAGTTGCCAGCTTATATACCAAAATTAAGGCGTATCAGGACGAAGCCTAATGTTTCAAGATAGCAGGCAGAGGTGATTAGACATCGCCTCAACTCACAACAGTAAAATTCAACTTCCCAAATTGATCAATCAAGCTTTTATCTCCAAGTTTCGTGTTCTGAACTCGAAGTTTCATGTTTCAAACAAGAATGTTCCTGTTGCCAGTGAGAAAATTCTTGTTCTAAACGAAAACGTTCCTGTGATCAACAAGAACGTTTGTGTTGCCAACGAGAACATTCTAGTTTTAAGTGAGAATGTTCGTGTTCTGAGGTGGAATGCTGGTGTTATGAAGCCGATCGCTTGACTATTATTTATCTATCGTGGTCATCGTGGCGATCGTACCTATCATCTCTATCATAGTCGTCGCGGCGATCGTATCTATCATCTCTGCCATTTCTATCAATGCGGTAGTCATTATCCCTGTCGTACCTCCCATTTCTGTCATAGCGACGGTTTCTGTAAAATCTACCGTTTCTGTTTCTGCCATTTCTTTCATATCTACCGTTGTTATCGCCAATGGCAAACTCAGCGCGACAACCATCTCTCACCCAAATACGATTTCTGCTGTACCCCCAGTTATCTCTGCAACTAGCATCAGACAATTGTCTAACAAATCTAACTCTGCCGCTTGTAGGTACTGAACAAGTATTTCGGCGATTATTCTGGCTAGAACAAGTAATGATTTCTTGTGCTGAAGCGGGAGGTACAACACTCAAAAGTGTACCGATGCTAACGCCGGCAGCCATAAAAATAGCTGCTATTTTAGAAAAATGCATAAACATATCAAAATATTAGGTTGCTTTGAGAATTTCCAACATCAACTATAGTTATTGTAGCGAACTAGATTAATATTAAATTTCCGCAGAGAATTAAACGCAAATATTCTTTGCATTCCCAACAGTGCAGGCTTTAACTGCTAAATTGGTTACTACTAGATATTTTGTTACCTATTGTCTGTGCGCAATTCCCTGACTCTACAAGGATGTTTAATCATCAAGCTAAAAACCAATATATCCAAGCATTAAATATTATTAACTTGATTTAACAACAAACACTTTTCGTGTAATTAATGGTTATCTTGAACCTGACAGCGAAGTATATTTTTTTGTTATGACCTGTTAACTTTAGCAAAGTTAGCAGAGATATATCGGGTATTTTTTAAGTAAAAATCAGGTGATTTTATTATTAAATAATGTATATTTAGCCACCTAAACTCGAATAAAATACCAAAATTAAATCTTTTGCTGCGGCTCAATATATAGATAAAACATAATTAACCTGGGAGTCTGCTATGGAAGCTCTCGACTTAAAATGGATACGCGGTCAGTTTCCCGCACTGACGCAAACCATTAATGGTCAACCTGCGATTTTTTTTGATGGGCCGGGTGGTACTCAAGTGCCGGGGGCGGTACTGGATGCGATGAGTGATTATCTGGTGAGGTCAAATGCCAACGCGCATGGAACTTTTGCTACAAGTGTGCGTACTGATGCCACGATCGCCTCTGCCCGGGCGGCGATCGCTGATTTTTTAGGATGCAGCAGTGAAGAGGTGGTATTTGGTGCTAATATGACCAGCCTCACCTTCGCTTTTAGTCGGGCGATTGGTCGAGAAATCAAGCCAGGAGATGAAATTATTGTCACCAGGCTTGACCATTACGCCAATGTCTCTTCTTGGTATGCCTTAGAAGAACAAGGTGCAACTATCCGCGTTGTAGATATTCATGTTGCAGATTGCACCTTAGACATGAGCGAACTGGAACAATTAATTAATCCACGTACTAAGTTAATTGCTGTCAGTTATGCTTCCAATGCTGTCGGGACAATTAACGATGTTGCGGCGATCGCGCGTTTGGCTCATGCTGTTGGTGCGTGGCTATTTGTGGATGCCGTTCATTATGTACCTCACGCACCAATCAACGTCCACGCCTTAGATTGCGATTTCTTAGCTTGTTCTGCATATAAATTTTTCGCCCCCCACGTCGGGATTTTGTATGGTAAACGAGAGCATTTAGAACGTTTGCAACCTTATAAAGTCCAACCCGCACCCAATGAAGTTCCCTCGCGTTGGGAAACAGGTACTCTCAATCATGAAGGATTAGCAGGAGTTGTCGCCGCAGTTAACTATTTAACTAAATTAGGTTGTCATGTTTCTCCCGCAATTGATAGCGAACTAGTTACAGCTTTAATCACCGCTGACAAAGAAGGTTTACAAACATTTAGTTGTCCGCGCTTTTTGCAATCACCAGATCCATCAAACATCGCTTCGGCTTATCACAGCCGCCGCGCCGCATTAGTCGCAGCCATGTCTGCCATTCAGCAATACGAACGGGAACTCAGCCATAAGTTAATTTCTGGACTGTTAGAAATTCCTGGACTAACTTTGTATGGCATCAAAGA
This sequence comes from Nostoc sp. FACHB-110, assembly GCF_014697425.1. Taxonomy (GTDB): domain Bacteria; phylum Cyanobacteriota; class Cyanobacteriia; order Cyanobacteriales; family Nostocaceae; genus Nostoc_B. The sequence goes on from NZ_JACJRU010000023.1 coordinate 4,360, forward strand.
TCCGGCGCGCTTTAGTTGGCGTACACCTACTGTCGGAATTCGCCTGGCGGGAAAAACCCCTGAAAGTGTGGCGCAAGCCTTAGGCGAGAGGGGAATTTTTACTTGGCACGGTCATTTTTATGCGATCGGTTTAATTGAAAAATTAGGTTTAGAAGCCAGTGGTGGCTTACTCCGAATTGGATTAGCACACTACAACACCGTCGAAGAAATTCATCAGTTGTTAGAGACATTGCAGGAAATAGCCCTGCTTGTGGAAGGTTAAATTCACATCTTGCACCTAGCCCCAGCGAATAGAATTCGCGGCTATACAAACGAAGTCCGCCTACGCGGACTAACGCAATATCAAGGGTTTTGTCTGTGTAGCCGCGACTTCAGTCGCAGGCGTGCAAGATATGTGTAAAGCCAGATTTATCTGAGTGGAAAATCTTCTGCTGTTCTCCTCAGCACTCAGCACTTTCCACTCAGCCCTATATTGAAGAGGTTTTTATGCATACTCAGTTAAATTCTTACGATTTAGTCTTAAAAAATGGTTGGGTAATTGATCCTAGTCAATCATTAAATGGGCGTTTTGATGTTGCTATTTGTGATGGTAAAATTGCTGCGATCGCCGAGCAGTTACCGCCTTACGAAACTAAGCAAGAAATTGCCGCTAGTCAATATTTAATTTGTCCAGGATTTATTGATTTACACGTTCATGTCTACGAATGGGCAACAACTTTTGGCGTAGCCGCAGATGATGTGGGGATTAATGCTGGCGTAACGACTATTGTTGACCAAGGTAGTAGTAGTCCGTTTACTTTTGCGGGCTTTCAATCAGAAGTTATTGCCAAATCAAAAACCGATGTTCGCAGCTTTTTGTTAGTTAATCATGCAGCTAACCAAACCATAGGTAGTATTTTATCAGGCTTAGAAAGCCCGCAAAAAGTCAAGATAGAAACGTTAATCAAATTGGCACAAGCAAATCCTCAGATTGTGCGTGGGTTTAAAGTTCATGCTGATTCTGGTTCGATATCGCGTTGGGGAATGGGTGTTTTAGCATTAGCTCGACAAATAGGCGATCAAACTAATTTACCTTTATATGTGCATACAGGCGAGTTATTTCCCGTAGTAGAAGCTAATCGACCCAACCCTGAAAAATTGGTTGAGAATGCGCTGACTTATATGAAAGCCGGAGACATTCTAGGCCATTGTTACAGTTGTCAACCAGATGGCTTGATGGGAATACGTACTCAAATACCACAATGGCTATTAGCGGCAATTGAGCAAGGCATACTTTTAGATTTAGGTCACGGGTTAAAATTCAGTTTTGCTGTGGCGCGGCGGATGTTAGCGCAAGGCGTGTTTCCTGACACTATCAGTAGTGACGCTCATGGTAGTTTTAAAAATCTTCATGACGATTCCACCCTGACCTATAGTTTGTGTGGCGCGATTTCTAAACTGGTAGCTTTGGGATTAGACTTAGAAAAAGCGATCGCAGCTGTAACACTCAACCCAGCCCGTGTGTTAAAAGCTGAAACTGAACTTGGTACTTTAAAAGTTGGCTCCATCGCAGACATTTCCATATTGCAGCTAGTCGAGGGTGAATGGTGCTTTTTTGATGCTTTAGAAGAAAAACTAGTCGCCCAACAAAAGCTGATTCCTGTGGGAGTTGTGCGTTCTGGCGAATTCATTCAACCCAGTGGTCGTTTTTTACGCGATTTAGTGGCTAGGGCTTCAGCCTAAAAAAGAAAAAATTAGAGTTGGGGAAAGGGTTCAAACTATCCCCAGCCTTAAAAGACAATCTTGATACTTCAATCCTGAGTTTGTGAACTTCATCTGAGGCGCAATTTGTAAATCTACTGGATATAGAATTTCTCTTCAATTTCTTTTTTGATACTTTTAATAGCGTCAGATTTACTGATAAAACAGTCAAAACTAGCCCGGAAAATTTATCCTAATTTCGTTAAACACTCATGCCATTTTATACTTTATTACGCCTTTGTTACTTAAGCTAGAGAGGTAGGCAGTAAAACATAGAAAAATGAAGAGACTTTGGCGTACTTTGATAGTTTCTGGCCTAGCAGGATTAGGGTTGTTCTCTACTACTAAAGCTCAGGCTGCATCTTTGGAAATTGATCCCACTTATACCTTTCTTAAAACATACGTCGATACCACTTATTACAACGGTGTGACCACCACAGCAGGAAACACCAAAGCCATTTCTTTAGCAGATTTAGGTCTTAAAGGTGGAGACTCCATCAATTTGAATACTTCTGGTGCATTTAACTGGAGTGTTTGGAACCCTGGATACAGAAATGACATGATTGGGGTATTCAGTACGTCAGATACCCTACTTGATTCATCGGTAACACAACGCGTAGTTGATGCTATTGGACTCAATGCTAGCGATGCTAGTAAATATAATTACACACAGACAAATTGGACTTCTCGCACTCTATTTGACTCTGTTAACTACGCAGGTTCTACCTACGATTCTTCCAAAAGTGCTTATATGTGTGATGGTGCTTCTATCAACGATCCTGGTAGACTCTGTGGTAAACAAACATTATTTGATGGTATTTTCGGCATCTTTGGCCAGATGACCATTCAAATTCCCACTGATGCTAAGTTTTTGTTCTTGGCTGTTAACGATGTTTTTTACAGTGACAACACAGAAAAGATGTTAGTTAACATCACCAAATCAGGAAGCTTCACTAACAGTGCCGCAGTTCCTGAACCCAGTATGTTGATTGGTGCTGTTGCGACAATCGCCATCGCTTTAAGAATGAAGCGTAAGCAGCAGATTGCTCAATAAGTAGGGCAGAGAATAGACACAAACCAGAAACGAAGTTAAAGTTTAGATCATTCAAGAGTTTGGATTGAGAATTACTGTCTACTTCTGGTTTGAAGTCAATTTATTAACCGCCATTATTTTCTTAATTGGTATTATATAACGATTGGCTATGATGAACGGGTGTAGAGATGAGTTGTGTCAAACTACACCCATACATTCTTGCTCATACACATCACTGCAATTATCAAGCTAGTTCTTGGCGACGATGGTTTGCGGCTTGGGTTAGCAAAGAATCAGCAAAAGCGATTGCTTCAGTGGCCGATTTACCACCAGCTAACTGTGCTAGTTCTTCCCTGCGTGTATTTAGGTTATCTAAATAAGTTACTCTTACAACGGTACGCTGTTCAGTGCTACCGTTATTTGCTTTTTTACCTTTGCCTTGAGTAATAATTTGCTTATCAACTCTAAAATGGCGGTCAGCCATTGCTGCTACTAAAGGTTGGTGAGTCACACACAATACTTGATGGCTTTGTCCGAGTTGGTGCAATTTTTCAGCGATGGCTTGGGCGACTCTCCCAGAAACACCCACATCAATTTCGTCAAATACCAATGTCTCGGCGGAATCGGCTTGGGAAAAACAAGCTTTCAAAGCTAATAAAAACCGACTCATTTCCCCACCAGAAGCAATTTCTGTTAACGGTTGTAAGGGTTCCCCTGGGTTAGGGCTAAACACAAAGGTAATTTTGTCTGCACCCGCAGCAGTTGGCACAATCGGTATAATTTCTACTTGAAACTTTACCTTTTCCATTGCTAGCGGTTTTAATTCTGATATTAAGCGGGTTTCTAAATTTGCTGCTGCTTGAGAACGCAGTTTAGTTAACTTGTCACAAGCTTGGGTGAGTTTATCAAAACAGATTTTTTCTTGTTGTTCTAAACTTTCGATAGATTGTTCGCTGTCGTTAAGTTCTGCTAATTCTGCTTGAATTTTTTGATAATAAGCGATCGCTTCTATGAGGGTTGGGCCGTACTTGCGGCAAATTTGCTTTAATTCTCGAATTCTTTCTTCTACTTCTTCTAATCGCTGGGGATCGGCTTCTAAACTGTCACCATAGGCGTTAATTTGTCTTCCAACTTCGGCAACTGCGGTTTGTGCTTCCCGCACCAACTCTAATAAAGATTGCAGTTGGCTATCATATTCCACCATGTCATTTAAGGTGGCTTCACTGTCGCCAATTAAATCGGCGGCGGCTGGAGTGTCACCATCGTTTTGATACAAAGCTTGATAGACTTTGTAACTCATCTGCTGCAAATCAACGACGTGATTGAGACGTTCTCGTTCTTGTGTGAGTTGTTCTAATTCTTGCGCATCGCTGAGGTTGGCTGTTGATAACTCTTGTACTTGGTAGGTAAGTAAGTCCAGTTGTTGTAAGCGTTCTCTTTCTGAAGTGCGGCGTTTTTCTAGGGCTAAATGCGCTTGTTGATAAGCACTATAAGCAGTAGCAATAACTTGGCGTTGCTGAATTAAAGCCTCACCACCGTAGACATCTAACCATTCTCGGACTTGGGCTGGTTGTCCGACTTGGACTGTTTGACCTTGGGCTGTAATTTCTACAAGGCGATCGCGCAATCCTACCATAATCTGCCGATTTACCAATACACCATTTACGCGCGATCGGCTGCGGACATTACTACCTGTGGCTGTAATTTCTCGACTAATGACAATTGAGTTGTCATCTATTAAATCTATTTCCTGTTCGGTCAACCAAGCCGCTAAAAAGGGGCTAGATTTAAAAGTTGCTTCTACCAAAGCTCGACTCGTCCCAGTCCGAATGACTCGACTAGAGACTTTGCCACCCAAAGCTGCGTCAATGGCATCTAATATAATTGACTTTCCTGCGCCAGTTTCACCTGTTAAGACATTCAGCCCAGCACCAAATTCTAATTCTAGTTGGTCTATGAGGGCAAAGTTTTCGATTCGCAGACCGAGCAACATCAAGCTAAATTCTCCATAGGTAGTGCTGAGTCAGCATGATTCAAAAAAGACTGTGAAATTACAAGCGATCGCAATTTGTTGTGACTCAGCACCCAAACAGGAACTAGTAGCCCAAGTACCGAAATCCAGCACCCATTACAAATTGCTGCCAAGCTGAGTATACTGTTTTCTTTATTTCATACTTTAGACTTCATACCTCAACCTGCTTGTACTAGTACGCCCATATCAGTGTAACAAATCTAATCATTGCCTCTGCTGGTGTAACTGAAGTACCAAAAGTTAAGCATCTGATTAACTTCTAGCTTGTAGGCTTTTTGCCCCTGAAGCATAGTTTACAACACTACTTATTTAGGACTTACGCAAGAGAACGAAAAATTAAGGTTTTAGCAAGGGTGCAGGTGTGTGGGGGTGGAATGGTGCTAAGAAAAAGTGAAACTTCGTCAGGGCAGGGTGTAGGGTTTAAGACAATTAAATTTTAATTGTGCTTGGGAGTTCACATCTTCTTAATTCCCTACACCCTCTAAGCCAAGCATATCAAGGGTTGATGCTTAACTTAGTAGCATTCGTATGGGGGTGTTTGTATCAAAACAAATTAACCCCAAACCCTAAACCCAATCTCTAGTCCTAAAGTTAGAAGATTTTTGCTAGACTGCTAAGTCTTTCATAAACAGGAATAATGCGATCGCCTTCAACTTCCAGCGAATTTTCTGGATAATTACTAATAGCTTCTAGTAGTGTCACTTCTCCATCTTGCCTCACAGATGTAGTCACAGATGTTCGCAGTGCTTGTACATTGAGTTCGCCCGCAGGTGGATGAAATACTTCTCCAACTTGATTAACTAAAATTGGCCCCGCCCAACCAGAGAGTATGCTATTGACATAATCGGGTTCAGCTTTTAGTCCGGCGGTGAGTGCTTGGCGTGCTAATGCTGGGTCTTGTTTAGCTGTCTGCAAATAAGCTTTCAAGTTCGGTGTAGTTTTGCCTGTTTTGACAAACTGATTCAATTCTTGAACAGTCACAGACCCTTGAAAGCTACCATATTTTAAAATTACTTGCTCGGCAGCATAAGCATCAGCATTAAACAATAAAACACTAGCACTCACTCCTAAAGCTAGTGTCTGGCTCAATAATTTGATAAACTTCCATCTATTGAATTGATGAAAAAGTTGAAGAATCTGCATTTTATCTAACTTTCCTAGTAGTGAGAAGCGTATAAGTTGTTCTGACTGAATCAGACTGTCTTAAAGGCTGTTGAGCATAGCAATCTTATTTGAGAAAATTAATGAGCGACTGATCACCGACTTCTTGAAAAGGTCAAGGATATTGCTATTCAAGAATGATTGAGGTTGGCTATATATTGAGCGAGGTAATTTTGCTAAATGGTATAACCAAAGACTGTTTTATTTTACTTTTGTTCGTCTTGAGTTTCTACTTCTTCGTCTGGACGTTGAATAGCTGGAGGAAAATCCACAAATTCTTGGGTTCTGGTGATATTTGTAGTAGCTCCTTCGAGTAATACATCTTCAGGATTCACGCTTTCGTCAGCTGCCATATCCATAATGCTATCAGCATTGGTATTAGGTTTATTGCCAGTTCCTTGATGACTTGCATGACCACCAGGCATAATTTTTTCTCCACAATGATATGGTAGATACACACTCTCAAGCTAAACTGACTGACTATAAAGCAAACACTATCAGAAGGCTTAAATCTAAGTTGGAAGAATATTGATGCCTCTGTCGTAAGATAGCTTATTGATGAGTGTATAGACTCACTCAACCAATATCTGCAACGCTAGCTTTTGAAATTCATCAGTTGTTTGAACAAAACTTACAATTCAACACACACTGATTCAATTTCATTTGCTTGAATAGCTATATTAATAGAATTGAAATTCACTATTCTGGACTATGGCAAGTAAATACATTGACATACACGAGTACACCGTTAGAGCGCATAAACGACTAATTCACACTAGGGTCTTTCACTTTGTCTGTAAAGAGTGCAATCAGACAACCAAACGCGAGACTTATGGCCCTCGTCCTTTATATTGTGAAAGCTGTCGTCCACCACAAGCACCCCGCAAATCTCTACAGACATCTCAAAAAGCTAAACCAAGACCAATGACTTATAAAAGTGACACCGATTTAGGTTGATTTGAGGGTCTATGAAAGAACAATTGCAAATAGCTCCTCCTCCTCAGACTTTAATTTCGCCTCTGCTGGAACTACGAGAGTACTACATTCAGCTTGTAGAAGAGTACGATAACCTTTACAAACAAGCGCGATCGCAACTCACGAATGTAGAATCTTTGTTATCTAGTTGGGTTTCGCCAGCAAATGCTAGCAACGGTTTGCTGACAGTTGAAGTAGTCAATGAAATGCTGACTACTCCTAAAAAAGACTTGCTGTTATCGCCATCAGACGAGAGGGAATTGCCCAGTCTAGAGTCAAATCTGCAAGGCTCTGACTCTCTAGCAACGAATGAATCTACACCAACTGCAAAGTACACTCAAGAGTTTTCCTTAAATCAAGATAACTCTCTCAATAATGTAGATATTCCGATGCTGTCCGAGTATGCAAATCTGACTCGGATGGATGCTATTAAAAAGCTATTGCAAGAACATCTGGGTACTGTTTGCCATATAGATTTTATTGTGCGATCGCTTTATGGTGATTTACATCCCCATGTGTTTAAGGTCGTCAAAGGCAGAGTCCAATCTTCACTGACACAAGGTAGAGAAAGGCAAGTTTGGTTTGGAATGCCAAATGAGCCTGGTTGTTACACTCTGGATTTGAGTTTGGTCAATGCCAAAACTAGCACTAACTCTCGGACTGCTAACGCTAAAAAGAAAAAACCTGTAGTCCAACCAAAGACAAAAGTTGTACCTATGCTCAAGCCTTACGAAGGGCAATTTTTGATTGATGCTTTAACTACTTTCTTTCGCCAATATCCAGGTAAAGTGTTTGGCGTGGCGGAAGTCATCAATGGACTCTATGGCAAACTAGATCCAGAAGATGTTAAAGAAGTCAAAAGTAAGGTACTCAACGAGTTATCACGAGGTTATCGAACAGGACGATTCTCTAGGATACCCAATCAAGTCGGCTTCTATACTTTGGATACAAAGCTGATTTTATAGATGCTAGAAAACAGGGTTGAGGAAACAGGCTGGGAAGCTTCTTAATGTGCAGATTCTATGCTTATTCCTTAAATTTTGTAGAGGCGCGATATATCGCGCCTCTACTACTGTCTGCTGACTTTTCACTGCAAGTCCTAAAACCTTTGTTAAGTCAGGGGGTTGGGGGTTGGGGTGTATGTATCCAAAACCCATTAACCCCACACCCGACACCCTTACACCCAGCCTCCACAGACAATCTTTGTCCCTAAGTCCTAATGATCATCTCAATCTACCCAATCGAGGCTGCGCTGAACTGCCTTTTGCCAAGTAGCAAAGTTAGCCAGGACATCTCTGCTTTGATTTGGTTCAAAGATGCGGTCTATCTGCCTTTGGCTAACTAGTTTTGTGTAACTATCCCAAAATCCAGCCGCTAAACCAGCACCAAAAGCTGCACCTTGTACAGTTGTATCGCGCATTTTTGGCCTTTCGACAGGAATACCTAAAACATCAGCTTGAAATTGCATGAGAAAATTATTCTCACAAGCACCACCATCAACAATTAACCGTCCCATCGGTGTGGGAGAATAAGTATTGATGGCTTGAACTACTTCTACAACTTGATAAGCGATCGCTTCTAAAACGGCGCGGACTAAGTGTTGGGGTTGGACACTGGCAGTGATGCCAAAGAAGGTTCCTCTGGCGTTCATATCCCAGTGCGGCGCACCCAGTCCACTAAAGGCTGGCACAAAGTACACACCACCGTTATCGCTCACTTGATTCGCCATTGCTTCGGTTTCGCCAGCAGTGTTAATCAGTTTAATGCCATCGCGCAACCATTGGATACAAGCACCACTGGTAAACATACTGCCTTCTAAGGCATAACCAATATTTAATTTCCCAATATCGTTAGTTTGCGTCCATGCCAAGGTGGAAATCAGTTGATTTTGAGAACGCACAATTTCTGAGCCAGTGTGAGCGACTAAAAAACTACCTGTGCCATAGGTGCATTTCATTAAGCCGGGGCGATCGCATCCATGACCAAACAAAGCTGCTTGCTGATCGCCTAAAATAGCTGTGATGGGAATTTCTGCACCCACTAAGGCTTTATCAGTCACGCCAAATCTGCCTAAGCTTGGTTGAATTTGGGGAAGAATCTGCGCCGGAATTTTGAATATCTCTAATAATGTCTCATCCCACTCGCAGGTTTTGAGGTTCATTAACATGGTGCGGCTGGCGTTACTGTGGTCTGTCGCATGGACTTTCCCGCCTGTGAGGTTCCACAGCACCCAAGTATCGATAGTCCCTGCCAAAATATTGTTCAGGTCAATATCGCCAACGTTATCTAACAACCATACAAGCTTGGTAGCACTAAAATAAGCATCAATTACTAAGCCAGTACGTTGATAAATTTCTGCTGCATAGCCTTGTGCTTGTAGTTGATGACAAAGTGGGGCGGTGCGGCGGTCTTGCCAGACTATAGCTTTATGTAGTGGTTTACCTGTAGTCTTATCCCAGATTAAGCAAGTTTCTCGCTGTACTGTTAATCCCAAGGCGGCAATTGCATCTGGGGAAATTTGAGCAGTTGCGATCGCATTTTGCATTACCCAGAGAGTATCTTGCCAAATTTCTTGGGGGTCATGCTCTAACCAGCCTGGCTGGGGATAATACTGTGTGAGTTCTTTATATGCTTGTCCGACAATTTGACCCACTGCGTTAAACACAAAAGCACGGTTGCCTGTTGTACCCAAATCCAATGCCAAAATGTAGCCTGATGCTGTGCTGTCCAAGGTCACTATATAAGTATAAAGTGTGTAGACACCCTTTGGGTGGCTTCCCGTAGGGTAGTATGAAGTATGAAATACACTTTATAACAAGAGGTTGTGTGGCAGAACACCTGATGATATTTCTACATCATTTGCCATTCTTCTCGGCTAATGCCGTAGACTAATACTTCTGTTCCCAAAACCTCGGTTGTACCTTGCAATTTTTCGCCTATTTTTTCGGCGACGCGCACCGAAGCAAGATTTTGGGGATGAATCAAACTCATCAAATGCGATCGCTCTAACTGAGTAAAAGCATAGTTCATTGCGGCTGTTGCGGCCTCTGTGGCAAAACCAAATCCCCAATAAGCCCGCCTTAATGACCAGCCAATCTCCAACCCAGGCCAGCCCTCTGGTTGCCAAAAGCCCACCCGACCAATCATTTCCCCAGTTTGACTTTCTTCTACCGCCCACAGTCCATAACCCCGTAGTTGCCAATGACCGACTATCATTGCCATATTTCGCCAAGCATCACTACGGGATAAAGGTTGGCCTGCACCGATATAACGCATCACTTCAGGATTACCGCACATATCAGCATAAGCATCCAGGTCTGATTCACAAAATCCCCGCATAATTAAACGTTGAGTAGTAATTTGCGGAATCATTTTAGTTTTTTAAAACCATATGTTTTTTTGCATCAAAAGAAATTAAATCTTGTTGTTGTAATTTACTCAATAGCCTAGTAATTGTAACTCTAGTTGTACAGCAAGCACTAGCAATCTCTTCATGGGTAAAGCGGATACTAATGCGAGTACCATTGTCTACTTGTTCACCAGCTTCTTGTTTGAGTAGTTCTAAGAGATAGTGCAGACGGTCTTCGACTAATTGCTTGCGAGAAATCGCTAAAAATGATTCTGTTTGTTGTAAGCGTTGCGTGATTTTTGGTAACAAAATATGGCTGAGTGGTTGGTTAACTGCTAGTTCTGAGACATAAATTGGTACTAACTCAACATCTGCTAAGGCTGTCGCTTGGTAAACAGATAAAGCAGTCATACTCGAACCAAACACCATTTGGTTTTTTGCCAAGCCTAATAGCACTTCTTCGCCTGTTTCACTAAAGGTGCTAAGTTTCACCCAGCCCCGACAAACATACCAAATCACTGAGGTGTTGAGAGAAATATTTTCGCCTTTGGGATGTTTGTATACAGGACGATTTTGAATTAACTCATGGGAATTTGCTGTTAATTGTAATGCAGTTGGATGGCGATCGCTAATGTTCCGCAACAGCCAAAATAAATGTGTAACTTCGCCCTGTTGGTTCCGAATTGCTGCGACTGTTACAGCTGCATCAAAATATTCGCCATAACGTTGTTGTAAGCGAAGAACTAACTCTTTGGTTTTATTGATATGGGCTAGCTGATTTAATTTACTACGAAAGTGTGAGCGTTCTTCTAGACAGACAAAGTTAATCATTGCTTTGCCCACAAGGAACTGTTTAGAAATGTTGAGTAATTTTGTGATGGTTGCATTAGCATCTTCGATGACTCCTGCTGTATTCGTGACTAAATAGCCATCTGGTGCAAACTCAAATAATTCTAGATAATACTGCCGTTCCGACTCTAATAAATTCTGTGTTCTAATTAATTCTTCATTTTGCTGATATAACTCTTCTGCCGCCAATTGTAAAATTTTAGAGTTGTTATATAATTCTTGATAAGCTTGGGGCAGTAAATCAGATGGAATCCAAGGCAAAATTCTAGCAGTTTGGTGTAACTCTGCTAAAGGTTGATACATAGATTCTAAACTTTGAATCAGTCTTTCAATATTCACTTTTAATTTCTGCTCCTTATTTTGCCGAATTTTCGCAAAATAGTTCAATTCAAAAAACTTATACAAGGAATTATCAAATAAAATTCAGGAGTCAGGAGCAAGAGTTCATCTGAGAAATTCTGTGCAAATATGCGGATAAATAAACGCGTTAAACCCTCTACCAAATTGAAAATTTGGTAGTCTTCAATCAGTCGGATATTCAGACATAAAACTGATTGATTCTGACTTATGAATTTTATTTAAACTAGAGTCTAAATAATCTATTATTCTTCATCTACTTTAGGAGATTGGGATACTATTTTAGCTAGTTTAAGTATTGATAGGATTTAGCTATATATCCTACTTTCTCCCAAAATAGATAAAATTTTATTTACAACTAAAAAGCAAAATCAAAAATAATTACTAATTTTGTTGGTATTTTATTTTTTATTCATATCGGCAATCGTAAATTTTGATATTGCTCTCAACTTGCTCAACGCAGCGATATTTTGTTAACGCTTGATAACTTTTATTCATTACATTAAGCTTTATTCTTATTTATAACTTCTACCTAAAGGCTCAAACATCTACCCCTATAGGTATATGTCAGTTACCAACTCTATCAGCAGAGACATTCTATAAATCCTCTAGAAGCATAATATACAACGCTTCTACAAGTGCCGATAATTTTATCTTTGATATATGCACAGGCGTTGCCTAAATCCGGCGTAAATTCAGGTTTTTCAACCAAGACAACTCAATGTTTTGGGCTGAAAAACAAAATTTATGCCCTGAATGAGCAACGCCTATAATCACCATAATTAACGCAAACCTTCACCATCAATAGCACTGTAAGCATCACTGGCTAATAGTCCTAGCCAAGGGTCAGAATTAGGTGTCAAAAATAGTTGAGCGTAAACTTTATCGTTTAATTTCGCCAAGTCGCTTGTCTGAGCATCTTGCAAAAACCACTGATGAATTTGGCTATGTAGCATATATTCGTTTCTTACCGTATCTAAAGCCATTAAAGCTTCAAATTTATTGATTGTTTTTAATAAATTTCCAGTTTCAGCTTTGGTATTGAGGAATTTTTTGGCTGTAATTAAAGAGATGCTATTTTGATCTAGTTTGGCATCAGCAGCATAAAGTTGAGCAATTTTATTCCAGGCTTCTTGGTCAGTAATTGCTGCTAAATTTTCTCGATTTTGGGTAGTGTTAGGCCGCAAAGCATTCAGCATTGGGTTTTCTATTGCCATTTTGGTAACAGCGAGAGAACCAGCAATTTCGGCTGTTGGTTGATTTGTATTGCTTAACTTTGGTGGTGACTGAATACCCAAACGAGATAAATCAGCTTGCCATTGGGATTGGATAGCATTTAGGCGATCGCTATGGTATTTTTGTAAGAACGCTTGGCGTTGTGCCAAAGGAACTTTGCTGTATTCTTTGGCTACAACCTCAGCCTGTTGTAACTGGCGTAAAAACGCCTGCGGACTATACAATCCTGGTATCGCATCAATTGGACGGCCTGACTCATCTAACACATAATGAATGCTATTACCCGTAATTGTACGCTCTATTTTCCGCCCATCGCCGAAATCAATTGTAATTTTTGGTACAGGACGTACTGATTGCCAATGTAAAATAAACCGATTTTGTAGTGCTTGAGAAATTGCTGCGTTAGGGTATAGTGCAACTCGAAAAAAGCGGCTATTAGCACAACTTAAATCCTCATCCAATCGCCCAAGCAAACGCAGAGATAAAATTGGTTTACCACTAGCTTTAGCCGCAGCTTTAGCTTGTTCTAAATCTGTGTACCAATACAAATGCGAGGCGTAGCAGTCTCGCTGTTGACAGAGTGCATCTAAAGCAGCTCGAATTTTAGCATTAGGAACTGTCGCACCTAAAACGCCTGTGTTGAGTGCATCTTGATGAGATTTGAGAAATGTTTGCAATCCTTGAGGCCCTTGTTTGCGTAAAGTAGCGACTTCTTGAGACAACAAAGATGTTTCCTTAACCGGGGTTTGTGCATTAGCTGTAGGTAAATAACTAAAAATTGCTAACATCACAATTAGGGAATTCTTAACGTTTGTAAATTTCATATATTTTGGAGACTTAATTTCTCACTATTTTTATAGCTTATCGAAGCTGGCAATTGCACAATCAGTAGGTTTATGACTGCACAGCAAATATAAAGACTTAATAGAGGCTTTTAAAGTTTCTGCCTGTAATTGAGATTAATTTAGTTAATATTTAGTTACAATTAATATTTAGGTTTCTAATTTATTTTAAATTCACATAAATAACGTATTTAGATCGTAAAATGCGCGCATCAAGCATATTTACATAAAGTTGGCTATAAATAAAAATCAGTATTTTTCCGCTTTATCTCTTTGCAGATTTGCTTCTATATTGCTTATAGTTGCGTTGTGAGCCGCGTTAGCAAATCCAATATTTATTAAATCAGTGTGTATCTATAGTGCGTTTTGAGTTGCTTTGAGTGTTTTATATTGCATTCATTGGTTTGACATAGCAACATACATAGTCAGTGATTTGCCATGAGCGATATAAATCAGAATTTTTGGTTTAAAGCATGACGCAACTAAAGCCTTAAGTTCAAAAATTTATTCACCATAATGAAACTATTTAGTCTGACTCTGCTGTTATTACTGTTAGGTACAGTCTCTAATTTCATGGCTACTCCATGCCAAGCTCAAACTGCCAGTGATTCAAACATTGATACCTCTGATAATGTTTCGTCTCAAAAAGTTTCTGCTAACAATAAACTGGATGCACAATCACCAGTAGATAAAGCAGAAAATTCTGCTAATAATAAAGCAAATGTCATCTCTGAAAATACAGAGCAGGCATCTTCTGTTAATGTTAACCAAGCTAACCAAGTTAACTTTCGGATTCCGATTAGCAGCCGAATCTTTGCTGTTCCTTCAATGCGACAGTAAATTAGAGATTTTGCTATATATACAAATAAATCCCCGACTTTTTGAAAAAGTCGGGGATTTCATATTGCTACTAAGGGACTTCCAACTAAAAAAATAGACAATCACTGTGTAGGCAAAAAACGCTTTAGCCAGTAGTGAAGAGCTAATACCAATTCACAATTCGTGGCGGACGCGACGCTCGTTCCGACGCTCAAAGATTCGCTAACGCTGCGCTATCGCAATCAAAAAATTAGACGCAGCAGAGCTTTGGGGGTTTACATCTGTATCAGATTTTTCGTGAAGAGCTAAGATGATAATTTTTGCTAGCTACTAAGTATAAGTATGTCTTTTGAAGTATTGTTGTTAATTTTCTACTTATCCTATCCCCCTGGAAGGGATTAATGATCTATCATGCAAAAAAATACATAGAGCTATTACTTAGCTTTGACTATGTACTCTGGTCTCTATTGAGGAATTGATTGTGGTTGCTACTCCAGAAAAATTGCAACACACCCACGAGCATCTACCAAGCCAAGATCGTGTAGCGGTATTGCTTATGGGTTACGGTGAAGTCGAAAGTTACGAAGATTTTGCGAACTATAACGAACAAGCCTTAAATTTACTCACAGCAAAATTCGCTCCTGTCCCAACGTGGATTTACCCGCCTCTAGCAAGGCTGCTAGCTTTATTTGACCGCCATGAATGGGGTCATACGCACCACGATTTCATCTCGCCACACAATGCTATTTTTGAAAAGCAACGCGCAGGTATTGAACAAAATTTACAAGCTAAGTGGGGCGATCGCGTTAAAGTTTTCAAAGCTTTTAACTTTTGTGCGCCGTTTTTACCAAAGCAGGTTTTAACAGAAATTCACAATCAGGGATTTGAGAAACTACTGATTTACCCGTTGTTGGTTGTTGATTCTATATTCACTAGTGGAATTGCGATTGAACAAGTCAACAATGCTTTAGCAGAAATAGCTGATGGAGAAGAACACTGGGTAAAAGGCCAGCGTTATATTCCTTCTTTCTACAACGAATCTGGCTACATTAATTTGATGGCGCATCTAGTAGAAGAAAAAATTAACGCTGACTTAGCCGCAAATTACTTACCTTCCCAAATCGGTATCGTGTTGATGAATCATGGTTGTCCCCACAAAGCCAAAGGTTTCACCTCTGGGATTACCGAAAGTCAAGCACTATATGATTTAGTTCGGGATAAATTAATTAATCGTTATCCTTTAATCTCGGTGGGTTGGTTAAATCACGACACCCCCTTAATTGAATGGACGCAGCCAAACGCCGAACAAGCTGCTAAAAATCTGATTCAATTAGGTGCAAAAGCCATTATATTTATGCCTATTGGCTTTGCTACAGAAAACCACGAAACTCTGTTAGATGTACATCATATTATCCATGCTTTAGAAAAACAGCATTCGGGTGTGGATTATATACAGATGGATTGTGTAAATGACAACCCAGAATTTTTGGCAATGGCCGCAGAATGGGCAAATCCATATATTAGCCAATTATTGTCAGAGGAAGCTTTGACGGTGAATACCCACATCAGTGAACATCATCATCACCACCATCATTAATTTAGGTAATGTAGCAGGGTGGGTTAAATTTAACTCACTACCCTAAATTTTAGATTTTAAATTTTGGATTTTGGATTGCTTGCTTGACTCGCAAATCCAAAATCCAAATTTATTTAATTGACTCCTTTGAGTTTGCGAGTGCTATCAACTAAACTTTGGGCAAATTGGTCAAATCTTTGAGACAATTTTTCATCTAACAGCTTACCTTCAGGACTAAAAGCATTCCACGCTTGCCCAATAGCAATTTGTTCAGGAATTACCCAACCATGTACCCAACGGACAATTAACCGTAAATCGTTGAGTGCGTTGCTGTTAGATTGTCCGCCTAACACACTAATTAGTCCAGTGACTTTTCCCGATAGTTCGTCAAAGCTCATTAAATCAAGGGCATTTTTTAGCACACCGCTAACGCCGCCATGATACTCTGGTGTCGCTAAAATTAATCCGTCTGTACTACTCACAGTCTCACGTAAGCGCTGCACATCTGGATAGTCTGGATACTCTTTTTCGCCATTGCACAATGGTAGCTGCAACTGTCGCAAATCTAAAATCTCTACCTCTGCACCGATGGCTTCTAAACGTTGTGCCGCTACTTGTAAAGCCAGTTGCGTATAGGATTTGGATCTTAAGCTACCACCAATACCGACAATCTTTACCATAACTTACTCATCCTTGAGGAATATATCGCTAATAGAGAAATTTTTTTTAAAAGTCATAGTCATTACGATTATGTCTATAATAGCGATTTATTTGTTTATGGTCAAATTTCCGTAGCGCAATCAAGCAAAAATGCCGAAAGTGATGAGAACAGGTCAATCAACTGGAAATTCCTTCAAAACTCTCATGTTGCTAATACTCTGTCAGAATTCATTTAAATTCATCCCACCCAGGGGGACAATTTATCCCACTTAGTGGGCTTCCTTGAGTAGCATGGGTAAAGATAGTAAAGAATAGTTTTGTACAGAAGCTAGACTAGATAAAAAACCCTGATTTCCAGTTATTGCAATTTTTGCTAGAAGAAGAGGCATAAATCAAGCGCAAAGCTCATGCCAGCAGATAAAAGGTAAGTGATATGAAAAATTTTGGGAGAAAGGCATTGATGCAACAGCGATCGCCGATGTTACAGGTTCAGCCAGAGTTAAACTTAACTAATAACAAGCGATGGCCCCACCAACGTCAAGGGCGAAAGTCAAAACCTGTTGCTTGGACTGGGGCATTAATCGCCAGTTTAGTGATGTTGCCAAGTATTGTTGGTGGTACACCTGCCCTGGCACAGAGAGCAGAGCGCGAAATATCTTATGGTGAACTCATCAAAAGAACTGAACGAGGTGAAGTTAAAAAAGTTGAACTAGACGAAACAGAACAAGTCGCCAAAGTTTATCTCCAAGGTCAAAAGCCAGATACACCACCATTACAAGTCCGACTGTTAAATCAAAATACTGAACTAATTAATAAACTCAAAGCCAAAAACGTTGAGTTTGGCGAAGTCTCCTCTGCCAATAGTCGGGCGGCTGTAGGCTTATTAATCAACCTGATGTGGATTTTGCCTTTGGTAGCTTTAATGTTACTGTTTTTGCGCCGTTCCACCAATGCTTCTAGCCAAGCGATGAACTTTGGTAAATCGAGAGCGCGGTTTCAAATGGAAGCCAAAACAGGAGTCAAGTTTGACGATGTAGCTGGTGTAGAAGAAGCCAAAGAAGAATTACAAGAAGTTGTCACTTTTTTGAAACAGCCAGAAAGATTTACCGCCGTAGGGGCGCGCATTCCTAAAGGCGTGTTGTTAATTGGGCCTCCAGGTACAGGTAAAACTTTACTGGCAAAAGCGATCGCTGGGGAAGCAGGCGTACCTTTTTTCAGCATTTCCGGTTCGGAATTTGTGGAAATGTTTGTTGGTGTAGGTGCGTCCCGTGTACGCGATTTGTTTAAAAAAGCCAAAGAAAACGCCCCTTGTCTAATATTTATTGATGAAATCGACGCTGTAGGTAGACAACGAGGTGCAGGTATTGGCGGCGGTAACGATGAACGGGAACAAACCCTCAACCAGTTGCTCACGGAAATGGATGGTTTTGAAGGCAATACAGGCATCATTATTATTGCTGCTACCAACCGTCCAGACGTATTAGACGCAGCCTTGTTACGTCCCGGACGCTTTGACAGACAAGTAATTGTCGATGCGCCAGACTTAAAAGGACGTTGGGAAATATTGCAAGTTCACGCCCGCAATAAGAAAATTGATGAAAGTGTATCATTAGAAGCGATCGCTCGCCGGACTCCTGGTTTTACTGGTGCAGATTTAGCTAACTTACTCAACGAAGCAGCTATTCTCACCGCCAGAAGACGGAAAGACGCTATTACCATCCTCGAAATTGACGATGCTGTAGATAGAGTCGTCGCTGGGATGGAAGGTACTCCCTTAGTAGACAGCAAAAACAAACGCTTAATTGCTTACCATGAAGTTGGACACGCCTTAATTGGCACATTACTCAAAGACCATGACCCTGTACAAAAAGTTACTCTCATTCCTCGCGGTCAAGCTTTGGGCTTAACTTGGTTTACACCCAACGAAGAACAAGGCTTAATTTCTCGTTCGCAACTCAAAGCCAGAATTACCGCTACTTTAGGTGGCCGTGCTGCTGAAGAGATTGTATTTGGTAAGCCAGAAGTAACTACAGGTGCAGGAGATGACCTACAAAAAGTTACAAGCATGGCAAGGCAAATGGTAACACGCTTTGGTATGTCTGATTTAGGGCCTTTATCTCTAGAAAATCAAAGTGGCGAGGTCTTTTTAGGACGCGACTGGATGAACAAATCAGAGTATTCTGAAGAAATTGCGAGCAAAATTGATTCGCAAGTCCGCGAAATTATCAACTCTTGTTATCAAAAGGCAAAAGAATTACTGCAAGAGAATCGCATCGCTCTCGAAAATTTAGTAGATTTGCTAGCCGAGCAGGAGACTATTGAAGGCGAGGTATTTCGGAAAATTGTCAGGGAATATCATCAGGTAGCTGACGAAAAATTTGCTGTACCTAATTAATAGGTTTGGCTATAAGTTACTAATTTGTAGAGATATTGCTATGCAATGTCTCTACTTTAAATTTAGCTATGATAAAAAATCCTCCAGTCACTACTAGAGGATAAGCTAATTGCTCTAATTTAGGATGTTTTTCTTTCCCAAATTATAGCAAGATTGATCAGTATAAATGTGCCAAAATGGCAGAAAAAATACCTTCTTACAACCAGTTGTAGTTAAAGAAAATAACCTAGGGTGGGAGTAGAGTTGAGGCAGTAGTCATACCCTTTTTCAAAGTAACTCATTCTTAGTAACCGAAATCACGCTGATTCTTTGACTCTTGAATGACAATTTTTGACTCTCTACTAGCAATTTGCTGCTGAGTAAACATTTCTCGCAACACTAATGCTGGGTCAACGTAGTTATTAGCATATTTCAATCCCCAGTGGAGATGCGGCCCAGTGGTACGTCCTGTCATCCCTACACGACCAATCCTCACTCCTGTGGGAATTACTTGACCTTCCCAAATGAGAATTCCACCATTACGGTCTATCAAATATCGCCGTCCGCTGCTTGCCTCGACATGACCTTCCAAATGGCAATAGGTATGTTCCCATTCGCCAGATTTAATGACTATATAAGTACCACAAGCAGTGCGTTGGCTTTGCTTGCCGTAGGCATCACCTACTTTAATTACTGTACCTGTCCACCAATTGCGAATATAACTACCTTGCGGTGCTGCTATATCTAAGCCTCCATGAAATTCCCAATTTCCACCACCCGTAGCAGAACGACGATAACCAAAGGGTGATGTATATGCTTGAAAGTTTTCTACAGGAAAAGAAGCTGCTAACCAAGCATTACTTCTTGTTGCTTGTTTTTGTTGTACTTCTCTGGCTCTAACTATTTCCATTTTAGGTATTAGAGTACTCACACTTGCTATACCTAAACCTAGAACTAATAAAGTTGCTCCAGACAGTAATATTTTCTGTGGTTTTTTGCCTATACTTTGATGTGTTATTTTCACAGGAATATCTGTAATTTTTTATATTTTTTGGTTAATTAATTTACTTATTTTTGGTGTACTTAAGTATTACTCTCTATGGCATCAATTAGCTAAAAATGTTTTTTGTCTAATTCACTTTTCAACAAAATTGCAACATAAAAGTGTCCGGCTTTAGCTTTGACCCGCTTATATTAGCAGGTTTTACTAGCCTCGAATAATCATTTGTTGATAATTTTGCAGATTTTTTAAAATATTTAAAGACTATTTTTACAATATATGCTTATCTGCTATCTACTTCAAATTAACAGTTCAATTGACAGATATTAAGTATATACTTAAGTAAATGTAATACATAATAATATCCCCAGCTTCTTGAATGAAGTTGGGGATCTAGAGCTTAATAATCTTCACTAATCAACTAAGAACGCTATAAATAGAAGGTATTAGTAATAAAAATTACTTAACTTCATTGGCAGGAAACTTAGGCACTTTGCCCTTTTTGACAGCTACCACTACATCAAAGGTAGAACAATAAGAAAATGTGACATTGTTAGCTTTGTTGTAAAGATTCACTACCGAACCAGCACCACCAGGCTGAATGCCGATTGGTTCTAAATCGCCAAAGAAGAAACGACGTAATTGATCTCCGCTACCAAACACACCTTTATTTTTGGCAATCAAATCAATTTGTTGTTGAGGTGTCAAACCTGTAACGTCTTTCCCCTCAGCAGCTACGGCTTGAGTTAATAAAGGGTTAACAGCCTGCATTGGCACATCCGCAAAACTCAACAAACCAGCTAGAGCAGCACCTGTAACTAATGAAGAAGCGAGTTTCATTTGTAAATTCCTGATGTTTGAACTTTGTAACTATCCAAAGCATCTCAGACACAAGTGAAGCTCATCTGAAACTCAGCTATAAATTTTCTGAATTTATTCGTTCAGGAGATTCAGTGTAAACTCAGCATTTTCTCAGGTAATTGTGTTCTGAAGGAATTTTATCTAATTCTCAAGCTTATCTCAGATTTCTCTCACCTAGACTTAAGCTAGAAAGTTTAGTATTGTTGACATAATTTATCTTGCCAATGGTGTTGCGGTGACTAGTCCCAGAAGATGGCAGCTTTTGTTTAACCAAATTCCTAACCAAGTCTATCTTTGGCTAGCTATCTTAATTTTTGGCGTGTCTAGTGCAGTAACTCGGAGATTGACAGAAATTGGTTCGCAAAACTTAATCAATGGTAGAAATCCAATTTCTTTATGTAATGTTTTATTTGTGGGCAATTTATGTGCCTTGTTAGTTTTATTAAGTATTTATAGGCAACAGTGGAACAAAAAAGTATTAAGAAAAATATCGAGAAAGAATTGGTGGATACTAGCTTTAGTAGCTATTTTATCAGGTGCTTTGGTTCCTGGATTAGTATTTCAAGCATTAGCATTAACCAATGTTAATAATGTGATTTTAGTAGGTAGATTAGAGCCACCATTGACTTTAGCTTTATCTATCTGGTTATTAAAAGAACGGGTCAATTTTTGGACAATTGTTGGAGCGATCGCAGCATTTATTGGCGTGACTTTAACTATAGTACTTCAACCTCCTAGCCCTAACATGATGAATATGGCTGGCTTGAATTTAGGTATAGGTGAAATTCTGGCGACTGTAGCAGCTATAGCTGCAGCAATTTCTACAGTTATTAGTAAACAATATCTTCATCATATCCCTTTAGGCATCTTCTCAATTGTCCGGAATGCTTTGGGTACTGTTGTGTTTTTCTTGATAGCTTTATCGCTGTATGGTAGTCATCATTTTATCGATGTATTGTCGCCTTTTTTGTGGCAATGGATGTTGTTATATAGTGCAGTGATTGTAGTTTTAGGTCAATTACTTTGGTTTCAAGGTTTGAGAAATTCTCCGATTGCTGTAGCGTCTTTAATTGGTTCTT
This sequence comes from Nostoc sp. FACHB-110, assembly GCF_014697425.1. Taxonomy (GTDB): domain Bacteria; phylum Cyanobacteriota; class Cyanobacteriia; order Cyanobacteriales; family Nostocaceae; genus Nostoc_B. The sequence continues at coordinate 26,303 of NZ_JACJRU010000023.1, forward strand.
TTACACCAGTGGTAGGTATCTTAGCAGCTTATTTAATTTTAAATGAAGCACCCACTCAAGCTCAATATTTAGGTGGCAGTTTAATTTTAGTGGGTATACTCATTAGCCAAATTGGAGTTTTATCTCAAACTCGTCGCGGGATGGAGACTAATAGTATTGATTCTAAACAAGCCAAACAAGTAGAAACTGAAATGGGGTTTAAGGGGATTTAATTTGCTCAATTTATGCAGATGTAGATTCCTGAGTTAATATCTCTGCATCTTCATCGGCGACACTATGATTTAAATTGTTTCTTAGAGAGAAACCATCCGCAATATCTTTAATAAAACCAGCTAAAGGTACGGCAATAATTAAACCTAATACTCCACCAAGATAAGTTCCTACTAATAAAGAAATTAACACCCAAATAGGTCTTAGACCTGTAAAACTGCCTAACAGACGAGGTGCGATCGCTTGGTCAATTAACTGATCGATAATTACAGCTACCGCTAGCACTTTAAGTGCTAACCAGAAATCATGGGTAGCTATAATTAACGTAATTACAGCTAAACTGACAACATCTCCAAAAGGAATTAAACTCAAAATTCCTACACCTAATCCAAAGAGTAACCCAAACTGAACTTGAAATAACAAAAACATGAATGTTTGAGAAATACCCATGATCAAAGCTAAACTTACCTGTCCAATTAGGTAGTTTTGAAAGTTGTTTTGAATAGACTGGCTGACTTTTTGGGCAAAATCCCAAGGCAATTTTTTAAAGATACCTTCCCAAATTCTTGGGCCATCTAATAAGAAATAAAAACTTAAAACGATGGTTATTAAAGCTACTGAAATGCTATCTATTGTATCTATAATAATGCCTAAAAGTCTGTCGGACAGATATTCTACTTCATCAGGAATTTTATCAGTAATTTTTGAAAAAATTTGACTAAAATCTATTTTAGTTCTTTGGCTAAAAGCCCAATCATTTAACCCTTGTAGTTTCGTTTCCGTAGAATCAATCCACTGAGGCAATAATTTCAGCATTTCATTAAATTGTTCTGAAACTATTGGTAATAAAGTAATTCCCAAAATAACTAATATAACTGTAGCTAAAATAAAAACTAGCAGGACTCCATAATTGCGTTTCACTCCCTGTCGCTCAAGTAATGAAACAGGATAATTTAAGATAAAGCCAAATAACGACGCTAGAATAAAAATTGTAAATAATGGTTGAAAATATTGAAATAATTTTAATAATAGCCAACCATTAAGAAATAAGAGGGGAAATAGCAAAGTTAAAATCAGCCACTTGAATAATTGTTTAAATGATAAATTCATATTTTCCTAGCTTTGCATAAAACCTATGCGTCTGCTTAAAGTATAAAACGGCGATCGCCAACACAGAAACAAGGTTGAGTAACTTAATTTTTTGGAGATTACTTTTAGATGAAATCATCAAAATGATTAGGGGCGCAAGTTATTGCGCCCCCTTAAGTAATTAGTTAAAATTCAACATCTAAAACAGTAGCTTAACGCAGAGTAGTTAGCGGTACACCCAACCACCCAGCAAAATTTTCTTTCTGCCTAGCATCAGGATTATTGACTGGTACTACTTGATACTTACTAGAGCGAGGTGCAGCCAGAGTCACAGCACAGTTACGTAATTCGTCTTGATGGAAAACTGTGACTTGAATGGTGTCGTTTGGTTGATAATCTTTGAGGCGATCGCTTAATTGATGACTGGTAACGCGGATACCAGCAATAGCCAGCAACTCATCACCCGCATCAATGCCTGCTAATTGTGCAGGTGAACCGAATTCAACCAACTTAACGATTTCTCGACCATTCTCAGTATTTAATCTCACACCGAAGTAAGGTTCGTCTTCCTTATCCGCAATCACCTGTAAACCAAATGGTTCTAGGTACTGGTTGAAGGGTAACTCTTCCGTGCCATTAATGTAACGTTCAAAAAAGTCAGTTAAATCCATTTCTGCAATCGATTCTATGACTTCTTGCAATTGCTCTGGAGTGTAACCAATTTCTGGTTTGCCGAACTTACGCCACATTTGCCGCATCACATCATCGAGCGATCGCTGATTACTATAGCGCTCTCTAATCAGCAAATCCAGCAGCAAAGAAACCATCTCTCCCTTTAAATAATAGGAAATTTGGGAATTATTACTATTGGCATCAGGACGATAAAGTTTAATCCAAGCATCAAAACTCGATTCAGCCAATGGTTGTACTTTGCGCCCTGGAGTTGTCAAATAGCGCGAAATTTCCTTACTCCAATTTTGGAAATATGACTTCGCGTCATAAATACCTGCGCGCAAAGGAATAATCAAATCGTAGTAACTCGTCGTACCTTCACAAAACCACAAAGAGGATGTATAGTTTTCGCGATCGTAATCAAAAACTTCTAAAGCTTTGGGACGAATGCGTTTGACATTCCACAAGTGAAAGAACTCGTGGGCTACTAATTGCATAAAACGTTCGTATTTATCAGGGGATTTAAAACCAAAACGTTGATAAATTAAAGAACAACAATTTTTATGCTCTAATCCACCATAGGCTTGGGCAAATAAATGCAGCAGAAACACATATCTTTCATAAGGCAAGCCGCCAAACATCTGTGCTTCGACATGAATAATTTTTTGGATGTCAGCAATTATTCGTTGTACTTGATAATTGCCTTGCCCCCAGATAGCTAGTTCATGGGGTTTTCCTAGCACTTCAAAGTGATATAGCTCGTGATAGCCAATTTCAAAGGGGCTATCTACAAGCGTATCAAAGTCTTCTGCATAGAAAGTATAGGGCTGTCCCTCGACTGAAGGTAGAGGAGTAGTCACGCGCCATTCTGGATGGGGTGGCACAATAGTGACTTGAATTGGTAAGCCTTCGCAACCTCTCAGCCTGAAAAATAAAGCTGCTCCGTTAAAATAGCCGTGAGTGTTATCTAAATGATTTGTGCGTACCGACAGCTCATTGGCGAATATGCGGTAACGCACAGTTAATTTTGAAATTCCATCGGTATTTACTTGCCAATGGTTTTTACTGAGTTTGCACCAAGACAAAGGCTCGTCACCCGCAAAAGCGGCAAAGTCTTGTAAATTCTTGGCATATTCGCGCACTAAGTAAGAGCCTGGTGTCCAGACAGGCATTTTTAAGTCCAAAGTTGGGGATGAGTGATTAACAAGCTGCAAGCTCACCTCAAACAGATGGGTTTCTGGTTGGGGCATTGCTACCGAGTAATGGATTGTCGGTACTGTTTCCTTAACGCCAATTTCGAGACGAGGTGCTGTTGCTTCAGTCATTTGTAGTAGTAGACAGGAGTGATAAGTTATGAGTTTATAGTTAATAGTCAAAAGTTAATAGTCAATAGTAGGACTTTGTAAAGAATTAAGAACAAAATAGCGTTAAACTCGGATTTTGTAAAAATTTACATTTATTAATTTAATAACTAATGGTTGATTTCACTCAGCTAGAGATACTTTTATTCACATAATCAGTACCTTTTTCCCGTTGAATCGGCGTTTTCAGCAAGATCCCAGCTGACCAGCTTTTCGTGATTAATAGTCAATCAGGCAGATTTCAAAACTGATTACTCAAGACTTCACACTCAGCACCTAGTTAAAAGTTGAGTCAGACGTTTTTAGGATATGTCTAAGAAAGTTGACATATCTCTATAAATAAGTTTAACCAATTCTGGTGGTTCTGTTAGCTCTACTTGCAACAGCCAGTCTCTTGTTTTCGGCAAATTAGCCTCAATTGCTCTGAAAGATGAAGCGGCAGCCACTGTTGAGCAATGGCTGGGAATGACTCGCTTGATTGCGATTTTGAGTGGGATAGATAAATTTTCCCAAGCAGGGGAAGTGGAGTGACTTGACTGTGAAAACAAAACTAGACTTTGCCTGCTAAATTCATCAACTGTTTAAAATTAACTAATGAAATGATGTTATTAACACTATCAATGATGATCCAGCCTTTTTCATGTAATTTTTCCATAATTTTGGTGGTTTCTTCTACACCAATTTCTGTTACCTCTGCTAAATCTTTAAAAGGAATATTAAAAATTTCTTTACCTTGATGTGTTTCTTGTCCATAACTTTCACCTAAATTGACTAAAGTATGAGCAAGTTTGACAGCGGGTGGTGAAGAACGGATTTGCAATCTTTGGTTAATTTGTCGCAATCTTCGCACCATTAATTGCAACATTCGATGATGTAATTGTGGGTCTTTAAATAAAATTTGAATAAACCGTTCTCTGGAAATACTTAGTAATTTGACTGGCGAAAGAGCAATGACATCTGTTGAACGCGGAGATTCATCAAGAATTGCCATTTCGCCAAAAAAATCGCCTCGCCCTAAAATTGCGATCGCTACAGAATCATCTCCTGAAGTTCGCCGGACTTTTACCCAGCCGGATACTACGAAGTAAACTGCATTACCCCAAGCATCTTCCATGAGTACCGCTCTGCCTGCTGGATATTCGTGTTCAATTGCTACATTGAGCAGCCATTCTAATGTTTGAGGGTTGGCTGTACTCAATAAAGGGAAAAGTTCACTAAAAACCTCTGTCTGCATGAAATATCTTTAAAAATTAATTAAATAATGGAAAATAAGCTGACTACTATAAGTTTTAAAACCGCAACCATAGTATTAATACATACTTTTACAATATTGATTTACACAATAAATCTATGGTATTGGTCTAATCGTCCATTACAACATAACAATTCTCTAGGGGATCGAAATCAGCGGTTTTACTGACAGGATGTTTATTTCTAATTTACGCCAGAATCGTTATTAGCGGTCAGGATTTTGACTTGTCTATCTAAATTTTCTACTATTTGATTTAAGGCTACTAAAGCATCTGATTGCTCTGTAGTCAGGCTAGAGTTGAGTAAAAGGCGTTGATTTAGTTCTTGTAACTTATAGTTGAGTTGTTGGGAAATTCCTAAAACATCGCGGCGTAGGCGAGCTAATTGTTGCTGCTGATAAAATTTTAAGGCTGCTCCCCGTAAAACTTGCAGGGTTGCTTCTTCACCATAAATTCCTGGCATCACTCGCAGGCGTAATAACAAACGATTTTGTTGATACAAACATTCTTTCTCTACTTGTTTTGGTTCGGAAATGATGGTTACAGGTAGCCCAGCAAATCGCTTTAATTCATTGAGTACGCCTTGGAAAACCGAAAGAGGTAATTTATCTAATACAGATTGCACAACGCCGTTATCACTCCACAGAATCTTACCTTGATAAGGTTGTCTTTCTAAATACAAGCGGCCAATTCCCCCACCGAGAACTCGCCCTAATAGTTCTTCTAGCAGTTGTTTTGGTGGAAGTGCTGGTAGCAATTCTACAGGCGTGGTTAACTGTGGAGTTGGCACTGGCAAAATACTCAAGTTAGTTAGCAGTGCTGCTTCTTTGGCTAAATCTTCTCTGGTCTTTTTGCTTTGGGTGGTAGGTTCTGATAGGGGAATATATTCAGAATTGGTTGTTTTGCCAAATTCTGATATTTGTGATTGCTGGCTTTGGGATGTGACGATATCTGGGTTTGTTTTTTGTTCTGATTTGGCGGCTAAGTCTGCTTTTGGATGACTAAAGGTTGTGATTTCTAAACTGTGGGTATTTTTATAGTTGAGATAGGCTGATAGTAGCTGGCGATGGCTATCAGTAGGAATTTCTTGAATGACCATTGTGCAGTGGATATAAGTCAAGATGCGATTCACATAATCTAGTGCGCCGCTGTCTTGAGGATGTACCATACCCAGCGTTAGTACGTTGTCTTCTAATTGAAAGGGCAAAATTTGGTGGTATAAGCAAGCTTCAAATGACAAAAGACTTTCAATGAGTTCAAATACCTGTTGAAGATTGCTGTCTAGTTCTAAATTGATAACTGTGTTGGGTGCTATTTGTTGCTTGCTGATATCGATATCAGGGGATTTGTCCTCAGAAGACAACATAAATTTTAATGGCTGAAAGTTTGCTTATATTGTATTTTGCTCTAAATTCGTTGGCAGTAAATAAAGATACTTTGTTACCTTGTTAAAGTTAAATTAATTACTTTGGTTAATCAGCACATCAGTTAAATGGGGTCAGGGAGTATCAAGAAAGATTGCTTGGAGAAAAGCTCTTTCAGTTGCCTCCCGCATAGTCCCAAATCAACTGCTGTTTACATGATGCTGGTGTTTCAGGTTTGAATTGCGGCGATCGCTCTTGATTGTGTTATTCTTCGGTTCTCAGTGATTGGGCTGCGAGATAAATTTTTGACCATTCGCCCATTGCCTGATGGGTTTTGAGTTTTAACTGTTGGGCGATTGCTTCAATGGAGTTACCTGCTTTACGTAAATCTAGTACTTGCCGCCCAATGGGGGTTAATTGTGTATACAGTTTTTGCCATTGGCTAGGTGTGAGTCCCAGATTATGTTCTTGCAAGGAAGTAGCTAACCAGCTATCTACAAGTTCTGGTTTATCTTTAAGGGCAAAGACCCGCACTGCATGATAGCTAATTTTTTCTCGCAAGCGATAAATTTCACGGATGGGTTTATTTAGTTGCTTGGCAATTTCGTCTTGAGTTTTGCCTTGGAGATACAATCGTAACCAATCTACGGCTTCTTGTCCGAGATTGGCTTGTAGGTACTCAGCGAATTCTTGTTGAACTGTTTGCCGTAGCGATTGCTGCTCTTCTAGTTGTTGTGCTTCTTGATATTCGGCTATGGCTTGTGTGTCTACCAAGTTGATGCGGTTATCACTATCATCGGTGAGAATTTCTTCGGAAACTAATCTCACCATATCGCTACCGGGAACTTGGGTTAAGCCACCACGTTGTGTCCGGCGCAGGTAGTTGACAAAGCGATAGACTAATAACGGTTGATTGCGGACTGGTCGCAAAGCATACTCTTCTATGGTGGCAAACAGTAATGTGTCTTGCAGTCGTCTATCGGTGGTAAATTCAGCGATGCAAGCCATTTGCTGCTGCATATAAGTATCGTTTTGCAACAATTCTTGGATGACTTCTTGTAATACATCCATGACACTGCGTTGGCGATCGCGGCTTAAAGCTACCCAAGTTTGAATTTTATTACGTAAAGAAACCAAACTGCCCAATCGGGTAATTAAGTTGCGATAAGCTTTATCTCTGCCAATTCCTAAGTAGCGTTGACGTAAAATTTTCCAGCGATACTCCATCGCTTGCTTGGCAATTTCTAGTTCTTTGGGTTCGAGTAGTTCAAACCGTTGTAAATCTCTGCCCAACAGCCAACGTACAATACTTTCTGTTGTCGTTGTACTGTTGTCTGGGCATTCTTCGGCTAGGCGGTTGCGCCAATACTGTTCTAGTTTTTCCGCATCCTTGGCCATAGCGAGATTGCGCTCCTCGAAACCCTGTTTTAAAGTTTGCATCACAACCCCCATACATCGCACTTAAATGTTGATTGGCAATTGTTCAGGAATCTATCAGACTGATCGAGACATTTCCGCGATTCTATTGTTATTTACGTTTTTATTCCTAAACTTTATGCAGAAGTTTGAAAATTGCTGTTTTTGTTTTGATTTTTTAATGCTAGAGATGCCTGTATTGAAAGCTTTTTGCCATCTTAGAAAAATCTAAATTTTTGTAAATTTACACTGAAATTTTTCGCACAATATCCTTACCCTAAAGGGCAAAATATCACTTAAAAAGCACAATTCAGTTTTTGTGAAAGAATTAAGAAGATTTCCTTCAATTGAGACGTGATATTACTTAAATAAGTTTCATCTATGAGAGTCTTGCTTGTATTTGGGATGATATGTAATTTTTTTTATCATTTCTCTGTAGCTGGCAGGGCTAAGAGCAGCAATTTGTCTTTCACTCCTTGATTTTTCGATGACTCTAACCGAGGTCTTGCCCTAGGGAAGCGATCGCTAATAATACAATTCTCTAAGCATATTGCCAAAAATTATGAGAATTTTATGAAAATTACATTAAAAATTTCCCACCTGACCCAACAAATACTGAAAAACAGGTAAAAAATTAAAGGGTTCTTTTTCCTCGAACCCAGCATACTCAATTAATAGTGGCTACTATATTTTTGTGATGAGAAGTATTTTATCAACCTCTAGAGTTAACACTCGTGACTTGGCTGTTATTTACATTCAATAGATTAAGATTTCACCATAATCTTTAGCAAAAAGTCAATAGTCAAACACCCAGGATTAATGGTTATTTAACGCTGAGACTGTAGACTTTTGACTTTAGCTATCAAATAAATGGCTCGTAAATTTCAGTTATCTACCGTTAGAAGACCGAATAATGGGATTTTCTACAGAGTCACGGTACTGTTGTACAGCTTCGGTATAGCCAATTGGTAAAACAGCCTCAACGTTCTCGTGAGGACGGGGGATAATGACCCAAGACTCTAAGGTTCCACCATGAACATTTTCTGCGGCTTCTACACCAGCGGCCATTGCGGTTTTAACCTCAGAAACATCTCCACGAATATTCACAGTAAAACGCGCACTCCCAACTCGGATATACCCAACGAGGGTAACTCGTCCAGCTTTTACCATAGCGTCTGCTGCCGCTAACACAGCAGGAAAACCTTTAGTTTCCAGCGCACCAACCGCTTGTAGTGACATTCTTCATCTCCTGATATGAATAAAACCTATGTAGGGCTACAAGATTAATTGTAGAAAGCTTCGTTACAAATTTTAATGGCGAAACCGTTTAGAAAATTCGGAAAGGCTCAGATTTTTGGGTGAAGTGGATAGGTAAAATTGTTTCCACATTTTCCGGGGGGTTAGGAACTATGTAGTGGGTGATCACTTCACCACCATAAGCTTGTTCTCCAGCGGCTATTCCTGCTTCAACGGCTCTTTTGACTTCAGCAACTTGTCCCCGGACAGCAACTAATAAGCGAGCGCTTTCTGCCTGACCATAATACACAAGTGTAACTGCGGCAGATTTGACCATTGCGTCTGCTGCGGCTAACACAGCAGGAAAACCTAAAGTTTCGATTACGCCAACCGCCATTGGCATGGCATCAGCTCCTGAGACAATAATAAGTGATATATATTTTACGAGGGTTTTGTCCTAGTTGTGACATTTGGGACAGTTTTTTTCCTGGGTAACTAGGTGTTGTAAACTATAACTTATGTTTCCAAGCTTTTTACCTGCCACAGTTGGGCAATTAACACAACCAGAATCGATCGCATTAGCTCGCAGTATTCAACGTCAAGCGATCGCAACACCCTTATCTGAGCAACCAATCACCACAACCTATGTTAAACAGGGCAGTGGTGGCACACCAATTTTATTAATTCACGGGTTTGACAGTTCCGTATTAGAATTTCGCCGACTGTTGCCACTTTTAGGCGTAAAGAACGAAACTTGGGCAGTAGACTTATTGGGTTTCGGTTTTACTGATAGGTTGACAGGCATAGCATTTAGCCCAGTTGCCATTAAAACCCATCTATATTATTTCTGGAAAACGCTGATTCAGCAGCCCGTGATTTTGGTGGGTGCATCGATGGGTGGTGCAGCCGCGCTTGATTTTACCCTCACTTATCCAGAAGCAGTAAAAAAACTGGTATTAATTGATAGTGCTGGGTTGCGTGGGGGTTCACCCTTAGCAAAATTTATGTTTCCGCCATTGGATAATTGGGCAACTCAGTTTTTGCGTAGTCCTAAAGTACGCGATCGCATTTCTCGTGCTGCTTATAAAAACCCTAGTTTGGCTTCCTTAGATGCATCCTGTTGTGCGGCATTGCATTTAGAAATGCCTAGTTGGCATTTAGCTTTAATTGCTTTTACAAAAAGTGGTGGTTACAACGCTTTTAGATTTAAAACACTAGCACAAATCAAGCAACCCACCTTAATTCTTTGGGGCGACTCCGATAAAATTTTAGGCACAACAGATGCTAAACGATTTAAACGAGCAATTCCTCATAGTCAACTCGTTTGGATTCAAGATTCAGGCCATGTGCCGCATCTAGAACAACCACAAGTCACAGCCAAGCACATTCTAGAGTTTTGTGAGTAATATCCTGTTTACAAGCTGACTTTTCCACATAACGTGAAAAGTCAGAGGGTGTGGGGTGTAGGGTGTAGTAAGACTTTTTTCTTTTTCCACTCAGCTACACCCAACCCCCTACCCCCTTTCTTGACAAAGGTTTTAGGACTTGCCTTGAAAAGTCAGGTTTACAAGAAGCTCCCCGACTTTGGCAAAAAGTCGGGGAGCTTCTTGTTGAAGAATGATTTGGAACTGCTGTAGATATAGCTGTAGTCACTTAGCTGAGGACAGTGTTGATAGCTTAATTCTTTCTCCCTGCCCCCCTGCGACCCATTTGTATCAAATTTAAAGTGAAACGGTATAACTACACGCCTACAGGGGTTTTGCTTCCTGTTTCTGGTTGTGTGCCATCTGGCTGCAAATCTTGTCCTTCAATAAATGAGCGCAACATCCAAGCCATCTCTTCATGTTCTTCCATGAGTCCAGTTAAAAAGTCAGCAGTTCCTTCATCATGGAAATTTTCACTAGATTGGTCTATGTGTTCTCTAAGGTTGCGAATAATTTGTTCGTGGTCTTCTACAAGATTAGATACCATTCCTGTAGCAGTAGGAATATTACCTGAATGTTCTTTGAGAGTAGCAATTTTGAGAAAGCCTTCCATTGAACCAACAGGATAACAACCTAAAGCCCGAACCCGTTCTGCTAAAGCGTCAATATTTTCTGTCAGTTTCTCGTAGTGTTCTTCCCAAAGCTGGTGCAAACTGCGAAACTGAGGCCCTACAACATCCCAGTGATATTTTTTAGTTTTTACTAACAGTAAATAGGCATCTGCTAAATCTTGATTTAACAAATTGGCGACACCTTGGCGTTGTTCTTCTGTCAAACCAATGTTAATTGCACGCATTGATTTTTGTTCCTAACTAGACTCATTTACTAAGTTCACAAAAATCAAACTTCTTTTTCATCAACCATAGGAAAGATTACCTCAGCGTGATTAATTACAACTTAAGGTAAACCACATTTCTAACTTGTAATAGACACAAAAATTATGTAAATACGAAGAAGTACCTTGTTTATAACTATTAAACAAAGTACTTACTTTCTATTTCAAGATTTAGAAATTCCTAGGAATAAGAGAGTTAACCAATTAGCATTCCCAATATATCTAGTTGCTAATCATCCTCATGAGGATTAGTCGTTTTTACCAGTAACTTTTTCTAAGAAGTTTTGCACTTCATCTTCAACCGAAGTTGCACTTTGGGAATTGCCGGGACGCTTCATTTTATCAATATCAGCATCACCTTGCACTTCGTTAAGACCTTTATTGGATTCTTCTTGCACTTTTGCCCGTCCAGGAGGTGCAGAACGGCTAATTTCGTCGGTTTTCTTTTGAGTTTCCAGCAATTGTGTAGTAGCTTCTGTTGGCTTGCTTTGATAGCTATCAATTGCAAAAGCAGGAAAGGCATTAGTGAACAGCATTAATGCACAGGTAAACGCTACAATTAGAAAACGTACTGGACGTAATAGAGATAAAACAGAAGTGATATTCTTCATTGGAAATCCTCAACAACAGCGTTAACAAGAAATAAGTTATATTTTTCAGGGAAGCTTGTATCCTAATTTATACAAAACTAGGCACATAATGATTAATTAATGCTTCAGCCTTAGTTATTTCGAGGTGAATGTTTGAATAAACATCAGCAATGTGTAGGTGCTGTAAATGAGTCTATTAACAAGCATCAATAGCGCTCATATTCTTTGCCTTTTTCACAATGATTTTGCTCTCGAATTTCACCTAACTTATATTTAAGTGAAATCATCCTACCTTGGGATCGACCTGTAGGGTGAACTTAATAGCATCTGGATGAGAAATAAAATCAATCTGTAGGTAGAGCCACTAAATATCGACAAATTTGGCAATTTATTGCTCTAATTCAGCACTGATAAGGCAAGATAACAAAATAGCTAGTTCCAAGTACAGCAAATTCCTGGTACTTATCTCTCACTGACTCACTTGCTTTGAAGAATTATCCCTGGCGGAAGTAAACTGACTTGCGATCGCCCAAAATTAATTAGTAATAGTTCCCACAAGTTCATTCAACTAGTTATTCACTGCTTTGCGATGAGGCGCACTCCCAGCAAGTTCACTTAGTCTTAGTCGCATTTTGTTGAGCATAGCTAAGATTCCGCTGATATTCGATAATTTTTTGCTGCGCTACTTCATAATTAGCGCTCGATAAAGGTACTGATTGCATCATTGATATAGCAGCCTTCCATTCTTTAACAATGTTTTCCCATTCTGTGGGAGATTTAGCTGATTGTGTCAAATTAGCTGCATTGATGGCTTGATTCACAGCCTCACGAAAATTATCAGACGGAGGTGATACTTGAAGCAATTCAGAGTTGACCGGTGTAGGTATTGGTTGTGGTGTTTTTGATAAAGTTAGTGATTGACTCTTAGAAGAAGTAGAAAATATCATTTTAGTTTGAATAGTGGGTAACTGTATTATTAAGTATAAAGCTGCAATGATTGATGGAATCAATAACAGCAGGAACCTTTTTTGCTTTGTATTCCAGGTATTTTGTTTCTTGATTTGATTAACTTTTGGCTCAATTTGAGGATTTATATTTGAAGATGTCGCATATATTCCCATTTCGTTTCGTAATTTATTAAGCTCTATATTTACTTCTATAACAGGATTATTTTTATTTATAACTGATTCTTTTTTGACAGAATAAATGGAGATATATCGTCGTTTAACCAAGTATTCAATATGATATATTACAGAAGCAGTTGAAATGTAAAACAGTCCAAATATTCCTATGATTATTCTTTGATATTCTGTATAGTAAATAATGGGTTTATCATAACTGATATTAAATACAGGAAGAAAAAAAGTAGAAAATAAAAATGCTGTTAGTACAGAAACAATAATTACCAGCCAGCCATATAATCCTTCCCACCAGCTCATTAATCCTGGTAGTATTCCTTGGGTTTTACCGATTTCTGGGGATTGAATTTGGGAAATAAAATTACTAATAAATATGTGCAAAAAATGATGCGTAAAAGCAATTACTAAAATGGGTGATAGAATAATTAATATGGAAAGTATAACAAACAGTTCTATACTTTTTGTAAAAGTAATTATGTGGTAACTTACCTGTCCAGATTTTTCTAATACAAAGAGAATAACTCGTAAAAACATTGCTAAAATTAATGCTTTTAGCCACGCAGTAGGATAAGGAAACCATACAGGCCAGTATGAATTTTCTTGTCCCTGTTTCGTGGAATCCAGAAAATTTGGCTTTTTCATAACCGCTAAAAGGGAAAATTGAGAAAATAAACTACTAGTTTTAGAATTCCCCCTTTATAGATAAAACAATCATTTTTAGCTGATTACTACATATATAAATTTATATCTTGCACCTAACCTTAGCCACGAGAAGTAGCACGTTAGTTGCTTCTCCTAATCGGAGAGACTACCTGAACAAGTTTGCAAAGGCGACGACAGTCTCATCAAGTCAGGAAACATTTCGGTAGTTCCTCTAAGGGTCAACCGCCAACACCAGACTGTCTCACTAATGCACTGGCTTGGCTATACAAACTAAATCCATGTGCGCTGCTAGACGATTTCCCTCCACAACCAACTGGCCTTAGCAAGGTTCGGGTAGCACTCCCTTGGGAAGAAGAAACCTCATGATTCTTATCGGCGTGGCCGCGACTTCTATTCACCTGGGGCAAAATATTTACTAAAGACGTTTTAAATAGGTTCGTCTTAATTAACTAAAACTGGGCTGATTGTTTCAATTTACGTCAATAAAACTCATTAAATCTCTTAGTTTATGCCTTTGCAACCATAAGCTATATCACTCAGCTTTTTATCGAAGAGTTTAGATATTATTTTCTGAATAGGAGACAAAATATACCACAATTTACTATTTACATCCTATACCTGAAGGTAGAGAATAATGTTTAACTTTAATGTGGGCAATCTCAGAAAAATTATCTCCTAGGGATGTTTGCTCAAGAAGAGCCTGCCTAATTTATCTCCAGTGCAACTGAGGTCAAATGACGCAATCTTTCAATCCAGTCCAAGAGTGGGAACAACGTCGTGATCAAGCAACCCGCTACTACCAAGAAGGTAAACTGCAAGAATCTATCGCTCTAGCAATTCAAAATTTAGAGTTAGCGAAAGAAATGTGCGATCGCGCTAAAGAAGGTCATACATTAAATGACCTTGGTTTAGCTCACCTTGGTTGCTGGCAACCTCAAAGAGCATTGGAGTGTTTTGAGCCAGCCCTTGCCATAGCTCAAGAAATAGGCAATAAAAAAGCAGAAGCAACAGCCCTAAGTAATATAGGTTCTAGTTACAGCCGCCTCGGAAAGTTTTCCCAAGCACTGAATTATCTAGACAGAGCTTTAGTAATATTTAGAAAATTGCAAGATGCTCAAGGGGAAGTTTCAACTCTTAACGATGTAGCCCTGATTTATACCAAACTAGGTGAACCAAAACGAGCATTGTTATTACAGCACCAAATTCTCCAGATGCGGCGAATATTAGGAGATTTTTCTGGTGAAGCAACAACACTAAATGGTCTTGCTTTTATCCACAGTATTTTGGGTAATTATGAGCAAGCTCTAGAATTTTTGCAAGAGGCACGCTCTATTCAAAAAGCCTTCAAAAATTTGGTTGGTGAAGCAACTACTATGAATAATATTGCTTCCATTTACAGCGATTTAGGGCAACCTAAACAAGCACTGCTAATTTACTATCAAGTACTTTTATCTCGTCGCGCCCTTAAAGACATCTCTGGTGAAGCCACAACGCTGAACAATATTGGTTATGCTTATAGCCTTCTAGGAAATAACTGGCAGGCAATGAAATTTTATAAACAAGCCATTGCAATTTATCAAGAATTAGGCGATCGCTTAGGAGAAATTTCGACCTTGTTGAATATGGGTAATTTATACGCCTCAACCAAGCGTAAAAAGAAAGCACTATCTTGCTATCAAAATGCCCATGAATTGTCTCAGCAAATTGAGTATCAACCACTCTCTAAGAAGGTGCAGCAGCATATAGATGCTCTGTAGAAGTTGATTAAAAATGGGTGGTAGAGGAGTCGAACCTCTCTATGACGGATTAAAAGCCCGTTGCACAGCCGCTATGCCAACCACCCATGAATAAGGAATGGGAAGTAAAATCCACCAGGGAGGTACTGCCCCTCCTGTTTCTGTGTTATCAGCACAGCGCCTCACTTTTCGGCTTCAGGTGGAAGGCGGAAGATGCAGGAATCGTAGACGAGGTAGCGGCTTCCCGAAGGGTACCTGCAAAAAACTAGATCCTCGGTCTAGTGCGTCTTCCGTTCCGCCACGGGAGCTTATACCAATTCGCAATTCGCAATTAAAAAACTTAGATGTAGCAAGGATTTTAGGGTTTACATATTTCTCAGATTTTTCGTGAAATGGTATTAGTACCCCTGACAGGATTTGTAGACGCGAAGCGGCTTCCCGAAGGGTAGCTGCAAAATCTGGACTCTGATTCCAGCACGTATGCCAGTTCCGTCACAGGGGCATATCGGGATGGCAGGATTTGAACCTGCAACCTTCAGCTCCCAAAGCTGCCGCGCTACCAAGTTGCGCCACATCCCGTTGGTACTCCTGGTGGGAGTTGAACCCACACAATTAACAGATTTTAAGTCTGCCGCCTCTTCCAGTTGGGCTACAGGAGCTAGTGTTGGTACTCTTGGTGGGAATTGAACCCACAACATACCGTTTTTGAGACGGCAGCCTCTTCCAATTGGGCTACAAGAGCAAAGTTTGGCAGCCCTGCCAGGGGTCGTAGACGCGAAGCGGCTTCTCGAAGAGTACCTGAAATCTTCGCCTTCAAAGGGCGGGATGTTGCCAATTACACCACAGAGCTTTATTGCCAGGGCAGGGTTTGAACCTGCAACCTCATCGTTCAGAGCGATGCGACTTTCCAATTCGTCCACCCGGCAATGAATGGCTGCCTCGGCAGGGTTTGAACCTGCGACCTTTCGCTTAACAGGCGATCGCTACTACCACTGAGCTACGAGGCAACGCAGCCCCCCAGGTCGGAATTGAACCGACGACCTCCTGTTTTTCAAACAGGCGCTACTACCAACTGAGCTACCAGGGGATAAGAAGGAGAGATGGGTAATTACCCCGTGGACTGGTTTAATTCAACTTGAATCAGCCACTCCACCACCTCTCCTATGTAACGAGAGCGGAGGGATTTGAACCCTCAAGTCTTCAGTTTCGTAGACTGAGATGTTATCCAGTTACACCACGCTCTCAATAGGGGTTAGGGGCTAGAGGCTAGTATTTTGACTCCGCACTTTTAAGGCGGAGAGGACAGGATTTGAACCTGCGACGGTCATTAAACCGTTTCCTCTTAGCAGGAGGATGCTTTTAGCCACTCAGCCACCTCTCCACAGTGGGTCGAGCAGGATTTGAACCTGCGAACAAAATAGAACAGTTTTACAGACTGTCGCCTTTAACCAGACTCGGCCATCGACCCATAATTCCCCCGACGAGAATTGAACTCGCATCTCCGCTTTGAAAGAGCAGCGACTTAACCGTTCGTCCACGGGGGCAGAAGTAGAACGCAGGGACTAGGATTTGAACCTAGAACATCGGATTTGGAGTCACGAGGTGTTGCCGTTACACTATCCCTGCATTGGTGGCAGTAGTGGGAGTTGCACCCACATCAACTAGGGTATGAACCTAGTACTTTGCTAGTTAAGTTACACTGCAACGTACCAAAGGCTGAGGTGAGAATCGAACTCACGATGTCGGTTTTGCAGACCAATGCCTTCAACCACTTGGCTACTCAGCCGTTTGGGAGCCTTGACGGGAGTTGCACCCGCTTCTCTGTGCTTGAGAGGCACAGCGACTTATCTAGTCGTCCACAAGGCTACACGGGAGTAACGAGACTTGTAGACACCCTTTGGGTGGCTTCCCGCAGGGTACTCGCAACCTATCGCTCGACAGGCGATCGCTCTCACCATTTGAGCTATACCCCCATGTTTGATATCTGTGCCTAATGTTTAGGCTCATAGGCACAGAAGATTTTTGGTGAACTTGCCCATTCCTTATTCAGTTTTCAAGGTTCGGAAAAATTACTTGGCTTGAGAAAAAACTTTTAACCAAATAACCGACGCTCTAAGTAATAAACCTGTTGTGTATTACTGATGTATTCGGCGGTTTTCGCTTGAGCCAATTGAGAATTTTTGGCTTTGATATCCTCTACTTCTGGTTGTTTAGAAGTGAGAGATGCTTGTTTGACTGGCAACTTTCGTTGATTCCAGTGCCTGTTCCGTATGTTTGTGTAGAACATGACTTTTACCGTTGGGAGGCTTTGTCTTTCGCCTCACTACATATATAGTACATATATGCTACAAAAGATGTCAAGGGGTTGAGGAAAAATTTTTAAAAATTGCTGAAAATCCTTGTATTACTTGACTTTTAGCTGGTTAACATTTATAAGAAGTAAAACTACAAGCTTATGATGGGCTGAATATTTTTAGGAACCTAATGTGAAAGAAAAAGACCGGGAATTATACAGAATATTTGGTTGTGTAGCGATCGCCTTTTGTGTAACAAGCTGTAGCACCTCTGCAAAATTGGAAAATACCCAATCAATGAACAAAGTCCATGCAGCACCAGTGCCAGATCAACCAGTAACCAGTCCAACAGATGCTAAACCACAGCCATCAACTAAGCCAGAAAACCTTAATTTCGAGGTTCCGGCGAAATTTCAAGGAAAAACCTTATATAAAGTAGAGCCTAGTAATCAAGAGAAAGTTATTGCCTTGACTGTTGATGATGGCCCCTGGCCAAAAACAACCTTACAAATGCTGGATATTTTCAAAGCAAATAACGTTAAGGTGACATTCTTTTGGGTAGGGAGTGCTTTACAAGCAAATCCAGAAATTGCCAAGCAAGTTGTAGCGGAAGGACACGCCATCGGCAACCATACTTGGCATCACTGGTATAAAAATATGGATGCAGCCACAGCCAAAAAGGAAATTGACCGCACCTCTGAATTGATTTACAAAACAACAGGAGTCAAAACAACTTTGTTTCGACCTCCTGGGGGCTTTTTAAATAATGGATTAGCGGCTTATGCCAAAAGCCAGAAATATTCTGTAGTTATGTGGTCTTTGACTTCCGCCGATACTGACCCCCGTGCTAAACCCCAAGCATTTGTGAATAATGTATTGAAAGGCGCAAAACCAGGAGCTATTGTTTTAATGCACGATGGTGGAGGCGATCGCAAAAGAACAGTAGAAGCACTACCAAAAATCATCGCTGGGCTGAAACAGCAAGGCTACCGATTCGTGACAATCCCCGAACTTCTACAAGAAAGCGGAAAGTAGAAGTATGAAATTTCTCAAACAGGATTCAGGAAGTCAGGAAGCCCAAATTCAGAATGGAATTGGAGTGTGAGATTTCGACAAGCTCACGACATCGCTCCTGAATTCTTATTCAATTTTCATACTTCATACTTCACACTTCATACTTTACAGATGCACAAGCTTGAGCTTCTTGCCACAGTTTTTGCAGAAAGAACTCGGTGCGATCGCTCATTGTGGTAATGAATACGCCTACAGCATCTTCAGCACCATTCGATAACCAAGAACCCTGTAGCGTCACTTCCACATATTCACTATCGCAGACACATAAGGCTATGACTTCGCGATCGTCTCGTTTTACCTCCGCCTTAAGTGCTTCTACCCCTGGCAGATCAACAGGTAGCAAAAAGGAAGCAGTACTCGGTTCAACACACAGATTTTGTCCAACTCGCATAGCGAAAATTACTCGCTGTGCTACCCACTCCTCTAGTGACTGAGGAATACACTCTAAACAAAAGCTCCTTTCGGTGTAAGTTAATTTCAGCATTCCTTATGCTCTCCTGCTATTCCAGGTTTGCTTGCACATTTGTCCAAAACTGTTCAGCCAAAACGCTCTTCACAGTTTCACTCCTTATAAAAAAACCCCCGCTTCTTAGTTGGGTGAAGCGGGGGTTAGAAATTTACCAAAAACTTTTCTGGTTTTATATCGGTACAGTATGCTTTTGTCTGTACCTCCCGCTTCTTTGGTTCAGTTGTGGTTGCGCGTGCAGCACGCCTATGCCGAGATATCTAAAATCAAAATCATATTTATCCTCTTTGATTAGCCCATTAATTCGGCTACCATTACCCATAAATAAATACTCCACTCCCACAGCGGCCGATTCCCAACTGGATGGACAGTTGGTAGCACGCAAGGAAGTAGAGATGGGATAGAGGGATTTCACAGAAAATTTCACCTATTGAACATTCCTTTAAACATACTACACTTGTATTACTATCCTGTCCATACCCATAAGGAGAAAAAGTCATGCATACGATTACTCGCACCCCAACTACCGATATGGAAGTTACCAGCATTCGTCTGGAGCGAGAACTTAAGGATAAACTCAAAGAAATAGCTGGCAATCAGGGCTATCAAGCTCTAATCCGCGATATTCTTTGGAATTATGTCCAACAAAAATCTGGGGAGTGGAAACCGCGATTTTCACGAGCCGACATTCGAGCTAGTATAGCTGCAACTGCTCAACAGGAAGAACGTTGTGTACTCACAGGTCAATTAATTCAGCCTCAACAACCTATGTTATTAGGATTAACAAGAAATGGCGATATGGTTCCTCTCAGTATCGAAAGTTTGGCTGGTTAGTTTTTAATGCTACTGAAAGCAGCTTAGTTATTGCTTACAGTAACTAGGCTGCTGTTATTATTTTGTTTTTTTATGATATAAATGAATTTTATTGAATTAATTTATAAGTTAAGGCAAAGTAAACAGAACAAAAATAAAACTTCCGAGTTGATGAGTTTTTCTTAATATTTGGTAAGCTAATCGTCATTAAAATTGCTTCATATTTATGGTATTCAACCCTGCAAACAGCCACATAAATTGCATCTAATCATTGGGGAATCTGATAATAGTTGCTATAACGGAAAGAATCTTCTCTCAGTACTACTATCTCAGCCTTTTGCAAAATCTATGCCTGACATCATCCTTTACCAAGTCTTTACGGAGAGAATCTCTCTACTATCAGAATTTTTCCTGAAGCTCTGTCATAATGAAATTTAAATTTTTGGCAAAATTCAGATAAATGTACTTAAATTAATGATTTTTTACAAGCAATAAATATTACTAAACTTTATATATTTTAAGTATTAACGCGGTTCTTATCTTTAGACTAATTGTCTGAATTCCAGAGAAATTACGGTTTATGTATAGTTACAGACAAGCTATCCTAGGCCCATGTTAGTAAGAATAGACCTGCAAAAAAGCCCAAGATCACCTGGAGGCAGAACCTGAGTATATTTTGGATCTTTTTATACCTATATATAAAGTATTCTTATATACAAGTAACTTGTTCATTTGCCAAGAAAAGGGGCTATAACAGGTGAGATAAAGTCTTTAATCAAAGATTTACCACGTATTGGGGTGCAGAGACATAACTAACGGTGGATCATATGCCAAGAAATTGGGTGCATATAATATGGGGTCATTATCCAAGAGCGTGCCAGGGATGAAAAAGCATTTATCATTGCCGCGACAGTATCCGGATGACCTAGAGCGACTACAATCATACCCAGTCAAGCTGATGCAGCATCAGAAAGAATCAACTCTCCAGTTGGTACAAAAAATTAACCACATCATCGCCAATAGTTCAGCAACAACTTTGATGCTGCAAGAAATTGCTCGCTTGCTAGGAAATGCTTTCAAAGTTGATTGCTGTTGTTTAGTTACAGTTTCCAGCGAAGCATCTGCTGAAGCAACTGCTGTACATTGGTGCGCTGATGAGTATCTGGGGATGCCACACTCCAGTGAAATGTTCTCAACAGAAAGTTTATTAATGGATTTGCCCGTATTGCAATGTGCTGCAGAACCATTCACAATTGACGACATTTCTACGATTCGCAATAGTTTGATAGTTGGAGGTCAACAACTGCCATTACCAATCAAAGCAGTTTTAGCCATCCCAACTCGGTTTTTAGGTCAAAATAACGGTGTAATTAATCTGATCAAATTCCAATCCTATGATTGGAGTGACTCAGAAAAACAATTATTAAAATTAGTTGAATCTGCTTGTGCGATCGCTTTTTCGCAGGTGAACCAATTGCATCTGATTGCTGCACAACAGATGCATCTCCAAAAAAATGGTCAATATCAAAGTTTAATTCAGCAATTAACTATATTGAGTCGTAGCAACTTAGAGTTAAATCAAATGCTCAAGTTAGCTATTTCCTCAACTGCCGAATCTTTACAGGCAGACAGAGGCTTATTAATATTACTCAAATACACAGATCCTTTATTTAGAACTCAAGCTAGAAGAACAATTCCCAAAGCTAAGGCTAATGTAGTTGCCGAGTGGAGTAAAAAGACTCAAGGTTATAGCAACAGCGAGTCGGAAACTCAATCATTTTTGCTTTCGGATTGTGGTTTGTGCCAACGTATATTCTCAGATTCAGGCAGACCTGTAATTATTGATGATTATAGAGAACTTCAAGATACTTTAACACCCACTGCTTTGTTTGCGATTGATGAGTTACCTGCGGTGTTATTAGTACCCTTGGAAAACCAAGGCAGAATCTTAGGGTTTATTGTCTTACAACAAGCAACAGCCCGAAATTGGCAAACAGCAGAGTTGAATTTAGTAGAAATGGTATGCGCTCAAATAAGTAATGCCATTATTCAGTCACAAACACTGCGCCAAGTCCAGACTTTGGTGGATGAACGAACAGCAAAACTTCAAAGCAGTTTGGAGTTGCAAGCTAAATTGCACGAAAAAACACGGCAGTATGTCCAGCAACTGCGAGAACTCAACCAACTTAAAGATGAATTTTTAAGCAATATGAGCGATCGCTTACGTTATCCATTGACAAATATGCAAATGTCAATCAAAAACTTGCGATTGCCAGGAATCACCGCAGACCGCCAAGCCAGATATATGGATATCCTAGAGCAAGAATGTACGAAAGAAATTAATTTAATTAATGATTTGCTGACACTCCAGAAACTAGAGTCTCAGCAAGAACGCCCGCAACTTGAAACTATAGATTTAAATAATAGAATTCAAACATTAGCCGCCAATTTGGAACCAAAACTGGCAGCTAAAGCTTTAAGTATAGATTTAGATTTACCCCAAAATTCTTTAACAATCCAAACTGAGCTAGAAAGTTTTAACCGCATTCTGCAAGAATTGTTCACAAATGCCTGTACATACTCAGAGCATGAAAGTATGATTCATGTGCAAGTCTGTCACCGAGTTGAGCAACTGGCGGATCGAGTTATCATTAAAGTAACTAATACAGGCAGGGGCATCTCTGAAGAAGAAGCCACCTACATATTTGATAGGTTCCGTCGTGGTAAAGGTGGGCGATGGACTCCTGGAACAGGTTTGGGACTTGCTTTAGTTAAGTCTCTGGTGCAGCATTTGAATGGGGCGATTGCTGTTGAAAGTACGCCAATTCCAGATTCCCAACTCAGCCAAGTTTGTTTTACTCTTTCCTTGCCCCAATTTTCTGAAGAAAGCGAATTATAAATCCGACCGTGACTGAACAACAAAATTTCCCAGCGAACCTTGATTTTAACGCCGTTAGTGACGACGACACAAGCCTAGAAGACAATTTAGCTGTTGATGCAGCTAATTTACCTCCGGTGACTGTCCAAATCGAGAAGATAGCCGAGCGACAACGGCAAATTACCGCTAAAATTCAAATTCCTCATCCTGTAGAACGGATATGGAAAGTTTTGACAGATTATGAGGCCTTAGTTGATTTCATCCCTAATCTTGCTAAGAGTCGTTTACTGGAACATCCCCAAGGTGGGATTCGACTCGAACAAGTTGGCTCACAACGCTTACTCAACTTCAATTTTTGTGCGCGTGTAGTCTTGGACTTAGAAGAATCTTTCCCTAAAGAAATTTGCTTTTCTATGGTTGAGGGAGATTTTAAAGGCTTTTGTGGGCGTTGGCATCTAGAGCCTTACTCTGGGGATGGGATTACAGGCACTAATCTTTGTTATACCATTCAAGTTTGGCCGAAGCTGACAATGCCAATTTCAATTATTGAACGTCGTCTGAGTAAGGATTTACAGTTAAATCTACAGGCGATTTATCAGCGTGTAGAACAGTTAACAGTTTAAAAACTAACAAGCTTTTCTGATTAGTACTTCTTGAAAGAAAAGCTTGTTATTCAACAAAATTTAATTAAAGTACCCCCAGGGGAATTCGAATCCCCGTCGCCTCCGTGAAAGGGAGGTGTCCTAGGCCTCTAGACGATGGGGGCATAAGACTGCCCGTTGATAGGTTAGCCAAGATTAAGTTTGACGCTGCCTTGGTTAAATACCCCCAGGGGAATTCGAATCCCCGTCGCCTCCGTGAAAGGGAGGTGTCCTAGGCCTCTAGACGATGGGGGCATCGCAATCAAACCTTTTATAAGTTAACTAATTTTCTGAATGATGTCAACAGCTTTTGCAAAAAAAGAATTTTTATTGCAAAAACAGGAGGAAATTTAGGGTTACAGGGGCAGGGGCCAGAAGAAAATGGGGAGAATGCTTGTTGACAAACTACCACTTTTTTTGGAACTAGAGGACAATAGAGTATCAAACAAAACCAAGTAGAGAAGAAAATCGAAATTCAATGGAAAAGAGTGTAATGTTGTACCCTGGAAAAGTAAACTTTACATTTCTTTACAAGAGATTTTGAAATTTATCGCTCAAAATCTACAACATGGAAGCATCTCTTGAAATCACCTTACAGATGGCGATTGCCGTTGTAGCAGGTATTAGCGCCCAAGTAATGGCGGCATATTTGCGCTTACCGAGCATCGTCTTGCTATTATTTTTAGGCATTCTCCTCGGTTCTGATGGTGTGGGTTTGTTGCACCCCCATACACTAGGCACAGGACTAGAAGTGATTGTGGCTTTAGCGACGGCTATCATTCTGTTTGAAGGTGGGCTGAATTTAGATTTACGCGAGTTAGGCAGAGTTTCTGTGAGTCTGCAATTACTCGTCACCCTAGGAACGTTAATCACCTTACTAGGGGGAAGTATGGCGGCGCATTGGTTGGGTGAATTTCCTTGGAATATCGCTTTTCTCTACGCTTCTATTGTGGTAGTGACAGGGCCAACCGTGGTTGGGCCTTTGCTCAAACAAATCAACGTAGATCGGCAAGTGGCGACGCTCTTAGAAGGGGAAGGGGTGTTAATTGACCCGGTGGGAGCTATTCTCGCCTTTGTGGTGCTGGATACGATTGTGAATAACGATGCCGATCCGGTAAATGCCATTGTTGGTTTGCTGATGCGTTTGGGAGTAGGTGCAGCGATTGGTGCAGTAGGCGGTTATTTGATGAGTTGGGTATTTAAACGCGCCAATTTGCTGTCGTTTGAGTTAAAAAATTTGGTGGTTTTGGCGATACTTTGGGGCCTTTTTTCGTTGGCGCAGGCTATTCGCACAGAATCGGGAGTAATGACTACCGTTGTAGCCGGAGCCGTATTCGCCAACTCTTCAGTTCCAGAACAACGTTTATTGCGTAGCTTTAAAGGTCAGTTAACAATTCTCAGTGTCTCTGTCCTGTTTATTTTACTGGCGGCTGATTTATCAATTGCTAGTGTGTTTGCTTTAGGTTGGGGGAGTGTATTAACTGTTTTGGTGCTGATGTTTGTGGTGCGCCCAATTAATATTTTGGCTTGCACTTGGAACAGTGACCTCAACTGGCGGCAGAAATTATTTTTAAGCTGGGTGGCTCCTAGGGGGATTGTTTCGGCTTCTGTAGCTTCATTATTCGCCATTTCCCTAACCCAGCGTGGGTTCAATGGTGGTGACGCGATTAAAGCATTGGTATTTCTCACCATCATTATGACGGTAGTGTGCCAAGGGTTAACTGCTGGGGGAATTGCTCAGTTGTTGCAAATTACATCTAAGGATGCAACGGGTGTGGTGATTGTTGGCTGTAATCCCTTGAGTTTGTTAATTGCGCGCTTCTTTCAAGAACGGGGCGAAGTTGTGGTGATGATTGACACAGATGCAGCACGTTGTGAAAAAGCCGCAGAGCAAAATATTAGAGTTATCGCTAGTAGTGCGCTTGATACTGGAGTTTTGGAAGAAGCGGGACTAAGTTCTATGGGAACTTTTTTAGCGATGACAAGCAATGGTGAGGTCAATTTTGTTCTGGCGCAACGTGCTGCTGAAGAATTTAAGCCGCCGCGTGTGTTAGCTGTTTATCCCCGCGATCCCCAAGCGAGTAATTCAGGAAATCACAAGACGGTAAGTCAAGCTTTTGTGAATGACTTAACTATTAAAACTTGGAATGAGTATCTGAATGATGGACGGGTGAAGTTGGGAACAACTACGTTAGATGAAGTAGATTTTGAGGCTCAACAAGAGCGCATCCAAGAAAAGATCCGGACTGGGGCATTGATACCGCTTTTGTTAGAACGGGAAGAACGCCTACAAGTGATGCCAGCAAATCAAGA
Organism: Nostoc sp. FACHB-110; assembly: GCF_014697425.1. GTDB lineage: Bacteria > Cyanobacteriota > Cyanobacteriia > Cyanobacteriales > Nostocaceae > Nostoc_B. The sequence continues at coordinate 51,827 of NZ_JACJRU010000023.1, forward strand.
ATGGGAAGTAGGCGATCGCATTATATATTTACTGCACGATCCCAGACCAAATCTTTTAAAACGCTTATCTGGTGCTAGTCAATCCACCCCCTTGGTTGTGGAAAAACTGCCGGAGGTGGAAGAAATACCTGTACCGACTTTAGCTCAACTTTCTACCAGTGAAGTTTCAGGAAATTGATCTGTATACATTTCTTGTTCTTGCCAAAGTAAGGCGAGTAAATGAGTAACAGCCAAAATTAAAGTCGCACCAGCAATCAAATAACTGTGGAGTGCATAAAGATGCTCTACTGTCAAGCTGCTAATTGCTCCGCCACCTGTGAGGATGTTTCGCAACTGCCCACCAATGAAGGGAATGACTTCAATGGTTCCTAATTCAATGCTGAAACGCCAGTAGCCTTCTTGTGTCCAGTCGAGCAGCATGGCTGTCCAATCTAGAGCAATCGCGCTGAGGGTGAGAAAAATACCACTAATCCAAGCAACGAGCCAACTTTTACTAAATTGTCGCCCTAAAAACATCACGACAATCTGTACCAGGGCGATCGCAATTACCAAATTACCAGAAATCTCATGGGTTCGGTAAAACAACCAACCATAAGGCACTTCAGTATTAATCATTTTTAAGGAATTGTAAGCACCACCCGCTGTTGGCTCGTAGTAAAAAGACAGCAAAATGCCAGTGGTGGTATAAATCAAGCACAGGGTCAGAATTACGACTGATAATATCGTTGCGAGTCGCCGCACAATTCTATCAAACTGGGTGGTTTGCATACTTCACCCCTCCTGTTCTTTATTAAATATGTATTTTTATTACATTTTACCTAAATAAATATAAATATTTTTTACTTTTATCAAATAAATATAAGATTTTTAAATTAGATACTTGAGCCACATATTTAGCGGTTCTGGGGAGCCGTACCAAATTCCGGGGCTTCGGGGCGAGTGTCTTACGCCTTCGATAATTAAATTCTCTGCGCCTGCCAGATGAGCAGCGACAATTGGAGTAATGCCATCACCCCAGGTGTTACCTTGTCCGCAGGTTAACTGATAACTGCTGTATGCAAACCAACTTCCTAGTCGTCGTTCTCCCAAGATAGTTTTGCCAGCGATACAGACGTAACGGACATTTTGATAAAATGCGCCGGGATAATTATGAGTCACAAAGTCAAGATTCCAACGTGTCCAACGTTCTTGGCTGATGTGGGGTGTGCCTAGCGTAGTTAAAGTAGCAACGAATGGGTGAGCATTCCAAATTGATGGATTCACTTCACCTCGGGCAGTATAGGGCTTTTCTCCTAAATAAATCCGGGAAATCCAACCGCCAGCTGAATGTCCAATTAGATTGATTTGGTTTGCTTGATGCTCTTGCAAGATATTTTTAACGGTGTTGTCTAGCAATCGCAAAATTGGGGTAACGGATCTGCCACCAACAGTAGGCAACCAGTCACGCCGTCGTAATGGTACTGTGACTGTGGGATACCCTAATTGTGTCAGGGATTTTTCTAGGGGAAGGTAGGCGATCGCATTTTCTAAATAGCCAGGCACAATAACTGTAGGTAACGGCATTTGGTAGTGAGTTTGAGAAGTTTTTTGGTATGAGATGTTGCCAGCAAAACTGCAAAAATTATAGGGGGCTAATTTGGCAAAATATCAGCAACAAACAGCAAATTTAGTCACAGTTTGCGACACACTGATGTGGTAGGATGTCAACTGTATGTACTTTACCCGCAAGCCAACTAGGCATCGACAAAATCTCAAAGATTGCGCTAAAAGCAGTTAAACTAATACATTATTAGTCTGCCAAGAAAAGATAACTATATCTTTTGACCGATGCAATCAACCTTGCTGATTAATACTGTTAGTTTCAGTTCGATTGGCAGCAATAACCAAAAAAATAGTATTTAACCAATTAAAAGCTACACTTAAGCATAGCCAGAACGTGCAACCTAAAAAACGAAGTTACGTCATTAATTAGAGATTGAACAAGGACAGAAAAATATTACTTGTAATTTTGATTACTAGTTGAGGAAGTTATTATTTTTCAATGGATGCATCTTGTGGTGTCGAGATAAAATTTACTTCTTAATTAACAGCAACTGAGCAGAGTGAACGATAACAGCTATGTCTTACGTCTCCCTACTAAAAAATATACCAGAAATTTTAAGCCAGCCGACTGGAATAGCCGCTATAGCCTCCGTTGGTATTCACGGTGCGATCGCGTTGATTGTTCCTTTAATGCCAGTAGATAATAGTCAATCTAAAGCAGCATCAAAATCGGTAGGTGTGATGGAAATCAGCCAAGCCGATCAAAATCGCTTACCACAAACTCCAGGCTCGCCGCAAGTAGGCATACAACAACTGCCACCATTACCAGGACAACAACAATTAGCCTTACAACCACAAATACCATCAACTGATTTTAACTCTCAAAGTACTTTTGTACCGCCGCCACCATCTAGCTATACGCAACCACCACTCTCACCCTTACCTATAAATCCTAATAACTATCGCACTTACTCTTTACCTTCGAGACAATCGTTTCAACTTCCCAAACAAGATTTTCGCTTTGACAATTCTGGTTTTAGAGCTAATAATCCCAAATTTACTTCACCAGTACCCAGTTTTGATAGCCAGCAAATAGCACAAGCACCGCAACCGCTACCGGTAGAAAGATTACCAAAACTTTCTTCAGAGCAAGTACCTACCGATTTGGCAAATACTCCTATTCCTGCTTCTAGCCCAAATATGACAACTGCCAACAATATTACGCCACAGCCTACGCAGGTTGATGATATGTTGGGCAATCAAAATCAAAATTTAGCAGCCAATATTAATTCAACTTCTGAGACTAGGAATAATCCCACAACTACTACTGGTAGTGTTGCTAATGTCCAATCACAACCAGCAGAAACAACCACATTACCCAAAAACGCACCGAGTCCAACACAGATTTCTCAGCTTACATCTTACGAAGAACTGAGAAAAGCACTCCAGCAGCAATACCCTAATTCCGAAGAAAAAGCTGTGATTCGGGACACTGTTGGTGTGAGTAAAGCAGGCGTAGAAGGAACAGTTTTAGGTTTTTTAGTTGTTGACCCAGATGGTAAAGTATTGGATATCAAATTCCAAGACAAATTGCTGTCGCCGGCACTGCAATTAAAAGCCAGACAATATTTTAATGCTAAATCTTTGAAAGGCAATAAGCAAATTAGCCGCTATCCATTTAATTTGCGTTTTCAAGATAGTAGTAAAACTGCTGGTGTAACTCCCCCCATTAATACATCGCCCTCTGAAAAATTGTCTAATCCCATCAATAATAATCAGTCAACACCTGCAGTATCACCTCCTGCGAAACTAATACCACTGTTGAAACCAACATCTAGTGAAATTCAGCCAATACCAACACCTGAAACAACTAGCAAACCTTTATCTACAAGGATTAATAGAAATCAACTGTCATCCTCTCAAGAAGCTAATCCAAAGCTAATTCAAACATTGCGTGAGTTTAGGGAAAAAAGAGAAAATTCTAGTTCAGCCCAGTAAATCTTAGTTGATAAGCTCCGTTCTGAAGAACGGAGTTAGATATTTTTACTTTGATAATCTTCTGGGTTTTCTGTCTTAATTGAAGATTGAGATTGTTGAATTGGAATTTGAATAATAAATTTTGCGCCTTTATCTGGTGTTGAATAGCATTCTAGTTTTCCTCCATGCAATTCAACAATAATTTTATAACTAATAGATAAACCTAAACCTGTACCTTTGCCAATATCTTTGGTGGTAAAGAAGGGATCGAATAATTTTGCTTGTACTGGCTCGGCAATTCCTAAACCATTATCAGCAATGCTAATTTCTATCCAATGAGAATTAATGACTTTTGTAGCGATGGCAATTTGGGGAGTAAATAACTCTTTAATACATTTTTTGTGAATAACTGCCTCATCTAAAGCGTCAATGGCATTTGCTAATATGTTCATAAATACTTGATTCAGTTGCCCTGCGTAACATTCAATTAAGGGTAAATTTCCATAATTACGGATGATTTGAATACCCTGAGCGTTACTGGCGGATGGCTTCAGACGGTTATTTAAAATTACTAAAGTGCTATCAATACCATGATGAATATCAACAGTTTTAAACTCGGCTTCATCAAGGCGAGAAAATGTTCGTAGTGATTTAACAATTTCACAGATACGTTCTGCCCCACACATCATAGATTGAAATAGCTTTTTTGAATCTTCTTGGATAAATTCCAGATCCATTTCTGTGATTTTTTTTTGGATAGCACTGACTGGTTGAGGATAATACTGTTGATAAATTGCTACTAAGTCGAGTACATCTTGAAAATAATTGTGGGCATAACTCAAGTTACCGTAAATAAAACTCACAGGATTATTAATTTCGTGAGCAATTCCCGCAACTAAAACTCCGAGAGCAGACATTTTTTCAGATTCTACAAGTTTGATTTGTAAAGTTTTGAGATTCCCCAAAATAGTTTCTAGTTCTTTACCGCGATTTTCTAAAGCTATTTGTGATGCTTCCAATTCTCGAATGACATTTTTGAGAACTGCTTCTCTGACTTCACTAGCATTCTCTAATTGTCGGCGATCTGCCTCAGAACGATCTAATTTTTTTTGCAAAACCCGAACGGTTTTTTCTAATTCTTTGAGTCTGCCCTCGTAGTCTATATCTTGCATAGCCCTTTATTTTGTGCCTATGAGCAAAGTCACAAATGTTTCTTGGTGATAATAAGTTGAACCTTGGGGTTGGATAGGAGAAAATTCGCCGTAGGTATAAAATCCACAAATCGGAATTTCTTGAGGAATTTTTGTTTTCAGTTCTTGTTGAATAATTTGATATTCTTCTTTGGCTCTTGTGCCTAACAGCCAACGCCGACAACAACAAGAAAACAGCAAAATAGCTTCTGGTTCTTTACCGGGATAGTTTGCTAAGGCTGTCTGAAGTGAAGTTTTAACAGCATCAAGCACTTCATCACGGTTAAAATCTGTCATCTGAATTGTGGTTTGTTCCGGCACACTTCCCAGAAAATTAATGCTGCCATTGGACGCGCAAGTATTAGGAACTCGCATATAATAACGATCGCTATCTCCTTCGTAGACTGCTAGAGGATTTTCTGCGGTTGGTTGGCGATCGCCTAAATATCGCTGATAAAATTGTAGGGCTGAGACTCCATCAATTTCTTCCACCACAGTTCCGTGGGATTTCGTAACAATACTCTTGCGTCCGATAGGTGTCCAACCACAACCAGTCCCATAAGAAAACAAAATATCGCCCGAAAAAATTAAAATTGGCAACGCATCTGTAAAAACTTCGTTACCGAAAAATTGATAAGCAGTTTGAAACCTAAATTGATCTCCCGCCGCGCCTCCTAAAATTGGTATCTGCGAACCTAAAGCCGATTTCAAGCCTACCAAAACTAACTCACCATTAGTTGTCGAACCATCTGCTAAATAACTAGCAGGTAAGGTGACACATAATTTTGCTGGGGTTTTGCACTTGTTTGTAGCTTGTTGTACTGCTTGCTGCGCTGCGGCTAAGGGATTTTCTTGGACTCCGTATCCTACCCCTGCATAAATATCTACATTGTCAGAGCAGAAAAGCATTAGTGTTAAAGAATCTTGCTGAAACTCTAATATTGAAGACATTTCACCATCTGTAGTGCAACCAATTAAGTCAATTTCGGGAAATGCTTGCTGAATTTCTTTGAGCATCAGAGCATGATCAAAATCAATCGCTGCAAATACGATACCAGCTTTTGGTTTTGCTTCTGGAATATTACTTAGCTCACTAACGCATCTATCTAAAACTTCTTCAATAGCTCCTTGAGTATCAGGATCATCACTATGACCAAGAATGACCTTTAGCATTTTATCCTCTCGATTAATTCAAATTTATTTAGTTCACTCTTAAGGTGAAGCCATCAATTAGGCTGCTATCAAAATATTTATTTGGCAGTATTATCTGTGCAACACTCGGATCATTTAACATACCTTTTAGCCAGCTTAAACCTACAATTACCACTAAGCTCAGGTTTCCCAGAAACAAGTAGAGAATAACACTGCTGATGCAAATTTTTAATTTATCAGTAACAGTTAAAATTAATTGTAAAATAGTAATATAGCCATCCTATTTGATTTATAAATTCCTCAAGAAGTTAGGGAATAGGGTGTAGAGAATAGGAAGTGAATTGGTTCACGTTTCATTGCAGACTGCTATCGTAAGTATGTAATATAGCGTAATTACTCACAAAGTTAATATTTAGTATTGACAAAGTTTTTGCTATTTAAATAGCATTTTGAGGTAAGCTAATTTGTACTTAAAGTGTGTTGATAGATGAGCGATCGCTATTACAAATGTTAGTAAATAATGATACTGTACTTACGTATATTTACAATAAAAGCCTCCCTGGAATACTCAGGAGGCTTTTATACTTTTATTTGACTTAGGTAGCAAGGGTGGGAGGTTTTGGATACATACACTCCTCAACCCAGTCTTGATTAAGCGGCTGTGTTGAGCAAACCATTGTGCCGCAACAACGAAACTGTACTAGGTTCCCTACCACGGAAGGCTTTGAAGATTTCCATTGGGTGTTTGCTACCACCAAGTGCCAGTACGGTATCGCGGTAGCGTCTACCTGTGGCTTGAACAGCTTCTTCGTCATCTAAACCAGCTTCTTCAAAAGCAGCAAAAGCATCAGCACTCAGAACCTCAGCCCACTTGTAACTGTAGTAACCTGCGGCGTAACCACCTTCAAAAATATGCCCAAAGGCACACAAGAAAGAATCTTCGCTCAGGGGTGGTAAAACTGTTGTTGTCTTGGCGATACGCTGACGCACCTGGGCGGGAGTTTCATCACCACCAGGACGATAGCGATCGTGCAGTTCGATATCCACACTGCTAAAGTGAATTTGCCGCAGTGTAGCACTACCACTCATATAATTGCGTGCTGCTAACAGTTTTTGGTAATAATGCTCTGGTAATGGTTCGCCAGTTTCGTAATGCTTGGCCATACCAAATAAAGTTGGGCGTTCATAGCACCAGTTTTCCATGAATTGGCTGGGCAGTTCTACCGCATCCCACTCGACATTGTTGATACCTGCGGCACTAGTGTAATCAACCTTGGTGAGCATATGATGTAAGCCATGACCAAATTCGTGGAATAATGTCTCTACTTCATAGAAGGTCATTAAGCTAGGCTTACCATCTATGGGTGGAGTTTGGTTACATACCAAATAAGCTACAGGTAATCTAACAGATGTAGCACCATGATCATGAATCTTGCCTCGGTTGATGCATACATCCATCCAAGCACCACCGCGCTTTTCCGCAGGACGGCTGTAAGGATCGAGGTAAAAATAGGCGATGGGTTTACCTGTGTCGTCAGCGATTTGAAAATATCTTACATCTTCATGCCATACTGGGGCTTGGCCATCGGCAGGGGTGACAGTGACACCAAACAGCCGCTTAACTAGTCCAAATAAACCGTCTAAAACTTGGGGTAAGGGGAAATAAGGACGTAATTCTTCAGTTGTAAAGGAGAATTTTGCTTCTCGTTGGCGTTCTGCCCAAAAGCTAATATCCCAGTGTTGTAAATCTGCGGCTTCTGGCGCGCCTTTAGCAGCAGCAAAAGCTTTGAGTTCGGCTAACTCTTTGACAGCAGCATCATAACTGGCACTGCGCAGTTCTTCTAACAGTGCTTCTACGGCTGCAACATTGGGAGCCATTTTACTAGCAAGGCTTAACTCGGCAAAATTTTTGTAGCCTAACAAATTCGCTAGTTCTAACCGCAGTTCTAAAATTCGGGCAATTAAAGGATTATTATCTAACTCACCAGAAGAAGCACGGGTGATAAAGGCTTTGTAAAGCTGTTCACGCAAGTCGCGGCGGGTGCTGTGCTGCATGAAGGGGCCGTAACTCGGGAAATCTAAGGTGATGCGCCAAGGGCCATTTTCGGGGGTGGCGTTTTCTTCACCAGCTGCACGGGCAGCTTGGGCTGCTAGGCTGAGTAAACTTTGGGGTAAACCGTCAACTTCTGCTTTGGTTGTCAAAGTTAAACTAAAAGCTTTAGTAGCATCTAATACATGATTAGAAAATTTGGTCGATAATTCTGCCAACTCCATTTGAATAGCATTATAGCGATCGCGGGCTTCACCTGATAAGCCCACACCGGATAATTCTGCATCGCGGATGGCAGCTTCGACAATGCGTTTTTGGGCTGGTTCTAAAGTTGACCAGGTATCACTAGCCCGCAGTTCTTTAAAAGCATTGTAGATAATTTGGCTTTGACCAAGTTTATTGCTGAACTGAATAACTTGAGGTTGGACAGTTTCATAAGCTTCGCGCAGCTCGGGGCTATTCTTCACTCCCATGAGATGACTGACTATGCCCCAACTCCAATTTAGACGTTCGGTGAGTTTTTCTAACGGTTCAACTAAACCACTCCAAGTTGGCTGGACATTCGCTTCTAAAGTAGTCAGTTGCTCATCCAGTTCTGTTAATAACTGCTCGAAAGCTGGGATAACTTGTTCTGCTCTAACCTCCGTAAAGGGCGGTAAGCCAGTACCTTTGAGCAAGGGATTTTGAGGAATAGTGACTGCACTCATGGTGTTAAATATCTATGATATATCTTCTAATTTAGCGATCGCGCTGGCTTTTTAGCCTTGCCAAAATGCCGAAATAACCGAATGTATCTAACAGAAAACAGGGTTGAAAGTCCCGGAGTGTCTATGTTTATTAGTTTTGTCATCATTTTTTCAGCAACTGCCATAAGTTGTATTCTTTTGGTGGTGCAGTACATGGCTTTACTAACCCAGAAAATAAAGGTCAGCTAAAAGGAGCATTATATAATTCCATCGCTGATCAAAAAAATGGGGTACAAGCCCCGTCGTTCTACGACGGCTTTCTGGTAAAATAAGTATAGTCCCCATAGGGCATTGGGAGACTTTAAACGGACATGGAGGAATGGTAAGACCACCTGTGGCGCAACAAGCGCGAAGTGTCAAGGAATCCTCGTTCCTTCAGGACGAGGAGGTATGTCAACAACGTTCTTGGCTAGATATGCGGCAATTTTTTGCAGAGATTTTTCGCAAATAACCACAGACGCATTTAATTACTTTTATAGAGACTTAGCAATGCTAAGTCTCTACTTTTATTGTGGCAGAACTTGTTTTTCTGGCTCAGGCGAAGATAGTTGTTGAGCAATTTGCTGGAGTGTCACCTTGATGCCATATTCTGGACGCAGAGTGATTGAAGGTTGTGGCACGATGGAAAAACCTGGCACGACATCGATTTGGAATTTTTGGGCAATTGTCGCCAATAATAAAGCCGCTTCCATTTGAGCAAAACCCTTCCCAATACAAATCCGCGGCCCATCACCAAAGGGAATATACACACCTCTTGGCAATTGCTTTTCAAGTTCTTCTGTCCAGCGTTCTGGTTGAAAGGCCTCCGGCTGTTCAAAATATTTTGGATGACGATGCATCACCCATTGACTAATCATCATTGTTGTACCTTGGGGCACTTCGTATTCGCCAATTTTGGTATCGTGTGCAACTTCTCTTCCTAAAAGCGACACAGGCGGATATAACCGCATCGACTCTTTAATGATTTGTTGAGTGTAAGTTAAGCGGCGTAAGTCTTCTACTGTTGGTAATTTTCCTTGTAAGACTTGCTCTAACTCTGCTTGTAATTTCTCTCTGACTTCAGGATGTTGCGATAAAAGCATCCATGTCCAAGATAAAGTATTAGCTGTAGTTTCATGACCAGCCAGCATGAGAGTTGCAACTTCATCGCGCAGTTGCTTATCATTCATTCGCTCATGGGTTTCTTCATCCTCAGCATTCATAAGCATGAAGAGTAAATCATGAGTTTCTGTATTATTTTTGCGTCGCTCGTTGATTAATTGATAAATGGCTGCATCCATTTCGGCAATAGCTTGACGATAGCGAACATTTTCTGGTCGAGGAAACCATTCCCAAACTAAAAAATTCTGTCTTCGCTTGCTCTCAAACCAGTGCATAGTTATATCTAGAGCGTCAGCTACCACTTTAGCTTCACCTGCATTGACATCAGTGTTAAAAATACACTTCATGACAATCTCTAGAGTCAGACGCATCATATCTGCATGGATGTCGTGAACTTCACCATCTTGCCAGTTTTGTAACATCCGGTTGGTGTATTCCACCATAATTTCGCCATAGCCGCTAATTCGCTTTTGGTGAAAAACAGGTTGAGCTAAACGACGCTGATGAAACCATGTGTCACCTTCTGCTGTTAATAATCCTTCACCCAGCAAAGTTTTTAAGACACGAAAGCCGCGGCTTTTAATAAAATTTTCGCGGTCTTTGAGGACTGCTTCAATATAATCAGGATTTGTCACTACACAAACAGGTGTTAATCCTAAACGTAAGGGAACAATATCACCATAATCACGGCAAGCAGTGAGAAAAGCTAATGGATCTTGTCCGAGGTCAAGTAAATGTCCCACGATAGAATTTGCTGGTGGCGATGGTAAATCAAAGACATCTTGTGTCATGGTGCGTTAATCCTGCAAGTTTATTTGTAAACAGCTAAAAATATACTTTTAGCAGAAAATTTTCTGAGTTTTCTACTGGATATTTCTACTATTTCACTTTTACAGGATTTATTATTTTATAGCTAGACACTTCTCAGCCTTTAGCTATATTTCTTTTGAATGATTTTGTCCAAACATTTATACAAAAATATCCCTGATATTTCTCAAATTCAGGGATATAAACGTCATTATAAATTGGTGATAACTGCTGGATAACAAATTAAAATCTAATGCCTATTTGACCGTTAACCCCGCGCACCGAATTATAGCCTCCGCCGACAAAAACATTTTTGGTCGCCCCTACTTGAATTCCCCCAGAAACAGCCAAACCTTTATCTTCAGAATATAATCCTAAGCCTACATAAGGAGAAATAACTGGTAAGTTGATAAATTTCAACACATCTACCCCAGTCGAACCGTCTGGGCCACTGCCTACTTCCACACCTAAATTTAAGGCTCTTGCGCCCACTGCGTAAGTAATATCGCCCTCGTTGCTCCCAACTGAAACCCAAGGCTGGGGTATGAGTTGAGCAGATGCTTGGCTGGGAGTAAATAAAGTCAAAAAACCAAATGAAGCGAGCAATGTTTTAGCAATAATTCCTTTGGTCATGTTTTTCTGTTGATGTTGAGCGCTAATGATGATTAGTGGTGACGCATTTATTGAGGTTAAGTGCCTAAACTGGTTCGTCAGCAACTTTCACAGCTAGTTTGCCTATTTTGTTACCATCAAATAGTTTGAGAATAGCTGATGGTGCATTTTCTAAACCTTCGACAATCTCTAGTTTGTACTTAATTTTGCCTTGGTTTAGCCATTGTCCAAGCTCTTGCATCGCTTCAGGAAATCTGGGCAAATAATCAAGAATAATAAATCCTTGAATTTTGGCTCGCTGCATTAAAATTTGGCTATAGTTGTAGGGGCCAGGCACGGGTTCGGTGGCATTATAAGCTGAAATCAATCCACACAGAGGAATCCGCGCGTGCAAGTTAATTTTGGTTAGCACAGCATCTAAAATTGCCCCACCAACATTATCAAAATAGATATCAATGCCATCAGGACATGATTGAGCTAATGCTGTTTCTAAATTGGCGGTTTTATAATTAATTGCATCATCAAAGCCGAGTTCTTCTAATAACCAACGGCATTTTTCATCTGAACTAGTTATTCCCACTACACGACAATTTTTAATTTTGGCAATTTGTCCGACAACAGAACCCACGGCTCCGGCGGCGGCTGAAACAACTACAGTTTCGCCAGCTTGAGGTTGTCCGATATCTAAAAATCCACAATAAGCGGTAATACCTGTAGCACCTAAAGGCCCAACAAATGCAGTCAGTGGACAGGGTAAAGGTGATGGTAGTTTGGAAATACCATTACCAGTGTTACCCAATGCTAGAGCATAATCTTGCCAGCCAAGTAGTCCAGAAACTAAGTCTCCTGGGTGAAAATTGGGATGTTTTGATTCTTCTACTACACCAATACCACCGCCGCGCATGACTTGACCAATGGCTACAGGCGGCATATATTGAGGGCGATCGCTCATCCAAATCCGATTGGTAGGATCTAATGAAAGATAGATATTCCGTACCAAAACTTCCCCATCGCTAGGGCTTGGTATTGGTTCTTCTCGATATTCAAAATTATTAGGTGTGATATCGCCAACTGGTCGAGATGCCAAGCGAAATTGTCGATTTTTGCCTGTGTTCATAGGTTTCAGCCATTGAGTAATTTAAAATTGACGTGACCAATTATTCGGCCAACGTTCTACAACTACCTTGGTTTGAGTAAAAAATTCGACTGCATGATTACCTTGTCCGTGTAAATCACCAAAGAAGCTATCTTTCCAGCCACTGAAGGGGAAGAATGCCATCGGGGCGGCGACACCAATATTAATCCCGATGTTTCCGGCTTCGGCTTCGTAGCGAAATTTACGCGCGGCTGCACCACTGCTGGTAAACAAACAAGCCATGTTGCCATATTGACCACTATTGACTAAGGCGATCGCTTCGTCAATACTATCTAAGTGAATCAAACTTAAGACTGGGCCAAAAATTTCGGTGCGGGCTATTTCCCCTGTAGGACTGACATTTTGTAAAATCGTCGGCCGGATAAAATTACCTTGTTCATAACCAGTAATTTGCGGGTTTCGCCCATCAACTAATAATTCTGCGCCTGCTGCTACGCCTTGTTGAATTAATTGTTCTATGCGTGTTTTACTTTGGCTGGTGATGACAGGCCCCATTTCTACGCCTTGTTCTAAGCCATTACCTACTACACGTTTTTTGGCTATTTCAGCTATGGCTTCGGTAAATCTTGCCCTGGCTTCTCCCACGGTAACGGCAATGGCAGCAGCTAAACAACGTTGTCCGGCACAGCCAAAGGCACTATCCGCCGCAATTTTGGTGGTCATTTCCATATCTGCATCTGGCAAGACAATGATGGGGTTTTTTGCCCCGCCTTGACACTGCATCCGTTTGCCATTGGCTGCACCCCGACTGTATATATATTTAGCTACGGGTGTAGAACCAACAAAACTAATTGCTTTGATTTGAGGATGATCTAAAATTGCATCTACAGCGGCCTTTGCACCGTTAACTAAGTTAATTACACCTTTGGGTAAGCCAGTTTTTTCGATTAATTTAAAGATTTTTTGCATTGTCAGTGGTACTTTTTCGGATGGTTTGACAATGTAGGTATTGCCAGTAGCGATCGCATAAGGTAAAAACCAAAAAGGAATCATCCCCGGAAAATTAAACGGACATATCACCGCCACCACTCCCAAAGGTTGACGAATCATAATTTCATCAATACCTCTGGCTATATCTTCTAGATTTGTTCCCTGCATCATCATCGGGATACCACAAGCAATTTCCACATTCTCAATGGCGCGACGCATTTCACCTTGCGACTCAGCTAAAGTTTTGCCACACTCTTGGGTAATGGTACGTGCCAAGTCCGCAAAATTTTCTTCTAGCAGATTTTTAAGTTTAAATAGATACTGCACTCGTTCTGTAGCGGGAGTGCGTCGCCAACTTTCAAAGGCTACTGCGGCTGCTTCTGCGGCTTGATGTACCTCTGAGGCTGGTGATAAAGGTACACGCGCTAGAATGGCGGCTGTAGTTGGGTTGATTACATCTAAATATTCTGTTGCATTCGATGTCAACCACTGACCATTGATGTAGTTGGGTAAGCTAGAAATACCATTCATGAGAATTGGCAAAATGTAGATGCAGCAATCTTATCTTAGTCTTTTCAATTACTTATTTACTCTTTGCGCCTGAGCGTGATATTTATGCAATTAAACTATCCCACAGATACATTAAATACTTTATTGAGCCGTTGGCAAAAGACACTGCAAACTTTTGCCGTTGATAAATTAGCTGCTGAACAAGCTTTTGTTAAGTTAGTTGCAGCTTACTCCACGCCTGAGCGTCATTACCATACACTGCAACATGTTGAGCACGTCCTCAACACCGTCGATGTTTTGCAAGGCTATACTCGCAACTTATCGGCTGTGCAACTAGCAGCTTGGTTTCATGATGTAGTATACGATAATCAAGCTGAAGATAATGAAGAAAAAAGTGCGGATTATGCTTGTGAATTATTGAGTGATTTAAGTTTGCCACAAAGTGCGATCGCCACAATCACTCGTTTAATTCTTGATACCAAACATCACCAAGCAACTGTTAATGATGAAGATACCTACGTATTGTTAGATGCAGATTTAGCCATATTAGCTGCTAATCCAGGACAGTACAAAGAATATACTGACTCTATCCGGCAAGAATATGCCTGGGTATCAGAGGCAGATTATATTCAAAGTCGTACACAATTTCTCAAAAAACTTTTGCAGCGTCGGTATATTTATTTTACACCTTTAATGTGGGAATTTGCTGAACCAGCTGCTAGAGCTAATCTCCAACATGAAATTCAAAATCTTGTGTACAACTAGTTAATCTTGTTTTCATTTTTATTCGGGTACTTTACTTTTTGGCAAAGTACCCTATTTTATAATTACTTATGCCGCTTTTGAAAGCTATTATCGCATTTACACTAGACGCGGGCGATCGCTTAATAAAAATTTGTCTGAAATAACATTTATTTAATTACCTGAAATGCGCCATCTTTAGGTGAAACTAAAACAACTAAATCTTTTATATTACTCTCATCAACTCGGCGGTCATGATTTTCATTAAATTGCACTTCTGTTTTAGCACCTTTGACGGAAAAATCAGGCTGATTTAGTTCTTCATATACACGTTTGCGCGTTGGATTAACGCCACTCCTCTTTAACCCTTCTACAAGTGCTTGGGTTGCATCATAGGCCATCGCCGTTGCATAGCTAATTTTTGTAGTTCCCCAAATTTTTTGAGATTGTTTTTCTAGAGAAAACGGATTATTACTACTTCTGTGCCAGGGAATCGCAACGACCATCTTACCGTATTTAATTTGAGTAATTTGGGCACTATCTACATAAGATGTATCTCCTCCTAAGATAACTGCATCTCCGCTGCCTTGTAATATCCTATTAATCTCCTTATCTAAAATATCATCACTCATTGTTAATAAAATAAAATTAGCCTGACTTTTTTTAGCTGATTGTAAGCATGGAGATACATCCTTTAATGGATTAGATAAATCACATTCGTTGACTATTTCTCCTGCTTTACCAAGATTTTTTTTAAACTGTTGACTAAATGATGTACTATAAGGCTCTTCTTTATTCAGAAAAATTGCTATTTTATTACCCTGTTTTTTCCGAATATAATTTACTAAAGATTTGGATATATCATCGTCACTTGGTGACACCCGAAAAACAAATTTGTCTAGATTAAAATTAAGCTTAAAAGTATCACCACCATGAAACTTAGTTCCTCTAACCGCTGTACTAGTCGGAGAAATACTTACTATTCTTTCATCACCATATTTTGTATTGCTATAAATTTGGCCTGCTTCTAGTACCAAAATGCTAGAGTTATGACCGATAACACCTAGAGTTTGTTTATCTTGTTCAACAATTTGTTTGGCAACTTGTTGAGCGATCATAGTTTTTTGTTCATCGTTACAAATTTGCACCAGTAACATCTTCTTATTTATCAGTTTGCTGGGGTTGGTATTTAAATCATCTTGAACAATAGCCACTCCCCGCAAAATTTCTTCAGCCAAGGGATTCTCATTGCCTATGGGAACACACACTGTGATTTTGTAAAATTGATTACTTTTAGCAGCTATCGCATTATTTAAATAGATCCGAATTTCCGGATCATTCTTTTTCACCTTCTTAAGATAATCTTCAAAGCTGGAAATTGCTAGAGAAAAATCTTTATTTTGAAAAGCTGTTATTCCTTTTTGAATGTAAGGATTGTCTTGTAGACCTAAGGGAAGAGGAATGAAACGTTTCTCTCCACAACTAAAGCGAGAATCATCAATACAAAGTGGAGGCAAAGCAGGAGTAATAGTATGTAAATACTGCCAAATACCCAACCCCAATAAAATGACAGAACCTAACCCTCCTAAGAGCAATTTTTTTCCTAATAGTGAAGGTTTTACTGGTGCAAGTGATGGCGTTTGAGATTGAGTTTCTGGAGGTGTTGCTATGGGTGTATTGGGGATTTGCACAGATGTTAAAGGTTCCGGTAGCGGTGTTGGTGCAGATATTCTTTGGTTATCTAAAACCTCAATTACTTGACGTGCAGACTGGAAACGATGATTAATTTCAAATGACAACATCGTATCTAAAATTGTTGCCAATTGGTCACTGACATCAACGTATTTTCGCCAACTCCATATATCTCCAAGACGTAAATTTTCGGTAGGTTGTAATGTTAATAAACAAACACAAGTTGCCGCTAACGCATATAAATCTGAAGATGCAGATACAGCTAAACCTGCTCTTTGCTCTGGTGAAGCATAACCCGGTGTTGAGATGGCAATAGATTGTTCTGCTGGTATTCCTGCGATTGCTTGTTTGACAGCACCAAAATCAATTAAATAAAACCTTTGATTTTTTCCAAAAATGATGTTCTCTGGTTTAATATCTCTGTGAATTAACATCACAGGTTGAAGATTATGAATATAATCTAGTACTGGTAAAAGCTGCTGCAAAAGTTTGATAATTTCTGCTTCCGACCATTTCTCATTTTTAAGTTGCCGAAGATTTTGTCCTTCTATATAATCTTGGACTAAATAAAATAATATGCCGGCATTTTCTGGTTCATGATATTCTTCTTGAGGTGGAGCAGCAAGCTCAAAAAAATCCCACAATCTAGGTATTTGCGGATGATTTAAATTACGTAAAGTTTGGGCTTCTCTTTTAAACGCGTTTTGGACATATTCCAATTGTGCATCTGACCACGCACTGTGAGAAAGATTTTTTGGTCGTAACTGTTTGATTAAACACTCATGCTCTAAATTACAATCCCATGCGCGAAAAGTTCTGCTAAATCCTCCACTACCTATTGGCTCTAAAGGTAAGTAGCGACTCTTCAAAATTAGTCGCATTCCGCAGTTAGCGCAATACCTTTGTTGACCTTTGGTTTGGCGGAATTCCTCAGGAATATCGTTTTCTGGATAACGGCAGTGAGGATTTGTACAGTAGGCTCTCATAAATTAACCTTCAAGCAGAACAAACCAGAAATACTAATGACAATATTTTCCGCCGAGTAAGTATAAATATTATACCTAACTTTTGAAGACAACAAATTTGAGGTGGGTGGAAAATACTTACTTTTACTCTCTCACACCCAACTTCAAAAACTAATATTTGTGCGTAAATATAAATATAAATTTTCCAAATTTAGGGATTTAATGCTACTTTAATTACTCTCCGTGCTTTCATATCACAAAATACTTCTTCTAAATCTTTTAAAGGCCGCTTTTCACTAATGAGTAATTCAAAGGGTATTTTGCGAGTGGCGATTAGTGCTAATGCCGATCGCACATATTCAGGAGTATTATGAAAAACACCTTTTAAAGTTAGTTCACTATAGTGCAGTTGTTCGGTATTTACGGTAATTGTCGTATCTCGTGGACAACCACCAAATAAGTTAACTGTTGCCCCCGGACGCGCGCAAGCGATCGCACTTTCCCATACACTAGGTATACCTGTCGCTTCTATGACTACATCAGCACCCCAGCCTTGAGTTAATTCTTTGACTACACCAGGAATATCTGGAGTTTGATGATAGTTAAAGGTTTTAGCTGCACCGAGTTTTTGCCCAATTTCTAGCCTGTGGTTGTTTCCTCCCCACAGCAATACTTCCACACTATCAGCTAAGGCGGCGACAAACATTAAGCCAATTGCCCCATCGCCTAACACGACTACTTTATCTTGAGGCTGAATACAAGAACGAGCTACTCCATGCAGTACACAAGCTAACGGTTCCGTCATTGCGGCTAGTTCAAAAGGCAACGCATCAGGAACACGCAATAAATTATGCTGGACTATCGGTGCAGGAATTTTTAAATACTCGGCAAATGTGCCATTATTCCAAGTCAAATTTGGGCATAAAGAATACTCTTTTCGTTGACAAAAAAAACATTTCATGCACGGTGCAGAATTATTGGCAACGACGCGATCTCCTACACGCCAATTTGTCACACCAGCACCCACAGCCACAATTTCGCCTGCGGCTTCATGACCAAATAAAGTTGGTGGTTTTAGCATCTTGGCGTGACCACCACGCCGCCAAACCTTTAAATCTGTGCCACAAGTTGTCGCTGCTCCCACCGCAATTACTATTTCACCAGCTGCGGGTGTGGGGTCAGCTACTTGCTCTAACCGTAAATTTTCCTGACCATAGAGTAAAGCTGCTAACACTTTAATATTACTTAAGTAGCTCCACCCGATTTTATCAGGTAGAGCTTCCCAGAGCATTGAGGATGTGAGATGAATCTCAACCTCAAAAATAAGTGAACCAATAAAAATCATCGTTTTTACTAGTTCACTTTATTTGGAAAAACTTACTTCCGTCCGTGTGTTTGGATTAGTTGATGACTTAATTACAAGCCTAAGAATTAATCTTTGGTTGAGATAAAATTCCTGTATTGCGAGTATCCACGTTAGCTAAACGATTAACCATTAACAGTGGTACTTCTTGTCGGCAAGAAAGGCAAAACCAATACAATTCACCGTGACGGACATGACGCAGTAGGGAACCACCGCAACACGGGCAAGTGTTGGCTCTCATACTCATACGAATGTCCTCCTCAGAACAAAATTAATGTTAAATACAGGTAAAAAAGTTGTTGATTATAATCTGATTTTGACCGCAACAATATAAATACTTAAATTAATGCGGTTGTTAATAATTTGTTAGTAAACTTTTGCCTAGCCAGAAACCAATTGGCTAACGCTAAGTTTATAAGTTGTTTTGGTTTAGTTTGTAAAACAGGCCTCTAGTAAAGATTATTATCATCTTTTTTTGAGGGCAAAGCATTCTTACTTACTCTTTTAAGATTTTAATTAACTTAACTGACTCTGAAAAGTGCAACATTAGTTAACACTTGTTAACATTAAAGTCAAAGCCTGCCACTAAATTTAAACCTAGAAAACTTGTTTAGTCACGTTAGTGCCTACACTTTTAAAATATAACTTACCTTCGTTGATTTTCATCTATCTTGAGGATCATAAACCACTAATATATTTTGTAGCAGAACTTACAAAAATCCAAGTTTTGTAGCCGCAAATACTAAAAATCCGGGATGGGATCAATTTTCTCGCAACCTAAATCTAAGGAAAATTAGGCAATTGAGAGAATCTATAGAATAAAGATTAAATAATACTAAAATTTTGTTAACTGAAAAAATCCCACGTTAGTTTGATTAATAACTAAATGAAAATTGTTACTTGGAATGTTAATTCGATTCGCACTCGTTTAGCACACGTAATTAATTGGTTAAGTGAAAATCCTGTAGATGTACTGTGTTTGCAAGAGACGAAAGTAGTAGATAGTGATTTTCCGCGATCGCCCTTTGTAGAATTAGGCTATCACCTCTATATCTGGGGACAAAAAGCTTATAACGGTGTTGCGCTGATTTCTCGTCAACCACTAACAGATGTTAGTGCAGGATTCACAACAATCTTGCCGGAAATTGAACCAGTATGGGATGAGCAAAAGCGGGTTATTACAGGTGTAATTGAGGGAATTCGGATTGTCAACTTGTATGTTCCCAATGGTTCAGCTATTGGTAGTGAGAAATATGAGTATAAGTTACGTTGGTTAACTGTCCTGAGAAAGTATTTACAATTGTTGCTGCAATCACAATCTGCCATTTGTATTTGTGGCGACTTTAATATTGCGTTGGAATCTATAGATATTCACGACAAAGTGAATGGTGAAAATCATGTGATGGCAACTCCAGCAGAACGCCAAGCCCTGAGAGATGTTTTAGAATTAGGCTTTGCTGATGCTTTTCGTAAGTTTAATTCGGAAGCAGGACATTATAGTTGGTGGGATTATCGCGCCGCCGCCTTTCGGCGTAACATGGGCTGGCGGATTGATCATCACTATCTCACACCAGAACTATACGATCGCGCCAAAAGCTGCATAATTGATGTCGAGCCAAGAAAACTCACCCAACCAAGTGACCATACGCCAGTGATTTTGGAATTATAGATGAGATAAAAGTATGAAGTATGAAGTATGAAGTGTGAAGTATGAAAGCTGAAATAGTAGTACAAATTAACTATATGAGACAAAAGTATCAGGTAGGTTAAAAGATGAAATTTCATAATTCATACTAAGCTGCGGCAAGCCACCCCAAGGGTGTCACCACACTACACACTTCATACTACCCTGCGGGAAGCCACCCAAAGGGTGTCTACACACTTCATACTTCATACTTCACACTTCACACTTTAATTACTATGTTTTTAGTAACTGGAGCAACAGGAGGAATCGGTCGTCGAGTCGTGAGACTTCTGCGCCAACAGGGAAAATCAGTACGGGCATTTGTCCGACTGACTTCGCGTTACAGTGAATTAGAACATCGCGGTGCAGATATCTTCATTGGTGATTTGCTGCGAGAAAAAGATATAGACAAAGCGACTCAAGGTGTCGAGTATATTATTAGCGCCCACGGTTCTGGGAGCGATGTCTTATCTCTCGACTACCGCGCCAATATCGAACTCATTGACCAAGCAAAAGCTAAGGGAGCGCAACATTTTGTCTTTATTTCTGTACTAGGAGCGGATCGCGGCTACGAAGATGCAGCTGTTTTTCAAGCCAAACGAGCAGTAGAAAAATATTTAATCAATAGTGGTTTAAATTACACTATTTTACGTCCTGCTGGATTAGCATCAAACTTGCTACCCCTGGCAGAACAGTTTCGGGAAACAGGTTTATATTTATTAGTCGGCGACTCCAAAAACCGTAGCTCGATAGTGAGTACAGACGATTTAGCAAAAATTGTGGTGGATGCGGTGACACTTACAGGCGCTCGCAATCAAATATTTTCCGTTGGCGGGCCAGAAATTCTGCAACGGGAAGATATTCCCCACATTTTTGGGCGAATTTTTAACAAAGAACCAATAGTCATCAACCCGCCGATTTTGTTAATTGATGGTTTGAGAACGGCTATCGGTTTATTCAATCCCCAAACTCAACAAGCGTTAGGCACTTATCGCACATTACTAGCCAATGAATTTTTCTGTACAAAAGAGGAAATAGCCAACCTAGAGAAAACTTTTAATTTTCAGTTAGAAACCTTAGAAAGTTTTTTGCGACGTTATCTAGCAGTTTGAAGTAGAGATATAACAGGAAACAGAATTGCCAGTCTGTTGATATTCATTCACCTGCAATCTGTGGTCAGTCATTATGTCTTTGTCATTTGTCATCAGTCTTTTGCATCCGGACTATGACTAATGACAAAGGACAATTAACAAAGGACAATGAAATTCAAAATTTTATGAAATCTCCCTTAGTTGCAAATCCCACCCAAGCGCGTCAGACAAAACAGCGATTCGCTAAACCAGAAGATCAACTCTCTTATGAACTGGGTAAGGCTGTCCAGGAATTGCCACCACTTTACACCAGATTGTTAGCAGGTACAATCAGCTTAGTTGTCTTTGGGACGATCGCTTGGGCGCATTTCTCAGAAATTGATGAAGTGGCGATTGCTCAAGGGGAATTAATTGCTTCTACCCAAGTGCGTCCTGTCACATCTTTGGGTAACGGGTTAATTGTAGCGGTGAAAGTGAAAGAAGGCGATCGCGTCACCAAAGACCAAGTATTAATTCAACGTGACCCCAACCTGCAAAAAACCGATGTGAATCGCTTAGATCAATCCGCCAAGTTAATCAAAGAAGATATCCAACGTTTAGATGTAGAACGTATTGGTGGTAAAAGCACTGGCGAAGAACTCCAAGATGAACTGTTAACAGCACGTTTGCGAGACTATCAAGCCCGTCAAAGCGCAGCTGAAGCCGAAGCAAATCGTCAACGCGCCTTACTTGACCAAGCAAAAGTCCGCTTGGTGCGATTGCGTGAAAATTTTGCCAGCGCCAAAAGTTCTTTAATTAATGCTAAAACTAACTTAGTTAATGCTCAAAGTATCCGAGAAGGCGTTAAAAAAGCTCAAGCGATCGCTCAAGATAGAGAAGAAAAACTCCGTACCTTAATTACGCCTGGGGCTGTTCCCCGAGTTGACTACCTAGAAGCCCAAGAAAGATTAAATACTGCCAATACAAATATTTCTAGAGCCGAAGATGAAGTAACTAATGCCACTAATAAAGTTACTGAAGCCCAAGACCGTGTTGTCTCCTTGGAAAAAGATATTGCAGCCCAAGCGCAAGAAGTTCGTCAAGCCGAAGAAGCTTTTCAAGCAGCACGCTCTCAAGCACAACGCTTAACTTCGGAACGGCAAAGCGAAATTTTAACCCAGATGAATAAACGCAAGGAAGAATTAACCAATGTCGCAGGTCAATTAGAACAAGCGAAAATGCAGCAAGCCGGAGAAACTGTTAAAGCCCCAGTTGCAGGCACAATTTACCGTATTAAAGCCACTAAAGGCCCAGTACAAGCAGGCGAAGAACTACTTTCGATTCTCCCTGATGGCGAAGAATTGCAGTTAGAGGTGAAAGTTCTCAACCGCGATATCGGCTTTGTTCGTCCAGGAATGAAAGCAAAAGTGAAAATGGCAACTTTTCCATTTCAAGAATTTGGCACTATCGATGGTCAAGTTGTGCAAGTCAGTCCTAATGCCGTAGTTGATAAAGAATTAGGCTTAGTGTTTCCCACCAGAATTCAGTTAACTAAACACTCATTAAATGTGCGCGGTCAACAAGTTATATTTACACCAGGGATGTCTGCTACAGGCGAAATCGTCACTCGCAAGAAGTCAATTTTGACGTTTATTATAGAACCTGTGACGCGTCGTTTTAGTGAAGCCTTTTCTGTTAGGTAATTTGGGTGTCATACCAATTTAATGTGAAGTTCCACATATGTTGATATAAAACAAAGATAGAAGTGGGATCAACACAACCCACAGGCATCAGAAAATATGGCTAGAAATACGTACAAGTTTGCTGCTGCTGGGGAAGATGAACCGATTGTATTTGGTGCGTCCAGACCTGGTTACTCCAATCAACAGGTATCTGATTGGATTGAGTTCATGAAGAAACAAAAGATCCAACGCGTCTGCTGTCTTCTCCCCCAAAAGCAACTAGCTCGTTACTCAAATCTTTTAGCCATATATCAACAAGAATTTGGTGAGCAGCAAGTTTGCTGGGCCCCGATTACAGATTTTCAATTCGCTCATTTAGAAACGCTCACCCAAAGAATACTTCCTTTTTTAGTAACAGCAGACAAACAAAACCAAAAAGTAGTGGTACACTGTTCCGGTGGTATTGGCCGCACTGGTCATGTGCTAGCTGCATGGTTGGTTAGTATTCGGGGATTCTCCAATCAAGATGCCATCGCTGCCGTGAAAAGAACAGGCAGAAATCCTTATGAAGCGGCGATTGCATCTATTTTCAAATTTAAAAATCCTTTGAAAGTTGTACAGGAACTTAATGTACTTTTAAATGATTGCCGTCTAGCATTCTGTTCGACTAATCCTGACGAATTTATTTGACAAAGCTATCCTCTGTATCTGAATCAATTAGCTGCCCCCTGCGGCTTTAATGATAAGTCTTTAACAGGAAACGACATCACACCCTGAAGTCAAATCTTGAAGCGGTAAACCCTGATTTGTTAAGATTTCCCATGCAACCACCTTGAAACAGGGCAATGTCTCACTACCATGCAAACATCTACAATTGACGGTAAAGACGCAGCAGCTATCCAAGCCGCAACAACAGGAGTTGTTGTGTGCGATCGCTCTTTTTGGGGGCGCATCTGTGTTTATGATGAAGATCAGATTCGCTTTTTACATAACCAAAGCACTAACGATTTTCAAAGCCTCAAGCCAGGGCAAGGTTGCGATACTGTCATAGTGACATCTACCGCCCGCACAATTGACCTAGTTAGCGCTTATCTTCTCCCTGATGCTGTGATACTGTTGGTTTCACCCAACCGTCTAGAAACGTTGATGGAATGGCTAGACCGTTACATATTTTTTGCTGACAAAGTAAAGATAGCCGATGTGACAAAAGACACTGCAATCTTCAGCCTGATTGGGCCAGGAAGTGATGCTATTGTCGAGAAGTTGGGGGCGGGAGAAATTATTGGTCAAGCTTATGGCAACCATATAATGATTGATGTGGGGCTGACTGTTGCCGTTGGTAGTGGCTTGGCTTCACCTGGATATACGCTCATTATGCCAGCCACAGAAAAGCAACGAATTTGGCAGAAGATTTTAGACTTAGGCGTAACTGAATTAAGCGAACAAGGTTGGGAAACGTTACGAATTTTGCAAGGTAGACCAAAACCAGACGCAGAATTAACAGAGGATTACAATCCTTTAGAAGTTGGTTTATGGCAGACGATATCGTTTAATAAAGGTTGTTATATCGGTCAAGAAACTATTGCGCGGTTAAATACATATAAAGGTGTAAAACAACACCTTTGGGGTATCCGCCTCGATGCCCCTGTGGAAGTTGGCAGTGCGATCGCTCTAGGAGAAGAAAAAATCGGTAAACTGACTAGTTATACACCAACATTAGATGGTCACTTTGGGTTAGGTTACATCCGCACCAAAGCTGGTGGTGTGGGGTTAAAGGTGCAACTAGGAGAAGTTGCCGGCGAAATTGTCGAAATTCCATTTGTTTCACATGAATATCCCCAGTGAAAACAGAAATATTGATAAATCTGCCTTGAGTAGACTTGACTTATTCAAATTAGTAGTTGATTACTTGAGTAGGCTGTTAGAGCAATAAAATATCCTCCTCAATCAAAAGAATGGATATCAGCTAAATTGCATAATGGCAATCTACACAAAATATCAACTACTTATCTTCAGGGATCAGGCAGATTCATGAAACAAACATCCCCTTTAGAATTACAAATTGTTAGTAATACTCCTGGTCGTCTGCGATTAAAAATTGCTAGCCAAGCGCAGGAATCTCTAGATATTACAGAAATCGCTAACACTTTAGAATATCTTTTTCCTCAAGTTAAAGAAATCAAAACTAACATCCAAGTAGGTAGCATTACAATTTATTACTCTGGTGGTAACGAAACTTTAAGAGATGCTTTCAGTAAATTACAAGATTCAGGTATAAATTTATTAAACGCTCCAGCTAAAAAATTACAACCTGCGTCAATCACCCGGGCTGTATCTCAATTCAATCAGCAAATCAAACAAACAACAAAAGATACAATTGATTTGCGATTACTTGTATCATTTAGCATTATTGCATTTGCTATCAAACGTTTACTTCCACAGTTAGCCCGTTGGCAGTCAACAATATTGTATTTATTGTTGTGGTCTGCCTTAGAAAGTTTATTTAAAATTAGCGACAATCAAGAAACACCAAATGAATAGATATTTTGGTATCTATTATGATATTTGATTAGGGTCTTTATTTAACACTTGTATGTAGCGATCGCCTTCAGTTTCATCATCATAAATGTAATCTCAAGTTGCAGTCAAAGATAGTAACCTAGGATGGGAGTAGGGAGTAGGAATACTACTATATCTGAAAGCAACTCGATTGAGTAATTAACAAGCTCTAGTCTTTACCAAGAATGTAAAGCACGTAATTGCGGTGTTTTTTTAGTTTGATGAGCTTCCATTCTTGTTAGCACATCATCTAAAATTGCTACTGCTTGTACAATATAAGGGCCTTTATTTAACATCACACATTCTGCCCGTTCTGCCATTGCCGCATCGGTCATTTCTGCTCGTGATGGTAAACCGTTTTTCACAAGGTTTTCTAATACTTGAGTTGCCCAAATTACGGGTACATGAGCAGCTTCACACAGCCAGAGAATTTCTTCTTGAATTTCGGCTAGACGTTGATAACCAATTTCCACAGCTAAATCTCCTCGGGCAATCATAATGCCAAATGGCTGTTTACCTGCGGCTTGGACGATTAATTCTGGTAAGTTTGTCACAGCTGTGGGGGTTTCTATTTTGGCAACGATCGCAGGTATTTTAGTATTACTTGATAACCTCGCTTGTAATTCTTGTTGTAAAGTGGCAATATCTTCTGGTTTCTGCACAAAAGAGTAGCCAATAATATCAACATCTTTGGCGTTAGCTGCAATAAAGTCTAAATCTTGTCTATCTTTATCTGTTAACGGGCAAAGATGCAAATCGGTATTTGGAAAGTTAATACCTTTATCAGGACGTAGCTTTTCACCTTTAGGACGAGTGTGTGTAATTCTTAATAATGCACCTTCTGGTGCGATCGCTTCAACAATAGCACCAATATGGCCGTCATCAATCCACACAGGCGCACCGACTTCTAATCTATCTACAACTTCCGGTAGGGTGCAACTAATTTGGCAAGATTGAGAATCTCCATTATTCAATAAATCCCGCTTCAGCCACAAACAATCCCCTTGCTCAATATGCTGTTTACCTTGAGGAACGATAACAGATTGAATGCGGATTTTTGGGCCACTTAAATCTATTAAAACCTGACAAGAGCGTTTAACTTCTACTTCTGCCGAACGTACATGAGCAATCATCGCTGACCACTCGCTTGGGGTATCATGAGCGCAGTTAATCCGCACGCAGTCTGTACCTTGCTGAATTAGCTGCTTGATAAATTCGTAGTTACTAGCGGCTTCTGTTGGCAGTGTCACCATAATCCGCACTCGGCGTTGCTGCAAGGTATCGCCGAATAGCTCTTGGGTGTGGATTTTCAATAAGCGATCGCCTTCAAAAAATGATTCTAGAGGTGGCTGACTAATTTGCGGATTGGGCGATTCATGGCAAACTGCGGCTAAAGTTGCAATGACAGCATCCAAATTAGCTAAAACTCTGGCTTCAATTCGTCCTAACGACGACAAACCCCAAGGCATTAAAGCAGCTTGTAAATGACGTAAATCATGTCTTCGTAGTGCTAAATAGTAAGCCAAGTTGAGACTACTATCAATAAAAGCCGGTCTTTGAATATGCGATCGCCACCTGCTAAAAATTTCTTGCCCTTCCTCATACACAGCTTGTCGCAGTTGTCGTAAAGTTGTCAGTAAAATTTGCGGATTGGCTAACTCTAACGCTAAATCTTTGGTGTCTAGCTGAGTTGATAACATAAAATTTTTTTCTCCTGCTATCTAGATGGAGCGTGTAGCGGTGCGATCGGGAAGATGGCGAGAATAGTGAAGAGATTTAATTCTTGTCAGACCTAATACAGTAAATTTCCTTACCCCTCAATCAGGTGTCTGCGTACACTTATAAGCAGAGAATATGAGGATTTTGTGAGGATACATAGCAGTCCTAAATCATTCGTAAATAAAAATATCCCCAACTTTTTCAAGAAGTCAGGGATAAGCTAATCGTCATTTAAATTGCACCATAAACATGGTAATCAAAGCTGTAAATCCTCTCCCCTGCCCTCTGCGACACCTTTGTCTCAAACTTAAGGTGAAACAGTATAAGGTAGGAAATGTTTATCCAGCTACTGCAATTATTTTTCTGGCGGTAAATCTACGCTGTAAACAACTTTCCCCTCTAAATTACGCAGCGATACTGTCATTACCTTGGTGTAAGCATCAATTTTGACTGCACCAAAGAACTGCAAACCTTCACTTGGCGGTCGATTTGCTTTTGTTCCAGGGGGAAGACTTTGAAATACTAACTGTGGGCCAAAGGTATTTTCTAATTGGTTGGGGCCAAATGTACCTGCGTTAAGTGGGCCGGCGACAAATTCCCAAAAAGGTTTGAAGTCTTGAAATTGGGCTTTGTTGGGGTCGTAATAGTGGGCGGCGGCGTAGTGGACATCAGCAGTCAACCACACGACGTTTTTGATATTTTTGTATTTGATAAACCGTAGTAAATCTGCAAGTTCCAGTTCTCTTCCTAAAGCTGGGCCATCTCCATTCGCCCAAGCTTCAAAGTCAGTCGCACCATCTCGCACTATCAGACCCAAAGGCATATCACTAGCAATCACTTTCCAGGTAGCTTTGGATGAGAGTAATTGTCGTTTCAGCCATTGCACTTGTCTTTTACTCAAAAATTCTGTTTCTGAACTGGGTACTGGTTGACGGTTTGGGGTATTTGGGCCGCGATAGGTGCGCTCATCCAGCATGAAAATATCTAGTAATGGCCCATACTCAAAGGAGCGATAAATTTTAGTTCTTTCTGGGTCATTATTATACTCAATGGGCATATATTCCAAGAATGCTTGCCTTCCTCTTTTTGCTAGCAAGTTAACATCCTTAACTGTGTAGCGAGTGTCATCCTGAGGGAGAATTTCGCCAGGATACCAGTTATTTGTAACTTCGTGGTCATCCCACTGAGCTAAAAGAGGCACTTCGGCGTAAAAACGCTTGATATTTTCATCCATCAAGTTGTATTTATAGTTACCACGAAACTCAGCTAGAGTTTCGGCAACTTTAGATTTTTCTGGGGTGGTGATGTTTCGCCAAATTGTGCCATCATCAAGCGTTACTTGAGAGGTAATGGGGCCATCAGCATAGATATTATCGCCAGAATGGATGAAAAAGTCGGGCTGAAGTTGCCGCATGGTTTCATAGATTTTCATCCCGCCAAAATCAGGATTTATCCCCCATCCTTGACCTGCTGTATCGCCACCCCAAACAAAGCATACATCTTTGCCATATTTAGGTGGTGTGCGGAAAGTTCCTTTGACAGGCGCGCTGTAAGTATTTTGATAGTCTAAATCTTGAAAAATTACTCGATAAAATATCTGTTGATTTGGGGGTAAATTCCTAAGGTTAAGTCTAGCGGTAAAGTCACTATTTTCTAAAGCCAGAGGGCCGCGAATGCGTTGGACATTGCGAAAAGATTCGTGGGTAGAGTATTCTACGATCATTTTAGAGGGGCGATCGCTCCGGCTCCAAATCACCACATTATTTTCGCTAATATCTCCACTAGCCACACCATAAGGTATGGCAGGACGCATTTTTTCGGAGGTAATAATAGCAGGGGCTTGAGCAAAAACTCCTGATTTCGAGGCAATATTTGTCCCAATAATTCCACCTGCTGTAACTGCTGAACGTAGCAAAAACTGGCGGCGATTTACCTTTAAAGGTTGATTAGATTCCATAGATACACAGGTTTGTAGAGAAATAGAACACTCAATTCCAATCAACTATTCATGCGTGCATAACACACATAAAAATAGCCAACAAAGCTTGAAAACTATATTTAATTCAGCAGATAAAGCATTCTTAATTACAAATTACGTATTTAACATATTCTTTGAATATTGCAAGTAAATATTGAGTTATCTATAAGTTAAGAAATAGTTATGCTCAACAAAATAGATCCCGAATTCTTTAAGAATTCGGGGAGCAAAAATATCAAATTGATTATTATTTAAATTTAACTGACGTAATTTTCTTTATTTATTTCAATTGGCGAAACTTTTACACCATCGTCATCAGTAATAATCTGTTGACGCAGTTCTCCGGCGCGCCAACTATCAGCAATATCTTTAATAAAACTGGCAATAGGAATAGCAATTAACAATCCTAAAACGCCGCCTAATTTAGCACCTATCAGTAAAGAAATCACAACCCACACAGGATTTAAACCAGTTAAGTTACCTAAAATTCTGGGTGCAACAATATTAGAATTAATTTGGTCTATGGCTATTGCTACGCCTAAAATTTCTACACCTAACCAAAAATTTTCTAAAGCAACTAATAAACTAACTATAGTAATTCCTATGCCTGTACCGAAGGGAAACAGCGAGAAAAAGCCAATAGCAATTCCAAAAAGTAAAGCTAATGGAACTCGTAGAGAAACAAAAGCTAATGTCACTAAGACAGCTAATATCGCGCCTAATGTTGCTTGCCCAATAAAATAATTTTGAAAATCTTCTCGCAGTAATTGTCTGACTTTGCTGCCGATATGAGAGGGAAACCATCCATAAATGCCATCCCATAGTTTTTCGCCATTTAAGATTAAGTAGATAGTTAAAACGACGGCGATTAAGATATTAACTACAACACCGATAGTATCAAAAGCAAAACCCAGGATTCTACCTGTGAAAGATTGAAATTGATTAGATAATCTATCTAAAAGTTGCAGGGCTAACCCTCTTAAATTGAAAGGAATTTGTTGTGTAGCTGCCCAAGTTTGAAAAGCATCTAATTGTTGTACACCAGAATCTATCCAAGAGGGCAGAATATTAGCTAATTCGTTTAACTGTTGCAAGATAACTGGCACTAAGGTAACACCCACACCCGCTACAATCACCACAGCTAACAATAAAACTCCAATAATGGCTAAGTTACGAGGTACACCACGTTTTTGAAAAAACTGGATGGGGTAGTTTAAGACAAAAGCTAGTAGGATAGCGATCGCAACTACACTCACCAACGGCTGAAAATACTTGACAACTTGAATTAATAACCAACCGTTGAGAATGACTAGCGGAAACGCCAAGCCATAACTTAACCATCGTGGTAGTTTGTTTGCTGATTGCATGAGAAAAAATTAGGGGTGTAAGGGTTTAGGGGTGTAGGGTGTCAGCAGAAAGAGGATTTTTCCTAATTCCCACTCCCCATTCCCCACTCCCGCTTATTGATAAAATCCAGCATAATTGTTTGATGCATTGGCCCTAAAGGTCGAACTTCGCCAGCTATGGCTGAGTAACAGCCACCACTGCGAATATCTTCTGCTGTTAAAAGTCCCATATCCCAGCCTTCGTTTAGTACCAGTTGATTTAAATCTACTAATAAGGGAGCCTGAAAAACATGGCGGATAACTTTTTGGTCGGGATAATAGCCAAATTCTGTAAATTCTGGTAAATCATAACCAATTTCTTCCTGAACTTCGCGTTTAACGGCTATCTTCGGCGTTTCACCAGGTTCGATGTGTCCGCCAAATAAACCCCAGCAACCAGCCGCCGCAATTGTGGGGATATTGTCGCGCAACTGCATAAGATACTTGTTGTCTTGATAAAGAATTGCGATCGCTACTTCTACTGGCTGGTTAGTCATAAAATGTATCATTAAAAATTACTCTTCTGTTATATATATTTCACCAAAATCTTGCCCGGCGATCGGAATACTTTTGTAGCGAACTTTACCCCTTAATACTACTTGCGATCCCTTTTGCAAATTGCTTTGATTCGTAATTACCCAAATTTTGCCAGTTGCATCGCTAATTTGGTATGCCCACTGTTTCATCAAAGGCACTTGTTTTTCAACTTTCCCTTGGATGTACACAGTAGCCTGTTTGTCTCGTTTCGCTGAAATTTTTTCTATAGGAGTGACATTACTGCCGAAGATGAAATTACTACCTTTTAAGTCCGAAGGTGTCCAAGAACCACAACTAGAAAGTCCCGCCACCAGTAATAAATTGCATACTAAACGGTAATATTTTGGATACTTTGGCATTTTCATCAAGAGTAGGGCTTAGATAGAAAACTTTTCTACTGTTCTACTATTACCTGTTGCCTTTTACCTCTTCCCTGTTCCCCATTCCCTACTCCCTACTCCCCCAATAAGATTTCATTGTTTTATCCGTAAGATTAGACAAGGGATCTGAGAAGATAAACAAGTATGGTCTTGTGGCAGGAGAGACGCAACGGCAACTAACAAACAAAGACTTTGTGAAAATGTTAACTTCGCTACAGACAACTGAACTTTTGGATTAGAGGCGAATCTTCTGAGGATTCTCATGGAAACAACAACTGCCAAACTACTTGATGGTAAAGCGTTAGCAGCAAAAATTCACCAGCAACTAAAAACCCAAATTCACCAATTACAACCCACAGTAGGCCGTCCCCCAGGTTTAGCAGTGTTGATGGTCGGCGATAACCCAGCATCTGCCGCTTATGTCCGCAATAAAGAAAAAGCCTGCGCTAAAGTGGGTATCGCTTCTTTTGGCAAGCATTTTCCCAAAGAAACTACCCAAAAAGAATTAGAGGATGTCATTGCCGAACTCAACGAAGACAAACGGGTAGACGGAATTTTGGTGCAGCTACCCCTACCTGACCATTTAGATGCAGTCTCCTTGTTACATCAAATACATCCTGATAAAGATGCCGATGGACTGCACCCAGTAAATTTAGGGCGACTAGTACGGGGTGAAGTTGGACTACGCAGTTGTACGCCTGCGGGAGTGATGCATCTGCTGGCAGAATATAATATTCCTTTGCGGGGAAAAAATGCCGTGGTTATAGGACGCAGCATTTTAGTAGGAAAGCCAATGGCTTTGATGCTACTAGAAGCAGATGCTACCGTCACTATTGCTCACTCGCGATCGCAAAATCTTGCTAGCATCACCAAGAATGCCGATATTATCATCGCCGCAGTTGGTCTTCCAGGACTCATTACATCTGACATGGTAAAACAGGGTGCGATCGTGGTAGATGTGGGGATGAATCGTGTCACTGATGCCAATGGCAATGGTCGCTTAGTCGGCGATGTCGATTTGGAATCAATTGCTGGTGTGGCAGAATATTTCACCCCTGTACCTGGTGGTGTCGGCCCTATGACCGTTGCCATATTGTTGCAAAACACATTTACCAGCTATTTACGCGCGACAAGCTAATTAAAAGTTATGAGATATGAATTTTTCCCGCCAGATTCATCCGGCATAACTTTTAGGAGCCAAAGCCCCGTAAAATTGTGACGTATAAGACAAACAGCCAAAAGCCAAAAATTGAAGGAATTATAAGAATGGTAGCAGCTGATAACCTTCAGAAGATGCCCCAAACAGCAACCTTTAACCTTGCTGCTTATCTCAAAGAACGTCAAAAGCTTTGTGATACTGCTCTGGATAAATCTATGCCTGTGATTTATCCAGAAAAAATTTACGAATCGATGCGCTACTCTCTCCTGGCTGGAGGTAAGCGAGTGCGTCCCATTCTCTGTCTTGCTACCTGTGAAATGATGGGCGGCACTATCGAAATGGCTATGCCTACAGCTTGTGCCGTAGAAATGATTCATACAATGTCATTAATTCACGACGATCTGCCAGCAATGGACAATGATGATTATCGTCGTGGAATGTTGACCAATCACAAAGTCTATGGTGAAGATATTGCGATTTTGGCTGGAGATGGTTTACTAGCCTTTGCTTTTGAACTAGTTGCTACTAAAACACCTGAGAGTGTTCCTAGGGATAAAGTTTTACAGGTAGTGGCGCGCTTAGGAAGAGCCTTGGGTGCAGCGGGTTTAGTCGGTGGTCAAGTAGTCGATTTGGAATCAGAAGGTAAATCTGATATTTCGCTAGAAACCCTAAATTTTATTCACAATCATAAAACTGCTGCCCTTTTGGAAGCTTGCGTCGTTTGTGGTGGCATCTTGGCAGAAGCCTCAACAGACGATATACAAAGATTAACTCGCTACTCACAAAACATCGGTTTGGCATTCCAAATTATTGATGACATCTTGGATGTGACAGCGACCCAAGAACAATTAGGTAAAACCGCCGGTAAAGACCTCATTGCTAAGAAAGTTACATATCCTAGCCTGTGGGGAATTGAAGAATCACGCATTAAAGCTCAACAGCTAGTTGAGTCAGCTTGTGCCGAGTTAGAACCCTATGGACACCTGGCACAACCACTCCAAGCTTTAGCACACTTTATCGTAAATCGCAATAACTAGGATATACCAATTGGATTTTCAATTTTGGAGCCACTGTCTTGTGGTGAATCAGTACTACGGGAGGACGAGCTACTCCTCAGTGGTGATTATGCAATTAGATTCATAGTCTTAACTCATACCAATTGGAAAAATGATGGCGACAGATGGATTTTTATCACCTAGATTTAGAAGTAATTATGAATCTAAAATCCGTCTTGAAAAGTTTGCTCAAGTCGGGAAACCTGCTCACGGCAATGTTTCCCCAACGCACTGGCTCAACTTTTCGCCAAATCTAAAATCCAAAATGGTACAATAGGCTACTCCAAAACTTCAAACAATATTTAGCGTGCCAAGTTGGTATAAGTTCCTTTTGAAATTTGGATTTTTGGGTTGCGTCGCAATTTTTACTTACAACATAAATTACTGCTAATTTTCACTAACTGAACCAAAACACCATGCAGGACATAGCCGATATTTTTAACAACCGGGTGCTGCTGGTAGCCCTGGTAGCCTGTTTCATTGCTCAAGCATTGAAGCTTGTTATCGAGGTCGTCAAAAATCAAAAACTGAATGTGCGTGTTTTAGTCACGACTGGCGGTATGCCCAGCGCTCATTCGGCTCTCGTGACAGCCTTAGCAGCTGGTATTGGGCAAACCGTGGGTTGGGCCTCACCTGAGTTTGCTTTAGCAACAGTCTTTGCCATTATCGTTATGTACGATGCTGCCGGAGTTCGTCAAGCTGCGGGTAAGCAAGCGCGAATTCTCAATCAAATGATTGCAGAATTATTTGATGAAAAGCACGAGTTTAGCCAAGACCGCCTCAAGGAATTACTGGGACACACACCAGTGCAAGTCATAGCTGGGTCAGCTTTGGGGATCACTATTTACTGGTTAGCAAGGGCGGCTTATTGAAGTATGAAGTATGAAGTATGAAGTATGAAGTATGAAGTATGAAGTATGAAGTATGAAGTATGAAGTATGAAGTATGAAGTATGAAGTATGAAGTATGAAGTGTGAAGTATGAAGTATATTTTATCTTTGAATCTTGAACACTTCGGACTTCTGGGACTGGCTACTGTACTTTGACGGCTGAACGCAGTAACACAACTTTACGACTATCGACGAGAATGGCGAAAAAGCCACGCTCGTTGAGTTTTTGTAGGGTATTGTATGCTTGTTGCTGGTTGGTAGTATGAGTTGCTAACAAATAAGGGCGTTGTCCATAGGAAGCAAAACCTACGTTACCACCGACAACTTGCTGGACGCTGTTTGCTAGTTCTGGACGGTTGTAGTAATCTACCAGTACGGCGTAACCTTGTCCTAATGGTTTGGGATTATAGCTAACTGTCGGTATTGTTGCTGGTTGTTGAGCAACTTCGGCAGGCCTTGTAGTGATGATGGCAGACAATCCAACAATATTGTTAATATATCTTGCCCAACGATTTGCATCTTCAATTTTATTAAAGCCACCTATCCTGGTAACGGTGTCGGTGAGGTATTGACAGGTAGTGGTAGAAATTTCATTGGGCAAGGCATTGCGTAATTGCCTTTGATAATCTGTTGTGGGAGTAATTACCAATAGCAAATACTCACCAGGATTTGGCGGTTGGCAGACAGGAATTTTTTGTTGAGCATTGACAGAAATTGTAGTATTAATTAAACCTGCGATCGCTATTACCAATCCACCAGATATAATCTGAACTCTCTGCACAAAGTTGGGACGCATAAGCTGGATTTTTGAAAAAATTATATTTTAGTAGTTCGTCACTAAAAAGTATGAAGTCTAAAGGATGAAGCCTGAAAAATATTTACATACCAAATTCTTTTGGTCAAGGTAATTTAATTTCTCACTTCATACTTCATACTTCATACTTTAGTTGATTAAGAAACACTCGCAAGAGAGGCTAAAGGATTGGGAATTGTCATCGATGGTGCATAAAACTCACCAGTAATTACATACTCCAAGCGTAGTTTCAGCCAAGTGATAAATTGAGGATTTGTTGAAATAATCGCCGCCGCGGGTTTAGGACACTTAGCTTTCACTTCGGCCATTTCTGGTGCTTCTAAAAAGGCTGGTTGCTGTACTAACCAAAAATCAATTTGCTTTTCATGTTCGTGATAATAGCGGGTGCGTTCTTTCAGCACTTCCTCTAGAGGTTCTTCTTGGACTAGAAAGCGTTGACTAGCTAAAACGTAATAATATGTTTGCATTTTCATCCTTGGGTTACTAACGGTTTAAATAGGGTACAGAGTTAATTCTGTACCCTATTTAACTAACTCTTCCGAAATCTTTGGAACCAAGAACTGAAGGGACAACCACTTCCTTTAGTTTCACTATTTGTTTGTTTACCACCAGCTGTCAGTTTGTCTAAAAACAGGGTGTTGTCAAAATAGTGTTCTACGGAAATAATTTTTAAATCATTGGTGACACGAGCTATACTCGTCCCGACAATTTCAACTGTCTCTCCAGTGGGCGCATAACCTTTGTATTCGCCTCTAAAATGTCCCCAGTGTCGCCATTTGAATGCTACATTTGGTGGCCCTGAGTACACTTCCAGCACTTCCCAAGGGAAACCTTGGGGAAATGTTGTGTGGAAGATTTTCGCTGATGATTCAAAGCTTTCTTGGGAAGCTTTGTAATGTTCAGAATCAGCCATAAATAAATTGTAAGTACCTTGGTTGCCTAATTCTGCGGCGGTATATTCAGGGCCGCCATTGGTACTCACACGAAACTTGTCACTCACAACCGATAACCACTGCTGTGGGTTAGATTTGAATGATACCTCCATCTCGAAGGTTCTTACCAAGTTCTGTACGATCGCCTCTAACGATCCTTCAACATGATTACATATACTTTCTTTGGCAAGATTTTCTTTTGAGCGAGAATAATCAGGAGGTGTTTGATAACGCCACTCCGCATCAGTGCTAGCAGCGATAACTTTATCCCTATCCTGTACCCAAAGCGGTAAGTCTTGAGATTGTGTTGAGGTCATAAAAGTCTAAATTGAAAATTTAACCAACAAAGCTGAAGGTTGAAGAGGCTGAAAACACTTATTTCCTACTTCACACTTCATACTTTTTTCTGGATTTCGCAGTTACAACCCCTCTAATGTCAGTTATCAGTTGTCAGTGAACAGTTATCAATAACAAACTGATAACTGATAACTGTTCACTGATTCCCTTGTATTGCTTGTTTCATCTCTCGGACTGCTCTTTCTATGCCGACTAGGGCTGCCCGACTGATGATAGTATGACCGATGTTGAGTTCTTCCATTCCAGGTAGGGCGGCGACTGGATGAACGTTCCAGTACGTGAGTCCATGACCAGCATTTACCCGCAGTCCGGCTTTAATTGCTTGTTCGCACCCTGTAGCCAAAATCGCTAGTTCTTTGTGTCGGCTGGTTTCATCATGGGCTTCAGCATACTGGCCAGTGTGCAGTTCAATAAATTTTGCCTGCACCTTGACAGATGCTTCAATTTGTGCAGGTTCCGCGTCGATAAACAAACTGACAGGAATGCCAGCACTCTGCAATTTATCGACAATCTCTCCTATTCTAGCAATTTGCCCAACGATATCGAGTCCGCCTTCTGTGGTGACTTCTTCGCGCTTTTCTGGCACTAGAGTGACATAATCTGGTTTAATGTCAAGTGCGATCGCTAGCATTTCTTCTGTAGCAGCCATCTCCAAATTAAGATGTGTTCTCACTGTTTGCCGCAGTAAACGCACATCTCGGTCTTGGATATGCCGCCTGTCTTCCCGCAAATGTACTGTAATTCCATCTGCACCCCCTAGTTCTGCCAGCACAGCTGCCGCCACAGGGTCTGGTTCCACCGTCCGCCGCGCTTGCCGGATGGTAGCGATATGGTCAATGTTAACTCCGAGTGTAGGCAACCCTAGTCTCCCGATTCACAGTCCTCCGAACTTGATTTTAGCGGAAATCGGGGTTGAAAATAGAGGTTAGGGGTTATAGCTTAGGGGCTAGAGATAAGAAATAGTGATGCTCTCCCACTCTTGTCTCCTTGATCAACTAGCTTCAACCTGAATCCTGACCTTTTTATTAACTACCCAGCAAAATACACCATACGCTGTAACTACTAAAATTCCATTTTCAACTTTCCCTAAATTTCCTATATACTGCCTCTTTACATAATCTGTTGATGTTCCCTTTTGCTTATCTCCTGTTTCATCGATAATGAGAATGATTTGTCTGCCTCTTAAAAATTTAAGAATTAGCTCTAACCTTAAAGCTCTTAACTTCTCTATATCCCAAGGTGATGTAAGTAGGTCGGCGTAAATAATCAATGTTGGGATAAGGCAGGGAGCAGGGGGCAGGGAGCAGAGGGAGAAAGAGTTTGAGCATTATTTACTTTTCTTCACACAGTTTGGTTTTACTGCAAGTCCCTTACTTAGTCAGAAAATGATGTAAACCTGCTGATTATTTAAATTTTTATTAACCTAAAACATAATATCTTGACAAATTATACACAGTTAAGATACTAAGAATATGGATTCCATTTGCTGAAACTGTAAGTTTCTAGCAGATGTAGCAGTTGTAAGACTGACAATTACAAAGGAAATAATTATGCCTTCACAAGGTAGTGGTGCTCACGTTGAACCGCGTTCACTCAAGCCTTCTATTGACCTCGCTACAGTCATAGAATTGCTTGCTCAGGCTATTTCTCCCAGCAGTAATCAGGGAAATACTAACCAGCTAAGTCCTAAAGGGATGCAGTTGTTTGAATTTGATAACAAACAAAATAAACGTCTGAGAATACGTACTTCAGCCGTAATGCATCGCCTATTTACACAACCTAAGTTTAAAGAGGCTTTTAACCCTACTAGTGGTAGTGGATTTATTCAAAATTTATCGATGCCGGCAAATGGTAATAGGTCGCGTGTTGGCGGTTGTTTGAGTGATGGCAATGCGACAAAGTTACCAGGTGCAATAGACAGATTAATGGCTGCTGTTGACGAGGCACTAAATCATGCTGTGACTTCCGATAACTTATTATCGACATTGCTGTTAGATGACTCTGATAAACAACTCAAACAGCTTGCACAAAAAGCAGGTACACGTTTCCAGAATATGCCTAACACTGGCAACCTCGTACCTATAGCTTTTCAATCTGGAGATGCTAAGGATAACAAGTCTTTGGCAACAGTTATTTCTGCACGCGAACGAGTCGAAAATACTGATTATTTTGAGCAAATGAGCAGTGCTGCGGCACAATATTTGAAAGACGAACGAGACAATGATGAAGATGATGTTGATTCATCGATCGCAACTTTAGAAGAGGAAAAAAATCGATACGATAGCCAAATTCAGCGTTTTTTAAATTTTATAGACGATGAAGCATTGTCACGAGTCCGATTAACAATTAGCTTTCGGATTATGGAAGCGATCGCAGAAAATGCCAAATCAACTAGCGAACTAGATTACCAACTGTTGGCAGAATATGTCAATCGAATACTCATTTTAGTGACATCGGCTCAAGAAGAGGACTATACATTTGATTTAACGGCTCATTTTGGTAGTGCAATTGAATTCGACTTGGCTGATGAACTCAGTAAAGCAACTTTTTATTATTGTCTAGCTGTTTGGCCTGAGTGGAAAACTCAAATTTTTGAGAAAAAGACTGACAATCAAGTTGAGCGTAAAGTATGTTATCGTTTTCGGGTCAACGGAGACAACCCAGAATCAGGTAAACCTGCTTTTGAAGTACGAATTGAGAAAATCAAAGACTATTTACTTAGTGATGATGAAGATTCCTTACAAAAACCTTGGGAGCTTCGTCGTCGTTTAGCTCAACTCATTTTTTTGGCGGTCGTTGTTCCTAAAAAAGATGAAGCCTCGCTAACTAAAGAATCACTAACCGATGTGGTGAATGAACTCCGAGCAAATTTTCAATCTCAGGGTAAAGACGCTATTCGCCAGACTTTAGATGAATTAAAAGAACGCTCTGAGTCAATGAAGTTGATTGCCAAAGCACTGACGAAAGTATTGCGAGATAAGAGCCAAAAAGTCATATCCCAAGTTAAAAATCACTCTTCACAACAATTTATCTGTGTTAAAAACAGCATTATTAATTGGGATCGGCTAGAAGGAGCAACACCAGGTGTAAGAAAGTTGCTTGTAGAGCCACAACAAAATTCCAGCGAACAGGTTGAATGGTTTAAACACATTCAAATTTGTGATCAACCAGCAAAATCTCTATTTTCAGTTAAGGTTACTACTGAGCTTTCGGAATATGACTTAATCACTAAAGGCGCAAACAGCCAAATAACAGCCAAGCGTTTATTGTCGCAGAAACTCCTCCAAGTTTGTTGGGTTCCTTGTTCCTTGAAAAAGGAAAACAATATATGGACTTACAAACTCTCTGAAAATGCACCGCAAGCAAGAGAATGGCTACTATCATCTGCAATTAATATTGAATACGATGTTGAAACTGTGAAGCGGCGAGCAAATACAAAAAACGCTGAGGAAAATAAGCAGTATCATGCAGCCGCCGTCACTGCCTTTGCTGTGCTAGTTTATTGCTGCTTATGGAAAATTATTACACGATTGCAAAAACGTGGTCAGAAGGAAAAATTGGTTGACTTTACAACCTTAATGCTGCGACTACAAGAAACAGGAAAACAACTAGGTGAAGATAAAGACAAGAGTGGCGATGCTTATGTTTACGCAGCCGCCCAAACCTTGGAAGCCATACTAGGCGAAGATATCCCTATCCGAATGCAGGGACTTATCTTAGAAAATCTGGTGAAACAATCCAAAACAAACCAAGATTTTATTAAATCTGGTACTTTTAAAGCCTTATTAAGTGCATTTCCACTTTGTATCAGTTGCCCAAATTCCGATTCTGTTCCCAAGATTGGTTTAATTTCCTACGCCAGTCGCCCCTGTAATGAGGGTAATTTTCCTAATGATGAAGAAAAGGCCTATCTTTTTCTCACTCAGAGTTATGTTGCAACATCTGTTAATGAACCTTTTATAGGTTATGAACTGAAAAGAGAACGGATGCAGTCTGATGTGCTTGATTCTCCGGAACAATTGAAAACGCAACGTCTAGTTCAAGAAGAAATTCGTCATCTCAAAGCCCAAGGATGTCAGCACATTATTTTATTAGCTCATGCCTATGGAGATCGCCGCATTAATCGAGCCGCAGATTACAATTCTTCTTTAATTCCTACAGAGTTTTTAGAAGAAGTCTTTCAAACATTTCCTGATATCAATATTTACCCAATGGTGCGGGATGTATTTCCGGCTACACGCTTGCGCGATCGCGGATACAATGAAGCAGCATTTGAAATTGTGCAAGCTGAAGACCATACAAGTTTTTGGAGTTCTGTTGCTACTTCTGAAGATTTCCGTGATTTTATTCCGGTTTATACCTTTGCTACACTTTATGCTATTCAAGCAGAAGAACGCATACAATCTGGTTTCTGCATTTATTTTCTAGTTTCGGATACCAAAGTTCGCAGCCTTAACTCGATTCAACGCGCTCGTCAGCATTTGATCAATCCTGATTTAGATTCTCCTATTCATCCCTGCTTACTATCTGTACTGAGAGGCCTGCATTTTATTGAAGCTGAACGAGGTGCGAATAAAGCGGGTCAACTCATCCCAGTGCTAGACCCATTTAGTTGGATATCCCCTAATACAGTTGAAGAGGCTGGTGAAGTCAAAGTTCTTCATACCCGCCGCAAAGGACAGGTATTACTTAATTATCGCGCTGTACTTACCCACGTTTCTCAAGTTCTGCACAGGAAATAATGGAATTATCTTTTTTAGAACAAGCCTCTATTTGGGGGCAGGTATTTGAAATTGCTGTCAAACGCGGTGTTTTACAACAGTTAATTCACCAAAATCTACTGTTGCAAGATAATAAGGTTTTCCAGCTTTGGCAATCTCACAAAAATAAAGATATCTCCCAACAATTGGTAAAAGCATTCAAACTGACAGATGCTAATACTAAAGAATGGGTAGAAACAATGCTGCGTCATCTGTTGGTACTCGGCTATGGTTTAGGTTGGACAGCGATGCGTGAGTGTCTCAACCACAGCCAAATTAGAAAACCTAAACTAAAAGCAATTTGGTGTCCGTTGACATTTCCAGGACAGCAAATGCAACGGGATGAAGAAAAAGAAGCGACAGCAAAAGCATTTCAAGAAACTTTCAAAATACTAAGGAAACCAGATGAGAACTTAGTCAACCGAGGACAACCAGCCAGAGCCGATTTTATTTTATGGTTGTCTAATGAATATATCCCCCACAGAAACACACAAGAAGAGGAAGTAATATTCTCTAAAGACTTTAAAAAAGACTTCTCCCAGCCACAAGATTTAAAACGCAAAAAAATTGAGAACTTAATTATCTGCTTGGAATTCTCGTATAACGCACCCATAAAATTTGCAGATTTTCAACATGAAACGCCTCATCAAGAAGAAATGAGCCGCTATGCGCGTTACATGGAATCACGAGGAGTCTTCTCTAGAGTTTGTGCAGAGGTTGAGGGTGAAGAATTTTCAATTTCTAAAAGGTTAGAAAGTTTTCTTTCTGCATTTAGCGGTCAAGATAAACCTTTATTTAAGCTTTGTCAGGCATCATCTTATACAGATCGTCTGATTCATGTCTTACGCAAGCATCAACTATTAGAAGGAAGTTGTCATACTAGAGCAATGGCTGTGACATCCAATGGTATTGAAAGTCTTGCTGCTCATTTTTGGGGTGTAGAACCAGAACCAGATACTAGAGCCGAGTTAATGAAATCATTGGGACAAGCATATTGCAAGGCTGAACATTCAGAGAACGATGAGCCACTTTATTTAGATGGAGAGATTCGTAAAGTATTCAAGCGGCTTTTGAACGGGCTACCCTCTGCGTTGAAAGCGCAAGCAAAGTCTCTAGCTGAAAACCCAACGCTCGGTCAATACTCCCATTTTCTCTTTCAGGAGAATGTGACCGAATTCTACAACCCAATGGATGAAATTAGCAAGGCTCTTGCGATCGCATCTATTGAAGACCACGACGCATTACACGAGTTTTTTGCAGGCAACCCAACTACACAAATTGCTAACTTTGTCAACGACATCAATCCCAATCAAGAAACAATTCCTCTGCGAAAAGTACACGAAGCCGCAGTTTTTGCTGGAGTGAGTGCTGCTCAAGTCGGTAAAATTAACGTCCTAGCGTTAGAAGGAAATCCGGGTATTGGTAAAACTACTGCTGTAATGAAATTTCTCAAGCAGCAAAAAGAGCAGGATCGAGGTTTTTTATTTTTGTATCTCAGTCCACGAGTTGTAATTAATCGAGATGTCACCGACAAACTTGCTAGAGAAAACGAGCAACCCACGGGGATATTAACCATCACCAGTAATAAAAATTTGATTGATGCCGCTCCCGAATGGTATAAAAAACAAGTTCAGCAAAACAATTTTCCACCTCACAATATTGATAGTGCTGTTGTTGTTGATGGTATTGCAAACCTCACACGTCCTCCTAGCAATATCTTCTTCCTAACCCCAGAACAAGAACATGATATTACTTGCAACGAAGTAGGCTCGAATAAGATTAAAC
Source organism: Nostoc sp. FACHB-110 (assembly GCF_014697425.1). Classification (GTDB taxonomy): domain Bacteria; phylum Cyanobacteriota; class Cyanobacteriia; order Cyanobacteriales; family Nostocaceae; genus Nostoc_B. The sequence continues at coordinate 95,107 of NZ_JACJRU010000023.1, forward strand.
GCCGCCTTAACGAAAGAGATTACAGCATAGAATCTCTTTACAGTCCTGGTGTATTGGGTACGATAGCAAAATCAGCCCAAGTATTGCTCAAAGCTAACCCCCAATTGAAACAGCTGGTAATGACTGCCGCCATTCAAGGTTATCGAACACTCAGCGATCAATCAACCACAGTTAATGCCTTCAGCAATTTGTTTGTACACAAAGATGCCAGTAAGAAGCTTGCAAAGAAGGAACGTTCAGATTTTGCAGCCCGGATTCCTACTATAGTTGTCATGGTGGATGAACTCGCTGGTGATGGTGCAGGAGCGCCCTTTGTGCGTAAGTTAGCAGAATGGTTAGAACAGCAATTTATTAAACCATTTGATACAGATCAATCTCCATTTAAAATCGTGCTGATTCTGGCTGATGCTTCACTCAGCAATGAAGTTGTGTTGGATAGCTTTTTGAACTCAGGCGATCGCGCTCCTGATAAAGTTTTAATTAGTCAAAGTCTAGGTGAAGCTCCGTTTCGGGTAACAGGGACTTCTACAAAAATTGGCCCTAGAAGATACCCAACGCTACACGTCATGACAAATAGCTACCCCGCCAGTAAACTCACCATTGATTACAGTATTAGGTTGTCTCCTATTAAACCAGGTCAAAATAGTGACGGTACAGAGCAGACAATTAGACAAGCAATTCGAGAAAAATCAGAAGAAGAAACCCTAACAAATGCCTACTTAGAAATCAAAGATGGGTTAAACAAGGGAGCAGAGCAGTTGATTTTCTTTGCTCAGGATAAAGCTTTTCTACGTCAGTTACAAGAGAAATTGACCAGTGGTAAAGAAGCTCTGCTAAAAAGGGGAGAAGTGGAGGTCTTGGATCAAAGTGTATCACCTGATAAACGATTGGAATTAGTAAAGCCGCCACGACGGGATGAAGTTCGAGTTTTCTTGATGACTTCTTCAGGTGCAAGAGGTGTTTCTTTCCCCAAAACTGATTGCATCATAGCTGCAATTCCCCGATTTAATATTGAAGCCGCTTTAATGGAAGTCGCACAATTAATTTACCGAGGACGAGGAATGTATACACATCCAGAAACCGGAATAGAAGTTTCTGGAGATGACAAAGATAGACGCTTAGTCATGCTTATTAATGATTTCATCATTGAACGAGAAGATATTGACCCTAAAAGACTATGGTTGCGTCAGTCCAGTGATTTATTAACTTTGCTGGTAATGTTACGCTCTACAATTCTTACCCGCATTAAAGGTGATGCAGGACTGAATAAAAATAGAATTGCATTTGTACCCGTTGGTTCTGTTGGGGATGAAGAATTATTGCGTTTGATGTCTGATGATTTATTAGATTTCTTGCGTGAAGCCAAAGTTTTTATTAGTGATAGTCATCCTCAAGACGCAAAAGCAATTGTCAAAAAGGCGGAACAGTTATCTACAAGCATCTTTAAACATTTTGATTTGAAAGGTCAATCATCAGAAAAAAATGCTAAGTCTTATGCAAATTATCAAACTTTACAAGCTTTAGTTAAATCTGCCTCTAGGCCTCAGAGTTCTTTATTGCCATCTTTAGATAATGATGCCCTAGAGATACCTGATAGTCTAACTTGTATAGGCCCTTTCTGGATAGAAGATTGGAGCGATCGCAAAACTGAAGAAATATTTAGCTTTGAAGCATGGAAAGCTGATATTAAACAAAATAGCAGTCGTCTTTTAGGATCACTAAAAGAAATTGCTGACAGCAAGAAATTCAAATTTCCCTCAAAACTCAAACGTCCAGCTAACGAATTATATAAGCTCTTAAGTCGGGAACAAGAAGGATTTGTGATTGAATCTTCTACAATTCAAGCGTTGAAAACCAGAAATATAGTGATTGGCTTACCTCTAGACTATCCCCATTTCTGGAATGAACAATCAGAAGATGACACCCGCCAACAAGTATTACAAGATCCGCAAGCTTGGAGAAGTGCGCTAGGACGTTCTCTAACTCCTCAAGGCTTAGTCATACCCGTAGTGCCTCACTATCGCACATTTCCTTGGGTAGCTGTGGCAGGTAGACGGATTTTTACGCAATTAGAAACAGTTTTTAGCGATCGCTATTTTATGGCATCCAATGAACTAAATCTTCTCAATACCATTCTGCTAGAAGATGAAGCAGAGTAAAATTCTTAGACAATTGAGAAGAGTTGATTTTAGGAGCAAGCTTCTGTCTTTACAATTTATCAATGTCCCCCCAGCTAATTCTCAACCCCCCGTTGGCTTAATTGTCGCTTTGCACGGTTGGGGTGCAAATGCTGAGGATGTCGCATCTTTATTACCTTATTTCCAGTTACCGAATTACCAGTTTGTGTTTCCCAATGCACCATATCCTCATCCTTATTCTTCTGTGGGTAAGGCTTGGTATGACTTGCGAAATGAGAATATGTATCAAGGTTTATCCGAAAGTCGGCAATTACTCACCGACTTTTTGCAATCTTTAGAAAGCAGCACTGCTGTACCTTTATCACGGACGATTTTGTGTGGCTTTTCGCAAGGTGGGGCGATGACTTTAGAAGTGGGGTTAAAGTTACCCCTAGCTGGTTTAGTGGTGATGAGTGGATATTTACATCCTGATGCAGTACCAACAGAACAAAAAGAAATTCCGCCGACTTTGGTTATGCACGGTACTCAAGATGAAGTTGTGCCATTACAAGCAGCTATCAGAACACGGGAAACCTTGCAGTCTCTAAGTTTTACAGTAGATTACCGGGAATTTGCGGCGGGGCATGAAATTAATCTGCAAATGTTAGAAGCGTTACGAAATTTTGTTTTAACGACAATTGCGTAGCCTTAAATACAAATTTTTTACAATTATGGTAAAAATCATGCAAATTTTTACGAAACAAATGCCGTCTAATGAGTAATATAGATTGGGTGGTTGCGTCAAGCGCAACTTTACCCAAGCTGGATGCGAATGCTGCATAAGGGAGGGGCAAGCATTATGAAGACTCTTGGCATTTCCAGAACAGAAATTGCTGCCATGACCGCAGCAGATGTGGAAGATTTAGCTACTCGTCTGGAACTTGATAATTATAGCAATGCTTTTGAAGGTTTGAACGATTGGCATCTACTCCGAGCGATCGCCTTTCAGCGTCCAGAATTAGTGGAACCCTATATCTACCTCTTAGATTTAGAACCTTACGATGAAGCTTAGATGAAGTATGAAGTATGAAGTGTGAAGTGTGAAAATAACTTCAGCCTTCATATTTTTTTCTGATGTCTAATCTTCAGTCCTCAAGTGAAATTCGCAATAACAGGGTTCTTGTTTGTGTAGGCGGCGGTATCGCCGCCTATAAAGTTTGTGAGGTGGTTTCGACGCTGTTTAAAAGTGGTGTGGAAGTGAAAGTTATTCTCACCCGTTCAGCACAAGAATTTATTACACCTTTAACTTTAGCTACTCTCTCCCGTCACCCTGCCTATACAGATAATGATTTTTGGCAACCAACTCACTCCCGTCCGTTGCATATTGAGTTGGGAGAATGGGCAGATTTAATCGTAATTGCGCCTTTAACAGCGAATACATTAGCTAAGTTAACCTACGGAATGGCAGATAATTTGCTGACGAATACAGTATTAGCTTCGACTTGTCCTGTATTGTTGGCGCCTGCGATGAATACGGATATGTGGGAACAGTTGACGGTGCAGCGCAATTGGCAGCAGTTGTTAATAGACAGTCGCTATCATGGGATGAGTACAGCATCGGGCTTACTGGCGTGCGATCGCGTCGGTGCTGGTAGAATGGCTGAACCACCAGAAATTGTCACCCGTGTTCATTCTTTATTACATACTGGCGGTAAGCGAGATTTAGTCGGTAAACGCATATTAATTAGTACTGGGGGAACGCGGGAATATCTCGACCCAGTAAGATTTATTGGTAATCCTTCTACGGGTAAGATGGGTTTGGCGTTGGCACAAGCCGCTTTGCATCGTGGTGCAAATGTGACTTTAGTACATGGTGTAGCTAGTTGGGATGTACCTTTAGGTGTGCAAGCTATACCTGTGATTTCAGCCGAGGAAATGCAGCAGGTAATGTTGGAATATTTACCGAATGCTGATGTGATTATCATGTCGGCAGCTGTGGCTGATGTCAAGCCTAAAGATTATAGTAGCGAGAAATTGCCCAAGCGATCGCTCCCCCAAGCATTACCTTTAGAACCTGTACCTGATATCGTTGCCCAACTAGCACAACTCAAACAAGCACATCAGTTATTAATTGGTTTTGCTGCACAGACTGGAGATATCATCACACCTGCAAAAGAAAAGTTGCAGTCTAAGAAATTAGATGTGATTGTTGCTAATCCTATAGATCAACCGGATAGTGGTTTTGGAAGTAACAACAATCAAGCCATATTCTTAGATGGGCAAGGTCATAAATTAGAAATTGCCCATTGTTCTAAGTTGGAAATGGCGCATCATCTGTTTGATTTTGTGATGAGTCGAGATGCTTGATGATGTTTTTCCAATCAATGATGGAGAACAAGAATTTTATTTTCTCGCGCAAAGGCGCAAAGGCGCAAAGAGTTAGAGAACGTTTTAGGCGGTTATTTTTTTGCTTGAATTACTTGTAAGCTACCGCCTGCATATAATTGCGTCTTCTCTACTTTGAAGCCAATTTCCTTTAATAACTCTGGTAAATCGGTTTTAATTAACTCCCAAGCTGTTTCTGTTTCAAATAATAGTAAAAACACTGATACACCAGTCCAAAATATGGGATTATTCGGTGCATGAAAATCTACTAATGTAAAAACTCCGCCTGGTTTTAGGACTCGATAAACTTCTTGCAGAATTTGTCTTAATTGTTCAGTGTGCATTTCATGTAATGCGGCACTGGTATGTACCACATCAAAAGAATTCTCGGTAAAGGGTATATTTTCGGCAAAGGCCTCTATATATGAGGCTTCGGGAACGTTTTGTCTAGCCCTTTGCAAAGATTTTGGTGAGGCATCTAATCCTGTTACATTTTGTGACATTTTTACTAAAAACTGTGTAGATTGCCCACTGCCACAACATAAATCTAAGACCTGAGTATCTGAATGAATTGTTAAGCCTTGTAAGGCAAGTTGACGAAAACGGCTTTCTCCACCGACGCTGATAGCTGCTACGCGGGAAATAGCATCATATAACCATTGATAGCGGTAACTTAAATCTCGTAAAATTGTGGCCATTGCACCGTTCCTGACTGTTAAGCTTTATATTTAATAAAGATATATTGTTAACATTAGTAAAAAATCTGAAAAGGTTGGGGGAAAATAACTGCTATGGGTCGTGTAGGCGTTTTATTACTCAATCTCGGTGGCCCCGATAAATTAGAGGACGTTGGGCCATTTTTGTTCAATTTATTTTCTGATCCCGAAATCATTCGCCTACCATTTCGCTGGTTGCAAAGACCCTTAGCTTGGTTTATTGCCTCCCGGCGCGTGAAAACATCCCAAGAAAATTATAAACAAATTGGTGGTGGTTCTCCCTTGCGGCGAATTACCGAAGCCCAAGGCGAAGCTTTAAGAGAACAGTTGAGTGATTTGGGTAAAGAGGCTAACATCTATGTGGGTATGCGATATTGGCATCCTTACACAGAAGAAGCGATCGCCCAGCTTACCCAAGATGAAATTGATAAGCTGGTAATTCTGCCCCTTTATCCGCAATTTTCTATCAGTACCAGTGGTTCTAGCTTCCGGTTATTAGAAAAACTTTGGCAAGAAGACCCCAAACTGCAAAATCTTGAATACACCGTCATTCCTTCTTGGTATAAACAGCGCAACTACCTCAAAGCAATGGCGGAACTCATCGCCCAGGAAATAGACCAATTTCCTAACCCTAATGATGTGCATATCTTCTTTAGCGCCCACGGTGTACCAAAAAGCTATGTAGAAGAAGCAGGCGATCCCTATCAGCAAGAAATTGAGGAATGCACATACTTAATTATGCAGACCCTCAACCGTCCGAATGCTCACACTTTGGCTTATCAAAGCCGTGTCGGCCCTGTAGAATGGCTACAGCCTTATACAGAAGATGCGTTGAAGGAATTGGGCGCACAAGGCGTACAAGATATCGTGGTTGTACCCATCAGTTTTGTCTCCGAACACATCGAGACACTGCAAGAAATTGATATTGAATATCGAGAAATTGCCGAAGAAGCGGGAATTCACAACTTCCGTCGCGCACCAGCACCTAATACTCACCCAGTATTCATTCGCGCCTTGGCTGATTTAGTCATTGAAGCACTGGAACAACCCAACTTCAAGCTGTCACAAGCAGCCCAAATGAAAAAAAGGGTGAAGATGTATCCCCCAGAAAGTTGGGAATGGGGTATGACTACCAGTGCAGAAGTTTGGAATGGAAGAATTGCGATGTTGGGCTTTATTGCTTTAATTATTGAACTAATTACTGGTCGTGGTTTGTTACATATGATCGGACTTTTGCAGTAATCAATTAAAAACCAATAAAAAATAAAATATAGGAGTCAGAATCAATAATTTTCTGGCTCCCAATTTTTTAGTTTTTCAATATAGTAGGTAATACTATTTCACATGAACTAGGTTGGGCTGATTTTCACCTGACTGATTATGAAAGTATTGAACGCTGGTGGGAAATCATTTTTAGTGCTTATACTATTTCACGAACAGAATCAAACAGATTCAGATAAAACCTAGATATTTTGATAAGCGATACCCAAGCCAAATCCCCAAAATGCCACCAATGACACTCAAGAATATCGATGTTAACGATAGCAAATTACCACCCCACAGTACAGGGATATAACTGCCAATTGTAGAGCCAAGAAACATCCCAATTCCGATGATGAATTTATTCATTCAAGTCATACCTCACTCAATCTCAAGTCAATTGGCTTTAAATTTAATTTGGTACTGGCAGATAGTTTATATGGCGAGAGTGGGACTAATTTCATATCTGTGTTAGAGGATGTTTTAAAAGTTAAAATTAGTCAAAAATCATGCCAGTCGTCTGACCCTAATACGAATCATAGCAATATAGATAAAGCTATTATTTTACTTACACCCCACCCCAATGAGGCTTGGTGAAGCAGTATAAGCTTTCTTGCTATATCCTATGTTTGTAACGCCAGTCATACCATTGTTTAGCACTACGAACAGCAAACCAAAGCAGTATTAAAGCAATTACTCCACCCTGCCACGGTGCATCAAAAGCAAATAATACTAAGGCAATACATAAAGTATCTTGCAAAAATGTTGCCCACAAAGGTAAGCCACGCAAGCGATAAAACCAGCCAACTTGTACAAGTTGTAATACTAAAGCCAGCAAACCACCAATTAAAGCAATTAACCAGTCAGGTGTTGCAGTTGCAGAAGCGACGGCTAAACCCATGATTGCGCCGACAATAGGAGACAACAATAACTGAACTATTTGGATAATTCTCTGTCCGAGAAGCTTTTTTGAGGCAAATAATTCTAATAAAGACCAACTAGTGAGGCAGCCTAACAATATTGGTGAAGAAATTTGAGACAAAATAGGCGTTTGCGACCACAAATTACTGCCTTGCAACAGTCCAATTATTAATAGTGGTATGCCTATTCTCATTCCTGCTGCCGCAGAAGCAGAAAGCATAGCAAGAATTTCTATCATTAGGGCAATCTATAAATAATCAAATACTTATTATTTAGATTACCCACTGTTCTGAATAATTACAGCAGATAGAAAAATTATTGTTTTTTCTTTGGCAATCTTCGCTAAGATAAACCCCCCTAAAAAAGGGGGGAAACGACTAAATATCCAGGCGTTGGTAAACTGTTTCCAAATGCTGGAGGTGATGTTTTGGGTCAAAACACTGTTCAATTTCTGCGGGTGAAAGCTTTTGGGTAACGCGCGGATCTTGACTAATTAAATGGTGGAAATTGCCTTCTGGTTTGTTCCAAGCGGTGTGTGCGCTTTGCTGCACGATCGCATAGGCTTCTTCACGGTTCATTCCCTTTTCTACTAGGGTGAGTAACACTCTTTGGCTGAAAACTACGCCACCATAGCAGTTAAGATTTCGTGCCATGTTTTCAGGATAAACCAGCAGATTTTTCACCAAATCGGTGGTTTCTACTAACATGAAATGCGTCAAAATACACGCATCTGGCAATACTACCCGTTCTACGGAACTATGAGAAATATCCCGTTCATGCCACAAAGCTACGTTTTCTAAAGTTGCACCAGCATGACTTCTGACCAATCGCGCCATCCCAGTTAACCGTTCTGAACGGATGGGGTTGCGCTTGTGGGGCATAGCACTAGAGCCTTTTTGACCTTTGGCGAAGAATTCTTCAACTTCTAAAACGTCTGTTTTTTGCAAGTTGCGAATTTCCACGGCAAACCGTTCAATAGAGGCGGCTAGTAAAGCTAATTGCTGCACGTAATCAGCATGGCGATCGCGCGAAATTACTTGAGTAGAAGCTGTATCTGCTTTCAGTCCGAGTTTTTCACAAGCGATCGCTTCTACACGCGGCTCAATATTGGCATAAGTTCCCACCGCCCCCGAAATTTTGCCAACGGCAATGGTTTGGCGCAGAATCTTTAGGCGTTCTTGGTGTCGCAATACTTCGGCTAACCAGCCAGCCAGCTTAAAGCCAAAGGTGATTGGTTCAGCATGGATGCCATGCGATCGGCCAATCATCACGGTATGCTTGTGTTCCCGTGCCTTTTGGCGAATTGCCTCAATCAAATCTTCTAGACGTTGGGATATAACATCCAGACTAGCAACTAGTTGCAGTGCTAAAGCTGTATCTAATACATCTGAACTTGTTAGACCCAAGTGAATATAACGCCCAGCCTCACCTACATATTCATTGACATTTGTCAAGAAAGCGATGACATCATGACGAACTTCTGCTTCAATTTCTAGAATCCGCTTGGGTTCAAAATTAGCCTTGGCTTTAATTTCTTCAACTGCATCAGCGGGAATGTAACCCAGTTCAGCCTGGGCTTCGCAAGCTGCGATTTCTACTTGCAGCCAGGTTTTGAACTTATAAAAGTCAGTCCACAGGTTGCCCATTTCGGGCAAGGTATAACGCTCAATCAACGTTCGCGGCAGAATACAACTGTCATATTTTACATTCTATTTTGCCTAGATATGCAATAAGGCGGGAACACGGAATAGGAAATAGGCAATACAAAGGAATTACCCGGTCAAAGTTTCTTTCTGAATATATTACCTATTAGTTTCTAATCGCCTTTTTGTTTAGCTAGAGAAGGTGTTTTTGTCTCAGTGGTGATGATACTAATACCACCATCAGCTTCCATATAAGCTAATTTCACCTCAGCCAGAAATTCAACTCCTTGCTGACGTAACTTACTCATCAACTCATCTTCTGTAATCAAAGCTTTCTCTAAATGTCGATAAATCATTTGCCCATTTTTCACCAACAGTAGAGGCGGCGGATTCAGAAATCGTTGAAATTTAGGCAGTTTATAACCCAACCAATTGAGAAAGTAACTCCAAAAAATAACTGTTCCTACCAGAATGCCACCCTCAGTAATTGATGTATAGTGGCTAGCCATTGCATTTTGGGCTGCTTCCGCAAACAGCACAACTACAAGTACATCTGTAATTCCTAAGGTTCCTATTTGTCGGCTAGGAAGCAAGCGTAGAACAGAAAATAACGCTAGATAAACTAAAGAACCTCTAATAATTAATTCAAAAATGCTGATACTAGGAATAAAAATTGCTTGCCAATCGATATAAAACCATTTATCCATGTGTGGATTTTTTCTATTGTGATGAGAAATTTAGTATATATATGCTGTTTACGCTCTTCAAACCCCTGACTTTTTGAACAGTCGGGGATATTAGATAAACAACAATCCTAGTTTGCTTTTGATTGACTACAATCATCACAACTCTAATTATTTTTGTAGTTATCTTTTAAACGCTTGCTTTTCTCATCAGTTTGACCATTATATTTAAGCGGCATAGCATTTTTTGTTGGTCTAATACCACTGCCGTATCTTCTAGCATAAACTTGCGTAAATTCAGCCCCAAAAAAGAGAATTTGGGCGGCATAATAAACCCAAGCGAGAATTACTACTAATGAACCAGCTGCTCCATAAGTGGAACCAAAACTACTATTGCCAAGATATTGCCCTAATAAATATCTGCCAAAAGAGAACAATAAAGATGTAATTGCAGCGCCAATTAAAACATCATTCCAAGTAATTTTGACATCTGGAAGGACTTTAAATATTAGCCCAAATAATATTGTAGTGATGGAAAAAGAAACTAAAAAACTAACAATTCGCCAAACAAAATCAACACCCGGTAGTAAATGGCTAAAGTAGTTGAATACCGCTGCTAATACTGTACTAATAACTAGAGAGACTAATAGTAAAAAGCCAATTCCCAACACCATTGCAAAAGATAAAGCACGCTGACGGACAACATTTTTCATCGCGCGTCCAGGTCTTGGTTGAACTTCCCAAATTGTATTTAAGGAATCTTGTAACTCAGTAAATAAACCTGTAGCACCCAAAAATAAAAGTAAAATACTAATGATAGAAGCGATCGCACCTGTTTTTGGTTGGCTAGCATTGCGGATAGCTATTTCAATAAATTCGGCTCCGTCTGGGCCGACTAAACCTTTAACTTGACCAAAAATTTCACCTCTGGCGGCTTCTTCTCCAAATACTGCACCAGCGATCGCAATTACAATAATCAATAACGGGGCAATAGAAAAAATGGTGTAATAAGCTAATGCTGCGGCTAAACGTGACGCTTTATCTTCGCTCCATTCCTGAAAAGTTTCTTGAAACAGCCGCCAAACAGCCTGTAAATTCATTTACCTAGTCTCCTTGTTGGAGGATATCGCTTTCTTCCTTGATATATTTGATACTGCTTGGCTTAATACTGACATCCTCCCCAAGATGTTTACGCTGAATCCTGAAGGAGGAATTTTAGGACTGATACCAATTCCTCTTCGTAGTACCTAATACACTAGCCTTAATAATTGATGATTTTTGGAGATCGCACTACATTGCTAAAACTGAGACAGCAGTTTGTCATACTCTGCGTGTGAACCCAGCCAAAACCAAATAATCGTATCTTCCTCTAACTGTCCAACTTCTCGACAAATTTTGCTAATTCGGGCTGAATAAATTGGTAGTTCTGGATGTACTTTTTTGAAGCGCAAACTTGGATGGTTGGGATTTTGTTTGAAAAGGCGGTATGCTTCACGGGTTTGCTCTTGAATTTGCTCAGGTAGATCACCAAATGCTTGCCGAAACTGAGTCGTTATACGTGATTTCAAAATTTATCTGGATCTAATTCTTGAGTTTTGCCTTTACGATATTCAGCTATCGCCTCAGATGCAAGTTTGGCAAGTAAATCTGGAGACTTGGCAAAAGCTTCATCCCAACGGCGTTCATCTTCTAGTTCTTCTAGAATTATGGCTGCGATCGCATCTTGCTCATCAGCAGGTAAGTTTTTCAATCGAGATATAGCGTATTCTAGTAACTCACTCATAGTTGTCTATCGTTACGAAAGTTCTACTATTAATTATCTCTGTTGAGTTTTCTTTAGGAAAATGAGAGCAAGGCGATCGCTTACAGGTAGTTTACACGCTTGTTCCTTAAGCTCTGGCAAAGACATACGAAAACACCTAACAGAGGTTAGACATCAATTTTAGTACATTACGTATAACACGGGAAAATGCTCTGGTAACAATAGAACTGATTGCTTTACACTTACTTTGCAACATTTTTCTCTTGTCTTTCCAGATGAAGTATCAGACGCATAAAGTTACCAGTCAGATAAATCATAAACTCTACTTCATCTAGAGAAAAGGCTTCATTGTGTTTAACAGCACCATTTTGATAATTCAGATATGTACTTAATAATTTTTCATATAAATTGACTACTTCCTTATGTAAGCCTTTAGCATTGAGCCAAGGTAGAATAACATTCTTTTGATTCTCCAAGGACTTGTCGCTCTTCAAAATACTTTTCAGAAGTTGCTCAAGTGCAAAGCGTAGATTGTCAAGCAAATTTCTGTATTGGCTTGTTTCACCACTTTGATAAATTCTTAGTGCAGTTTCAAAATGTTTAGCGACCTTGGGATAATCTTCAAGTCCAGCAAGTACACAATCGATAATACCCTTATCCAAAAATGGATCACCATAAGGATAAATAATTACTTGCCTACCTTTTTTGGCAATTTGAAAACTAACATTGGGTGTTAATATAGACAACTTCCTAATTCCTTCTACTATATTAGAAACCATCTCTTGTGTTTCATCATATTCTTTTTCTATTGCCCAGAAAAGAAACTGTAAAACTGTAGCTAGTTCTTGTGAATCGTTACAACCCTTAACACACACATATATGTTTGTATCGCCAAATCCACTTGGTGTATGTTCAAAACCATCAGAATAATAAGGTAAATTTTTGATTACATTCAATGTTTGCCTAGCAACGATTTGAGACTTTTTTACATGAGGTTCATCAGCTTTATGAAGCTTCAACATTTCAATAAAGTATTTATCAACATTTGAATTTACAGCTATGTACTCCCCCATTGATTTATCGAGAAGTGTAATTAGTCTATTTTTAAAGTTTAAAAATTGTTCTTCATAAGAAAAGTCAATATTCCAGCGTTTGTAATGATTTTTTAAGCGTTTTTCAATTTGCATACTGAGATTCTGAAGTTAATAATTGAATATTATAATAATAATTATTTATAGTTAATCACACCTTCATTCTGCCAATAAGCAACAAGTTCTGCGCCTGTCTTTGGTGGATTTAATAAAACTTGCCGGACAGTAAGAACACGAAGAATATATTCAGAAAGAGTCAAATTAAGTTGAGAAGCTTCATTACAAAGCTCTTTTTCTAGGTCTGGTGGTAAATCAAGATGAATATTCATGTTCACTTTCTACTCTAATAGCCAACCGAATAAATCACCTACAGTAAGCTGTAACTCACTAGCAAAAGATGGCACAGGAAGTAACTGTTCTGACTTATCAAATAACTCTGGTGGCTGGTTTGAGAAATATACAAATACTACTCTTTCATTTGGGTCAATCAGCCAACCCATTTGAGTGCAATGCTTCAAAGAATGCAATATTTTAGCAATGACTTTAGTTTGACTTTGCTCAGGAGAAAGGATTTCAATTATCCAATCGGGTGCTAATGCAAAAACATTTGCTACACCCCCATTTTCATTTCGAGGAATTCTTTCCCAAAGAAACACAGATACATCTGGAACAATAGCACGTCCAGCAAAAATGCAGCGCAACTCTGGAAATGCACGCGCAATTTTCTGCGGCTTAGTGACTCCATTAATGGTAATAATCAGTTCACCTTGAATTGTGCTGTGTTCACCCTGTGGCATGGGTTTCTGAATAATTTGAGCATCAATGTATTCACTAGCAGGTTTAGTTTCTGGTAGTTTGAGAAACTCCTCTAATGTCAAATTTTTGGATGGTGTCTGTACCATTGGAAACTCTATCCTAAAGTAATGCGATAAACTCCTCTACACTTAAATCAATATCTCGAATAATCGCCCTCAAAGTTCCTTTAGCTAACTCTTGATGATCAGGAACAACAACTTGAGCAAATGGCTCATCTCGACGCATAATAATGTGACTGCTTTCTCTTCGTTTTTGGTAGAAGCCAATTTTTTCTAGAGCTTTGACACATTCTTGTCCTGAAATGCTGGGTAGCTTACTCACAAAACCACCAGAAATGTTTCAAAGTTTTCTTCTGGGATAGGTAAGCCATCTTCTTGGAGAGCTGAAATATAACCGGCGATCGCCTCTTTGATATTCAAAAGAGCTTCCTCTTTCGTTTTACCTTGGCTAACGCAACCTTTGAGGCTGGGACACTCTACAATCCAGTAGCCATCTTCGTCCCGATACATGATTACTTGCCTGATATTTTGGCTCATGTTTACAAGCTATGTATAGTCACTTCTAAATTTTATCGTTAACCAAGAGTAAGTACTGGCAGAAAGCAGGATTATAAACTGAACTACACGCTATTTAAACAATAGCTGCTTCTGCTTAGATGTTCAGAGGCTTGCCGTAGGCATCGCACCTTACATTCTCCCCATTGCATCAATCAAACTTTGCAGTTGTTAATAATGAATCTCAAAGGCAACACTTTCAATCTAGATTACGCCATCAATCAACACTCATTGCAACGTTAATTTTCGTAGGCGTATCATGAATTGGCGATCGCACAAATTGTGAACAAAGTTGAGGAGAGCTATTACCTATCATCCTCCGATCAAATGATTGAAATGAAGGTAATTTGGTGAGCTAATTTTTAGCATTTTATCTGGACGGTCATGATTGTTAGTTTGGCGACTAATACGTGTTTTTTGCTTGGCAATACTAATTTCCTTAATGCTGACGAAACGATATACATAATCGCTGAGAAAATTTTGCTGATTCCAAAATGACTGACCAATTTTTTGACAATAAGCAATAAAACACTCCCCTCCTTTAAGTTGCTGAATGATTTCTATTTCTGAACCGCCTTTTCCTCCCTTCATTTCAATATAGAGAATAACTTTTTTGTCCTCTGTATCAGCAATGATGACAAAATCTGCACGTTTGCATTCACCACGCTTTCCTTGAAATATCGTCTTTGGTGATTCAAAATTATCTGCCTTAATTACAATGACTTCATCATCTTTAGGCATCCCATAAATAGTTACCGAATATTTAGGATCTGTCAGTTCGGTGAGTATGACTTTCTTTTTGTCATAGTGTTCTTGCAATGGTACTGTAGCATTTTCCTGAATCATCTCTTTGAGGATAGCGATATCAGACATTACTCTTCACCCCAGACAATCGCTTCCTGAATGCGATTCATTGTTTCGATTGTTTTGTCAAAACTACGGGCTTCAATACCTAGTTGTGGATCAATCTCTGCTGGTACCAGGGTCTGGCATTTTTGTCTTTTTGTTTTACCATCTGGTATTATCAGTTCTTCTTCCGCAATATAGACTTTGATTTTTTCAGCAGATATTAGTTCTTCTTGTCGATAACCTTCTTTTTCGGCAATTCGTTTGAGATAAGGTTTATCATGGTTGAGCATGATCAGTGTATTCAGTTCTTTGATAATATAATCACTGTGTGTGGTGATGAAAACTTTAATACCCAGGTTTACTAATCGAGCAAATAGCCGTGCGACGCAACGTTGATTTTCGGGGTGCAAGTTCAATTCGGGTTCATCTACCATGAGTAAATCGCCAAGTTGAGCCTCATGTCTCAGATAAAAACCAATGTCTAGTAGAGAACGCACCGCACTGGAACTTTCATCCATAGACAGCTTGACACGTTTACCCGTCGGCAAATAGTAAAGCTCATCATTGCGGGTAACTGTGTACTCACCACCGATAATTTTGGCAAAATCCGCCAGCACATCAGGATGATTTTCCGCGATAAAACTATTTTTTTTGACAATGCTTTCAAGTCGCCGTATAAAATCAACATTTTTCTTTATCGGTAGAGCATAATCTCCAAAATCTTTAAGTATCAGTTCTACTCGATTGATATCTTGTCCAACACGACTAATTTCTTCTAGCAAGCGATTACGATCAAAATCTAAGTCTTTACGAAAAATTGCAGCCCCAGTCCGTTCACTACTGGCTATGAAAGGGTTAGGGAAAAACTGATCAAAAATAATCTTTTTTAGTGCGTCGCTAATGATTTCCTCAAGGATTTCTGTGGGAATTTTTACTTTTTCTTTCTCAACCAGCAGAGTTACAACTAATTCTGTACTCTCTTCACTTTTGGTAATAGAAAAAAGTGATACCTCACCAGAACCAATTTTTAGATTAAATCCGCTTTTCAGAGGAATATTTTGGACATCAAGACTGATCTGAAACTCTGTTGTTTTAAATCGTTCGGCTGGTGCTGCAAAAACTTTTGATAATTCTTTAGTATAAGCCTGACAACCTTTAGTAATAATGTTTTCAGAGTGTTTGACATATTCTTGTATATCAAGACGAACTACACCGTCAGTAAGAAGCAGGTTAATCTTGTCAGTATTAATTTTGATTGACAACCTATCTTGCCAAGTAGATAAAAAGCCAAATAAGGCATAAGTAGCGTAGGTCTTTCCCGTATTATTGCAGCCACAAATTATAGTCAATTCGCCAAGTGTGAATTCGGCTTGCTTTAAAGCACCAAGATTTTTGACTTTAATTTTCATTGCCGTATTCCTTTAGCGATCATGCCCTAAAATTTCTGTTCAGCTATCCTTGAGCCTAAGACTTGTTATGGATGAGTTATCGAACTCAATAAGCAAATTCTAAGCTACAGCGTATTTAATATTTACATCGATTTGGGTGAAGACACCAGAACATTAGCATTTAAATCATATCTCACCGATACTAATGAACAGTCGCTGTTTCATCAACTAAAAGATGTATTAAACAACAGCCGCCTCTGCGATCGCACCTTGCATTCTCCCCATTGCATCAATTAAGCTTTGCAATTGTTGGTCGGCTTTCATCACGGCTAAACCTCGGACTGTGACTTTACCAGGGGAGTAAACAAAGCGGGTTTTGAGATGTTCTGGTAAGTTGGCTGCAAGTAAATTCCATGCAGGTTCTTCCATTGGGGTTTCTAAAATTACGTGTTGTTTGTTTTCTGGTTTGATGCGGCTAAATCCTAATTTTTTCGCTATTTGTTTTAGTTCCATGACGCGCAAAAGTTGATTGGCGGGAACGGGTAAAGTACCATAGCGATCGCTCCATTCTGCTGCAATCTGCGCTAGTTCTTCTTTCGATTTGGCAGATGCTACTGCACGATACGCACTCATCTTTTGGTCAATATCGGGAATGTAATCAGCAGGAATAAATGCAGTGAGGTTGAGGTCAATTTGCGTATCATCAACTTGGGGTATTTCTTGACCGCGAATTTCTCGAATCGCTTCTTCTAACATTTCCATGTACAAATCAAAACCGATCGCATCCATTTGACCAGATTGTTCTGCACCCAGCAAGTTACCCACACCCCTGATTTCCATGTCGCGCATCGCCAATTGATAGCCGGAACCAAGTTGAGTAAATTCTTGTATCGCCCGTAATCTCTGCCGTGCTGCATCAGATAAGGTACGTTGCTTAGGATAAAATAACCAAGCATGGGCTTGAATACCTGCACGACCGACACGACCGCGTAATTGGTATAGTTGCGCTAATCCAAAACGGTGTGCGTCTTCAATTAAGATGGTGTTGACGCGGGGAATATCTAAACCAGATTCAATAATTGTTGTACATACTAAAATATCTGCGTCACCATTACTAAAGGTGAGCATGGTTGATTCTAACTCACTTTCGTCCATTTGCCCGTGAGCGATCGCAAATCTTCCCCCCGGTATCATCTCGCGCAATTTGGCTGTCGTCTCTTCAATTCCTTCCACGCGCGGGACTACATAAAATACCTGTCCGCCTCGATCTAGTTCTTGGCGAATTGCACTGCGGACTGTTTCAGGATTCAAGGGTGAAAGATGGGTTTGAATTGGTCGGCGGGTTGGGGGTGGTGTGGTAATCAAACTCATTTCCCGAATCCCCGACAAGGACATATACAAGGTACGGGGAATGGGTGTGGCGGAAAGTGTGAGTACGTCAACCTGAGTCTTCAAAGATTTGATTTTCTCTTTTTGGTTCACCCCAAATCTTTGTTCTTCATCCACCACCAATAAACCCAAGTCGCGGAATGATACACCTTTCCCTAAAAGTTGGTGTGTACCAACAACGATATCTAACTCACCCGTTGCTAATCGCTTTTGGATATTCCGACGTTCTTCAGCAGTACGGAAGCGGTTAAGTAAGCCGACATTCACAGGGTAGGGGGCAAAGCGTTCTTTCAGGGTGTGGTAATGTTGCTGGGTGAGGATGGTAGTTGGTGCGAGGAGTGCGACTTGTTTACCAGAAGTCACAGCTTTGAAAATGGCGCGGATTGCGACTTCCGTTTTACCAAAACCAACGTCACCACATACTAACCGATCCATTGGCCGATCGCTTTCCATGTCCCGTTTGACATCTTGGACGGCTTTTAGCTGGTCTGTCGTAGGTTGATAGGGGAAAGAATCTTCCATTTCCTCTTGCCAAGGCATATCCTGGGGATAGGCGTAACCTTGTTGTTGCGATCGCGCTGCATATAATTTCAGCAAGTCTACCGCTAATTTCTTAATAGCTTTACGGACGCGGTTCTTGGTATTGTCCCAAGCCTTCCCGGTCATTTTGTGCAGTTCTGGGGCTTTATCGCCTGTGGCGCGGAACCTGGATAAAGAACCAACTTGGTCAGCCGCCACCCGCAACAAACCATCGGCGTACTGTACAACGATGTAATCACGGGTTTCATCGTTAATCGTCAAACTTTCCAATTTGACAAACTTACCTATCCCGTGGCTTCTGTGAACTACATAATCTCCCGGACGCAGTTTATTCGGGTCAACTTGCTTAGAAGCAGCCTTACGACGTTTGCGGATATATCCTGGTGTGGCGAGGGAATGCTGACCGTAAAATTCCCGGTCTGTGACAACAACTAAACGGAAAGTTGGCAGAATAAACCCTTCCAGTTCCGCCAAACCAGAGTATTTTAAGGCGACTGGGGTATGGTTGATTTGTAGCTTTTCAATGGCTTGGTAGTCGCGCGGGTTGGGGATAAACTGCGCTGGACAGTCGTGTTCTTGGAGTAAGGAGACAGAACGGGAAGGTTGGGCAGAAATTAACCAAATTGAGAAATTGCGATCGCGTTCTTGGCGTAATGTTTCTGCCAGCTTACCAAACTGATGCGGTGTCACAGGTACAGAACGACTCGCTAAATTAATTCCGTTGTTTTCCTCGGCGATTTCTGATAAATATACAGTGGGAAATTGGGTCAGTTCAGTTAGACAATCATCAAACGACCGATGAATTTTCGGCAATTGCAGAGAACCCAAATCTAATTCCCCAGTCCCCAGCGACCATTGTTCCTGGGCATTTTCCACCCAGCGATCGCTATGGGCATGACATTGTTCTGGTTCATCAATGGCGATTAAAGTATTTTCAGGCAGATAATCTAAAACTGATGCGGGTTTATCAAACGCTAGACCCAAAAATCTGCGACTTCCTTCTAAAACTCCCGATTCTTCCGTTGTAAGTTCCGATTCATTCTTCAACTCAGCACTCAACACTCGGAACTCAGCACTGTCCTTGAGTGCGTCCAAAATTATGGGAGTGAAACTAGTCGGTGTCAGCACAACCTGATTAATTTTGTCAAGAGCAGAACGCTGGGTTGATGGGTCAAATTCTCTGATTTGCTCAATTTCGTCGCCAAACCATTCCAAGCGCACAGGCAATTCTGAAGAAACCGGAAAAACATCGACAATATCACCGCGCCGACTCCATTGACCTTCTGTTTCTACCAAAGGTACTCGCTCGTAACCCAAGGTAGTAATTTTGGTACTGAAAGTATTCAGGTCAAATTCCATCCCTTTAGTCAAAGTCAGACTTAGAGGTGTAAAAGCCTCTGGCGGCGGTAAATGCGGCTGTAACGCCCCCGTAGTAGCAACCACCGCTATAGTTTTATTTTGACCATTAACTGATGACTGTTGACTGTTAACTGATGACTGACCCTTCACCAAATCCGCCAAAACCTGCATTTGTCCCCAGGTCATTTCCGTTTCGGGGTCAAAAGGTTCGTAAGGTGATGCTTCGGAAGTGGGGTAAAAATGTACTGTTGACCAGCCCATCGCCTCTAATTGAGCGTAGGCGCGTCCGGCTTCTTCTAGGGTGGCACAGACGACAAATAAATTCCTTCCTGAATTTTGTGCTAATGCCGATGCTACCAAGCCCTTGGGTAGGCGGGGAATGCCATTTAAGCGTAATTCTTGTTGCCGATTGAGCTTAGTAAGTAGTTCGGTGGTGAGTGGCGATCGAGCCAAGGCACGCACAATAGAAGAAAATGCCATAAGTTCTACTAGAGGTGGAAGTCTTCAGTGATAAGAAAATTTATAGGTAGTTTATGTTCACTATTTTAAAAGCGTTGACACTCCACTTATTACTTCTGTGGAAGAATGATGATTGAAATATAAATATATAGATTTAAAAAGTTAAACTACGACTTTGTATATAGTCAACAGAAGTATGAATTATATAGCTTTAGTCAGAGAATTTAGACATTTTCAAAGCGCAAATGCCACCATTAGTAATAAATTTACTTTTTGGCTTCTACTGCCTCTGAGTATAAATTTCATCCTTTAGGCTTTGTCCTTTTGTGATCGAAGTACTTTATGTCAGCACTTTAATTAACGTTTAATACTACATACTAAGGGTTAAGCATAGTTCGCTCCCTATAGCGGCAAATCCAAACATGTCCTCCATCACTTCTGAAATTTTAATCATTTTGGTACTAATTATTGCCAACGGGATCTTCTCGATGTCGGAGATGGCTATTGTCTCAGCGCGAAAGGTCAGGCTTCAGCAGCTTGCCAATCAAGGAGATGCCAAAGCCAGGGCAGCATTGAGACTAGCAGAGTCTCCCAATAATTTCTTATCTACCGTTCAAGTCGGAATTTCCTTGATTGGTATCCTGACTGGCGCCTTTGGGGGAGCGACAATTGCTAACCGACTGGCAATATATGTAAAACTTATCCCCTTTTTGGCTCCTTACAGCGAACCAATATCTTTTGGGATAGTCGTTTTAATTATTACGTATTTATCTCTGATTATCGGGGAATTAGTGCCGAAGCGATTGGCATTAAACAACCCAGAAAGAATTGCAGCGTTTGTTGCTATACCAATGCGGGCTTTAGCGGCTATGGCTTCCCCAGCAGTGCATTTATTAAGTGCTTCTACAGAATTGGTGTTGCGAATTTTAGGAATCACCCCCTCAGAAGAGCCGCAAGTCACCGAAGAAGAAATTAAAATTCTGATTGAGCAAGGCACAGAAGCGGGAACCTTTGAAGAAGCCGAACAGGATATGGTAGAGCGAGTTTTTCGTTTAGGCGATCGCCCTGTCAGTTCTTTTATGACACCCCGCCCTGATATCATCTGGCTAGACCTAGAAGACACCGCCGAAGAAAACCGCCAAAAAATGACTGAAAATGGTTATTCGCGGTATCCAGTTTGTCAGGGAGGGCTGGATAATGTCTTGGGGATCATCCCTGTCACCGATTTACTCGCCCGCAGTTTTCGGAATGAAGCTCTAGATTTAACAGTGGGTTTACGTCAACCTGTATTTGTCCCAGAAAGCACCCGTGGCTTGAAAGTATTGGAATTATTCAAGCAAACTATCACCCACATGGCCATTGTGGTGGATGAATACGGCGTAATTCAAGGATTAGTCACCCTTAACGACATCATGAGCGAAATCGTCGGTGATGTTCCCGCAGATCCCGGAGAAGATGAACCCCAAGCAGTGCAGCGCGAAGATGGTTCCTGGCTACTAGATGGAATGTTACCCGTAGATGAGTTCTTTGAACTGTTCGAGATGGAAGAGTGGGAATCTGACGAACGCGTTAGCTATCAAACTTTGGGAGGCTTTGTCATCAACCATTTAGGCCGCATCCCCGCCGCCGCCGATCATTTTGAGTGGGAAGGGATGCGAATTGAAGTCATGGATATGGATGGTAATCGCGTCGATAAGGTGCTAGTTGTCCCCATGATTGATAAAGCAGAGGCGGCGAAAGAAGCGGAATAAAGTCAAGGGTGTAGGGGTGTATTATCCAACTCTGACCCCTCTATACACCAATACGCTTGGGTGAAGGTTTAGGACTTACGCATCAAAACGAAAAATCAAGGGTTTTGGCGAGGGTGTAGGGGTTCAGGGGTATAGGGGTGTACTGATTCAAAATCCTTACACCCCATACCCTTTCACCCATTAACCCAATCTCCACAGATAATCTTTGTGCGTAAGTCCTCAATTTGTTGATTGAGATATGACTGTTCCCTGCTTTTTCCCAGACTAGGAAACATAACTAAAATAGCTAGCTGTGAGATTTAAACTGGATGCTCC
>NZ_JACJRU010000024.1 GCF_014697425.1 Nostoc sp. FACHB-110
GTGCGCCTAGAGGCCGCAAACATCTGCTTTCACATCATCGATACAGGTATAGGTATTGCCCCAGAAGCGATAGGTAAGTTATTTCAGCCGTTTGTACAGCTTGACAGCAGCCTGAACCGCCAATACAATGGCACGGGTTTAGGCTTGGCATTAGTCCATCGAATTGTCACTTTGCATGGTGGTACTGTCTCAGTTAATAGTCAAGTTGGCCAGGGCAGTTGTTTTAGTGTTTGCATTCCCTATTGTCCTGGCGATGATTTTTCAGTTCAATCAGTGACAACTTTATTTTCTAACTATTGTTTCAAAACAAGTAATGCTCCAGTATTGATTATTGAAGATTCAGTGCCAGCAGCTGAACAAATTTCGCGCTACTTAAGTGAAATCGGGATGCAGCCTATTGTCTATTCCCAAGGCGAAGGAGCCTTAAAAGAAGTGCTACGTCTGCAACCGGCACTGATTATTTTAGATTTACAATTACCCCATCTATCAGGTTGGGATTTGCTAGAGCAGTTCAAGTCAAATTCTGCAACCAAAGATATTCCCGTAATTATCATTTCTGTGGTTGATGAGCATGAGCCAGGTTTGAGCCAAGGAGCATTTGCATATTTGGTGAAACCAATTACTCGCGTACAACTTCAAGCCGCTATAGATAAATTGCAAACTGCTGCTCCTTCGCCAGCGCAAAATCTCAATGGATTACCTAAAACCCCGGTGATTTTGTTAGCAGAAGATAACCAAGCCAATATTGATACTATGTCTGGTTATCTTGAAAGTCGGGGATATCATTTGATTATGGCTCACGATGGTCAACAAGCGATTGACCAAGTTCATGCTCAACACCCCGATTTAATTGTTATGGATATTCAAATGCCAGGGATGGATGGGTTAGAGGCGATTCGCCACATCCGTAGAGAGCCGGAGTTTGGCCATTTGCCGATTATTGCCTTGACAGCTTTAGCTATGCCTGGCGATAGGGAAACTTGTTTAGCGGCTGGTGCTAATGAATATCTCACCAAACCTGTCAAACTCAAACAGCTTGTTACCACTATTCAACAACTTTTAGAAAGATAACAGACAATTTCGATGGATACACAACCTTCTATTTTAGTAATCGATGATGAACCCGATAATTTCGATGTTGTAGAAGCTTTGTTAGATGGGGAAAATTACCAGCTATACTATACGCCGAGTGGTCAACAAGCTTTAGATCGCCTCAGTAGTTTTCAGCCAGATTTGATTTTGCTAGATGTGATGATGCCAGATTTAGATGGTATGGAAGTGTGTAAACGGATTAAAGCTGATCCGCAATGGCAAGCAGTGCCGATAATCATGGCAACAGCCTTAACTGCTAAAGAAGATTTAGCTCGATGTCTGGGTACGGGTGCAGATGACTTTATTAGTAAACCCCTCAACGGTGTGGAGTTAAGAGCGAGAGTCAATTCGATGTTGCGGATTAAGCAGCATTACGACAGTCTTCAAGTGTTACTCAAACTGCGAGAAGACATGGTAAATATGATTGTCCACGATCTACGAAATCCTTTGGCTAGTATTGTCTTGGCTGCTGAAATTCTCCGCTTTCCTCACTTATCATCTGAACAACAACAGATGAAAGTCGAGCAAATTAGGCTGGCTGGACAACAACTCCAAGCGTTGATTAATAGTTTGCTGATTATGGCTAAACTAGAATCAGGCAAAATGGTACTTAACTACTCAGAAGTAAATTTAAATACAATTTGTACATCAGCATTAACAGATGTTGAAGTGATGGCTAGCCAAAAGAAAATAGCCCTCATGAGCGAATTAACAGAATCTCATGCGATCGTTAAAATAGATGCGCTGATTTTTCGGCGAGTGCTAGATAATTTACTCAACAATGCTATTAAATTTTCCCCTTCTAACTCGCAAGTAAAGTTAACAGCCGAGTGTTTACCAACAGGTGGTGCTAAATTACAAGTGGCTGATTCTGGCCCTGGAGTGAAAGAAGATTTACGTCAAATTATTTTTGAGAAGTATGAAATCGGGACTTTGATGCCAGAAGTTTCGCAAATTGGGTTAGGATTAGCTTTTTGCAAAATTGCTATTGAAGCCCATCAGGGCACTATTTTTGTCGAAGATAATTATCCCAGAGGCACTATTTTTACAGTCTTACTTCCTGGCGAATAGAGTTCATAACTCGATGATAAAACTATCTCGTAAATGAAAATCTGGTTTAGTGCCTTTATGCGCTAATGCCCAATAAGTAATTTGATTATTTTGTTGTTTAATCACACTAGTAATTGCCACATCAATTTTTTGGTCGGGAGGAATAATTTTAGCTAAATCTAACTGCAAATTCAGAGTAAAACTAGCAGATTTTTCTACATGAAATGGCAACTCGATAAAGGTAGTTTCTGTTTGCATTCCTTGGCGATAGTGATCAAAACGATAAATATTCCAATCCCCAGCCGGAGAAAGGTTAAATTCCCAATAGCTTGTGGCATTTTTGAGACCGACAAAAAATTCAAAGCAGGTATCTTGCCAAAGTTCGTGTTTGCGACTTGGTTGATTTGTTGGTGTCGCGATCGCAATTTCTGACAAATCACCCAGCAGCTTGTAAGTAATCTCTAGTTGCTGCTGATTGCGAGTTATATTGCCTACAATTTGCACATTTGGTGGTAAGTTTTCGCCAGGGAATGCTTGCAGGGTAAAGATTTGTTGATTCATTTCATATCTTGAATAATTTGATGAATTTGATTGGCTTGAGATTCGATACTCTCAATCAGCTTAAACTGCACGATCGCTCTTGCTAAATTATGTTCTGGATACTTAACTTTAAAATAGACATTCCCGGCTAAATAGTCGGTAAAAAATCGCAATCCTAATTCAAACGTAATTAAACGAATGCCATCATACATATAGGCATAGTCATTGTCGGTGAGAAATTCTTTGGCAACTGTCACATAACCTTGCAAAATACCTTGACATAAATCAGTGTCAAAATAAACACTATCCCATTGATTGGTTTCTTCACCAACTGGATTACAACCAGAGCGTAAACAGTCGCCAATATCATAATGTATTAATCCGGGCTTGACTGTATCTAAATCAATCACGCTCACTGCTTTTTGCGTTTGGATGTCAAACATGACATTATTAATTTTAGGGTCGCCATGCATCAAACGCAGTGGTAGTTTGCCTGCGGCTTTGGCATTTTCCAGGATATGTGCAAAGGATAAGCGATCGCTAACAAACTGTAAACAATAATTGACTTCTGGCGATACTTGTGGATTTGCTCGCGCTAAGACTTCTTGATAATGTTGCAAGTAATCGGGTGTAATGTGAAAACCAGGCAGCGTATCTGCAAGTTTCTCTGGCGGTAAATCACTAATTAAATTGTGAAACATCCCCAAAGCGTAACCAATTTCTTTGGCATATGCGATATTTTGCATCGTATCAAAAGACTCTGCGCCTTGAATAAAACTGATTGCTCGCCAAAAAGCACCATCAGTATAAATGTAATAATCTTGACAGTCTTTGGTTGACAATACCCTTGGCACTTCCCAACGCCGATTTAAGGGTGTCTGCTGCAAGCGTTGATAAACATGATCGCTAAAAATCCGCATATTTCGCATAATCAATTGCGGTTGGCGAAATACTTGTGTATTAATGCGTTGCAACACAAATTGCGATTCTCTCGCTCCATCTAGCGTCACTAAGAACGTATCGTTAATATTGCCACTGCCAAATGCTGTTACACTACTTACCTGACCCTGGAGTGTAAATTGATCGGCAATAGTCAGTAAATTTTCGACAACCTGTATTGTGCTATTTTGCGTCATCTTGGTGTGTTTCCTTCGCCTGCCATACATTGCACAAAGGCAATAGGAGACATAGTAGCGCAAGTTTTACATCAGGTTTGCACAAATAAGTGTTGTAACAAAAATATTCATAATAGAAGAATACTTGATTTGGAAAAAAATCAGTACACCCAGATAATTCCTCTTGCCTCCTCCCCATATTAGTAGCAAACAGTTCTAGCTGGTGCGAAATCCTCCTATTGAAGGGGAGATTTAGATTCAGCTTCCGGCTTTTCTCGGTACTCAAGGATATTCAGTAATCTCACGAGATGCCAATATCAAATCTTCCAGAATATTTGAAATTACTTGTTAGCTTGCGGGAATGATATGTAATAGCGTGGGTTTGTTTCAAAAAAATTAGGCTGTTCAAATTGCAGACTACCAATCACGAGTGAATGATATGAATATCTGGAAATGGCTGCCTCAAAAATTATTTAGTCACATCAATTTAATCAAAAAGTATTTTTTTGCTAATTTTCGCCTCAATCTCGTAGTAATTATCATTTTGCTACCGATTCATTTTGCCCTAGCTATTATCTCTGGAACATTTACATTTCAAAATGGCATCACACCCATTTGGCCTTCCACGGGGGTATTTTTAGCTGCTTTACTTTTATGTGGGCGAAGGATTTGGTTTGGTATTTGGTTTTGTGATTTTGTAGTTTTTCACACACTTTTTTTACATCATATTTTAGCTAGCTTGATTGTTGGTTTTTTAGATTCCACAGATCCTTTAGTTGCTGGATTTTTAATTAAGCATTTTATTCAAAAACGCAATCCGTTTAACCGTGTGCCAGATGTAATTTTATTTGTGGCTTTACTCATCCCTTATCCTATAATGAGTTCGGCAATTGGTACAGTAGTTCAATGTTGGGCTGGGATTACTGCTTGGGATGCTTATAAAATAGTTTGGCGCACTTGGTATACCAGTAATATTTCTGGGATGTTAATTATTGCACCAGTACTATTAGTTTGGTTACAACCACTAAAAATTCACGATACTTACCACCTCATCTTCAATAACTTTCGCCCAAAAATCTTAAACTTTTCTGCTAATAATTTAATTGAATATTGGCAATCACACTTATTAAAAATTAGTGAATTTATTTTAATTATAATTATCTTATTATTCATTGGTAATATTACTTTTTTGCGAGGTCATCCGTTAGAATATATGATGGTTTTTCCCTTAATTTGGTCAGCATTAAGATTAGGGCAGAAATCATCGACTTTGCTAATTTTAATTATGGCAGCGATCGCAGTCTTTGGAACTTCGCATGGCTTTGGCTCCTTTGCTAAAGGTAACGAGGTGAATCACTCTTTGGTGCTATTACAATCTTTTGTTGGAACACTAGCGATCGCTACTCTAATTTTGTCTTCGGCTGTTCAAGAAAATCGCACAGCCACCTTACAATTACAACAAATGAATGAAGAATTAGAACAAAGAGTCGAAGAACGCACTTATGAACTCCAGCAAGCCCAAGCCCATCTCATTCAACAAGAAAAAATGTCAAGTTTGGGACAATTAGTTGCCGGAGTTTCTCATGAAATTAATAACCCAGTTAATTTTATTCATGGCAATCTCAATCATATCCAAAATTACACCAGAGATTTATTAGATTTTATCAAGTTATATCAACATTATTATCCTGAACCTGTTACCGAAATTCAAAATAAATCAAAAGAGATTGATATAGATTTTTTACAAACAGATATCATTAAAATTATTAATTCTATGAACGTCGGCACTGAACGCATTCATAGTATTGTGCAATCACTACGTAACTTTTCACGGATGGATGAAGCCGAATTGAAGCAAGTTGACATTCATGAAGGCATAGATAGCACATTAGTAATTTTGCAACACCGCCTACAAGCTAGCCCCTATTTTCCTGAGATGCAAATTATTAAAAATTATGGACAATTACCAAAAATAGAATGCTATCCTAGCCATCTGAATCAGGTATTTATGAACATTTTGACCAATGCCATCGATGCCCTAGAAGAATTATCCACGATTACTGATGATTTAGAAGAAAAAGCACCGACCATTACAATTCGGACATCCATGATTAATGCAGAATGGGCGGAAATTGCGATCGCTGATAATGGCCCTGGAATGTCTGAAGAAATTCAAAAAAACATTTTCAACCCATTTTTTACAACCAAGCCTGTTGGCAAGGGAACAGGGATGGGAATTAGCATCAGCTATCAAATCATTACTCAAAAACATACTGGTCAATTGAAATGCTTTTCAACTTTAGGGAAAGGCACAGAATTTGTCATACAAATCCCTATCAGCAATCAGAACTACACATGAATTGATACATACAACCTTAATCTCAGTCTCCACAGCTAAACTTTGTGCGTCAGTCCTGTGAATTTGGGAATACTCAACCCATCAGGTGTGAGGATTTAGCTAGTGGTAGAAGAACGGGCGTATTGGTTAGCTTGGACACAAATTTCTGGGATTGGCCCGGTTTTGCTGCGAAGATTGCACCAGCATTTTGGTAACTTATCAACGGCTTGGCAAGCTACCAAGACAGAATTAGCAGCAGTTGAAGGTTTTGGGGTGCAAACTTTAGAAAAAGTAGTTAAACAGCGATCGCATCTTCATCCAGCACAGTTACTCAGTCAACACCAGCAAGAAAACCCCCATTTTTGGACACCAGCCGATGCTGACTATCCCCGCTTGTTATTAGAAACGCCCAGCCCACCGCCAGTTTTATACTATCGGGGTGAAATTGATTTATTAGAAAATGCGGGACAAAAACCCTTAGTTGCGGTTGTAGGAACGCGTCAACCTTCCGAGTATGGTATTCGCTGGACTCGGCAAATTAGCACAGCTTTGGCTCAAAATGGTTTTACTGTTGTGTCGGGAATGGCAGAAGGAATCGACACAGAAACTCACAGTGCCACTATCAAAGCAGGTGGAAGAACTTTGGCTGTATTGGGAACGGGTGTAGATGTGATCTATCCCCACAAAAATCGAGATTTATATCATCAAATTTTAGGTGCAGGATTGGTGCTGAGTGAGTATCCAGCGAAAACCCCACCAGACCGCCAGCATTTCCCCAGGCGGAATCGCATTATTGCAGGCTTAAGCCGAGCGATATTAGTCATAGAAGCACCTTTAAAATCTGGGGCGTTAATTACCGCAACTTACGCCAACGATTTTGGTAGAGATGTTTATGCTTTACCAGGGAGATTAGATGATTATCCGTCGCAAGGCTGTTTAAAGTTAATTTCTCAAGGGGCTTCGTTAATTTTTCGAGAATTAGACGAACTGTTAACGATGTTAGGCGCAGTCCCCAAACTCGATGCTGTGACTACTTCCCCACCCCCAGAAAAGTTAATGCCCACTTTATCACCGCAAATGCAGCAAATCATCGATGCGATCGCCTGTGATACTTTATCATTTGATGCTATTGTCCATAAAACAGGCAATCCGGCTAGTTCCGTTTCTAGTGTTCTATTACAGTTAGAACTTATGGGTTTAATTTCGCAACTGCCAGGAATGCGTTATCAAAAAAGTTAATTTAACGCACACAGGAGGCAAACAATGGCATTAGCTGGGATAAAAATTGTGTTAGTCGAACCAGCTGGCCCGATGAATGTGGGCGCAATAGCGCGGGTAATGAAAAATTTTGGACTCACTAATTTAGTATTAGTCAATCCCCAATGTAATCATTTATCAGCAGAAGCCATGAAAATGGCTGTTCATGCCAAAGATATTTTAGAATCAGCAGTATTAGAAAGCACACTGCCAGCCGCTTTACAAGGATGTGTACGAGCCATCGCCACCACCGCCCGTGTGCGTGATTGGCAAACTCCAATGGAGAACCCCCGCACAGCTTTACCTTGGTTACTCGAAGAACCTGAAAAATCCTCCGCTTTAATTTTTGGTAGAGAAGACCGGGGATTAAGTAATGAAGAACTCAACTATGCCCAACGATTTGTCCGTATTCCCAGTAGCGAAATTTATCCTTCTTTAAATTTAGCTAGTGCTGTAGGTATTTGTTGTTATGAACTAGCTCAACAGGCAAATACTACTCAACCACAGACCAGCCAACCAACAGAATTAGCACCTTTAGAGCTTGTGGAAGAATATTACCAACAATTAGAATCTCTACTGTTGAATATTGGTTACATCTATCCTCATACAGCAGTAAGTCGGATGGAAAAATTTCGCCAGTTATATAACCGCGCGCGACTCACAACCAAGGAAATCGCCTTGTTACGCGGTATCATCCGGCAAATGGAATGGGCAATTAACCATCGCCATCAGTAATTTTTAGTTTTACCAGAAATCACGCATCAGTCTTTTGTATTCAAAACTCACCACCCAGCACTCAAATACATATGATGATGAAAACTTATGCTACATCGATTAATATAGACGCATTCTTACCCCAAAATAGATAATATGACTTAAACTAAACACACGAATGCTACTGAGTAGTATAAGTTATGGTATAAGTTTTGGGTCGGGAGTCTGCTAGAAAAATTTGAGTGAGTCACAAGGAGTAGCAGTGACAGAATCAAGTGACAAGCTAAGAGATTTCTCGCGGCGACAACCGGTCAACCGCCGCCAGCGATCGCGTAAAGTTCAAAAAGTAGAAGCAAAAAAGGCTAAAGCACCTAATCCGCAACAGCGTCCTGTTGTGCGAGAATCCGTACTAGTGCCTCAACCTGCATCTGCTGGTGTACCCAGGCCCAGACAAGGGTTAGTCATGCCCACAGCAGTCAAACCCATCCCCAAAACACCAAGAAATATAGCACCTGCTAACCCTAGCACTGTCAAAGTCAAAACAGTGCGAGTCCAAAAGCAACCACCGCCTCAACTCAAAAGAACCAAAAAAGTATCGAAAAAGACGCGGTTAAAGCCAATGGCCAGAACCATGTTGTATATCCTGCGGTTGTTAATTGTAGGAGTGGGCATGGGCGCGATCGTTGGTACAGTATTGTCTGTGCTAGACCCGGCTAGCCGCATCAATTCGACTACTTCGGTGTCATCTAATACTAGTAATAATGCTGGCCAAGTTCAGCCACAAGCTACCCCTAATCAGGCTGTTACTACTTCAGGTTTATACCTGTCTCAAGAAAATACTTCCTTAAAAAATGCTGTTCAAGAATTAGCCACAACCACGCCAGATATGACTCCTGGTGTGTTCTTGGTCGATTTAGACAATGGTAGTTATGTAGATATTAATGCTTCTACGAGTTTTCCGGCAGCTAGCACTATCAAAGTCCCAGTTCTGGTAGCTTTTTTCCAAGATGTAGACGCGGGTAAAATCCGTCTGGATGAAATGCTAACCATGCAGCAAGATATGGTAGCTGGTGGTTCGGGAAATTTTCAATTTAAACCAGTGGGGACGCAATACACTGCTTTAGAAGTGGCGACCAAAATGATTACCATCAGCGACAATACAGCGACTAATATGCTGATTGCGCGCTTGGGAGGCATAGAAGCATTAAACCAACGTTTTCGCAGTTGGGGTTTGACAACCACAGCGATTAATAATAAGCTGCCAGATTTACAAGGCACAAACATCACTAGCCCCAAAGAACTGGGTAACTTAATGGCGATGGTTAATCAAGGTAATTTTGTCAGTATGCGATCGCGTGATTTAATGTTAGACATCATGCGCCGCACCGAAAGAGACACTTTATTACCTTCAGGTTTAGACTCAGGCGCGAGAATATATCACAAAACAGGCGACATTGGGACAATGCTAGCAGATACAGGTTTAGTTGATGTACCTAATGGCAAACGCTACATCATTTCTGTGATGGTCAAGCGTCCTAATAATGATGTTCGTGCCGAAAAACTCATCAGTTCGATTTCTCGCATTGTTTATCAAAACTTGAGTCAAAGTAGCGCAACCAATAACACCACAGTGCCGACAACTACAACTTATCCTGCCCCAAACATCACTTCACCCATACCTAATACCACCACTGGGGTGATGCCGATAACTGGCTATCAATCACCAATGCTGAATCCGGCTATACCCAACAGTACGGTTAATATCATTCCTCCAAGCGGTTATCAATCACCACAGTTGACTAGCCCGCAATATTACCAACCCAGATAACCTGTCTCCTATTTTTGTTCGCTCATGACATCTACCACACCTTCAATTCAATTTTTCTCTGGCATTTATGAAGAACTTAGTAATGTGAGTCTGCGGCGCGGCAAAACTTCTGGTAAACGCATTGTTGCCATGACTTTTAATACTTTACAAGCATTAGAAGGTTTTAACAGTTTTACCAAACCCTCGTTAAATTCCATGCTTTTAACAGATGAAGAAGGTGAAATTAACGTGACTCCTTCTTCGACTAAATTTATTTTTGGTGGCGATGAGGGGGATGAATTACAGCGCGTCGAGTGCCAATTTGAAGTCGAAAAAGATGATCATTGGGAGCGAGTGATGCGCTTTTTGCACCGTTATGCCGAAGCAAATGGTATGGAATATCAAGGATGAACAGGGTGTAGGGTGTAGGCGACTGATTAAGTTTTTGCTTTTATATTGGTTTTGTTTTCTAAAAAGATAATAATTGTCGTGCCTAAGGCATAAGCCATTATATCTCGCCAATCAAATGTACTTCCTAAAGCGATCGCTAAAATCTTATATCTTTCCAATCTTAAAACTTTGACAAAGTTAAAATATTGCAGAGTTTCAATCATACAAGCAAAGGCAAATACTAACAAAGCAATGATGTAATAGTTGACCCGAAAAAATGTTCTAGCAAAACAATAAATTAAAATAACTACTAAAACATCGCCAATAAAAGGACGGATAAAACCATCAGTAATAAAAACAGCAATCAAAACCTCAATGCAAAATAATAAAAGCGTGCAGGAAAAATACTTTTGATTAAAACTCAACATAAGAATAAATTGCTTGGCATAAAATTATCTTTTGGAATATAGCAATCCTATTTGATTTATTAGCGATTGTCCTGTAGTCTGGATTCGTGTAAGAGTTGTGTACACGGCTGAACAGCTTATGCCTAAACTTAATATCAAACAAAAAAACTGGTTACTTTCTGCCCATGTGGCTTCTGGTAGTATTTGGTTTGGCTCGGCTTTGTGCATGGTAGCAATCGCATTTAAAAATGCCCACACCACAAACGGTGATGAACTGTATGCGATTAATGCAACTTTAAAACTACTGGATGATTTTGTCGTGATTCCTTCTGCTAATTTGTCGTTGTTAACTGGCGGATTACTTTGTTGGCTAACTATTTGGGGATTTTTTAAACACTACTGGGTCATTGTTAAATGGGTAGCAACAGTTACTTTAATTGGTGTAGGAACTGCTTGGTTAGGGCCTTGGGTAAATGCAGCTACCAGTATTTCAGATATTGAACGGGAGCAAGCCTTGAGCAATCCCTTGTACACCTTTGATGTCAAAGGAGTATTAATCGGTGGTGTAATTCAAACTCTTTTTATACTAGGGATTGTTGCTATTTCTGTACTCAAACCTTGGGGTAGAAGAGTTGTAAAAAAAGAAGAAACATCTACATCTACCAATTAGTTCAGGTTTGATGAGGCCAACCTGACAAAATTTATTCTCTGTGTTAATACCATTTCACGAAAATCCTGATACAAATACATTGGTTTTTAATTCTTTCTCCCTGCCCCCTGCTCTCTGCCCCCCTGCAACCCATTTGTATCAAACTTATAACTCCTGACTCATGAATTCAACCATCTGCTCTGACGTAAAAATAAAGGGGATATAGCAGAAAAATAGAAGAGTGTAGAGTTTTTAGGATAAAAAAAGATAGGTCAATTCTTCTTAATAAGACCTATCAAAATGATAAATTTAATTGGGCAACACCCAACTATTTACTGCCAAAAAAACTATACTCTCCAGGTTGCGCATAGTCACTAAATAAACCACCAATTCTCAGTGTCGTTGCGTTCTGCGAAACATTGGCGTTATAAACTTGAAACGCAGAATTATTTACATCTCTGATGAAATGGAGGCGGCCACTGAATGGACAGTAAAAGCCTTTTGTAATCGGGTTGCCAAAGATGGAACCTCTAATTGATCTACAATTGCCAGTT
This sequence comes from Nostoc sp. FACHB-110, assembly GCF_014697425.1. Lineage (GTDB taxonomy): Bacteria > Cyanobacteriota > Cyanobacteriia > Cyanobacteriales > Nostocaceae > Nostoc_B. The sequence continues at coordinate 11,914 of NZ_JACJRU010000024.1, forward strand.
GTGGCTTGAGTGGTAATGCTTAAAGTTCCAGTACTATTATTAGCATTTACACTCCAATTGCCTACCACACTAGTTGGCCAGCCATCGGCCAAAGCCGCTTGCGCAAATACGATAGGACTTAAGGCTATTAAACCTGATGATAAGACAGGAATTAGTTTCATGAGAATTATCTCCAATACAAATGCTTGATATATCAATACGTAGGTTATTGAGGTTTATGCAAGCTCCTTTTGACTTGAGAAGATAAAAATATTGAAAGTGTTTTTTAGCAATTAAAAATTATACTGTTTAGTCTCATATCATTTTTAAAGTGCAACGATTATTAACCTTTTCGCGGAACCAGTTAAAGTAAAGTCCGTCTAGGGTGAAAATAAAATTTAAGACTTATGGAGTCATATCTCATGGGTAATTAATGCAAAACTTTCCAAAAACCTGGTCTTGCTCCCGTATGCTTACCCTTTTCATTCTGAGGTGACGTGGTTAACATGGGTTGAACGAATTTTTCCACATTTAACCTTATGCCTAGAACACCAAGCGAATACGCCGTACACTTGCTTTTGGAAACTGGTCATCGTGAAGAAGTACGGTTTCCCACTATTCAAGAATTTCAAAAATGGTATAGCGGCGAACTAGTACCTAAGTCTACATCGAATGACTTTATTAGTGTCCCAATCAAGAATATTCAGGGAGAGTATATGGTTGTACGCCCATCTCGGATTGTCGCAATCCGGGTAGAACCACTGTTTAGCTCTAGTGTTGAAAGATTTGACTAAATCATGAGAAAAACCCTTGCTTTGGCTTCTTTGAGTTTGGGAATTACCCTTGTAAACGCCATTTGGCCAGCTTTTGCTCAAATTCCTACAGTGACAATACCGTTACCAGTGCCACAGCCTACCCAGCCAAGCACACCACAAGAAGTACAATTACCACTAGAACCATTCGACGTGGGGAATAGTTGTACTCCAGGCTATACTTGCTTGGGTTGGGATGAGCAACTTTTCGGTAGTCTAGGCAAACCAGGAGATCGCCGGGCTATATTAGCGGCGATTGACAACAGTTTGAGTTACCTGACCAAAGATAAAGCGATCTCCGCATATCAAAATTATCCTGTGCCAGGAATTACATATGATCGCGTGCGTCGAAGTTTGGTGCGTTTCCGGCAATTAGTAGCCACTTCCAGATCCGCAGCCCAACTACAAGCTGCCGTCCGCCGGGAGTTTGTGTTTTATAAGTCTGTCGGCAACGATGGCAAGGGTACTGTTAAATTTACTGCTTATTACGAGCCTGTTTATCAAGCTAGTCGGATCAGAACTTCTATATATAAGTATCCTCTTTATCGACTCCCTCCCAATTTTGACCAATGGACTAAGCCCCATCCCAAACGCATTGATTTAGAAGGCAAAGATGGTTTATTGGGAGATAAAAGCCAGTTGCGCGGTTTGGAATTGTTGTGGTTCCGCGATCGCTTAGACGCATATATGGTACATATCCAAGGTTCTGCTCAAATTCGCTTAACTAATGGCAAAACAACAGCCGTCGGTTATGCAGGCGGCACTGATTATCCTTGGACTAGTATTGGTAAAGAAGTAGCCAAAGATGGCAAACTGCCCCTAGATGGCTTAACTATGCCCAAGCTAATTAGCTTCTTCCGGCAAAATCCTTTAGAGTTAAGTAATTATTTGCCACGCTGGGAACGTTTTGTGTTCTTTAAAGAAGTTCCTGGCAGAAAAGCTACTGGTAGTTTGAATGTGCCGGTAACAGCAGAACGTTCGATTGCTACCGATAAATCACTCATGCCACCAGGCGCACTAGCACTGATTAATGGTTCATTTCCTTATCCTGCTGCTGGTGGCAAATTAGAAAATCGCGCCGTCAGCCGCTTTGTACTCGATCAAGATACAGGCAGTGCTATTAAAGGGCCAGGACGGGTAGATTATTTTATGGGAACAGGCCGACTAGCAGGCGATCGCGCTGGTATCACTGGCGGTAATGGTTCACTATACTATCTGCTGCTGAAAAAATAGGCAGTGAAGTATGAAGTCTAAAAATTTCAGACTTCATACTTCACACTTCACACTTTAGTAAGGTGGATAAGCAAAATCATCTTCATCTGCGTAAATATAAGAACTCGAAACGCCAGCTGCGATCGCCATTTTATTGTTCGTTTCTGTTCTTACAGGTTCTTTGCCAAATTCTTTATACTCTTCAAAATATTTACAAATAATTGCCGATTCTGGTGCATCAGAAGCAATTAAATATTGTGTTAAAGTCCCAACTGTCGGATGTTGATAATCTACAGTCGAAGCCACCAAAACAGTATTTGGTTCTATGCCTCTTTCTTCACACTCAATAATGGGCGCAAAAATTCCATGTGCGTGGAACAAAGGCCCTTTTGGGGTCACAGGTTGCTTACGATATACAGCATAAGCCCTTTCTAGGTCGTAAACAAAACCACTCACAACTTTACCTTGTTGAAACTCACAATAAGTTTTACTAAAACTAGCCCCGGCTGCACCATTTAAAGTTAGTTGTAAGGGCGTTTCATGCAAAAACTTTTTATTTTCTCCAACTAAGAAAATTAAATAGCGAGTAAAAGTTTTAAACTTAAGTTTATCAGCTAAAAAAGCATCATAATTCTCTTTTAATGTACCCAATTTAGTTCCAGTTTCTCGGTCTTTCACCGACAAAGGGCCGCGACGCACAATTACTAAACGCGGCGTAGTACTGATAAAAACCGTTTCGACACCAGAACTAAATTCATGTTCCACCTGCTGCCAATTTTCATCCGGCTGAAAACCCACAGCATTGGCATTGTCTAGTTTAATAGCCAAACCATAAGTCTGCAAACCATCATTGCCATACCGAGGATTAATCATCTGACACCAGGGGATGACTTGAGAAGGCGGTGCATTAAATTTCTCGTCCTCAAAGTCGAACTTAGCAGATGCTTTCATCGTTTTAGGCTGTAGCTGTGTTTTATTATACAATTTGATCGTAATACTGGGAGTTGCTCTTCCCATTTGTACCATCCAAATGGTACATCATGCACATTCTGAATTAGATTTTAACAAGCCTTGTTTTCCAGCTTGAGCAAACTGGCCTGTGAAAGGGGATGGGGTTATGGTTTTTGAGTCAATAAACCCCATCCCCATAGAATTATCTGCATTCTTGACGATTTCCGATTTGAGTGAAATAGAATACATCCGTCAGCAGACAGAATTCACGCTAAATTACGCGCGTTAGTATTTAACCTTTCAGTGCTTTTTTAAAATTGCGCCGATAGGAACCATTCGCAATAAATAAAGCAGGCCATAATAAAGATAAAGTAATTCGATTAGATAAGGATGGATTAAAATTAGTTCTCGTAAATCCTGACCAGAACTTCCAACCTAAGCCGACATAACCTACTATCAAAAGCAATACAATTAATTTACTCATATTGATGAACTCCGGTTGCTGCTAACTCAAGTTAAGAATTGTCAAATTATCTCAGCAATTCTTAATCTACACTGACAAAGTAAACTTTAAGCAAAATTACCACACCACTGAAGCTTTTTATTCCAGTGTAAAGTAGCTTCGAGCATTGCAGCTAGATCATCTGGGATTTATCAGCTTCACATAACATAGTGATTAATTAGGTTAATTATAAAAATCAATATAAATATATTATTCTATACTTTTAGGTTGGTTTTTTACTTGTATTGCTAACTGGAAAGCCTTTGAAACTGGCATAATAAATAAACTCGATTTTCAGACACATTTCTTCATTTTTTCTAGACAAATTGGCTGATGTGTTGAGTAAATATGCTTAACACCTAAATTTAGATGCCTCTTGTGGAAGTTCCTGAAATCAGAAACTCTATAGGACACTGAAGAAAGATAAAACAAACATATTTTCTTGGGGTTGCAAGCAGCTAAAGCTGCAAATAATTTAGGAGGACTTATGCGGGCAGTACTGATGGCAGGCGGTTCAGGGACAAGGCTTCGTCCCTTGACTTGTGATTTACCTAAACCGATGGTTCCGATTCTCAATCGACCCATTGCTGAACATATTATCAATCTTCTTAAAAGGCATCAAATCACTGAAGTGATTGCTACATTACATTATTTACCTGATGTCTTGCGAGATTACTTTCAAGACGGGGGTGATTTTGGTGTACAAATGACTTACGCGGTAGAAGAAGACCAACCGCTAGGCACAGCAGGCTGTGTGAAAAATATTGCCGAACTGCTTGATGAAACTTTTTTAGTAATTAGTGGCGATAGTATCACAGATTTTGATTTAACAGCAGCAATTGAATTTCATAAACAAAAAAAATCAAAAGCAACTTTGATTTTAACTAGGGTTCCTAACCCGATTGAATTTGGAGTAGTCATTACTGATGAAGTAGGAAAAATTAAACGATTTTTAGAAAAACCATCTACAAGCGAAATTTTTTCCGATACAGTCAACACAGGAACCTACATTCTTGAACCCGAAGTTTTAGATTATTTACCTGCTAATACAGAAACTGACTTTTCTAAAGATTTATTTCCGTTACTTTTAGCTAAAAATGAGCCGATGTATGGCTATATTGCCCAAGGTTATTGGTGTGATGTCGGCCATTTAGATGCTTATCGAGAAGCGCAATATGATGCTTTAGATCGTAAGGTAAAACTTGATTTTGCTTATGAAGAAATTTCGCCTGGTGTCTGGGTAGGGCAGAATACTTTTATTGATGCAACGGCGAGTATTGAAACTCCTGCCATGATTGGCGACAATTGCCGCATTGGGGCAAGAGTTGAGATTGAAGCGGGTACTGTAATTGGTGATAACGTTACAGTTGGGGCTGATGCCAATTTGAAGCGCCCGATTGTTTGGAATGGGGCATTTGTGGGAGAAGAAGCGCATCTGAGTGCCTGCGTCATTTCGCGTGGTAGCCGTGTAGATCGTCGCGCCCATGTATTAGAAGCGGCTGTGGTCGGTTCGTTATCTACGGTAGGAGAAGAAGCACAAATTAGTACTGGGGTGAGGGTTTGGCCGAGTAAAAAAATTGAATCTGGTGCGATTTTAAACATCAATTTGATTTGGGGAAATACTGCCCAAAGAAACTTGTTTGGTCAACGTGGTGTGCAAGGTTTGGCGAATATTGACATTACCCCAGAATTTGCGGTGCGCTTAGGTTCGGCTTATGGTTCGACATTAAAACCTGGTTCTAAAGTTACGGTGTCGAGAGACCAACGCAACATTTCTCGGATGGTGACGCGATCGCTGATTGCCGGTTTAATGTCTGTAGGGGTTGATATTCAAAACCTCGATGCTACTGCTATTCCCATTGCCCGGACGGTGATTCCGATTATGTCAGTAGCAGGGGGTATTCATGTCAGAGTCCATCCCGACCGCCCCGACTACATCCTAATAGAATTCATGGATGCCAAAGGCATTAATATTTCCAAAGCCCAAGAAAAGAAAATTGAAGGGGCATATTTTAAAGAAGATATGCGTCGGGCGTTGATTCATGAAGTTGGCGATGTGGCTTATCCCAGTCAAGTTATTGACAGTTACTGCACAGCCTTTGAGAAACTTCTGCACGTTTCTACCCTCACCAACAGCCGCGCCAAAATCGTGATTGATTATGTTTATGCTGTGTCTGGGGCAGTTTTACCGCAAATGTTGGATAAATTCGGCGCGGATGCAGTGGTACTCAATGCCAGCTTAAATAAACACGCTGTTACTACAGCTGACCGCGAAGCCCTATTAACCCAGTTAGGTCATGTAGTAGAAGCCCTCAAAGCAAATTTTGGTGTGCAAGTTTCGGCGAACGGTGAACAGCTAATTTTAGTTGATGAATCAGGTTTTGCTATTCGTGGGGAAATGTTAACTGCCTTAATGGTGGATATGATATTAACCTCTAACCCCAGAGGTACAGTAGTTGTGCCAGTTCACGCTTCTAGTGCGGTGGAACAAGTCGCCCGTCGCCACGATGGCAGAGTAATTCGGACGAAAGCTAACCCAACCGCCTTAATGGAAGCTTGCCAAAAAAATTCTAATGTGGTTCTAGGTGGTAGTGGCGAAACTGGTTTCATTTTCCCGCAACTGCATCCGGGGTTTGATTCTATGTTCTGCATTGCCAAGATAATTGAAATGTTAACAATTCAAGAGCGATCGCTGGCTACTGCACGTTCAGAATTACCCCGCGTCATTCACAGAACCCAAACAATTCGCTGTCCTTGGACTGCTAAAGGTGCATTAATGCGCTACTTAGTAGAAACCCATCCAGCCCAAAACCTGGAACTCATCGATGGCGTGAAAATTGGTCAACCCTACGATGATAATTGGCTGTTAGTTTTACCTGATGCTAGCGAGCCATTAGTACATTTGTATGCAAATAGTGGCGATCGCGATTGGGTAGACGACACCATCCGCAACTACCGCCACCGCGTCCAAACTTTTGTCGAAAGACAGCAAGAATATCACCCAGCAGAAGTTTGAAGATTTCTTTGCTTTGCAAGGGTGTAAGAGTTTATGGGTATAGGATAGCAGACCGCAAGATCCCCGACTTTTTTGATTCGGGGATCTGAATGCCAATTTCAGACTTCATACTTCAGACTTCATACTTCAGACTTCAGACTTCATACTTCAGACTTCATACTTCAGACTTTTTCCATTTTTGAGGAAGATGTCAGCATCAAGGTTAATCATCTAGCTTGAGGAAGTCAGATAATTTAACTAGACTACCCATGATTGATATTCAAGCTATTTCAATTCCCGACCCCCAAATTCCGACACCGCAACCAAACCCCCTACCCAAAACGGAACCGACACCACAACCAGTTATTCCCGAACCTGTACCAGAAACTGTACCTGCACCCATTCCGCAAACTGTTCCTGGGACAATTCCCCAAACCATACCTGAACCTGTTTGAATTATCTTAGTAGTTTGAGCCAAAATCTAAAATCTAAAATCCAAAATGCTAAGAGCCGGAATTGTCGGACTTCCCAACGTCGGAAAATCTACTTTGTTTAATGCCTTAGTAGCCAATGCGAAAGCGGAGGCTGCTAACTTTCCCTTCTGCACGATTGAACCGAATGTCGGCGTTGTCTCAGTACCGGATGAGCGGTTAAACGTGCTTTCGCAAATTGCTGGTTCGGCACAAATTATCCCCGCCCGTGTTGAGTTTGTGGATATTGCCGGTTTGGTCAAAGGTGCGAGTCAAGGTGAAGGGTTGGGGAACCAATTTTTATCCCACATTCGAGAAGTTGATGCGATCGTTCATGTGGTACGTTGTTTTGAGAATGATGATATTATCCACGTTGCTGGTTCTGTTGATCCAGCGCGGGATATTGAAATTATCAATTTAGAACTCGGTTTATCCGACTTAGCCCAAATTGAACGCCGCATTGAACGTACCCGCAAACAAGCCCGCACCAGCAAAGATGCTCAGTTTGAAATTACAGTTCTCGAAAAATTAGTAGCAGCTTTAAACGAAGGTCAATCTGTCCGTCAAGTTAGTTTAAATGAAGAAGAAGCAGCCATTATTCAAGGGCTAGGACTGCTCACCAGTAAACCGATTATTTATGCTGCCAATGTTTCAGAAGATGACTTAGCTACAGGTAACGAATTTGTTGAAAAAGTCCGACAAATTGCCTCACAAGAAAATGCTCAAGTCGTCATTGTTTCTGCTCAAGTAGAAGCAGAATTAGTGGAATTAGCTGAAGAAGACAAAGCAGATTTCTTAGAATCTTTAGGTGTGAAAGAAGGCGGGTTAAAATCTTTGATTCGCGCAACTTACACCTTGTTAGGTTTGCGGACTTATTTCACTAGTGGCCCCAAAGAAACCCGTGCTTGGACAATTAATGCTGGGATGTCTGCCCCTCAGGCCGCAGGTGTGATTCACTCTGATTTTGAACGTGGATTTATTCGCGCCGAAACTGTTGCTTACAATGATTTAGTTGCAAGTGGTTCAATGAATGGTGCTAAAGAAAAAGGCTTAGTCAGAAGTGAAGGAAAAGAGTACATCGTCCAAGAAGGGGATGTAATGTTATTCCGCTTTAATGTGTAGGTCAAATATGAGGGTTTAGGGATGAAGGCAATACGGTTTGGTTAAGACATCTCTTCATTAAGACAGCAGAGGGGCCTGCTTCGCTTGGGAGCGGAGGAGCAGGGGAGAGGTTACTATCCCCCCCTGCCTGCCTTCACCAGTAAATTTCTGATCCGAATCGATAAATCCTTTTAGGATGGGGTTTTCCATCCTAATAATTAACGAAAATTAACCGAAATGTTGAATAATTGCGTCGGCAAATTCAGAACATTTGAGAGGTTCTACAGGTGGTTCCATTAACCTTGCTAAATCGTAGGTGACTTGACCGTTAGCGATCGCATCCCCTAAACCTTTCTTAACTAAGTCGGCTGCTTCTTGCCAACCTAGATATTCCAGCATCATCACGCCAGACAAAATCACTGAACCAGGGTTAATTTTATCTAAGCCTGCGTGTTTGGGTGCTGTACCGTGAGTGGCTTCAAAAACGGCGCAAGCATCCCCAATATTTGCGCCAGGCCCCATACCTAAACCACCAACAATGGCGGCGGCGGCATCTGACAAATAATCGCCATTGAGGTTCATTGTAGCCAGAATCGAATATTCATCTGGTCTGGTTTGGATTTGTTGAAAAATACTGTCAGCAATGCGGTCATTGACCATGACTTTATCTTTCCACTTGCCATTGCCGTGGCTATCCCAAATTGAGTTAAGAACTGTTTCCACTTCCTTGACAATTTGTGCTTTTTTCTCTTGAGTCAGGGCATCAAAACCAGGGTCGATTTGACGGGCGTTGTCTTCTAGGGAAATGTGAGGATTTTTTTCTTTGTTGCTTAAAATCCAAGATTCCCGTTCGGTGACTGTTTCTTGACGAAATTCGCTGGTGGCTAGTTCATAACCCCAATCACGGAACGCGCCTTCGGTGTACTTCATGATGTTACCCTTATGCACCAGCGTGACTTGTTGCTTGTGTTTGGGCAAAGTTAAGGCGTGTTTGATGGCGCGACGTACTAGACGCTGGGAACCAGTTTTGCTAATGGGTTTAATCCCGATCCCTGCATCGAGGGGAATTTGCTTTTTACCGTGTTCTGGGGTGGCGGGGATCAGTTCTTTGTTGAGGATGGAAATTAAGCGTGAACCAATTTCACTACCTTGTTTCCATTCGATCCCCAAATATATATCTTCAGTATTTTCCCGATAAACAATGACATCTAGCTTTTCAGGGTTTTTGTGGGGTGAAGGCGTACCAGCATAGTAACGGCAAGGACGTACGCAAGCATATAAGTCAAAAATTTGCCGCAATGCCACATTTAAAGAACGAATCCCACCGCCTACAGGAGTGGTCAAAGGCCCTTTAATAGCTACACCATATTCTTTAATGGCTGTCAGAGTATCTTCGGGTAAATACTGATAAGTGCCGTATAAATCACAAGCCTCATCACCAGCATAAATCTTAAACCAACTGATTTGGCGTTTACCCTGATACGCCTTAGCTACCGCCGCATCTAGTACTTTTTGGGTAGCAGGCCAGATATCAATACCTGTGCCATCGCCCCGAATAAACGGGATAATTGGATTGTCAGGCACAACTGGCTCACCATTCTTAAAGGTGATTTTTGATCCACTAGTCGGGGGGGTAATCTTTTCGTACATAGTTCAAACACTCCAGAAAAACATAAAAAGTATGAAGTATGAAGTATGAAGTGTGAAGTGTCAAATATAAATTTCAGCTTCAGCCTTCATCTTGCCTAGGTTCTAGCCTTGAGCATCCTAGCCTAAGCACCCCTAAATATGCAGATTTTCCCCCTATTCCCCTTTTACAGCATTTGGGGATTAAGTGAAACTGACGCAATTTTGTACGATCAAAAATAGTAAACTACTTTTCGCTATCAGTGTTTCATCATCAAGAATCCACGATAGCGATCGCTTGTTCACTGACCGCTAACACGAGTAATGGCATGACAGACCCAATGATTGTATCAGGCACTGCTAATGACATCGACTCCCTCAGACAACGCTTAATCGCTGGGTCTCTTCAAGTCCAACAACAGATCATCCCACAGTTAGCCGAATTAGGTAACGAGGGATTGGAAGTGTTGAGGGAATTTTTATTGAAACGTCGTGAGTCCCCAGCAACTTGGATTGATGGTAAAGCTTACCAAGTCCTTTACAACTCTGATGCACCAAACGCCAGAGAATTTCTCCAAACAAATTTTCCTGAAGGCATTGTACCTCTAAAATCAGATGCAGGGATCAATTACAAACCTTTACAACAGCTACTTGCTGCCCAAGACTTCCAAGCCGCCGATCGCATGACTATTGAGAAAATGTGCGAAGTAGCAGGGCCAACGGCTGTCAAGCGCAAATGGCTATATTTTACGGAAGTTGACAATTTCCCTGTGACTGACTTACACACCATTAATCATTTGTGGTTAGTTCATTCGGAAGGAAAATTTGGCTTTTCGGTACAGCGCGAAATTTGGTTAAGCCTCGGCAAAAATTGGGATAATTTCTGGACGAAAATCGCCTGGAAAAATGGTAATACTTGGACACGTTATCCTAATAGCTTTATTTGGGATTTGAGCGCGCCAAAAGGTCATTTACCTTTATCCAATCAACTCCGAGGTGTGCGAGTTATTGCGTCTTTATTTGCTCATCCGGCGTGGACGAATAAAGTATGAAGTGTGAAGTATGAAGTGTGAAGTGTGAAGTGTGAAGTATGAAATTAGTAACCTCGTAAAATTAAATTATGCGGAATAACATCAAACGCGAATTTTACGTCATTATTGAACGGGATGAAGATGGCTATTATGTCGGAGAAGTCCCGCAGCTAAGAGGTTGTTATAGCCAAGGAGAAACAATTGATGAGTTGATGGTCAATATTAAAGAAGTCATTGAACTTTGTTTAGAAACTCAAATTGATGAAAAAATACTAAATAGTATTCAAGTATATCCTGCAAGAATTTTATGAGATTTGAGTGGGACGAGAACAAAGCAACGAAAAATATTTCAAAGCATGGAGTTGCGTTTGAAGAAGCAAAAACAGTTTTTGATGACCCTTTGTATGTTGACTTTTACGACCCAGACCATTCTGATTATGAGGAGCGTTATCTTATTGTTGGACAATCCAAGCAAAGACGTTTATTAATTGTTTCGTATACAGAAAGAGGAGATGTCATCCGTATTATTAGTGCTAGACAAGTAACACTAAATGAGCAAAAAGCTTATGAAGAAGGATAATTCAGAAATTGAAGATGATTTGCGTTCAGAGTATGACTTAAAAAGCCTAAAAGTCAGAAAATTTGGGTCGGAACGCAAGAGTTTTTCTCAGACAACGGTTCGTTTAGAACCTGATGTCGCAAAAGTATTTCCTAATGCTGAAGCTGTTAATGAGGCTCTCAGATTCCTGATTAGAGTCACACAGGAAAATCAAGTTAATGAACTGACACAGAAACCTCAAACTTTGTTGGAGAAACCAAACGAAAGCACTTAGTACTGAATTAAAACTGTACATTCAAAATCTCAGATTAATATAATGGCAAAAGTACGTCTTGAAGAAATTAAACGTCGGTTTAATAACGTCACCGCCATCGAAGATATTAGCTTTGAAATTCCCGATGGCGAGTTTTGGGTGTTAGTCGGGCCTTCTGGTTGTGGGAAATCGACAATTTTAAGGACGATCGCGGGTTTAGAAACTGCCACTTCTGGCAAACTATTTATAGGCGATCGCTTAATGAATAACATCCCCGCTAGACAGCGCGATGTGGCGATGGTATTTCAGAACTACGCCCTTTATCCGCACATGACGGTGGCGGAAAATATCGCCTTTGGGTTGCAGATGCGAAAGGTGGACGCAAAACTCATTCAAGAACGGGTGGGGACGGTGGCGAGATCGCTTTCGTTGGAACATTTATTAGATCGCAAACCCAAACAGCTTTCTGGTGGACAGCAACAACGGGTAGCATTAGGAAGAGCGATCGCTCGTGAACCTCAAGTATTTTTATTAGATGAACCTCTATCTAATTTAGATGCTCAATTGCGCGATGACACTAGAGCCGAATTAAAACAACTCCATCAAGAGTTAGGAATTACTACAGTTTATGTAACTCACGACCAAGTTGAGGCGATGACCTTGGCTGATAAAATTGTCGTGCTGAATCGGGGGAGAATTCAACAAATTGGCGACCCTCAAAGCATTTATGATCTGCCATGTAATCATATGGTGGCAACTTTTTTAGGCAATCCACCAATGAATATTTTGTCAGCAAAATATACCAATGATGGCTTTGATGTGGGTGAACAATTAATAGCAGTTCCTGAAGTTGTCAGGGAAACATTACAACTGCGTCCAGGGCAAAGTTATGATTTGGGTATTCGTCCAGAACATATTTCTATTAACGAACCACAGAGGCGCAGAGAACACGGAGAACAAGAGGTAGGAGAGTTGCTGGTAGAAGTGAAGGTGGTTGAGCCTTTGGGGAGAGAAACTTTAATTCGTGCGAGTTTACCTGGTTCAACAGTGTTATTGAATGTGCAGCTTGGTGGAAATGTACGGGTGAGTGTAGGCGATCGCTTATCCTTACAATTAGATTTAACTCAGTTATTTATCTTTGATTCTATTACTGGCGATAGAAGATGGCCTGAGTCATAAAATTAAGAATTAGGGTAAATTACGCTGTTGCCACTTGTCAGTTTCACAAGCAGCTTGATCATGTAAAAATCTACAACTAATTACGGGATAAAAATAGAGAAATGCTACTCCAATAATCACAAAAGCCCAAGCAAGACGAATAGCCCAAGTTTTTAGATTAAATTGTTTTTTATACATGAATGCTCTAGATTAGTTTCGCATTATTTTTTATTGAGTCAAAACTTCCATCTTAGTAATGATTGATTCTTTTTTAGTTTTACCGCAAGGTTCAGCACTTTGACAATCACTCACTGATTCAATTGTGTAAGATGCACGGACTTTTTTGTTTAAAAATTTCGCTGATTCTGCACAAATTTCAAAAGATGCACCTACTTGATGTTCAACTCCTTGTTCATCAATTAATGTGGCATAACACAATAAATCACCATTGACTAGTTCTTTTACTTTACCAATATTTGGTAAGGCTTTTGTCGATGTTTCTGTATTTTCTGAAGGCGAAACCTCAGTTGTAGGAGTTGCTTCAGCAGATGCAGTCACTTCTGAGTCTTTGCTAGGGCTTTGGGTAATTTCAGATTTAGTTGTTGGGGTTTCTTGGCTAACTTCTGTAGAAGAATTAGCACAACCGTTCATCCAAATTAGACAAATAATTAATCCAGTAATTAAGCTAGGTTTGTTCATAGTTAGAGTCTATTTATAAAGTACAATTAGGGTGTGTTACGGATGTACAAAGATTTGGCAATGTTCAATAATTAATTTTGAAAGCATGAATGCCTACAATATTAATATTCTTACCTCCTGCCTCTAAGGTGTTAAAACTAAACTTCCCGATTGCACAACTCCCAGTGCATTGGGTTTATCAAACCGCCAATGTTGTTGATATTGATTGAGGAAGTTTTGTCCAATAATACCTTCTACACCAGGAAGCTGAAGAATATTACTTTGCTCGACAATCACAGCATCAATTTCAGTGACTTGATGTTGCTGAATTTGCAGCTTATTCAATTTAATTTTTTTGACTGTTTCTTGTCCACCAAAACCAAATATTTGGGCTGTTTGGGCATTGCGATCGCCAATTCCTAACTTTTGCGCGACAGGTTGAGATATCATCATGCTGTATGCGCCGGTATCCACAGCAAAGTTAAAAGGCCCTTGACCATTAATATAAACTTGGGCAGTTAAAATACCAAAGCGACCTTTTAAAGGAATAGCACCAGCAACATTTTCTGAAGGTGGTAGAAGTTGCAATTGTTGTTTTTTGGGATTCAGCACAACATCAAAATTACTTAAAAAATCTAACCCTAAAACCCCAGATATATTTTTTGGTAATGCTTGTGTAGGTAGTCCTAAGCCTTGAATACCAGAAACAGTGGCAGAATTGACACCTAAAACTGGTAGAGTATGGGTATTAACTGTTAATCCTTTGAGATTGTTACCAATAACTGGTTTATATTCTAAAAGTCCATTGGGGATTGGGTTACTATTTAGCCCTAATTGTTGAGCTATTTGAGTATTGATAATTGTTTGGCTATTACCTGTATCTAATATAAAAGTTTGAGTTTGTGTGCCAATACGCACCGGAATCGTAAAAATAGAACTTTCCCCAGCAAAGCTAAGTTGAACGCTGGCTTGTCCTTGGCTAATAGGTTGAGGGAGTTTCACACCAGTTGCTTCCATAAAAGCCGCCATACGTTCAAAAGCATCTGGGCGAAATTTGCCATTTGGGGCTAATGCTACTACTTGCAAAGCACATCTATTCACAATGGCTTCCGCTTGGGGAGTAGTTAGTTTTTGATTAAAGGTTTTATCTGTGGCACATTTTGAGACTTCTTGTAAAAGTTGTTGCCCCAGACTATTAATTTTTGGTTGAGATAAACTGGCGGGTTTGTTGTGAGTTTGACCAGCAGCAGGTGTCGCTATAACAGGGCAAAGGCTGGTGAAAAATATACCCGCCATAAATATATGAGAAAGCAGGTTATTGCTTCGGTGAGAATTTTGCTGTGTGGAAATTTGAGGTTTTTCCCACCGAGGCTGAATAGCAATTTGCATAAAAACAGTAATGTTAGTTAGTTAACACACTGTTTTAACTGGTACTTTGCTAAATCACCAGGTGAAAATGCCCCATTTTCTGTAATTATGGCTGTGATGAATTCGGCCGGGGTGACATCAAAAGCTGGGTTGTAAAATTCTACGCCTTGGGGGGTGAGTCTGGTGTCACCAACTTGATAAATTTCCTCTGGGTGGCGTTCTTCTATAGGAATTTGGCTACCGTCAGATAAAGCAAAATCAACGGTAGAAAAAGGTGCAGCCACAAAGAAGGGGATGTTGTGGGCTTTGGCAACGATCGCTAAACTATATGTACCAATTTTATTGGCTGTGTCACCATTCGCCGCAATCCTATCAGCACCAACAACAACAGCATGAATTAAACCCCGTTGCATACAATGGGCGGCCATGTTATCGGTAATCAATGTCACGGGAATTTTTTCTTGCACACATTCCCACGCCGTGAGTTTTGCACCTTGTAACCGGGGACGAGTTTCGTCAGCAAACAACCGTTCTAAACGCCCTTCGCGCCAAGCAGAACGCACAACACCCAAAGCTGTACCATAACCCGCAGTTGCTAACGCCCCAGCATTACAGTGAGTGAGTAAAGTTAGCTTTTCGGGTGTTTTGGGCAGTACCGTTAAACCATGATCACCCATTGCCTGACAAGTTTGCAAATCTTCTTGATTAATGGCTTGGGCTGTTTGGAATAAAACTTGTTTGATATCTTCGACGCTTCCTTCTTTGGCGTGGGCAGTTTTCAACATCCGACTAATAGCCCAAAATAAGTTTACCGCCGTGGGACGAGTAGACCGCAATAATTGGGCAACCCTTTCTAGTTGGGTGAAAAATTCGCTATGGTTGCTGGTGGTAATTTCCCTCGCCCCCAGATAAATTCCATAAGCCGCAGCCACACCAATAGCTGGCGCACCCCGCACAATCATGGTTTTAATCGCCTGCGCCATGTCTTGACTATTGTGAATTTCGACAAAGGCGTATTCATTGGGTAAACGAGTTTGGTCAATTAGTGACACACAATTGTTGTGCCAAATCACCGGATAAACCTGATTTGCAGAGCTTGTCATGAAAATAGGTAGGTTCGTAAGGTTGGTAAGTAAATGTTACTGGATATGATGTAATCAAAGTAAGGCTAGCGATCGCTTACCTGATCCATATCAAAAATGCTGTATTTTGTACGGTGGGCATACTTCGGCAAGCTCAGTACAAGTCTTGCCCGCCCTCATACCGTTTCACTTTAAGTTTGATACAAATGGGTTGCAGGGGGGCAGGGGGAAAAAGCGTTTGAGCCTTATTTACTTTTCTTCACATAGTTTGGTTTTATTGCATCGACTTACTTAAACGTGAATTGGCAATTAATTTAGCAATAGACTGCACTAACTCTTGGGGATCGATGGGTTTGGCAAGATGCTGCTGAAATCCGGCTTGCAGGGCTTGTTGTTGGTTGATTTCTCCAGCATAAGCGGTAAGTGCGATCGCGGGAATTGTCCCTCCTTGTTGGGGCGACCATTTTCTAATTTGCCTAATCAAAGAATAGCCATCCATTTCTGGCATTCCAACATCACACAGCAGCAAATCAAACTGAGATTGATTCAACATAGTTAATGCTTGGATTGCAGAAGCCGCAGTTTTGACTTGTGCGCCAGATTGCATCAAAATAAATTCTGCCAATTCCCGCATATCTGCATCGTCATCCACAACTAAAATGCGAATATCTGTTAGCAAAGTGCTGAGTGTTGAGTGCTGAGTGCTGAGTCTATCACTTTCATCTAGCCCTTGTTTTTCTTGGATATTTAGCGGTAGTCGAACTGTGAAGGTTGCGCCTAAATCTTGCCCAGGACTTTCGGCGGTGACAGTTCCCCCGTGCAGTTCAGTTAAATGGCGCACAATTGCTAGCCCTAATCCTAAGCCGCCGAATTTGCGTGTGGTTGTGCCATCTTCTTGGCGGAAGTATTCAAATACGTAAGGTAAAAATTTGGGGCTGACACCTTTACCAGTATCTTGAACTTGAATTTGAGCATACATCCCAACTTGTTCTAAGCGCACCTCAATGCTGCCACCTGTTGGGGTGAATTTCACGGCATTTGATATTAGGTTCCAGACAATTTGTTGTAAGCGGTTAGCATCACCGGAAACTGTGCCAGCAATGGGGTTGAGTCGGGTGTGAATTTGAATGTTTTTGGCTTCGGCTGCGAGTCTCACTGTTTCTTTAGCGGCGGCGATGGTTTCTGCTAAATTTACAGGCGCAACGTTTAAGGTCATTTTGCCTTGGAGGATGCGAGAGACATCTAATAAATCTTCAATTAATTGCGCTTGTAATTTGGCATTGCGTTCGATGGTTTCTAAAGCTAAGTCAACTTTAGCGGGATTGAGCCTTTGAGTGCGGAGCATTCTTGTCCAACCTAAAATTGGATTGAGGGGCGATCGCAATTCGTGAGATAGTACTGCCAGAAATTCATCTTTTACACGGTTGGCGGCTTCAGCTTTAGCGCGATCGCTCTGGGCTAATTGGTATAATTGAGCGTTATCAATGGCTAAAGAAGCACGATAAGCTAATTCTTCGGCTAAATACAAATCGTCTTCATCATATCGTCGTCCTGATTCTGCGGAAACAAAGGTAATTACACCTAAAATCCGTGATTGGGTTTTGAGAGGCACTGTCATGACTGATTTAAACCCAACAGCGCGGAGAATTTCTAAATGTTCTGCGTCACGGGCAGCTTGGACAATTAACTCATCAGGAATCTCCGCTAACAAATCTGATTCCCCAGTTCGCAAAGTATAGGCTGCACCTCTAGCCGCATTCGGGTCTAAAGGGTATTTATGACGGGTTTGTTCAGCCCATTGGAGTTTAGCAGGATCTTTGTGAGCGACAGTAATTTGCTCAATTGCCCCATTTTCTTCAACAATGTGGACAGTACACCAATCAGCTAACTTAGATACTGCCAACTGGGCTAATCGCTCTAAGGTCATTTGATAATCGAGAGAAGAAGCGAGAACTGCACTAGCTTCAGATAAAAAGTTTTGGGCAAGTTCTAACTCTACTTGCTCGGTGACATCCACCACATACACTAAAACATCTTCTACTCGCCCTTGGGCGTTAGTGGTTGGCAGATAATAAACGTTATAGTAACCCGGAGTGCGATCGCTACGTCCAGGAATATTCACAGCAAAGCTAGGTGAGATGAAAGGTTTACCTGTAGTGTAAATTTCTTCAAAGACTTTCACTAATTTAGGATCAGATTCACCAAAAAGTTCCGCAATTGAATGCCCTAAATGTTGTTCGCGGGTTAAGCCGTTGATTTGAATTAGGGCTTCATTCATAGCTATGTAGCGTTGCTGGGAATCTAACAAACCCATACCTATGGGAGAGGTGTTAAAAATAGTTGCCAATTGCCGCTTTGCTGTTTCTGCTTGATTGCGCGCGCTCCGTTCGCGTTGAAGCAACTTTTCGCGTTCTTGTTCGGCTTGTTTGCGTTGTGTAATATCAATTACAGCCCCAATAGAGTGTTTGGGTTTGCCTTGAGCATCGTAAGTAAATTTACCTCGAGCTTCTACCCAGTGAATGGAACCGTCTAACCAGCGCAGGCGATATTCGTGGTGATATTCTTGGTTTTCTTGCATAGCTTGTTGAAGTTGCGCTTCAACTTGAGCTAAATCATCGGCATGAACTCGACGCGCCCAAACTTCATAACTAGGTTGGCATTGGTTTGGTTGCAAGCCTAATACAGTGAAGTGTCCTTCTGACCATTGCAATACACCAGTTTGAATATCCCAATCCCATGTACCCATACGTCCAACTTTCAGTGCGAGTTGTAAGTGCGCTTCACTTTCGCGCAAAGCTTCTTCAACGCGCGATCTTTCTACGGCTAGCCAGGTTTTTTCCGCGATGCGTTCCATCATCGCTACTTCTTCCCTTGTCCAACAGCGCGGTGCATGATGATGCAAGACTAACAGGGCGACGAATTGCCCTTGTTTCACCAAAGGCACACACAACAGTGATTTTATCTCAATGGCAGTAAAAGCAGCTGCCCTAGATCCAGACGTGCGCGGATCTATCTCAACATCATCAACAACAACTGTTTTACCTTGCTTGAGTTGAGCAATGATTTCTGGGCTAAAAGAGTTCATCTGGTGGCTACCAGCTATACTCATGACTCCATTGCAATAGTCGCGCTCAATAATGACATATTCTTGAGTCGCATCTATTTCGCCATAGGTACAGCGACTAACTTGGAAGTGTTGCCCTGTCGCACAAACCACTTGCCACATAATATCTTTTGAGTCGGGAATCGCTCGAATGGCATCATTCAATTCGATTAAAAATCTTTGTTGTCTTTCCTTCTGTTGGAGATTTTCGATAAGTTGGGCAATTTGTTGCTTGGCTTGAACCTGAGATGTAACTTCAATCGCATGAATAAACACACCTTGAATTCTCTCTTGGATATCCCGCCACGGGGAAAATACGCAGTTAAAAAATACTTCTTCGGCTATGCCATCACCATTGCGATCTATGTAAGCGGGGGACTCATCAATGATGAGTGTTTCTCCTGTTTGGTAAACTTGAGTGATGAAATCAAGGTATTTTTGCCCTTCTAACTCGGGAAAAACTTCCCGCTTTGATTTACCGATAATGTCTTGTTGCCCAGCCAATTGCAGATACATAGAATTGGCAAATTCATATACTAAGTTTGGCCCGGTAACAATGCTAATCATCACAGGCATCTGCATTAAGATGTCATGTAAGCGCTTGCGTTCGGTTTCGGCTAACTTTCGCGCTGCTTGTTCTTGTTGTAAAAGGCGATCTCGTTCGGCGGCGATTTGTTTGCGTTGGGTAATATCTACCGAAACGCCAATCATCCGTATTGCCTTGCCAGTAGCATCTACATAAACTCTGCCTTGGCTATATTGCCAGCGCAAAGCACCGTTAGGGGCAATTATCCGGTATTCTTGTTGATAAGTAGTGCCTGTAGCGATCGCTTGTTGTGTTAAGTCGATCATCTGCTGTTGATCTTCTGGATGAACAATCGCCAAAAAATCTTCTCCTGTGCCTTCTTGAATGCCCCAAACTTCCAAGGCATTAGGAGAACACACCACCTGATTTTTCATTAAATCTGTGTCCCAAGCAATCATTTGTGCGGAAGATAAAGCAAGTTGCAGACGTTCTTCCATCTGCCGCAAGTTTTCTTCTATTTGCTTGAGGCGTGTCACATCCTGAAACATTCCAATACCAGTGGCAGGATGCCCATACATAGCTGGCAAAATTTCGCCCCAGCACAAGGTTGAGCGAATCCCACCTGGCGTATACCAGTTGATTTCATAGTTTTCTAACTTTTCTCCCCGTGCAATTAATACCGCAGGCATTCTTGCAGTAGGGATGCGATCGCCGTTGGCATCGGTACAATAATAGGCATCGGTGTACTCATCAACAGATTTATGCTTGGGTAAGTCACCCCCGGCTAATTGGTTAGCAATGCGATTGGCAAAGGTGATTTTTGCTGTTTCTGGTTCAATAAATACCATTGGCGTTGGCATTAAATCCAACACTGTTTCTAACCATTTATGTTGGTTTTCTAAAGCTTCCGCTTGCTGTTGCCGGGCTATTTGAGCTTGCTGACGTTCGGTGATATCTTGAAAGACACAAACGGCTGCCACAATTTGATTTTGGTAATTAAAAATTGGTGCTGAATTGACAGATATAAAAGTTTGCTGGTCATCATCTTGATGTAGCACCATTTCTTCATTAGATATCACTTCCCCTTGAAAAAGCGATCGCGCTAAGGGGTAATCTTGCGGCGCATAGGCTCTGCCATCAGTGCTAAAAGCCGCAAAAGGCGTAATCGGTGCATATTCTTCCAGCTCTAAAGATTTTTCGTAGTCATACCCAGTTATTTGCTTGGCTTGTTCGTTAGCCAAAACTAACTTACCAGTTGCCGCATCAGCAATTAACACCCCTGTTGGCAACTGCTGTAAAACCGTCATAAACCGAGTATGTTCAATCTCTAGTTCGTGCAGTAATCTTTCCTGTTCCGCATCAGCTTGTTTGCGCTCTGTAATATCACGAAAATATAGTGCCACACCAGATGCATATGGATAAGCTTTTACTTCTAAGCAACATCCAACAGGTTCAACCAATTCTTCCCAAGACACAGGAACTTGTTGCTCTACAGCCCGATGTAGTTGCTGGTATGCTATTTTACCTACGAGTTCAGGAAAAACTTCCAGCCAAACTTGTTTACCCAGCAGTTCGGCAGGTGATTTTTGCAGAATTTTCGCTGCTGCTTGATTGACGTATGTATAACGCCAATCTTGGTCAAAAGCTACAAAGGCATCCGTAATATTTTCGAGGATGGTGGCGACTCGGCTTTCAGCTTCTTGAGCAACAATCAGTCGAGTATACTGTTGCTGGGTATCTGTCATATCTCGCCTGAGAGCGATCGCATCGGGAGCATTTTCTAATAAAGTGATTAAATCTTGTTGTTGACGTTCTAAAGTGGCGATCGCTTTTTTTTGTTCCATAATCTGAACTTGCAGCTGAGAATTTTCTGCATTCGCGCTGATTTCATCGGCTGCATTGCCCAAACCACGAGCCAAATGTTCAATCACTTCCGAACGCGAAATGCCTCGCCTGTGCGCTTCATCATCAAGCCTTTGCCATGCTGTACTGGTAAGTGACAAACTAACTCGTTGCTTTGTTTCAGAATCCCAATTATTCACAAACTTACCAGTGGTGTCGCGTTTCATGAAGATTTACCCGTATGCGTACACGGTTTCTTCTATTGAATGAGACTTAATCCCCGATCAGGATCTCCCTTGAGAATGAAGTTTCAAAGGTGAAGGGAGTAAATTTTTGGGTAAATCCTGGCAAAATTTCAGGTTAACAATTTTAGATTTGGCTTCCATCTAAAATCCCCAATCATACAAGATGGATTTTGGGCAAACTAAAATAGCCCCATTCTGCCAACATAAGATGAAAAAACTGCTATTTTGCCAAAAATTATCTTTCAGCTTGCTAGTTGCAACTACTTTACTCATGACTTGTAAACTATCTCAAGCATCTACTCCAGCAACCTCTACTCAAACACCAACCACCAAAGAAGCTAAAATTATTGGCGGTATGATCGATTGCGATAATGATGGACGGCAAAATGACTCGCGCATTGATGACGATGGTGATGGAATCCCCGATAAATGTGTGATTGGCAATTCTTCTTCACTAGAAGAAAATTATGAGACTGTACCCATACAAAAGGAAGACATCAAGGCTAATACTTCACAAGAACTGTTTGATGAACTTATGCAGTCTCTGTCAGAAATGACTGAAGGTTGCAATGAAGCAACAAAAGTCCAAGCAGGTATAAGTTACAGTATTTGTACAATCAATAACGAACCTGTAAAAGCTGCTGAAGCACTGTTAGAAGCAGGCGATGGTATAGGATTCTGGTTTAAAAATAACAAAGTTGTGGCAATTCAATATTTCCACTCAGGAGAAACCCTTTTCTTTGATGATGAAAAATTAATTGCTAAATTTTCTGATAACCAAGAACTACAAAGTAACTTCACTGATGAAGAACGTCAGGAAGCTGAAAATTTAGCAAAAAATGGCTACCATAAAATTTTTCAAGTTTTTGCATTGGAAGCCCAATGAGTTTTGAGGAAAGTTAGCCTCAACAGCAATCAAGCGTTTTGACAAAGTTTGCACCTTCCCTTTAAATTCTGCTGTCACAACCAAATTTATTGCCACTTCAACAACATAAAAATTGCCACTAAAATGACAAAATAACCAAAGCCTTTTTCTAGTTGTTTTGCTTCCAGAAATTGGGTTAAATATGCTCCTATTAGCATTCCTGCACTAGCAGCTAAACTAAAAGTTAACATCAAGTTTATATCGACAGGAATTGAACCCAAATATCCTATAAATCCCGATATAGATTTGAAGACAATAATTGCTAAAGAAGTACCAATAGCTTGCCTAATTGGGGTATTTCCTAACAAGACCAACGCCGGAATAATCATAAAGCCACCACCAGTCCCAACCAGTCCGGTAATGATTCCCACCCCTAAACCTTCTAATGGAATGGCAAACCAACTAGGAAAATGACTCGATTTTTCCTGAGTTATTTGTGTGTCTACTTCTGCTGGTACAGGTTCATGATTGCTATTTTGAATCATAAAATACGCAGCCAGTAACATCATACTGATGAATAAGCCAAGCTGAATGGTTGGTGTAATCAAGGGAAGAGTCGCCATCCGCGCGCCAATATAAGCTCCGAGCATCGCACCGGGAGCAAAGAGAACTGCTATTTTAAAGTTGACATTGCCTTGTTGCCAGTGTGGTACTATGCCAATCAAGCTGACAACTCCTACAATCACTAAACTCATAGCGATCGCAGATTTCACCTGTACTCCCATAACATAAATTAAGACAGGTACAGCTAAAATTGAGCCGCCACCACCAATTAAACCTAAGCTCAGACCCACACAAACAGCTAAGAAGTAACCAATAATCCCAGAAAGCGTCATAAAAAGCAACGTAACAGTCAAATTCCGACAGATTAATTACTATAAGCGATCGCCTTGGACGTGTGCGATCGCTATTAGCAACTTGCTAGAGAGACGCTATCAAGTTTGGATAACAAAATCTGATGTGGTTAATAACGATACGTGATAAATCTACAGTTATTTCTTCAAAATACTGAATAAATTACGCAAATTCTAAATTTTTCGGTTCTTGCGTCCGGTTTATGGTGGAGCATTAAAACCGCAGTTTTATAGAAAGGCTCAAAAACTTAAAACCCAATCACAGAGATAAATACAACCTATATTTATCTTGGTACTTAAGTCCTGTTACAAAAAAAGGTGGTTAATAACCACCTTTCTCAAAATAAAAATGACTTGTGAATTTCACATAGCAGACTTAAACGACTGTAGATAGTTGCTTTTGAAAGTAAGCCTGCATAACTCTTTCCGCAATTTGACGGCTGGTTAATCCCAATTGTGCTTTTGATTCTTCTGGGGTAGCGTGTTCCACTAACACATCAGGAATACCAATGCGCTTCACAGGGACAACGATATCAGCGTCTAGTAATGCTTCCGCCACAGCAGAACCAAAGCCGCCCATCACACAACCTTCTTCGAGAGTGACAACACGACCAATCTTCTTCGCCAAGGGTAAAATTAACTCTGTATCTAAAGGCTTGACAAAGCGGGCATTAATCACTGTGGCTTCAATACCATGTTCGCTGAGAATTTCAGCGGCCTGCATACTGGGGTAAACCATTGTGCCGTAGCCAACGATTAACACGTCATCGCCATTGCGGAGAATTTCACCCTTACCAATTTCTAAAGGTTCCCAACCTTCTTCCATCAAGGGTACACCATAACCATTACCACGGGGGAAGCGCATAGCGATCGCACTACTGGTATGGTTAATGCCAGTGACAATCATTCTTTGTAATTCGGCTTCATCCTTGGGAGCCATCAACACAATATTCGGAATGCAGCGCAAATAAGCAATGTCATACATCCCTTGGTGAGTAGGGCCATCTGCACCCACAATTCCCGCCCTGTCTAAACAGAAGAACACAGGCAGATTTTGAATACAGACATCGTGAATGATTTGGTCATAAGCCCGTTGTAAGAAAGTGGAATAAATAGCCGCCACCGGACGCATCCCTTCAGATGCTAAACCTGCAGCCAGAGTCACAGCGTGTTGTTCAGCAATGCCAACATCTATATATTGATTAGGCAGTTTCGCTTGGAGTTTGTCTAACCCTGTACCTGTGGCCATTGCGGCTGTAATGCCGATAATTTTCGGGTTTTGTTCAGCTAATTTAACTAAAGTGTGGGCAAAGACTTTAGCATAAGCAGGAGGTTTGGGTTTGCTAGAAGGAATAGCTTTACCCGTTGCCAAGTTAAAGGGATTTTGGGCATGGTAGCCTACTTGGTCTTGTTCTGCCAGTTCATAGCCTTTACCTTTGGTTGTGACTACATGTACTAAAACTGGCCCTTGTATTTGATGCGCTTGTTGGAAAGTCGCAATCAATTCTTCTAAATTGTGTCCATCAACTGGCCCCATGTAGGTAAAGCCCAGTTCTTCAAACACCGCCCCTACTTTAGGAACCGCCAACCGCTTCATCCCTTCTTTAATGCGTCCCAATTCTGGTGATAAAGATTCACCCACAAACGGAATTTGCTTGAATTGTTCTTCAAAGTTATCTTTGATGAATTGTACAGGCGGGCTAAGACGCATTTTATTTAGGTAGCGAGGAATAGCACCGACGTTAGGCGAGATTGACATCTCGTTATCGTTCAACACTACCAGCAAGTTAGTTTTCGGCAGATGTCCAGCGTGGTTGATAGCTTCTAAAGCCATCCCACCAGTTAAAGCACCATCACCAATGACTGCAACAGCTTTAAATTTTTCGCCTTTTAAATCTCTAGCTAATGCCATACCCAAAGCTGCGGAAATACTTGTAGAAGCGTGTCCCGCACCAAAGTGATCGAATTTGCTTTCGCAGCGTTTGAGATAACCTGCAATTCCTTCTTTTTGTCTGAGGGTATGAAAATTACTGTAGCGTCCTGTAATCAATTTGTGGGGATAAGCTTGGTGTCCTACATCCCAAATCACTTTATCCCGGTCTAAATCTAGTGTCTGGTATAGCCCTAGAGTTAACTCTACAACACCCAAACCTGGCCCTAGATGCCCACCCGTTGCTGCTACTGTTTGCAGGTGTTTATCTCGAATTTGGCGGGCAATCTGTTGCAGTTGCCGAATAGATAGACCGTGCAACTGGTTAGGATGGGTGATTTCGCTCAAATGCATATTATAGGGTTTTCCTCTCTAATTTCTACTTCTGGTATTTTTGATTTTCCCACGGTCGGGTTGCCCCCATAATCATGAGGAATTGTAATTCTGTTACAGATTCCATCAAAAAAGGGAATAAGGCTGGGGAACAGGGAAAAGTTTTGCTCTTTTTCCCTCAATTTGTTGCCATGTGGGAGTGAAAAACCCCTACTTCTAGTAGTAGCAAGTTTTAGAAGATGTCTGAATTCTTACTCAAAACATTCTGTGGCCCATTGCCTGTTAAGTATTGCCTCTTCAATCAGAAATACGGGTACGTTACCTTTGTTGCTGAGGGGAATTTGTATTATCAGGCACACTCGGAACTTCGGGAGTTTCGGGTAGTTGTCGTTGCCTTTGTAAATATTTACTCAATATATAAGCCATATCGCCACGGGTCATCGGCCGCAATGGAGAAATATTGCCTTGGCTATCGGTATTGATAAATCCTTCAGATATGACTGTAGCGATCGCTCTTCTTGCCCAAGTCGGAATCGAGCCAGCATCAGGATAAGATGATAAAGTCTCATTCACAGTTTGATCATCAAACTGAAACACCCCGTAAGCTTGGGCGAAAATCGCTAAAGCTTCTGCCCTAGTTACTCTTTGGTTAGGGAAAAACAAATTACCGCGATAGCCTTTCATAATGTCGGTTTTTAAGACTATCTGAATATCATTAAATGCTGGATTAGAAGCAGCTACATCTGGAATGACAACATTTTCTTGACTAACAGCTTGGCGTTTATCAAGGTGAAATGCTTTGACCATAATTGTTGCCAATTCTGCCCGACTCAACAACTTTTCTGGATAAAAATTGCCATCCGGTGCATTAGTCATCCATTGGGCAGCAATTACCTTTTGAATACTCTCTGCCGTTGTTCCAGCAGAGGTTTGGGTCGATTGTGCTTGCACAACTAAAGGAAAACTTTGAAGTAGCACAACTAACGAAATAGTACCGATGCACTGGCTGAGATTTCTCGTCATTTTCAGATGCTCATAGAAACATAACAAGACTGTCAGACTGAATTTACAGCAGGGAACAGGGAACACAGGACAGGCAACAAAGTTGGGAAAATTTGTACCTTATATGCTTGCTGTAAGTTCAAACTTGGGCCACTCAACATTCCAAAGCTTATCAACTTACTGACGAATTGCATCTCTATAATGTTGCAAATCCGACTAAAAAACACAATCATTGGTCATTTGTCAATAGTTCTTCGTTAAGAGTAATATAACGCGATGTGCTGAGTGCTGTTAGTGGTAGCGGGAGTTGAGCAGCGTGCTGAATATAAACTCGGTATTCTCAGGAGTTTCAGCAATGAACATAGTCCTAATCTATGCTTCGACTGCTATAAATAATTAATTCTTATTCTTTCCCCGACACCCCACACCCCACACCCAATTCAACTCCTGCTTCCCCTGCTTACCATCTGCCTTCTAATATGGACTATATGCAGTTTTTGTGGAGTTTTGGGAATGACCGCAGCAGATCCCGTAAAGTTGATGAAGCAAGAAGTGGGTAAGGCCGCTGCCCTTTTGGTAAAATCAGGTTCAATTGTTGGATTGGGTACAGGTTCAACTACAGCCTACACAATTCAATATTTAGGCGATCGCCTCAAATCTGGTGAACTTAAAGATATCGTCGGTATTCCTACCTCTTTTCAATCAGAAGTCTTGGCAAAAGAATACGGTGTTCCTCTCACCACTTTAGATGCTGTTGACCATATTGATATTGCCATTGATGGTGCAGATGAAGTTGACCCCCACAAGAACTTAATTAAAGGTGGCGGTGCAGCCCACACCCGCGAAAAGGTAGTTGATTATTTAGCAAAACAATTCATTGTCGTTGTAGACAGTGGTAAGTTAGTAGACCGCTTGGGTTCTGTATTTGCAGTCCCAGTTGAAGTCATCCCAATGGCAATTACCCCCGTTACCAACGCTATCAAAGCACTAGGCGGTAAACCAGAACTGCGTATGGGTGTGAAAAAAGCTGGCCCTGTAATTACTGACCAAGGTAATTTTGTTCTCGATGTCAGGTTTGACTCAATTGATGACCCCGTAAACTTGGAAAAAACTTTAAATAACATTCCCGGCGTTCTGGAGAATGGTATTTTTGTCAACTGTGCCGACATCGTTTTAGTTGGCGAAGTTATCGATGGTCAGCCAGTAGTACGGCAACTGTAATCCTCATACCGTAGGGAACAGGGTGAGGGGAACCAAAAAGTATCAGGCTAATTTTATATAGCTTGGCTTTTGTAGGGGTTGTGGATATCAGGGACAATGATTAACCTACACCCTACACCCCTACACCCTGACACCCAGCCTCTACAAATATTAATACTAGGCTTTTGTATACCTATCAATTACCTGGGCAAAATCTGGCACGGCTTCCTCTACATGTTGCTTGGCAGAACCGCGAAGTTTGTCATAGGTTCCGCGCACAATGGCTCTTTTGACGCTTTTTAGCCGATTATCAGTTACGCTTAAAAGCGCATCTGCTGTGCGAGATTTATTTGTAGACAGATGGGTAACTGGATCTCCCTGTTGTTCCCCTTCATGCCAAATCGGGTCAAGTGCATCAAAACAAGCTGGGAGGAGTTGTTCTACAGCGTAGGAAATGTATCCTGGTTTAACTCCTTTTAAAGCAGCAAAAGCTGTTTTGAGGGCAATTCCACTTAAACCTGACTTAGAAGCCAGTTGTGTTTCTATCATGCTGCAACAGTCTTCCACAACCATTGCTTTTTTATTTGGGTTTGAGAGACCATCGCTAAGTCCCATTTCACTCCTCCTGAATGTCAACTCTATTTCCAATAATTATTCTTCCTAGCAAGTAGGAAATCATAACAAATGTTAACAGAGCTAGAAAATTTTGGTAGGTTTACTGAGATGGTTTGCTAGACCTTCATAAATTTGGGTTAATCAAACATTAGGCAATGTGCGATCGCATGAGAACTTAGGTATAAAGACGAAAAATCCACAGTTTGGCTAAGGGTGTATGTATCCCAAACCCATTAACCCTATACCTTTACACCTCTACACCCAGCCTCAATAGATAACTTTGTAACCTACTGAACATTTAATCACTCAGTTTCAGATTCAACGCCCTCTGTAGCTCAATTAGTTCGTCTCGATGCGCCGTTACAGCAAACTTACCTGGAGAGTCTGGCTTATTTTGACTGGTTTTTGGCATATTCAGCAAAACTTTTTCTACTCTTCCTGCTTTTTTCCAATAAAACAGACCACTCAACGGTGAAAGCAGTGCTATTCCCAGAATCAGATTACTGAGGTGAGGCAACAATAGCAATAAAACTAAAGATAAGCAAACCAAGCCTACAGTGGCGAGGGTAGTTAAAAAAACCGCTAAAAATAAACTAGGTTGAACATAGCCCTCAAAAGTTACCTGGTTTTTATCTCGGTCTACCGCTGCCACTCGATAAGACCGAGAAATAAAATATTCCTGCAATTGCGGCATTAATACAGCTTCACTTTGTTCTGATATTAGGTGTGCTGTTTCCGTGCGGTCTTTAGTTGCCGCACGAATAAAAAAGACTAACCCAACTAATAGCAGCAAGGTAAGCAGCAACGTAGATGGCAGAATAGCAGTATCCATAACTGATTGTTACTGTCTGAGTGGAGGAGATTTATTCATTATTAATTATTAGTTAATTTGACCGTGGATTAATGTACTCTTGCCAAAGATGTGTTAAATCCTGCGCTTGAGCTTGCCATTCTGGAGAAACTTGGTACATTCGCCTGGGTCGTCCTCGGCCTTCGAGTTTTTTCCAATACCCATTGATAGCCTTTTCGTCTTCCAGAAACTTAATCGCACTATAAAGTACGGTATCTGAAAGCCGATAAGTTGGGTATTCAGTTTCTAAACGTTGTATTAACTCGGTTCCGTAAGACTCACCTTGCAGTAAAACGGAAAGTATGTAACAGATAGCTAGTTCCTGACAGAGGTAAGTTGGCGGAGGATTCTCAAAGAATTGATATATCTCCTCAAGTTTCATAATTTCATGAATGGCTAAAACAATGCCTTAATGTGGGATCAATCATCCTTATAGTTGGTATATTTTGATGCTAAAAACAACAAAATATACACAGCTACTTAGGCAGGATTTTGAAAGTGACAACAGAACAACGATGTGCAACAAAAATTACCCACGCGTCAAATTCGTGGGAGACAAGCGAATTGAGTAGGGGCGTTAAAACACGCTCCTATGCAAGCTTTAGGCAGTGTGGTGAGGAGCAGTTAAGATAACGTAAAACGTTACCTTGGTATTCAGTATTGCCGAGCCGATTAGACTTGCTTAAACATAAAATGCCATCGAAGAAATTTTACAGGGAAAATGCGATTTTGTCTGTAAAGCTTGTTAAACACTTTCGATTTTCCGTATTCAGTAGTGACTTTCTAGACTTGAGTTACGCCTAGGTCATCTGATAAGTGTGATAGTAAATTTAGCAAGCACCTAGCAAATTGGTGAGCGAGTATGTCACAAAATTCTGAGTCCCCCTCTTCTTCTGCTAATATTCGAGCGATCGCACAAACATTTCGCCTCATAGGGTGGATTAGCTTTTGGATTCAGTTAGTCCTAGGCGTTGTTTCCAGTATCATTGTCCTACTCTTTGCTGTGTTTTCTCAACGCGCGGGTAGTCCTAGTAATAATCCGGGGACTGGTTTTGGGGTATTTTTAGCAGTCTGTG
Source organism: Nostoc sp. FACHB-110 (assembly GCF_014697425.1). GTDB lineage: Bacteria > Cyanobacteriota > Cyanobacteriia > Cyanobacteriales > Nostocaceae > Nostoc_B. The sequence continues at coordinate 42,192 of NZ_JACJRU010000024.1, forward strand.
GACTGATTGTTTTAGGTGCGGGAATTTACTTGGCTTTTCGTTACACCAGAATTGGTAGAGCCTTAGATTCTTCTAATCCCAGCAACCGTCCACGCAAAAGTGAGACAGTGCAAATATTACGCTTAGGTCTGTGGATAAATTTAATTGGTACAGTTGTTACACTTTTGGGGGCGCAGGCGATCGTTGGTACTTTAGTAGCTAGGTCAATATCTCCTCAAGCCATCACGACACAATTTTTTGACCCCACCCGCATTATTAGCGGTCTCGATATGTTGGTTGTCCAAGCTAATACAAATACTGTTTCTGCCCACTTTGCAGGCTTAGTAGGTTCGCTTTGGCTACTTAATCGCATCAATCGTCCCTAGTGGGCTTTGTGATTTCGGGTTGAGCTAAATTTGCCAACTTCAGTTTTAAATTCCCGAAATCGACAAACCCAAACTTGGATATTAATATATAGCCCTGCAAACAACATCCTACAGATGGATGATTCTTACACGGGCAGCAATATCATATTTTGAAATTTATAAAATTTATGCAAAGCCAATTTGATATTACAAGAAATCACTCAACACGCAAATTTAATCAAGACGCATGGAGATTTGGCGTACAGGTCTTTTTTAGTGGTGTGGTGTTAGCACTATGTATCTTTAAAATTGCTGTAACCACTGACCAAGACAAAAACATCGCTTTGTACTGGGGTGGCTTATCTAGTGTGCTGGCTTACTGGCTGCCTTCACCCGGACAAACTAAAGAAGATAAAGAACAAACTACTTCTAGCCTCATGGCTACTGGCCTAAATGGTGGTAATAACTCAAACAATCCTGTAGCCGTGATTGCTCAAAGCAGTAGTACCACAGAGCATCAAAGCTAATGAAGCAATTTAATTTTGTTTTATATTATTTAGACCTTTACCCCTGTTCCCTGTTCCTTGTTCCCTGCGGTATGCTGAAGTCTTGTATGTTAACTGTAATGAAAAGAAGATTCTAAGCTAAAGACTGAGAAAAATCTGTGCTGGATATTAAGCAAATACGGGAAAATCCGCAATTAGTTCAAGAACGGTTGAATAGTCGCAGTGGTAATTATGACATTCAGCCGATATTAGATTTAGATAAGCAACAACGAGAATTGGAGGCGAGTCGCAGTCAACTCCAAGCTCGGAGTAACGAAATTGGTAAACTTGTTGGGCAGAAAATTAAATCTGGCGTTAGTCAGCAAGACCCAGAAATCCAAGCTTTGCGTGATGAAGGGAATTCCCTTAAAGCGCAATTAAGCGAACTGGAACCAAAAGAAAAAGACATCAAAGCTGAAATTACTACACTTGTACTAGCACTGCCAAATTTACCCAGCGATTCTACACCTGTGGGTAAAAGTGAAGAAGAGAACGTAGAGGTAAGACGTTGGGGTGATGAATACATTCCCCAAAACCCGAATATTCTGCCACACTGGGAAATAGGCGAAAAGTTGGGGATTCTCAATTTTGAGCGTGCTGTAAAAGTTGCTCAAAGTCGCTTTGTGAACCTCATAGGGGCTGGTGCAGCGTTAGAGAGAGCATTAATTAACTTTATGCTGACGACGCAAACCGCAGCAGGTTATGTAGAAGTTAGTCCGCCCTTATTGGTAAATACAGATTCTTTAACAGGAACAGGTCAATTACCCAAGTTTGCGGAAGAAAGTTTTAAATGTGCTGATGATGAATTGTGGTTGATTCCTACAGCCGAAGTTCCTGTTACTAATCTTTATCGTGGGGAAATTTTAGCTGCGGAAAATTTACCAATTTATCATTGTGCTTATACTCCCTGTTTTCGTCGAGAAGCAGGCAGTTATGGACGAGATATGCGCGGTTTAATTAGGCTGCATCAATTTAATAAAGTGGAATTGGTGAAAGTTGTTCATCCCAGTTCTTCTTTTGATGAATTAGAAAAATTAGTAGGCAATGCAGAAGCAATTTTACAGGCTTTAAAATTGCCTTATCGTGTGATTAATCTCTGTACTGGTGATTTAGGTTTTGGGGCAACAAAAACTTATGATTTAGAAGTGTGGCTACCATCTTCTGGTAAGTATCGAGAAATTTCTAGTTGTTCTAATTGTTTTGATTTCCAAGCGCGGCGGGCAGATATTCGCTTTAAGGAAGCGGGTAAAAAAGGCACGCAATTTGTCCATACCTTAAACGGTTCCGGCTTGGCTGTGGGGCGGACTATGGCAGCAATTTTGGAAAATTATCAACAACCAGATGGCACAGTGAAAATACCAGAAGCACTGCAACCTTATTTAGGGAGAGAGGTACTGTAATCATTCATTTTGTCTAGGATAGTAAAAATCCTCCAGACTAGGCAGTATAACAAGGTGCGTTACATTTTATTAACGCACTCTTGTATGTTAGAAGATGAGCGAAAAATATTCACTGGTTAAGGTTGGTGGATGATGATTCCAATTAATGAAGCTCAACAACAATTACAAGATTTAATTGATTCAGTAAATCAATCCCATCAACCCATTGTTATTGCAGGCAAGAATAGTAATGCAGTGTTGATATCTGAAGCAGATTGGGCATCTGTACAAGAAACTCTCTATCTTCTCTCAATTCCTGGAATGCGGGAATTAATTAAAGAAGGACTAGCAACACCAATTGAGGAATGCAGTCGGGAGTTAGAATGGTGAGTTGGGGCTTGGTTTACACTAAACAAGCACAGAAAGATGCTACAAAACTAGCTGCAAGCAACTTAAGAGATAAGGCGCAAACGTTACTCGATATCCTTCAAACCAATCCTTTTCAGAATCCGCCACCTTACGAAAAGTTAGTGGGAGACTTAGACGGTGCATACTCTCGACGAATCAACATTCAGCATCGTTTGGTATATGAAGTGATTGAGTCCGAAAATACAGTGAAAATTTTGCGGATGTGGACTCATTATGAATAGAGTAGTGTTTGGTTAAGTATGGTGTGGCGATCGCTCAAAATATAATCAGAGAAGGCAAAGGTAAATGAAAACATTAGAAATAATTGTCAGTATTACTAGCGATCGCAAGTTGTTAATCAATTCTCCTATAGATATGCCGGTGGGTGAATATCATGCTGTCCTTGTAATAGAAGAGCAACCGATCCAAGATAGTATTCAAACTTCTGTTCAAAATGCTCAGGCTATTTTTAGAAAATATATTCCTGCTAGCAAGGAACTTTCGCAAGAGTTGATTGACGAGCGTAGATTGGAAGCTTTGAATGAGTAGAGTTGTTATAGATGCTTCTGATGTTTTAGTTTGAACGTTGGAATTGAAATTTAAGTAGTACGTTAGTACGTATGTGTACTTTACCTTAGACATAGCCTGAGCTTATCGGCTAGTTTAAATCTGTGCGTCCGTTCACCAACTACTACAATAAAAATATATATCCGAATATTTTGACTAATTTGCTTTATGTCAGTTTTAGCAGCGATCGCAGTCTTGGCTGTTTTAATTTTGGTACACGAACTGGGACACTTTGTAGCAGCAAGGTCTCAAGGCATTCACGTTAACCGTTTTTCTTTAGGGTTTGGCCCAGTTTTATGGAAGTACCAAGGAACGGAAACTGAGTATGCTGTCCGGGCGTTTCCTTTGGGCGGCTTTGTGGGCTTTCCCGATGATGACCCAGATAGTGAAATTCCACCCAACGACCCAAATCTGCTGCGTAACCGTCCTATTTTAGATCGGGCGATCGTCATCAGTGCCGGAGTGATAGCAAATTTAATATTTGCCTATTTAGTGCTAGTTCTGCAATTGGGTATTGTTGGCATTCCAGAAAAGTTCAATTATCAACCTGGCGTAGTTGTTCAACCAGTTAACGAACAATCTATTGCTTATCAAGCAGGCATTAGAGAAGGAGATATTGTTTTAGCCGTAAATGGTCAAGAACTTCCTGCATCTGAACAATCTGCCGCTATTCTCACCAAAGAAATTCAAACTCATCCCAATCAAGAAATTGAACTGAAAGTTCTACAGAAAAATCAACCAGTTTCTCTTAAATTAACACCAACCCAAGGGTCAGATGGCAAAGGTCTAGTGGGGATTCAACTAGGGCCAAATGGTAAACCAGTTTATCGTAGTCCTAACAGTCCTTTTGAGATTTTTGGGATTGCTGCTAACCGCTTCCAACAATTATTTGTCGGCACACTTAATGGTTTTGGACAGTTAATTACTAACTTTAAACAAACTATCGGTCAAGTTTCTGGCCCAGTTAATATTGTTAAAGTTGGTGCTAAATTAGCTGCTGATGACAGCACTAATTTGTTATCTTTCGCGGCAATTATCAGTATTAACTTAGCCATTATTAATATCTTGCCTTTACCTGCATTAGATGGCGGACAATTAGCTTTTCTATTGATTGAAGGTTTGCGTGGTAAACCATTACCCAGCCGCATTCAAGAAGGTGTAATGCAAACTGGCTTAGTGCTACTTTTAGGACTAGGAATTTTCCTAATTGTTAAAGAAACTATCCAGTTAACGACTCAGTAGAATTGGTGCAAAATTAAAGCACTTAAACAAAGCCTGCCTGTGCAGGCTAATTTATTTTTTAATTACTAATTTTTGAGTAAAGAGGCAATTATTTTTGACTTTTGCCTTTTTACTTTTTACTTGTGCTATGACAACCACTCGCAAATCTCCATCTAAAAAACAACGGGCGTTAGAAATTCTCACTCGCATCAAGTCTCTTTACCCCGATGCAACTTGCTCATTAAATTATTCAACACCTGTACAATTACTCGTAGCCACAATTCTCTCGGCTCAGTGTACAGATGAGCGAGTTAATCAAGTTACCCCTGCTTTATTTGGTCGTTTTCCTGATGCCGCAAGTTTAGCAAATGCTGATATAGAAGAGTTAGAAAATTTGGTGCGCTCTACAGGGTTTTATCGCAATAAATCTAAAAATATTCAAGCTGCTTGTCGGATGATTGTAAGTGAGTTTGATTCGGTTGTGCCTAATCAAATGGAGCAGTTATTAAAATTACCGGGTGTGGCTCGCAAAACGGCAAATGTAGTTCTAGCTCATGCTTATGGGATTAATGCTGGGGTGACGGTGGATACTCACGTTAAACGTCTGAGTCAACGCTTGGGTTTAACAAAGCATTCTGAGCCTGTCAAAATTGAACAAGATTTAATGAAGTTATTACCCCAACCAGATTGGGAAAATTGGTCAATTCGGCTGATTTATCACGGTCGAGCTATTTGTAAAGCTCGTTCACCTGCTTGCGGGGCTTGTCAGTTGGCTGATTTATGTCCTACTGCTCATAAAGTGATGACAATAGGCTAGGCAAATAAAATCAGTTAACAGTGAACAGTAAACAGTAATCAAGCTTGAAAGTCTCTGTGTATATGGGTTTTGTGAGAAGCTGATGTTTTTAATACATCTGGCAACAGCTATACATCACTGTTTACTGATAACTGCTCACTGATAACTGATAACTGCTCACTGATAACTGTTAATAAGTATCCCTAGAATTGATGGGGACACTGTAGAATGGAAAATGCTGTCTTTATTTAGAATGTATGGCGAAGAAGAGTATGATTGAGCGCGAGAAAAAACGCGCCAAATTAGTTGAAAAGTATGCCCAAAAGCGTGAAGCTCTGCTGGTTGAGTTTCAACAAGCTGAATCTCTAGAAGATAAACTGGACGCTCACCGCAAAATCCAACAATTACCCCGTAACAGTGCGCCTAACCGTCGCCGGAATCGTTGCTGGGTAACTGGTCGTCCCAGAGGTGTTTACCGTGACTTTGGACTGTCTCGGAACGTTCTGCGGGAATGGGCGCACGAAGGTTTGTTACCTGGAGTAGTTAAGTCTAGCTGGTAGGTACTAGTGAACCAGTGCGGTCTTGGGGGTTTCCCCCATGAGCAACTGGTGTTAGCGCAGCGTTAGCGAGCTTGCGAGCGTCACCTGAAGGGTCATTGGTCATTAGTTATTTGCTAAGGACAAAGGACAAATGACAAAAATCATTGACCACAACAACGGTCTATACCCAGACTTTCTAAGAGTAGATCGCTAACGGCGTTAGCGATCGCAAACTCTCCATAAAAGCTTTTGGAAAAATCAAACGCTTGCATCTCGGTGACAATGGCAATGACTAGAGAACCTAGGTCGTTTTCTCCTTCCATCCGTTGACGCACAAAGATTTGCGCGGCTCGTTGGGCAATCTGCTGGTTGATTGCTTCCGGGATAAATTCTGCATCCAGCCACCGCAACAAACGCTCTTGTAACCACTCACCTTCAAGGTAGGGATTGTTAGCTGGTGGTAGGGTGATAGGCGGGATTGGTTGTGTCATCTTTGGTAAATGCAGAGGAACCTAAGGATATTGCAGAGGAGCGCAGAGGATGGAGATAACATCAGATTGCGTTCCTCTGATATTTTTTATTTGTAATTTTATCTATGCAATATGATATCGCTGCTATTATTCAACGTTATGCTCAAGGCTATTTTCTCATGGCTGATGACGATCATGGCTTGGGTTGGTATGTTAGCCGCGATCGCACTTTGATTCCATTAGATGAGCAATTTCGCTACCCTAAGTCTTTGCAGCGTGTCTTGAATCAAGAGCGTTTTACGGTAGCGGTTAACCGCGATTTTCCGGCGGTTGTTGCGGGCTGTGCTAACCGCGAAACAACTTGGATTTCCGATGAATTAAAAGAAATTTACTTCTTACTTCACAAAGCGGGTTTTGCTTATAGTTTTGAAACTTGGCAAGGTGACGAACTCGCTGGGGGAATTTTAGGTATTGTAATTGGCGGTGCTTTCATTGGGGAATCAATGTTTTACCAAATTCCTGATGGCTCAAAGGTGGCAATGGTTAAGTTGGTAGAACGATTGCGCCAAAGGCAATTTGTCTTATTCGATGCCCAAATGATGAACCCTCATCTAGAACGCTTTGGTGCTTATCTCATTGATGATGAAGAGTATCAAGCTTTACTGCAAACAGCATTGCAACATCACTGTTCTCTAATTTGACTATGACGAATCACTCTGGTTACTGACTTGGAAAAATTATAAATCCTTATCTATTAATAAAATAATTTGCTATCTATATATCAAGTTAATAGCTTATTTCTATATTCTGACGCATTTTTAATCTGTGTCAGACACCTTCTATTGACTTTTATTCCTAAAAGTTTTAGATTCTTTCATTGAGATAGTTGATACTTTTTTTCAAAAATATTGCTAATAGTTCCTAACGGAGAGTTAGAAATGAGTGTGAGTAAAAAGGGCTTGTTGGGTACTGGTGCTGCCTGTGTAGCACTAGGGAGTATGGTTGCCACCACTTTTGGAGTAATGCAGACGACTAATGCTAACTCCATTTCTAATCAACAAGCACCAGTCTTACTTGCCCAAGGTAAAAAACTAAGTAATTTAACAGTAATTTTTCCTAGCCGTTCTGATTCAACAGATTTGCAAAATAAAGCTAATGCTGTTGCAAAATTTTTGTCTAACGAATTAAGAATTCCTGTCAAAGCCCAAATTGGTGATGATACGGCGGCGGTGGAAGCTTTAAGAGCAAATCGCGCTGATGTGGCTTTTTTAAGCAGCCGTCCGGCTTTAAAAGCAGAACAATTAGCAAATGCTAAGTTGTATCTAGCCGAAGTCCGCGACAATTATTCTGGCAGATACACTTACAACTCAGTATTTGTCGTTCCTAACAATAGCCCTCTGAAAACCAGAAATAACGCTAAAGCAACTTTAGAACAATTACGCGGTAAGCGAATGGCGTTTACTTCGCCGACTTCTGGTTCTGGGTTTATTTTCCCTGTGAGCGAGTTAGTTAAACAGGGATTTGTCCCCAACCGCGATCGCATGGATGGGTTCTTTGGGCAAATCGCTTATGGTGGTAATTACAGCAAAGCTTTGCAAGCAGTCGTGCGTGGGCAAGCAGATGTAGCAGTTGTTTCTGAGTATGCTTTGTTCCCTCCGTATATTACAGCCCAAGAAAAGAGCCAGTTAAGGGTACTACATAAAATTTCTGGTGTTCCTGCCCACGGTATCGCTATTGATGATGATGTTCCTGTTCAAGACAGAGAAAGACTCATAAATGCTTTACTCAAGTTAAATCAGTCACAAAATAATCAACTACTACGCAATTTATATAACTCCAATGAATTGGTAAGAGTTGATCATAATCGTCACCTCGCACCAGTTCGTGAAGCACTCAACCGAGTGGGAATTGCACCTTAATTAATAGTGCTGAGTGCTGAGTTGAAAGTGCTGAGTTAAACAGCTGCGGATTATATACCGAACTTATTATTACTAAGTAATTTGTATTTACTCAGCACTCAGCACTCATATCTCAGCACTTTTATGGAGAGGTATAGGATGAGTAATTTTGTAATTGAATGTCATAACCTGGAGACAGCTTATGCTGCTTCTCTGAATCGTCCTATCCTGAATGGAATTAATTGCCAAATCAAAGAGGGTGAATTTGTTGTTTTACTAGGACTTAATGGTGCAGGTAAATCCACATTGTTGCGATCGCTTGTGGGATTAGTCCCTTTCACCAAGGGAGAAATTCAAATTAATGGGGTGACAATGACTCCGCGCACACTCCCCCAAATTCGCCGTGATATTGGGATGTTATTTCAGGGAGGCGGATTAATTCGGCAGTTGTCAGCCATTGATAATGTGTTGTGTGGCAGACTTGGCGTCAGGACAACTTGGCAGACATTATTTGGCTTTCCAGGACGCGATCGCCTTTTAGCGATGGATTTATTGGCACAGTTAGGTTTAAAAGAACAAGCCTATCAAAAAACTAGTCAACTCAGTGGTGGACAACAACAACGAGTAGCGATTGCCCGGGCATTAATTCAATCACCGCAGATTCTTTTAGCCGATGAACCGATTACAGGCTTGGATGTTGTCGCCTGTCAACAGGTGATGGAAACTTTATCCCAATTACACCAGCAAGGGATGACGATTGTGACAGTGTTGCACGATTTAGGCATAGCTGCAAAATATGGCCAACGTGCGATCGTCTTAGAAGCTGGACGCATCGTTTATGACGGACTTTGTGAAAACTTGCAAGCCCAATTCGCCAAATGTTAAATTCTAAAATTCTTCGCCGTTACCCTTGGATGAGTCCTTTACTCATCCTTTTAATTGCTGTAGTAATTTATGCTTGGGCTTTGCGAGGTATCAAAGTCGATTTTGAATTATTAACATCTAGCTGGCCTTATATTACTGATTTTGTTTCTCGGTTATTTCCCCCGGATACCACAGTTATCGATATAGCAATTAAGGCATTAATTGAAACAATTCAAATGTCTTTATGGGGAACCACCATCGGGGCAATTTTATCTTTACCTATTGCGGTAGCAAGTGCTAGTAATGTTGCACCTAGTTGGTTGCAATGGTTGGCAAACTTACTGCAAAATGCTGTGCGTTCTGTCCCTTCAATTATTTTAGGGTTGATTTTCGTCGCCGCTACAGGCTTAGGCGCACCTGCGGGAACTTTAGCATTATCAATTTACACCATTGGCTATTTAGCAAAGTTTTATCAACAAGCGATCGAAGCGGTAAATGCCAAATCCTTAGAATCTTTGCAAGTAATGGGTGCATCGAGATTTCAGATTGTGCAGTACGGCATCTTACCCCAAGTCTTACCTTTGGGATTAGGCTACACCTTATGGATGTTTGAATATAATATCCGCGCTGCTTCAGTTTTGGGTGTAGTTGGTGCTGGTGGAATTGGCTTTCAATTGAAGAGTTATATTGACGGTTTCGAGTACAACAAAGCCACAACTATGATGTTAGTACTGTTAGTAGTTGTAACTGTGATTGATGCTTTTAGTAGTAAATTACGCCAGCGTCTAGATTCGATGTAGCTCTTCTTTTTCCTCTAAAGTATCAAAAGAGAGTTAATTGCAAAGATTGGATTATGAAATTCAGAAAGTCATTTTAAAGAAATTAGGACTTACGCAAAATATCTCTCAAACTCTCATTTCTCCGTGAACTCTGCGCCTCTGTGGTAGCCTGCGGCAAGCCGCTATCGCGTCTACGATTTTCCGTAGCTTGTGCGTAAGTCCTGGAAATATTGGATAATACAGCACTTTGCTATACATGATTATCTGAAGCCTAAAGGCACACATTAAAAACCCTCCAGTCTATCTGCTTACCAGATTTTGAGACTGAAGGGATAAAGGTATTGCTAGGTTTAAGCCTTTTGTTGAACAAAAAAGGTTTAAAGCTGTTTTCAATAAAATATGCGTAAGCAGTTAGAAAGATTCTAGTGCAAGAGTGCTATTCTCTCTCATGCTGGCGGTTCGGAACTCTGGAAGATTTGAACAAACCTAGTGGAGTTGAACCAAAGCGATCGCAATTGCTAATAAACTTGTCTTTTTTAGTTAATCACCTATAAAACAAGCCATAACATCTCTTGAGCAGAGTAACTAAAAGTTAACCAAATATTACGTCTAACCTTTGCGATCGCACTGACAACAATCGACTAAATTTAGAACTTATAGATAATTAAAAATTAAAAACCATCAGCTTGATTTTTAATTTTTAACTTCTACCCACTAGGCTTAGTTTGTTGTTTGTGCTGCCAGCATTTGCTTGAGCTTTTCTAGTTCAGATGCCCAACGTGGATCTGGACGAATAGCATCAGATTCAGTGCTTGTGTTACTTTCGCTGCGTCCGCCACCACTGCGTTTAGACTTCTTAGAGCCTTTGTCGCGGCGATTATTTTCTTTATTGCTGCTAGGAGTAGGACTGCTAGTAGCAGCTTTTGGAGCTTGCTCTTCGCCTTCTTCACCCTTTGTTCTGGGCAATGCTTTCTCTAGCTTAATTGGGGTGTCTTTGAACATCTGACCATTATATTTTTCAATAATTTGATCAGCTTGTTCGTCATTGTTGACAGTTAAAAAACCAAACCCACGACATTTTCCAGTTTTCCGGTCTTTGATTAATTTCGTGGTGACAGCATCGCCTTCTGCTGCAAATACAGCTTGCAGGTCTTGACGATCTATTTCTTCTTTTGGCAAATTGCCTATATATAGGCGAACAGACATGAACTATACCTCCAGAGTTGATGAACGTAGCAAGGCAAGAGAACAATCACTTGGCTTTGGCTTTTAAATAGATGCTATTAACCAAAATTGCCATAAACCAATTTCTTTTAATCCAAACTGCCAACCTATACAATACAGTTTTTTGTTTGGATAAAGCTTTTTTATTACAAAAGCGCACACAACGCGCGGCTAATACCACCTTAATTCTAAAATTAGTAAATTAATTAGCCTACTGTCTGCCACAGTAAACATTTTTCTTAATGTCCTTGCCCGCAGAATTTAACACCATTCCTTACATTATCACGGTATCTTCTACGTAGCTAGTTCAGAACACACATTTCTCACTATATTGCCAGTATATCGTAACATAAAATACATTTTTTTCTCAATAACAGATATGGGAAACAAAAACCAGCCAATGGCTGGTCGATTGCTGCTGTGTTGGGAGGATAAAAAGATGCATTGGCGCAAGCAGCCGATCACACGAACTAAGCTGGGTTGCTTAATGATGACGGTTGCTAGGGATATTGTTAATAAATGTAACACTTGTGAAGAAATGTTGCAAATTTTTTCATGAATCAAAAAACAGGAAGAGAACATTTCAGACTAGCCTGCGGCAGACCCGAAGGGTCTACACACTTCATACTTCATACTTCATACTTCATACTTCACACTTCATACTCCCTCAACCTACAAGAAAAATATAAGCACCCCAAGCCTGGGCTAATACAGCCAAAATAGTTGACCAAATTGGGTGATGGCTGTAAAAAGTTTTGCCGCCTTGAGTTTGCAAAGTTTGGATATCAATCCAAGGTGTAGCACCTCGGCGGAACCAACCTGTAACAGTAATTTGGCGACCAATCAAATCTTGGGGGTTGATTTTCTGCCCTAAGCTTAACCAAGGAACGTGATGTAATTTGATTAAACCTGTGCTGGATTGCAAAATGAAGTCTTGAGCGAGGGAATTGGCAGTACCAGGACGACCTAATAGCTTACCAACTAGTTTGACATTAGTGCTATCGATGGGCAGGCTGGATGGATTTGCTAACAGCTTAGATAAACTATCATCAACTGGAAAACTGGCATTTTTGAGATCGGGAAAAAAGGTATTCATCCGAATAACTAAGCCGATACTAAAACCAATCAGTAAGCAGCCACTTACAAAAGTCCAATCTTCATAAATCCACTTCAAGTTTAAAAACTTGAGGGAAAATGCAGTTTGCCAACTCAGCCAAATTAATGCTGCAAAGATAAAACCCAAGGGGATACCCACAAAAGGAGCAATTTGGAGTAAGAAAGATTGGCGGGTAGTTTTGATTGATTGTTGGCGAGCGAGATGGAGTTCGGTTTCTACGTGCCAATGACGGGCAATTTGACACAAACGTCCGGCGCGATCGCCAATTAAAGGATGACTATTATTGATAGTGAACCACCAAGAATAGGGATTGAGATGATCCCACATTAGGGCGCATTCAAAGGGGATATGTCCAACAACGCTACCCAAAGATAAACTTTGTTGGTAGCCCACAGGCATCAAGAGATTAAAACTTTCTAGTTCGTAATTAGTTTTTTGGGCTTTTTGCACATCAAAAGCAATTCCAATAGCGATTTTGAGTAAAGCACGAATTAAAGCATTAGGATTGCCAGTAATTTCGGCAGCTAGGCGATCGCTATAATCAATTCTTAAGCGCGATAACCACAAACCCGTCCCAGTAACTAAACACCATAAACCATAAGTCAAGCTAGCCAAAATATTAAATGGCCAGCGCACAAAACCTTGAGGTAAACTATTTCCCCAATCTGATATTTGCTGATATAGCCTGTAAATCGGTAGTGTAATCAACAAAATCAGCGACATCACCAAATAGTCACCGTGGGAGATGTGTCCTAATTGAGTCGCATAGATAGAGGCAATTTCATCATCTGCCAGTTGGTGTAATAATCCTTCACTAACGACAATACGAGCATTGCGGGGAAGATTGCCGTAGGTTAGGGCTATGGGTGCAGCTATAGGTAGAATTCGCAGTTGTGGTACTTGCCAGCGTTTTTGTTGACAGTAACGTTGTAATACTCTACCTGTTTCCCGGCTGTAATTGTGCAAACTATCTTTGGATAACGGTTGCTGTCCATAATATCTAGTTAGTAACCAATCTAGTAGCCAAGGAGATAAGGCGATCGCACTTAAGACAATTCCCAAGACAACCACCGTTGGGTCGCGGTAAAATAACTGTATTGGCTCTAGGTAAGGTAGCTTGATTAATATCAAGTTGACTGATGTCATGGCCAATTCTAATATTGCCCGCAATACCCAAAACACAGCAACAATTGTTCCTAATCCCAGCAAACGTAAGGGTATTAGGTTGGGTTTGCGTAAAGGTTGCCAGACTTTAGCGCGTTTAGCTTGTCGCCAGTAAAGCTTGGGTTGGGGTGGTGTATAGCCTTCAGATTCAACTAAAGCACCTGTGGCTGGAGTTTTAGAGCCACCTTGATGCACTATAGATGTTTCGATGTAATTATTTTGCCAGCTTGGTGATGACATGGATGCTTGATAATCAGCTTTGTCTCTCTGCTTTGAAGAGACAGGCGAGCCTTTACCGTTTTTGGCGGCAGAATTATCGAAAGCAACAAAGCCACTCTCAGCTTTTTTGGCTACTTTTTTCCGTTTTTTAGCTTGGATTAAATGTTCGAGGGCGCGTTCTGCCCACTCTTGAACTTGACTATTATCGCTTGTTTTTAAAGTTTCACAGATGGCGATCGCCTTACGGACTTCGCCAGTGCGTGCATAGGCCATTACTAAACCAACACGAGCTTGTAAGCTAGTAGTACCATTGACTTGACCACTAGCCACAGACTCTAGTTGAGCGATCGCTGCTTGGTAATTTCCTTGCTTGAGGGCAGTTAAACCAGCCTCCAAAGATGATTCAGCATGTGAAGGCATAGAAATTCTGGCACTCCAATCTCTGCTAACTGATTCACGGTTAGATAAAACGCGACCCCGCGATGCCGTGGACATCAACTATACCCGATTGGTCTACCAAAATGAATTATGACTCCACTGGTGCTTGACCATAAAATACGGGTGCGATCGCGCTAAGTTTTAAATCAGGATGGTCTTCTAGTAATTGATGGCAATTCCACTCATTGCGAAATAGCAATACTGGTCGATCCATACTATCTTTGACTGTGGTGGTGTTAAATAAACGTCCCACCTTGGTCAAAGCTTCCCAACCACCTTCTACCCAACGAGCAACGCTGTAAGGTAATAAATCTAAATAAGTTTCTACACCATACTCGTTTTGTAAACGAAACTGTACCACTTCAAATTGCAACTGACCAACCGCCGCCAAAATTGGTTCGCGTTTAGACTCATCAGTTGAGTACATAATCTGTACAGCACCCTCTTCGCGCAGTTCCGAAATCCCTTTTTGAAATTGCTTAAACTTTGAGGGGTTGGGGTTTCTCAGTGTGGCAAATAATTCCGGAGAAAAATACGGAATTCCCTCATATTCCAGCTTTTGACCAGTGTAAATGGTATCACCGATCGCAAATACGCCAGGATTATTCAAACCAATTACATCACCTGGATATGCCACATCAATTGATTCTCGTTCTTGAGCAAAGAGTTTTTGCGGACGAGATAGCCGCACAGCTTTACCTGTACGCGCATGATTGACTGTCATATCTTTTTCAAATCTGCCAGTGCAGACCCGGACAAAAGCAATGCGATCGCGATGTTTTGGATCCATGTTTGCTTGCAGTTTGAACACAAAGCCGGAAAATTCCGGGTAGGTGGGAGGAACTTCACCCACACTGCTGTTGTGAATACCTGGTTTGAGGGCGTAGTCCAAAAACGACTTAAGGAATAACTCTACGCCAAAGTTGGTCATGGCGCTACCAAAAAACACCGGGGTCATCTTCCCTTGATGTACCAATTCCAAATCTAGTTCCGGGCCGACTCCCTCTAAAAGTTCCAAATCGTTTTTGAGTTGGTAATATAGGTCTTCTTCCAGCAGTTGTTCAATTTTGGCATCCCCTAAATCAACAACTGTGTCGCGGGCTTCTTTGCTACCGTGGGCGCTACGTTCAAACAAGTGAATTTGTTGTTGCTGGCGATCAAATACACCCTTAAAGCGATCGCCCATCCCAATCGGCCAATTCACGGCGTAAGTCTGCAAACCTAATTCCTGTTCAATTTCATCTAACAGTTCTAAAGGTTCTCTACCCGGACGGTCAAGTTTATTGACAAAGGTAAAAATCGGTAAACCCCGCAGTTTACAAACTTCAAATAATTTGCGAGTTTGCGGTTCCAAGCCTTTAGCCACATCAATTAACATCACCGCATTATCAGCTGCAGCTAAAGTACGGTAGGTATCTTCACTAAAATCTTGGTGTCCAGGCGTATCTAGGAGATTAATTTGACAGTTTTGATATTCAAACTGTAATACAGTCGAGGTAATCGAAATACCCCGTTGTTGTTCCATCGCCATCCAGTCGGAGGTGGCTTTGCGTTGCGCCCGCCGCGCTTTTACCGCCCCAGCCTCGTGAATTGCACCTCCATACAGGAGTAGCTTTTCTGTGAGTGTAGTTTTACCCGCGTCAGGGTGAGAAATAATTGCAAAGTTGCGTCGCAGTTCTACCGCTTGGTGAAGTTCTGACTGAATCTCAGTTGACATAGTTAACCTAAATGTATTCCTTACCTTGTTACTTTACTTAACTTAATTTTTCTCTACTTTAGTAAGTCTTTTAATCTTAAAACAACGAGGCTCGTGATAGGGTCAAAGAGTCAATGGTCAATGGTCATTTGTCCTTTGTCATTGATTTTTATCTCTAACCTCTAGCCTCTAGCTTCTAAAAGGAGAAAAGAATGTACGACCCAGACAAGCGAAAGCTTTTCTCGGCTTTGTGTCATGCAGCCATTTTTTTCAGTACAGCTTTTGTATCAGTCGGCATACCCATTGCTATGCTATTTATCTCTAACGATCCTGTTGTGCAAGAAAATGCCAAAGAATCTATTAATTTCCACTTTAATGTTTGGATTTATGGAATTATTATTACAGCATTGATTTGGTTGACTTTGGGTTTGTTATTCCCCTTAGCTGGTATTGGCTATTTGCTGCATTGGGGACTAACAATTTGGGCGATCGCTCGTATACTTACCAATCCAGATCAACCTTTTCGCTATCCCTTCATCTTCCGTGTCTTATAGCACAATCATGTCAATTGCTAATAAAAAATTGAGCGTTCGTAATATAACAATCTCTCAAAACTCTCTGCTTCTTTGCGCCTGGAGCGTGAGCATTAAAAATTAATATTTTTCTGCGTAACTGTTAGCTACATTAAGCGCCGACCAAGCAGTAAAATACAAAATTGCCCTACAGCTTCATCAAGAGTAGGGCAAAGGACAGTTAAGCACTGATTGTAGTCTGTCCGACTGCGGCAGAGAAAATCTCTGCTTTTGTGACGCTTTGTTTTGTGTCCATCGCATTATATCCCCCTTACAAAACATTATGTTCCCCATACAACGCCCCCGCCGTCTGCGTAGCCATCCTCAACTGCGCCGGATGGTACGTGAAACTGTCCTCACAACCAGTGATTTGATTTACCCTTTGTTCGCCGTACCAGGTACAGGTATTGCCAACGAAGTCAAATCTATGCCTGGAGTCTACCAACTATCGGTAGATAAAATTGTCGAAGAAGCCAAAGAAGTTTATGACTTAGGAATTCCCGCCATTATTTTATTCGGTATTCCTGCGGATAAAGATACAGATGCTACTGGTGCTTGGCATGATTGTGGCATAGTCCAAAAAGCGGCGACTGCTGTGAAAGAAGCAGTACCAGATTTAATTGTGGTGGCTGACACTTGCTTGTGTGAATACACCAGTCACGGTCACTGTGGCTATTTACAAGTTGGTGATTTGACAGGACGGGTATTAAACGACCCCACCTTAGAATTGCTCAAAAAAACAGCAGTCTCTCAAGCCAAAGCTGGTGCAGATATCATTGCCCCATCAGGGATGATGGATGGCTTTGTTCAAGCAATTCGGGCAGGTTTAGATGAAGCGGGATTCCAAGACACACCGATTTTGTCTTATGCTGCTAAATATGCTTCGGCTTATTATGGCCCATTCCGGGATGCCGCCGAATCTACACCGCAATTTGGCGACAGAAGAACTTACCAAATGGATCCTGGTAACGCCCGTGAAGCCATTAAGGAAATTGAATTAGATATAGCCGAAGGCGCGGATATGCTAATGGTGAAGCCGGCTTTGGCATACATGGATATTATTTGGCGAGTGAAGGAAGCAAGTAATTTGCCCGTTGCGGCTTACAATGTTTCTGGTGAATATTCCATGATTAAAGCCGCGGCTCTCAACGGCTGGGTTGATGAAGAGCGCGTAGTTATGGAAACTTTAACCAGCTTTAAACGGGCTGGTGCAGATTTAATTTTAACTTACCACGCCAAAGATGCTGCCCGTTGGTTGCGGTAGGTTGATTTTTTCAGTTGTATTTCATCTCACGCTCAAGGCGCAGAGGCGCGAAGTCTTTCTTTGTGTTTTTGTGTTTAGGCGTGAGATTGTTGTGTATAAATATTTTACTGATTTTAGGATTTATCAGTAGGATTTTCCCTTATACCCTTACACCCAGTCTCAACAAATAATCTTTATGCGTATTCCCTAAAGGAATTACCTCGTTTGCTAGAGGAACGAGCGATCGCTTATCCAATAAAATAATTGACAAATTCTTGGCAATTGGTCTTTTTGGTCAATTGATTTAATAAATTAACTTTTAAATTATTTTAAAGGGGAGCATGGAATTATGGATATGCAAGTCCTGAGAGAGCGTGCTGGACTTAGCCGTGCTGAGGTAGCCTTCAGGCTTGCAATCAGTGAAACGAGCGTTCGCAACTGGGAAGCCGGACGCACGGAACCAACAATGACACCAAAAAAATATGTAGAAGCTTTGCGTTTGTTTAGATGTACACCAGAAGAATTAGCCGCCGCCAGCGAAAAGTCCATTAATCAACGACATAAACGTAAACCAGGCAGACCAAAACGCTTTCCTGATAATCAGGTAGCTCAGATGACGGATTCGCCAGTTTGTACCTGATAGTCTGCTAACTGTAGCATAGCCACTGATAAAATCTAGTTTATGGTGATAGCTTGGGTGAGCAAATCTGGTGTATCAAACAGAAACTAGGGACTAGAGTTAAGAAAATGTTTGAGACTCTCTAGCCTCTAATCTCTATTTTTAAGTCAAAATTTGACTAGTGCGATCGCTCACGATATTAGCCACGAAGGCACGATAAGATTCTAAAACAACAGTCGGAACTAAAGGTTTAAATGGCAGAAACATTATTTTTCAACGCTCTGCGCGAAGCCATTGATGAAGAAATGGCGCGTGATTCCAGTGTATTCGTGCTTGGTGAAGACGTAGGACACTACGGCGGTTCCTATAAAGTTACCAAAGACCTATACAAAAAGTATGGTGATTTGCGAGTTTTAGATACTCCCATTGCCGAAAATAGCTTTACTGGTATAGCAGTCGGGGCGGCCATGACTGGGTTGCGACCGATAATTGAAGGAATGAACATGGGCTTTCTGCTCCTAGCCTTCAACCAAATTTCTAACAACGCCGGGATGTTGCGCTATACCTCCGGCGGTAACTTTAAGATTCCAATGGTAATTCGTGGCCCTGGTGGTGTTGGTAGACAACTCGGTGCAGAACACTCCCAACGTTTAGAAGCATATTTCCAAGCTGTACCAGGATTAAAAATTGTTGCTTGCTCCACCCCCTATAACGCTAAAGGATTGCTCAAAGCAGCCATTCGTGATGACAACCCAGTGCTGTTTTTTGAACACGTACTGCTGTATAACTTGAAAGAAAATTTACCAGAAGAAGAATACATCCTGCCTTTAGATAAGGCGGAAGTGGTGCGTAGTGGTAAAGATGTCACAATTCTTACCTATTCCCGGATGCGTCATCATGTGATGCAAGCCGTGAAAGCTTTAGAAAAACAAGGTTACGACCCAGAAGTAATTGATTTAATATCACTCAAACCATTAGATTTTGATACCATCGGCGCATCAATACGCAAAACTCACCGCGTGATTGTTGTGGAAGAGTGTATGAGAACTGGTGGTATTGGCGCAGAGTTAACCGCCTCAATTAACGATCGCTTGTTTGATGAATTAGATGCGCCTGTTTTGCGTTTATCTTCTCAAGATATTCCCACACCTTATAACGGCACTCTAGAGCGTCTTACCATCGTCCAGCCAGAGCAAATCGTCGAAGCTGTACAAAAAATGGTCGCAATGCGGGTTTAAAAAAATCTGAAGTGTGAAGTCTGAAATCTGTTCGCCTTTGGCACTCCGGGTTGCGTAGCGTCTGAAATATGAACTTCAGCCTAAACTGCCATAAGACGCTGTGCATTTTTCACACTTCATACTTCATACTTCATACTTCATACTTCACACTTCATACTTCACACTTCATACTTTCCGTAACTCAATCAAAGAGCGTTATTATAGCGTTTGTCAGTTGCGAGTTATGATATGCAAAGACAGCAGTCGCTATTAGCTTTGATATTAGTGTTGGTAATCGCTGCGATCGCGGTGATTGCCACAATTCCAGTGCCTCTGGGGTTAGATTTGCGGGGCGGTTCCCAGCTTACAATTCAGGTAAAACCTACCCAAGAAATTAAACAAATCACCGACCGTGAATTGGACGCGGTGAAGAAAGTAGTCGAAGGTAGAATTAACAGCCTTGGTGTTTCCGAACCAGTCATCCAAACCGTAGGTGCAGATAAAATATTAGTACAGTTGCCAGGGGTAAACGACCCAGAGCAAGCAGAAAGAGTACTAGGTGGCACAGCACAATTAGAATTTCGTCAACAAAAACCAGGAACAGAAACTCAAGTGTTTGCCTTTCAATCCTCGCGCGCAGAACTGAAAGCCAAGCAGCAAGAATTACGCAACAGCAAAGATAAAGCTGCAGTTGCCAAGAATCAAGAAGAATTACAAAAAAATAATCAAGCAATTTTAGATTTGTTTGAAAGTACCAACCCCCCACTCAATGGGCAGTATCTCAAAGATGCTTATGGTGAACCCACTCAAGGTAACAATTGGAATGTTGCTATTCGCTTCGACCAAAAGGGTGGGGAATTATTCGCCGAACTTACAAAGAATCTAGCTGGTACAGGTCGCAGTATCGGTATTTTTCTCGATAACGAACTCATCAGTGCGCCTGTAGTTGGCCCTGAATTTGCTGCAACTGGGATTACTGGTGGTGCAGCGGTCATTACAGGACGCTTTACCGCCCAACAAGCCAATGATTTAGGCGTACAGTTGCGTGGTGGTGCTTTACCCGTACCCGTAGAAATTGCTGAAATCCGTACTGTTGGGGCTACCTTGGGACAAGACAGTATTGTTAGCAGCATCTATGCTGGTGCTGGTGGTCTGTTTTTAGTATTAATATTTATGATTTTGTACTATAGACTACCAGGATTAATTGCGGATATTGCTCTAATTATCTACGCAATTCTGACTTGGGCTTGCTTTTCTTTGTTGGGTGTAACTCTCACACTGCCAGGGATTGCTGGTTTTATCCTCAGTATTGGGATGGCGGTAGATGCTAACGTCCTAATTTTTGAGCGCACAAGAGAAGAATTACAAGCAGGTAAGTCATTGTATCGTTCTGTGGAATCTGGCTTTTACCGAGCTTTTTCTAGTATCTTAGACGGCAACGTCACAACAGTTATTGCCTGTGCTGCGCTATTCTGGCTAGGTGCTGGTTTGGTTAAAGGCTTTGCTTTAACTTTGGCTTTAGGTGTAGTAGTGAGTATGTTTACAGCCATTACCTGTAGTCGTACTTTCATGTTTGTGGCAATTTCGATTCCTGCACTGCGAAAACCAGAATTTTTCTGTCCCAATTTGTCAGCATCAGGAGCATCTAATAAGACTGAGGTAGCGCAATGAAACTGAGTATTAATAAATCGCGATCGCTTTGGTGGTTTCTTTCATCTGCCATCATTATAGCGGGGATAATCTCAATGATTATTTCTTGGCAAAACCCCAATATTCGCGCGCCCCTACGTCCTAGTTTAGATTTTATCGGTGGCACAAGATTACAATTTGAAAGGGATTGCTCTCAACCTAAGAACTGCGAGCAACCACTTGATATTAATGTTGTTCGAGAAGTTGCCAAAGAACAAGGACTAGGTGATAGTAGTATCCAAATTGTCGCTGATAAAGAAACAGGTGCAGAAAACGGGATATTAATTAGGACGAAAAATTTAAACCGCGATCAGCGTACCCAGTTGCAAAATGCTCTCAGCGCAAAAGTTGGTACTTTTGACCAGCAGAAAAATCAAATTGATACTGTTGGCCCGACTTTAGGGCGAGAATTATTTACCTCTGGGGTGATCGCCTTGATTGTATCCTTTGGGGGGATTGTTGTTTACTTGGCTTTCCGATTCCAGCTAGATTATGCCGTCTTTGCGATCATTGCTCTGTTTCATGATGTAGTCATGACAACAGGCATATTCTCAATTTTAGGTCTGGTTTTGGGAACTGAAGTCGATAGCCTCTTTATTGTCGCTTTATTAACAATTACAGGTTTCTCTGTCAACGACACAGTAGTAATTTACGATCGCATTCGAGAAACACTCAAAACCAATCCCAATCGCCCCATTGCTGAGATTGTAGATGATGCGGTTAATCAAACTTTGTCTAGGTCAATCAACACTACTTTAACAACTTTGTTGACTTTATTTGCCATTTTTCTGTTTGGGGGAGCAACACTCAAAAACTTTGCCTTAGCTCTAATTATTGGCTTCACAGCAGGCGCTTACTCCAGTATTTTTATTGCTAGTACTCTCTTAGCTTTATGGCGAGAACGTACAGGTAAATCTAATCTGGGAACAAGCAACGAAGCAATTTAATCTACGGAAAATTATTTCATCAAAATTTTCTTATTTTCCCTCTACTTATCAATCTCCTGCTTCTCGTAGTGAAATATGGATCAATCTGAACAGCCACAAATAACTGACCCATCGTTTGCTCAACAAGTACAGAAACTACATCAGCTGACTGTATACGGCAGATGGTTGTTTGTTACTTTTTTATGGCTGACCATAGTACCTTTTTGTCTATGGGATTTACGCTCCGAGATTGCTTTGTGGCAGCAATATTTTACCTGGGTAGCGGTACGGTATGGGCTTCTCTATCATCCCCTGTCTACCCTAGGATTAAGCTTCTGCATTGGGATGACCGTTGCTGTTTTAGTTTGGCAAAGCCGCAATATTTTAATTGGGCTACCACAACAAGAAAAAGAACGTTTAGAAAAACAAGTTTGTCGCATCCGCCAGCAGGGGCCCACTCATCCTCTATGGAAGTTAATTTGTCAGTAAATCTTGAATAAAAAAATTTATCCGGCTTGTAAATATACCTATGTAAAATATTTAGCACAATATGACTAAACCAAAGCAAAGATACTTATTGCTACAATTGAGCGCCTACAAATGAAATATCCTCAGATTAGATTTAGCGATCGCCACTCTGATGTAGACCTTTACCAACTCCAAGAGCTATTTAATATTTCTGCTTTTTGGGCTAAAGGACGTAGCATCGAGGATTTAGGCATAGCCGTTACCAATAGCGACCCAGTGATTTCTCTGTGGGATGAGACAAAACTGATTGGCTTTGCCAGAGCAACTTCTGATGGTATCTATCGCGCCACAATCTGGGATGTGGTAATTCACCCAGACTATCAAGGAACGGGACTAGGAAGTAAGTTAGTTGAGACTGTTTTGAGTCATCCCCGTATGAGGTGGGTTGAGCGAGTCTATTTAATGACAACTCACCAA
The DNA here is from genome assembly GCF_014697425.1 of Nostoc sp. FACHB-110. Classification (GTDB taxonomy): domain Bacteria; phylum Cyanobacteriota; class Cyanobacteriia; order Cyanobacteriales; family Nostocaceae; genus Nostoc_B. The sequence goes on from NZ_JACJRU010000024.1 coordinate 65,071, forward strand.
CAGGGATTTTACGAAAAAATTGGTTTTCAACCCAACAGCACTACAACTATGGTGCTAAATCAATCTAAACAGCTTGGTTCTCTATCGGCTGCGGAACTCCAGTTTCAGGAATAGCGAGGGGAATAACAATTTGTACCCTAGTCAGCACTTCCATTGATTCTTTTGTTGTATGGGGAAGTATTTCTAACTTCCCTCCCATCACATCTAACAAAGTTTGATTAAGTAATAATTTCATTCCTGGTGATAAAGTAGCCTGCTCATTTTGCGTTTGGGGAGGCTCTATATTAGTTTGCATTAAATCAATCGGTTCACTGTTAAATAATGCTTGGCTAGGTACATCTAAACAAATATTAACTGTCTGATTAGGAGATGAAACACTACTAGAAAGATGAATACTTCCTTCTTCCATTTGCGCGATCGCAGTGTCTATTAAATTGACTAATACTTGGCGTAGCCAACGGTGATCAGCCAAAACAAAAATTGTGGGATCGGCTGGTGACACACGCAAGGAAAAATTGCGATTGGCTGCCAACATATAAGTTAAATCTTTAACTTCTTGAAAAATTGTTTCTAAAGAGCGCGGCTGAATATTTAATTTATTTGTCCCATATTCTGTTCTGGCTACACTGAGAATTTCATCCATCAAACTGAGTAATTTCAAAGCTTTTTCATGGGCTTGTTCAATAAATTCTCGTTCTTCTGCGGGATTTTCACATAAATCTGACAAAATCAATTGATGCAAGCCAATCAAACTGTTAAGTGGCGATCGCAATTCATGGGTAGTCCGCGCCAAAAATCCGGCTTTAAACTGGCTCATTTCTTGTGCCATTTGATATGCTAGCTGCGTTTGTTTGATTTCTTGCAGCAGTTCTGGCACATTTTGTTGTACTGGTGATTCTCCTGGCAATGAGGGAAATTCCTGATTTTTTGACCTGCGAATTAACTGGCCTAAACCCATTCCCAATCCTAATCCAACGCCGATATATACCCAGTTGCTCCAATCCATAATTTGGCAATAATTAACTTTTTAAGAGAACACAATCATACAAAACCACGGATTAATTCAGTGTGATTTCACCCTGACGCAAAATTTGCCAATTTGTCCCTGTCCATTTAGCAACAGTAGAAGGTACACCAACTCCTAAGCCTTCATTAGTAGCCAAGGACAACGCATCAGGAAACTGTACAGCAATTTCCGCCATTGTTGATAACGGCGGTTGTCCTGAAAAATTAGCACTTGTTGTGGCTAAAGGCCCAGTTTTCGCCAAAATAGCACGAGCGATCGCACTATTAGGTACGCGAATACCAATGGTAGTAGGATCGTTAGGGTTCATTGCTGGAGGTAAGCGTAGGCGTAGCCCGTCGGAGACATCGCTAGCTGGTAACACCAAAGTTAACGCCCCAGGCCAATATTTGTTGACTACTTGTTGCCAAATTTCATACTCATCTTGGCTACCTTTGACGTAAGGCCACAAATCCTCAGCCCTAGCAGCCATCAAAATCAAAGGTTTATCTTGACTGCGCTGTTTCGCCGCAAAAATTAATCCTGCTTTTTCTGGCAATGTTGCAAGTGCAGGTACAGTATCGGTAGGAAAACTCACCAATTGACCAGCGCGTGCGCCAGCTATCAGAGTTTCTAAATTTACTAAAGCCATGATTACGCAATAAAACTTAGGAGTTATGAATGGAAAAAAAGCGATTTGTTTATTTTCGCTTTTATCTCCCAAAATTCATAACTCCTATATGCTTGGATAAAATTCGCAGCTTTTAAAATCCACCCAGGTAGATTTTATCTGTGTAGACAAAGTTTTTCAGTTCTATAAGCTAAAGCAAAACGTTCAATTCCTTCCAAATCATGATGAATTTGGATATTGCAATAGCTACCCTGATTTTGCAAAAGTTCTCGCACTGTATTGGCTTGTCCTGCCATCATCTCAATTAGCCAAAGGCCACCAGGTCGCAAATACTCAGGAGAGACACTAATTAAATGACGGATATCGTCTAAACCATCACTACCGCCATCTAAAGCCAAATGCGGTTCATGCTGCTTAACTTCTGGTTCTAGGGTAGCCACGGTTGCTGTGGGAATATAGGGCGGATTGGAAACCATCGCACTCACTTGTCCTTTTAAGGATGCTAATGGCTGCCACCAAGAACCTTGATAAAATTGCACCCGATGAGTAAATCCCAAATTTTTGGCGTTGGTTTGGGCAATTTCTAAGGCGGCAAGACTGTAATCAACAGCATGAATAGTGGCTTGGGGTAATGCGTCTGCTAGTCCAATGGCGATCGCACCACTGCCTGTTCCCAAGTCAACCCAGTGTCCTTGGTCTAAGGGTGGGTTGGCTGCACTCCCATTTATCGCTGACACAGCTAAATCAATTATGCATTCTGTCTCTGGTCGGGGAATTAAAACCGCATTCGACACCGCTAATTTAAATTGTCGCCAAGGCGTAACCCCAGCAATATACTGCACTGGTAAGCGATCGCGCAGTCGTCTTTGCCAAAGCTGTTCTAAATCTACCAAAGACATTGCGATCGGGATTTCCAACCAGTCTTTGAAAGATTCTAAACGCAGTGCCAAGCGGTCTAAACCAGCAATTTCTTGCAGCAGCCAATCAACTTCGTATGGTGGTACAGCAGAGGCGATCGCACCTTGGATTGCTTGATTTCGCCACTGCCACAGTTCTCCACCAGAAACTACCGACTGTTGCTCCATCATGTTTTAGCGTTTTGGCTTTGCAGGTTGGGCATTATTGCCAGTCGCAGAATTTTTCGGCAGAGTTTGGATGTACGCTCTTGATTCTTGGGATGGTACTAACACAACTTGGTTCAACCAAGGTTCGTTTTTCTCTTTTAAAGTTTTGATCACACCATCTATGTCGATTACCTGAATATCCGCTTTGGGAAATTTCGGTTTGACTTGGTTTAACAAACCTATTGCATCTTGTTTACTGACAAACAAAGGTACAAATTGTTCTTTGCCATTGCCAGATTGAATGGGTACATATCCTTGATCTGGTGCAAATCTAACAGCAAAAATCGGTACACTGCGGAATTGCTCTACTTTTTGACCACCTTGACGGAGTAAATCCATTGCACCTTTGACATCTTGATCTACAGGTTTAAAGGCAAATACCAAGCGATTTGGCTGGTTTTTGGTTTGTTGCAATTGCTGATAAATCACGCCCAAAGGTACTGCTGTTACTTGTAGGCTTTTAACTATATCTGCCAATTTCGGATCTTTATTAGTACTTTGCAGTTGGTTGATAAAGGCTTGAGCCTCTTGGCGACTGAGATAAACACCTGTGACTGAACCACCTGTTTTTTGACCATTTTGCCCTTCTGGTAAAGGACGACTCAAAGGCAATCCTTTCTCATTGGTAATGAGATATACGGGTACTGAATCAAGTTTTTCTTTGATTTGTTGTTCTGACAATGCCAGCACTGGGACGTTACCGATTACAACTGTGCCTAGCAGAGTACTTCCGATTAAACCCAATGTTGCGCCCCAGCGAACTAATGCTTTCATGACTACTCCTCGTGTCAATGCTTCTAATTAAGTCAGACTAATGGATGGATTTGCACAGCACTAACTTGTTTTAGTTATATAGCAATCCATTTAAGATGTAAAAAAGTCGCAACGGCTGTTAAATGCTCACAATCAACTTGCAAAGCGTCATCTTTCTAAATTGTTGAGAAATCCTATAGGATTTTTTCTCAGTTAACTGGGCTGCAACCTGATTTGTTAAATTTCGCTTTGACTGAATTCCTGCACAAGAATTATCGATGCCTATTATAGGCCGCTCTCAAGCAATTAAAAATTTTGCTTACCGTTGAGACATTTAGTGACATTTTATTGTCTTTCTCAAAAAAAGTGACGCGATCGCCAACTTGTTCGTTCCATTGCTTGGTTGAGTTGACGACTGCTTGAATCAATACCTATCACTAATTTCTCGCTGACTTTACTATTAGGGTTTTGACTCTCAAATTTGCCGCCAAGCTCGACAAATAAAATTATTTCTGCCTGTGGTATCTACAATTTAATTGTTAAACTTACTACACAAACCTCATTCCAGACAAAATTTACCTATAGTAAATTTTAATTATGATTGGAAAACACAAAAAAATATCCTATATATTGATTTCTAACAGATAGGATATTTTGCAAACCATATGTTTAAGTCGGGATGACAGGATTTGAACCTGCGGCATCCTGCTCCCAAAGCAGGCGCGCTACCAAGCTGCGCTACATCCCGAAGACCTAAGTTAAGCTTTGCTGGTTTGACTTGTTGATACCACAGCAAAATTCAAGCTAATGCTCAAGAATACTATGCTATCACGCCACCAACATCAATATACCAACTTTAACATATATTTGTAAACTACTTTGATGTTTCGCCCTTTGCAAATGCCACTTTTGTTTCCATCCTAGTCAGCTCACTGCTTCAACCTGCTAGGATGCAGGATTTTTGAATTTGAGCCAGATGTTTTTTAATGAGGATACCAAAACATTCCTTTGATACCTTCAGGATCGGGCATAAAACCCATAGTCCGATAAAAATCTACAACATGAGGGTCGGCAAACAAAGTTACATTGCTGATTTCTTCGCTTCTGAGTTTCTTGAGTACGTACTTCATTAAGGCTTTCCCCAGTCCTTTACCTTGAAAGTCTGGATGGACTACTACATCCCAAATCGTGGCATTAAAGGCATGATCAGAAGTAGCACGGGCAAAACCTATGAGCCGTCTTTGGTTTCCTCGCACTTGCCACATAGAGGCCACAAGAAAACTATGCTCAATTGCTTTTTTAACTTTTCGTAAGGGACGACGCGACCAGCCAACTGCATCACACAGTTCTTCCAGTTCATACAGGTCAATGTCTCTTTCTGTACTAAATACAATGCGTTCCGCGTTCCGAGCCGCAGCATCGCTATTAGCATTAGAGCCACTGCCAAACTCCCCTGTATGTTCTTCAAAGGAAGTTGTTTTATTTGTCGCTACAGATTCAGGAGTACTAAACCAAGTTTTCCAAAAACCCATGCCAATGTGGTTCGGGTAGTATAACTGAATTGGCCACCACTCTTTATGGAGTGATAATGCACGTTTTATCAAGCTAATATCATTTTAACCCCATACACTGATTTTTGTTGAGTGTTATTGGGATAGGCAATGACAGCAGCTGGCGATCGCGTGTTTCATACCAATCATTTTCAACTTTAGCATTTTGTTGTAAAGGCTAGAAGAAATTCCCTCAAAGGCTAGATATTAGGTCAAAAAATTTTAGTTTTTGGATTTTAGATTTGAGATTTGAACAAAAAGCTTGGAGATTTGTTGCATCCACATGGAATCACCACTGCGGTGGACAGGTTTTTCGGTATAAAGCAAGTGGAGTTAGAGCTTGAGGCGAAAGATCAATCCAAAATCCAAAATTTCCCACTAAAATTCGGAGAATCAATTACATATAAAGCGATCGGCATAGGTATTAGATATTGTGTATTGGGAATACTGTTTCATAACCCCCAATACCTTGTTCATACCAAGTATCCGGTTCCCAGGCGATAAAAGCAAGCGAGTCTACCCCCACGATGGCTTCTGGTTTAAAATCTTCGACACTAGAACTCCTAAAGCGCTTTAACCGAGCGTTTCCCCAGTTTTATGAGCAATTTGTCAGTAGTGAAATTCAACTGCAAAATTTACGGCTAGCTTATCGTCTCTATAAAACCAGACGCGCCGTCATCGAATTGAAACCGGAAGGTAGTAAAAGTGCGCTGCATTTTGCCTACCGTAACCAATCTTTTCTCCTCAGCGACATTTTTGGTGTACTAGCCGCTTACGGTTTGACCATCCACGGTTTAAGTCTTTACGGGCAAATTCGTCCACCAATGCTGGTTTTTATCAAACTTTTGGTATCTCGTGGTAGCAAAGCTTTGACAGAAAAAACCGCAGAAAATGTCTGTCGTGCTATTCGAGAGGCTTTAGGGGGGCGGTTTGAGGTGGAAGAAATGTTGGCTGTAGAATTTAATTTAGATGCTGGCTTAGAACAGGTACAAACTGAATTTTACGTTGATCCAGTATTTCATTTACCAGCTTTGGTGATTGAAGCCGATAACCAACCTGGATTGTTTTACAAAGTGATGTACGCTATCTGGCAAGAAGACTTACTAGTAGTCAATGCTAATTTACTCGTTTGGCGTGGACGCACAAGGCTGATTCTTTATTTATTGGGGCCGAATGAAAGCTTGATTCCAGAATATCTAGGACACAAAATTGCTGAAGGAGTCCGCCAGCGATTATTGGGGAAATGATTCTGAAGTCTGAAGTCTGAAATTTTTTTGCCTTTTGATTTGAATATGCTGAAGGTTATAACAGTCGAAGCATAGTTGAGGACTATGTTTGTGGCTGAAATTCTTGAAAATACTGAGTTCCTACTCAGCACGCTGCTCAACTCCCGCTACCGCTAACAGCACTTTGCTATAAGTCAAAAACTAATACCTAACATAAGTGCTTCTAGTCTTTATTTTTAACCTTTTGCACTCTGTATTTGGTCGTACCCATCCTTAGGAGTACGATAGAAATATGGCAACTATTGAAATCTTGGGCGTTCCACACGCATACGAGTTAACAGCTCCTACGTCATGCTCCCATGCTTTAGTCTTTATCCACGGTTGGCTCAATAGCCGTGGGTACTGGCAACCTGTGATTTCCCGTTTGTCAACGGATTTACAGTGTTTATCTTATGATTTGCGAGGTTTTGGTGAATCGCAATCTCAACCAGAAACTGATGTAAATCGGGTACAAACTACTGCTGGGCTGACATTCGATTTGCTTGATACATCTAGCTCACAATTTGACTCTTTGTATACACCAACTGCCTATGCTCAGGATTTAGCTATTTTGTTGCAAGAGCTAAATATTAACAGTGTATGGCTAGTTGGGCATTCTTTAGGTGGTACGATCGCACTTTGGACAGCTGCTTTGATACCTGACCGCGTTCAAGGCGTGATCTGTATTAACGCTGGCGGTGGTATTTATCTGAAAGAAGCTTTTGAACAATTTCGTTCTGCAGGTCAGCGGTTTTTACAAGTTCGTCCACGCTGGCTATCTCAGCTACCTTTAATTGATTTGCTATTTACTAGAGCTAGTGTATCTCGACCCTTAGACCGATACTGGGCCAGGCAACGCGTCATAGATTTTGTGGTTGCTGACCCAGAAGCTGCTGTGGGTTCGCTATTAGACTCGACTACTGAGGAGGAAGTTAACCGTTTACCTCAATTAGTGTCACAAATAAAACAGCCTGTTTACTTTTTGGCTGGAGCTGATGACAAGGTAATGGAACCCAAGTATGTGCGTCATTTAGCTAGCTTTCATAGGCTTTTTCAATACTGTGGTGACAATGTGATTGAAATTCCTAATTGTGGACATCTCGCTATGTTAGAACAACCAGATGCTGTAGCTAGTCATATTCGGTCAATTGTTAAGAGTCAAGAGTCAGTAGTTATTGGTCAATAGTCATTATGCATGAGTTATTTGTTTTTCCAATGATTCATGAATAATGCTTTTAGCTAGATTATATTTCACCTAAATATATAGCTTCATCACCTGAGTTAGGGACAATCTCGATTCCACACCCAAAGTCAAGGGTGAAACATGACCACGCGATAAATGGTCTGATGCTGCACAGGCAATCATGGCGGCGTTGTCGGTACAGAATTTTAAAGGTGGGAATAAAACACGTATATTATGTTCGCTGGCACTGGCTTGTAAGTGTTGCCTCAAGCCGCTATTTGCGGCAACTCCACCACCAACAGCAATAGTATTTAATCCGTAGTCAAGGGCGCAAGCGATCGCTCTTTTGGTCAAAGCTTTGGCTACTGTAGTCTGGAAACTAGCGGCTACGTCTGCTAAAGGTATTGGCTTGTCATCTTGCTCTAATTGCTGTACGAGCCTTAATACAGCCGTTTTTAAGCCGCTAAAACTGCCATCATAGCGATGATACCCTCCACCCGGCAGTGAAACTCTCCCTTCTGGTAAAGCAAAAGCATGGGGATCGCCCTGTTGAGCTAACTTGTCAATGACTGGCCCGCCCGGATAACCTAGTTTTAACAACCGTGCTACCTTATCAAAAGCTTCCCCCGCCGCATCATCACGAGTTTCACCCAGGGTTTCGTAACTACCACATTCTTTAACATAAATCAAGCTTGTATGTCCGCCTGAAACCAGTAAGCTAAGAAAAGGGGGATCTAAAGTTGGCTCACTCAAATAAGTCGCGTAAATGTGGCCTTCGAGGTGATGAACTCCCAAAAATGGTTTATTGTATACCATCGCTAAAGTTTTGGCAGCAGTTAATCCCACTAACAACGCTCCGACTAGTCCAGGGGCGCAGGTGGCGGCTATACCATCGATATTTGACCAGTCTAACCCAGCTTGTTCTAGAGCTTGGGCGATCGCCTCGTTTATGGTTTCTAAATGCTGGCGAGATGCCACCTCTGGCACAACTCCACCGTATTGCTGATGGATTGGGATTTGTGAGGCAATAATACTACTGCGAACTTGACGATTGTTAACAATTGCGACGGCAGTTTCATCACAACTGGTTTCGATTGCTAAAACAGTTGCCATACCAGGGTTCATCCAAATACCGACTTGGTTGAGAAGCTTTAACTTTTATTTACTTAAACTTTACTCGGTTCCCAGGCAAGAGTATGATGACTTGCTAGTTAGCCAAATAAAGAATGTACAAGCCGCTTCGTTTTGTACAAAAAACTTTTTCTTTTGTAATAAAAGGAAACAACTCCATGCGACGATTGTTTGCTTTGATTTTAGCGATTTGTCTTTGGTTCAATTTTGCTCCGCCAGCTAAAGCTTTAGGAGCTAACCTGACACCTTGTCAAGACAACCCCGCATTTCAAGCACTAGCTCAAAATGCCCGGAATACCACTGCCGATCCTCAATCAGGCCAAAAGAGATTTGAGCGTTATTCTCAAGCGCTCTGTGGCCCTGAAGGCTATCCTCACTTAATCGTGGATGGCCGCCTAGATCGTGCTGGTGACTTTTTAATTCCCAGCATTCTTTTTCTTTACATTACTGGATGGATTGGTTGGGTAGGTCGTGCTTACCTAATCGCAGTTAGAAAAGAATCTGACTCTGAACAAAAAGAAATTCAAATCGATTTGAATATAGCTCTGCCCATCATAGCCACAGGTTTTGCTTGGCCAGCCGCCGCTTTGAAAGAATTCTTAGCTGGCGAATTAGCTGCAAAAGATTCAGAGATTCCTGTTTCTCCTCGTTAGGTTCCGCTTAACTAATTCACTGTTTTGGAGACTAAACACATGGCTGAAAAAGGCGATCAATCATCCTATTTGATTAAATTTATTTCCACCGCACCAGTGGCGGCTACAATCTGGCTGACAATTACAGCAGGCATTTTGATCGAATTTAACCGCTTTTTCCCCGACTTATTGTTCCACCCACTGCCATAAGCGGCGTATGGGATTTGAAAACTGTTGCACGTGTAATTGAGAGGCAAACATAGAATTATGGCGCAAGCAGTAGATGCATCCAAAGATTCGCCGAGCGATCCTAGAAATCGGGAAGTAGTTTTTCCCGCACATCGTGATCCTCAAATAGGCAATCTCGAAACTCCAGTTAATTCTTCTCCTTTGGTCAAGTGGTTCATCAGTAACTTGCCCGCTTACCGCCCCGGTCTAACTCCTTTCAGACGTGGGCTAGAAGTTGGTATGGCACATGGCTACTGGCTATTTGGCCCCTTTGCCAAATATGGCCCACTGCGTAATGCGGAAAATGCTAACTTAGCTGGATTAATAGCCTCCATTGGTTTAGTTGTATTGCTGACAGCTGCATTATCTTTGTATGCTAATAGCAATCCTCCTAAAGCATTGGCTAGTGTGACTGCACCCAACCCTCCAGATGCTTTTGAATCTAAAGAAGGCTGGAATAATTTCGCCAGTGCTTTCTTGATTGGTGGCATTGGTGGTGCGGTAGTTGCTTACTTCTTAACTAGCAATATTGCGCTAATTCAAGGTCTAATCGGCTAATTAATTTTTGGTAATTGGTAATTAGTGATTAATGGAAGTTAAAAATCAAGAGTTATTTTAATAGTAAAAATAACTTCAGATGATAACTTTCTAATTACTGATTACCATTTACCAATGTGTTATGCCAAGGAACGAGAGAATAGCTGAAATGTATACTGACAACAACATTTGAAGGACACATAAAATTATGTGTCCTTCATTATTTGGTGTATGAAATGCTTGGTTGTAATTATTCAAATAAAGCCGCTTCGATCGCTCCCAGTGCAGTTTCAAAATCGTCATTCACGATTTGAATATCAAATTCATCAGCAGCAGCAATCTCCGCTTTAGCACGGACTAGGCGACGAGCGATCGCTTCTTCAGAATCTTGTCCACGACCACGTATCCGTTTTTCTAATTCATCAAAGGAAGGCGGCAAAATGAAAATGCTGAGGGCGTTAGGAAAGGAAACGCGAATTTGCCTTGCTCCTTCTAGCTCAATTTCCAGCACTACTAACTTACCAGACTTAATTTGGTTTGTTACTGCTTCACGAGGAGTGCCGTAATAATTCCCCGCGAATTCCGCCCACTCTAAAAACTCACCTTGAGCCACCAACTGTTCAAACTTATGACGATCAATAAAGTAATAGTTTTTGCCGTTGATTTCTCCAGGGCGAGGAGAACGAGTTGTTGCGGATACCGAGTAATAAAGTTGTGGATGACGCTGCAACAGCGATCGCATTAATGTACCTTTGCCAACACCACTAGGGCCAGTTAAAACAACTAACTTGCCTGTAGACGGGTCTTGTTTGGTAGTAGCACTAGTCTGGATGGGTAAAACTTGCATCATCCGTTCAACCTGTGAATTAATCAATACAAATGATTTGGGAGTGTGTGTTCGTTGCCAGAGAAACCTCGACTAACGAATGTGTAGCACTGGTGACAAAAACCAGTCTAATTCACATGGTACTGCCGATATGGTGCAAACAGAATAGTCGTTTGTCAACTATCCTTGGTTAATTATCTACCGTATGATGCTCGCGGGAAATCACGAATCGGTTTGCTACCGTTTCGGGCTGAATTGCGGAAAGGATGACATGATTAGAATCAGTGATAATTACAGCCCTTGTCCGACGACCATAAGTTGCATCAATCAACTGGTTTTTTTCACGCGCATCGGTGATAATCCGCTTAATTGGGGCAGACTCTGGGCTGACAATCGCAACTACTTTGTTAGCCGAGACAATGTTGCCGAAACCGATATTTATTAATTGAATGTCCATAAAATAACTGACACTAAATGTGACTCAAGAATCCAGTAAGGACTTTATTTCTATGGTATCCATAAAAAACAGGAGTTACAACGCATCCCATTTAGCTTGCTTTAGTTTTTATAGAGCAAATGCTTTTTTTAGCTATTTATTTGCCAAATATACTGAAAATCCTCCCAAAGAGGTATGCGAAACTATGAAAATGTAATCTAGTAGCATCAGGGATAAAAAAACACTAATGACTATTGACTTTTTTCAATTCCTGCCATTTTTGGCGTAATTGCTGCAAATTAGGAGTCTGACCACCATAACGCCAGCTAACATAAGCTTGACTAATTTCATCTATGACTTGCGCTATGGCTGGGGGATGATGTTGAAAAACAACTTGGGCGTATTCTAGGGGCGTTTGTGCTGGATGTTTACCTAAACCTTTTGTGGCAGTCCATTGCAGCATTTGTTGATAAAGCCTTTCCATCGGTGGTAGTTTACTCATCCACTTGTGTTTTAACCACTCGCGCCATTGTACCCAACCTAACCAACCAAAAAAAGCGATTGTAGTTGCCAAAGTTAAGCCAGTTAACACACCTAGCCAACCTTGAGCGAATAAAGCAAAAAACCAAGCGATCGCTTTTGTGACCCAAGTAAAAATTGCGCCAAATATATTATTCAATAATCCAGTCACAGGGGTAGGTAGCCAGCCTGCCACCCAATTCCAAAACTGGCGTAAAACGCTAAAAGTTTGCGAGTCTTCGATAGATGGGGGAATTAAAGGGTGATTGGGAATTGGATCAAAAGCAAACCAGCCATATTTAGGGAAGTAAACTTCCGTCATCGCGTACGCATCTGTGTTACGCACAACATACATCCCTGTAAACGGATTAAATTCCCCTGGACTAAACCCCGCTACTAACCGCGCGGGAATGCCGATGGAACGCAGCATCATGGTTAGCACAGTGGAGAAATGATCTGGGTAGCCGCCTTTATGCTTAAACAAAAAAGCTTCTACTAAATCTTCTTTTTCTTCTAAATAAGGCACATCGAAGGGATTTTCGGGAATTGAGTAGCGTTGCTTGAGGTACTGCGCTAAGTACAATGTCTTCTCATAAATTGACTCTGGGGCAGAGTTAGAGAACTTAGAAACATTATTGCGGCTATAGTTAGCCAGAATCTCTTCCGTTAGCTGCTTGACTTTAGGTGCAATTTCTGGAGGAATTTGCAGATAGTATTTTTTAATATGTTGGGGATAGTCAGTAGTAGCTTTGCCTAACTCTGTGCGATCGCGGTACGGGACTTCCGATATAACTGTATAAGTCAGGTCTTTTGATAAACCCACAGGCGATCGCAATCCATCTTCTTTATCCACAGCAATAACTGGTGTGGGGAAGTAAATTTCTTTGGGATAGGACATCGCCGGAATCAAGTTAGGCAAATCTGCCACCACTGTGTAGGTTTGTACTACTTCTCTAGTTTTGGCAGAAGTAGCAGGTGGAGACAGATAAATTTGATAAGACCAAGGCGAACGCTTGAGAGTGGTCACATTCTCATTACGAGAAATTTCCCAACCTTTACCTGTGTAGCGATCAAATGCTAATACACGCCAGAATCCTTCTGCCTGCGATCGTACTCGCATAACTACCTTAGGTTTCATCGAACCCCGCAGGTTTTGATTCATCTGGCTATTAAAACCGTAATAAAAATTATCGTCTACCTTACCAGGTTGCCCAGTTTTGTTTCCACCTGTGCCATTACCTTGATTATCAGCATTACCTTGACGTACATAGCCAGGATTAATAATACTTCGTCCCGTAAAACCACCTTTGACTTCAATCGGCGTACTCACTGGAAAGGTGCGTAATTGATAACCAGGAAATCGGGGTAAAACTGCAAAAATTCCTAGTCCTAGTGCAACAACTAATGTAAAAAGTAAAAAATAAAAAGGTAATTTTGATGTTAATTGGGTTTCTTTTGCCTTTACCCTTTTAACTTTTGACTTATCTAAACCAAGTTCGGAACGGTAATTTAAGCTTAAAGTTGGTAAAGCGATCGCTAAAAATAACAGTAATACAGGTGCAAACGCCAAAGTTTGACTCAGCGTTGCTGCCACACCTAATAAAATCAATCCAATTACAATTGAATAGCCCAAATCTTTACGTCTGGGCATATCAAAACTGTGGAGAACTTGTAATTGAATTAATAACTCTGCTAAAGCTAACCGCGTATCATTTAACTCTCCTAACAACCGCCCAAAGAACGCCCCTAGTGCTACTAGCATTCCAATGGCAATGCAGAATTTAATTGGGATATTAGAATTGCGACGATAGCGGTAACTCCAAATTGTACCGACAACACTTAGCGGCACTGCCCAAAAACTAAATTGGGTATCAGCAGCAATATCTACTGCCACAGTTCCCATAATTACTAGTCCTAAGACTAGCCCCCGCAAAGACAGAGAATCTTCGACTACCATTAAAGGCGACCCCTGGTTATTTTGCCGCCAACTAGTAACTACAGGTAGACGCGAAAACCAATTCCTGGATGAATTCAACATTTAAAGGTTCAGCAATGGTGTAAATGCGCTCAACTGATGCTTGGTCAGTCCAACACTTACCTAGTTATAGCAATGGAAGTATAGATTAGGACATCAACAGATGATAAACCTGAGACAAAAAAGGTTTTTAAACCTCTCACCTGTGCCCTGTTTCCTGCTATAGCTCATACCCTGCTGAAAATTCTCTTCCGATGACAGTAACTCCCCGAAGCAAACTTTGGGAGTTGAATATTTTTCGCCCTAATGATCGTTTCAAAAACGTAGAAGCCCTAATGATCGTTTATTTAAAAATTAAGCTCCAAAACCACAATAACTTTCTTAATTTTTCAGCCTTAGTCAACCGACCTAATTATGGTAGAGTTGGCAACTTTGTTCAGTTCATAGGATTAATTACAAACAACAAAGGCTGTTGGTCAATTTCAGGAAACTCAACTTCTAATGTATAAGTTGGGTTAAATTCCTGACAGGATAACTCAACATTCAAGCAACCTGCACTTGACGATTGAGCCATTGCCAAAGTACCATCTGCTCTTAATGTCAATATCCCTTTGGTTGGTAAATCAGCCTGAACTTGCAATTGAGTCTGTTTACCACGAGATTGATATTCTACCCGGAGAGTCAATAGACCCTCACTGGTAAACCATTGTCTTTCTACTACTGGGCTGTTAGGCGTAACTGGTAGGCTCAGATTTTCTAGCAGTTGTTTAGCAGCCATCAAAGACAATGCCATTTGTTGACGTGGTTGTAAATCTGGGTAATCATTCTCGATAGTTAATTTTTGATCGAGAACATCCGCAGACCGATAGGTACTTCTTAGTACCAAACCAGCGATATCATTAAGTGCGTGTGACTCTTGTGGAAAGAAGCTTTCCACTGCCTGAACTAATTTAGCTCCCAAAGGTAGTGAAGCAGTCAGCAGTGTTTGGCACTTTTCTAACAACTCCCGAAAAACTTCTTCTGGCAGAGTAATCGGTAGATTCAGCTTATATTGTTGAGCCTTCCAACCCCAAGCCGGAACTAAAGTGAGCAATTGCTCTTCCAAACGCTCAGGATATTCCATCATTTGTGTTTCCCAAGGAAACAAAGGAGGCTGGTTTTCGATTTCGGTCTGTAACCGATGCTTGATTATGGCTTGGAAACGGTCTTGCACAGTAGGAATGTCTCCCAGTTTAAAGTTTTGGGGTTTCCCTCCTAACTTTGGAGCGCCACTGGCGAAAGTGGCTGCTTGTTCAGGAGAGTTATCAACCCCGTCATTTTCCTTAAACTCGACCAAGTTAGTCTCACTGGTGTCGGTATCTGCCAACAACCAAGTGAGTAATTGGTTTTTTAAGGATTCTGAGTCACTATTCATGAGTAGATGCACCTGATCCGGACACTAATGAGTTACGAATTTCCCAAGCTTGTTCCAGAATCTTAAACCAGCGTTTTTGAAGTTGTGCCATTGATAACCCTAAAGTTTTGGCAATTTTTTCGTCAGTTTGTCCTTGCTGTTTTAAGTCGAGTATTGCCCGTTGTTTCTCGTCTAGTTGAGCAGTGTAGGCTTGCCACTGTTGAGGCGTTAACCCCAAATTTGTATGTAAAGAAGCTTCTAACCATTCGTGAACTAGTTCCCAACGATGTAATAAAGCGAACCTAATCAAATGATATTTGAAGCGTTGTTGTAAGTAATCTCTCTGACGAGGGGTAAGATTTAAAATTGTCTCAATTTCTTGTGTTGATAAATCTTGCAGACGCAATGAGAAGTAATCAGCACAATCAGATTGTTGTTTTTGCTCCAAATAACTCATCAATTCGGTAATCACAACAGAACGCAGAGTATCTTCTTCAGGTTCTGGTTCTGGTTGTGTGGCCATTGTGGAGCGTAATTGCTGTACTGCTGGCTCTTCCCAAGAACCATCTCCATCACTCGAGCTACCTTCAGCAGCTTGTTCGATATCGACGCTGGTTTCGGGAGGTTGTTGTTGGGAGAAAGTTTGCGCCCGCAGAATAATTAGTTGTTGTTGACGGCCTGGTAAAGGAATACGCCGCTTACCGTAGCGTTCGGTAAAGGCCATGTATTCTGCTAATTCCAAAAGAGTTTGGGGACGATAGGTAGTACCTAGTTGATTTTCCCGCCGGAAAGCGTTTAATGCTTCAAGATAAAAACTTTGTAGAAAATCTTCTATGATAGTCAGCCGCCCTTGATAGCTCAATTGCCGCTGAGGAGGATTAATGTAACGATAAATAATGGCACTTAAAGTACTGTGTAATTCAACTCTGCCTCTATTGGAACCCAACTGATAGTACCTGAGACATTGTTGCAGGCGGTGTCTAGCTAGGGTCATTGCCGAGCTTTCTACAGCACCGGAAGCTTGGATGCGTTTACTTTCGCTGCAAATTCGGTATACTTCGGTAGAAATGCGTGTTGCCACATCATGGCAATTTTGTTCAGAGGCTTTGGTTGATTGTTTAAGCTCCTTATACAGGAGTGGAAAGATCACCTCCACGCCGATAGTATTTTCTCCCAGAAATGTTGCGGTTGGAATAGTTGCGGTTGCGGCTGAATTCATAGTCTCGGTGTTTAAAAGACCCTATACATATAGATAACCTGCTCGACTGTGGGTATTGGCTGTGTGTATTTGCTTATAAGCTAAATGCAGGATTGCTCTGCATATAGGATTTCGCTGATTTTATTATTCCCAACTGAATGGGATTGTTCACACTTTGCCTTGCTGTTATTGCTATTCCCCAAAAGTCGGTGACAAGTAATTATGGATGTAGAAACACAAATTCAATTGCTGATCGACAATGCACCCCGCGATGGTATTACACCACATCTTATTACAGCAATTGCTCCTGCTTTGCGTGCGATCGCTCAACAATTACGCCACTCCCAGTACTATATTCTCCAGAAGGAGGGAAGCTGGGTCTTAACTACATTGAGCCACCGTGCAGATCCCGGTTTGGAGAAGCAGGTGATTTACGCTTGTTCTACCATACAGGATATTTCCCTAATTCCATCTGCTGGGCGAGACCCTCAAGTGGTGGCTACACCCATCGCTGTCACCCATATTTTGTTCCAATTACTAGCGTTAAAACCCGTAGATAGTATAGTTTTTTTAGAAACACCTGGAACACTGAATAACGCTTTTGAAGTACAGCGTTCTCAGCTAGAAAAAGCCATTGAGAAACAGCTAAAACATCAGCCAAAGAAGCAGTCTAATAACATTCCACCTAATCTTGCTTAAAATAAATTTGGAGTTGAAATTTTGGATACCACCCAATTTTTCAACTCCAAATTCCTATATGAAAAATTCACAATCAAAAAATTTTAATAAAGCCGACTTAGTACATATTCCGTAATGTCGGTTAAAGCTTGACGCGGTTCAGAAGGTGTCAGCACGGCAATATCTTCTGCTGCTAACTTGGCATGATGAGCCGCTAATTCCCGCGCCTGTTGTATACCTTGGCTATCTTGAATTAATGTCAATGCTTGTTCTAAATCTCCTTCTTGGGCAAATTCACGTTCAATCAACACTTCTAAATAGGGTTTTTCTTCTAAGGCAAATAGAACAGGTGCAGTTAGATTGCCACTTTTGAGGTCTGAACAAGCTGGTTTCCCTAGAGTATCTGTGGTACTGGTAAAGTCTAAGATGTCATCCACAATCTGAAAAGCTAATCCTAAATTACGCCCGTAGCTATATAAATGTTGGGCTATTTCTGGGGAAACATCACTGAGTAGACCTGCTGCTTTGGCACTATTAGCAATGAGTGAAGCAGTTTTGTAATAGCTTTTTTGCAGGTAGGTTTCAATTGCCAAGCTACTATCAAAGCGGTTCATGCCTTGCTGGATTTCTCCAGTAGCCAGATCCATAATTACTTCTGAAAGTAGTTTGACTACCTCCAAATTATCCAAGTTTGCCAGATACCACGATGATTGAGCAAAAAGAAAGTCTCCTGCAAGAACAGCAATGCGGTTGCCAAATAAGCTGTGAACGGTAGGCACGCTACGCCGCATTTGTGCTTCATCCACCACATCGTCATGCACTAAACTTGCCGTGTGAATCATTTCTGTGATTTCGGCTAGGCGGCGGTGACGCTGGGTAATATCTTCTTCTAACATTGTTGCCCGCGATATCAGCAGAACAATCGCTGGTCGGATGCGCTTTCCCCCAGCTCCGAATAAATGTTCGGCGGCGGCAAAAAGAATGGGGTGGCGATTGCCAACTAGCTGCTTAAGGTTATCGGCTAGTATTTGCAAATCTGCTTCCACAGGGGTAAACAGGGAGGTAGCTGGGGTCATGGATGGCCGGATTCTGGCTTAGGTTACGAAAGTTTACATATCCTATACTCATTTTAAGATAACCCTGTGCCAGCGCAAGGTTTTGCTGAGAGATTGCCTGTCAAATCAGGACGCACAGTTGATACAATCTGGCTCTCATCAAGGTATACAGGCTATTTTGAGATATGAAAAATTTTTGAGTGCTAGATTAATTTTTAGACATCAGAGGATGAAGACAGATCGGATCTTAAGAGCAAATATTATGCTATGGGGACTTACGCATCAAAATAGTCCTGGGTGTTTCCGACCATTAACCCAACCTCCACAGATAAACTTTGTGCGTAAGTCCTAAGGGACTGCTTATCCCTTGTAAATGCAAAACTCTAGCTGGGCTTTAGTTACCGTATTTATACTGGTAGTTTATTTATTGAGACTTAAGTATCTGTTACTTAGATTTTCCTCAGTAGCAGCGTTATATTTACTTAAGTATATCAGTATATTCTATGATAGAAATTAACATCAGTGCTTGAGTTCGCAAGTAAATAAGCATTTTTTCTGGCAATTGCTTTTATTTTGACGCTAAATTTATATTTAGTGTTAATTATGAAGGTGTTATTAAGCACATTCTAAAAATATTTTGCTTTAATTATTCTCCATAAACTTTGACACAAATAATATTTTGAATAAATAAAAATCTATCCTGGCTGGAAATTTAACCTTGTAGAAATTGCAAAATTTAGCCTCTAAGAAGGCTTAAAAGTCAGGATGATTGTGTTACGCTAAAATGTAGGGATTTTAAATTTTTCAGGTATTAACAATGTGAAGGTCAAGCAGGTTTCTGTGATGTTACCTTCACGCTGTTGGAAGTCCAGAATAGCTAAATGCCGCCAATCAAACCAAGAAAATCTTTCTTGAAGTTTTTGGGCGGCAAGAAAACTTCTTGGGATGGAGTTAGGCGGTATCCTTATAGGAGTTCGCTTTCGGCTTACAGCTTCTGCTGAAAGTCGTGGTATATCCTACCACAGAGGCATGAAAAACAATAATTCAGACTAAGCAAACAGCTGAGGAGCGCAGTTAACTGTGCCGTTCGGCAATTTAACTGTTGTGGCGTTTCTAGTCTGTAAATAACTCAATTAAATAGTTACTTGGGCAACCGAAGAGTGCGATGACTCTACGGTGCAGTTTCGTATCACAAACTACGGTCATCAAGAATTTTCTTGAATGACTGCGGTTGAGTTTCTTGTATGGAATTTTTTATTTCTCTGGAAAAAAGTTGGTAGAACAATGATGTACGCGAATATGCCTATGATGATTTTTATTTTAGCTGCCGGATATTTATTCACAGTTTACTTATTATTAGCATTAGCAAAACGTAGCGGTCAAAAATCTAATGCGCGAAATTTTGTGTCGGGAAATAATGAGAAACATCAAATAGAAGTTCCAGCCGCACCACAGATGACAGAGGTGGTGAATAGTCAAGAGTCAATCGTTACCTAAAGTATGAAAAGCAAAGTATGAAGGATGAAGTATGAAATTTAACCTTCATACTTCATTTTTTTATGAGAGTTGCGAAACTACTGTGTTAGTTAAATCTACAGCTTCAACCATTGGGGTATGCCCTAGCCATTGAATGGCTGACTGAGCAAATTGTTGAGGACAACCACTGACTACAAAGCGAGTTGGTAGTGGGGGGTGAGTGTTACTTAAGCCAAGTAAATCTAATTCTTGGTTACAGGCTGCTACTACATGAACTGCTGGGTCAACTAATTTGACATGAGACGGTAGAAGCGATCGCAGTACTGGTGCTAAGTGAGGATAATGAGTACAGCCATAGACTAAAGTATCAATTTCTTGCTGGAGTAAAGGCTCTAAATAAGAACGCGCTACCTCAGTGGTATAAGGATCGTGAATGCGATTTTGTTCAATGAGTGGGACGAATTCTGGACAGCCAACTTGCCAAACTTGGACTTCTGGGTCAATTTCTAAAATTGCGTGCTTGTAGGCATTACTTTTAGCTGTAGCTGGAGTAGCAATCACACCAATTCGCTTTCCTTGTTGGACTGCGGCTTTCGCACCTGGGAGAATTACGCCTAAAATCGGGAAGTTAAATTCTTGACGTACAATTTCTAAAGCCAAGGCGGAACTGGTATTACAAGCCATGACCACCATTTTTACGCCTTGCTGCTGCATCCAGTAGAGAATTTCGCGGACAAACTGGAGAATTTCAGCTTGGGAACGGATACCGTAAGGTAATCTAGCAGTATCACCAAAATAAATAATCGATTCATTTGGTAATTGACGGTAGATTTGTCGTAGTACCGTCAGCCCACCCACACCACTGTCAAAAACGCCGATAGGGGCGCGTTGAGGTTCTTTATCAGAAAAATCGTAAAGATTACCTTCAAAAAGAGAAGATGAATACACAGGCAAATATTGATTGAGATTTTGGCATTTAAAATACAGAATTTAGCAGACAATTTCGCAACTGACTACTAAATTCTTGGCAAGTCAAAAGTTTACATAAGACCTCGTTAATTAAAAATTAATACTATATTTTGAACTTAGCTGTATTCTTACCTTTGGTGGAGGTATTTGAGAATGCCACGAGCGATCGCCTCAGCCATCCGATTTTGGTATTCTGGAGAACCTAAGCGGGGATTATCTTCTCGTCCAGTCATATAACCTGTTTCTACCAATATCGAAGGCATAGAACTTTTTCTGAGAACGTAGAAGCGGGCTTTGCGTGTGCCGCGGTCTTTAATCGTGCCAATATCTTCCAGAATAGTCTTGCGTACTACTTCTGCCAGATCGTAACCGCTATCGTAATAATATACTTCTAAGCCATTGACATCAGGACGGCTATCTACAGAATTGGCGTGAACGCTGACAAATACAGTCGCATTGACTCTTTCAGCAATATCTACCCTGCCTTGCAGCTCAACAAAAAAGTCGGCATCTCTTGTCAGTACTGCTTGTACACCATTTCGTTCTAAAATAGCTGCTATGCGTTTACCAATAGGTAAAACTACATCCTTTTCTAATAGTCCACCTAATCCAGGTGCGCCAGAATCTTTACCACCATGTCCGGGGTCAATTACTACTAGTAATTTGCCTCTGGGGACTGGGCTGATTGTACGTGGTGTTACTGGTTGGGGAACATTGATATTTTGGCCTGGTGGTGGTAGTGGCGGTAAAACTACTGGCGGTGTGATGGCTCGACCACGCTGTAATTGTAAAGCTAATAACTGATTGCTGATTTGGTTGAGTTCGCCAATTTGTACCCCAGCTGCTGGTTGAATTAAAACTGTGACTGAATCATCTTGGGGTTGCAGACGTACTCGTAGGATGGGACTATTGGCATTAAAAGCAGGGCCAATCACTCTGGGTGCTAATTTGGCATTAGCGATCGTAATGCGGAATAAACCAGAGGATCTATCCCACCCACTCTTAGCAGCTACAGGTTGATTAGAACGAATTAAAAGTTGGCTACCATTATCCGCTAATTCCACAGCTTGAATGATTGCGGGTGAATCTGTAGCTTCAGAAACTACATTAGAATCATTATTACCAGGCGATCGCCCAAAGCGATTGGGTAAAATTACGAATCCACCAATACTGCTAGTACTTGCCCGCCAGTCTGGACTATCTTGATCCACATATAAAGTCATACGGACTGTGGGTTGTCTTGTTTGCAGTTGGGAAAACTGAATGCGACTAACACCGTAGCGATTCACAGATAAATCTTGTGAAGACAAGCTTGGCGATAAGGACGCGCCAGTAATATCGATATTAACTGCCCGTTTGTCAGAACTGCGATTTACTCGAATTTGAGGATTACCACCATTAGTCCGGACAAAAAAACCATCCCCTGTGACTCGGAAGCTTTCTAATTGGGTGACTGCGGCGATAGTGTTACCAACAGGTCTTTGGGTAGTTGGAGGTTCTGTGGTAATTACACTATAAACATTTCTCGGCGGTAACTCAGAATTAGATGTTGAGTTTGGTGGTTTGGTTTCTGGCTGTAGTGAAATATCTGCCGATGAGCTAAGTGGTTCTGCTGTAGGTGTAGGTAATTGTACTATCCAACGGCTACCTGTAGTCGGGAGAAACTTCACTTGTTGGGGGTCAATAGTATAACCAGGGGCTAACTCTACAACAATTCGGGCTGTTTGCGGGTCAAATTGTCCAACCCGA
The DNA here is from genome assembly GCF_014697425.1 of Nostoc sp. FACHB-110. Taxonomy (GTDB): domain Bacteria; phylum Cyanobacteriota; class Cyanobacteriia; order Cyanobacteriales; family Nostocaceae; genus Nostoc_B. The sequence goes on from NZ_JACJRU010000024.1 coordinate 87,382, forward strand.
ATCGAACGGACTCTACCACCGACTGGTTGTGTTAACTGGGGTCGCCCAAAGTCTGTATCTGGTAAATCAATTACCAAGCGTGTAGGGTTAAATACCAGTTGGGCTTTGGGTTGAACTGCGCCCAAAGTATTAATTTCTAGGCGATTTTGCTGGGCATCAAAACGCCAAGATTCTAACTTCGCTGCCAAAGTCGGCGACGATAGTAAGAAGATAGTTCCAATAGTACCGGTTAATAACCAGTGTAGTTTCACAGTATGTTTCTCCTAATTCACGTTCATGGGAGCCGTTTATATATAAACGTATTGGTCAATCCTCACACCATCACCACCAGACTTGAGTTAGTTTTTATTCTGAAGCCTGTACAGTATTTACTGTTCATGAGAACTTCCGTGTCCGCCAAAAATCTTGCTCTGGTATTCAAAATATAGTTAATGGCGTAAGGTACTAGCACGCCTATAAGATTTTTTCATGCATTCCTAGTCAGAAATTCTACTGAGAAAGCATGAAATAACACCAAATAAAAACTAATCAAAATTAACTGTAAATAAATAACTTCAGTGCAGGACACAGAAAATCCGTCAAAATTGGTGTTGATTTGTCTGATTGCTGATAATCAATGTACCCAAAAAGTTCCCACGACTAACAATTGATTGGGTAAACCTGATGAGATTTAATCTAGCATTTTCAAAGCAATATTATGGATGTAAGTATTGATAGATACTAAAAAAACTTGTTCCCACTAGCCAGCAGTGAGAACAATAATTTTCACTCAGTAAAAATACTTCAAATGTTAGCTCCTGATTAGAAAGATGACGATTCGTGGAAGTAATTAATGGCTGAGTGCTAATGCTTTTAAGTAGATTTACCTGATTTTTGTAATTGAATTATTATCTGCGTCTGAGGTACTGAAGTACACCTTGAGCGATCGCTTCTGCCATTTGATTTTGATAAGCGGAAGTGCGTAATTTAGCAATATCCTCTCGACCAGTTAAATAACCTGTTTCTACCAGAATGGAAGGCATCGAACTTTTTCTGAGGACGTAAAATCTGGCGCGTCTGACTCCGCGATCTCTCACATTCAAACTTTGCAAAATGGTGCTATGTACAACGCGAGCCAAACTTAAACCACTGTCATAATAATAAGTTTCTAAACCACTGACATCTGGACGACCTGCACCTGCGGAGTTGGCATGGATGCTCACAAATACATCAGCGTTAGCTTGTTCTGCCATTTGGACTCGTCCGGGTAATGTGACAAAATAGTCAGAATTTCTCGTCATGATGACTTGCACACCATTTTGCTGGAGAATTTCTGCTACTCTTTTGCCAATGGGTAAGATAATATCTTTTTCCCGGACTCCACCAATGCCAATTGCACCTGGGTCTTTGCCACCATGTCCGGGGTCAACTACAACTACTAATCTACCTCTGGGAAGGGGACGTGTGCCTGGTTGGGGAAGAGGCCGGGAATTTTCGTTGGGGTCTGGTAATTGACCTCGCTCTGAAGGAAAAGGCAAGGTTCCGGGAACAGTGACGACTCGGCGAGAACCTTGTAATTGTAGTGCTAGTTGCTCACCGTCTTGGTTAATGCGCCCAATCTGGACTCCGGCGGCTGGTTGCACTAACAAAACTACTGTATCTGGTTGGGGTGTTTGCAGGCGTACCCGCAGTATGGGGCTATTGGCGTTAAAGGTCGGGCCTTTAATGCGAGAAGCTAATCGAGCATTGTTAATAGTAATGCGATATAACCCTGACGTGCGATCCCATCCTCCGTTAGCAGAGATGGAGCGATCGGCTCTAATTATTAGTTGTTTACGCTCATCATCAAGTTCGACAGTTTCAATTGTTGCTAGTTCATCACGCGCAATGCGGCTAGGTGGTGAAAAGTCTGGTTGATTGTCTGAGGAAATGTTTGAGTTATTTCCTGGGAGTCTTGCATAGCGATTGGGCAGGACTATTAAACCATTAGTGCCACTTCTGGTGGCTCGCCAGTCGGGGCTATTTTTATCTACCCGCAAAGTCATGCGGACTGTGGGGGGTGAGGTTTGGAGTTGGGTAAATTCAACTCGACTCACACCATGTCTATTCACGCTTAAATCTCGTTGCGCTAAATTTCCTGATAAAGTTGCGCTAGCGATATCCATAAAAATAGTAGAGCGATCGCGGCTACGATTAAGCCTAATTTGGGGATTGCCACCATTAGTCCGGACAAACAAACCATCCCCTGTAACTTGCACGTTTTCTATTTGTGTTGTTGCTTGTGTGGTGCTGGCAACTCTTGGTAACTCTGCTCTATTATTCGAGTTTAAGGTAACTACGTTATAAACACTGTCTGAGGAAGACTGAAATGACTCTAGTTTTGGCCTTGGTAGTTGTACCGTCCAACGGCTAGCAGTTATCCCCACAAATTTGATGCCTTGCGGGTCAAGAGTGTACCCAGGAGCTAATTCCACCACAATTCGCGCCGTTTGGGGTTCAAACTGTCCAACACGGATAGCGCGAATTGCACCACCTACAGGCTGAGTTAACTGTGGTCTGCCAAAGGTTGTGTCTGGTAAATCAATAACCAGGCGTGTGGGATTAAAGATTAATTGCGCCTTGGGTTGAACACCGCCTACAGTATTAAACTCCAGGCGGTTTTGCTTGGCATCAAAACGCCAAGAATCTAATCTACCTGCCAAAACTGGCGACGACAATAAACAGATCATCCCAACAGTACCGGGTAGTAACCAGTGTAATTTCACAATCCTTTCTCCTGATTCACATTCATGGGATTTGTCAATATCTCCACATCTGGGTAAGTTTTCCCATCGTCACTAGCTAATTTTGAGCTAGGAGATTTGACTTTGACTTCGGTTTTTGGTTAAAAAACAGTTAATGAGATAAATTGCTTACATATAATTTTGCTGTCAAGTTTTTTGATCAACAGATGAGGGCGCAACAAAAATCTAACCAGAATTAGCTGGTCTCAGTCAATCCTTAAGGATTGGAAGATTAATTAAACATTGATTTTGGGTTCTTATAGGGCTTAAAAACAATTTTTTGATTGTGAAAATTTAACTGCTTTTAACTAATTTTGCCATTATGGGAGTTATTAGTTTCTAAATTATCGAAGACACTTTTAAGTAAGGATTAGCATCAAAGTAATCTAGGCAACTAATGACTTTCTGAATGCGAATTATCGGCTCTAAAGGCATATAAACAACGATATTAGTGGACGTAAATAGAGAAATAGAAGTTTCCTTTGCATAGAGAGATTGGGGAAGAAAGTCACCAGAATTGAGTCTGAATTCTTCCTTATCCCCAATCATTAATTCTTAATCTTGAATTAATTTCTCAGAATCAGTTGTCAGTTTGCTAGATTCGGGAAATACGAAACGTAACAAAGGTGGAGCTAAAAAGGTTGTCAAAATAACCATCATGATAATTGCCGCTCCCAATGGTTTTGAGAGAACGCCACTAGCTGCGCCGACACCAGCAAATACCAATCCCACCTCACCGCGAGGAATCATACCCACGCCGATCGCCAGACGATTGATTTGGGGTTGACCAAATACGCTCAAACCTGTAATCACTTTACCAATAATGGCTACTGTAATCAGGAAAATAGCCATAATTAAACCTTCTCGATTGCTAGGAATGGCTGGGTTTAGCACTCCTAAATCAGTTTTTGCCCCAACGGTGACAAAGAAAATTGGCACCATCAAATCGGCGACAGGAATCACTTGCTTTTGTAGTTCTAGGCGCTTATCAGTTTCTTCTAAAACTAAACCAGCCGCAAAAGCTCCTAAAATTGCTTCTAGTTGAATGATGGCAGCTAGATATGCCATCACAAAAGCGAAAATAAAGGCAGGAATGACTAACTCACCGCGGGTTTTAAGACTATTAGCGATCGCCACAAAGCTCTTATTGAAAACATTCCCCAGAATGATCGCACCTAAAAGAAACCCTGTTGCACTGATAATTAGGTAAACAACTTTACCTACATCTACTACGCCATCTTTGGCAAGACTAGCAACTACAGCTAAGACAATAATTCCTAGTACGTCATCAATCACTGCCGCACCCAGAATAATCTGCCCTTCTTTAGAATTGAGCTTGCCTAATTCGGACAAAACTTTCGAGGTAATACCAATACTTGTTGCTGTTAACGCTGCACCTGCAAAAATTGCTGGTACAGCACCAATACCAAATAAAGTCATTAAACCGACAGTTCCAGCAGTAAAGGGTACTGCGACCCCCACGATTGCCACGATTGTGGCTTGGATACCAACTGCCATTAAGTCTTTTAAGTTAGACTCCAAGCCAATTTCAAACAATAAGATGATTACGCCCAATTCTGATAACACAGTGATGACTTCTGATTGGGCGGCAAATACCTGTGGTGCTGCTTCTGGGCTAAGACCAGCAGTAACTTGGAGGAAAGTGATGATTAAAGAATTAGAACTATCTACACCGCCTCCAGGAAATACTAACAGGTGGGCGACAGAAATACCTACGAATACACCACCTACGAGTTCACCTAACACAGGTGGTAAGCCCACTCGGTTGGATATTTCCCCGCCGACTTTGCTAGCAAGGTAAATGACCACTAAACTCAGTAGGACTGCTGCTACTACCATAGAGCCGTCTGCTGCTTCTGTTGCGTTAGTAGCGAGCAGAGGAAAAGAGAAGTTGATTCCGACTAAAAACTGCATGGTTTCCGCAAAAATCCTTCTCCTTATTTTTACTCTTTTGTGGCAATTCTAGCTCAGGACTTACCCCTTGAGATAGGGTGTCAGGGGATGAGGGTGTGGGGTGTAAGGGTTTGACTTAGATTTATCAAACCTTGTGATTTCTCATCTCACTGCGAAAGTTCTATTCTTGTTAAGTGAATTAAATGTTGCCAATGAGCTTCGGATACTGGGACAACAGATAATCTGGGCAGTCGCAATAAGTCAAAGTCGGTAAATTTCTCGTCTTGTTTGATTTGGGTGAGGCTAACAGGCTGGGAAACTGGACGGACTGCGCGTATATCGACAACTACCAGTTTGGCATCATTGAGTTTTGGGTCGGGGTAAGGTTGGCTAATAATCTCTGCTACACCCATGATTTGCCGTTCTTTACCTGTGTGATAAATCAAAGCCAAATCACCAGGCAGCATGGTGCGGATATGTTTGAGAGCTAAAGCATTGGTGACTCCATCCCAAACTGTACTGCCATCTTGCGCCAAATCCGCGTAGGAATATTTATCTGGTTCAGTTTTCAGCAACCAATACGCCATGAGTCAATCTCCAGAAGTTTTGTTGTGAGGAAGGAAACAGGGAACGGGCAACAGTTAGGATTTATATGCTTGGACTATTGTTTTCCCTCAGGATTTACGTATGAAAACGAAAAATCCAGGGTTTGGAGAAGGGGGCAAGAGTGTAGGGGTGTATGTATCCAAAACCCATTAACTCAGTCTTCACAGACAATCTTTGTGCGTAAGTCCTATCCCTGTGCCATCCCTGAAAGGCTGGTAATTTTTTTAGTTTCCAAAAATGTAACAATACCTGATTTTGACTACAGCAGTGTCACAGTAGAAACATCCAAATCTTATCGAGCGATCGCACCCAAAGTTCTGAGTTGAACTGACTGTTAACTATTAATACTTAACAGTTAACGGATGATTGCTGGATGCAGTTTACTTATTAGCATCTGTATATATTTTTCAGAGGAGTGCAAGTTTATGTCTAGAACCGCTTTGTCTGGTTCACAGTTTTCTGCTGGCAATTTTTGGAAATCTTTACCGTTAGCTTTACTGTTATTTATGACGTTGGTTTTACCTGCATCCGCGCAAGAAAAAGAAAAGTTGTGGCGAACTTTGACTGTGAGCGGACGTGGTACAGAATCAATAGCGACTACTTTGTCGTTAGTTAATTTAGGCGTAGAAATTCAAGGAAAAACTGCTGAAGAAGTCCAACAAGAAGCCGCTAAAAGGTCATCGGCTGTAGTTGCTTTACTCAAAAGCAGAAATGTCGAGAAGCTAGAAACTACAGGGATTAGGCTGAATCCGGTTTACAGTTATACCAATAACGTGCAGCGAATTACTGGTTATGCTGCTAGTAATACTGTTAGCTTTCGTATCCCTACTGAGAAAGCAGGTACATTATTAGATGATGCGGTCAAAGCAGGGGCGACTCAAATTAACGGCGTTGGTTTTATTGCTAGTGATGATGCGATCGCTGCGGCTCGTCAAGTCGCTCTCAAAGAAGCCACTCAAGACGCTCAACAGCAAGCTGATGCTGTATTCGCTGCTTTAGGACTCAAACCCAAAGAAATAGTGACCATCCAAGTTAATAATGCCAGCGCACCTCCACCGCCTGTATTGTTACAAGCTGCGAAAGTGGCGGAAGACGTTTCCACTCCTGTAGTTGGTGGCGAACAGGAAGTAGAAGCATCAGTGACGTTGCAAATTAGTTATTAGTCATTGCTCATAAGTCATTTGTTAGTGATGCTAACAAATGACTCATGACAATTTAAAAATTATCTGGAGACATATCGTTCATCCCACTGTCTCCTTCATTGCGGGAACCCAATAAATCTAATTGATCTACGAGAATAACTGGTTTAGAACGGCTGACCCCAGTTTGGCGATCGTTCCAAGAGTCAAACTTCAGCGAACCTTTGACAGCAATTTGTTTGCCTTTACGTACATAAGTCCCTGCAACTTCGGCTGTCTTTCCCCACAGTTCTAGCTCGAACCAGTCAGGCTCATCACTGTTACGTGTTCTTCTGTTTACTGCCAGTGTTAATCTACACTTAACCTTACCAGAGTCAAAATACTTCATTTCTGGGTCGCCACCTACACGACCAATGAGGTGGACTATATTAATAGTCATGTGCTTTCCTTTTAGTACGGGCGTACTTATTTATTTTGACTTCTATAATAGCCAATTGTGAAGCTATTGAAAATGTGTTAAAAACTTAACAACCTTGCAGGCTATAAAAATTTGAGTTATCACTTGGGAAAACAAAAAAACTGTACGGATATATGGAATTCGTCTGAGAATATCAAAGACGTGAATGCTTGAAAGTTAGCAAGTGTGGCTAAAATTCCCATAAAAACTAGCCAACTTTACTAGACTGAGGATCAAAAACGTAATAGAATCCAGCACGATTCACTCTAACATTTTTTTATAGTCAAAAAGTATTGCGAATAGGGGGCGTAGAGAAGCGTGGGGCTGTTTAGGAACTTTCGCTCATCATGGGATATGGGTATCGACCTCGGTACTGCCAATACCCTTGTTTATGTATCTGGTAAAGGCATTGTACTGCAAGAACCTTCGGTAGTGGCAATTGATCAAATCGAAAAGGTGGCGTTGGCAGTAGGTGAAGATGCCAAAAAAATGCTCGGTCGTACGCCCGAAAATGTGATTGCCCTGCGCCCTTTGCGCGATGGTGTAATTGCAGATTTTGATACGGCAGAGTTAATGCTAAAAAGCTTTATTCAACGTGTTAATGAGGGGCGATCGTTAATCTTACCCCGGATTGTGATTGGGATTCCCAGTGGGGTAACAGGAGTCGAAAGACGGGCTGTGATGGATGCAGCAATTCAAGCTGGCGCAAGAGAAGTATATTTAATAGATGAGCCTGTAGCAGCAGCTATTGGAGCAGGGCTACCTGTGGCTGAACCTACAGGAAACATGATTATTGACATTGGTGGTGGCACAACTGAAGTAGCTGTGTTGAGTTTGCAAGGGACTGTGTTAAGTGAATCAGTCCGCATTGCTGGCGATGAACTCACTGACTCCATCATCCAATACATGAAGAAAGTTCATAACTTGGTAATTGGGGAACGTACAGCCGAAGATATCAAAATTCGCCTAGGTTCAGCCTATCCCACTAATGATGATAATGAAGCCATGATGGAAGTCCGCGGCGTACACCTGCTTTCTGGTTTACCGCGCACGGTGACTATCAAAAGTCCAGAAATCCGAGAAAGCATGATGGAACCGCTATCAGTAATTATAGAAGCTGTCAAGCGGACGCTAGAACGGACACCACCAGAACTAGCATCTGACATTATCGATCGCGGCATCATGCTAGCTGGTGGTGGAGCATTGCTTAAAGGGATAGATACCCTGATCAGCCATGAGACTGGAATTGTCACTCATATTGCTGCCGATCCTCTCAGCTGTGTTGTGTTGGGTACAGGCCGTGTGTTAGAAAACTTCAAGCAGCTAGAACGCGTATTCAGCGCTCGTTCTCGAAATATGTAGCCAAAAATATTTGCATGTTGGGTTCTATTTGGCTGTGATTTGGGTTCTATATAAATAGAATCCGATATCTCATTAGTTATAGAAATAGGTATAAATGGTTACTGTACGTCGTTGGTGGGGTCGCAAAGGGCTACAATTTGGTTTGCTAGCCCTGGTATTAGGTGGTGCTGGAATTTTACGACAGACTCAAGGGGCAATGCTGCTGGAAGTCTACCAAGTAGTTACTCAACCTTTACAAATGTTGCGTTCTGGGCAAACCCCAGAAGAACGTTTGGAAGAACGCTTAAAGGATGCCCAGTTTATGGAAATGCAAACGCGTATCCAAGAACTGGAAAACCAAAACAAACAACTACAAAACTTGTTAGGCTACGTGCAAGCCCAGCCTGCGTCATCACGTCCCATTCCCGCCCAGGTAGTAGGGCGCAGTGCGGATCATTGGTGGCAACAAGTTACTCTCAACCGTGGCTCTAATTCTGGCATTCAAGAAGGTTTTATTGTCAGGGCTGAGGGTGGATTAGTTGGCTTGGTAGATAGTGTTACTCCTAACACCAGCCGTGTGTTATTAATTAGTGACCTCAAAAGTCAAGTAGGTGTCACCATTGCGCGGACTTCAGCTAAAGGAGTTTTGCGGGGTGATTCTTCAGCAGAAGCCGTGCTGGAATTTTATGAAAAAGTTCCTAATGTGAAAGTAGGCGATTTAGTTTCTACTTCAACTTACAGTCAGAAATTTCCTTCTGGTTTAGCTGTAGGTAGAATCAAGTCTTTAGATTTAAAGAAACTTCCTGCATCGGTGGCGAAGGTTGAACTTTTCCCCCCAATTAGGTCATTAGATTGGGTGGCTGTGTATCCAAAACAGACAAACCCAGAACCGGAAAACCAACAGTCGGCAAAGCAAGAACAGGCTAGCCAAAAATTGCAATAGTCTAATTAGAGGCGAGGAAATAGCTAAAAACAATGAAGATACCTTCATTAAATGGTCGCCGACAAAGCAAGCCTAAGTCTTCAGAGCGTAAGGCTTATCGCCAACCAAATGCCCGTTGGCATCCCCGCGTAGTTCAACTGGTAGATTGGTCTGTAACGGTTGGTTCTGTGCTGTTATGTTTGCTGTTACTGCCAACACGCTTACCTGGCACAGAATTGTTGGGAATTGGGCCGAATTGGTTGTTAATTTGGGTCGTTGCTTGGAGCGTCAAGCGTTCCATGTGGGAAGGTGCGATCGCTGGTATAGTTTTAGGACTCCTACAAGATGCCATGACATCACCCGATCCCACCCATGCGATAACTCTGGGTTTAGTAGGCTTAATCACAGGCTTACTGCAAAAGCAGCGATTTATTCAAGAAGACTTTATTTCTATTGCTTTAATTGTCTTTTTAATGGCAATTTTGGCAGAAACAATTTTCGGTTTGCAGTTGAGCTTGACTGGCGATCGCCAGGTGGAATACATTTGGGCTTATTACAAACGAGTTGCTCTAGCTTCGGCAATTCTTAGTAGTCTTTGGGCCCCTGTAGTTTACTATCCCCTAAATCGTTGGTGGCAAAAACGGAAAATGCTAGAGCAACAGTCGTAAATAGGTATTAACTTGGAATTTTTACATTTAGGAGTGAGGAATGACGGGCATAGGCTCTAAATCCTCGCTCTTTTTAATACTCATAGGTCAATAGTAAAAAGTGCTGAGTTAATTTATCCGCCTGCTTGTCTAAATGTATAAAACGCAAAGAAAACCATATAAGTATGCACCATGACGGCGAACAAGAGCCGAGAGATATTACTGTTGAAGTAACAACAAACCGACAAGGTGCAAAATATTGAAATTATTAGCCAAAATTTATGGATAATTCTCCAGTCGTTGTGCAAGCAGATACATCCTCAACCATTTACACTCAAGAGAATAGGCTGCTAGGGCGTTCGGCAGTCATATCTAATTCACAAACGCAGAACAGTATGAGTAGTGAAGCTGATTTTGACTCCCGGATGATGCAGCGGTGCTTGGAACTGGCCCGCCGTGCTTTGGGACGCACTTCACCGAATCCTTTGGTGGGGGCTGTTGTGGTCAAAGATGGGGAAATTGTCGGGGAAGGGTTTCATCCCCGCGCGGGAGAACCTCATGCGGAGGTTTTTGCATTGAGGGCAGCAGGCGATCGCGCTCGTGGTGCTACAGTCTATGTCAGCCTGGAACCCTGCAACCACTATGGACGCACTCCTCCTTGTTCGGAAGGGTTAATTGCGGCTGATGTAGCTAAGGTGGTGGTGGGTATGGTTGACCCTAACCCCTTGGTTGCTGGTGGCGGAATTGCGCGTTTACGCGCTGCTGGTATCGAGGTAGTGGTAGGAGTAGAAACAGAAGCTTGTCAGCAACTAAATGAAGGTTTTGTGCATCGCATTCTCTACAAAAAACCTTTGGGCATTTTGAAATATGCCATGACTTTAGATGGCAAAATTGCCACAAATTCTGGTCATAGTGCTTGGGTAACAAACCAAGCAGCCCGTAATGAAGTACATCAACTACGGGCTGCTTGTGATGCGATTGTGGTTGGTGGTAATACAGTCCGACAAGATAATCCTTACTTAACTAGCCATCAGTTAGGGGCGCATAATCCTTTAAGGGTGGTGATGAGCCGCCAACTGAATTTGCCAGAAAACGCTCGCTTGTGGGATACCGCCGAAGCTCCCACATTAGTGTTAACCGAGGTAGGAGCTAACCCTGATTTTCAAAAGTTCTTGGTGAAACGAGGGGTAGAAGTGGTGGAATTACCCGCGCTCACACCTGAACAAACAATGGCACATTTATATGAACGAGGTTTTTGCAGTGCTTTATGGGAGTGTGGTGGTACATTAGCCGCTAGTGCGATCGCTCAAGGAGCAGTACAGAAAGTTTTGGCCTTCATTGCGCCTAAAATCATTGGTGGTAGTCATGCGCCTACGCCAGTTGGTGACTTAGGACTTACTAATATGACAGAAGCTTTGCCCTTAGAGCGTGTTCGTTGGCGTGTGGTTGGTTCCGATTGCTTGGTTGAAGGTTATCTAGCTCAAAAGTTTTGATTAACAGGGTATAGGGTGTAAGAGTTTTAGATACATACATCACCCTTACACCCTTATACTCTTGCCAAAACCCTTGATTTTTGGTTTTTATGCCTAAGTCCTATAGTTAATACTCTCGTTCATAAGCCATGTCACGGATGAGAGTCAGTCGAGATTGAATATAATCACAGAGAAAATCAGTCTCGTTAGGATCTAACAACACTTGTGTTGTGGTTTGTTTTACTAACCATTGCACCAAGCTAGCATCGTCCAGCTGCAAAAGGGTCATGGTGTGGGAAGTTTCAACCACAGACCAAAGCTGACGCAGAATTTTAGGAGTCATCAGACCTCAATTGAAGATTAGCCTAGCTGTTTTTAGGTTACACAATTTCGGCAGTAATTTACGGCATGAATGTAGAACTTGAGACAAGTATTATTAAAAAATTAATATTAGGATTTATAACTTTATGAACTTTCAGAAATGAGGTAGTTACACTATCTTTTAATAAAAATTAATTGATACAATGAATGATTTATCATACTGCTTTTTAAATAGCATATCTCTTAAGTCATATTCTAATTAATTATTGTGTAATATATTGGTTAAGTAGTGATTAAAAAATAAAAATATTTCAAAAAAATACAGATAAATCTCGAGAATTTATCTGTATTGTTGTTGAGGTTATTATTCTTACAGTTTAGCTTTCAACATTTTGGCGAGTTAGTTGTCAAGAATCTATAGTTGAATATATAGCAGTCCTTGTAGGAGATGATATTCTAGTCCTCGTACTCTACCCAACTATTTGGTGTTTCGGAAACTTGCACTTTTAACTGTACATTGGCTGGCAATCGTTTCTTAGTTTCGTCGTAAATATACTTAGCAATCATTTCCGCAGTAGTCTCATATTCTGGTGGCAAAACTTCATTAAGAATACAGTGATCAAGTCCTCCCTTTGTAACATCTTGTTTTGCCCAACGTAAGGTTCTAAAATCAGCAACCATAACTGGATGTGGGCAGTATTGGGAAGAGTGCAGTTGTGTAGAAATTGCTTCTATACGGACTTGGTAATTATGCCCATGCATCCGACCACAAGGGCCATCATAATCTTTGATGTAGTGCGCGCTATTAAAAGAAAATTCTGTGACTACTTTCCATTTGGGCATTTTAGTATCACCTCGTAAGTAATTTATTAGGTTGATTATTATGTCACCTTATCTTAACGAAAGTGATGAAAAAGATATTTAGCAACAATTTGCGGTTAAAAATTTTGGTGTCTACAGGAGTTATACCTATCGTTAGAGATGGTAGAGCAAGTGCTGACGTAAAATTTAGAATCCTCACCCTTAATCAAATCTAGGGTGGAGCATGTTAATACTTAGAACAAATTTTGACAGGATAGAGCAATGCGTCGCTTGACTGTGTTTACACTTTTGTATCTAACCGTAGGAACTTGTTTAGCCGCAATTGCGCTTCAGCAACCTGACACGGCTTCAAAGCTGAAAAATGTTCTGTTCGTTAATGTAGGGCTATTGTATCTTTTTGCAGTGCTTAGTACTTTTGAGTTTTGGCCGCAATACTTTCTCACTAGTCACAGTAGACTCCGTGAGCAAGCTGTATGGAGGCAAAAACTAGGCGCGATTGCCCCCTGGCTAATCATTGCCACAACGCTTTTTTCGTTAGTCTTTATCGTGCTGACTGAAAACTGGACAAATTATGCCATCGGACAAGCAGCAACGACGCTAACTATCGTCTTGTTATGTGTCGAACAGCTTTTCATCAGACATCGAAACTCGATATAAGCGAAACTCAATGACTACTTAATTTTTCAAAACCCGTCTAAGCGGGTTTTGATTGCTGGTTAAGCTTTGGGCTTGTATGTGGAAGCAACGTGTAATTCTTTCAATTGCTTGACATCTACTCCAGAAGGTGCGTCTGTTAACAAGCAACGGGCTTGTTGTGTCTTCGGAAAAGCAATGACATCGCGGATAGATTCTTCGTTCGCCAGTAACATCACTAAACGATCTAAACCGTAAGCGATACCACCATGCGGTGGTGTACCGTATTCAAAAGCTTCTAAGAGAAAACCAAATTTACTTTGAGCTTCTTCGGGCGACAAGCCAATGGTTTCAAACACCTGTTCTTGAATTTCTCGCTGATAAATCCGCAAACTACCACCGCCAACTTCAAAGCCATTAAATACCAAGTCATAAGCTTGGGCGCGGGCGGTTTTTAAGTCGTGCAAGTCATCGGGATGGGGTGCGGTAAATGGATGGTGTAATGCTTCTAAGCGTTTTTCGTCAGCATTCCACTCAAACATTGGGAAATCAACAATCCATAACAAATTGAGCTTTTCAGGATCAATTAACCCAAATTCTTTAGCAACAAATTGCCGTAATCTATCTAAAGTTTTGTTAACCGTAGCAACATCACCAGCAGCAAACAATAACAAGTGTCCAGCTTCTGCACCTGTGCGGCGGAGAAGTTCAGCTTTTTGTTCGGTGGTGAGGTTGTCTTTAATTGCACCAATGGTGTCAATTTCCCCATCTTCTCTGACGCGGATGTAGGCTAAACCTTTGGCCCCGGCTTCGCTGGCTTCTTTGAAGATGTCGCCGCCTGGTTTAATGCGGACGTTAGAAATTTTGTCGTTACCGTTGGGAATAGGGAGAATTTTGACGATTCCACCGTGGGCGACAGCATCCTTAAAGACTTTAAAACCAGAGTCTTTAAGAATATCAGAAACATCAACTAATTCTAAATCATAGCGAGTATCGGGTTTGTCGCTGCCATAACGTGCCATTGCCTCAGCATAAGTTAAGCGGGGGAATGGATGGGGTAATTCAATACCTTTAACGGTTTTGAAGATGTGACAAACTAACATTTCGTTGAGTTCAATAATTTCTTCTTGAGACATGAAACTCATTTCCATGTCTAGTTGGGTGAACTCTGGCTGTCTATCGGCGCGCAAATCTTCATCCCGGAAGCAACGGGCAATCTGATAGTATCTATCCATACCGGATACCATCAAAATTTGTTTAAATAGTTGCGGTGATTGTGGTAAAGCAAACCATTCGCCAGGGTTGACACGGCTGGGTAGAACATAGTCCCGCGCACCTTCGGGAGTGGAACGGGTGAGGATGGGTGTTTCTACTTCTATGAAATTTTCGCCGTCTTCTAAATAGCGACGCATAGCTTTGACAACTTGATGACGCAGATGCATATTCCGCGCCATGCGATCGCGCCGTAAATCCAAATAACGGTATTTTAGTCTTAAGTCTTCCCGCACTGATTCGGTATCAGCACTGGAAACTTGGAATGGTAGCTGCTTACGGACAGCATTCAGCAAGGAAATTTTATCCGCATAAATTTCCACTTCACCTGTGGGAATGCGGTTATTCAGAGATTCTTCAGGACGTTGCGTTACTCTGCCGATGATTTCGACGACGTATTCATTCCGCAAAGCATTGGCTTGCTCATAGGAATCGGGGGTGCGTTGCGGATCGCTGACAATTTGGACTGTACCAGAGCGATCGCGTAAATCTAAGAATATCACGCCCCCATGATCGCGGCGACGGTCTACCCATCCGTACAAGGTAACAGTTTCTCCAATATCTTCTTTTCGGAGTTCGCCGCAATAGTGAGTTCGCATAGTAGTTAATGTGTTCTTCCGGGCTAGATGGGTCAATAAAAGTCAAAGCTTTCCCATTATCTAGCATCAATAGTATCTAATTGAAGAACCGATGACACAATATCTTAGCAGAAGGCTGGTGACGGGCGGTGGATTGCTTGTGTTTGACTGGTTCTATGTGCGAAATGCTTTTTCTACCCAGATTACAGGGTACATAGAATAAGTTACAGATTTAAAAGTTCTAAGTTTTATCGCAATAGCCCAACAAATTTAAAATTTCATTGCAAGTTTCCTGTGGTGTCTTATCTTTTGTGTATACAATAAACTTTGCTAGAAGATAATTTGAGGGATGGCTCAGAAAGTGTTCATTAATGTTGGGACTGCCATCAGGGATGTATTCGTTGCGATCGTTTAAAATTTGCAGCGATTCCTGTAAATCAGGAGATGGTAGCAAAAGGATCACATGAGGTAACGGTTCTAAAACTTTTTGAACTCTTTGAAATAAAAAAGTATCTTCGTAAACAGAATGACCTGCACCAAAATCTATTACATAGTTTTGATGTTCTGATAATAATCTTTCTACTGCATAAGCTTCAAAAGGTTTCCAATATTGGCAAATACTCCATAAGCCTCCTGTTTCACGTTTTTGTTTTGCTAATTCCTCATCATATCCAATTTCTTGATAATAGCCCCATCGTAATTCATCCATTGAGCATTGAGGAATACCAAGTTGATTTGCTAACACTTCACCAATAGTAGATTTACCTGCACCCATAGGGCCAATCAAGATAATATTTGATACCATATTTTTTAAATTAAAAAATTAGGCGTGATTGATTAATATTTATAGAGATTTAATCACTTTCTCCATAAAAATCTTCATCTAATAACTGTTCTAAAAGATAAGGGCAATCGCTGGGATATTCTGCTTCTGAAGGTTGTCTCACTCCTAATTTGGCATTTTTACTTTCTTTAATCGCTAATTTTCGCGCATCGGTATATGCTTGAGAAATAATTTCATTAATATAACTTTTAAAAGAAGGATTTTCTTCTAAATCTTTTTTGATACGAAAACGATGTTCTGTCACAGAACTATACCAACTTCCTTTCATGGTTTCAGGAGCATCAGCTTGAACAGTTAATTTTAGTAAATGAGCAATCAAAATTGTTAAATTACTCTTAAAAGACCGTTTCTCTGCTTTTCCCATGTCTTCTAATTCTAAAATTAAATGCTCCCAATCTATTTCATTAAAACGGTGTTGTTTAATTTGATCAATGATACTTTCTCGCCAAAGATTAAAATCTTGATCATACAGTTGATTAGTCATAAAGCAATTGTGAAATTTGATAAAGCTATTGGCTGAATTAGTGAGTAATACTGCAATTATAGAAATATTTCGTTCACGAACCTGAATTTTAAATTTAATTAAAAAAACGGGCAGGCTTTTCGGCCTACCCTACAAAAAATTTATCAATTAACTAAATTAATGATTACGAGGGGCGTTGAAGGTTTCCCAGGCGGCTTTGGCTGCGCTTTGGAGGCGATCGCTAAAATCAGCAAATTCTTTCCAAAGTAAGTGCCAGTTTTTCTCAGCTTCTTCTTGAATCACAGTCCAAGCATTTTCTAAGCGATCGCGTTCAATTAATTTTTCCCCTTCAATGGCTTCTCTGGCTTGGCGCACTGCATTTAAATAAGTTTCACGGGTGAGAGTACCTGCTGATTCTGCTTCAGCTTTGGCGCGTCTTTTGAGTGCTTCAATTAAAGCTTTGGTTTCGCGCTTTAATTCGTCAGTTTCACCAGCCATTTCAGCTTCTACTACTTCGTTAGTTTGAGAACTAATTTCTACAACGACGGTAGATTCAATAGGTTCAAAATTGTTACCACTCATACTTACAATATCTCCTTGATAAACTTGACAACTAAATGACTAATATGATTTTGATAGTTGTTTTTCTAGCTTCAGCAATTGTTCAACTCTAGATTCTGTATCAGGATGGCTGGAAAACAAATTGCCTAAAAACTTACCAGAGATAGGATTGATAATTAATAAGGTTTCAAATGCTGGGTTGGCATCTAAAGGTAACTGCCGTGATGCCGCTTCTAATCTTTGTAGGGCGCGGGCTAAAGCGCTGGGATTACCTGTTAATCTGGCCGAACCAGCATCAGCAGAAAATTCACGGGTACGAGAAATGCCTAACTGAATAATTGTGGCGGCGATGGGTGCTAATAATACTGTTAACAAAAGTCCTAAAGGATTGCCACCTCTATCATCATCGCGGGAACCTGCGCCAAACCATAAGCCATAACTTACCATTTGCGCCAAGAAGGAAATAGCCCCAGCAATGGTAGCGGCTACTGCTTGAGTTAAGGTGTCACGGTTAATAATGTGAGTCAGTTCGTGGGCAATTACGCCTTCTAATTCATCTTCTGGCAGGATATTTAAGATGCCTTCGGTAACAGCGACAGCCGCGTGTTCGGGGTCGCGTCCTGTGGCAAAGGCATTAGCCGTTTGACCGGGAACGATGTAAACTCCTGGCATAGGGATATTAGCGCGTGCAGCTAATTTTTCCACCATCCGATAAAGTCCTGGTGCTTGTGCCGCACTCACTGGCTGGGCGCGATAGACTGCTAGGGCAATCTTATCTGATTGATACCAAGAAAATAGGTTTGTAACTGCTGCTAAACCAATTCCTATAATCAAGCCACCAGTACCACCAATTATCCAGTAACTAATAGCAATCAATAAGCCACTGAGTGCAGCAAGCAAAGCAAGTGTTTTGAATTGATTTCCCATATTTTCGCTCTCCTGATAATGCTGTTGTGATATTATTTAGCTTTTTTAAATAACAGCATTACTTAAGCTACACATAGATTGTATCCACCCAAAATCATATGCATCAGGTAGAAATTTTGCACCAATTTAGTACGGTTTTCACGCTTAAGTTAGCGAATAATAACTTATACTATTTTGAATTTTAGATTTTAGATATTAAATTACCAAGTTTACTATTGAGATATTTCCGGCATAATCTTTAAAACGGGAGTTCAATATTTTACTATGCTGCAAGACCCGAATTTACGTTATCCGATCGCAATTAGTTTGGGTGCGATCGCTGGAGCTTTAAGCCGCTACTATATTACATTATGGTTTGCTGATCGATTTGGTATTAGTTTTCCCTACGGTACTTTTTTTATTAATCTCAGCGGTTGTTTAGCTATGGGATTTTTTATGACCTTAGCTGTAGAGAAGATGGCAATTATTTCTCCAGAAATTCGCTTAATGGTAGCTACAGGATTTTTAGGAGCATACACAACTTTTTCTACTTACGGTTTAGAAACTATTAATTTATTACGTGGTCGCGTTTTTTTATCAGCATTTATTTACTGGGGTGGTAGTGCTTTATTAGGAGTTATTAGTGTGCAGTTGGGTGTGTTTTTGGCGAAATTGTGGCGTTAAATGAGGGCAAAAAAGACAACTAGTATGGAAGAATTTATCTCACGCAGAGGCAAGGCAGCGCGTTGGGCGGGTTCCCCGACTTAAAGCGACTGCCGCGCAAAGACGCAGAGAGGTTGATGAGTTCTTATATAAATTTAATAGGGTTACGCGATGTGCAACTTATTCTTGGAATCCCTCTCCAAACCTCTCTCCGAAGCGGGGAGAGGCTTTGAATCTTGCTCCCCTTTCCTACGGGGGTTAGGTTTGAGAGAAAGTTGCACACGGCGTTAGCGTTTTAGTTTTTAACTACTTTTAGAGTGTGCAAGCTGGTATCGGCACAACCACTAATAAAGACACCCATAGCTTGAATTTGTTGCAGATATTTTAAAGCATCGTGAGTAATTATTTCTCCTGGCATCAAGACAGGAATTCCTGGGGGATAGGGACAGACAATTTCGGCACAGATGCGATCGCTTGTTTGTTCTATTGGTAATGTTTCAGTAGCAGCAAAAAAAGCTTCACGGGGAGATATCTGCATAGAATACTCCCAATTGATAGCAAGATGATGGTAGTGTGAGTTATTTATCTGATGGTTTTGATACTTCTGAGCCAAAATTGTTAAACCTTGCACTAATTGTTCAATATCTGCGATCGTATTACCCAGGCTAATAATAAAAGTAAGGTTTTGCAATGAGGCAAATTCCGCAGTTACGCCCAATTTTTCGTCAAGAATTTCCTCAGCCTCAAAGCCTGTTAAACCTAAGCCACTAACGTTGACAGTTAGCCTAGTTTTATCTAATTCCTTAAATCCTGGTGAGATTTTTGGTGGCAAAATTGATAAACCAGGAATTTGACTAATTTTACTTCTGGCTATATCTGCTAGTTCCAAAGTGCGAGACATTAAATTATGCCCATCTATCGCCATTTGCTGACGTGCGGCATCTAAGGAGGCTAACAATATATAGCTAGGACTGGTAGACTGGACAAGTTGCAAAGCTTTATTTACACGATCGCTATCTATTCTTTTTCCTTGGATGTGCAGCATGGATGCTTGCGTCATTGCACCCAGTACCTTGTGAATGGACTGGACTGTTAAATCTGCACCTGCTTTTAAGGCTGGGGTAGGTAGTTGGGGGTGAAAAGTGAAATGTGCGCCGTGGGCTTCATCTACAAGTAAAGGAATATCATATTGATGGGTAATTTGTGCGATCGCAACTAAATCTCCGCAGACACCGTAATATGTGGGGTAAACTGTCAAAACTGCTTTGGCATCAGGATGCTGTTGTAAGGCATCTGCTACAGCCTTGGGTGTGATACTGTGAGCAATATCAAAAACTGGGTCATATTCAGGATTAACAAAAATTGGCATTGCACCAGAGAGAATTAAACCTGCGATCGCAGATGAATGCACATTTCGCGGCAGAATAATTTTATCGCCAGTACCGCAAGTAGCCAAAATCGCTGCTTCAATGCCGCAGGTAGAACCATTGACAAGAAACCATGTTTGTGATGCACCAAACGCTGCCGCCGCCAGTGCTTGGGCTTGTTGAATGACACCTTGGGGTGAAAACAAACTATCCAATTGAGCTAATTCTGTTAAATCTGCTTGAAAAACCCTTGCACCGAGCAAATCAGCCAATGGTTGCGAAATTCCCTCTCCCCGCTTGTGGCCTGGTGTGTAAAAAGGAGCGTGGTGATGGGCTGCACAAGCTTTTATCGCATCTAATAAAGGCGTTTGATGTTGTATTGGAATGAGCATCATATTTCATACTTCATACTTCATACTTCATACTTCACACTTCATACTTTTTAACACTTTCTTAATCTAAGTGTGATCGCTGATTGGTAAGTTAATTGCAATTATGCGGAAACTTGCTAGAGAGTGGATATGGATTTTATCAAGTGCGATCGCCTATTATCAAATCGCTACAGACGGCGGAGTTTTTTATTAGGTGCGGGATTATTTACAGGCTTGGCAATTACTAGCCAATGGGAACCAGTCTTAGCCAGAATCAGGTTTTCTAGCTATCCATTTACCCTAGGTGTAGCCTCTGGCGACCCTTTACCCGATAGTGTGGTGTTATGGACAAGGTTAGCACCAGACCCATTAAATGGCGGTGGTATGCCCACTAGAAATGTGATGGTGCATTGGGAAATTGCCCTAGACGAAAATATGCGAAAAGTAGTGCAGCGAGGTAAAACCCTAGCACTGGCTGATTTAGCGCACTCTGTACACGTTGATGTTAAAGGGTTAGAACCTGACCGTTGGTATTGGTATCAATTTCGTGTCGGCAAAGAACTTAGCCCCATTGGCCGGACTCGTACAGCACCAGAATTTTATAGTTTCACCAAACAACTAAACTTCGCCTTTGTCTCTTGTCAAGACTGGCAAAATGGCTATTACACAACCTATAAACACATAGCAGATGAAGACCTTGATTTAGTTGTGCATCTAGGTGATTACATTTACGAATATGGGCCACAAACAGGAGGGCCGCGTCAGCATAATAGCCCAGAAATTATGTCTCTTACTGACTACCGCGATCGTCATGCACTTTATAAAACTGATCCCAATTTGCAAGCCGTTCATGCGGCTTTTCCTTGGATAGTTACTTGGGATGATCATGAAGTAGAAAACAACTACGCCAACTTAATTTCTGAAGATAACGTTAACCCAGAAGTATTTGCCCAACGACGCGCTAATGCTTACAAAGCCTATTATGAGCATATGCCATTACGTCTATCTTCCCTGCCGAATGGGGCTAATATGCAGCTTTATCGACGTTTGAGATTTGGTAACTTAGCCGAATTCAACGTTTTGGATACTCGCCAATACCGCACAGACCAACCTTGTAATGATGGACTCAACCCACGTTGTCTGCAAGCCTTTGATGAAAATGCAACTCTCACAGGTACAGAACAAGAACAGTGGCTGTTTAAAGGATTAGACAAATCCACCGCCCGTTGGAATATTATTGCCCAACAGGTTATGTTTGCCCAATATGATTTTGATCCACGCCCAGAAATAGGAGTGTTTAATTTAGACCAATGGGATGGCTATGTAGCTGCACGTCAGCGAATCTTGAATTTTCTCAACCAGCGACGACCTTGTAACCCTGTCGTGATTGCTGGCGATATTCATTCTAGTTGGGTACATGACTTAAAGCTTGATTTTAATCAACCATCCTCACCAGTTGTGGGGACTGAGTTTGTCGGGACTTCTATTACTTCCGACTTTCCCACTTCATTTATTGCCCCAGTGCAAGCAGCTTTAAGTGCTAATCCCCATACCAAGTTTTTTGATGGGACATACCGGGGGTATGTGCGCTGTCAACTTACTCACAAACAGTGGCAGAGCGATTATCGGGCTGTTTCTAGCATAGTTGACCCCAATGCTTCTGTTAGAACCTTAGCCTCCTTTGTTGTTCAAGATGGGCAACCAGGGGCATATCGACAAGCTTAAATCTTGTGTTGGCAGAATGATTTTATTTTCTGGGACTTGTCCGTTCTTGCTAGAGCAAGTACAATACCTGCCTCATCAGACAATACGCTTGGGTTAAGGTTACTCGTGATGTTTCCGAATCTGTAGAGACGTTGCAATGCAACGTCTCTACAGATTCTCTAGGTGATACTATTTCAGATTCATCATGAATGTGAAATGATATGAGCAGATGCTGACTCTGCATTTCTGTAGAAGCTAAAAACCCTGTCTTTTGCATATATTTGAGTAATTGTACAGATAAAAATATAAAGTTTTGTAAATTTCTGCGTAATTTTCAGGAGTTGCGCTGAAGTCATAATTATGGAGAACAATTTCACTCCTAAAGCGTGATTTGTAACTCTGCAATCCTAAATAGATGAATTCGTTGATCTACTCAGTTAACAGCACACCCAAAACTTATGCAATCCCAAAAAACACAAGCAACAGTCCTAGATGCTCAAAAATTACAAGAATTAAACGAGGAAATTCACCAGGAAATTAGTCAAGTCTTGAAGAACTCGAATGTACAGCAAATACTAGAAAAGTATGGTCTTTCATTAGAGGACAGTAACTTTCACTTTCAATATGGTATTGAGTCAAATACAAATAATCATTCCCTAACAATTCCTGGTAAGAGACTCTTAGATTGCAGATTACCTAATGGGACAATAATTCCTTGTTAAGTATTAGTTAAATTATTGAGCAAACATCAAAACTCAGTTTCTCAAAGAAATTGGGTTTTTTAATGTTTAATTACAGGTTGTTTTAAAAGTTGAATTTATCACTTTCCTTGGCAATTAGAAATCGCGCGCCACTGAGGGAGTCGGGGAACCCGCCCAACGCAGTGGCGTGGCTACACAGAAAAAACCCACCTTCGTGGGTTCAAACCCCTTGATTTTTCATTAGTCCGCGCAGGTGGTCACTGAGCTTGTCGAAGTGCGGACTTTGCTTGTGTAGTAGCGAATTATATTCGCCCAAAACTTTTAAAACATCCTCTTACTCTGTAATCATAAAAAATAAATTAATCTTTATTAGCTTCAGTAACTACGTGATAATGTGTGTTATGTATTAATTCACTCAACTCTGCTAAATAAAAAGCAATATCAACATCGAAATTAAGTATGAGCAATAATTATAACTGGATTTGGGGAATAATTATTACAACAGCTAGTGTTTTTATTAATAGTGGAGAATTTGCGATCGCCCAAATCATCCCAGATAATACTCTGCCAGAAAACTCTCAAGTATTGAATTCTGGGAATAATATTAATCTCATTACAGGTGGGACTCGCGCTGGCAATAATCTCTTCCACAGCTTTCAGCAATTTTCTATTCCTAACGGCACTACAGCCAGTTTTGCAAATACAGCAGATGTACAAAATATTATTAGCAGAGTAACAGGTAATTCAATTTCCCAAATTGATGGTACAATTGCAACTCAATTTGGCAGTAACTTGTTTTTAATTAATCCCAATGGCATTGTATTTGGTCAGAATGCGACGTTAAATATAGGTGGTTCATTTATTGCCAGTACAGCCAGTAGCATTAATTTTGCAGACGGAAAAAAATTTAGTGCAACTGAACCTCAATCCACACCTTTATTATCAACGAGCATACCTATAGGATTGCAATTTCCAGCTAAAGTTGCTCCTATTCGTAATCAATCTCAAGCCAGTCCAAATGGTGAAAAGACTGTGTTTGGTGAAGTTGTTGGTTTAAAAGTCCCATCTGGCAAAACTTTAGCATTAATAGGTGGTGATTTGATCCTAGAAGGAGGAAATTTAACAGCAGAGTCAGGACATATTGAATTAGGAAGTGTTGCGGGAAATAGCTTAGTGAGTCTCCAGCCAACAAATCAAGGTTGGACTTTTAGTTATGAAGGTGTCAAGAATTTTCAAAATATTCAACTGATCCAAAGGAAAGTTCAGAATGGTTCTGAAGTCGGGTCAATTGTAGAGGCTAGTAGTTTAGGTAGCGGTGGTAGCATTGGAGTACAAGGTAACATAGTCGAACTAATTGGTAAGTCTGTACGCTTAAGAAGTGAGACACAGGGTGTTAGCGATGGCGGAGATGTCAATATTACTAGCCAACAATTAGCTCTAAGAGATGGCGCGCAAGTTAGGACATCTACCTCTGGTAAAGGAAGAGCCGGAAATTTAAATGTCAACGTTTTTAAATCTGTGGAGCTAGTTGGTAGCCCCACCTTAGCAAATACTATCAGTGTATTGTTAAGCACAACTTTTGGTGAAGGTCGTGCAGGTGAACTGACAATTAATACTCAAAAATTAAGTCTGCAAAACGGAGCAGAAATATCCTCAGGTTCTACTGGAGGATTCGTTTTAGTCGGTTCATCCCTTGGGTTTCAGCCAGCTACAGGTAATGGCGGAAATTTAAATATCAATGCTTCCAATTCTGTAGAGCTAATTGGAACTTCACCAACAGGCTCACCTAGTAGTTTGTTGGCGAGAACTTTAGGCCCGGGAAATTCAGGAAAAATAACAGTCAACACCAGAAGATTGACAGTTAGAGACGGAGCAGCAATTAATGTCAGTAGTCAACTCCCAAATCCTAATTTTCCTTATATATATTTAGGTAATGTAAATGATCTAGGAATACCAGGTGAATTAATTATTAAAGCTAACTCTGTATTTTTAGATAATCAAGGAAAACTAACCTCCAATAGTCTAACAGGCCAAGGTGGAAATATTTCGCTACAAGTGCGGAATGCCTTGTTGATGCGCCGCAATAGTCGAATAGCCACCAACGCTGGTACGTCCGAAGCACCAGGGAATGGTGGCAACATTACCATCAATGCACCTAGAGGCTTTGTGGTGGCTACTCCTTTAGGAAATAACGACATTACCGCCAATGCTTTTTCTGGTGCTGGGGGTAAGATTACCATCAAGGCTAATACTATATTTGGATTTGTGCGCCGCGATCGCGCCGATTTAGTCCGCATCTTAGGAACCGACGATCCCACACAACTAGACCCCAACAGAGTTCCAACCAGCGATATCACCGCATTTTCTCAACAAAATCCCTCGTTAAACGGTACTATCCAAATCAACACCCCAGATGTTGACCCCAGCAAAGGTTTATTAGAACTACCCACCGAACCAGTTGACGCATCCCAGCAAATCGTTGCTGCTTGTCAACCAGGCGGTAAACTTAAACAAGGTTCCCTTGTCGCCACAGGCCGCGGAGGAATTGCCACCAGTCCCACAGAACCATTGATGGAAGATGCTGTCTTAGCAGGCTGGATTAACCTAGATTCCGAAAATACCAATAGTGCCAGCACTAAGCAACAAGTTAATACACAAAAAATTGATTCTGTCAATCATGAAAAGCAAATCAACCCTGCCCAAGGTTGGGTAATGGATAATCAAGGTAACGTGACTCTGTTAGCTCAAGCACCCACAGTTACGCCCCATAGTCCAATACTGAGTTCTGCGTCTTGTGCGGCTAATTAGGGGTGTATGGGTGTAGGGGTGTAAAAAAGCAGAGGAAGCAGAGGGGATAGAAAGAGAGAAGAAACAACGGCAAATGACTATTAACTCAGCACTCAGCACTCTAATTCGTTTCTTGAATTTGCAAACGGACTGTATGATCGGTTGTGCCACTGAGTTGCAGTTCCATGATTTCTGTACCCAGAGGTTCAATGCAACTCAAAAGCGATCGCAGGTTTGGCGTACTTGCACCTGTATCGACATACAATCTATCGGCTAAACTGCTGATGCGTTTCCATGTCATGTATAACTTGCCAATCAGTTGTTCCATTTGGGAAGCTTGATTGACTAAATCAGCCGCAACGCTTAAACAGCCAACTCTGTGGGCTTCTTCTAAGGCGGTTTCTATGTCTACATCTTCTTTAGCTAGTGCTTGGACTTGCGCCGCAGATTTGAGATATTTGGCTAACTGACGCGCTTCCGTCGTTACTTGCTTGATGGTGTCTACGTCAGGGTTGGCAATAATTTCTTTTTGAATAAACTTTTGATGTTGTTCTGGCAATTTTTCCATTTCCTTGACTAGTGGCGCAATGTAGCGGGGTGGTAAGGAATTGTCTGCAGCTTTTACCTTGACTGGTTCCGGGATTAAATCGGAAGACATCGCCATCCATTCATCGGTGAGTTGGCGGACTTCGCGCCGGGTGATGCGATCGCCTTTTTGGGCAGCTTCACTCACCATTTGTTGTACTTCTGGCGCAGATTTCGCCGTTTCGACAAAGGCGCGTTTGCTAAAGTTATTGACTGCGGCTGGTTCTAGCCGACCTTCTTCTAAAAGTGTATCGGCACTATTGGCTAGTTGAATCCACGAATAAGCTTGACTCTTGCTAATTTCTCTTTCTTTGAGCCATTTGAGAAAGCCCGTACCCCGCCCATCACCACCTTTTTTTTCTCTATCACGTACAGCCCTTAAAATTCTTCCTCGCCAAATTTCTGTTTGCAGGTCAAAGCGATCGCATACTTGCCAAGCTATATCTAACTGCTGTAAAAAATCAGACTCAGGAATTTGCTCATCTTCTGGGTCTGGTAGTTCAAAACTAAGATCAGTGGGCTGTTGTAGGGCAGCAGCAAGGTCATTAATAGCGTCGGTATCTTGCACGGTGGATAACTGACTAGGGTATGCGTCGGCTTATTATGACACAATCTTTAGCGAGTGGGGAATGGGGAAGAGGCAATAGGGAGTGATACCGATTTCTATTTAAAGAAAACCTCCCTAAGCATTCATAACACGCTTAAACCAATTACTGAGAGAGTTTAAAAAGTAAAGCTCAAATTTTAGCTTGCGTCTACTCTTGTCTTCCTGTAGCTAGAAAAAATCTCTTAAAGGCGATCGCAATATTTACCCCTAAGAGGATGTTTGGAAAGTATTAAACGAATCAATTAAGCCAGTCTTCTCAGCATTAACCGAATCATTGCAACTTGCACAAATGTTTCATGGGTCTGCGGTAAAATCTC
>NZ_JACJRU010000025.1 GCF_014697425.1 Nostoc sp. FACHB-110
TATAGTCAACTCGGCAACACGATTACACTCTCAGGAGTAGGAACAATTACTAAAGCTGGCGACTTAGGGCAAGACACCCTGTTGAAAGTAGAAACAGTAATTGCTGACGCTAGCGTTGCCAACAATACAATAGATACCTCCGCCTCTTTGTCTGGGGTATCTGTTGTTGCTGACTTAGAAAATCAAACTATCTCGGCTGTTAATGTTCCTAGCTTAGGGACAATCACATTCAATGTCATCAACTTTGATAATGTTATTGGCACAAATGAAAGCGACACCCTAACTGGTGATAGCCAAAATAATCAATTCACTGGTTTAGGAGGGAATGACACCATTATTGGTGGTGCTGGCGATGACACCATTATCGGTGGATTAGGTAACGATTTGCTAACAGGTGGTACTGGCGCGGATCAATTTATTTTCAACAGCCTAGCTGAAGCTTTTGACACTATTACAGATTACAGCTTTACTCAACAGGATGTAATTCAAATTTCTCAAGTAGGATTTGGTGCTACAGATATCAGCCAATTCGTCTACAATTCCACTGAAGGTAGTTTATCTTTCTTAGGAACTCAATTTGCTGTTCTTAGCAACCTCTCTGCTGACGTTAGCATTCAGTTGATTTAAGAGATGAGCAAATTCAAAACCTTGACATCTAGTCTTTTTTAAGTAGAACAGTGCAAATAAACCGAAGTATGTAATACCAATTTAATGTGAACTTGCACATATCCTGATCCCCCATTATCCAGGCCACTTGCTACAACGGAGGTTCCTTCTGCAACGCAGTGGCTCCCCTTAAAAAGGGGGCTAGGGGGGATCGAATTCTATGCAGCTTTATAAAAAATTGGTATGACGAAGAGTAAAGTTGCCTAAAACCCTGTTTCCTTCTGCCGTCTGCCCTCTGCTTCCTGCCTTGTCATAACGACAATTTTTAATATCGACTTACTTTTTACTGAATAAAAAATTAAGGGATTAAGAATAGTGACATATTTAAGCAACCAATTAACAAGTTATTTCATTAAATATTTACCAGCAATTACATCTCTAATCACTGTTATACCGTTACCAGTTCAAGCAGCCACATTTTTAGTTACTGAACGCGCGGCTTTAACTAGTAATGATGAAGTTGATTGGAGAAGTTTAGGTAAAGTGTTTAATCCATCTGCTCCTAATTTTTCTGATTTTTTACCTAACTCTTTTTCAGCTACATCTCAAAAAGGGTTAAGTTTAAATGTCGATATAGCTCCAGCTAATAATCCTCGATTTACTCCACCGTTTGTCTTTCAAACTCTACCATCTCCTGGCATTCGCACTAACTTTGCTATTGGTGATTTTATTCTCTTTGGAGGCATAGACCCATCAGGTTTTATTCCTCTTCCTCCTGGTTCACCTGATCCTCGCACTCTAGGAAATGGTGGCCCTTTTACGATTAGTTTTGACAAGCCTGTTTTTGGCGTTGGGACTCAGATAGCTGTAGATATTAGTAATGAGCAAGTTGAAACTTTTATCACCGCTTTTGATAAAGCCGATAAACTGTTGGGTACTGTCTCTGTTTTCAGTACTTCATCCCTAGCCTTAGATAACTCGGCAGTATTTTTGGGAATTCGTAGTGATAGTCCTAATATCTCACGAATTATTTTTAGCAGTTCGGCTCCACAATTTGGCTTGGCTATTAATCATGTCAGTATTGTGCTTCCAGTTCCTGAAGGGAGTTATACCTTAGGAATATTAGCTTTTGGTGTTTCAGGTGTTATTTGGAAACTGCGCCAAAGCAAAATTAAGCTAGTAAGCTAAGAATCACTTATGGTAATTCAAATACAATTGCTATAGTTTCTAAATATAACTCTGAGAAATCCGGGAATTGTATCCCCTTGAAATGGGGTAATAGAAATATTAAAAAATCTATTTTTTAGGTGAATTTTAAGCATAATTTTTTAGACTAAATGTATTGCTATTTAGTCTGAATAACAGAAAAAAGGACATTTTCAAACTTACGTATTAGCGTAAATTTCACAGTTTTTGTATTTAGCTAAATTAAACTAAATGCCGTACACAGAATTAGAAACGATCGTAGACGCGAAGATCAAAAGAGCTATACGAAAGCATGAGATGGTTGTTGCTTGTATTAGTATGATTATCGGGTTGATTTTTATAGCAGGTTTGTTTCACGCAATTTTGCTGAATCACAGTCAAATTCAGACATATTGCTTGAATTAATTACTTTGCTTTTTAGCCAATTTTTTCTATCATCAAGTGTTTTATCCTATCTATCAAAGAAAATTTCATCAATGGATCATAAAAATAATAGCAGACCTATATTCGTCTTATTTTTGATTGTATTTATAGATTTGCTTGGCTTTGGAATTATCTTGCCGATACTACCTTTGTATGCTGAACAATTTGGTGCAGAAGCGAATGAAGCTACTTTGCTTGTAGCTATTTATTCTTTAATGCAGTTCTTATTTGCGCCATTGTGGGGTAGCTTGAGCGATCGCTATGGTCGTCGTCCTATTCTACTACTAACCCTGTTCGGTTCTGTAATTGCATACACAGGTTTAGGCTTTGCCACATCCTTGGGAATTTTGTTTATTGCTCGTGGTTTTGCGGGGATGATGGCAGGCAATATCGCCACTGCACAGGCATACATAGCAGATATTACAACACCAGCGAATCGCTCGCGTGGTATGGGCATCATCGGTGCAGCTTTTGGTCTTGGATTTATTCTTGGCCCAGCTATTGGAGGTATTCTCATAGGGACTGACTCGGACAATGCTAACTTTCATCTACCATCATTGTTCTCAGCTGGATTATCTTTATTAGCATTGCTTTGTGCTTTGATATTACTTCCTGAATCTCTCAATACTGAGACTAAAGCTAAAATTCAGGCTCATCGCTACCGTCAACGCCGAATAAATTGGCGACATCTTTTACAGCGTCTTCAGTTGTTTATGCTCATTGGTATCTATTTTTTAGTTACCTTTGCTGTTGCCGCTATGGACTCAACATTTGCTTTATGGTCTAAGCAGGAATTAAACTGGAACGCTCAACAAACTAGTTATCTTTTTGCCTTCATGGGACTTGTCTGCACAATTGTTCAAGGAGGACTCGTCGGATTTTTCAAGAAACTCTTGGGTGAAATCAAGTTACTTATATTGGGAATATTAGGATTAGGCTTAGGATTATTACTAATTGGATTTTCAAAAAACTTGATTTTATTATTAGTTTCTATCACACTTGTGGCAGGGGGAATTAGTATTACTCAACCAATATTAAATAGCCTGATTTCTCAAATAACAGCAACAGAAGACCAAGGACAAATATTAGGAACTGCCAGTTCTTGCTCTGCCTTAGCACGCATTGTGGGGCCAACTTGGGGAGGAGCTAGCTTTGTCAAATTTGGGAGTTCTGCACCTTTTTTGAGTAGTTCTTTAGTAGTGCTGCTAGCTTTGATAATCAGTTTGCGAATGACTAAAAATACGCTTGAATCAAAAGCCGAACGTGTTGTCTGAAAATTCATGACCGTGCAGCGTTAATAAACCAAGTACAGTAGACCGAAAACTGTTTCGTGAAGACAGGGTGTACACATATCTTGCACCTAGCGACTGAAGTCGCTAGGTGCAAGATGTGAATCAATCATGGCTTTTTGATGATGAGAGATTGAATTTACTCACGCTAATTAACTTTTCTTCCCCTACACCCCACACCCCACACCCTACACCCCTTTCATTTTTCCTACCTCTTTTGAATTACTAATGACGAATTAATATGACAGGTCGCCAAGTATTATTTCTCGGCATTTTTATCAGCATCCTGCTCACCTATACAATTTGGCTGGGTAGGGATATTCCTGCAAGTATTATTAAACTTCCTGACCAAGGATTAAGCTGGTACTACTGGAAACTTCCTAACCCGACTTTTTGGAGCCGAGTCACGGCTTGGAGTTTGTATCTTGGACATCAGTTTAGTATCTGGGCGTGTATCTGGTGGACGCAGCAAACACAGTTGAAATACAAAACAGTGTTGCATCCCATTAATTATCTAATGCTTGCCCTTAATGGTCTATTTATCGCTTTACATTTCCTCCAAACCTACATTTGGTACGATGCACTAGCTCAAGATACCTCCATTTGGGCTTCTCAAGGCGCGGTTATACTTCTACTAGTCTTCGTACTCATTTTGGAAACACCTCGACGTGGGTTGTTTTTTGGACATACTGTACCTTTCCACCAAGAGTTTTTGCGAATTATCAAGGTGTACCACGGCTATTTCTTCTCTTTCGCTGCTATCTACACCTTCTGGTATCATCCAATGGAAGCGACTGCAGGACACTTAATTGGTTTCCTCTATATGTTCCTGCTACTGCTCCAATCATCGTTAATTTTTAACCGCGCTCATACAAATCGTTGGTGGACATTTACTTTAGAAATTACAGTGCTTGTACATAGTGTAGTTGTGTCCTGGATGCTAGGTCAGACTAAATGGCCTACTTTTCTCTTTGGTTTTCTTGGCATTCTTTTGCTTACCCAACTCCACGGTTTACCAGTGAGTAGCTTAACTAAAAGCAGTATTTACGGAATTTTCTTAGTTAGCGTAATAGCAGTTTACGGATTAACGGAACGTGGCTTGGGTAGAATTTATGAAGTAACCTATATCCCTTTGATTGAATTTGGTTTGGTCGGGATGATTTACTTAGT
Organism: Nostoc sp. FACHB-110; assembly: GCF_014697425.1. Taxonomy (GTDB): domain Bacteria; phylum Cyanobacteriota; class Cyanobacteriia; order Cyanobacteriales; family Nostocaceae; genus Nostoc_B. The sequence goes on from NZ_JACJRU010000025.1 coordinate 4,695, forward strand.
ATTCATGCTCATCCTGTGGACGTTTTCTCATTGTAAGGATTTAGGTGGCAGAGTATTGACTAAGGGGATGCATGAGTAGGAGTATCACAAATATAAGTAAGTCGGTGTAAATAATTATTGTTGGAATAAGGCAGGGGGCAGGGGGCAGGGAGCAGGGGGAAAAAGCGTTTGAGCCTTATTTACTTTTCTTCACATAGTTTGGTTTTATTGCATCGACTTACTTAAACCAAAACTTGCTTTAAGAATTAGACCGAGAAAGCTTGAACCAGTGATCAAAAGAACAACTGGTAGAGATAATTCTTGTTTAATGCGACATCTAATATCCAAGGTATTGAACAGGGTGTGGGGAAGACAGTGTTGGAAGAGGATTCAGACGGATACCAACACAAACGCCTTTTTAGGGATTTCCAAGAAATAAATTATCCAATCTTGTAAGGTGGGCTTCTATCCCGCCGTAGGCATCGCTACCTTGATTTTTTTAGTATTTATGTACTATATTGAGGTGCGATCGCCCTGATAAGACCATACATAGCACTCCGTTTAGTTAAACTCCAGCATGTACTTAAAATACAGGAAAAAGTTAGCCTGATTAACAGTATTTACGTAGTAAGTGTAATCAGTATATTCCGTAAATTTCTTGACTGGAGAATTATCTTATGCAATTAATCAAACAATTGAGTATTGCAACTATCACTACCTTTGTGGGTTACACAAGTATTTGCATAGCCTCGACAGCACAAGCCGCACAACTATTTAATTTTCAATATTCTTTTCCTAGTTATGAGTCAGATGGGACATCAATTTCAGCTAGCGGCACACTTTTTACCACCGATTTAGATCCTATCAACAACAACTATACGATTACAGGAATCAGCGGTACTAGAACAGTGAAAGGAATTACAGAGCAAATCATTGGATTGTTACCGCCAGGTACATATGGAAATAACGATAATTTTTTGAACGCGAGTCAACCACTACTAACTATTAAGGGTTTTTCTTATTTAGTTGCTGGTAGTGGTGAAGATGGAAAAGGTAATGTCAATGTCTTTTATAGTGCTTTATCTGAAGGCTATTCAGAACTGTCTAGTGATGTAGATTTTGGTAGTTTCACCATCACTCCCTATTCTGTTCCTGAACCTTATACTGTCGTTGGTTTATTGGTAACACTTGGTTTTGGTAGTCTGATGAAGCGCAAAGAATCTGCATAATCATACAAGATAATTAATAGTCAATAGTTGATAGTTAGAACTAATAACTATTGACTATTAACCTTCTTATACCAATTTTTTATGAAGCTGCATAGAATCAGATCCCCCCTAGCCCCCCTTCAAAAGGGAACTGGAAAAATACATATCATTTAAGGGGGATTTAGGGGGATCGAAATATGTGCAACTTCACATTCAATTGGTGTAAACCCTATTAGAACTTACCAGGGTTATCATCAAGTGCGAGTAGGAAATTAACTAGGTCTGTTTGTTGTTGAGAATTAAATCCAGCTTGACTGTCTACATAAAATTCATGACCTGTACCATCAAGATTACTACTTACTAAATCTGCATCAGCTTTGTTAGCTCGGATGACTTTGGCACGAAGTTTACGATCAACTAAAGCCCGTAAACTGCTGGCAGCATCAGCTGGTATGCTTTGGCGTAAAGTGCCAGGTAGGCCTAATCCGGTAGGATCAACAACAGAAAAGTTGCCATTAGAGTCAAATTTTAAACTACCAGCACGTACGGCTACACCACCATCATGTAAATAGGGTGGATTTAAATAAAGGCCTCGCAAGGGAGTAGTCTTATAGCCACCATTTGGTAGTTGAGTATTGGGGTTAGTAGAAGTGCCTGGGGTTGGAACATCCAGCACGTCTGCATCAGCTGGGATGGGAACTGGATTATTGAAACTGTATAGCTTAGGAGGTACTAAGAAATTAGCTAATGCCAAACGAGATTTTGCACGGGCGGGATTAGTACCAATTTCTTCAACTGGGTGAACTGTGTTGTCGGTGAAGAAAGGAGGAATATGGCAGGTTGCACAATTAGCCTTTTCAAAGACTTTGGCTCCACGTTTGACGGAATTACTATTTAGGGCTTGCCAGTTTTCGGGAGTTTGGTTTGCCGGTGGAATCAAGCTGTTTTGGAAAGCAGACATGGCGTTATTGGCAAACATGAACTTGCCACTGGCATTATCTAAACTGTTGGCAGTAGGAGGACTAAAAATGAGTCCATTGGCTGTCAGCAAATTAGCTTTCAAGTCTGGATAATTGCCGACACCAGGAGCCACAATTTGATCTTGTAACTCTGCTTGATTTGGGTCTGGCGCGATAGTTCTTAGCCAATCTGAGGGTTTGACAGTAAATCCTTCTGGTAAACGTATTCTGGCATCAGCAGCATTTTGAAGAATCGTACCAAGATAAACTTCTGGATCAATCTTGAGACTTTTGGCAATCAGTTCGTATGCTCCTAGGATGTTTGTTTCGGAAGAGTGAACGGCACTATTGAAAGCACTCAATCCGGCAAACGGGCCGACAGCGGCTTCTCCAGAGGCGGTATAAGGAGCCGTTTTAAAGGTGAAATTGTTAGGAATTTGAGTGGTATTTTTAATGCCATCTGTGGAACTTTCAAAATTACCAAAAGGTAATTCCCACAAAATATCATCAAAAGCCTTCTCAAACTTTTGCGGATCGGGCAGTTTTACTAAATTACCCTTACTATCAATAATGGTTTTACCATCACCTTGATATTTTGGATCTAAGGGATCAAGTTTGGTGCGAGAGAAAGCCGCAGATGAATTTGGTGCTAAACCCAAAAATAAGGGAAACGCGATTTCACCGTTGGCTACACCTGGAAGACGTTTACCTTCTTTAGAAAGATTAACGTGGCAAAATGCACAGGTAATTTGCCCATTTGCTGCTGTTCCTATCGGAACAGTAGAGCCTTTTTCTAGCTTTAAGCCTGTATTTATAGATGTACCTTTTTTTAAAATCCGACTACCTATAGGGACATCTTTTTGTAAGGTAATTTTTAAGTTATTGGTTGGCTGACCTTGCAAATTAACAATTGCTGCGGTAATTTCATCCAAAATAATGGCTGAACCTTGTCCAACGCCAAATACACCTTGCAAGCCAAATAAATCGCCTAAAGCCCGATTGAAAAATATGTCTTCTCCTTGGGCAATCAATTCTTTAGTAATCTGAACAGCACCTATCTTTTCATAAGAAGTAGGGTTTTGAGGATCAAGCCCTTTACTAGAAACTAGTTGTGATGCTTCTTGCGGGCTGAGGAGTTTACCGAAATAATCGTAATAACCTACTGGTTGAGTTGGGGCTGGTTGTAGTATGTCAATTTTGGCAAAAGCTGGCTGATTTGCTATCAACGAGTTTGATAAGACAATACCAAAAATAGTAGTGATAAAAATGCAGGCTAAGAAGAAAATCCTAGTTTTCCATGCAAATACCCATTTACTCACACCATCTTTAGAATTACTTTTTTTTTGTTTCATTGAGCCGAATATCGCTAAAAAACTCTAAGTAGATATACCATGCTCATACATACTTATCAGGATTATCAGAACACTAGAAATTTTTCTTATATTCCTTGACGATAAAAAAATATCCTACAGAAAATGAAGGGATGATTTCAGCCAGACTCTTGAGCTAGTTTTTTATTTGACGAGCGTTATGATTATTCGATTTGAGTAGGCGATCGCTCTACAATTAATTATGAGCCAGCTTGCTGACGGAGATATTTTATATTTATTTAATTAACCCGGCAATATATTAAGAAATATATAGTACTAGAAACGTCAATTGGACATTAACAAATATCAGTACTGGTGATGCTGATTGATATCGTGTCTTGTTAAAGACTTATCATTAAGTCCGTAGGGAGCAAGGGAGAGGGTTTTGACGTTTATGAAGTAGTAATTAAATTAACAATAGCTCTGATTAAGTTCTCAGGCTCAATAGGTTTAGAAAGGTGCGTTTGAAAACCAACTTGGAGAGCTTGGTTTTTATCTAATTCACCAGCATAAGCCGAAAGTGCGATCGCTTTGACTTGTCCGCCTTGAGAAGGAGGAAATTGCCGGATCTGCCGCATTAGCATATAGCCATCCATTTCTGGCATTCCAATATCACTCAACATCACATCCGGCTGGACTTGAGTTAACAGTTGCAATGCTGCATAAGCAGAAGCAGCTGTGAAAACTGTGGCGTTGGCTTGTTCTAGTAAAAAAGCAATAAACTCGCGGGTGTCAGTATCATCATCCACTACTAAAACGCGGATATCTTGCAAACTCAAAGAAGATGCAGGTAATTGAGCAGTAGGATTGACCATCGACTGATTAGACATCAATGGTAACTTGACAATGAAAGTAGCTCCCATACCTTCACCTGGGCTTTGGGCTGTAATCGTCCCACCATGAAGCTCGACTAAATGACGCACAATTGCTAAACCCAAGCCTAGTCCACCAAATTTGCGCGTAGTAGCACTATCAGCTTGCCGAAAATAATCGAATACATAAGGTAAGAAATCAGGAGAAATACCTTTTCCGTTATCACTTACAGAAATTTGAGCTTGATAGTCAAGTTGTGTCAAATTTACACGAATGTGTCCTCCTGTAGGCGTAAATTTCACTGCATTAGACAATAAGTTCCAAATTACTTGTTGCAAGCGAGTGGAATCACCTAAAACCACTACTATATCAGTATCAAAATCAACTTCTATCTGAATGGATTTGGCTTGAGCCGCCAGCTGTACTGTTTCGAGTGCAGCTTGAATAATTGAAGTTAAATCAATTGGATTACTTGTCAGAGTTAGCTTACCTTGCAAAATGCGTGAGACATCTAAAAGGTCTTCAATGAGTTCAGCTTGTAATTTGGCATTGCGCTCAATAGTGGATAGAGCTTGTTTGATTTTTGTTTGGTCGAGTTTGGTGGTTTGTAACAACTTTGCCCAGCCTAAGATGGGATTCAGGGGGGATCTTAATTCATGGGATAGCACAGCTAAAAATTCATCTTTAATTCGGTTTGCTGCTTGTGCTTGTTCTCTGGCGGCTTCAGCTACTGTGCGTGCTTGCTGTTCGGCTTGGTATAATCGGGCATTTTCTAGGGCGACAGAAGCCATCTGTGCTAGTTGAACTAAGATGGCTAAGTCAGTAGCCGTAAATTCCCCTTCATATTTGTCGGAAAGCTGAACTAAGCCGATATTTTTGCCATCTCGCCCCACCAAGGGAGCCGCCAGCCAACCACGCATAGGCGGATGATTTTTGGCTTCTTTGCCAAAGCCCCGCCAGAAAGGATGGGCTTCTAGTTCGGCTTGAGTCATTCGTATGGGTTGATTGATCTGGCAAACGTAAGCATAAATACCAGAACCATCAGGTGGTTCCTCATAATTTCGCCAAGCGGCATACTTGTCAGATAGGTAAATAGCGGTGATTGCCTGCGTCCAGTCTTGGTTAATTGTCATACTTGTAACCGACTGATGGGAACCAATAATTGATGCGGTTTGTTCTGTAATCAACTGCAAAACTTCTTCGACTGAAAGGGCAGAGTTAATTGCGAGTGCGGCTGTTGTCAATCCTTGCAATTGGTTCACATATTGCAGTTCGCGCCCTAGCAGTTGTTCACGTTGCAGTTCAGCTTGTTTGCGTTCGGTGATGTCAGCTGCAAAAACTGTCAGTCCCTCAGGTGAAGGATAAACCCGGTTTTCATACCAACGATTCCAAGTAGGATAAAAATACTCAAATTGAATCGGCTTTTGTTCCCTTAAGGCTTGTTGAAAATTAGTGTAAATCTCAGTCCCAATGGTGTCAGCAAACACTTCCCAAATGCTGCGATTGAGAATCTGTTCGCGCTTCATGCCAATAATCTCGCACAAGCGTCCGTTGACATAGGTGTAACACCAATTGCGATCTAAGACATAAAATCCATCATTAATACTTGACAAGATATTTTCTACATTTTGCTGGGCGGTTTCGGCTGCTTGCCTGAGAACCTGCTCTTGCTGCATTGCATCTCGCCGTAATTGGGATAGTTTTAAAGTCGCTTCTACGCGGGCTAACAATTCGCGGGCAGAAAATGGCTTAATTAAATAATCATCGGCTCCGGCGGCTAATCCCTCTACTTTTGCTTCTTCGCCGGCTCTGGCTGACAGTAAAATAATCGGAATGTCGCGGGTCAGATTATTCGTGCGTAATGTATTTAACAGCCCAAAGCCATCTAAACGAGGCATCATCACATCTGTCAGCAGCAAATCTGGTAGATGATTTGCGATCGCTTCTAGGGCCGCAATTCCATCAGTAGCCGTCTCGACTATATAATGTTGACTCAGCAATCGCTTGACATAATCGCGCATATCAGCGTTGTCATCGACTAGGAGAATGCGCGCCGAGGAAGCTGACAGATGAGGGGTAAGAGAAGACAGATAAGACTCATTCCTGTTTTCTGGTTCTGGTAGCCAGCGTAAGGCTTCTTCAATAAAAGGAGCCGCACCGATGGCAGTGGAGACTAAGGTTTGGGTTGCTTGAATTTGCTCTGGTGGTAAATGGGCAGTACCAATCGGAATAGTAATGCTAAAGGTAGTTCCTGCGCCCTCAATACTTTCAACCTGCACCTGACCACCATGTAAGCGCACTAACTCTTGAACTAATGCTAGGCCAATCCCCGTACCTTCTTGAGTTCTTCCCCGCGCGCCTTCCACCCGATGAAACCGCTCGAATAGTTGCGGTAATTCGGCAGCAGGAATGCCAATACCTGTATCTTGAACGATTAATTGGGCTTGCTGCTGTACCTGATGTAAGATAACCTTAATTGACCCACTAAAGGTAAATTTAAAGGCATTTGATAGCAGATTGAGGACAATTTTTTCCCACATTGAGCGATCGATATAAACGGGTGCGCTGAACTCTTGGCAGGAAATTGTCAACTCTAAGCCGGCTTGCTCAATGGCCGAACGAAAAATGCTGGCTAATTCGGCGGTAAAAGTTGCTAAGTCTGTGGGTTCATAAACTGCTTGTACCCTGCCTGCTTCGATGCGGGAAAAATCTAGTAATGTATTGACTAACTTCAACAGACGCAAACCATTACGATGGATTAAGTCAAGCTCTTGCCTTTGTTTTGCTAACAACTCATCTGTGGCTAATAAATCCTCTAACGGACTCAACATTAAAGTTAAGGGAGTCCGAAATTCGTGAGACACATTACTAAAAAACGTCGTTTTTGCCCGATCTAATTCTGCTAAAGCTTCAGCACGTTGGCGTTCTTCTTCATAGGCTTGAGCATTACTAATGCTAGCCGCAATTTGAGAAGCAACTAAGTTGAGGAATACTTGGTAGTTATCGTCAAATAGCCGAAAGGGGTTCAAAGCTGCGACTAAAACACCCGCTTTACCTGTTCTGCCTGATGGCGATATTTGCACCACAGCAGCTTGATGAGGTGAGCGATGCCAAGCTCCGGTGGGTAAGTCACTCCATTTTTGTTCTAAATTAGTCAATACATAGGGTTGATGATTCGTCAATACTTTGGTAAACTGCCAAGGTGAATCATCATTAAAGGCGATCGTTTCAGCAGCAGCTAAGTGTTCTGGCTCAATTCCACAACATCCGGCTAAAGTCAAGCACTGCCTTTGAGAATCTACCAAATAAATCATGGCAAATGGCAGGTCGTAAGGGTTAGTTGCTAAACAGTTAATGCTCAAAGTACAGGCTTCTGCAAATGTACGAGCGTCTGCTGTTGTGGCTGCTAATTCTTTTAACAATGCCAATTGTCGCTCCCCAATAATCCGTGGGGTATCATCTGTGTTGGCACAGATAATTCCGCCAGTACTACCATCATCATTAGGCACTGGGCTGTAGGAAAAAGTGTAATAAGTTTCCTCTGGGTAGCCATTGCGCTCCATAATCAGTAGTAAGGATTCATCATAAGTACCCTGATTCTGCACGAGTGCAGTCTGGGCGCGCGGCCCTACTTGCTCCCAAATCTCTTGCCAAACAATGGCTGCTTTTTGACCTAATGCCTGTGGATGCTTGCCACCTAAAATGGCGCGATAGGCATCGTTATACAAATTGATCAAATCCTCACCCCACCAAACAAACATTGCTTGGCGAGAAGTCAACATAATTCTGACTGCTGTTTTTAAGCTCTGTGACCAAGTTTCAACTGCTCCAAGGGGCGTTTGTGACCAGTCGTACATTCGCATGAGTGCCGCCATCTCACTGTCGCCGATAAACAAATTGGATGAAAACTGAGAGTTAATCTCATTGGTCACAGTCTAGGCCCCCGAATCAAGTTACAAAACATTGGTGAAACTAAAGCGATCATTTTTCGTTGTAGCTATGATTAGGAAGCTGATGTAAAAAATCAGTCCAAAGGGTATACCACAGTTTGATTTTCGGTTATTAGGTTTTGGCAATTTATCTATCTTTGGAAGGAATTTTAAGGATTATCTGGAATTTTGCCGAGAAATATGGCAACAAGTTTAATTGTCAAAGATTAACGATGTGTAGTGCCTTAATTCTCTATAATTTATCCAGTTATTAGACGATTAATAGGGAATTTTCAACCAGAAGTATTGGCATTTTATCCTCTGTCTCAAGGATAAATTTTTGTTGTACTTTGGGAATTACAAATCTATTCCCTGTTCTTTATCTTGACAATAAGCTGGCGATAGTATTTATAGTCACTTGTACCAAGAGATAAGCATAATCATCTTTTTGCCATAATGACTTTACCAAGAAGTAATGTTTTAATCTAATAAAGGTATCAAGAGTTTGAGTATAGCAGGGAGTGTTCGCGTGGAAGAATTTTTCAGTTCTTTTATATCAGAAAACTTTATTCCGCATGGACATTGTTATTTGTGGCAGCCAGGGTTAGTATGGCTGCATGTTTTATCAGATTGTATAATTGCTTTTTCTTATTATTCGATTCCGCTAACTTTAATTTATTTTGTCCGTAAAAGACAAGATATTCCGTTTAAAAATATCTTTTTTTTATTCGGTGCTTTCATTATTTCTTGTGGCACAACTCATGTCATGGAAGTAGTGACACTGTGGCATCCTTATTATTGGTTAGCGGGAGCAATGAAGGCAGTTACCGCTTTGATTTCTTTTTATACTGCTTTACTATTAATACCTTTAATTCCGCAAGCTCTTGCTCTTCCTAGTCCGGCACAACTTGAGGCAGCAAATAAAGCTTTACAAACAGAAATTGCGGAACGCAAACTTATAGAAGCTGAGTTACGTCAGTACAAAGAAGGGCTAGAAGAACTAGTAGAACAACGTACTAAAGAATTAGCAACTGTCAATCAGCACCTACAGCAAGAAATTGTGCAGCGTCAGCATTCTCAAGAACAGATGGCGGAACTATTGAAAGAAGTAGAAACTACAAATCGGGAATTGAATGATTTTGCTTATATTGTTTCTCATGATTTAAAAGCTCCGTTACGAGGAATAGGTTTATTAGCTGAATGGCTATTAACTGATTATGCAGACAAGTTTGATGATGATGGTAAAGGCTTGGTTAACAGATTGATGAGTCGAGTCAAGAAATTACAAAACCTAATTGATAGTATTTTAGAATATTCTCGGATTGGCCGTTTTCAAGGTGAAAAAATCGAAGTAGATTTAAATAATGTAGTTAATGATGTAATTGAACTTCTGAAATATAATGAAAATATTGAGATAGAAGTTGCTAATAATTTACCTATAGTTTATTGTGAAAAGACCAAAATTTCCCAGGTGTTTCAAAATTTATTAAGTAATGCCATTAAATTTTTAGATAAACCCCAAGGAAAAATTACAGTTGCTTGCTCAGAATTGGATGATTTTTGGCAATTTAGTATTAGTGATAATGGCCCTGGGATTGAAGAACAACATTTTACCCGAATATTTCAAATCTTTCAAAAACTCTCGAATACAGATGATACAGAAAGTACAGGGATTGGGTTATCTATAGTCAAAAAAATTGTCGAAATTTATGGGGGCGAAACTTGGGTAGAATCGGAAGTTGGTCAGGGAAGTACGTTTTATTTTAAAATAAAAAAAGAATTGCCCAGTCAATCATCGGTGACGCAATTATTAAATTTAGGTTTAGCTTAACTGACTGCGAAATTTATTAATACTAATAGTTAATAAAACAACAGCAAAGGCCACTAAAGCTAAAACATTAACCCATAGTACATCTAAGCCTACGCCTTTGAGTAAGATGCCTCTAACAATAGCAATGTAATGCCGTAGGGGATTGAGTAGTGATAGAGTTTGAAATAAGGGAGGCATGGCTTCAATGGGTGCGATCGCACCGGATGTCTGTACCATTGGTAAATTAATAAAGAAGGATGTCAATACTACTTGCTGTTGCGATTTACAAACTGTAGCTAACATAATTCCTAAACTAATTCCTACAAATAAGTACATACTAGATAAGCAAAGAAATAGCAAGAAATTGCCACGAAATGGGACATTAAATACTACCGTTGCTAAGGTCAAGGCTAGAAATACATCACCTAATAATAAAACTGCTAAAGGCACAATTTTTGATAACAAAATTTGCCAGTTAGCCGCCGGAGTCATCAATAATTGTTCTAATGTGCCTGTATCTTTTTCGCGGACAACTGTAATGGCTGAGACTAATGTGCCGATTAATGTCAGCACTAAACCCATAACTCCCGGGACAAAAAACCAGCTACTAGTAAGTCCAGGGTTATAAAGAAACACAACTTGGGGTGAAATTGGCGGGGTTGCTTGATTTTGGGTTAAGCGCAAGTTATATTGCTGAATAATTTGATTCATATAATTACCAGCAATCCCGGCTGTATTGGCATTGACAGCATCAATAAATACTTGAATTTCGGCTGATTTTTGGGTGAGTTGACGAGAAAAATCAGGGGGAATGATGACTCCGACATCTAGTTTACCTTCTTCTACTTGTCGGCTTAACTGTTGTTCGCTGGTTGGTACAGATTCGAGTGTAAAAATTCGATTTGATGTCATGGCTGAAACTAATTCACGACTGGCGCTGATGTTGGCATAGTCGATGACACCTAAGCGTAAGTTATGTACGTCAGGGTTGAGGATGAATCCGTATAGTAAGAGTTGGATTGTTGGTGGAACAATGAGTAAGATAATTAGTTGTCTATTGCGTAAGATTTGATTGATTTCTTTTCGGACTAATGCCCAAAAGGGGCTGTCAAATAATCTTTGGATAAGTTTCATAATAACGAACCACAGAGGCGCAGAGAAGCCAGTGCGTTGGGCGGCTTTGCCGACTTGAAGCAACTGGCGTGACACAGAGAATATTAATTTGGTAGTTGCATTCGGCTTAAAACTCGGCGTGATACGTTGAAAAATAGCAAGCCTAAGATTGTCAGCATGACTAAATCAAACCAAACTCCGGCAAAGCCTGTACCACGCACGAAGGCATCACGGGTAATATCAATGTAGTAACGTGCAGGAATTATATTAGGTGCTAAGGAGAGGGGAAAGGGAATATTGTTGAGTGGATAGATGAATCCAGATAATAATAATGATGTGATAAAACCAACGAGAGAAACGCCTTGCACAGCAGCATTTTGGTTACTACTACGTACTCCTAAAAGTAAGCCGAAAAAAACGCTATCTGCCAGAAATAGTAAAGTGCCAAGTAATAGTGTGATGGGGTTGCCTACTATACCAATATGGAAAATAATTGAGCCACATCCCATGACTATTAGTGTCTCGGTTAGGGCAATTAATAAGTAGGCTAATCCTTTACCGAGTAATAGTTCTGTCGCACTAATACTAGAAGCATAGACTTGTAAAATTGTACCTTTTTCTTTTTCTCTGACCATTGCGATCGCAGCTAGCAATGAAGGGAAAATCCACAACACAACGCCATATACTCCTGGCACAATGTAAAGTGATTCTAATCTGCCGGGATTAAACCATAAACGCATTCGGGCTGTAATAGTATTAATAGGTGGTATTAGTCCATGCTCCTGCATGAAAAAGGTTGTGACTCTTTGAATACTATTTCTAATTACCCGGGCATTGTTTACGTCTGTTGCATCAATTAAAACTTGTACTGTTGTATGTTTACCTGCTTGAATATCGCGGCTAAATTCAGGCGGAATAATGACGGCAACTTTGGCAATTCCTTTATCTATTGCGTCGCGGGTGGGGTTACTGCCTGACCATTGTTTAGGAATAAATTGATTGGTGGCGTATAGTCTTTCAATATAACTTTGGCTAAGGTTTGTGCGGTTAAAGTCTTGCACGATTAAGGGGATATCTTTACTTTCTAGGCGAATCGCAAAACCGAAGATGATTAGAGTGATAAATGGTAAGAGAAATGCTAAAGCTAAGGTCAGGCGATCGCGGCGAAATTGTGCTATTTCTTTAATACATTGGGTGATGATTCTTTTCATAGGAGTTTAAACGCAGAGGGGCGCGGAGTTTATTGCACACGCTGTACTATTCCTATAAAGGCATCTTCTAAGGAGAAGGGAATAGGACGCAGGGAATTGACGGTAATTTGATTGGCTTTTAAAAGTTGAGTAATTTGGTTGATTTCTTGTTCGGGGTTGTCGAGAACAATGTGTAAACTATCGGCAAAAATCGAAACTCGCCATGAGTCGAAGTGTTGTTTGAGTAGTTTAGAGGCGGCTTGGTTTTGATTGACGATGATTTCGATTAATTTTCCTGGTTGTGATGCTTTGATGGAACTGGGTGAACCTTCGGCGACGGTTTCACCTGCAACCATAAAACTCATGCGGTTACATTGTTCTGCTTCTTCTAAATAGTGAGTTGTGACTAAGATGGCTGTACCGTTACGGGCGAAGTCATTAATTAGCTTCCAAAATTGGCGACGCGCTAAGGGATCTACTCCTGATGTTGGTTCGTCTAAAAATAAAATATCTGGTTCGTGCATCACAGAAGCACCAAAAGCTACGCGCTGTTTCCAGCCTCCGGGTAACTGTCCGGTGACGAGGTTTTCTTGTCCTTCTAAGCCGCAGGTAGCAATTACCCAATCAATTTTTTCTCGCCGGAGTTTGCGCGGTACGCCGTACACTCCGCTATAAAATTCCAGGTTTTGCAGGATGGTTAAGTCGTCGTAGAGGGTGAATTTCTGACTCATATAACCAATGCGTCGTCTTAAGTCTGCACTCCGCAGATTTCCAGTTTCACCACCCAAAGAAACTTCGCCGCCACTGGCTTCTAAAAGTCCACACAGCATTTTAATTGTGGTGGTTTTTCCCGCACCGTTAGCACCCAACAACCCAAAAATTTCGCCGTAACGCACCTCAACGTTGACATCTTTCACGGCTTGGAATTTACCAAACACACGACTCAGGTTGTGGGCGTATATTGCTAGTGCTGAGTGCTGTGTGCTGTTAGCGGTAGCGGGGCGTTCAGCCCGTGCTGAGTTTTGATTACTTCCCCTATACCCTTGCACCCCTACTCCCCACTCCCCACTCCCTACTCCCCTTTTTCGAGAACGGGGAAAAGGGAAAAACTGCGGTGCGGAACCTTGTTGGCGTAGTCGGGTGACAAAGACGTTTTCTAATGTGGGTTCGCCATGTTCGATGGTGGGAGGTGGTAGCTGATGTTGTTGTAATAGTTGGCGGACTTCGGTTTCTCCCCTATCTAAATCTTGCACGAGGACATCCAAGCGATCGCCAAAAATTTGCACATCTATAATATTTGTCTGTGCAGTTTGAGAAAGTATCTCTTCTGTGGCTTCTAAATTGGTTGTTCGTACTTCCAAGCGATGCAAGCCTAAGTTATCTCGTAATTCGCCGGGTGTGCCAATTTCATGAATTTGTCCACTATACATCAAAGCCACCCGGTGACAGCGTTCGGCTTCGTCGAGGTATGGTGTCGCTACAACAATTGTCATCCCCTCGGCTGAGAGTTCGGCTAGGACATCCCAAAATTCTCGCCGCGAAACGGGGTCAACACCTGTGGTAGGTTCATCTAGTAACAATACTTCTGGTTGGGAGACTAAAGCACAACATAACGCCAGCTTTTGTTTCATTCCCCCCGAAAGTTGCCCCGCCAAGCGATCGCCAAATCTATCTAAATCCATTAAACTTAGATATTTATTGCGACGTTGCAAAAGCAAATCATCCGCTACTTGTCGCAAACCCCCCGCGTAACGCAAGTTTTCATCAATACTCAAATCTAAATACAGCGAAAACTGTTGAGTAAGATAGCCAGTCATTAACCGTGCATCTCGCGCAGGGTGTCCAAATATCTCCACTTCCCCTGCTGTCGCTTCCATCACTCCGCCCAAGATGTGAAAGGTGCTAGTTTTACCTGCGCCATCAGGGCCGATTAAACCAAACATTTCGCCTTTGTGGACAGTGAAATCAATTCCTCGCACTGCTGCTAAGTTGCCGTAGTGCTTGTGTAAACCATGTACTTTAATTGCAGTGGTGGGAGAAGTTGATGATGGGGGTGAGGTGGTGAGTAGCTGTTTCATAGTTTTATGTCTCACGCAAAGGCGCAAAGACGCAAAGGCAGTTATGAGAGATTTATCTATTCATGGGTCATCAGGACTTACGCAAAGACTCTTATTCCTTTGTGTTCTTTGCGTTCTACCCTGCGGGAAGCCGCTTACGCGTCTATGTGGTTCGTTTTTTCCTACTCCCTATTCCCTAGTCCCCGCTCCCTTCAAATCAATCTCTGCATCGGCTGGCATTCCCATTTTGGCGCAGGGTAAATCTGATTGATTGTAGGGATTTTCGGGGTTAAAGCAGCTATCAGGATTTTGCACTTCAATGCGAATTCCTACTACTTGTCTGACTCTATCTTTTTGAAAGTAAATATTTTCTGGTGTAAAAGAAGCTTGCGGATCTATGGCAATTACTTTACCTTCTAGAGGTTTATCTGGTGCAGAATCAATCAAGATTTTTGTGGTTTGTCCTAGACGCACTCTGCCAATGTCGCCTTCGGGAATAAAACCTCTAAAATAGACTGTTTTGGGGTCGACAATTGTCAAAATATTTGTTTGGCTGCTAACTACTGCGCCTGGTTCGACACTACGGGCTGTGACTACGCCATCTAAGGGGCTAACTACATTTAAATCTTTTTTCGAGTCGGCAATTTGGGTCAGAATTTGCTGTTTTGCGGCTTGGGCATCTTTGACTTTGGCACGGGCGGATTTGACTTTTGCTTGTGCAGACTTCAACTGTGCAACACTTTGCTGTTGTTTTCTGACTAATGATGTGACTTGGGCGTTGCGAATGTCAGGGTTGAAACTTGTGGTTTGGGCTTGAGTTAATGCCCCTGAGGAGGCACTTAATTGTTGGCGTGCAGCATTAACGGCGGCTTCCCGGGCTTCGAGGGTGGCTATTGCGGTGTCTAAGGTGGTTTGTGCTTGGTCAAATTGTTGCTGATTTATAGCACCTTCTTTAACTAATTTATCGTAGCGATCGCGGTTGATTTTTGCTAAATTTACTTCTGCTACGGCTTGTTTAACTTGGGCTTGGGCTTGCACTAATGTAGCTCTGGCTGCGGCGACGTTTGATTGTGCTTGCTCAATTCTGCCTGTGGTGTCACCTTGAGACTGCTGCCAATTGAGTTTGGCTTCGTTAATTTGGCTGGTGATTTCTTGAATCTGTCTTTCTACTTGCTCAACATCAGAGACTGCTTGCTGTTCATCTGATTGCGCTGATGCAATTCTCGCCTCAGCACCACGCAACTGGTCTTGTAGAAGTTGGTCGTTACTATCATCTAGTGTAATTAACTCTTGCCCCTTCTTAACTGCTGCTCCTTCCCGCACAGCAATTGACATGATTCTTCCCGAGCGCTTCACCCCAATCTCAGTTTCATAACCTTCAATTCGACCACTGACCTTGAGTATATTTACTGATGCTTGTGGCTGACTACGCCACACTGCGTAGCCAATACCACCCACCGCCACTAACCCTAATATCAATAAAGGAATTGGTTTCTGACGTTTCTGCTGCTTGGATACTGGCGCATTCGTAAGACTTTCCGGTACTGGGGCAGTCTGAGTCATATTAGCACCCTAGATGAAAACAAATATTTTGGCCATCATACTAGACTGTCCAGTATGATATAGCAAGAAAACTGCAAAAAAATTTACCATTCATGCCTAAAACTCCTGCTTCCCAACTGGAATCTGTTTTACCTGCAATTACTCCAAAACAGGAGCAAATCTTACAAGGAGCAATTCGAGTATTTTTGTGCGAGGGTTACGCTAAAACCAGTATGGATAGGGTGAGTGCAGAAGCAGGAGTAGCCAAACAAACAATATACAGTCACTTTCAAGATAAAGAAGGACTCTTCAAGGCGTTGATGGAACGGTTAACGCTGGCGTGTTTGCAAAGTATATTTTCTGGCACAAAATTGCACGGCGAACCGAAAATTTTCTTGCGCCAGATAGCCGAAACTTATTTAACCAAAGTAGCAGATAATCCAGATTATTTGGCACTGTTGCGGTTGATTATTACTGAGTCGCAAAACTTTCCTGAACTGGCAAAATTATATAATCAAACTGTAGTGCAACGTGGTCGATTTTTACTCAGTCAATATTTTGTATCTCATCCAGAATTAAATATTGCTGACCCAGAAGCAATGGCACATATATTTATGGGTTCGCTGGTTTCTTATGTCATTGTACAGGATATTTTGTATGGTAAAGAACTATGCTCTTTGTCACGCGATCGCCTGTTAGATAGTTTGATGAATATCATCATGAGTCAGTCAAAATAAATATATTTGCCATCAGGAGACTTGGAAATATGACCATTGTTTTTAACCAAGATAAATATAAAGAATTATTAGTTAAGTACCAACCAAAGTTAATTAAAACTGAAGAAGAGAATGAGAGAGCCTTGGCTATAATTGAAGAATTGACGCATCGTTCAAATCTTACCCCTGAAGAAACTGAAATTTATGAACTGTTCATTACTTTAATTGAAAAATGTGAGCAGTAATATTCAACAGCCAGACTTATTAAGATATTTTAGGTTCTGAAGATATTACTAAATTCCAAGCTAAACAGGACTTACGCACAAGCTACTGAAAATCGAACCACAGAGGCGCAGAGTTCACGGAGAAATGAGAGTTTGAGAGATATTTTGCGTAAGTCCTAGCTAAAGCTTTACTGTATAAGGGTTTTAAAATGTGCAAGTTAAGAGTTTAGCAAACTTTTTTAAAGTTGACCCTGGCGTATTTATTTAAAGATTAATTAAACAGACTCTAGTTACCAAGAAGACATAAATTGCCAATCTTCTGAATCTTCTGTATTTTCTGATGTAACTTCTGGTTGCTCTAGATTTTCTGCTTGCAGTAATTTATCATATTCACCGGAATCAACCCACTTCAACAACTCAGAAGCGCGCATCACAGACCAAGGAACTTGATATTCCATAAAGCTGAATATCTTAGTTACTTGATCCAAGTTATCAAGACTAATGCTGCCAAATTCACGCGCTTGGGCTGTAAAATCAGCGATAGTATCGGCATTTAAATAGTCACTAGGTAAGCCAGCTAACTTCATCAGTGCAGTAATAGCGACATTGATATCTTGACAAGCTAATAAACCCGCGCGATCGCAAGTAAATTTTGACATTATAATCCAGTTATAAAGCCCGAGTTCTATCCCCCCAGCAGCTAAACCTCCTAAGCCAAACGTTGTACCATTCACCAGGTTTTTTAACATTGGCATAACATTTGCAATTTGCTGATAAGCAATATATTTACCCTTCACTCGGGCAATTTCGTACCCAAAAGCAAATAGCAATTCCTCATAAGAATACCATTCCATCGCTTCTAAATTCACACTCACCATTGGCTTTTCTACACCAACAGCATTAGTATGAATGTGTCCTGTACCACGAAATAAATATAATTCTGGCTGTGGACTCAAATCAAGAATCTCACAACTTTCAGCAAACGCATCATGTAACTGTGGAAAATTCCGAGGTGTGACGCGAAATTCCCCACCAAGAATTTGCATTCTCAGCAAGCGGTCAATTCCATATTCATTCACCTTGTTTAACAATAAAGATAAGCCAGGAGTTTTATTTAAAGCTGTCAAAGCTTTTTGGTCAAAAGGATGCTGAAATGTAACTGTATTTAGCCCAAATAGTATTTTTCTTTCCATCATTTATCACCTTTTTGAACAAACTGCCTTAAAATCTCTCCTGGCTTTCTATCCCAAGTATCAATATGCTCATATATCAAATTATTTGCATTCAGTTTATAAGTGGAATAGCCATTAAAAAATATCTTTGCCTGCCAAGGTACACGTAACACACCACGAACTGTCCACTTGGCTATAATTGTATCTTCTGCTGCCTGATAAACTTCATGCACATCAAAGGCAATTTGCGTAAAAAATAATTTGGCGTGAAATCGCAATGTCCAAAAAATAATGCGATAGTTAAATTTATATTTAAATTTATTTACTGGGTCTTGAAAATAAATATTTTGTGTATAAATGTCGTAAGAAATATCTTTTTCAAATAAAGTCGGTAAATCATCTTTGAGAGTTTGAATTACTTGTTCTATCGGGAATTTATCTGTCATACACCTGTTAAAATCAGATTTTTTAAGAATCTCTGTATTTTCTGCCATAACGATAAATCATCTCTATCGCTAGAACGCTGTAAATCAGCCAAAGTCGGGAATATAGCAGGTTGAGCGTAGGGGCCATTTCGCAAGACAGAAGCAAGAGCATTGTTATTCTCTCGCAAACCTTCGTAAAAAAAGAAGACTTCTCCAGAAATTCCGAGTCGGCGGTTGAATGCGATCGCCTGCACCAGATATTCTGGACTAATGCAGTAATTCCCCAACTTCATCAAAATTCCCGGTGCTACCTTGGGGAGAGTTGCATCTGTAAACTGACTGAGCAATTGATTAGCGATCGCTTTATAACTATTAAAATCACGGCGATAAATCTGGGGATGAATCATATCAACAATTCCCAACCTTAGCCAGGTGGGATAGTCTTGCAGATATTCTCGAAATCCCCAATCATAAATATTTGGCGACATCGACACCAGCAAATTAGGGTTAATCCTTTTCACTTCGCCATAAAGTCGTGCCAAAAAATCAGTCAAAATATCAGCACGCCACTGTAACCATTGTTTATCTTGGGGGTTGTTTGGTGGACGACTGCCAAATTGCTGTTGATAACGGGCAATTGTCAGGGGATCATAACCACCTTCGCATGGTAAAGCCGGAAAGCGATCGTCTCCTTGAATCCCATCGACATCATAATTGCTTGCCACCTCCAAAACCAAGTTCAACATAAACTCTTGCACTTGGGGATGAAAAGCATTCATCCACTCAAAACCATTTTTTTGTAATAGATTTCCGTTACAGTCCCGCGCCGCCCATTCAGGTTTTTGCTGTAACAGCATTCCACCATTCAAGTTGTAGGAACTGGCAAAACCGTATTCAAACCAAGGAATAACCTTTAACCCCACGCGTCGCGCCTGGGTTATCACCTCTGCTAAAGGATCACGCCCAACAGACATTGGGTCAATCTCCACCCCAAAAGTTTGTCGCATAGTTGGACTGGGGTACATAGTCACACCCTTATTCCACACAACGGGAAACACCACGTTAAACCCAGTCTCCGCCAACAAATCCATCGCTTGGGCAATGCGTTCCTGTGAGCGGAAAACCTTACTGTCAGTAGTTGTCAGCCAAACACCGCGAATTTCTGTTTTTTTCATAAGTTATAAGAAAGCATAAAGTGAAAATTTCATACTTCATACTTCATACTTCATACTTCATACTTCATACTTCATACTTCACCCTTCATACTTCACACTTCACACTTCATACTTCACACTTCATATAAGAATTCTCTGACATTACCACCACCTCAAACACTGCCTTTTAACAGATGTTTGCTCTAGGATGACGGTACATAATTCAACAAAACTTAGATTGCTCGTAGATAAAATACAACATAATGTCAGCAACAGAAACTTGGCAACACAAATATATAACTACCAATGGCGTGAAACTGCACTATGTCACCCAAGGCACAGGCCCTTTAATGTTGATGTTACACGGGTTTCCTGAATTTTGGTATTCCTGGCGGCATCAAATACCTGAATTCGCCCAACATTTCCAAGTAGTGGCGTTAGATTTGCGGGGCTATAACGACAGCGACAAACCAACAGCACAATCAGCTTATGTCATGGATGAATTTGTTAAAGATATTGAGGGAGTAATTAAAGGTTTAGGTCACGAAAAATGCGTTTTAGTTGGGCATGATTGGGGTGGTGCGATCGCCTGGTTTTTTGCCTACGCTCACCCAGAAATGATAGAGAAATTAATCATACTTAATCTACCCCATCCAGCCAAGTTTTCTCAAGGATTATTCACGCCTCAGCAATTACTACGTAGTTCCTATATATTCTTATTTCAACTGCCTGTAATTCCCGAATTCATCCTACAATCTTTTGATTATCAAATAATTGCCCATACATTTCAAGGCACAGCATTTAATAAAAATACTTTCACTGATTCTGACCTAGAAGCTTATAAAAAAGCAGCAGCTAAACCCGGTGCTTTAACAGCTATGTTGAACTATTACCGCAATAGTTTACCGCAATTTTTAACCAACAAGAATTGGGAAATTTTACCAGTCCATACACTGATGATTTGGGGAGAAAATGATACAGCCCTTGGGAAGGAGCTTACTTATGGGACTGATGCCTATGTTAGCAACTTGCAAATTCAGTATATTCCCAATTGCGGACATTGGGTACAGCAAGAAGAACCGCAGTTAGTTAACCAGTATATGAGGAAATTTCTGGTAGTTTAAAATACTAAATACTGCGATTACTGAGTAATATTTATTCACAGAAAACTTGCCCTTAACAACTCATAAAAAAGCAACATAGATAAGGGCATTTTGTAAAAATATTTAACAAATTTCTCATAGGTTAATGCATCTATCAGCTTTCTCTGATTCAGACCCCAAAACCCTTGTGATTAGTCTTGCCTATCATCAAATAAATAGATAAACATCAACATCATTTTGTTAGTTAAATCAACATCGTGCAGAAATTTAGTGAGATAATAGAGTCGTGAGGAAAAGAACGGATGAACCTAATCACAAAGGGGAAAAATTATGAAACTCAAGCTATTTGCGGCTCTAGCCTTAGCAACTCCCCTCTTTTTTGTAAATGCTGTTAACGCAGGAAATTCACAAGATTTACAAAAGCTGTTATCTACTGGGGATTGTCAACGGTGCAGACTACCAGGAGTTGACCTCAGTGGCGCTCATTTAATCGGCGCTGATTTACGTGGTGCAAACCTCAAAGGTGCTAATCTTTCAGGCGCAAACCTTGAAGGTGCAGACCTCACCAACGCTAACTTACAAGGAGCTAACTTATCTTCAGCTTTTCTCACCAATGTTAACTTCAAAAAAGCCAATCTTAACGGTGTGAATCTTACCCGCGCTCATATTTACGACTCCAATGTATACGGCGCGTCAATGGAAAATATGAATATTACCGATGCAGAAATTTTTAACACAGGCATCGGTGTTGGCGGTGAAGAAGGCGCGCAAATGCCAGATTGGGACTAGGCTGAACTAAGTAGGCTAGTGGAATAAGGCAAAAGTAAGAAGGCAAAAGGTAAAAATTACTTTTCCTTATTTGCTTGAGGTATAAGCAAAGGCTTAAGATCCCCAACTTTTTTGAAAAATTGGGGATCTTGTCTTATTATTCAAGGCAGCCAGCAGATAAGCATTTTTCTATGCTTAATCAGCAAACAACGACAATAAGCAACTTTTAACACTGTTGCCTGCTTACCACAAAATATTTAATAAAATCTAGTCAAGATGAATACAGAAGAACTTTTATTAAGTATTAATATCAATGAGCATTAGATTCATTGACGAATCCGGCTGAAGATAGCTTTAATATTCAGGTAAAATCGGCGATTAACCTTGTATAAATGAGAGGTAGTCTGATTTTTGCATGATTTGTACTTGAATGAGTACGATTATCAGCAAGCTGTTACAGTGTGGGATAATCTCATCCTGAGGGTTCCAGTTGATTGACAAGCACAAAAATCAGGCAGATAAGAGTCACACATCCTATCGCTTGACTGTCTACCTTGAAGTTGATGCAGTAAAGGTTAGAGGCATTTAAGGTTATAGGAAACCCAACCTCTTACCAAGCCAAGTCTGATAAACTTGTGTCTTGCCTAATCACAGCCTTTTGGTTGTAATTGTCCGGATTAAAAAACCCAACTGTCAAATTTATGGAAGTTAAAATGCAAGAACCGGAATTCGCAGAAACAAAATCCACAGAAGCAACCCTGACAGATATCAACAGCCAAACAGGAACCATTACCAAACTCCAGCCTCCTGCTCAACCTCAAGAGGAATGGATAAAATATGGTGAACAAATCTCTGGCTTTTTAGGAACACTGCCTGAATACCTGGGTAGCTTGTTCAGCAAATATAAGCAACCCTTGGTTGTTGTTGGCGCAATTGTGACAGCACTTGTCGCCGTTAAGGTACTTTTGGCAATATTAGATTCTTTGAATGATATTCCTTTGGTAGCACCTACCTTTGAGTTGATTGGTATTGGTTACTCTGCTTGGTTTGTTTATCGCTATTTACTCAAAGCTTCAACCAGAAAAGAGCTAACTAACGAAATTACAACTCTAAAATCACAAGTTGTTGGCAAAAACGCTCCGGGCGCTTAATAACTAACCTCCTCACTGCAATTTAAAACACACAAGTTTGAGCGGCCATTTGCGCCGCTCAAATTTTTTTAGTTTGCTTTTTGGATACAAAATTACTGTTTGCCTCTACTTTGCCAAAGATAAAACCACATAACTCCAAATAAAAAGGGGGTCTCCCCGGTAGCACCCCCTAAAATCTTTGACACAAACACTGCTGTTTTGTTTTAGACTTGAACCGCTAGTTTTGCTTCCTTTGATGTTAAACGCTCGTAGGCAGAACGCATTTTTAGACCTGTCAGCACCTGGAACAAACCAGTACCATTATTAGAACCTGGGTACTCACGGTGTTGGAGTAACAAGTGAGTCATTTCACCTTCGTATTTGGTGGATGTGTTGCTGAGGTGGTTTTCGATGTAGATAACTTCTTCTAGGTTGTCAAATTGACCATCTACTTCTAATACAGAAACGTAGCGGCCGTAGTAAACATCGGAGCCATAATACAGCTGCATACCTGGATAAGAACAGGTAAGCTTGCGTCCGCAAGGAGTCCAGTGAATGGTAGAACCTTCATCAAACAGATAAACTGGCTCAAATCCTTCTTTACCTTCGCGTTGCAGCATCCGCACTCGCAAAACTTTGCGTTCTGTATCGTTCTTAATGAGGTTTGTGGGCAGTACTTGGAGAACTACATCAGCGAATTCTCTTTGAGGTTCGATGTATTTTGTGAAGTCAGGTTTACGAGAATTGATAGCCGCTAAGACATCTTCGTAACGATGACCTCTTTCTGCCATGTCGCGTTGAATTTTCCAGGCAATTTTAACTTCATCGCTGATGTCAAAATAAACGCTGAAATCGAGCAGCGATCGCACCCGTTCATCATATAAAGGATGTAGACCTTCAACCACAACAATGTGATTTGGTTCTACTATTTCTGGTGGATCGATCAGGCCGGTTTCGTGGTTATAAATCGGCTTATTAATGGTTTGACCTTCTTTGAGAGCTTTAATTTGCTCATACATTAAGTCAAAATTGTTGGCCCTGGGGTCAAGTGCAGTTATCCCAGTTTCTTTGCGTTGTTTGCGGTCTAAGCAATGATAGTCATCTAAACAGATAACTGTCATAAACTCTTCACCAAACAAATCGATCAAACGACGCAAGAAAGTAGATTTGCCGCACCCGGAGTCTCCGGCTACTCCAATTAGTACCACGCGTTCCGGCTTACTTGTCATAAATCTCCTCTAAATACTAAATGTGTCAATCAATAAATTTTTCACACAGCAGATTTTTGAAGCCAGGAGTTTACCCCATTGGTTTTTCCTGTGTTCTTGCTACTCAGCCACATAATGATTTATCAGACGCGCGACCAACCAAGTTAACGGCTGTTACTCGTCTGAGATTGCTTTATTCGGCAGCTGGTAAGTATTTAATCCTAGTGGTATATTTAATTTTAACAGAAGGGGTTATCCTATACAAGGTTTAATGCCAGGAAGGATATCGTGCTTTCACAGTTGCATTCATGGTTGAATGGTGAATCTTTCCCCCAAGCACAACTATTAACTTTAGATATATTCCTAGTGGAAGTTTGTATCATCTCAAGTTTATCAGGTGTGGTTTGGATTCAAGACAGTACTTGCGTAAAATGTGGCTGATTTACTACTATTGACTGATAGCTCTACACATTCAAAGTTAAATAGGACTTACGCAAAATATCTCTCAAACTCTCATTTCTCCGTGAACTCTGCGCCTCTGTGGTTCGATTTTCCGTAGCTTGTGCGTAAGTCCTGTTAAAATCTATCTGCAGAAAGAAAACAAAATTGGGCGAATTAATCACCCAATACCCCCTGTCTCGCAATTATAAAAGTATAAATCTGCACCTAGGCTAAAGTTTGTCCTAGAACTTGACAGATGTTTCACCTCAAGTGAAACTAATTTTAGCTGTTCATAGCACATTTTTGGCATTTCACAGGTGCATTTGTCCCAGATATATAGTTAAATATATTTAAGTGAACCATCAAAATACAGTTAGGCATTTTCTTGGTACACACATAAAATAAAAAAAGTCAACTAATTGAGTTTTTTTATGGCTGAGGTTGGTCATTTTATGAGTATCTTGTAGATTGACATTAACTGCTTGAAATAGGATTTAAAGATTTTAAATGGCAATTTTTGGATTTGTTCTGCCTATCAGGTACAGGGCATAAACCAAAAAATTGAGCATCTAAAATCTCAAATTTTACTTCTAAACAAAAATCGGCGACTCTCAATAGCTTGTGTCAACAAAGAGTTTATGCCTGTTGTTATTAAAAAAGTTGCTTTTTATGGCTAGAAATGATTTTATATCTCCTTAATAGGAGTAGCAATTTACTAAAAAAAGATTAAATTGACTCATGATTAACATTCTCCCAGAGACTTATCCTCTACTTTAGAAGGTGAACAGGTGTGTTTATTACTGCGCCTGCTAGTCTGGGGTTGAGTGTACTTCGCAAGGCATTTTTCGGGAATGCCGCTTTCCTGAAAGAGCTAGTTTTGGGTGCCACAAATCCGATAAACTAAAAGCTGGCTAGTGATGGGAATAGTTTTTTTTTGACAAACGGTTAAGTAAATATCGGAGTGATAGAACGAATGTACAATCAAGGTGCTGTTGAGGGTGCTGCCAACACAGAATCAGGTAGCCGCATCTTCGTTTACGAAGTGGTGGGTCTGCGTCAGAGCGAAGAAACTGATCAAACGAACTACCCAATTCGTAAAAGTGGCAGTGTGTTCATCAGAGTGCCTTACAACCGCATGAATCAAGAAATGCGACGGATCACTCGCCTAGGCGGCAAAATTGTTAGCATTCATCCAGCAAGCATTTTAGAGCAAGTGAATGGGCAAGCCCCAGTTGCGAATGCTGCACCTGAAGTGGAGACTGCTAGCAGTGAGGGTAATGGTCAAGCCACACCTGTGAAAGCAAAAAGTGAAGCGAAAGGCTTTGCTAAAGCGCAAGCTGAAGAACAGCCAAAAAATAAAGATACCAAAGGCAACACCATGACTCAAGCGAAAGCCAAAAAAGCCCACGCTGACGTTCCTGTAAATACTTATCGTCCTAATGCACCATTTATCGGTAAGTGTATATCCAATGACCCGTTAGTTGGGGAAGGCGGTATTGGTATTGTTCAGCACATCAAATTTGACCTGTCTGGTAGCGATTTAAAGTACATTGAAGGTCAAAGTATTGGGATTATTCCCCCTGGCGTAGACAAAAATGGTAAGCCAGAAAAACTTAGACTGTACTCTATTGCCTCAACTCGTCATGGTGATGATGTAGACGATAAAACAGTTTCATTGTGCGTTCGTCAGTTGGAGTACAAGCATCCAGAATCAGGTGAAACAGTCTACGGTGTTTGCTCAACACACCTGTGTTTCCTCAAGCCAGGCGAAGAAGTAAAAATCACCGGGCCAGTGGGTAAAGAAATGTTGTTACCCGATGACCCCGAAGCCAATGTGATTATGATGGCAACTGGTACAGGTATCGCACCTATGCGTGCTTATCTGTGGCGGATGTTTAAGGATGCAGAAAGAGCCGCTAACCCAGAATATCAATTTAAAGGTTTCTCTTGGCTGATTTTTGGTGTACCAACCTCTCCCAATATTCTCTATAAAGAAGAATTGGAAGAAATGCAGCAGAAGTATCCTGATAACTTCCGCTTGACTTATGCTATTAGCCGCGAACAAAAGAACCCTCAAGGCGGCAGAATGTATATTCAAGACCGCGTAGCAGAACACGCTGATGAACTGTGGCAGTTGATTAAAAACGAAAAAACCCATACATACATCTGCGGTTTGCGCGGTATGGAAGATGGTATTGATGCGGCTTTAACTGCTGCTGCTGCCAAAGAAGGTGTAACCTGGAGTGATTACCAGAAGGAAATCAAAAAAGCTGGTCGCTGGCACGTAGAGACTTATTAAGTTAGTCATTAGTCAATAGATTAAGACAACTAAAACAAGATAATCTGTAGGGTGGGCAATGCTCACCCTACAATTGTTTTGTATATATATTTGCTGAAGCAAGGGTTCTAGTAGTTAAAATACTAACTACTCAGCACTCAGCACGGGCTAAACGCCCCGCTACCGCTAACAGCACTCAGCACTAAATATATTGGGTGAAAAGCTTGTGGGTGTAAAGCTAGGATTATTAGGATTAGGTACAGTAGGTACGGGTACGGTGCAACTACTACAAGATACGGTTGGCCGTCATCCGTTGTTGGAGGAGATAGAAATATATCGCGTGGGTGTAAGATCGCCTGACAAACCCCGTGCTGTAGAATTACCAACATCAGTAGTAACCACAGATTTAGCCGCAATTGTCAACGACCCGGCGGTGGATATAGTGGTTGAGGTGATGGGTGGACTGGAACCAGCACGCTCGCTGATTCTGCAAGCGATCAAAAATGGTAAACACGTAGTTACAGCTAATAAAGCGGCCATCGCCCGTTTTGGGGCGGAAATTTTTAACGCCGCTAATGAAGCTGGTGTCTATGTCATGTTAGAAGCGGCTGTGGGTGGCGGGATTCCTGTAATTCAACCTTTAAAGCAAGCTTTAAGCGTTAACCGGATTCATACTGTCACTGGCATCGTTAACGGTACAACTAACTACATCCTTACCAGGATGCAAACTGAAGGTAGTGATTTTGGGGATGTTTTGGCTGATGCTCAACGCCTCGGCTATGCTGAAGCTGACCCCACGGCTGATGTGGATGGCTTAGATGCCGCCGATAAAATTGCGATTTTGGCATCCTTGGGTTTTGGGGGACGCATCCGCTTAAACGATGTGTATAGTGAAGGAATTCGCCAAGTTAGCAAGACAGATATAGCCTACGCCGAAAAGCTAGGTTTTGTAATTAAATTATTAGCGATCGCCAAATACCAAAACAACGCCAACTCAAACTTATCTGTGCGAGTCCATCCTACCTTTGTACCCAAAGCGCACCCATTAGCAAGCATTAACGGCGTTTATAACGCCATCTTGGTAGAAGGAGAACCCATCGGTCAAGTCATGTTTTTTGGCCCAGGTGCAGGTGCAGGTGCAACAGCCAGCGCAGTCACCTCAGACATTCTCAGTTTAACGGCTGCCCTCAAAAGTAATACCGCAGTTCCCAATCCCCTACTAACTTGTAGACATGAAGATTACTGCGAAGTTGCACCTATCAGTGAACTAGTCACAAGATTTTACGCCCGATTCCTGACCAAAGACCACCCTGGTGTCATCGGTAAACTAGGTACTTGCTTTGGCAATCATGACGTGAGTTTAGAGTCCGTTGTCCAAACTGGCTTTCAAGGAGCCTTAGCCGAGATTGTCGTTGTTACCCACGATGTCAAAGAAGGCGACTTCCGCAAAGCCTTAGATGAAATTCAAAGTTTGGAAGCAATTGATAGCATTCCTAGTATTTTGAGAGTGCTTTGAAAAGTATGAAGTATAGCGTGTGGGGTGTTGGGGATAGACACATATCTTGCACCAAGCGACTGAAGTCGCGGCTACACAGACAAAACCCGCCTGCGCGGGTTCCAAACCCTTGATATTGCGTTAGTCCGCGTGGTGCGCCAAGCGCAGCGCAAGCGCGATAGGCGGACTTCGTTTGTATAGCCGCGAATTCTATTCGCTGGGGCTAGGTGCAAGATGTGAATAGAGAGTTTTTGGTGTTATTCACCCCATATCTCACACCTAGCCGCAACAAAGAACATTGTAATCTACAGAAATTTTTATCCTTTACACTTCATTTTGTGGGTTAATTTTTCCAAAAGAACTTTACGGTTTCAGGGTCAATACGATGACAAATCTACCGCCTTCCAATCCAAAGTCATCTGAAAAAACAGCCCTTGGCTTTGATGAGTTTATTGCCATTTTGGTTGCCTTCGGTGCTATTGGGGGAATTCTTTTGTGGTCATTTTCGCGGCGGGATGCTGGCTGGAATTGGAAGACAGTTTTGTTGCCTACTCCCAGTGCCACTGTGACAACTCAGCCAACTCCCACAGCCACTTCTCCATCTGTGCAGGAGCAACCAAATATCAATACTCAACCAGAGGTTACACCATCACCGCCAAACGAAGTGCTTCCGCAAGCAAGTCCCACCCTTCCTTTCATCCTTCCATCTGTTCCAGTCGCGCCGATTAATTCATCACCAAAGTCGGTTCCTTTCTCTACATCCACTCAACCATCATCTTTACCTTTAGTTACCCCGGCAGAACAGAAAACAGTAATTCCGCCACCAATTGCATTTAACGATGTCCCGACTAATTTTTGGGCAACTCGGTTTATTAATAGTCTTTCGGCTCGCGGCATTATCAAGGGTTTTCCCGATTATACTTTTAGACCAAATCAGCCTGTAAACCGCGCTGAATTTGCGGCTATTCTTCAGCAAGCATTTGACACTGATTTGAGTAAGAATTCTATACCTTTTAAAGATGTATCAGATAAATATTGGGCAACACCAGCAATTGACCGTGCTGTTGGTACAGGATTTTTAAGAGGTTTCCCGAACAAAACCTTTAAGCCACAACAAAAAATTTCGCGCGTCCAAGTTTTGGTGGCACTTGTGAGTGGGTTGAATCTCAAACAACCAGCAAAACCGTCACAGGTGTTAAGTATCTACAAAGATAGCCAGGACATTCCTAAATATGCTGTTGGTAAGGTAGCGGCAGCAACAGCAAATGGTTTAGTGATTACTAGTGCTAATCAAAAAGTTTTAGCTCCTAATCAAGCAGCTACCCGTGCTGAAGTTGCAGCGATGGTGCATCAAGCTTTGGTCAAGTTAGGAAGGCTAGATAATATCTCTTCGGATAAAGTGGTGAATAAATATCAGTAGATTACAAAGTTATCGGTTTAGGCAGGGTGTGGGGTGTAGGGGAAGAAAAGTTAATTACTCTGTTTCACGCTCGCCATAACCGCAGAATTTGGTTACTTCCTTTGAGGAATTCCCACGGCACATTCACAATTTCTACGGAAATTTCAGCATGATTTAAATCATTGATTAAATTGTTCAAAAAAGGATATGGTTGAGCATCTTTACCTTGGATTGGGTAGATTCTGACTTCTTGAGAACAGACGCGATATAGTTCTAAAATTGTTTGCCAATGAAAAGCATAATCAAAGCAGTCGCCATAGAGAAACAAAAAATGTCCGCTTAAAACTAAATCAAAGCTGCGATCGCTAAAAGGTAATTTTGGTAATGTAGTTTGAACGTAACGTCCTGCTTGACGGCCATCTGGATAATCTGCCAAAAAGCGTTCTAAGGCTGTTTGGCGATATTCATTTAATTGTGCAATATTTTGATAACAATCCCAATTATAGTTATGGGTAACTTCAGCAAGCCTTTCCAGCATATGAACTAAATCTGCTTGCCCTTTTGCTCTTAACGTGCCTTCATCTAAGTTAAACAAAATATCACCAGCTAAAGCATCAATGCCCATTTCCTGGGCTTCTGCCACAAAAGAAGCCGCTCCAGCCGGACAATCTAAAATCTGGGATTTTTGCCACTGTGATAAATCCAAGTCAAACAATTTCACATATTCTGATAAAGTTCTGCCAATAAATACGACCCTATCAAGTTGGATAGCATCATTTGTGCTGTGAGCAAAATTCATCATGCTTGTTTAAGTAAATGAGTGGCAAAAAACCAAAATACAGTAAAGTGCTAAGGGAAAAAACTGAACTTAACCCCTAGCCTCTACTCCCAGCCTAAGTTAATATCTTTGACTGCAACTTAGTATTAATTACTTCTGCCAGTCGTGGATAAACCTTCAACTATTAAAGAAGGTGTATAACAAGAACCATTCCAATCAGCATCAGCACCTAATTGCACGACTTGTTTCAGGGCTGTGTAAATATTACCTGCGACCATCGTATCTTTAACCCGGCCAATTACCTCACCATTTTTCACCCGATAACCCAAATCAATATTGATCGAAAAGTCACCAGAGATCCCACCGCCACCACCCAACATTTGATCGACAATTAAGCCATTATCCAACTGTTTAATTAATTTTGATAATGATGCCGAACCAGGTTGAATTAGAAAATTAAACAAACCCGGGGTGGGATAGCTACCTAAACCAGGACGGAAACCATTACCTGTCGTACCGATACCTAATTGACGGCCTGTAGTGCGATCGCAATAAAAATGCTGTAATATTCCATCTTTAACAAATACTAAAGATGTAGTTGGCGTACCTTCATCATCAAAAGGGCAACTATAAGGGCCTGCTTGGGGGTCTTGAAAAAGAGTCAGACTGGGAGAAATGACTTGTTTACCTAAGCGTTCTGCCCAAGGAGAAGCCGCCTCTAAAACACGTTTTCCATTTAAAGCTGCTTGGGCTGTTCCCCACAGCATATCTGCCGCTTTAGAAGTAAATAAAACCGGGACGCGTCCTGCTGGCGGTGAAACATTTTCTTTCGCCCAGACTATCCTTTGTAAAATTTGATATGCTAATTTCTCTGGGTCTAAAGTATCACGTTGAGTTTGACCATCCGAAACACTTAAAAAATCATCGCCTCTAACCCATTCGGCTGACATATAGCAACTAAGTGTAGTGTCAGTGTAGTAACAATCTAGACCTTGACTATTGACAAGCCTAGTATTTTCCACATCGCACTCCCAATCACTATTGCATAGCACATCAGGATAAGTATCGCGGATAATAGCGATCGCTTCTTTGCCCCAGTTAACTAAAACTTCTATGGGTACACTTTCCCCTAAATTTGGGTAAGCAGGCTTGAAGTTACTAACTAACTCAACAGGTTCAGGTTGATTTAACTCACTCAAAGCCAAAGCCCGTTCCACCATAGCTGCGGCTGGAACCGCACCATAAGCTACCGTGAGTCCTGGACGACCATTGCGCCACAACCGCAGCGTTGTGCCTTCAGACTGACTGGTTTCTAGCTGCTTGAGTCGGTTAGCCTCAAAAAAGACAGGACGAGAAAGCGAGCGCGACTGATACACCTCAGCAGCTTCGGCTCCCGATTTAATTGCTAATTCCAGCAGCGCTTCTGCTAGTGTATCTTGTGACAAATTTTCAGAACCCATGACCCTTGGTGAATTGTGGATTTCGGATTTTGAACTGCAAACAACGCAGATAATTATCCCAAATCATTGGAGCCTATCTGCGTTAATCCAGACAGACGCAGATAATTATCCCAAATCATGGGTATCTATCAGCGTTTGATCAGTGCAGAGAATTCCCAAAAATCATTAGTATGGGGAATAGGAAGTGGGGAGTAGGGAATAGAAGAAAAGTAATTAATTTTCCCCTTGCCCCCTGCCCCCTGCTCCGTTTCCTCTTTTAAGGCAAAGCTACCTCTTGCAACAGCCAAAACCCAGCAAAAGATTCGGCTTGGGGGCTTGACTGAATGCCAACAAAATGCACTCCGTTGGCTTTTTCTTTAGCTTCGGCAAAACCTTTGGCCTCTACTACTGTTTGAGGATTTTTGATATTTGCCAAAATCCAACTTTCTGTAGCACCAGTTTCCAGAATTAACCTTGTGCCTGCACTAGTATCAACTCGCAAAAAAGCTAACTCTAACCCAGACATCCAACCTGCAAGCGGCAAAGCCCTAGGTGAGAAAATCAAAACTCCCGGAATGCGAGATTCCGGCGATAATTTTGCCATTTCTATCGGGAAAGCTTCGCCAAAACCAATATCCCACTCCGGCATTTCTGCCAAATCAGCGGCTGACAAACTGACAAACACCCATTGCTGCCCTTCTAAGGCATCAGGTAAACGCTGAGGTAAAGGACTTTCTAAGCGCACCGAAGGATTAGTCCCCCCTTGATACCCTGGTTCTTGAGGATAAACTTCCTCCATTCGCTGTTGCAGCCATTGGTTGAGTACCAAAGTCCGCCGACTAGGTTGAGCCGGAATGCCCAAATCCTGGCAAGCTTTGGTAATCATATTATTCATTTGGCGGCGGAAAAAGCGAATTTTAATTGGTGCTTCCCCTGCTTTGTCAATGGCTTCCTGCAACGCCGTCCGCAACCAGCCCGAATTGACCTGGGTACTGGGACAATATTGAGCATAGCGAAATACTGCATCTGTTTGCGCCCGAATATCCGAAGGACTTTCGCAGACTAAAACTTCCCAAACTTTTTTTTGATTTTCATCCAAAATTGGACGCGAGTAAAAATCGATTTCCCAAATACTGCCCATGTTATGCCGTAGAAATCTGGCGATTTGATATTTTGCTTATATTTTGATCATACGAGTCTACGGGCAGTGTCATACCAATTCGCAATTCGCAATTCGCAATTCGCAATTCGCAATTAAGAAAGACTGATTAATTAAGGCTTTAGGGGTTTATATCTGTTTCATTATTTTAGTGAATTGGTGTCAGTTCAATTGGGAAAATAAAGCCTATAGACAACAAGCATTAAAATTAATCTATTGATTGCCTGTTTCAGGAGGTTTTATGTCCCTGACAGTTCAAGACTTGGAAAAAATGCAGCGACAGTTTCCTGACTATCGCATGGAATTGGTGCAAGGGGATATTGTTGTTATGAGTCCATCAGGCTATGAGTCAGATGAAGTCGCAGCCGAAATGATTTCCCAAATACGTAACTGGGTTAAACCTCGAAAACTTGGACGGGTTGCAGCTTCTAGTGCTGGTTTTAGATTGCCTAATTCTAATTTAAGAGCGCCTGATGCCTCATTTGTCATAGCAGAACGTTTGCGTCGCAGCCCTAAGTCTTTTGCTCAGTTAGCCCCTGATTTGACAGTAGAAGTCAAATCTCCCAGTGATGATCTAGAAGAATTGCGCGTAAAAATTCGAGAGTTTTTGTCTTTGGGGACGCGGGTAGGAATTTTGATTAACCCAGATGAACGAACAGTTGAGGTGCTTTACTCAGGCAAAGAGCCAGTGATTTTACGTGATGGTGATGTGTTAACGGTTCCTGATTTGCTGCCAGGCTGGGAAGTACAAATTTCTGATTTATGGCCACTTGAATTTGATTAATGCCTAAATAAATTCGATATCGTGATATTGTGGAAAAAATTCTGCGAGACTACGCTGAGTTTCTTGGTAACGATGACCAAGTTCAAATAGAGCTAGTATTTGATCGGGAGCGTAATCGTTATATTTTAGTGGAAGCGGGTTGGCAAAACGATTACCGCATTTACGGAAGCTTGTTACACATCGATATTATTAACGATAAGCTCTGGATTCAGCATGATGGTACAGAGGAAGGAATTGCTTTAGAGTTAGTTGCAGCTGGAATTCCCAAAGAGCATATTATCCTAGCGTTCAAATCACTGGAACGGCGCAAGCTAACAGATTTTGCAGTTTCTTAAATCAATGCGTAAGACCTAGTTTTATAATCCAAAATTATATTACCCCCCTAGCCGTCAAAGCTTAGTAGTGTAAAAATATTCCTACCTTCGTAGCTACAAAAGACGAATTATGACCATACATCCAGCACTGCAACGTGCATTTACCAACCGCCGTGTTCTAAAAGTTATTAGCGGTTTGAATAATTTTGACCGCGATCGCGTGGCTGCTACTATTAAAGCTGCTGAACTTGGTGGTGCTACCTTTGTTGATATCGCCGCCGATCCTGCTTTAGTCGCAATGGCAAAAAGCTTGATTAATTTACCAGTTTGTGTATCAGCAGTCGAGCCAGAAAAGTTTGTCCAAGCTGTGGCCGCTGGTGCAGATTTGATTGAAATTGGTAATTTTGATTCTTTTTATGCTCAAGGACGCAGGTTTGAAGCTCCTGAAGTGCTGGCACTAACTCAGCAAACCCGCGCCCTTTTACCCCAAATTACTCTATCTGTCACTGTTCCCCATATTCTGGAGCTTGATCAACAAGTACAACTAGCAGAAGAACTAGTGAAAGCTGGTGCTGATATTATCCAAACTGAAGGCGGTACTAGCAGCCAACCTGCGCACTCTGGCACTTTGGGATTAATTGAAAAAGCTGCGCCTACATTAGCAGCAGCTTATGAAATTTCTCGCGCTGTATCAGTTCCAGTATTGTGCGCTTCTGGTATTTCTAACGTTACCGCACCGTTAGCCATCGCAGCTGGCGCGGCTGGTGTTGGTGTTGGTTCTGCTATTAACCAACTCAACAGCGAAGTAGCCATGATTGCTGCGGTACGTGGCTTAGTAGAAGCTTTGGCAACTGCAAAAAGCGACGCGCTAATCTAATCTTTAAGCGAAGGATGAAGATTGAAGCACTTAAAACATATATTTTTCATACTTCATACTTCATCCTTCATACTTCTAAACCAAACAATCTTTCAGCGCGTAAATCACTTGGTCTTGCTGTTGGGTTGTCAACTCTGGGAACATAGGCAAAGATAAAACCTCATGGCAGCTTTGCTCTGCTACTGGTAATTGTCCTGGTTTGTAGCCTAAATCTTGATAAACAGGCTGCAAATGTAAGGGGTGGGGATAATAAACCATTGAATTTACACCCCGTTCTTGTAATTGACTGCGTACCCAGTCTCGATGAGAAGCACTTGCACCATTTCGCCCTTCACTCAAGACGCGAATTGTGTATTGATTCCAGACGCTCACCCCTGGCGCGAGTTCTTCGGGTGCAGCAATTCCCGGAATTTGATTTAGCGATTGGGTGTAATATAATGCGATCGCCTGCCGTTTTTGATTCCAATCATCGAGATAACGCAGCTTAATTTGCAAAATCACTGCTTGAAGGGCATCCAAACGGCTATTTATCCCGATTTCTTCGTAGTAATAACGATTTTTCTGCCCATGCTCTTTAATAACTCGCATCTTGGCGGCTAGTTCTGCATCGTTAGTTGTAATTGCGCCACCATCGCCACAACCACCCAGATTTTTTGTCGGGTAAAAACTAAAGCAGCCAATATGCCCAATGCTACCGACTGTTTGACCTTCCCAGATTGCGCCTGTAGATTGCGCGCAATCTTCAATAACTGCTAAATTATGAGCCTGGGCGACTGCCATCAGCCTTGTCATATCTACAGGCTGGCCAAATAAATGAACAGGAATTATCGCCTTAGTTTTAGGTGTGATTGCCGCAGCTACTTGCTGCACATCTAGATTAAATGTATTAATGTCTATATCAACAAAAACAGGCTTGGCTCCTACAGCACTGATTGTCTCTGCCGTAGCAATAAAGGTAAATGGTGTCGTAATTACCTCATCACCTGCGCCAATTTCTAAAGCCCGCAGTGCTAAGTAGAGCGCATCAGTTCCAGAGTTACAAGCTATACAATTATTAACACCATGATAGGCAGCAAATTGTTGCTCAAAACTTTCAATGATGGGGCCGCCAATATAACGCCCAGAAGCTAAAACTTCTAATACTGCTGCACTCACTTCTGCTTCGATAGTGGCGTATTGCTGCTTGATATCAAAGGCAGGAACAGAATTTACGCTTTGGAACATGAGTTTTTATTTGATCTGAAGATACAAAGGATGCACTTCGACAGTCGATTTTGGCTGATTGATTTTTGGTCAAAAAGCTGCTCAATAGACTGTCGCCCTGGATACGCATCAAAGAGGGTTATTACTGAAATTATTGTATGGTTAAAGATATCATCATAATTCGTAATTCGTAATTTTTAATTGGTTGTTAGGACACTCTGAGAAATTGTCAATACGAAAGCTTTTGCTCAGTCATTTAGGAAATTAACCCAAAACCCATTATCCCTATTGGGGATGATTGGGCAGCAAAAACTGGAGTATTCACCAAGATTTAACAATTAAAATTAAAGTTCCAAGGATATAGGTTGTGCTAATCAGACAATTCCCGGAGGTAGAGAAACCATGCAGGATATCATCAAGTTAGACTTAG
Source organism: Nostoc sp. FACHB-110 (assembly GCF_014697425.1). Classification (GTDB taxonomy): domain Bacteria; phylum Cyanobacteriota; class Cyanobacteriia; order Cyanobacteriales; family Nostocaceae; genus Nostoc_B. The sequence goes on from NZ_JACJRU010000025.1 coordinate 41,162, forward strand.
TTGATTTGACCTTTGCTGTGGGGCTAATGGCGATCGCAATTGGTTTATCTGCTTGGGAAAAGTTGGGTTTAGAATTAAACTTAGCAATTGCGACTGGCCGAACCATCTTACAACTGCTGGTATTAGGATATGTTTTCGATTTTATCTTTGCGATAAATAATCCTTGGGCAGTTTTGGTAATTTTGGCAATTATGCTGACAGTTACGGCTATTGTTGCCAGAAATCGCATCAGCCAGAAAATTCCTTTAGTATTACCTGTAGTTTGGGGAGCAATTTTAGTTAGTACTGCTTTGACGCTTTTTTACACTTATTTATTAATTCTGCAACCAGATAGATGGTTTGAAGCACGCTATTTAATTCCGCTAGCGGGAATCATCATTGGCAATGGCATGAATGCAGCTGCGATCGCTGGGGAACGATTAGTTAGTACAATGAATAATTCCTCAGGAGAAATTGAAACCCACTTGAGTTTAGGCGCAACCCCCCAACAAGCCGTAACTCAATACCGCCGAGAAGCCATTCGCGCCGCCATACTTCCCACCCTCAACCAAATGATGCTCATTGGTATGGCTACCCTCCCCAGCATCACCACAGGACAGTTATTAGGCGGTGTTAACCCTTTAGATGCTGTTTCTTACGAGATTTTAATTTTATTTATGGTTGCTGTTGCTAACCTGCTGACAACGATTTTAGTCACTAGAGGATTGTGTCGTCAGTTTTTTAATTCAGCCGCGCAGTTAATTCGGTAAGATTGCGAAAACTCTTGGCAATGAGAATTTATACTAAATCCGGTTATCATAAACCACTTATAATCAAGGAAAAATAATCTCAAAAAATGAGATGCCTATAAAATAGAAAAATTTGGTACTTTAAGTTTACGCAACTTTTTGATATGAAGTATTGGCGTGAAACTATAGCTGTGGCACAACGCATCTTAATTGAATTGTTACGCCGCAGACGCAGCCTAATTTTTTGGGCAATTTTTCCCATATCTGTGCTGATGCTTGGTGGGTATATTCTGGCAGAACGAGCAAAATTACCCATTGCTGATGCTTTTACATATACTGCACCTTCAACTTTAGTCGGTGCGGCATTGTTTTTTAGCTGTTTGGGTGGAAGTGTCGCCACGGTAGTTGCAGAAAGAGAACAACAAACTCTCAAACGCTTGTTTCTTTCGCCTTTAAGTGGCACGTCTTATTTTTTCGGAATTTTTTTAGCTCATAGTTGCATTGGTTTAGGGCAAGCATTATTAATTTATACTACGGCTGCTTTTTGGGGTGCTAGTTTTAAAGGCTTGATTATTTTAGGAATATTAATCATTATCTTGAGTATTGTGGCTTATGTGGGCTTGGGGTTTATTTTGGGTACACAATTGGCGCGTCGGATTGAAGATGTGAATGCTTTAGTGGCAGCTTTTGGGGTTCCGTTATTAATTTTAGGTGGCGCATTTTTACCGAGTTCATTGTTTCCTAAAACTTTAATTCACATAGCGCAATATAATCCGATTTATCATATGAATGAGGCTTTTGTGGGAGTATCTGCCAAGGGTGAACAGCTTGGGGATATTAAATTACATTTTTGGTTTTTAGTGGTATTTGCCTTAATAATGGTGATTGGTGGATGGTTATCTTATCGACGAATGTTAGTGCGAGAAAGAAAATTATAAAATATGCTATCAATTATCAATTTAAATAAATCTTACGGTAAGGTAAAAGTTGTTAATGATTTAAGTTTGCAGATTGACGCAGGGGAAATTTACGGTTTATTAGGGGCGAATGGGGCTGGTAAAACAACTACCATTAATATGATTTGTAATTTAATTAAAGCTGACAGTGGTCAGATTAAAATTAATAACCAACCTATTTCGGCAGCTACAAAAAAGCTAATTGGTATTGCACCTCAAGAAAATCTCCTATATAAAACTTTGACTTGTGCAGAAAATTTAAATTTTTTTGCCACTATCTATGGGTTGGATAAGAAAACACGCCAGCAACAAATACAATCTACTTTAGCTGCGGTTAACTTATTAGATAGAGCTAAAAGCCCGGTGGAAACATTAAGTGGAGGAATGCAGAGACGGTTGAATATTGCTGTGGCTTTAGTACATCAGCCAAAGTTAGTTATTTTAGATGAGCCTACGGCGGGTTTAGATATTGAAGCCAGATATGAAATTTGGGAGTTGATTTGGCAACTCAAAAAGCAGGGAATTACAGTTTTATTGACGACTCACTTGTTAGATGAAGCAGAACGTCTGTGTAATAAAATTGGCATTCTTAAGCATGGTAAAATGTTGGCTGAGGGTAGTTTAGCTGCACTACGTAATATTATTCCAGCTGCGGAAATTTTAGTTATCCAAACGACACAAGAAGCAGAAGCAATCGCCTGCGCTCAAGCTCATGGTTTTACCCCCAAGCGTTATGCTAATGAATTAGCATTTTGGCTACCAGAACCTTTAGAATTGCCAGAAATTATTGCCAGGTTTGCCGGGATTAAAATAGATGCGATCGCTCGCCAAAATGTACGTTTAGAGCATATTTATTTGGAAGTCACACAAAAAAATTAACTCTCTCGGGAATCGCCATTGCAGTTATTGTTGTCAATACCAGGAACATCACACCAGTACACAGCAATGGAAATTCTAGCACTCGCCGGATTATTACTATCTTTAAGTCCTTTTGGGCTGGTAGTAACAGTTATGCTCAGACAAATGAATAAAAAGCGGCGGTTAGAAGACGAAGCTTGGGTAGAACCAGACAATAATCTCCATTCTATTTCCCATGTAGTGGAAATTCCCCAAATTCCTGCTAATTTCTATCCGCCACAATTAACTCAAAATAGCTACTACTACATCAATAACGAGATGGAATGTGAAACACCACATCATTTAGATGTTGGTGAACAATATAAACATGATTCACTTTAGTAAGTCAACCAGAAAAATAACAAAAACCATCAGTATTATTAGCGCAATGTATGACTTATACAAATAGAACACAGATAGCCGACTTTGTGAAAAAGTCGGCTATCTGTGTTTAAGTATTTTCTGTCAGTGCAGATTAAGCTTCGGGAACTTCTTGGGAAAACTTTTTATGAATTATTTTTGAGTTTTCGCCGTCAGCTGCAACTGCTGTCATCAGATAGTCAATTAAGTTTTCGGAGAAAGGAACGCGGAGGTGGAAGGTTCCATCTGGTTTGAGGGAGATGGGATTACCGCCAATATTGACGCTGGCGTTGGGTTCGGTTGCACCGTGGATAATTAACTCTGCATCTGCTACAAACCAAAAATCTGGTTGGGGACGGCTGAAAATGCGAACCGCACTAGAACGGACAATTGCTACCCAACCATCGCCTTCGGTGCTATAGCCAAGTTCAATCATATAATCGCGATCGCTTGTGGGAATTGCTACGTAGCGGTCATGGGTGATTTCTTCGCATTCATATTGCTGGACAAATTGGGGCGGCTGATAACTGAGATCGATATCAGTAGCATCATAAAGCCGCAAAGCTAATTGAGTAACTCCAGCTTGATGTAGTGCTTGTTTACGGGTTTGTGAAAGATTCCAAGCCGCGTAAGCCCATTTAGGAGTGCGTGGTGTCAAAGTAATGCTGCTACCATCTTCGGGTGATGGCAAAGATGCTTCTGCTGCTGGTGTGGGAACATTTTCATCTTCTACATACAACGGACTAAAGACGCGCACAATTTCCGAACGAGCAATGCTTACCCAGCGATCGCCTACAATGGGATAGCCAATTTCGGCAATGTAATCATGATCTGCTTCTGGTATCCCTACAGTGCTATCGGATGTCTCTAAATCTAGTTGATACTCCTGGACTAATTGTGGCTGCTGATAACTTAAGTCGATATGTGTCACATCATACAACCGCAAACCTAATTGGAACAGACCAGCATTTCTCAGCATTTGTTTGCTAGTGTCTGACATTTCCCAATAAATATCCGCCAATTGGTGAGTGCGGGCTGTCAAGACAATCCGGCTAGTCTCGTCTACTAACACAACATTGGCTACTGTATGATTAGTTTGCAGATTGCCAAATACACGCACCACTTCAGAACGTCCAATTGTGATCCAGCGATCGCCTATCGTATAACCAATGGTGGCTATGTAATCACGCTCGGTTTGGGGAATTTCTATGGTAGTTTGTGAAGTGCTGAGTTCGGATTCGTACTGCTGCACTAACTGAGGTTGCTGATAACTCAGGTCAATATTTGTGACATCATAAACCCGCAGACCTAATTGAGATATACCCGAATTTTGCAGGATTTGTTGACCAGTAGGAGAAATTTCCCAACTCACATCAGCCGAATGGTCACTGCTAGGTGTGAGGACAACTTTGCTTTGGGGGTCAGCGATCGCTAAAATTTCGTCACTGGTATTAGCTGATACTGGCTCGTTAACTTCTGGTTGGTTCATAGCATTAATACTAGATGCGGCTGCGACTCCAGCAACTCCAGCGACTACCGCACCAACACCAGCATTATGCAGTAAATCTTCTGTTTCCTCTGGCTCTGGTTCTGCTGCATCTGCCACATAATTTAATTTTTCTATTTCTGGATCTAAATCGGAAGTGATCTCTGCTTGAGAATCTGTTGGTGTGACATCATCTACAAGCTCAAAACCCCAATCTTCTTCGTTATCGTTAATCGATTCTTGACTAATTCCAGGTAAGTCAATATCCGCTTGTGCCTGTGTTGGGGTCACTGGCTGAACTGTTTCAATTTCTGCTGCTGGTGGCTGTGTATTTTGGGTAGTTTCAATCGGAGAATATTCTGGATTTGATGTGGATTTTGATACATCTAAGATTGGGGGATATGTCGTGCTGACCACGGCCGCTGGTGCTTCCATATCCCACGGGGAAATGCCCAGATCGTAACCGTTATCTTCGGCTTTTTGATGATCTGATTCTTTGCCCACAATCATTGAGCCAATGACAGCACCTGCACCAACGGCTAAACCTGTATCTGCTGTTGTGGCTGGGGTAGTGCCTTCTAGATAATTTGCGCCATTATTTTGCGGATTGCTACCGTTAGTTGCACTCGTTAAGGGAATTTGTGCTTCACTGACAACAGCGTTAGTATTATTGACTACTGCTGCTTCTGATGCTGGGGGTAAGGGATTAGTCGGTGGTTGATTTTCTGTAACTTCCGCCTCCGATGGGCTAGTTCTGACTATCCACAATAACAACCCGGCAATGACACCTAATGGTAAAACTAACCACCACAGAGGGATTTGTCCTTGAGCGATGGAATTATTGCCTGAGGTAGCAGTAGCAGGTTGTTGAGTGGGTGTAGCTGCGGTGGTGGCAGTTGCCTCAGGAGTAGGGGCAGGGTTGATAATCGGTGCTAAGGTGGTCGCCGCCGGGCTGGGGGTGGCAGCTACTACAGTTTCTGTATTGGGGCTGACGGTTGCTGCTGGTGTTGCTTCTATTGTCGATGTGGGATTAGCAACTAGCTGGATAGTAGGTGAATCTCCTTTGGCGATCGCATCGGCTTCTGCGGTTCTGGCATTTTCTATGGCTTGTTGTCCTGGTGCTGCCAAAGCAAAACCAAGAAAACCTGCTACAGCTGGGCTAGGATTTTTTTTATAAACGTAAACCAAAGGCTGCGAAAAGGGATATTTGGGGTCGTCTGGTAAGGCTTGATGTAACTGGAGAACCTTCACCCCAGGTAACTTGGATATTTGATTGACTCTGGCATAGCTGATGCCATCTTTGCCTAGTTGTTTGACGATTTCGGCGGTACTGTCTTCAGTTAATTGGGTAGCAGTCGAGCCTGTAGCGAATTTTGCCGCTTTAAAAACTGGGTAGTTGTTGAGGGCTTGGCGGGTATCACTATAATCTGGGCGATCGATTACCCGAATTTTGCCTGGCGACCCGCCTAACTGCGACCAGTCAGTTACACTTTTACCCCGAAAAATTCTGGCAAACTGTCTATCGGTTAAGCTGCCATTAAAAGGATTGTCTGCACCCACAATAATCGCAATTTTCTCGCGGTGCAACCGGACTTGCTCTAAACCTTGGGCTTTTTCTTCAGGAGTCAAACCACGGCCGATCGCAGCTATATCAATTTGTCCGTCTACTACTGCTTTAATCGCTGCATCTGTACCATTGTTAGCAACTTCTACCTTTGTACCAGCAAATTGTTGCTCAAAACCTTGCTTGAGGTTTTGGTTGATGAGAGCCAAGGTACTTGAACCATCAACACGCACTGTTGCCCCATTTTCCACTGTTTGCGGCAGGGGAAAAGTGGGATTATCCGTGGCAGATTGGGCCAACACTGGTGTTGACACCATAAAATTCAATGCCATCGGCGTGGTAGCTAAGGCGAGCGATAATGCCAAGTTGGCGATCGCACTATCTTTTTTTTGTTGTTGCCACATATGCTCCTAATCCAAGGTACAGAAAACAGCAAACCGGCCCATCCTCAATGTGATTTTATTATCCAGGAGGAGACGCGCTTATTATACATCTGCTGTCAAGTATCTTCTTCTCCATTTAGCCCAAACAGTTGAAAATCCCTCCTGAATTTTCCTGATCTTTACTTCCCCACTGATTAGTTAAATCAAGGAATATACGCATATCTATATTATGCTTAGTCTTACTTAAATTCGACTTTTGTCAGTATCTCTACTGTTTTGATTGCTGTTTTTAGGTTGATTTACTGATAGTTAAAACTGCTGATAAATACGTAATAATACTTAAATTTTGGCTTGTACAGCAGTGCAAAATTTTATTGGCTCGTTCACCTGTAATCTTTACGAAAATTAATATGCACAGCCAAAATTTTGTCTTGGCTGAGAGTTTAAGTATATATTTTTTGTTAGGAAATAAGGTGCGTTTCGCCTGGATTGAACGCAAGCTTACCAGACTGCATAGTACAGGCAGTTTACCGCATTCATAAGATGATGAATTTATCGACATTCACGGGATTGGTTTATTATCACTCATCTGTGTATCGATCCTTCATTTCAGGGTAAGGGAGTAGCAATGGTTTAAAAGCAACTGTCTCGCATTTCTATTGCGTATCAATGGCTCAATCTTTTTTGGGAACACTAACTCCAGCCCTCCAGTACAAAATTCAGTATGGATGTTGAAGAGTTTTTGAGTCGTTTAGATGCAGGTGAAAATAATTTTTCAGGTGTCGATCTTAGTGGCGCAATCCTAAGCGAAGTTGACTTATCTGGCATTAATCTGAGTGGTGCTAATTTGAGTGGTGCTGATTTAAAAAGCACCATTCTGAGCAACACAGACTGGATTAATTTAAAAGAAGCACTCACCACCATCAGGGAAATGCAGGATGAGTATTATCGCGCCGATGCCCTGAGAGCGTTAGCAGAGAAACTGCCACCTGATTTGTTAAGTGAAGCACTCACCACCGCCAGGGAAATTCAGGATGAGTATCTTTGCGCCGATGCCCTGATTGCGTTAGCAGAGAAACTGCCACCTGATTTGTTAAGAGAAGCACTCACCGCCGCCAGGGAAATTCAGGATGAGTATTTTCGCGCCTCTACCCTGAAAGCGTTAGCAGAGAAACTGCCTTCTGTGTTACCAGAAGCACTCACCGCCGCCAGGGAAATTGAGGATGGGTATTTTCGCGCCTCTACCCTGATTGCGTTAGCAGAGAAACTGCCTTTTGTGTTACCAGAAGCACTCGCCGCCGCCAGAGAAATTCAGGATCAGTATCTTTGCGCCGATGTCCTGAGAGAGTTAGCACAGAAACTGCCACCTGATTTGTTAAGTGAAGCACTCGCCGCCATCAGGGAAATTCAGCCTGAGTATCTTCGTGCCGATGCCCTGATTGCCTTAGTGGAGAAACTGCCTTTTGTGTTACCAGAAGCACTCGCCGCCACCAGGGAAATTCAGGATCAGTATCTTCGTGCCGATGCTCTGAGAGAATTAGCAGAGAAACTGCCATCTGTCTTACCAGAAGCACTTGCCGCCATCAGGGGAATTCAGCCTGAGTCAAAATGCGCCAATGCCCTGAAAGCGTTAGCAGAGAAACTGCCTTCTGTGTTACCAAAAGCACTCGCCGCCGCTATGGAAATTCAGCCTGAGTATCTTCGCGCCTCTGTCCTGAAAGCGTTAGCAGAGAAACTACCACCTGATTTGTTAAGTGAAGCACTCGCCACCATCAGGGAAATTCAGCCTGAGTCAAAATGCGCCGATGCCCTGAAAGCGTTAGCAGAGAAACTGCCACCTGATTTGTTAAGTGAAGCACTCGCCGCCGCCACGGAAATTCAGCCTGAGTATCTTCGCGTCCATGCCCTGAGAGAGTTAGTAGAGAAACTGCCATCTGATTTGTTAAGTGAAGCACTTGCCGCCATCAGGGGAATTCAGCCTGAGTCAAATCGCTTTCATGCCCTGATTGCCTTAGCGGGGAAACTGCCATCTGTCTTACCAGAAGCACTTGCCGCCATCAGGGGAATTCAGCCTGAGTCAAATCGCTTTCATGCCCTAATTGCCTTAGCGGGGAAACTGCCATCTGTCTTACCAGAAGCACTTGCCGCCATCAGGGGAATTCAGCCTGAGTCAAATCGCGCCCGTGAGCTGAGAGAGTTAGTAGAGAAACTGCCACCTGATTTGTTAAGTGAAGCACTCGCCGCCATCAGGGGAATTCAGGATGAGTATTGTCGCGCCGATGTCCTAATTGCCTTAGCGGGGAAACTGCCTTCTGTGTTACCAGAAGCACTTGCCACCATCAGGGGAATTCAGGATGAGTCAAATCGCGCCTATGCTCTGAGAAAGTTAGTAGAGAAACTGCCACCTGATTTGTTAAGTGAAGCACTCACCGCCGCCAGGAAAATTCAGGATGAGTATTGTCGCGCCGATGCCCTGATTGCGTTAGCACAGAAACTGCCGTCTGTGTTAAGTGAAGCACTCGCCGCCGCCACGGTAATTCGGTCTGAGTATCGTCGCACCTCTGCCCTGAGAGAGTTAGTAGAGAAATTGCCACCTGATTTGTTAAGTGAAGCACTCGCCGCCGCCAGAAAAATTCAGTCTGAGTCAAATCGTGTCCATGCTCTGATAGCGTTAGTAGAGAAACTGCCACCTGATTTGTTAAGTGAAGCACTCACCGCCGCCAGGAAAATTCAGGATGAGTATTGTCGCGCCGATGCCCTGATTGCGTTAGCACAGAAACTGCCGTCTGTGTTAAGTGAAGCACTCGCCGCCGCCACGGTAATTCGGTCTGAGTATCGTCGCACCTCTGCCCTGAGAGAGTTAGTAGAGAAATTGCCACCTGATTTGTTAAGTGAAGCACTCGCCGCCGCCAGGGAAATTCAGTCTGAGTATTGTCGCGTCCATGCTCTGATAGCGTTAGCACAGAAACTGCCATCTGTGTTAAGTGAAGCACTCGCCGCCGCCAGGGAAATTCAGTCTGAGTATTGTCGCGTCCATGCTCTGATAGCGTTAGCACAGAAACTGCCGTCTGTGTTAAGTGAAGCACTCGCCGCCGCCAGGGAAATTCAGTCTGAGTCAAATCGCGTCCATGCCCTGACAGAGTTAGTCGAGAAACTGCCACCTGATTTGTTAAGTGAAGCACTCGCCGCCGCCAGGGAAATTCAGGATGAGTATTGTCGCGCCGATGCCCTAATTGCCTTAGCACAGAAACTGCCATCTGTGTTAAGTGAAGCACTCGCCGCCGCCACAGTAATTCGGTCTAAGTCAAATCGCACCTATGCCCTGATAGAGTTAGCAGAGAAACTGCCGTCTGTGTTAAGTGAAGCACTCGCCGCCGCCAGGGAAATTCAGTCTGAGTCAAATCGCGCCCATGCCCTGACAGAGTTAGTCGAGAAACTGCCACCTGATTTGTTAAGTGAAGCACTCACCGCTATCAGGGAAATTCATGATGAGTATTATCGCGCCCCTGCCCTGATTGCGTTAGCACAGAAACTGCCGTCTGTGTTACCAGAAGCACTCGCCGCCGCCACGGTAATTCGGCCTGAGTCATATCGCGCCTCTACCCTGAGCGCGTTAGCACAGAAACTGCCACCTAATTTGTTAAGTGAAGCACTCGCCGCCATCAGGGAAATTCAGTCTGAGTCAAATCGCGCCGATGCTCTGATTGCCTTAGCAGAGAAAATGTCATTACATAATCCTAGCCTGAGCAATGGTAGTGCAAATTGTGCAAATCTCAATCATTCAATCTTGACTGAAGCCAAGCTCAATCAATCCGACTTGAGGTATGGCAATTTGAAAGGAGCAAACTTGAATAAAGCCAACCTGAGTCGTGCTTTCCTAAACCATGCTGATTTGAGCAATACAAGGCTGGTTCAGTCCAACCTGAGTGGTACTAACTTGAGAAATGCTAACTTGACAAATGCCAATCTAATTGGTAGCAACCTAAAGGATGCCAATCTGATTGCTGCCAATCTGATTGCTGCCAATCTGAGTGGTGCAAATGTAGAAAAAGCCCGATTTGGAAACAATCAAGGAATTTCAAAAGAGATAAAAGAAGACCTAATTCAACGAGGTGCAATCTTTGTTGGAGAACCTCTCACTTAAGATTGGAGGTAAAAGAGCAATCGAACAAAAACTTACGCGCTTGGAATTGATGAGCCGCAAACTAAATTTTTGACATTTAAAAGTATTTCAACAAAAGTCTCCTACCAATCTTTAAATAAAATTGCGGATGGAGCAAAGCTATTCTTTACACTAGCATTTAGAACTAAACTGCAACCAAAAATTAAGTCAATGACTGAACAAATTTACGATACAGTCTTATATCATAAAAAGTCTTTTACCCTTGCTAGTATCAATGGTTATAGGTTATTTAATCCAGTAAAGTATGGTATCGAGCTAGCTCTATTTTCTACTGCTTGCTGGCGAGGTTATTACTGCACTTATGAGGTCACTGATACATCTCTGTTTCTTACAAAACTTAATATTGGGCTAAGTGAAGCAGATCATTTGAAGCGATTATTGAAGCTGTTTGGTAAAACAACTACTGAATATACAAAGTCTTGGGATTGGGAGTCATCGGACTGTAAAATAGATGCTATACGGAAGTTGATTCCCTTTACTGGTGGTTTGTTGCTGGGAAACGACTCCATCTGCCAGATGTATTATGGGATGAAATTTCCCCCTGCATACGAGTTCAGAACTGTCTATGAGCTAATCTTTGATAATGGGAAACTTATAGAAGAACATGACCTTTCATCGCAGATGGAACAGTTACGAAAGATATTACCTATTGATACATTAAACTCAAGAGTCAGTCCATCTCATAATGAAATTAAGCAATGGCTCAAGCAGTGTTTTAATTTAGAGTACGAAAGATTGTATTAAGCAAATAGTTGAGCCGCGACGGGAGCAAGTGTCCTTTGAATCATAATTCACATCTTGCACCTAGCCCCAGCGAATAGAATTCGCACGCCAGATGCTTCAAGTCGGGCATTGCCCGCCCAACGCACTGGCTCGGCTATACAAACGAAGTCCGCCTACGCGGACTAACGCAATATCAAGGGTTTGGAACCCGCGCAGGCGGGTTTTGTCTGTGTAGCCGCGACTTCAGTCGCTTGGTGCAAGATATGTGATAATTTAGGTTTTGGCAACTTTTGGTGATCCTTCCTGTTCGGAGATATCAGTTTAGGCAATGGCACGGAACGCCCACCGATAGAGATCGCACCAGCAGTTAATGGCTCCATCTATTGCCTCTTAAGCGCGGTATCATATTTTATGATTACCACATGGTTTTTGTGCTAAATTACGAAATTAATGAAGAAAATCTTGAATTAGCTGATTGTCAAGGCTCATAATTCTTGCAGAATTACACAACTGGGCTATTTCGTGGAATGCAGACACAGTTGTCAAACCATTTAAAGACTCAAATCTTCAGCTTAGAACTCTTGCATAAATATTTTTTGCTATAATAGTTGGCTATTTTTTCCTATCACGTAAATAACAATGACAATCTGGCTTGCTAATTAATGACTCTACTAAAGCGTTCAAAGCCGTGGCCGCCAATAAACCACCGCCTAAAGTGCCTTCAACTGTAATATGCGGAATATCTTGCTGCATCAGTTGGCGTTTGGCTGCGGGAGAGTGGCTAAAACCAATGGGCATTCCAATAATGAGGGCGGGTTGAATTTTTTGGGCTTGAATAGCGGTGCAAGTTGCTAATAAAACAGAAGGTGCATAACCAATAACTAAAATGCTACCTTGAGGAACTTGGAATAATTTTTCGCGCCATTGTTGATGTTGCCAAAACTCTTGTTCGGCTTCTGGAGCGGTGGTAATGTGGGGATTGGCAATGAAAGTTCTGACTTGGCAACCTAAGTGAGCTAATCTAGTTTGGTCTAAAGCTGCGGCGATGGTGGGAATATCTACAAAAATGTGACAACTAGATTTGAGTGCGTGACGACTAGCGGCGATCGCTCCAGCACTTACCCTCACAAAGGATGTTAAACTCACATCACCACAAGCTAACACTAATTGAGCGATTAGATGTTGTTCAATTTCGGAGCGGTTTGATAAATCGGGTAATAAGCATTGCAACGATTCGGCAAAACTTTCAAAATGAGTATGCACCTCTGCATCTAAACCACTCCACAATTGTTCTAGCCCACCTAAACTAACTTGAGTTTCTACTTCTAATAATTTGAGTTGCGCGAGGACTTCTGCCTGCATAATTTGACAATGGCGATCGCGTCCTAATAATCCTTCTAATGCTGAGGCGGTTTGTCGCAGTTGGGCAATTTGCTGCATGACTGCGCGATATTGCTGTTGTAATTGTGCTGTGAGGGTTTGAGTTTCTGGTTCTAGTTCGAGAATGTTGCGGATATGATTGAGTTGAAATCCCTGATGCTTCAAAGCGACAATTCTTTGCAACCGAATGACATCTTGTTCAGTATACAGACGATAGTTGCTAGGCGATCGCCCTGGTTGTGGCAACAATCCCAATTGATGATAATGTCTGACCATCCGGGGTGTAATGCCGCCGCCGACAACTTGAGTCAGTTCTTTAATTGTTAAGCCACCAGTTTTCATGAGAGTCCCATGCAACCTTTCTTTTGTCAATACCTTAGCCAAAATCAGAGGGTGAAGAGAGAGGGCTGATTTAGTAGAGTTATTGTCTTCCCAAACGACAACTTAAAACCCACAATCAACCCATGCCCGATATCTTATCACTCCTGCAATGCCTCCTGACGCAGATAAACGCTACGACAATGCGTCAGTTGAACCAGATAATCATTGCAATGTTAGCTTCGGAGCGGGCGAGTCACCATGTTGGAAATTGCCCGTTGGACAGGGGAACGCGGTAGCTATCGGACAATGGGGAGATTTTTCAAGGACAGTGACACCGTGGGCAACATTGTTTTGGCTGTTATTGATTTATTTAACTAAGCAAATTTGAGCTTCTTCATGATAAGCTTATGAATCATCGGATTAGCTTGATATTGTCATGATTTTTGCTCAATGTAGGGAAATTTTGGCATTATCTTCGACATCCGATTTCCCCTTTTTTTAACCCAGGGTTATGAGTTTTACCATCCAAGTTTCACCACCGACGAACGATCTGGTTCTGTCGCAGAACCAGACGCTCGACGAAGTGGTGAAAGTTACCATCCCAAAGTCTGGGGTGGTTCCGAAAGTCGATGTCTATTTTCTGGTTGACACGACCGCTAGTATGAAGCCAGCGATCGATGTCGTCAAGAGAGACATCTCGATTGTTTTGACGGAAATTGGGAAGCTAGGATCTGATGTTAAAGTCGGGATTGGCGAATACAAGGACTTTCCGGCTCCTGTTACTGGCGAACACCCTTATGCTTTCGCTCACCAGCATAGTTTGAGTAGCAACCTTGCAGACATTCAAGCGGCGGTTAATACCTGGACAACTACTGGTGGGAAAGACATTCCAGAGGCTCAGTTCTATGCACTCGATCAGGTAGCTGAACCACCAAGTGGCAAAATTGGCTGGCGTGCGGATTCCCAGCGAATCATTGTCTGGATTGGTGATGCAGCCGGTCACGATGCAGTCTGCCAAGCAATCAGCAACCTGCCCTACGACATCACCGAAGAATCGGTAACAGCTAAACTAGTAGCCGAGAAGATTACCATCCTGGCAATGAGCATGAATACCGATCCTCGTTCCCCAGCAGGGCTGGACGACGATCCAAAAACCACGGCAATTGGTTATCAGCCTTATTGCGGAGAGCCTGGTGGAACTCGTGGACAAGGCACAAGAATTGCCAATGCGACTGGTGGCAAGCTGTTGCCAGGTATTAGTCCGAGTACAATTATCGAGACGATCAATGCTGAATTGGCAGCACAGATTACTTCGATCGCCAATGTACGCCTTGTACCAAGCGGCGACATAGCACAGTTTGTCACGGCGATCGCACCTGCAACTGGTTACGGGCCACTCAGCAGAGACGAAGATCATGAGATAGCCTTTACCGTTTCCTGGGTGGGAGCCGTAGCTGGCCAACCTTTCCCCCAGATATTTAATGGTTCTCTCGATGTGATCGCTGATGGACAAGTCGTAGGCGGCAAACCAGTCAAGATTACTGTACCACTTTCTTTTCCACCACTACCCCCAATTTTTCCCGAGGACGAAAATTCTATGCCACACCCAGAAGATGCTTCCGGTAACTGGATGTTGATTCACCAAGTAACTGGTGTTTATATGATATCGGCTGGCTACCAGGCTACTGTAAACTACCACGTTCATATCTGGCGACAAGATCCGCTTGTAAATACGACATGGAATCAAGGACACCTCTGGACTCTGATTAAGCAGACTGATGGAAGTTACCTCATCCGCACCTGGCAGCAAAATCCTAGCCTCAAAGAGGAGTTGTATCTTGAAGCAGCAGCAACCACTAACAGACAAGACCAATACCCAAGGCTCCAACGGCGCAAAAACGTTGATTCGCAGTCTTGGGTTTTGATTCCGGTCAGTGGTGATCCCAACACGTATGCCATCCAATCAAAGGCATTCCCCGACTACGCCCTGAGTCTTCTAGAAAGTTTTTGTAAGGACGGCGCGCATATAATTACCGGTCGCACTTGGGGTAAGCCAACTTTTCATCAATATTGGCGATTGAGCGCCCCTCCTGCTTGATGCTCAAGCAGGTGAAGTATCGACTCTAAATAGTTGAAGTGGCGATCGCTGTGTTGCTGATGCGTAGAATGAATTGACTGAAGATACTGATTCATTGTGCATTTATGCAGCGCCGCGATCGCTACTCTTCTGGCTTTTTAGTATACTCGTACTATATTTAGATGCGTTTGCCCTGCATTGAACCCTCGTAAATTGGCTAAGGTATTGTTTTGTAGAATAGAGTAATAAGTGGCTTTAAAGTATGATAGTTATGCAAAAATCCCCGACTTGTTAGATAAGTCGAGGATTTTGTTGTTTACGGAGAATAGAAAATAGGTAGATGAAAATAATCTAACTAAGTAAGTCGGTGTAAATAATTATTGTTGGAATAAGGCAGGGGGCAGGGGGCAGGGAGCAGGGGGCAGGGAGCAGGGGGAAAAAGCGTTTGAGCCTTATTTACTTTTCGGCGTTGCATAAATGCGGGATGAATTGAGATGTTTAACAAAAATAAAATATTGATTCTTCGCGCCTTTGCGCGGCAGTCGCTTCAAGTCGGCAGAGCCGCCCAACGCGCTGCCTTGCCTTTGCGCGAAACAAAAAACATCCCACTAATCAGCAATGCCTACTTTTCTTCACATAGTTTGGTTTTATTGCATCGACTTACTTATTTACTTTCTTGCATACTTCTGACAATTTTGGTCACAAGCTTTCTAGGCGTGAATCTGACAGATTCAGTCATGAGTTTATTTTTCAAGCCAGGAACAACTACAGTTTTGTTATCAAATAAAGCGTCGTAACCAATTTTGGCGACAGTTTCGGCATCCATAATTTTTTGACCGCTAACCAGTTTTGAGTCTTCCATTGCGGCGCGTTTTTGGAAGTTTGATTCTGTAGGCCCTGGACACAGTGCGGTTACAGAAACACCTGTACCTTCTAATTCGTTAGCGAGAGCTTCTGACAATGATAAGACATAAGCTTTACTAGCAAAATAAACTGCCATCAACGGGCCAGGTTGAAAGGCTGCGGTGGAAGCCAAGTTTAAGATTTTGCCGTAACCTTGCTTCACCATATCTTTGAGGAACAACTTAGTTAAATGGGTGAGACACACCACATTTACTTGTAGCATTTGCAATTCAGCAGTCAAATCTGTTTCGTTAAATAAACCGTAGCTAGCAAACCCCGCATTGTTGATTAGAATGTCAACTTTTATTGATGCTTGTTGTAACTCGGCAAAAATTTCTTCTGGTGCAGATGGATTAGCTAAATCTTTGGCAATCACTTTAACATCAATACCAAATTTGCTGCTTAATTCCTTCGCAATTTGATTCAGTTTTTGCTCATTTCTCGCTACTAATACTAAATTGTATTTATCTTGAGCAAATAACTTGACAAATTCATAGCCAATCCCGCCAGATGCACCTGTAATTAGTGCAGTTTGTTTGCGATTATTTTGCATGATTTTTTCCTTAAATAACTCTGAAAATTATTGTTTTTTACCTAATTGCCGACGCTAAATAACTAGTTGTTGGTCATTATTTATCAATAATAACTAACAAAATCAAACCCAAAAATGTTTCATTAATTAAAAAAACCATCCATAAGAATGTAGCCCTTTACCTAAGAGATTCACTCCTAAGTAACATACCCAAACCACAGCAAAACCAGTGGCGGCTAAAATGGCGGGACGGCGACCTTGCCAGCTACGAGTAATCCGGGCGTGGAGATAAGCTGCAAAAACTAACCAAGTAATCAATGCCCAAGTTTCTTTTGGGTCCCAACTCCAATAGGAACCCCATGCTTCGTTTGCCCAGACTGCGCCAGCAATAATCCCAATGGTCAGCAGGGGAAAACCTAAACCAATTACACGATAACTAATATTATCAAGGGTTTCTGCTAGGCTCAAACGCTGTGGTGATAAAACTTCAGAATTGCTAATTGTGGAAATTTTAACTGATTCTAAAACTGCGATCGCACTACTTGGTGTAGTTATGAAATTAGCGTTATCTATCGATGGTTCTGGTTGGTTTTTCTGCAAGCGATAACCACCAGTACCAACAGAACTACCGTGTAATTGAATATTTTTACCACGGGTCACAATCAAAAAAGCGATCGCTAATAATGAACCTACCATTAAAGCAGCATAACTCAGCATCATAACGCTAACGTGCATCATCAGCCAATTAGATTTGAGGGCTGGCACTAACGGCTCGGCTTGTTGCATAGTTGAAGGTAAAGTTAAAGCCGCAAAAGCTGTAATTCCCATTGCGACGGGGGCTGTTACCACACCTACCAGACGGCTACCACTTCTATTTTCGGCAATCAAATGAATAGTTGTAATTCCCCAAGTCAAGAAAAATAAGGATTCATAAAGGTTGCTCAGTGGAAAATAACCAGCCTCTAGCCATCGCGCCCCTAATAAAGTGGCAATGCAGAGATTGGCGATCGCCATTCCCGCAGTCCCCAATAATGGTAAATATGGTATACCCTCAAAAGCTGCGCCTAACCAATACAGCAGCATAGTAATCAATAAAACAGCAAAGGCCGCATTATCCAACCAGTTTTGTAACAGAACTAAATTCATCGAATGTGTTACCCAACAACAAATTTGTCTAAATTAGGAGTAGGAGAAATACTTCTGGCATTAAGACTGTCTCCTCCTCCAAGAAAAACTACGCGCTACAAATCATCAATTTCGTATTATTGCCATTGCGAAATTTCTAATTTGACCGATGATGCTGCACCAACCACATCACGGCCTCGTTGCGGTAAAGGAATATCATTACCGACACTTAAACTAGTATTTGGTTCTATTTGTTCTGAACTCCAACTATATTTGGCGGCATATATACCATTGTCTGCTGTCACATCAACGATTAAATAATCAGACCATAATGGTACTTGGTCGATATGGCTATCAAACAACCAATCTCTTTCTTTTTTGGTAAAAGAATGCAGTGCTAAACGAATTGCATATCTACAAGTGTTATCAGCATTGACCGCGTAGCGGGGAATTAAAAAAGCGGTAAATAATGGTACAGGTTGATCGCGGATTAATTCTACGGTGATGGGGCAATAATGGTCAATTGATTGTTCGTGGATGGGAGTAGGTAAACCACGCAAAGCTACCCGCACTTCCATTTGATAAAAAGTATTTTGGCGATCGCTTAGTTCGACATTACTTAAAGATAATTTAACTTTAATATCCCCAAACAAAAATCTTTGTAAATTTTGATAAGCTTCTTCAGAATTGACCATCCCGTAACGTCCGCCATGAGTGCGATGAATATAAGCTCGATGCGCTCCTCTGACGTAGGCTTTATCTTGTTGAACTAAACCATCGCTTTGTGGCCCGACAATTTTTTGGGATAAGCCTGCTCCATTTTCATAGTCACGGGCATTAGTCCCAACAATACAAAAAACTCGGTCTGGCGAAAAAGTCTCATTGAGACTTTGAACATCAAAATTAGGCGGATATGTGGACTGTAACTGGTCTTGAGGAGTGAAATATTCATACATCCTTTGGGGGCCAAAATCATCAGAGTTATTCCATTTCACTGTGTCTCGGATACTTTCAATTAAGCCGCTACCAACTTGGAAATAAATCCCACCATGTGGACTACCATAGGTAAATAATTTATCAATATAATTTTCTGCTTGTTGCTTGTGTTCAGGATAAATTTTTTGAATCAAACTCCGACAAACTAAGCCACCCATTGAGTGAGCAATGAGATAAATTTTGGGCGCACCAGTTTGCTGAATAACTAGATTAATTAAATCTCTTAAACCTTCAGCGATCGCTTCTATTTCTAGTCTGGTTGTAGTTTCCGAACCAAAACTATCAGAAGTAATATCATAAAATCGATAAATCCAGATGGTTTTTAAGTTACTACTCATCTGTTTATTATCAAATACAGGTCGATAACCGTGGTCAGTCATTAAGCGTAATAACGGACTCTCGAAAAAAAACTTTTCTGGTGTGCCTGTTTCTCCAACTCGCACATGAGTAGAACCACTATTAAATCCATAAAATGGATCATTCACAGTTTGTGCTACATCTTGCTCTGAACCTGCATAACCCCGGACATATATAATTGGTAAATATTGCATTTATCGCCTCCTAATTATTATTTTTTTTGATTAACTATTGATTCACAAATTTTTATCGTTCCCAAGTTAACCCTGGGAACGACTCACTCAATACCTAGTGTTCTGATGAATTGTGTTAGAAAGTCTTCACAAATTCAATCAGAGCTTTCTTATCTTCATCAGCTAAATCAGAGCCAAAAGTATGACCTCTGTCTTCAACAAAGTCAGGAGATTTATTAGCTCTTAAAAGTACGCGAGCTAGTTTACCTTTGATGCCACCTCCTGGTCGCAAATCTTGGAAAAGATTCCCCAGATTCAAAGAAGTAATCGCCTCTCGCATGTTGACGTTAGCCAACAAGTCTACAGGCATACCTTTAGGTACAGGAATTCGCAATCTAGGATTGGGATCTCCTGGGGGCAAGTCTAATTTAGTCTTGCGGTCAGTTCTGCTGATAATGCCTTCACGTTTTTCTGGCCAAAGCAGTTTTTCCATAGCATCGTCATAGGCTGCTATCCGTCCTTTCACAGAAGGATCTTCGTTATACAAGCCTAAGGTGTTGTTATGGAGAAGTGGCGCTGTTGCCCAAACACTAATCAAAGAAGGTGTGCGGTAATATCCTAAGCCACCATCGGGTATTTGAAACTCAATAGGTTTAGCTTCGTCAAACGGATTATACAGCGTCAGTTTACCTGGAGAAGGTAGTTCTTTAAAAGTCTTAGAAGAGAACTGCTCCCAAATATGACCTTTAGCTGCGTTAGTGCCTAACGCCCGGGCGGCGTTAGTTCCAATTAATGTGACTGGATAACGCTGGTCATCAGATAAGAAGTTATGGTCGAGGAAGTTACTGCTCAGTACAGATTGTTCGTACCATTTCTTCGCTTGTTCGGGGTCAGCCGCAATCTCCGCAGGTGGCTTCTTGCTGGAGTGACAGCTAGCACAGGTATCAGCAAAAACTAGTTTGCCGCGTTCTAGAAGCTTTTCATCTTTGGTGATGAATTCCTCGCCACCTGGTGCATCTTTGAGGTGCATTGGTTTGATAGTTTTGAGGAATGCTTCAGCATCAGCCATACGAGCTTCTGTTTGTCTCCAACCTTCGCATTCTTTTCTGGCGGTGGCGATATCAAAAGGTTTTTGGGGAGTTCTACCTAACATAGCTTCGTGAAGACTCAGCCAGTAGTCGCCGCACATACCGATGTTGACGTAGACTCGCAAAGAAGCATTAGCAACTCCGGTAGAGTCTGCACCATCTTTGAGAATGCGATGCACGTTTTTGGTGGAACCGTCGTTCATCACCTCTGGGTAGGTGGGGCGATCGCCTAAATTAAAAATGGCGTTGATCGCATTAGGATTATTAATGTGATCGGTCGCAATCCGCGAAGTGTCAGATGTACCCGGTTTTTGTGCATTCAGGACTTGCTTAATAAAGCTATCGTCACTGATTTTGGTAGAAAATAATGCCGCTTCTTTAATGTACTGGTTGCCTAAAGCGGGAACGAGGTTGTCCCATTTCGGGTGTTCTTTATCTTGAGGTGGGTTGAGTGGGTCTAACGCTACGTGACATATAGCACAAGACTGTCCAATCCGATAAGGAGGCTCGATAGCTGCATCCTTAGCATATTGCACAGGTTTCCATTTAGCTGGGTCAAAATCGGGGTTGGGGAATTTACGTAACCCAATCACACCAGTAGATAATGGGTCTTTACACTTATCCAACCACAACCCATACTCGTCTGGTGCAGTTGCTTTTTCACATCCGGGGTCGTTAATTGCCCCGAATTTCTGAAACCGGACATCGTGCAGACGCGAGTCAATCAACTGAAGTAAGTCCACATTGCCGTGGGTGCGCTTGGCAATTTCCCGATAGTATTTATCATTACCACCAGTCCAGAGATACCAAGTACAACGGCCTCTTTTTTCTGCTTCAGTGAGATTCTCCTTCGTATAGGGCGGGAGATAACCGATACCATCGCAGTTATCTGCATAGGATGTATCGTTATACTCATTAGCGATTGGTGCAGGTGTTTCACTATACTCACTAGCTAAAGCTGTTGGTAGTCCATAGCCACCACACCATGTAAATGCGATCGCAGCTAGGAGTACTATACAGCCCTTCCACAGTAGGCGTATTTTCTTCATAAAACTCTCAATGAGTAATACTATTACCCGGTTAGGAGCATGATCAATAACAAAGCTTCACCATCAGTTCCCCATTTTCCTGATTTATTTTTCAGATATTTTGAGTGATTTTTGGTGATTAAATTATGTATCCTGTCCAGGCACAGTCATATACGAAGTTACTACACAATTTTGACAAACGTCACCATCAACTTATTTTATTTGTTACGTTATTTTTTTTAAAATTTGTAAACTTATCCTGCAGTTCCAAAAACTGATTTGTTATCGTGTAACCGAGATTTATGGCTAGATTATTTTTGTAACAAATTGTGATCCCAAGCATAAATTTAAGGTACATTAATTGAATGTAAAAAGCAAAGAGATTTTCATTTTTTCTTAAGATTTTATTGGCTTAGTACGCTGAGTTTACTTTGTTTAAAAGTCTTAAATAAGGCTCAAAGTACTGCGGAGTATAAACTTTAGGCTTGATATTCGGAACGCAAAAAGTAACAAAAAATTAAAGTTTTGCATCTGATCCGAAAATCCTCATCTTGGACTTGTAGGTAGAAAAAATCAACATCCCAGCGAATCTCCTTAAGGTAGTTTTCTGGGTGGTTTCTGCATACATAGCGGCAATTTTCATGCCAGATACTATTGCAAATAGGAAGGAGAGAGTATGGAGAACGATATTATCTTTAAGCCCTTGCAATTTCGCAATCTCACTGTCAAAAATCGAATTTTTCGCTCCAGTATATCAGGTAGGTGGGATAACTACGATGGTTCAGGAACTCAAGCCAGAATTAACTGGGAAGAGAAATTTGCTCGTGGTGGTGTAGGAGCAATTATTACTTCCTTTGTGCCAGTGGCAATTCGGGGCAGAATTATGCCCAACTACGCCACAATCCACTCTGATGACCGAATTCCTTTTTGGCGCAAAGTTGGTGAAAAAGTCCATGAGTATGACTGTAAATTAATTTTGCAACTTAGCCATTCTGGTCGTCAGCAAGACATTGGTGGTGTAGAAAACGATGGTTTAAAAGCATTAAGTTCTACTAGCAATACTGAATCTTTTCACGGCTTGCGCTGTCAAGCCATGACCTTGACAGAGATTAAAGAAACTATCCAAATGTTTGCGGATGGTGCGAGAAGAGCGCGGTTGGCTGGTTTAGATGGTGTAGAACTGCACAGTGCTAACGGCTATTTATTTAATCAGTTTCTCAGTTCTGGCATTAACAATCGCCAAGACGAATACGGTGGTTCATTAGAAAATCGGGCGCGGTTTTTACTAGATGTCATTCGCGCCATTCGTCAAGAAGTCGGCCCCGACTTTCATCTGCAATTTAAAATCAGTGCTATTGATTACAACGATGCAGTAATTCCTTGGGAAAAACGCGGAAACTCCTTAGAAGAATCGGTACAAATTTGTCAATGGGCTGAAGCCGCCGGAGCCGATGCAGTTCACGTTTCTGTCGGGAGTTTATTCCCCCATCCCCTCAACCCCATTGGCGATTTTAACTTTGATGTCATTACTAAAACCTATGACACAATGCTTTCCAGTGGCATTTACACCACCCGTAACTACATTCTTTTCCGCTACAAACTCTTAAATCCCATTTTCAAATTCCTGTGGAATCGGGTGAAAAAACAACTTCCCGCACCAGCATTTACAGGCGATCATGTCGCAGATGAAGAAATGCGAAAGCTGCTGGCGGAAAATCAAGGCAGAAACTTACTTTCATCCCAGGCCATTAAACAAGCCGTAAATATTCCCGTGTTGTGTACTGGTGGTTTTCAACAAGGTTCCTTTATTCGCAAAGCGATTGAAGATGGCTATTGTGATGGTGTCACCATTGCGCGGCAATTAATTGCTAACAACGATTTACCAAAACAATTACAACAAGGCAAAGACTTGCCCGATAAACCTTGTACTTACTGTAATAAATGCTTGCTGAACGTCATTGAAAATCCCTTGGGTTGTTATGAACAAAGCCGCTTTGATAACTATGAAGCCATGATGGCAGAAGTTATGTCAGTTTATCACGGTGATGAAGCGGCAAAACATAACGTAGAAGTTCCAGCATTGCCCGTCTAAGTTGTCATTAGTTATTAGTCATTAGTCGTTGGGATTTAACCAAAGGCTAATGACTATTGACCATTGGCAATTGACTATTGAATATTGACCAAGGAGTTTGTCATGGCTCAAACAAGCCCGACATTAGTTTCTAGCGTAGTCAAAGGAACTAATCAAGTTTTGAAGCGAATTTTGCTGGCAATTGTCGGAGTTGTCGCAGTAGTTTTGTTTTTAATTTGGCCGAATATCTCTAATTCTCCAGTGGATTATGCTGATATCCAAGACCATTTTAAATATGGTTCTATTGGTAGCGAACCAGTCAACGGCGTGCCTTATTGGATATGGAAAATTCTGCCAGAATTATTTCCTGAAAAATTGCCCGATCAAGGATATACTTCCTTAGGATTTATTCAAGAACCTGGTAAAGATTTACCGATTGGATTTTCCAATCGCAAGGTTTTTATTAATCGGGTCGGGTTAAATTGTGCAGTGTGTCACACAGGCACACTACGCGATACGCCAAATAGCGATCGCCAAGTAATTACTGCTATGCCTGCTAATGTGGTAAATTTGCAGGGATATATTAAATTCTTGTCAGAAGTGGCTGTAGACCCACGATTTACAGCTAACCGGATGATGCCCGAAATTGAAAAAGTTAGTGGTGGTCTCAACCCAATTGAAAAGTTAGTTTATCGCTTTATTGCCATTCCCCAAACTAGAGACGCACTGATTAATCAAAGAGGCAGACTTTCGTTTATTTATAACCAACCAGATTGGGGCCCTGGCAGAGTCGATACATTCAATCCTTATAAAGCAATTCAATTCCATTTTCCCATGGATAAATTGCGTTCAGATGAATTAATTGGGACATCAGATTTTCCCTCTGTGTGGAATCAAAAGCCGCGCGAAGGCTTGCAATTACACTGGGATGGTAATAATAAATCTGTTGATGAACGGAATAAGAGTGCCGCTTTAGGTGCAGGAGTTACACCGACAACAATTGACTTAAAGAGAATTCAACGAGTAGCTGATTGGTTGTGGGAATTACCACCACCAAAATATCCCTACGAAGTGAATGCAACTTTAGCTGCAACCGGCGAAAAGCTATTTGCTAGTAATTGCGCTAGCTGTCATGCCTTTGGCGGCGAATATACAGGTAAAGTTGTGCCGATTCAAGAAATTGGCACAGACCCCAGTCGGCTCAATTCTTTTACCTACGAAACCCTCTCTAACCAAAATACTTTGTATGCTGGTTATCCGTGGCGATTTAATCATTTTCGCAAAACCAATGGCTACGCCAATGCACCTTTAGATGGTATTTGGTTACGTGGCCCTTATTTACATAATGGCTCAGTTCCCACATTACGAGACTTGCTAGAAAACCCTGAAAATCGCCCCAAAGAATTTTATCGGGGTTACGACGTGATTGATCGAGAAAAAGTTGGGTTTGTGTCAACTGTTGCCCAAGAAAATGGTCAGAAATATTTTAAATTCGACACAACCAAGCCTGGAAACAGCAACAGCGGCCATGTATATGGAACTGAACTCTCACCATCTGATAAAGATGCTTTAGTTGAGTACATGAAGCAACTGTAATTAGGAGAAAATATGAATTCCTACGCAAAATGGTTTAGTCGGTTTACATGGCTGGGCATTATCGTCAATATGCTATTTGTCATTCTTTCCTGCTTCTTTCCCGAGTTCATGTTATCGTTTCTGAAAATGCACCAACCAGACCCAATTATTTGGGTAAGAACGGCAGGAATGTTGTTATTTATTATTAGTGCATTTTATGTGCCTGGTGCTATTGACCCCAATAGATATAGAGCCACAGCTTGGATATCCATATTTCCCTCGAGAGCCTTTGGTTCAACATTTTTTATCTGTGCCGTTTTCTTTTTTGGGCAAGATAAAGGATTTTTATCGATTGCCTTTGTCGATTTATTTTTTGGCGTAGTTGAAGCAATTTTCTTAACTTTAGCGACACGGGCTGAAAATGCCAATGCGATCGCCCAAGCACCAGTCAAACAATTCTCCTAATTTCTACTCAGGAGCAATGTAATGTTATGAAAATATTCAAAGAGAAATTAGGCAGAATTCTCGCCAGCATTGCTTTAGTTGTTGTCTTGTTAGGCGGCGTAGTTGGTTATACCGCATGGTATCATCTGTTTCGGGAAGTTCCGATTACCTACGCATCCCCAGAAGAACACTTTAAATATGGTTCCATTGGGACAGAACCCTCCCAAGGTGTACCCTATTGGATTTGGTTAGTTTTACCGCGAATTTTTGCCGACAAACTACCCCATCCTGGGGGCTATACTGCTTTAGGAATTACCTGGGAAGAAGGCAAAGAAACACCAGTGGGTTTTACCAAAAAAACCATTGGTTTTCCCAGGGTGGGAATAACTTGCGCCGTCTGTCATACCGCCACTTATAGAACCAGTCCCCTAGAAAAACCCCACATCTTTCCGGCTGGCCCTTCCAGCAAATTTGATTTGCAAGGATACATTCGCTTTTTGGGTGCAACCGCCAAAGACCCCAGATTTAACGCCGACTCTATCCTCGATGAAATCAAATATAACCATGAATTTTCGTGGATAGAAAACTTACTCTATCGCTTTTTGATTATTCCCCAAACCAAAAAAGCCCTACTCAAACAAGATGCAGACTTCGCTTGGATGAATTCTCGTCCGAATTGGGGGCCTGGTCGGATTGATCCGTTTAATCCAGTGAAATTCAATACCTTACAGCTACCCCAAGACGACACCATCGGTAATTCCGATATGATGCCGATTTGGAATCAGAAACTGCATCAAAATTTTGCCCTGCATTGGGATGGTTTAGAAACTTCCCTCAAAGAAACTGTGCAAACAGGGGCAATTGGTGACGGTGCAACCAAAGATTCCTTACCTGTGGCTGATTTGCAGCGAGTCGAAGACTATATCACCGAACTCTCACCGCCTAAATATCCCTTTACAGTGGATGAGAAATTAGCGGCTAAAGGTAGTCAAATTTTTGCGAGTAATTGTGCATCTTGTCACGCCTTTGGTGGCGAAAGAACTGGAACAGTCATCCCTGTAGATGAAGTAGGAACAGACCGCCATCGCCTGGATATGTGGACACAACAAGCAGCCGAAACCTATAACCACTTTGGTGATGGCTATCCTTGGGACTTTAGCCAATTACGCAAAACCGATGGCTATGTTTCTGTATCGTTGGATGGATTATGGATTAGAGCGCCATATCTGCACAACGGTTCTGTACCATCGTTGCAAGACTTGTTAGCCAAACCAGAGAATCGTCCCAAGACCTTTTATCGGGGTTACGATGTCTACGATTCGCAAAAAGTTGGCTTTGTTTCCGAAGGCGAAGAAGCTAAACGTGTAGGTTTTAAATACGATACAAGCGTTGCTGCCAACTCCAATCAGGGACATACTTACGGTACTGATTTAGCTAGTGACGATAAACAAGCACTAATTGAGTACTTGAAAACTCTGTGAATCCCAGCAGCATCGTAGTTTAGTTCAAAACTTGCAAAAAAGAGGTGTTGTAATGGCTACAGACTACGTTTTGTTTGTACATGGTGTGACTATTCGCAACCCAAACTACGCTGATGAATTGTTTCAACGTCTAGAAAAAAGTGCTAAGGATCGCCACTTCCAAAAAATCGCTTTTTATTGGGGTGATTTGAATCAGGAACCAGAAAATCGGCTTCTAAAACACCTGAAAAGTTCCCCTGCTTGGAATCAGATGTGGTTCCGCGATGTTCGAGAACAGCAAATTCTACCATTTACGGGAGATGCGGCCCTTTATATCAGCCGTTATGTTGGTGCAGAAGTTGTTTTCAAACTCAAAAAAGCGACGGAAGAATTACATCACGCCCAAAGCGACGATTGTCTGCACATAGTAACCCATAGCTGGGGAACGGTCATTTTATTTGACATTTTATTTGCTAGTCGTTGGGAAGATCAAGATGCGCCTGGCCATAAGGAAGTGATGGCTATCCGTGATGCCATTTTTGGTGTAGATGGAGAAAAGCGCGATCGTTCTGAGGGGATTAAAATTGCTAGTCTTCACACAATGGGTTCGCCTGTCGCTATCTTTAGTTTGACTGATGTTAAATCAGATCAAGATGAAACTCAAACTACGCCCAAACTTCAGTCGTTAAGTCAAAATCAAACTGTTTCCAGTAGCCATGACATTACACCCAAGCTGCAAACATTATTAAAGTCTTTGCAAGAAGCAGCACCCCTCAACCGAAAACTAACTTGGTGGAACTATATTCATCCGGCTGATCCTATTGCTTACCCATTGCAAACACTAATGACAGATTTAGTAGATGGTTATGAGGATATCTTAGATATTCAAGATATTCTTACCCAAAATACAGGATGGCTAGGAGGGTTAGAAAATCTCATTGCTAACTCTCCGTTAGCCCAAACTCAATTACCCTTGTTGCTATCTCTGCTACCCAATAATCCACATGGTAGTTACTGGCATAACGATACTGTAATTAAAAAAATCATTCAAAGATTTACATAAATGCAAAGATAGGTGCATTTTCATAATTTTCCTCAGAAATTTCTGAGGAATTATCAGTTTTTATTTACCGCTCCAACACCATCATGAAACCATATTTACCCCAGGTAGATCCTAATCCCAGTCTTCGGAAAGATGAGCTAGTAAAAAACCAATCAGATTATAAATTTAATCATGATTATCTAGCTCCCATCCCAGTTATTGATAAAGTCCCCCACCAAGAAATTTTCTCTGCTGAATATACAGCTAAACGCCTCGCTAGTATGGCGAATTTAGCACCCAATATGCTAGCAGCCAAAGCCAGAAATTTTCTTGACCCCCTCGATGAATTAGAAGAATACGAAGAACTATTAACATTACTGCCGAAACCAGCAGTCATCAAAAACTACAAAACAGATTCATGTTTTGCCGAACAACGATTATCTGGTGCTAACCCATTAGCAATTCGGCGAATTGATACCTTACCAGAAAATCTAGGCATCACCAATGCTCATTTTCAAAAATCTGTCGGTACAGAAAGCAATTTAGA
The DNA here is from genome assembly GCF_014697425.1 of Nostoc sp. FACHB-110. Taxonomy (GTDB): domain Bacteria; phylum Cyanobacteriota; class Cyanobacteriia; order Cyanobacteriales; family Nostocaceae; genus Nostoc_B. The sequence goes on from NZ_JACJRU010000025.1 coordinate 69,561, forward strand.
AGCCGCTCTCAAAGAGGGTAAACTATATTTATTAGATTATCCCACACTGTTTGATATTCAAGGTGGCACTTTCCAAAATGTGAGAAAGTATTTACCTAAACCTCAAGCTTTATTTTACTGGCATAGTAACGGCGCACCCAACGGTGGCTCACTACTTCCTATCGCCATCAAATTAAATAATGATGCTGGTACAGACGGATTGATTTACACTCCCGATGACCCTTATCTTGATTGGTTCTTGGCAAAAACTAGTGTGCAAATTGCTGATGGTAATCATCAAGAATTGGGTAGTCACTTTTCATATACTCATGCAGTGATGGCTCCTTTTTGTATTGCCACTGCACGCCAATTAGCTACGAATCATCCCATCGCTTTATTACTCAAACCGCACTTCCGGTTTATGTTATTTGATAACGACTTGGGACGCACTCACTTTTTACAACCAGGCGGCCCAGTGGATGAATTCATGGCGGGTAGTTTGGAAGAATCTTTAACTTTTGTAGTCAAAACTTATCAAGAGTGGAGTGTTGATAAGTTTGTCTTCCCCACACTCATGAAGAGTCAAAATATGGATGACCCAGAAATATTACCGCACTTTCCTTTTAGGGATGATGGTATGTTAATTTGGGATGCCATTAAAAAGTTTGTCACCGACTATTTGCAACTTTATTACAAAACTCCGCAAGACTTAAGCGAAGATTATGAATTGCAAAATTGGGTCAGAGAATTAATTGCTCAAGATGGTGGCCGAGTTAAGGGAGTCCCCGAAAAAATTGCAACTATTGACCAATTAATTCAAATTATTACGGTAGTAGTTTTTACTTGCGCTCCGTTTCATTCGGCCTTGAATTTTTCTCAGTACGAATATATGGCTTTCGTACCCAATATGCCCTATGCAGCTTATCAGCCAACTCCAGCAACTAAGGGTATAGATATGCCAACTCTGATGAATATCTTGCCACCATTTAAACAAGCGGCTGACCAAGTAATGTGGACACATATTTTAACATCATACCATTATGATAAATTGGGTTATTATGATGAAGAATTTGCTGATCCCTTGGCGCAAGAAATGTTAGTGCAGTTCCAACAGAATTTGCATGACATAGAACGTCAAATAGACATTAGAAATCAAACTCGTCCTATCCCTTATAACTATCTCAAGCCTTCTCAAATTATTAACAGTATCAATACTTGATGGGATAAGTTAAAAGTAAAAAGGTAAAAGTAAAAAATATCCTTTTACCTTTTTATTTTGTGAGGATCTACCAAAACAGGAGAAACCAATGTCAGATACAAAAGTCACAGTCACCGCGCGTTTAAAGGTTAAACCAGGTTTAGAGGACAGATTTAGGCAAGAATTTGAGCCAGTGATTGCTTTAACTCGTACGGAAGATGGATGTATTAATTATGATTTACATCAATCTGTTGAAGACCCATCTTTATTTTTGCTGCATGAGAATTGGGCGAGTGAAGCTATTTTAAATGAGCATTTACAGCAGCCTTATATTAGAGAGCTTGGTGCTAAATCTGCAGAATATCTGGTAGAGCCGCCAGAAATTAAATTATGGCAACAGATTGTTAATAATTAATTTCGATTAAAGCTAGATCCCCTCTAAGTGTTTTTTATCAGTTCAGGGGGGATTTAACTGTTTATTGCTCATTTAATGTGGGAAAAACAATGGCCGCAAAGGTGTTATTGTATGGTGCAACTGGCTATGCAGGTAAACTAATAGCGGAAACTGCAAAAAGTCAGGGTGTAGAATTAATTTTGGCTGGGCGAAATCAGAGTGGATTGGTATCAATAGCTGAACAATGCAACTTTGATTTTCGTGTTTTTGGGTTAGATGATTTTCAGGCGATCGCCCGCGCTTTAGAAGATGTTAAAGTTGTTCTCAATTGTGCCGGGCCTTTTGCGAAAACTGCCAAATCATTAGTTGATGTCTGCTTAAAAACCCAAACCCACTATCTAGATATAGCCGGGGAAGTTCCTGAATTTGCCGCTTTAGAAGCCCGCGATAGTGAAGCCAAAAATGCTGGAATTATGCTGCTTCCCGGTGTGGGATTTGGGGTTGTACCAACTGATTGTATTGCTGTCTATCTCAAATCTCTATTACCAAGTGCTACAACACTCACATTAATCTACGAAACCGAGGGCGGTGTCTCCCAAGGGACGGCAAACACTGTTTTACCAAACTTACATGAAATAGGTGTAGTCAGAAAAGCAGGTAAACTAGTTGCTGCCAAACCAGCCGAGAAAAAGCGCAAAGTTGATTTTGGTGTGGGGCCAGTTACCGCAGTCACTAACCCTTGGCGTGCTGATATTGTTACAGCCTTCCACAGTACTGGCATTCCTAACATAGAAGCTTATACAGTATTTCCTGGCCCTATCAGTTTCTTGATGGAAAGCAGTCATTATTTAGGATGGTTGTTTAGTTCTTCCCCCTGCCAAAGTGCTTTAGTCAGTTTGATTAAAAAATTACCACCAGGCCCCAGCCCAGCCGAACGCGCTCAAGGTAAAGTCAGAGTCATGGGTATTGCTGAAGACGAAACTGGCCGCCAAGTCACCGCCCAACTAACTGGCCCAGAAGCTTATGATTTTACAGCTTTAGCTGCATTAGCAATTATCCAACGAATTCTTAAAGGAGAAGCCAAATCAGGTTTCCAAACTCCGGCCAGTGTTTACGGTACTGATTTGGTTTTAGATATTCCTAGTGTGGTTTTTGCTCACCAACTTACTCACGCATAATTAAAACTTTGGGCGATTTTGGGTATAAATCTGTAATCAGACAGTTGATTTTTGTATGGGTTTTATCAGGAGTTGATATCCTGATCCCAAATACAAATAGTTCTACTGTTGTGCTGATGAAAGAACTTCAAAATATACTTGCAGCTTATCAGCAAGCTCAAAATCAAGGAGAGTTCACCGCCCTAGCGACAGTGGTGAAAACTAGCGGCTCTGTATATCGTCGTCCTGGTGCTAGGATGTTGCTAACGGAATCTGGACAAATGATTGGTTGTGTCAGTGGCGGTTGTTTGGAAAGCGATGTGTTTGAACTTGCCCAACCACTGATGTTTTATGGTGGTGAACCTGTTGTTGCTAAATATGACACCACAGCCAGCGACGATATTGTTTGGGGTTTTGGTCTAGGTTGCAATGGTGTGGTTGAGGTTTTAATTGAGCCACTGTCTGACTCTTTAGCTGAACAACAATTAGAATTTATCAGCGAATGTCTGTATGGTCAGCAACCAGGGGTGATGGCAACGGTTTTTCGGGTAACAGCGAAAAGTAATGTCCGGGTAGCTGCTCGATTACTCTTAAAACCAGACAATATGGTTGTGAATGGTATTGAAGATGCAACTTTGGCTCACCAAGTTTTAACAGATGCTCACCAAGCATTAAAAACCAATCGTTCGCGTGTAGAAAGCTACAAATTACAGGGTGGAACTGCTGAAGTATTTTTAGAAGTTATTCATCCTTTGGTTCCTTTGGTGGTGTTTGGTGCTGGTCATGATGCAATGCCAGTGGTGAACTTAGCTAAACACCAAGGTTGGCACGTTACAGTTGTGGATAACCGACCAGGATACATTACTGCTGGGCGTTTTCCTGATGCTGACCAAATTATTTTTAGCGATCCCCAAGCCATTCAAAATCACTGTATTTTGACATCAAACACAGTGGCTGTAGTGATGACGCATCAATACAAGAGTGATTTAGCTTTGTTAAAAACGTTGTTATCCTCATCAGTGCGTTACATCGGGATTTTAGGGCCAAAAAGTCGCACTCAAAAGTTATTGCAAGATTTAAAATCACTAGGTTTTATCCCCACCGATGCACAGTTGCAGCGTTTGTTTGGGCCTGTGGGTTTGGATATTGGTGCAGATTCACCAGAAGCGATCGCTCTTTCCATCGTAGCGGAAATTCAAGCTGTTTTAGCAAATCGCTCAGGTGGTTGCCTAAGAACAAGGGTTGGCTCAATTCACCAAGAAGAAATATCATGTCTAGTGTCGGTTTAATCATTCTGGCCGCTGGGGCATCGACGCGGATGGGAACGCCCAAACAACTACTACAATACAATCAGCAAAGTTTAATTCGACACGTTGCACAAATAGCGATCGCCTCAGTCTGTCAGCCAGTTATAGTTGTACTAGGCTCTAAGGCTGAAGTTATTCAACCAGAAATTCAGCCGCTACCAATACATATAGTAATCAATTCAGATTGGCATCAAGGAATGAGTAGCTCAATTTGTGCGGGAATAGTAGCCTTAAATGCTATTAGTCCTAACGCAGAGGCTGTTGTTTTGATGCTCTGCGATCAACCTTTGATCAGTACCCAATTGATTAATCATCTGGTTGAAATATATCACAATAATCTTAAGCGAATTGTGGCTTGTGAATATGCATTTAATTTAGGCGTTCCGGCTTTATTTCCTCAAACTTTGTTTGAGCAACTCATGAATCTTTCTGGTGCAGTTGGAGCAAAATTTCTTATCAAAAAATATGCCCATAATGTTGTGGCAATCCCTTTTCCCGAAGGATTAATTGATCTAGATACTCCGGAAGATTACGCAGAGTTAGCCAACTAGCTACCTTGTGCAGTTGAGATGAAGTTAATTTTAAGAGTTAGCGATCGCTATTATCACCTAATTTTGCCAATGCTAGTATAGACACATATACGGAAACAACTATATTTAACCTGAATCTTCAGATTCTAAACCTAAACTCATCAACGATCTGCCTACCTCCATCAAAATATGGGGGTATTTTTTTTGTCTAATTTGTTTAAACTCTAAAATATTACGATAATATGACCTCGTAAGTAACCCTGAAAAAGTTCGTTCGACACCTCAAATATAAGATAAATTAAATACTTAAGTACAAAAAAATACAACAACTCTAGCTTGTAGCTTATTACTTTAGGCTGATTAATAAATATCATTTTTCTATTAAAAAAGCATATAAGTAGCCAAACGCGAAATTCCCAAAGTTGTGTAGTAAACAACAAAAACCGTCTAATTTATGTGATAACCTCTGTTTAAATCAAGCAAATAGACATCTATTAACCTTATTTATACGTGATGAGTAAATTGAAAAAGAAAATCAATAAATAAAAATATTTGCATCCACAGTGGGTTGCGAAAAAGCTGATTTTGTGTGTTCGTTCGTGTGTCAACCCTATTCAATGAAATTGTCAAAATCCTTAACTAATTACGTAACAATAATTGCGTAAAAAGCTCAGATTCTTGTGAATTGCAAACATAGATGCTGGTAATTGCTGTTCCGGCAGTTTTGACAAATAATATTAACTGGCTAAGGAAAACTCACTATGAATGTAGTATCGATTACGAAGCTTGCTGCACCAGATAGATTTTGGTATACGGGAGTTGGGAAAAAAGTATTGATTGATTTTGGCACTGATCGCCCAAAAATTATTCATCAAGCAGGACAAAGTTCTGGTTTTGAAGCAACTGCTAGCTATACTGATCCGTTGACTGGGAAACTCCGGTTATATAGTGATGGTCAACTCATCTTCAACGGACAAACCCACCAGATTCTAGAAGATGGAGTTTGGGGTGCAAAAAGTTGGTCGGCGACCCAAGCAGTGGCGATTGTACCATGCCCTGATGAGCATCGTGAGAGATTCTACATTTTTACTAACAATAATCAGACGATATTTTACTCTCTAGCGGACTTATCTAAAGGTGCAGACGGGGCAGTAACTTTGTTGAACCGAAAACTCACAGGGAAATCTGATAATCCTGGCGAAGCTATTGGTGTTGCACCCCATAGCAATGGAAAATCTTTTTGGTTACTGATGTTTAACGGCAGAACTGAGGTGCGTGCCTATTTGGTAGACAATCAGGGGATCAATAGCAAATATGTTTCCTCTCCCATTGGGTTTCCCGAAAATAGACTAAATTCTTTAGTTGGGAAACGAGTTCATAAAGGTTCAATTATTTTCAGCCCCAATTGGAATAAAGTAGCTTTAGGTGTAGCCGGATTGGGAATTGCGATCGCCAACTTTAACCCTAGTACAGGTATAGTGAGCCACAGTGATTTTTTAATTCGCGGTTCGGCTGGTTACTCTTGCGCCTTCTCACCTGATAGCACAAAGTTGTATTACTCCAAAGGTGATTGGGAGTTTGGACAGTGGAATCACCATACCTTGGAAGGTTGGAACGCCACACCCCACCAAATGGATTTAGTGACTGAGATAGAAACTGAAATTGATACCTTAGCAATTGGTGATATGACTGGCTATTCCGGGCCGAGGTTAGCACCTGACGACAAAATCTACTGGACAGGACAAGGTAAATCTTCTCTAGCTGTAGTCGAAAACCCCAACGCCCCAGGACGCGCTCTGCGATTTAACCTGATGGTTTACCCTTGGGAAATGGTGTGTTTGCTAGTTGGAACTTACCCACACAGACGTTTAGTTTTTGTCGGGATTAGGGGTGCTTAGGCTACGCTCACCATCTGGGTGTGAAGGGAGAATTTTTGACTCAGCAACTCAGCACTTTACCATTCACCTACATAAGTACCTAAAGAATGGGCGCTTTGCACCAAATAACCGCCAGGATCTACTGGTGATGGACTTTTAGCCACTACATCTGCAATTGGAACCGCAACAACTTGGCCATTTTGCCAAGCGACCATTTGGTCATATTTTTCTTGAGCGATTAAATCAACAGCTGCTTTGCCAAAAACTGTAGCTGTCAGTCGGTCTAAAGCGGAGGGAATTCCACCGCGTTGAATGTGTCCTAATACAGAAACTCTGGTATCCACTTCCTGGTGGGTACACTGAGTTATTTGCTCGGCAATATATTGTCCCATACCACATTTTAGCGATGGGGATTTAGTATTTGTGGCTAAACTGCAATGAATACCCAAATCTGTTGCACAAGATGAAATACCCTCGGCCACTACAACTATGGCAAATTTCCGCCGCCAGGTATTTCGGAGTGCCTCTAGATGTTGGCATAAAGCGGGAATTGTGTAAGCAACTTCGGGGATCAATATTGCATCTGCACCGCCAGCAATACCGGAATGTAAAGCTAAATGTCCCGCCGTGCGTCCCATCACTTCCACAATCATGACGCGATCGTGGCTGGCGGCGGTAAATGTGAGACGATTGAGAGCATCGACAATTGTATTCACAGCCGAATCAAATCCGATCGCTCGTTCTGTTAAAGCAACGTCATTATCTATAGTTTTGGGAATAGTGACTAAATTCCAATTGCCGAGAGTTGCCAGCTGATGAATAATATTCATACTGCCATCGCCACCAATGGCAATTAAGGCATCTAAATTTAAGGCTTGATAACCAGCAATCATCTCTCTAGCACGGGCTAGGGTATCACCTTTATTGATTGTGCCGAGGATAGTACCGCCCATATTCAGCAGGGGATCAATACCGCGTAAATCCCAACCATGAAAGCTGAGTGCGATCGCTTGTCGCTCTAATAAACCTTGTGTAGCATAAGGAATACCGACAATTTCCCAATTGTATGTGAGTGTGGCATGACTCACAACTGCACGAATCACACAATTCAAACCCGGACAGTCACCGCCACTAGTCAGAATGCCAATACGTTTTTTCATAAGAGTAGAGAGTAGGGGCTAGGGTGTGGGGAGTAGGAAATTTCAGACTTGAGACTTCAGAGAATAGTAGGTTGGGTGTAGCGATAGCGTAACCCAACAAAGTATGCTCGAATGTTGGGTTCCGTTCCTCCACCCAACCTACACCTGAGCTTCAGACTTCAGACTTCATACTTCATACTTTCTCTTCATCCGTGATAATAAGATGGTTCATAAATCCGCCCCCATTCAGGTTTATAAGTCCGCAAAGCCTTCATATATTGAGCGCGTTCAAAGGCGCTGGGATTTGGGCAATGTTTCTGACTCATACTACCTTGCAACTGTCGGACTGATGCGTATTCGTGTTTTTCCATCCATTGGCGCATTTCCTCCTCGATGCAACGGATGTGATTAATGCCTTGACGCAGCAGTACAGAACACAACATAGTAATATTTGCTCCAGCCATCAGCATTTTTAAGACATCGTGAGCATTATGAATACCACTAGTTGCGGCTAAGTCGGCATTGATGCGATCGTAGAGAATAGCAATCCAACGCAGAGATAAGCGGATATCTTGGGGAGTGCTTAATAATACGTTTGGTTCCACTTCCAAGGTTTCGAGGTTGATATCGGGTTGATAAAATCGGTTGAATAACACTAAAGCATCAGCCCCAGCCAGAGCTAAACGCTTGGCCATATTTGCCATATTGGTAAAATATGGACTTAGCTTAACTGCAACAGGAACATTCACTGAAGATTTGACAGTATGCACCATATTGACGTAACTTTGCTCGATTTCTGCGGCTGTCAGTTCGGTGTCAGTTTGGACGTAGTAAGTATTTAATTCCAGTGCTGATACGCCTGCTTGCTCTAATAGTCTGGCATAACCAATCCATCCCCCTAAAGAAGAGCCGTTTAAGCTAGCAATAATAGGAATATGTACGCTTTCTTTTGCTTTTTGAATTAGTTCTAAATATTCTTCTGGGCCGATGCGAAATCTGTCTAGTTCAGGAAAATAAGTCAGGGATTCAGCAAAACTTTCTGTACCGTAAGTTAAGTGATGATGCAGTTCATAGCTTTCCATGCTTAACTGTTCTTCAAACAGTGAATGCATCACCACCGCACCTGCACCGGCATCTTCCATACGTTTAATGTTGTCAATCTCTTGCGTTAAAGGAGATGAAGAGGGGACAAAAGGCGATCGCAGCTGCATCCCCATGTATGTTGTAGTTATATCCATATTCTATGAGGGGCTAAAGGTTAGAGACTAGGGAGTAGGAAATTTCAGACTTCATACTTCACACTTCAGACTTCATACTTCACACTTCATACTTCATACTTCACACTTTTCAACTGTTGATATGTTTGCCATCGAGTATTGACATCGGCTTGGGCTTCTTGGAGTAACTGCTTGGCTGCTGCGGGGTTAATTTTGGTCAGCATTTTGAAGCGGTTTTCTAAATACATCGATTGTTCTATCGATAGTTTTGGTGTGCGGGAGTCTAGTTGTAAGGGATTTTCGCCGAGGTTGCGGAGTTCGGGGTTATATCTATACAGTAGCCATCTACCAGAATCTACGGCGGCTTTTTGATTTTGCATACCTTGACTCAAATTGATGCCGTGAGCGATGCAATGACTGTAGGCGATAATCAACGAAGTGCCAGGATAAGCCTCGGCTTCTAAAAAGGCTTTGAGTGTATGTTCATCTCTCGCACCCATCGCCACACTTGCAACATAGACGTTACCGTAAGTCATGGCGATTAAACCTAAGTCTTTTTTGGGTGCAGGTTTACCACCAGCCGCAAATTTGGCGACGGCGGCTTTCGGGGTGGATTTGGACATCTGCCCACCTGTGTTGGAATATACCTCTGTGTCTAGCACTAAAATATTCACATTCCGACCACTGGCGAAGACGTGATCTAGCCCGCCAAAGCCGATATCATAGGCCCAACCATCACCGCCAATCATCCAGACACTCTTTTTCACAAGGTAGTCGGTAATACTCAGCAGTTCCTTGGCTTTGGGGTGATTAATAATTTCTAGCTTTTGCTTGAGGATAGCAATGCGATCGCGTTGTTCGCAAATATCGGCTTCATCTTTCTGCACTGCGTTGAGAATACTATTTGCTAGTTCTGCTCCTACTACTGGTGCAAGTAAAGTCAGTAATTCGGCGGCGAATTCGGCTTGTTTATCAATAGAGATGCGAAAACCTAACCCAAATTCGGCGTTATCTTCAAATAAACTGTTAGACCAAGCCGGGCCGCGTCCTTCGGCGTTTTGTGTCCAAGGTGTGGTGGGTAAGTTACCGCCGTAAATTGAAGAACAACCAGTGGCGTTAGCAACAATCATGCGATCGCCAAACAACTGTGTTGCTAATTTAATATAGGGAGTTTCCCCACAACCACCGCAAGCACCAGAAAATTCAAATAGCGGTTCTTGCATTTGCTGTTGGTTGATATGATTTAGCTTCAAGTTGCGTCTATCAGGATTAGGAAGATTCAAGAAGAAATCCCAATTTTGCCGTTCAGCTTCCCGCAATAGTGGTTGCGGTTCCATATTGATAGCTTTTTTGCGCGTTTCGCTTTTATTCTTCGCCGGACACACATCGACGCAAATACCGCAACCTGTACAATCTTCGGCTGCTACTTGGATAGTGTATTTTAACCCGTGCCAATCATGGTCTTTAGCATTGGTACTCTTAAAAGTCTGCGGTGCATTTTCCAGTTGTTGGGGTTCGTAAACCTTGCTACGAATCACACTGTGAGGACATACCATCACACATTTACCACACTGCACGCAGACATCTGCATCCCACACAGGAATTTCTTGGGTGATGTTGCGTTTTTCCCATTTAGCTGTGCCGGTGGGGTAAGTTCCATCCACAGGTAAAGCACTCACAGGTAAATCATCGCCACATTTAGCAATCATTTTACCCAACACTTCCCGCACAAAAGTTGGTGCAGTATCGGGTACAGGTGGGCGCAGTTCGATGTGACTATCTACACCTTGGGGAACTGGAACTTCGTGGAGATTATCTAAGGTGCGGTCTACGGCGTTGAGGTTCATTTGCACAATTTCATTGCCCTTTTTGCCGTAGGATTTGATAATTGATTGCTTGATTTGGGCGATCGCTTCTTCTCGTGGCAACACACCAGACAATGCAAAAAAGCATACTTGCATTACCGTATTTATTCTGCCACCCATCCCGGCTTCGCGGGCAACTTTATAAGCATTAATTACATAAAATTTGAGTTTTTTCTCAATAATTTGTGTTTGAACTAATCTCGGTAATTTCTGCCAAACATCCTCTAAATTGTCAGGACTATTTAATAAGAAAGTTCCACCAGGGATAATATGCGCCAACATATCAAACTGTTCTAAAAATCCCCATTGGTGACAGGCGACAAAGTTAGCTTGGCTAATTAAATAAGTAGAGTGAATAGGTTGAGAACCGAAGCGTAGATGAGAAACCGTCACCGAACCAGATTTTTTCGAGTCGTAGACAAAATAACCTTGGGCGTAATTATCAGTTGCCTCACCAATAATTTTAATAGAGTTTTTATTTGCACCCACAGTCCCATCAGAACCCAAACCATAGAAAATTGCCCGGACTATATTATCTGGTTCGATGTGAAATTCTGGGTCATAATCTAAGCTGGTATGGGTGACATCATCGTTAATCCCAATGGTGAAATGATTTTTGGGTGTAGTCTCTGCCAAATTATCAAACACAGCTTTAATCATCGCTGGTGTAAATTCTTTAGAAGATAAACCATATCTTCCACCAACAACTTTATGAGTGCTGAGTTGAAAGTGCTGTTCACTGAGCGGACTTGTACTGAGCGCAGTCGAAGTAGCCGAAGTGTGAGTGCTGAGTAGGTGTTCAGTTAAAGCAGCGATAATATCCAAATACAACGGTTCACCGGATGAGCCTGGTTCTTTGGTGCGGTCTAAAACTGCTATGCTGCGAGTAGTGGGGGGTAAAGCGGCGATAAATCTTTGACTATCAAAGGGACGATATAGCCGCACTTTGACTACACCAACTTTTTCACCACGGGCATTGAGATAATCTACGGTTTCTTGGGCGGCTTCGCAACCAGAACCCATAATCACGATAATTCTCTCGGCGGTGGAGTCACCATAATATTCAAATAATTGATATTGTCGCCCTGTCATTTGGGCGAACTCATCCATAATTTTTTGGGTGATTTCTGGGCAATTATTGTAATAAGAATTAACCGTTTCTCTGGCTTGAAAATAAACATCAGGGTTTTGGGCTGTACCCCGTAACACTGGTTTATCGGGAGTTAAAGCACGGGAACGATGGGCAAATACTAATTCATGGGGAATGAAGGCGCGTAAATCTGCTTCATCTAAAAGTTCTAATTTATCAACTTCGTGGGAAGTGCGAAAACCATCAAAGAAATGTAAAAAAGGCAGGCGAGATTCTAAACTTGCTCTGGTAGAAATTAAAGCAAAATCATGAGCTTCTTGTACAGAGGCGGCGCATAACATCGCAAAACCAGTCCCACGACAAGCCATCACATCACTATGATCCCCAAAAATCGATAGACCTTGGGCAGCGAGCGATCGCGCGGCAATATGAAATACTGTAGGTGTGAGTTCTCCGGCGATTTTGTACATATTCGGGATCATCAACAATAATCCCTGGGATGCGGTGAATGTGGTTGTTAAAGAACCTGTTTGTAAAGCCCCATGTACAGCACCCGCTACGCCGCCTTCACTCTGCATCTGCACTACTGTTGGTACAGTTCCCCAAATATTTGGTTTACTTTCACTCGCCCAAGCATCCGCCCATTCAGCCATCGGTGACGAAGGCGTAATTGGATAAATGGCGATAACTTCATTCAGTTTATAGACAACTTGGGCAACAGCTTCGTTACCATCTATGGTTGCAAAGGTTCTGTGGTTCATTCTGCTCCGTTCCCCTGAGTTGAGAAAAGAGATTGAACTGCTAGAGAAAAAAGTTTTTTATGTTGGGTTACGGTTTTTTTGTGTGAGTGGCTAAATGAACATTGCTAAATCAAAATAATCGTCCCTCACCTCTAGCCTCTAATCTCTCGTTCTTCTAGATTTTGCTGTTTCTAGGTAAAATCTATGAGAAAATCTTGAGGAACTTGTGAGGAATAGCTAAACAAGTATGAGGTGAGTGCCATTCAATCAATAGTTATGGTCAGCGCATTTGAGATTTTTGATGATGATGGCATATCTCTATAATGTGCTGAGTAACCTGACAAAAGGATTTGCCACAAAATATTCACAAAAATTTACCATTCCGCAAAAGGAAATTTGGCTAAATTACTGTTGAAGTATCTGGGATCATCGGAGACTTCTTCACCAATCCAATCTGGTAATTCAAATTGTTGATGCTCGTCACTGAGTTCTACTTCTGCTATGATCAATCCTTTATTAGCACCATCAAACTCGTCAATTTCCCACACCAAACTACCAAACTCTACTTTATAGCGTAATTTCTCAATTAATGGGCGATCGCACAAAGTATCTAGCATTTCTTGAGCATCTGCCACCGGGATTTCATACTCAAACTCAGAGCGAGTATATTTTTCACTCTTACCTTTAATAGTTAAATAACCTTGGTTATTAGCAATGCGGACTCTGACTGTAGCTTCTTTTTGCGTTGAGATATATCCCTGACGATAAACACTACCTTGGGCTAGTTGTCTCCAACTATCTCCTTTGACTAAAAATTTTCTTTCTATTTCTTTTGGCATTTTAATAATTCTTAATTACAGAAAAACTATGCTTTAGTTTCTTAATTATATGCTGTGGTTATTTACAAGACTTAACTATTTTAGTATTTAAATTATTTAGCATAACTCATAACATATTTGATAAACTATTTAGCTAATTTAAAGTTAAGTAATTAACTTTTAAGTTTTACTTCATTTTCGGATTTTATTGCGCTTGATAAATCTATTTGTTTTAGTTTGTTAAAGAATGAAAATGTAGCTCTATCCTCAGCCAAAAAAATATCTATATATCATACACCTAAAATAAGGAGTAAAAATTTTATGGATTTTCAAGATTTTCTCAGACACAAATTTACCCATGTTTCCATAGGAGAATTCAAGCCAGGTAAATTTGAAACTGCCAAAAAACTTTATGAAGAAGCAGTTGCAACTTATACAACTGGTTTTAAAGGAGCCTATTTGTTGCAAGAACCAGGAACCGACAAAGGCATCTCTATCATTTTCTGGGAGAGTGTTGAAGATATGGAAGCTTGTCACAACGAGATTTACGATAGCATTTTGCAAAAAATGATGCCTTTATTTGCTGAACCGCCCAAAGCCTCAATTTATGAACTGGTTTGTGAAATTAAACCAAATGAAGCAGAGGAAGTCTAAAGTCTAAAATTTCTTCTAAGAAAGAACAATTTGTTAATTGAATACTACTGTTAATATCCCAAGCTAAGAAAGCGATCGCACCTCGCAAAACCATCATTATACGGTTTACCGCCCCAACCGAAGTAGGTATATAGTTGCTCAACTCGGAGGGAAAACTACTAAGCTGGTAGATAGCACGTTCAAATTCTACCGGAAATTCTGTATCGCTATTTAGCGGTTCAGGCTTCCCTACTGGCTAACTAACTTGTAACTAAGATATGTTTGATGCATTAGCAGACCGTTTAGAATCCGCCTGGAAAAAGCTCCGAGGTCAAGATAAAATTTCCCAATCCAACATTCAAGATGCTTTGCGGGAAGTTCGCCGCGCTTTGTTGGAAGCAGATGTTAACCTCCAGGTAGTCAAAGATTTTATTAGCGAAGTTGAAGCCAAGGCGCAGGGAGCCGAGGTAATTTCTGGCGTGCGCCCTGACCAGCAGTTCATCAAAATTGTTTACGATGAATTGGTGCAGGTGATGGGGGAAGAAAACGTTCCCCTGGCGGAAACTGAACAAAAGCCGACAGTTGTGTTGATGGCTGGGTTGCAAGGTACTGGTAAAACCACAGCTACAGCCAAGTTAGCCTTACATCTCCGTAAATTAGACCGTAGCTGTTTGTTAGTCGCCACAGACGTATATCGCCCAGCCGCGATTGATCAGCTAATCACCTTAGGCAAGCAAATTGACGTACCCGTATTTGATTTGGGTAGTGACGCTGACCCAGTGGAAATTGCTCGTCAAGGTGTAGAACGCGCCAAGGCAGAAGGTGTAAATACGGTAATTATCGATACCGCAGGTCGTCTGCAAATCGACCAAGACATGATGGCGGAATTAGCCCGCATCAAAGCCACAGTCCAACCCGACGAAACTCTACTTGTCGTGGACGCGATGACTGGTCAAGAAGCCGCCAACCTCACCCGCACATTCCACGAAGAAATCGGGATTACTGGCGCAATTCTTACCAAGTTAGATGGTGATAGCCGTGGTGGTGCAGCCTTGTCAGTCCGGCAAATTTCCGGCGCGCCCATCAAATTTGTCGGTATTGGCGAGAAAGTCGAAGCCTTACAACCTTTCTACCCTGACCGGATGGCCTCGCGGATTTTGGGCATGGGGGATGTGCTGACTTTGGTCGAAAAAGCCCAAGAAGAAATTGACTTGGCCGATGCCGAGCAAATGCAAGAGAAAATTCTGTCAGCAAAGTTTGACTTTACCGACTTTCTCAAACAGCTGCGTTTGTTGAAAAATATGGGGTCGCTGGGCGGAATCATGAAGTTGATTCCGGGCATGGGCAAGCTGTCAGATGATCAACTCAAGCAGGGAGAAACCCAGCTTAAACGCTGCGAAGCGATGATTAATTCCATGACCAAGCAAGAACGCAAAGACCCTGATTTATTGGCAAGTTCTCCCAGCCGACGACGACGGGTAGCAAAAGGTTCTGGTTACAAAGAAACAGATGTAAGTAAGCTGGTAGCAGACTTCCAAAAAATGCGATCGCTCATGCAGCAAATGGGTCAAGGTAACTTCCCCGGTATGCCAGGAGGAATGTTTGGCGGTATGGGTAACGCCTTCGCAGGTGGAGGCAACCGTCCCGCCGCCCCAGGATGGCGCGGTTACACTGGCGGCGGTGGTGCTACCAAAAAGAAAAAACCCAAAGATAAAAAGAAAAAAGGCTTTGGCAATCTATAAGAAAAGGGAACAAGGTTGGGGGAACAGGCAACAGCTTTCTATTTCCCATTCCCTTAACTTAATAGCCGTAAACACCATTCGAGTGTTAAAATGAGCATTTCAGCATGGGAAGTTATAATTACTTCCTAGATAATTGCTGCAAAAATACCAATAAACAGGAGAACGATTCTTCAAAATGATCAAACTGCGCTTGAAGCGATACGGAAAAAAGCGGGAAGCTAGTTACCGCATTGTCGCCATGAATAGCCTCTCTCGCCGAGATGGTCGTCCCCTAGAAGAACTGGGCTTTTACAACCCCAGAACTGATGAAGTGCGACTAGATGTTCCTGCCATCGTCAAGCGACTACAACAAGGCGCTCAACCCACTGACACAGTACGTCGCATTTTAGTAAAAGCTAATGTTTTTGAACAGGTCAGTGCCCAACCCGCATCATAACGTCAACACACAATTTCCAACAGCTAGTCCTAACTATGTGGGACTAGTTAAATTTTTGGTGCAGCCTTTTTTGGAATCTCCAGAGACTTTAAGCGTCGATTGTGAAATTTCTCATACCCTGAAAAAGGTTTGGATTCGCATTGCTTTTGACAGCACAGATAAAGGCAAAGTATTTGGTCGCGGTGGACGCAATATTCAGGCAATTCGCACAGTAATTGCGGCTGCTGCGGAGCTTGCTGGCCAATCAGTATACCTGGATATCTATGGCAGTGCTGCTATGGGGCGAGATGGTATGTCTTTTGATGAAGACCGCGAAGAGCGAACACCACCGCCAAAAACTAGGGAAAGACGCGGAGACGGGCCTAGTAGACCTATTGCTAAACCCCGTTCCCGCTCGGTTTAAACTAGAGAGAAAGGAAGATGAGGGAAAAAGTGTGAAGTGTGAAGTGTGAAGTGTGAAGTGTGAAGTATGAAATTTCATCCTTTAACTTTCTTGCTTCTGACTCCTAAATTTCCTCATTTGCCTTGTTTCTAAATGCTATTGTTGAATGCAACTTCTAAATCTCTGTAAGGGGGTGAAATCAGGGAGTGGCTGAAGTCCGTTTGGGTGAAAATGAAACAATTGACTCGGCACTAAGACGTTTTAAAAAGAAAATTCAAAGGGCCGGGATTTTATCTGAAGTTAAACGCCGAGAAAGATACGAAAAACCCAGTCTACGCCGTAAGCGTAAAGCGGAAGCCGCACGCAAAGGTGGCCGTTATTAATCGGTGAACCAATGTGAAAAGTGCGATTGAGGTGGGAAAGTTTGATTAATTTTCACCTCAAAAAAGTAGAGATGCGATCGCATCTCTACCTCACCAAAAAAATTAGGTCAAAATTAAATAAGCACTCTTATATAAAAACCCAAAAGAATTTCGAGATAGTCATTGATATTCCAGAGGAAAAATGACTAATCATCTTAAAAATGTAAAAATACTCTAGTAAAAACCTCAAAATACTAGACCGTTGTTAAAAATTCCTCCTCACACATTGATGAAATAACTATGGCAGATGCCTTAACTATTCAGCTGCCTAATATTCCGAGTGCTATCGCCCTTGCAGGTGATGGTGAAGAAAATCTCAAAATCCTGTCTCGGCAAACAGGCGCGATGTTAGTTCTGCGCGGACAGGAATTGCTAATTTCTGGTACAGATGCCCAGATTAACCTAGCTTCTAGATTAGTGCGATCGCTTGAAGACCTGTGGATGAAAGGCAACAACATTTCCAGTGCCGATATTTTAACAGCTCGTCAAGCCTTAGATAGCCATCAAGAAGACCAACTACAAGAACTGCGTCGAGATGTTCTCGCTAAAACCCGTCGCGGTGAAGAAGTCCGCGCTAAAACATTTCGTCAAAGACAATACATCGAGTCGATCCGCAAACGTGACGTTACCTTCTGCACGGGGCCTGCTGGTACAGGTAAAACTTATCTGGCTGTGGTTGTCGCCGTTCAAGCATTGCTAACCAATCAAGTTGAAAAGCTGATTTTAACTCGTCCCGCCGTCGAAGCAGGCGAAAAGTTAGGCTTCTTACCAGGAGACTTACAGCAGAAAATTAATCCTTATCTGCGTCCACTTTACGATGCGATTTACGAATTTATCGATGTTGAAAAAGTCCCTAATTTAATGGAACGGGGAATTATTGAAGTTGCACCCCTAGCTTATATGCGGGGACGCACGCTCAATAATGCTTTCGTCATTGTGGATGAAGCCCAAAACACCACACCAGCGCAAATGAAAATGGTGTTGACTCGTTTGGGTTTCCGTTCGCGGATGGTGATTACAGGAGACACGACACAAACTGATTTACCCCATAATCAACAATCAGGGCTTTCAGTGGCGATCGATATTTTAAAACACGTTGAAGGCATTGCTTTTTGCGAATTCACCCAAAAAGATGTCGTACGTCATCCCCTAATTCAGCGCATTGTTGCGGCTTACGAAAAGTATGAAAAATAATCAACACTTAACAGTCAACAGTTAACAAATTACAAAGGACAACTAATCATGAGTGCAAATTTAAAAGAATTTTTAGAAGCTTGCGAAGCTTTAGGAACATTACGTTTAATCGTCACTAGTAGTGCTGCGGTATTAGAAGCACGCGGCAAAATAGAAAAGCTATTTTATGCCGAATTGCCCAAAGGTAAATACGCCAATATGCACACCGAAGGCTTTGAATTTCACCTGAATATGGACAAAATTACCCAAGTAAAATTTGAAACAGGTGAAGCAAAACGCGGCAATTTTACAACCTACGCCATCCGCTTTTTAGATGATCAGCAAGAACCTGCTTTAAGCTTATTTTTACAATGGGGTAAACCAGGAGAATATGAACCCGGTCAAGTAGAAGCTTGGCAAGTTTTAAAAGATAAATATGGCGAAGTTTGGCAACCTTTACCAGTAGAGGTATAAGTCAAATTAAGTTGTAGGTTGGGTGGCGCAACAGCCTAACCCAACATAATCATTGAATCTCACTCCGTTACACTTAATATACATTTTTTACTCATACCCTTTCACACAAAATCCAAAATTGATATGAGGTTAATTTGCAGTTTTTTTTTATTGTTTTATTCCTTCTAGGATGCAGTGGGAATGCAGCCGCAGGTGAATTATCTCAACACTTGGCAAACTTCCCTCAATGGAATAAATTAACTTCAGTACAGCCTGCTTCCGGCGATTTAGTTTACCCTGAATGGATGGCGGGTACTTGGAAAGTTACAAGTACATTAATAGATTTAGCTGCACCTTTAGCACCAGATATTATTACACCTGGGTTTGAAAGTAACCGTCAACAACTTAATCAACCTGTGAGTTTTATTGTCAGGTTTATCAAAGAAAAGCCACCAGTTACAAATAGCTTACAGTTTATTCCTAAAATCGAAAATCAAACACCAATTTTAGTTGCAGATAGAGCATTTAACAGTTTAAATTTGGCAAGAGCTTATTTAGGTGATGAAACTGTATTATCTGTCAAAGTAGATCCAGAATCACCTAATCGGCAAATTACATTTTTACGCCAAGAACGTCAATTAGTTTCTATCGTCACTGCACGTACTACAGAAAGTCCGGCTGATGACAAATTTATTACGTCTGAAGTATTTCAACAACTATTTAAAGGTGGTTCTCGTCCTTATTTGAATTCTGTCGAATCTACTACCGCATATCATAAATTACCTACAAATAACCCTACAATAGAAGCTGATCAAGTTACTGCTGTTTATCTTTCACCCCAAGATCCCGATTACTTTCAAGCAGGTTCTCGACCTGTTGCACTTTATCGCTATCGGCTCGAATTTCATCCTGGGTAGTTATTACCTATTCCAAAAGAATGATTTGGTGATTTAACTATTGACTCTTTTGTAATACGTTTGTAGTATAAAAATTCCAAGCTCAAGCTCACGCTCTTGGACAAAATATATCATGGCAAAGTTTCGAGATATTATCGATTATTTCCGTCCTCACTGGAAAATCGGCGTTTTCAGTATTGCAGCGTCAAGTATATACGAAATTATTGATTTGGTTGTTCCTTATGCGATTGGGCAAATTTTAAATGTTTTGTCTGGCCAAGCATTGGATAAACCATTACAAGGTGCGATCGCACTTTTGTCAAACACTATCAACTATCCAGTTAATCAAACTCTATCTTTAGGTGTATTACTAGGGTTGATTTTTCTCGCCACTGTAGTACGTGCGCCTACACAACCTTGGTTAACAGTTTGGTATCACTGGGATATTGCTTTAAAGTCGCGCCGGAGTAAAAGTCAAACAGCCATAGAAAAAATCCTCTCTCTTCCTTTAGAATTTTATGATGTCAATAACCCAGGAAGAATTGCTGGTCGAGTAGCTAGAGGTATTGCTAACCATACTTGGACATATCCAGAAATCGCTGGACAATTAATTCCTAAATTACTGCGGGTGTTGGGGATTTTTGCATTTATTCTGGTGATTGAATGGAGAATTGCTATTTTATATCTGATTTCTTTTGTGATTATTTTGGTGTTTAGCTTAAAAGAGCTAAAGCAAATAATTTGGCATGAAAGACGCTTGGATAAATATATGGAAGATACCGAAAGCCGGACTTCCGAATTAATCACCAACATCAAAACAGTAAAAGCATTTGCTACAGAATCTAGAGAGTTAAAACGGCAACAGAAGCGTTTAAATCGTGAGTTAAAAGTAGTCGATTATCGTATCCACAAAAATTATGTGAAACTGATAACTTGGCAAAAAACAGTAATTCAGTTTTGTGTGTTTACGATTTTAGGTTTAACTTTAGCAGCAACCTTAGATGGGAGAATTTCTCTTGGTCATTTTGTCATGACCTTGACACTTTCTAGCATGGCTTATGCTGAATTAGAACCGATTAGTACTGTAGCAGAAACTTTTGCTCGTCGCTATTCTTCGATGTTGCGATTTCACGAATTTCTGCAAGAGCCAACGAGTTTTGATACCTCTAATCTTTTAGTCGAAAATGAGGCAGAAGCAGCTGAGAAATTTACTGGCAAATTAGAATTGGCTAACGTCAGTTTTGGCTATGATACCAAACGCCAAGTTTTGCAAGATATCAACTTATTAATTGAACCTTACCAAACAGTTGCTTTAGTCGGGCGTTCTGGTTCTGGTAAATCGACTTTAGTCAAACTTCTGTTGCGGTATTTTGAACCCCAAACAGGACAAATTCTCATTGATGGTCAAGATATCCGCACTTTGGATGTAGGTAAGTATAGACGCAGGTTGGCGATCGTTCACCAAGAAGTAGACGTTTTCAACGGTACAGTCTTGGATAACCTGACCTACGGTAGACCAAATGCAACATTCGCGCAAGTGCAAGAAGCCTGTAGGATAGCCAGAGTTGATGAGGTAGTGCAGCACCTACCCCAAGGTTATTACACCATTGTTGGCGAACGTGGGGTAAGACTGTCTGGCGGACAAAGACAGCGCTTAGGAATTGCTAGAGCGTTGTTAGTCGAACCAGACGTACTGATTTTTGACGAAGCCACATCTAGCTTAGACTATGAGTCAGAACGTTCAATTCAAATGGCGATGCGATCGATTCAAGGTACTTGTACGACTATCGTCATTGCTCACCGTTTGAGTACAGTCCGGGACGCAGACAAAATAGTGGTTCTAGACCAAGGGAAAATTGTCGAAGTCGGTAGCCATGAAGAACTTTTGCGACAAGAAGGCATTTATCAACGCTTACACTCTTTGCAAGAAACAGGCGAATTCCTGAGTTAGGGGGGAATCAGGCACTAAAAATTGGACAAGTTTTCATCACCCAACGGTTGATAGCAAGAAGGCGGTAAATTTTACCGCCTTTTTTTTGGAAAAGACTTGCACTTTTTAAATTCTGTTGCTACTATGATAAATCGTGAGACGAAACGGGTCGGTGTCCGAGTGGTTAATGGAGGCGGACTGTAAATCCGCTGGCTTTGCCTACGCTAGTTCGAATCTAGCCCGGCCCACTTCTCACACATTTATAGTTTTTGTAGCAGACACAAAAATTATAGCTTATAATAAATAGTAAGTGTTAGTTTGCCCGTGTGGCTCAGTGGTAGAGCACACCCTTGGTAAGGGTGAGGTCACGAGTTCAATCCTCGTCACGGGCTTTTCCGAAAGTATAGGGAAAGCTAAAATTTCCGCAAGTTGCATAAATTGGCTGTACTCTACCAGTATCGCCCTACGTACCTGAACTTGCATAGAAGTTGCATAACACTATTATTTATAGAATGAGCTTAAATATATAAGTTATTGTGATATATTCAGTAGTACTTTGTAGTTTATCCACTTCTGTTAGATAACTACTCACGCTACATGAGCCTATAACCCATCTGTTTTAAGTTTCAGGTATCAAACTACATTAGCTTTACATTAACAGTTATAGAGGCTTATAAAGGCAATTATCAACAATTGACACATACTCATGTCAAAATACTGCATATATCAAGCTAAGTATTATAATTTCACTGTGAGAAATAAGGCGCATCACAACAGGATGAATTGCAGTATTGACTATAAATAAACCGCAATACGCTATATATCAATTTATTCAATTAAAACAGTTTTCAATATATATCAGGGCATAAATATTATATTAGTATAGTTAGAGTAACTTAAATAAATTAAAGTTAGAAAATTATTTAACTATAAGTTTTTGTATTTTGCTATTTATGACCTTATAATTACTACGATAATAATTTATTTTCTCATTAGCTTTATTAGAAATGAAAGTACTTTTTGGGATAGAGTTTAATAAATCAATTGCTTGGGATAAATTCGATTGTGCTTGTTGCAATGAGGTAAGTTGCTGAGGTTTATCTTGAACAGTAAGAGCGGCTTGCCACGCCTTCTGTTGGGCTAACTTAAAGTCTTCTAAGGCTTTCTGCTCTATTAAAATTGTTTTATTGATAGCGTTATAGTTATTCCTATATAAAACGAGTTTATCTTTGGCTTGAGGATAAATTTTAGAATTCTGTGGAATAGATTCTAAACTACTAATAGCTTTTTGCCACTTTGATTTTGCTTGTTGCCATACTTCTGGCGGATGAGGAGGTTTCTGAACTATAACAGAAGCTTCCATAGCTAATTGTTGAGCATTTTTCAATTTTTCACTATACTTTATATCTGTTAATATAATTTCTTTTTCTTGATTAACTTTATATGCCGAGCTTTCTTCAATTTTTAAGTTACTGTCTCTATCAACAGTATCTCTAACAATACTTAGATATGCTATTAACTGTTGTAATTGTGTACGCTTAGTAGCAGTTACCAAAATACTAAGGCTTATCAATAGTGTAATAGAAAAAATTACTATTCCTAATATTCGTTTATTTTTTAACTGTTTGTTTGCAGATAATATTGTCTGGTTAGCTTCTTGAATAAGGTTATCTATAGATTTAGATACGTTTAAATATTGAATATATATATCAGTTATTTTATCTTTTTTAGAACTAACATTTAAAATAACTTCACCACTAGTATGGAATTCTAATCCTATTAAGGATTTACCAAATATAGATATAAACTTTTCTATTGTCGCAGGTTTAATATCAAATTCAGTATTACAATTTTTCAATGTTTGAGCTAATCGATCAATCTTTTCTTTTAAAGCAAATAATGGTTCTTTTACATTAGTTAATTGCTCAATATGTTGTTTAATTAATTTAGTCTTGATTTCTTTTAAATCTAATTTAACTATTTTACTAATTGCGTCTATTTTATATTGAGCAGATTGAATATCTATATTCTTTTCCTCTAAGGATCTCTTGATACTGTAAAAATTATTAGTAAGATTACTTTTAATAAATTCTTGAAAATGTTCAGTTTGCAATTTAAGAGATTCTACTTTTTTATTTAAATTCTCATACTTAGAGATTAATTTTTCTAAACTAATGCTTTGTTTATTATAAGTTATAAAAATGAATTCTCCTTTAGAGTTAATTTTTATTCCACATATATATCCCTCTAATTTAGTTACTAATGCTTCTAATTTAGTAGAATTTAAAACATATTTATGATTTAATCCTAATGGTCTTTCTGTGTTATCGCTACCTATTTTTATAATTTCTTGAATATTTATGTGTAGGCTATCAAGCTTATTTTTTATTTCTAGACTATTTTTTAATTGTGTTTCTATACTTTGTAAATTAAACCACTCTAAATCAAGTCTAATTGATGGTAAAATTTTTCTAAGTTCTTCATGCAAGTCAATAGTTTTATTTTTATGTAGTTTAAATTTACATGGTTCAACTAGTTGGCTGATTTCATTAATATTATTAATAATATTTTCACTTAATTCTTGAAGACTCAATAATAAATATATTTCTCTTTCTCTTGAGTGGTTAATATCTTTATCTGATTTAGAGTTGAATATATCCTCAACTCCAGACTCTAATAATTCATCACCTATTGTTGAGACAACATCGGATAAAAGAGGAATTGCTATTTCTGCCATTCTCAATTTAAAACCTAATGCTGTTTTACCAACACCTTTAGCTATCTCTAAACCACGATTACCAAATTCTCCTACTTGATTAATAAATTTTGTAACATTTAGGTTTTTAAGTTCAGAATTAATATCTTTTTTTATTTGCTCAACTCGTTTGTGGTTCTTTTTTAATTGTTGAATTTGTTGTTTTATTAATTCAGTATTATCAAAATTAATTTTTATATTTTCATTTATATTTTTTAATTCTTTATTGTAATTTTCTATTATTTCTTTCATAATGTTAATTCTAAAATTTTATGCTTTACAGCAGATATAAGGTAACGGCATTCTTACGAAGATAACTTTAATTATTACCAAATAGTTTAGTAATCCCACTGTATTTAGAATTAAATATTAATTGTAAATATCTAAGTAAAATTGACTAATTTATCTCTGAAGTATTTTGCTTCTATCCTTTCCAGCATTATCACTTTTAGGTATATCATCTATAAATGTGTAGAACCTTGACTAAAACCATTGCTATGATTGTGTTTGAAGGCTCCACTATAGGTTTCAAAATAGGTTCCACAGTATGAGTGTGTGTAACCTTGCCAAATAATGGCGAGGGTTTCATGATTTAGTAAGTGACGTGCAAGCTAAGAAAAGCTATGGTGAAGTTAGTAATTATCTAGTTTAGGAACTAAAACAATAATTTGTTCTGAATATATTAATGAAGTATTTGGCTATAAGGGTCAACATTAAAGTAGCGTTGACCCTTAGTGTTATCCCCAGTGTAGAGGCTTCTAAACCTTGCTATGGCTGCATTTCAGAGCAAGGTTCCACACTTGTCAGTGTGTTAGGTGCAAAATAAAAAATTACATTTTGCATACCACCTTTAGTGTGCATTTTTTTCTCTTTACGCTCAATCAGTCCTTTTGTGCGTAGTTGTTCTAAGTTACGTCTAACTGTTTCTTTATTGCTACTAAACGTGGTTCCTAGCTGTTCTAATGTGTATTCACGTCCTGCTTGATCTTCAAGAAAACCTAGTAATTTGTCTTTTAGAGATTTGGGAGTGTTGTCTGGTTCCCCAAAACTACCTTGATGCTTCCAAGAATAATCATCTGTATCTAAATTAATTAGATGTTTTCCAGTACAACCTGAACGAGACTTTCCTATTTCTAATACCCGTTGTGTATTAGATAAAGTTTCATGTTGTTCACCCTTACGCAATCGCCATACTTCAGATACATTGTTGCAAATTGCTGTTGTACCTCTTTAAATCTCCGGTAACTGAGCATTATTGTTGATAATGTCATCATCTGGACTCCAGTAATGCTGGTTAATCATTTCTTCTGAAGTTTCCATTAATGCTGCTACTGTAGCTATATCGACACCTTGACGGAGATAATGAGTAATACTCGTGTTTCTAAGATTGTAAGTAGGTAAGTATTGCTTTACCTTACCTTCGCTAACTAAATTTTCTACAATTCTCTTGGTATACCTCCGTGTAAAGTTTCTTAAGTTAATGTAGCCATCTTTTTGTGATGGGAAGACTAATTTACTAGGAATGATAGAAATATAGGTTGAGCGTCGCTCTAATAACTCTCTAATTTGTGGTGTAATAGGGAAGATTCGCGCTTTTTTGTTTTTAGTAGTTTTTAACACACCACAGGAATATGCTTTATCAAAGACAATTACTTTATCTTTGATAGAATCCCAAGTTAATGCGATCGCATCTTCAGGGCGGCAACCAGTTATAAACAGGAATTCAACGAAATCAGCATACCAGCTATCTTTGAAAGCTGATTTAATGTTGCAGTACCAATCACCTCTAAACGCTTGAATGATAGCGTTAACCTCTTCTCGTGAGTATGCTTTTTTTGTTCTAACGCTTTGAGGTTTATCAGGTAATTGCTGTTTCAGTCTTCGCCAAGGGTTCAGGCTAATTAATCCAGTCTCAAATGCCCAACTACTACAAGCTTGTATATCGTTAATGATGCGTTCAAGTGTAGTACCAGAATAGGTTTTGAGTAATTCTGGTATCAACAACCGAGCATTTTCTGAGTTAAGCATCTCTGGTGATACTTTTGCCAAGCATCTATCAATCTGTGACCATTTCTCTTTTTGAGTAGTTTCAGCTACACTTAGTCGTTTAGCTACCTTGTATTGTCCCCATAAATCTTTGAGGTTTCGCGCAACATCTTTATTTATTGAAACAACGTTATCAGGCTGTTTAACCTTTGGTTGATATTTTTCTAACGTGGGGTCAAAGTAGCCAGCAAGGATATCTGTTTTGATTTGACTAGCGATTCTATTGGCGTTTGAGATCGCTAGTTTGTCGCTGTATTTACCACCAGGAGAGACTGAGTATTGCTTCCCTTGGTATTGAAACCTAATGATGATTCCGCCATTGTTGTTGCGTGGGGTAATCTTAGGAACTCTAGATGATGGCTTTCCAGTCTCGTACATTCTCTAAGTTGCATAGTTCTTGCATAACCCAACTATGCGACTTGCTCAAAGGCTTGATAATCGGTTGTTTCACACACCCTTGGTAAGGGTGAGGTCACGAGTTCAATCCTCGTCACGGGCTTTGATGTATATGAGTTTATATTCACTCAAAATTTTTAAAACATCCTCTAAGGCTGACATTTAATTTTTATTGTATCTGGATGTTCTAAACTCTACTTTGATGTCATATCTATCAACACAGCTAAATTGTTTTATCAAATAACTGTACAGGTGTTTTTTTTAGGTTATTAGTCAGTAATTGGACTCTTTCAACTACACTAATCATATATTTGTAATCTGGTATGGTTGCATTGGGTATATATCCAGCTTCTTGAGTTACTTCTGAAGGAAAGTCACTCATAATTTTGCGAATGTATTCTTGACGTTTGCTTTCTACATTTGAGCCAATTAAAACTACGCCAGGCGGAACATAATGCGGATCTGTATAAAGGATGCGAAGTTGAGTATCTTGGATAGTTGATGTGTAAAGGTTGTATTCCTCAATTGAAACAGCACCAGCATCTACTTGTCCTTGAGCTACTAATTCCAACACTGTGTGAGGTATGGGTGCAGAGATAACTTGCGCCAATGTTAATCCATAAAGATTATAAAGTGGAAAATAATAACCTGTAGCTGAACCTAATTCTCCTAAGGCTACTTTTTTACCTTGTAAATTTCTGAGATTTTGGATGGGACTATCCTGACGGCTAACTAATATAGAACGTAAATTATTCACGCCGACTAAGGGGAAAATAGGAATATATTGATAACGTGCGATCGCAATAGCCGCTATACCTGGTGGTGCAAATACTAATGACCAAGCGCGAGATTCTAAACGCTCAATAGCTTTATTTTCGTTAAAAGTTGGTTCTAAACTAATTCTGGCTTTGGTTTTTTCTGCTAAGTAGCGGTTAAATCTAGCATACTGATTAATGATTTGTGTTCCTCCACCATAATCGATCACACCAATAGTTAATCCGCCTGCCGGCGTTTTTTGTGATTTACAGCTATGAACTATTAATAAAAGCAATTGGCCGATAACAAAACGACGTGATAATTTCTTAAGCATTCTGATTTTAATTACAGGGATTATACTTGCTTTTCTCGGTAAAATTAGCTAGAGTTAATTAATATAAAAAAGTATTAAAAAATAAATTAATGTTAAAAAACTTAAAAATTGGTACGAAGTTTACGCTACTTCTAACTATAGTTTTTATCATCAGTATTATAGTAACTGGCACTGCATTATCTAGTGTACTCCAGCATCGAGCGCAAATAGAAGTAACTGCTAAAGCTTCTATTCTGATTAAAACGATGAGTTCTGTAAGAAAGTACACACAAGATAAAGTGAGAAATCTACTATTGTCGAGGCTAGAAACAGAACCATTATTTATACCCGAAACAGTACCTGCCTACTCTGCTACAGAGGTATTTGCTAATTTACGTAAAAATGAAGAATATCAGAATTTTTTCTACAAAGAAGCTACTTTAAATCCTACGAATTTACGTGATAAAGCTGATAGTTATGAAGCAAAAATTGTAGAGCGATTTCGCCAAAATCCTGCTCTTAAACAAATTGCAGATTTTCGGAGTTTACCAGAAGGGACAGTATTTTATATTGCGCGACCATTAGCTGTGACAGAGCAAAGCTGTCTGCAATGTCATTCCACACCGGATAAAGCACCTAAAAGTCAGTTGCGAACTTATGGTTCAGAAAATGGTTTTGGTTGGAACCTGAATGAAATTGTGGCGGCGCAGATAGTATCTGTTCCTTCTGAGGAAATATTTGACAGCGCACACAGAGCTTGGCTGCTAATTATGGCATTTTTAGTGACTATCTTTGCCATCATAGTTATTTTAATTAACTTCTTAATTAAGAAAACCATCATTCAACGCATTAAAAAAATTGAAAAAATTTCCCAAAAAGTTAGCGTTGGAGATATGAGTGCAGAGTTTGAGGAAAATGCCCATGATGAAATTGGTAGTTTAGCAGCTGCCTTCAACCGGATGAAATATAGTTTAATGATAGCTATGAACATCTTGGATAAACAAAATTAGTGCATATTCAAAGGTTAATTTAACTAATTAAACGTTGCTGAAATTGCTTGGCTAGCTGTACATCTGGAATTTCCGCAGCTAAAGTTTTGATAAATTCCTCGCGCGAAGTTGTTATGTCAACAGATTTAATTGTTTTTTGAACTAATAAACGAGCAATTGGGCCAATTATACCTAATAGTTCTTGCTCACATTGATTGATAAAACGGTCATCAATATCTAAATTGATGACTGGCTGAACATTTTGTGATGAAGGTTGAGGGTAATTTTGTTTTTCAAGTAGTAATATTGCCGCTTCTTTAAACTGTGTTTTTTGTGTTTCGACTACATGAATCGCTAAATTATCGATTAATTCTTGATGAGTTTGTGCAGATGAAGCTCTTCTTAATAATGTTTTAGCTATTGGGCCGACAAATGTTGAAAATAAATTTTCCAGTGCGTTATATTTTTCTCGGGAAAGAATTGAATTATTGATGTTTGCTGGTTCTTTTTGAGTTTGTGAAATCTGAGGTGGTTGGGTTAAATGTAAGGATATTGAAGTATTTTGATTTTCTGATGTAAAAGTAAATTGCTGTTGTAATACTTGTAAAATTTCTGTTGCTGTTTGATAGCGTTCTTTGAAGTTATTTAACACCATCTTGGATAAGATATTTGCTAGCTCTGGACTAATTTGGGTGCGATTTTGCCATAAAATTTCTCCAGTATGAGGGTCATCTTCTAATTCTCGGGGATTTAAACCTGTAAGTGCTTGAATAGCAACAATACCCAAAGAATAAATATCGCTATTGGTGCGTGGTTTACCTCTGACTTGTTCTAGAGACATATAACCAGGAGTACCAACAGCAACAGTGATTTCTGTTAACTTGGGGCTAATCATTTGTGTTTGAACTTCTTTGACTGCACCAAAGTCAATTAGGACTAATTTATTATCTTGCAGTCTTCTTATAATGTTGTCTGGTTTGATATCTCGGTGAATGACATTATGAAGGTGAATAAATTTTAAAATATCTAAGATTTGTTGTAAAAGTAAGATAACTTTACTTTCTGACCAAGGTTGTCCTGGTGGCATTTCTACTTTCAAAGAATGGCCTTCTATAAACTCTTGTACTAAAAAGAATTCTCGGTTTTCTTCAAAGTATGCTAACAGTCGGGGGATTTGATCGTGATGGCCAAGTTTTTCTAATGTTTCTGCTTCAGAGGTAAATAGTCGTCTAGCTGTTTCCATAAATTCGGGGTTATGGGTGACAGGCTGAAAGTGC
Source organism: Nostoc sp. FACHB-110 (assembly GCF_014697425.1). GTDB lineage: Bacteria > Cyanobacteriota > Cyanobacteriia > Cyanobacteriales > Nostocaceae > Nostoc_B. The sequence goes on from NZ_JACJRU010000025.1 coordinate 99,471, forward strand.
TTGACGACACATTTAGGATAACCAGGACGATGGGTATCTAGGGCTATGTAAGTTTGACCAAATCCACCTCCACCCAAGATTTGACGAATTTGATAACGCCCGGCTAATACAGTTCCTAACATTGCATGAGTTGTCCAAGCTTACCTACATCTTGACACAACTACAAAAGTTGACCATCCCCTCCGGGGCGGGGTGTTGGGTGTGGGGGAATAAATAGCCCCGTGAGTGTATGGGTTGGGAAGAGGCGGGGCTAAAATAGTAATCTACGTGTAAATTGCTTGAACTTTAGATATTATGACTTCTGCTACTCGAGTCAAAACTGAGTACGAAGCGATTATTGGTTTAGAAACCCATTGTCAGCTCAGTACAAATACAAAAATTTTCTCTTCTAGTTCTACGGCATTCGGCGCTGAACCAAATACTAACATTGACCCGGTATGTATGGGATTACCTGGGGTTTTACCTGTACTTAACCAAAAAGTTCTAGAGTACGCTGTCAAAGCCGGTTTAGCGTTGAATTGCCAAATTGCTAAATATAGTAAATTTGACCGTAAACAGTATTTTTATCCTGATTTGCCGAAGAATTACCAAATTTCTCAATATGATCTACCGATTGCTGAACATGGTTGGTTAGAAATTGAGTTGGTAGATGCTGATAGTAATCCTGTGCGTAAACGCATTGGGATTACCCGTCTGCATATGGAAGAAGATGCAGGAAAGTTAGTTCATGCAGGTAGCGATCGCTTGTCTGGTTCGAGCTACTCTTTGGTAGACTACAACCGTGCAGGTGTGCCATTAGTGGAAATTGTCTCGGAACCAGATATCCGTTCTGGGCAAGAAGCCGCCGAATATGCCCAAGAATTACGCCGGATTTTGCGCTATCTCGGTGTGAGTGATGGCAATATGCAGGAAGGATCGTTGCGTTGCGATGTGAATATTTCCGTGCGTCCTGTGGGACAAAAAGAATTTGGCACGAAGGTAGAAATTAAAAATATGAACTCCTTCAACGCCATTCAACGGGCGATTGAATACGAAATTGAACGCCAAATCGCTGCTGTGGAAGCAGGGGAACGCATTATTCAAGAAACGCGGCTGTGGGAAGAAGGTTCGCAACGCACAATTAGTATGCGGACTAAGGAAGGTTCTAGCGATTATCGCTATTTCCCGGAACCAGATTTAGCCCCCATTGAAGTATCTGATACGCAATTAGAAAACTGGCGCAGTGAATTACCAGAACTACCCGCACACAAACGTCATCGTTATGAAACGGAGTTGGGGCTTTCAGCTTATGATACGCGAGTTTTAACAGAAGAACGTGTAGTAGGTGAGTATTTTGAAAGTGCGATCGCAGCTGGGGCTAATCCCAAAGCCGCAGCTAACTGGATTACCCAAGATATCGCCGCTTACCTCAACAAGCAAAAATTGAGCATTACCCAAATTGGCTTAACTGCAGTTAACTTGGCTGATGTGATTACTCGCATTGAAAAAGGCAAAATCAGCAACGCCCAAGCTAAAGAAAAATTGCCTGATTTACTCCAAGGCGTACCTCCAGAAAAAGCCTTTGCGGGACAAGAGTTAATCACCGACCCCAGCGTCCTCGAACCAATTGTTGATGAAGTTATCGCGGCTAACCCCAAAGAACTAGAAAAATATCGTAGCGGTAACACCAATCTCAAAGGTTTCTTTGTAGGACAAGTTCTGAAAAAGACCAGCAAACGCGCTGATCCTAAATTAACTAACGAACTAGTCGAGAAAAAGCTCAATTCCTAATTTGAGTGAAGTAGATTCACTTAACACTTAACAGGGAATAGGGAGAAGGAAACAGGTTAGTAAGGGTTTTAAGTCTCTACTATACATAGTTCCTATTACCCATTCCCTCTTTCCCATTGCCGGGAACAAAGTCAGTAAAGTTACCGTCTTCACACAATTTTTTATTTCTAAGTAGTCTAAGGGAAATTTCTTAACAATATTTATACAAAAAAACAAATAATGGGTGATACTCCTCAGGGCAAAAATGATATGCTGTGTTAAGTAGATGCACCCTGATGATCTGGAGAGCTGCCCAAGTGGCTCTCCTTTTTCACTAGAAATTGACATTTGTCTATTATTTCAACCCACTGTCATAGAATCACTACTGACATTTTGCCGACTTAAGCGCGTTTTCCTCATCCTAAAATTCTTGCGGGGCAAGGAACTTGTTATTTATTCTTGCCAATTACTAATTGAAATTAGGTGTAAAAAAATACATTATTTATCCGCCGAAATCCTGAATTTTGCGGTTTCATACATCAGCTATCAGGATTTTACCCAGAGTGATTAGATAAAATTTTTAACTGTCAAACTGTCAACAGTTCTAAACTCTGTTCGCATAAACATAAAATAGAAGTTGCTATTTGTTCAAACATCCGTAAGACTTATGCTCAAATACTGGCAACTACCATTTTGATGAGCAGCTTAATAAAAATCAACAGTTAAACTAGATGCACGGTAACTTAGCGGTTCACTGCATAAATCCTACTTGTCAACGTCCTTATCCCCAACCTTGGGGAAACAAGTTTTGTAACAGTTGTGGCGCATTGCTACAACTGTTAGACCGCTATGTGCCACTCCAACCCTTAGGGTCTGGTGGTTTTGCTCAAATTTACACAGTTTGGGACGAGAAGACCCAAAGCGAAAAAGTTTTAAAAGTATTGGTGGAAGATTCCCCCAAAGCCCTAGAGTTATTTACACAAGAAGCGGCTGTTTTAATTAGTTTGCAGCATCCTGGCGTGCCGAAAGTCGAGGCTGATGGTTTTTTTCAGGTAACTTTGTCTAGTCCCAAACAACGCCAGTTAGCTTGCTTGGTGATGGAAAAAATTAATGGGCCGACTCTGGATGAGATGTTGGATAACTATCCTCAAGGATGTCCAGAAAACTTGGTGCTGAGTTGGTTTACGCAAGCTGTCAAAATTTTACAAGAACTGCATAAATGCCAAATTATTCACCGCGATATCAAACCGTCTAATTTAATGTTGCGGATACCAGCCTCAACTGCGCCACCAAGCCAAGCCAAAACAGGTTGGGAACAGCTAGTATTGATTGATTTTGGCGGAGCAAAACAATTTAATTCCGCAACACTCAAACGTGAGTCGAGTTCAACGCGTTTATTTTCGTCTGGTTACAGTCCACCAGAACAGGTAACTGGGGGTAATGTGGGGCCGGCGGCTGATTTTTACGCTCTTGGTCGCACAATGATTGAATTGCTGACGGGTAAGTATCCGCCAGAATTGGAAGATGTACAAACAGGAGAACTTCGTTGGCGCAACCAAGTCAATGTAAACCCCCAGTTTGCTGATTTGCTGGATGAGATGGTGCAGGAAGATGTGCGATCGCGTCCTGCAAATGCAGTTATAATTCTCAAACGCTTGACTAAGATTAGCCGTTCTCATCAGCCAGGTTTGTTTAACCAACTCAAAAACTCAGCCAATCAAACTTCCACCCAAGCCAGCAATCAGTTATCCTTATTCATCCAAACGATAGAGCGCACTTTAGCTGATGGTTTGCAAGCTTTGGGTAAGGTGGTTTTGTTTGTGGCGAAAGCCTTGCTCAAGATGATTCAAGCCTGTTTAGCCACAATTTGGGCCATGTTGTTATCGGCTCTGGGGGCTTGTATTGGGACAATTTTTGGTTTCTTTTTGGCATACCGCACCATTTTAGGCGATCGCATCGTTCAATTAATCTGGAGTCAGCTACCAGAAATTGTGCCTAATGTGCAAACTAACATTGGTGCAAATTTGGTATTATTTGCGATCGCAGGCTTAGGAACTGCTTGGGGACTCACAACCTCTGGGTGTTTTGGGCAAAGACGACGATTTTTAGTCGCCTCAGTTATGGGTATTATTAGTTACAGTTTTGGCTGGCTATGTTGGGAAGTAATGTCGCCAAAAGATAGCAGTGACGGCTTAGTAGCGATGATCACTATCTCAGTGTTTTTACTATCTCTTGGTTTTAAATTTCGCAGTCATCACTTAGCCTATGCCTTAGTTGCTGCCTTCGGTACTGCCAGTATTTTTTCCGGCTTATTTATTTTAGGCTTTCCCACTACATTATTTAATTTTTCGCAACAGCCACCTTGGTCAGAACTAGGCTTACCCTTGGCTTTATTTAGCGTTGTGGGAATTTTGATGAGTTTTTGGTTAGGCATTAGCCATTATCTCATCGTTCCAGGATTGCGCTTTTTAGGATGGCGTTAAGTAAATATACTCTAAATCAAAATCCCCCTAGCTACTTGATTCTTCTAGCTAGGGGGATCGCATATGTGGTAGTCTATAGTGAGTTCTGTATATTTCCTTACGAATCGATTTTAAAACCTAATTCTAGTTTTGGGTAGTCCCAAAATTATAATTTATACTATTTTTATCGCTTCTTCATCACCACTTCATTGCTAGGATTTGCGGAACAAGCTGTATATGTGTATATCTTAAGTTTCACTGACCCCGCCCTAAAAGTGCGGGGATTGGAATAACCAGTTATTCCGATGCAAGAAGTGAATAGCCCATTGAGACACAATCTGGTACACACTTCCGAATGTTTCGCTAGTTCGGACTATCTGTAAGCTTGATTGGTTAAGCGTTAGGTAAAGCTAAGACATCTTGATTGTGTTGGGCAAAGCGACTAAAACAATTTTGGGTTATACCAAATGCAACGAGTACCTGTAGTAGACAATTTGCACCAAGCACTAATGCCCACAACACCTGCAAGGGCTAGGAAGTGGGTAGAGTCGGGTAAAGCAGTAAAGCGTTGGTCAGATTGCGGACAGTTTTATGTGCAACTGACCGGTGAACCATCTGGACGCAATACCCAAGATATTGTTATTGGGATTGACCCTGGCAAACTTTATTCTGGAATTGGCGTTCAGTCAGCCAAATTCACTCTGTATACAGCACATTTGATTTTGCCGTTTCAAATAGTGCGTGACCGCATGGACGCAAGGCGATTAATGCGTCGTGGTCGTAGGGGCAGAAGAATTAATCGTAAGGTCATTTTTTCTAAACGCGCACATCGCCAAAAACGGTTTTCCAACCGAAGACAAGGTAAATTAGCTCCGTCAATCCGCGCCAATCGTCAACTAGAACTCAGAATTGTTTCTGAGCTTTGTAAAATCTACCCAGTCTCAGAAATTCGTTACGAGTACGTTAGGGCAGATGTAGACCTCACTAGTGGACGCAAAAAAGCCAGAAGTGGTAAAGGTTTTTCTGCGGTCATGGTTGGACAAAAGTGGATGTTAAAACAGCTAGAACAGCTTGTCCCAGTTGTTAAGGTTGAAGGCTATCAAACTGCATCAACTCGCAAACACTTAGGATTAGCCAAAAATAAAACTGATAAATCCAAGCTAGAGTTTAATACTCATGCTGTCGATGGCGTGGCTATTGCAGCAACAGCTTTTGTTGAGTATCGTCAGTACCACACAATCAAGGTTGATGGTGGCAATTGGTTTAGTAGTGTCGCAATTACGCCTGCGGTGTTTAGAGTAATTCGCCGTCCCCCTTACTCTCGTCGCCAGTTGCATTTAATGGTTCCAGTCAGGGGTGGAGTGCGCCGTAAATATGGCGGATCTACAACTCGTTATGGTGTTCGTAAAAGTGATTTAGTTAACTCCCCAAAAGGGATTGGCTATGTGTCCGGCGACACCGAAAAACAAGTATCTGTCAGCAACGCTAACTGGAAACGGTTAGGGCAGATCGCTTCTTGCAAAGTACGGTTAATTCGTCGTTCTAACGGGTTAATTGTTGCTTAGAAGTCTTTGTAAAGCCGCCCTCCGTGTTGCTAAGGGCGGGGTTTAAAACCCATTTCTCTGATGAAACACAAGATTGTCAGCCTTGTTGCTCTAATAGTTTGTGCGGGGTTCACAGAAACAGCCTTTGCCCTGAATCAGCAAGACCTAGAACAATTAAAAACATCTGGTGCTTGTCCTAGATGCGAACTCAGCGGAGCCGACTTGAGTCAATTTAACTTAACTAATGTCAACTTGCGCGGAGCTAACTTAAAAGGAGCAAATTTCACTCAGTCAAACCTCACCAACGCCGACTTAACAGGCGCAAATCTCGAAAATGCCGTGTTGCAATCTACCAACCTCACTAACGCCTCTTTAACAGGCTCAAACTTAAAATCAGCATCCCTCCAAAATGCAGATTTGTCCTTTACAGGGTTAATTGGAGCCAATTTAGAAGCTACTAATCTACAAGGTGCTAATTTGCAGTTCACCAATTTTCGCGGAGCGAACTTCCGCCTCACCACTTTATCAGTCGGGAGTATCACCTCAGATAAACCCTATTGGTGGTCGCCACAACGTCTAATTCCCAAACAATGTAATAAATTTCAAGTCGGAACTACGTATGGTACAACTTGCTATACAGAATAAATAGTTATTCATCCAAGATTAGGGTGGCAAGTATTTGCCCATCCTACTAAACTCAGGAAATTTATCTGGGAATACTTTTAATTTCTTTTGACATAGCGTCCAGTCGGTGAACCTAAAACCTGGCCATTGTGATAAATCAAATTTCCCCGCAAAAACGTACTCTTTACCCTTCCGGTTAACTCCATACCCGCAAAAGGTGTATAGCCTTGCTGTGACTCTGATTCAGCCGCATTAACCACAAAGCTTTCATCGGGATCTACTAACACCAAATCCGCATCATAACCAACAGCCACATCACCTTTTGTCTGCAAACCAAAACGCCGTGATGGGTTCCAAGACAACAACCTAGCCATCTGATTGTAAGACATACCCCGCTTACTACCTTCGCTCATCACACCCGAAAGTAAATATTCTGTACCACCAAAACCAGACTTCGCCAACCAAATATTATTCGGGTCTTCTGCATTGCGTTTTTGTTCAGCAGAACAGCAAGCATGATCGCTTACTATCCAATCTACTTGATGATTGAGTACAGCTTGCCATAAATATTCCACATCAGCGCGGGGACGAATCGGTGGGTTCACCTTAGCCCAAGTACCATTAGGTGTATCAACATCTAATAGTAAATGCCCCACAGTGACTTCTTTGCGAAAATTGATATGAGGAAAAGCAATTTGCATAGTTAAAGCAGCTTCCATTGCTTTGCGGGAACTCAGATGCAGCAAATTGATATTTGCACAGTTAGTTTCCTGCGCCAAATAAGCAGCGATGCAAATAGCTAACCCCTCAGAATGGGGAGGACGCGCCGCACTATAAGCACTCAGTCCACTCAGGCTAATATCGTTTTCGACTATTTTGGTGTAGGCGTTGAGAATTTCTGCAACTTCGCAATGTAAGCTCAAGCTAATAGTGTCTTGGGCACTGGGATATTGTGCCATTAAGCGAGTGATGCCACGCATGATAAATTCAAAATGAGCAAAGTCGTAGCGTTCCTCTTTATTGATCATCAAAAATAAATTTTGTTTGTCTGACAAACCATGCAGACCATAACCACCATAAAACATAAAAATTTTAAATGAGCTAATCCCATATTCTTCATACAAGAGGGGGATTTCGGCGATGTGTTGACTCGCTATAGGTGCAACGTGATAGCTATAATCAACAAAAAAATTACCTGCAGATAAACTCAATACTTCAGGAAAAAAATCGCGGTAAGAACCACCTTTATTTAGATAATATTGTCCTGTGCGAATGTAGTTGAGACTTGTGGTTACTCCTCCCATTGCAGCAGCTTTACTTTCAGTCCTTGCATCTTGATCAAGGGGTTGATAAATTCCAATATGCATATGAGCATCCACAACCCCAGGAAATCCCAGGAAATTTTTAGCATCGAATACTTCTATAGCTTGGTTTGCGCTAATATGAGGAGCAATTTCCGCAAATTTTCCATCCTTAATGCCTACATCAGTTAATTCGACAGCATCATGATGAGGTCGAACTAGGCGCACATTTTTGATAATTTTATCTAATAAAGGAGATTCAGACACAGTAGACTTCACACTAAAATAATGACAATAGATTAAGTTAAGGTATAACTAGGAATTTCCACATAGTAACGGAACTCCAGCAATAACCCATAATTATGTAACAGTTTTTTATTCAATTATCTCTAGGATAAAAAAATGGCAAATTTTAATGAGTATCATCTCAACCCCGAAGAATTTTATTTTCTCAAAAGTATTCAAGATGAATGGCAAGTAATTAGAGATGAGTTTACCAAATTTCGGCAGCACTCATCGTCAGCCGAGTTAAAGTTTGCTTACGATGTTTTAGGGCCTAAAAGTAAAACTATTAAAACCAAAGGCGATTCCAAATATAGTGCTTTTGGAATTTTATTTCAAGGTTTATTTATTGAAGAATATATTCAATTACATCAAATCCAATATCCAGATTATCCAACAGAAGCAGCATCAGCACAAGCTCGGGCTTTTAGGAATAAATATTTTCCCAATTTAGCTAATGCTATAGAGAAAGTAAATTTTAGTCATGATGCTATTTTGAGAAACGTTTATTTTGGTACGTTTCATCCAGGTTTAGATATTAAGCTTCATGTCAACTATAACCCGCACATGAATCGCGGTTATTTAGGTTTAATTGTGCCAGAGGGTGATGTGGCAATGAAAATTTGTCATGAAAAACTTTATTGGCATGAAGGCAAGTTTTTGATTTTAGATCATAGTTATCCCCATTGTCCGCACAATTACACTAATTATGATCGAACTGTTTTGGTTGTAGACTTTTTTAAACCAGATAAACCTAGAGACGAAGTAATCAGTTTTGAACAAGAACAAGTTGCACAGCGAATGCAAGACAATCCTTACAGTTTAGGTGTATTTGGTAAGAGTGATAAAGCAAGTGTAGATGATTTTATTAAGTATGGTTTAGCTCATCAATTAGAGTGGGATAAGGCTTTATAAATTCATCTTGTACACAAAAAACAGATGCCGATTTTTTGAATGAATCAGCATCTGTTAGCACAAAAATTTAATCATCACTTTTGTTGATTAAGTGCAGCTTGCAGACGGTTTTCATCCTGTTGAGTAATGTCTGGGTTATGTAACATCCAATAACAATCTAGGCGGTCATTAGTTCTAAATAAAAGTAGCGCACCACTTTCTGTCCAGAATGGGCCATGTGGTATGTGTGCTGGTCGCCAATAATAACCATCTTTGCACATTGCGGCATAGCGTCTATTAAATGGATCGTCACTCATCGACCAATGTCCTAGTACATCACCGCTGATGACATAGGCTTCTTCGGTGGTGGGATGTCCAGCGTAGAAGTTACCTTCAATCCACATAGGTACTAAGCCAAGTATCCATGTAGCACGTCCGGTTTTTTTATTGGTATACAAACTTTTACGCGCTGAACCTGGGGGTAGAAATGTTGTGCTTTCCCATTTCATGGCGTGGAGTTCTTGCAAAGGGACGTATTCAGTCATCCGTGGATGGGTCTGCATATTTGGATGATATACAGAGTTTTCGGGGATTTGCTCTAGAGTAGCGTAGTCTTGTGTAATGTATGTGGGGGTAGCATCTGGCATCCACAAAAGTATGGTATCTTCTTCGGTTTTCCAAGGGCCTGTAGGTATGCCAGCCGGGATGAAGGAGTAACTGAGGTTGCGGAGTTTAAACCCACCTTGGTAGAGTGTACCTGTTAGGACAAAAATTTCTACGTCGGTGGTGAAGTGACCAATAGGTGCGTTCCAGCCTTGTTTGAGGATGACTCTTTGGGTAGATTCTCCGGTACTTTCGTTAGTTGATAGTACTTGAGTTGTGCCATGTTCGGCACTGACGAAGTTTTTGATTTCAAAAGGTATTTGGGGAAAGCTGACAACAGAGAGCAGTGATGCTTCTGTTTCGATATGTTTGCGCCCTGTTGAGGTTTTTGTATTGTTTTTTGGGTATGAGAGGTTCACATTGTTGGGGGATGAATATGAACTTTTATTGTCTTCGTATGCTTGAACCATATTGATTGGTGAGAAAAATTTGCTTAAATGGAAAGACTGATCAGGAGTTTTGGCACAGTTAAATACAAAAGGTAATTATTGGGCTTTTAACTCTATTACTTGTTGTATGTGTCAGTATAGCTAAAGCGATCGCTTCACCTCTGCAACCTTAATTTATAGCGTTATCTGGAATAAGGCATGAAAGTATCCCATCGGCTAAAGACTGCCATATCTTCGGTATCTAATTCTACGGGTGTGCCACTGCGAATTAATTCCGAAAAGTCTTCATTGGGAACCATAATTGTCAGTGTATACAAGCGACCAGAACCTGTATTTTTAATTAAATGTGTACCTGTAGGCGGTACTAATAAACTATCTCCGGCTTTAATTGCCACTTTTTTACCATCACAAATTGCGATGCCTTCGCCTTTGAGGATGAAAAACATTTCCACTGCCCACTGATGGCGGTTGGGTGGTGTTTGTCCACCTACGTCAAAGATTTCTATGCAGCAAGTTAAAGAAGTGTTAGCGTTGGTGGAATCAAAGATAATGGCTAACCGATTCGTATCATTAGGATTGATGCGGTATGCTTGATAATCTTTGGGAGATTTAATCACAGGAATTACGCAACTAGTAGAGTGCATTTTCTGAATCTCCTGCTGTTAGTTCTGGGTGATTGAAAGCTGTGAAAAGTGCTTGAGAGTCGGTGACAAAGCCAAAACATTGTTTGACGTTGTATAAAGTTGCCAACCAACAATAATCGGGAGAAGTAGTCGCGGTACAATCTTTAATTAAGATGCAGTCATAGCCTAAAAAATTGGCATCACAAAGTGTAGTTAATACACATTGATCAGCATTCACACCAGCAAAAAATATTGTAGTTACTCCTAGATTCCGCAAGATACTATCTAAGGGTGTGTCCCAAAAGCCACTCATGCGGTATTTATCAATTTGGATGTCTTCGCTTAAGGGTGATAGTTCATCAACTACGGCAGCAGCCCAACTACCCACTGTCAGTACTTTAGCACCGTTTTTGGGTAAGGGATCGCCTAAGCCCACACCATCGCCTGTCGGGTTGTAGACGTGACGTGAAGCCGCACTGATGTTGAGTAAGTCGGGGCGATTACCCCAATTTACCCAAATTATAGGTACTTGAAAATGGCGCAGTTTGGGCAGTAAATTTTGTAACGGTTCAATGGGTTGACGTGCAGGGGTAATATCCACGCCGATATGCGCCAACCAGCCATCAGGATGACAAAAGTCGTTTTGCATATCAATCACGAGGATTGCGGCTTTTGCCAGGTCAAGGCGCAGGGTTTTAGTTTCGGTTGTTAAGATAACGGGTTGTGGGATTTTGGGAGAACGGGTAATATCTGCGATCGCATTATCTACCATCCAAGCATTTGGTACAACTCCCAAAGTCCGCAGTGGCTGATTCATAATTGCAAAACCCAACACCTTTTTCTATTTTGTAACTTGAAAACCAGTAGAGCGTTCAATTACTTAATCAAGGTTTAAATCGTGAAGTTTACTATTCAACAAGCTAAATCAACGCTAAATTAGGACTTTCAGCCCTTCAATCTACTTTTGTGACTCATCCGCTACTTAAAAAGTATACTTTTTACCTGGTTTTTTGGCGATCGCACATTCATCTTTGCTTAAGTTAGGCGATCGTATTTATACATAATATTTCTTAATATATATCGGTATATTTTTTTACAAAAATACTTTATTTATATCTTGCAACTATCTTTAGGTGGGTGTTAAACTGTCGCTGTTATGCTATTGACATCATTTTTGAATTTTGACATATCCCTAGTTGATAAATTACTAGATCAAGATTGATAGCTATTTTTGAGAGATAAAAGTCTCTAAAACAGACTTGCTCTGTCAAAATAGTTGATTGCTCAGTCAATAGGTTTTGGCATAACTTACGTCATAGAGATATAGAAAAAACAAAATTGTGAACCACTGTACATCTGTGGTGTGCAATTTTGTTGGGGAAATGTCAGCTATCTAAAAGCAAAATATTTATCCACCAAGAGTCTGCTAACGCATTTCCTAAGCAAAAGGAGTAACGTAAGTAGAAAAATTTTGCTTGCTCTAATCAAGCCCAATAACTCAACAAAATTATTTAGAGGAAAAATATGAACCTCTTTAAACGGCTGCCTATTTCTGGGGTTTTTTTGAGTAGAAATTTACTCAAAAACCTTCTTAAATTTTTAGGACCCATTCTGATGTGCACCATCTTAGCTTTCGGGATGGTAATTACTCCAGCTGAAGCTTCAACAATTTACGTTCGGAAGAACGCTCACTCACCAGAAGCTAAAAAGGATCTTGAATCACTGAAAATTGCCTTTGAAAAGATGCGTGCGATGGACTGTACCAATCCGCTGAGTTGGTATTACCAAGGAGCAATTCATTGGCTTCCGACAAAGCCTGAAGAGATAGTTGGTTTAACAAGTAATCCGCTATGTTCTTCTTACACTCAAAGCAATCCCGGTTTTCAAATAGCTTGGAACAACTGTACCCATATCGAGAACAGTACAACATCTGGACGCAACTTTTTAGTTTGGCACCGATTCTACCTTTATCATTTTGAAAATATTGTGCGTGTGCTTTCCGGAAATAAAGATTTTGCCCTACCTTACTGGAGATATATCAGTTTAGATTCTTTGCCATCAAAAACAGTGCCGGAAAATAAGATATTTCTAACTATGCCGAAAGCCTTCATAGAACCTGCTATTCTCTATAAGAAAGATCAGAACGAACAATTTGTAGGCAATAGTCTTTATGAGGATGGACGATCTGAGAGATTGCTAAACGGCGAAGAGATTGACCAAAAGTTTTTAGAAATGCAGCTATACAAGGGAGTGGAGGATCTCAGAAACAAAAGGGAATTTGTTGATTTTAATACTTTAATCGAATTGAATCCCCACATAATTATGCATCCATATATTGGCGGATTGGATTTTCAGACTCCCGATATCAGATTTTATCCTCCCAAAAACGGCTTCAATAAGATATATAATTCTCAGAAGAATACAGGCTTAGTGACTGAGATTCCCAGTGCTGGTTTTGATCCAATATTTTGGCTTCACCACGGTAACATTGATCGCTTATGGGCTCAGTGGACTACTGAGGAAGGGAAGCTCGTTACTTTGGCTGACTTACAGGCAGATAATGAAAACCATTGGCAATACAAATTTTTTGACGCTGTAGTAAAGCATGATGGCACAATTGAATCAAAAGAAGTTACATACACCTTAGAGAAAGTAATTGAAAAGGTTTATGACTTGGGCTATAAGTATGATGACACGCCTATAGTTAATGATGACACGCCTATCGTTAAACTCTCATCAGAACAGCCATCTATTTCTGCCAAGAAGTTTGCTTCACGAGAAATAAACAAGGTTGTTGATAGCGAGCATCCTCTTAAAGTAGAGGTAAATCTCACATCTCAGAAGTTAACAGAATTTAGACTTTTGGATCAGATCAACCCAAATTCACCAGATTTCAACGGCTATACATTAAAAATTGATGTTACTTATACTGGTAGACCCTACAGCACTTACGATGTGTATCTAGACCTACCTAATGATGAGTCTAAGAGTGACATAAATACCTTCTTTGTTGGCACAATTGCCTTCCTTGTGTCGCCAACTGCTGAACCAGTCACCAAGAATTTTGAATTCGACATTACAGACGAATTAATCCAACAGGCTCGTAAAAGGATTCTGGAAAGGAATAGTAAAAATGTTAGCCTTTTGATTCAAAAGGCAAGCGGTGACGATAACGAATCATTAAACGTTGAACGTATTGCGCTTTACGAAAAATAATATATAGCAATGATTAAATGACTCAAGCTTATCCGAAGTAACCCAACAAAGTATGCGTGAATGTTGGGTTCCGTTCCTCCACCCAACCTACACCTCAATACGGTTCAGTTAAGAGAATAGTAGCGACTGTCTTGAATGTCAAGCGATCATGAACAAAAAAGAGGTGGTAGAAACATTGACGCAACTGAGGATCGCTGCGCTAGATTCGGCGGTGTCTGGCACGGGCGACAAGGCTTGTAACTATGTAGTCTAGATAGTCAAAGCCCGCGCCA
>NZ_JACJRU010000026.1 GCF_014697425.1 Nostoc sp. FACHB-110
GCGTTACTCACCCGTCCGCCACTGAATCCCGAAAGATTCCGTTCGACTTGCATGTGTTAAGCATACCGCCAGCGTTCATCCTGAGCCAGGATCAAACTCTCCGTTTTGATTCTGTTGGCTACTCTTTTTTAACCTTAGCCTGGTTATTTTATTTACTTGACGCAGGCTTGTTGTATAATTGCTTTCAAACTATAATATTTTCAAGGTTCGGTTCCTGACTGCGCCGCTTTTTCTCGTCGGCTCCCTCAGGCACTTATCCAATATATCTAACCTAGATAAGAGTGTCAACTACTTTTGGCGATTTTTTTTCGCATTTTTTCTACTTATGTCAGAACCCTTTGGTAATGAGCATTTTGGGCTATAGTATTTTCTGAAAGTTAGCAAAGAAGATATAGCGTCGTGAGCAATTCTGGTGTTTTGCCGCCTTGGCTAGTATTAGATCCATTGTTACATGGCTGGTTGCTGGAGGATGTTGGTCGGGGCGATCGCACTACAAATAGTCTTTTAGTTGCAGATGTCACACCAGGAACAGCTAAATGGATAGCTAAAGCACCGGGAATAGTTGCTGGTTTACCTATGGCTGCAAGAGTCTTTCACCTTTTGAATGAAAAAGTAAGCTTTGTAGCGACTACTGATGAAGGAGCATTCTGTGAACCCGGAAAGATTGTGGCGGAAGTTCATGGTTCGTTGGATGCGTTGCTCATGGGAGAAAGAGTTGCTCTCAACTTAGCTATGCGTTTGAGTGGAATAGCAACTTTAACCCATAAATATGTAGAAGAAATTGCTGATTTACCTGCTCGGTTTGTGGATACGCGTAAAACTACACCAGGGTTGAGATTATTAGAAAAGTACGCAACTGCTTTGGGTGGAGCGATTAATCACCGGATGGGGTTGGATGATGCAGTAATGATTAAGGACAACCATATTGCTGCGGCTGGTGGAATTGGAGCAGCTATTACGCAGATTCGTGCCAAAATTCCTTATCCATTGACGATAGAGGTGGAAACGGAAAGTTTAGCGCAGGTGAAAGAAGCTCTACAATATCATGCTGACATTATTATGTTAGACAATATGTCGGTTGAGTTAATGCGTGAGGCAGTGCAGTTAATTCGCCAGCAGGATAGTAGGGTAAAAATTGAAGCGTCAGGAAATGTAACTTTAGAAACTATTCGTGCTGTGGCGCAGACAGGTGTTGACTATATTTCTAGTAGTGCGCCGATTACTCAGTCAAAGTGGCTGGATTTGAGTATGAGGATTTCACTTTAGAAATGAGTGCTGTACTAACGCAGTCTTGATTTGGAGTCGATGAGTATAGTTTGGGGTTAAAATAATCAAGCTTCTGAGAATATCAAACTCTCAACAGCCACATTGGGCCTGTGACAGATAACATTTATATATGAATGCTACACAAGAAAAACTAAAAGAAAAATTTGGGCAGGCTTTGGTGGCTGCTTTTGGCACTGAATACGCTGAGGTAGATCCGATTTTAGTTCCTGCGAGTAATCCTAAGTTCGGTGATTATCAAGCGAATGTGGCTTTGTCGCTGAGTAAGAAATTAGGACAGCAACCAAGAGCGATCGCTGCTGCTATTGTTGAGAAATTAGATGTCTCGGAAATCTGCGAACAGCCAGAGATTGCTGGGCCTGGATTCATCAACCTGAAATTAAAAACAACATACCTCGAAGCTCAAGTCAATTCTATTTATGTAGATTCACGCTTGGGAGTAGCCAAGACAAAAACGCCACAAAGAGAAATTGTCGATTTTTCTAGTCCGAATATTGCCAAGGAAATGCACGTCGGACATTTGCGTTCTACGATTATTGGTGATTCTATTGCTCGGATTTTGGAATTTCGCGGTCATGATGTTTTGCGGTTAAATCATGTGGGTGATTGGGGGACGCAATTTGGTATGTTAATTGCTTACCTGCGGGAAGTTTACCCAGAAGCATTAACTACTGCTAATGCTTTGGATATTGGTGATTTAGTCAGTTTTTACCGCAAAGCCAAACAACGCTTTGATGAGGATGAAGCTTTCCAAGAGACAGCACGACAAGAAGTTGTGAGATTGCAAGCGGGTGCAGAAGATACACTTCATGCGTGGAAGTTACTATGTGAACAATCACGGCAAGAATTTCAAGTTATTTATGACTTGTTAGATATTCATTTAAATGAACGCGGAGAATCTTTTTACAATCCTTTACTACCTGACGTAATTGAAAATTTAGAGAAATCTGGCTTACTTGTAAAAAACCAAGGTGCAAAAGTTGTGTTCTTGGAAGGTTTTACTAATAGAGAAGGTGAACCTTTGCCATTAATTGTGCAGAAATCTGATGGTGGTTACAACTATGCCACAACAGATTTAGCTGCGTTGCGTTACCGGATTCAACAAGATGAAGCAAAACGTATTATCTATGTAACAGATGCCGGACAAAGCAATCATTTTGCTCAGTTTTTCCAAGTTGCACGTAAAGCAGGGTGGATTCCTGATGATGTGGAACTAGTTCATGTTCCTTTTGGTTTAGTCTTAGGTGAAGATGGTAAGAAGATTAAAACTCGTGCTGGTGAAAGTGTGCGACTACGAGATTTGTTAGATGAAGCAGTTGCTCGCGCTCATGCTGATTTGGAAGTAAGATTACAAGCAGATAATCGTCCGGAATCACCAGAATTTATTGCTAATGTTGCCCAAGTGATTGGTATTAGTGCGGTTAAATATGCTGACTTAAGCCAAAACCGTACTAGTAATTATATTTTTAGCTATGACAAAATGCTGGATCTCAAAGGCAATACCGCACCTTATATGCTTTATGCTTATGCGCGGATTCAGGGTATTAGCCGTAAGGGAGGGATTAGCTTTGAAGAGTTAGGCGATAAGGCTAAGGTGGTATTGGAGCATGACACAGAGTTTGCTTTAGCTAAATATTTACTGCTATTTGGTGAAGTGATTGGTACTGTAGAGCAAGATTTGTTGCCGAATCGGTTATGTGATTATCTCTACGATTTGAGTAAAAAGTTTAATGTGTTCTACGATCGCAATCACGGTGTACGGGTGTTAGATGCAGAAGAACCGCAACGCACATCCCGTTTAGTTTTGTGTGATTTGACGGCTAGAACTTTAAAACTAGGATTATCTTTGTTAGGGATTCAAGTATTGGAGCGAATGTAACACTATCGCTTTGTGTTTTTGTGGTTCGTTTTTCTTTGTAATTGAAGATTTTGATTTAGCGAACCGCCCAGATACTTCTGCGTCGCTAACGGGTTCAGCAGTTTTTCTTAGGAAACTCCCAAAACCGGACTGCTTCACCAAGGCGCGCAAAGAAAGCCAAGTTTATCTTCCTAAGAGATTCGGAATGTCACCACAACCACCGGGAATAGTACCTCTCGTTTTTTCACCACCCCAAGCACAGCAGTAGTAACGGTTAGCTTCCGATATCCTTTGTACATTTGTCAAATCAGCATTTTCAACTACAGCACCAGTACGTTCGCCTGTGTCGTAGTCTGGGGGTTCAGTGCGGCTGCGGGGTGAAGCGTTTTCTAAAGAACCATAAAATAGGCGTACTCCATTTAAGTCAGCACCACTAAGATTTGCATCGTATAAAATAGTGCGCGCCAGGTTTGCTTTTACTAAGTCGCAGCCACTGAGGTTTGCACGGACAAGATTAGCTTCACTCAGGTCTGTCCAGCGTAAATCTGTATTAGAAAGGTCTGCGGTGGCTAACATCACACCTAAATCTATTACCCGCACACCTTCTAAACGGTCTTCTGCATAACCACCTACACCATTGAGGATGGCTCGACCTAAGCGCCGATCGCGTTTTAAAGGTGTCAACAATTTGGAACGAGACAGGAAGCGCAAAATTTTAGCTTTACCATTACCATCAACGCTACTAAAAATTGCGGCTGTACGTCCTTCGGCGATCGCTCTTTCTTGGGGCCAGTCTTCTAATAATCCTTCTTCATCTAAAACTAAATCAGAAATGCCTTGGAAATAAGAATCGATTGTTTGCTGTTGAGTGATAATATTTTGTTGAAACGTGAGCAGGTTTTGTTGAATTGTCAAGTCTTTGGAGATGATGTACTGTCGCCAAGCCACGTAAACGGCAATAATCGCAATTAAGATTTGTCCTAACGCACCAAACCATTCTGCTAAGGTTCCCGAAGCTTCCCAGTTAATTCTGCGCCCTAAAATTAGGAGGCGATTCCCAAGACCACTAAATTTAACTATGCCAACAATAGCTGTTACGATTCCCAAAAAGGCGATAAACACTGTTCTATCTTCTGGTGAGAACCATTCTTGCAGTACGTATTGCAACCAAGGTAATAGCATTGCTAAAGATAATACCAAGGTCAACAGAGTCCCTGTAATACCTAGAATCCAGTTGTTGAGGATTACTCCTGATAATGTAATGGCGATCGCTATGAGTGTAATGAGTAATGCTCTTGGTTTAACTGTCAATTGATAAACAGAACGCTGTTGAATGCTGGAACGAGCTTGTTGCATAGCTGCTGTGGTCTGCGGTGTTTGCAAAGATGAAATTGCAGCTAAAGCTTGTTGTGCGGCTAGTGCTTCTGAACTTAAGTCATGATTAATTTCCGCACTATCAAAATCATCTGGTTGCTGTTCTTCTTCTGGTAGGGTTTTTGGGGTTGGTAGATTAGGAGGGTTAGGTTCAATCGTCATGCTTTCTATTTTGCCCCAGTAGACTCAGTTCAACAGCTGTTATATGTTAACCGCTACTGGGTAAGATTCGCTAATTGCCACAAGTTGTATTTAATCAATAGCATCATACAGCAGCCGGAATCTGCAATCATCAAAGCTGTAAAATTTACTGATAAAGTCAAGTTTTTTTTCTAAATCTTGACTATGTTACCAATCATCGACTTGAGAACTGGCGGAAAATATTTAATTTTTTATTTGTTTTTAGTTTATTGACGGGTTACTTGCTGATTAATAATCATAAATTACAAATGTAAATTGATGATGCTTCTCTGATTGCAGATTGGCTAAAAACTCATGTATTTCCAGCATTCTTTCTGAATCAAAAGGAAATTTTTTCAACATATTATTAGGTGAGCATTTTAGCGAACTTCCAAAATAAAGTTTCTTTTGATCAACTTTGTATGATAAAATGCTGCCTATTTATCTCAAAATAGGTTCAATTTAGTTATCAAAAACATAAGCAAATTAATCCGAAATAAAGAGTATTTTCTGATACTATTAAAAAATATCAAAATGATTTAAGATCAAACGAAGAGTTCTGTAGGTATAGCATGGTCTTTTGGCGCTGCTTTGCAGCCTCTAGCTTAATTACTGGCTTAGTATATGGCTGCGGAAATGGGGCATACTTATCAACAGAAAATACCAGACAGGTGGTGCAGGAAATCAATGTTTCGCAATTATTGACAGAAGTCAAGACTAATAAAAAAGCAGAAGATTTATTTAAACAAGGGAATAATCTTTTAGATAGGCAACGCTATCAAGATTCTATCGCAGCATACGATAAAGCGATCGCCTTAAATAGCGAAAGTGCTGATGCCTGGATTAATCGAGGTATTGCGCTCACAAAATTGCAAAAAAATACAGAAGCAATAGCATCCTACGACAAAGCGATCGCAATTAAAGCAGATAAAGATGAAGCTTGGTATAACCGAGGTAATGCTTTAACATCATTACAAAGATATTCAGAAGCCATTGCGGCGTATGATCAAGCGATCGCAATTAAACCCGATAAACATGAAGCCTGGATTAATCGAGGTATTGCTTTAACAAAGCTACAACGCTACCAAGAAGCACTAGCATCCTACGACAAAGCGATATCTATTAAGCCAGACAAGGCAGAAGCTTATTATAACAGAGCCTGTACTTATGCTCTGCAAGGTAAAGCAGAATTAGCTATTAAAAACCTGAAAGCAGCAATACAATTAGTTCCCGACAAATTTCAAAAGTTAGCTAGAACTGACTCAGACTTTAAAAAGGTACGTGGTGATTGGAGATTTCAGGAATTAATTCAATAATCCAAAATTGGCACGGTTAACTTCTACGGTATGATTTGGATTAATTTAGTTTAATCTCTGCATTGCTATTTGCGATCGCAAATCATATATGAAAAAGTTATTGCTTACCGGAGCTAGTGGTTTTTTAGGATGGCATATTTGCCAACTAGCCAAACAGGAATGGGAAGTTTATGGCACTTATTTCACCCATACACTTGAAATTCCTCAAATCAAAATGATCAAGGTCAACTTGAGTGACTTTCAAGCATTAAAACAGATATTTAATGAAATTCAGCCAGAAGCTGTAATTCACACAGCAGCATACTCACAACCAAACTTTTGTCAAACTCATCCGCAAGAATCACACCTCATTAATGTCACCACTTCTTGTAATATTGCTGGGTTATGTGCTGATTATTCTATACCTTGTGTTTTTACATCAACAGATCAAGTATTTAATGGCTTAAATGCACCTTATCAAGAAACTGCTCCCGTATGTCCTGTAAATATTTATGGGGAGCAAAAAGTCATGGCTGAAATAGGTATGCTAGAGCGATACCCTCAGACAGCAGTATGCCGAATGCCTTTGATGTTTGGCAGCGAAACTCCCACCGCCAATAGCTTTATTCAACCATTTATACAAACTTTAAAGGCAGAGAAAGAATTAAAGTTATTTATTGATGAATTTCGCACTCCTGTTAGTGGGACAACAGCTGCCAAAGGATTGTTATTAGCATTAGCAAAAGTCAATGGCATCATTCATTTAGGAGGAAAAGAACGGATTTCCCGGTATGATTTTGGCCAGATTTTAATCCAAGTATTGAATCTACCATCCACTGGACTCAATGGTTGTCTTCAACAAGATGTAAAAATGCCTGCACCTAGACCAGCAGATGTTTCTTTAGATAGTACAAAAGCTTTTCAATTAGGTTATCAGCCTTTATCTATCACGGAAGAATTAAAAGCGATCGCTAGTTACTTATAGTGGAAATTACAGCAATACTAGAGTAGCTAAAATCTCATTTACAATGATTTTGAGAAGCATCAGGAAAAATATCATAATTTCATAGATTTTTCAATTTAAATCATCAGTGTGACAGCATTTCATTAACTGGAACAGCATTATTCATGTAAAAAATCAGATGAATAATTAATCACCACTCATAGTACAGCCAATTTTCATAGCAAAAATATAGAACTATTAAATAGTCATATACTCGGTTTTTCTGGGCAAGCATTTATTAAATATTTTTAACCTCTCATAGTTGAGATTATAGTTAATTTACGGAATAAACTAAAACACATAAAGGTAAAATTTGCGTTATTTGCCTGCACTTCTATATACAGCTTTTCTCAGTTTGATGCAGTACATCTTTCAAGGGTAAGAGAGACTAGAGGCTAGGGACTAGAGACTAGAAAAGTACCTCATCCATGTCAAAAACGCTGTATAAATACTAATTCTCAATCAGAAAATATTGAAGTTTTTTTCTATACCAGTTATTTAAATAAAATCAGCCAAAGTAAATGTTTTTTTGTCACATCAAACTCTCTAGAAAATTTTAGTATATTCTAAATTAGATTATTCGGTAAATAAAAAATAGCTTTAAACAGATTAATAAAGTTTTTTTGAGAGTATTGACGATAGTAATTAAATTATTCTACCTTCATAAGATATTTGTGTTTATCAGACCAACTCATGAGTATATAGTCAACTTCATGAGTTAATTAGTGTATTTAATTTTACTAGGTTATCTAAAACATTAAATCAAATAAAATTTTCTGGTTTTGCTTTTTAAATCTCGTTTAAATATTTAAGAAATTACAGAGCAATTAATATGAAATTAACCCAACATAAACTCATGAATAACTCTTTTTCAGACAAGTTTAATATCAAAGAATTATCAATAACTTTGCGTCGCCGACGCTTTTTAGTTTTGGGAGTTTCTTGTGTAGTAATGTCTCTTGTGAGCCTAATAGCTATCAATACTAAGTCTACTTATCAAAGCTCGATGCAATTGTTAGTTAGTTCTGATGCTAACACTAACAATCAAGCGAGTAAGCTTCCAAACTTAATTGCCGATGAAATATCTGATATCAATTCACCATCTGTAGATTATACAAGTCAAGTTAAGTTACTGTTGAGTTCTAAACTGATTGAAAAAGCTATAATTTTACTTCGCCCATACTATCCAAATATCACTATAGAAGATATTCAAGGCAAAAACATAAATGCACAACCTACAGGACTATCAATAGAGCAATTGGAAGATAAAATAGGAACTAATAATCTTCCTTTACAGGTATTGAAAATTTCTTTTATTGATGAAGACCCAATTAAAACTAAAAGAGTATTACTAGCATTACAACAAGTTTATCAAGATTATAATATCAATCATCAAAAAGAACGTTTAAATAAAGGTTTGGCATTTGTGAATGCTAGACTATCGCAACTCCAACAAGAAGTTAGACAATCAGAAAAAAATTTAGAATATTTTCGTCGTAAACATAACATTCTCGACCCAGAAGCGCAAAGTAAAATCTTACTACAGTCACTGGCTGAAGTACAAAATCAGCTACAAACTAACCGCGCTCAATTACAAGATGTGCAGGCTCGTTATACTAACTTAGAACAAGCAATTACTTCTGTATCTCATCAAGCTAGAATTCACTCACGCTTAAATCAGTCAAATAGCTACCAAACTTTATTAAATGAATTCAAGAAAACAGAATTAACTTTAGCCAAAGAACAGCAGCGTTATACCGATGAATCTCCTATTATAGAACAGCTAAAAGAACAACGCCAAAATCAATTAGTTATTTTAAAAAGAGAAGCAAATCAATTAATTAGTGATATTCCAGTAATTCCTTCAGAAAACGAGCAAATAGAAGGTATTAATCCGCAGTTAATTCAAGAGCGCACTCAACTACAAACAATTATTCTAGGATTATTAGCAAACGCAAAAAGTTTAGCTGAGACAGAACAAAAAATCCGGTTTGAATTCAGCAAATATCCCAGCTTGATAGCAGAATACAACCGCCTTCTAACATCTGTACAAACCAAGCGTAAACAACTAGAACAACTACTGCAAACGCAACAGTCTTTGAGTTTAAAAATTGCTCAAGGCGGTATTGACTGGCAAGTTATGGAAGAACCATCTATAGGAAAGCTAATAGGAATTAATAGATTATCATTGTTGTTGGGTGGCATAGCAATTAGTCCAATTTTAGGCATTGCCGCCGCCTTAAGTTGGGGAATGTTTACTCGCACTATTTATTCAGCACAAGAATTACAGCAATTAACAAACTTGCGCTTACTCGGTTCTGTGCCAAAATTAGCACCACGAGGTTTCAAAAAATGGCTTCCTAATCTTTCTGGGAATAAACAAAATACTATAGCATCTTCTTTTGGAGAAACTGATAGTTGGTTGCCTTGTCATGAAACCTTAGACATTCTCTACCAGAACCTAAACATATCAAAGTATCCTTTGCCTTTTAAGTCTTTAATGTTTACTTCAGCCTTATCTGGTGAAGGCAAGACTACTTTGTTATTAGGGCTTGCTGCTAGTGCTGCTAGAATGCATCAGCGTATTTTAGTGATTGATGCAAACCTGCGGTATCCTAACTTGCATAAAACTCTGCAATTATCTAATGATTGGGGTTTATCTCTACTATTACTAGATGAAACAAATACTCATATTCATAATTATATTCAGCCAGTTCATCCCTTAATTGATGTTTTAACTGCTGGGCCTAAGCCAGATGACACCATTAAGCTACTTAGTTCTCAACGGATGAAAGAACTACTCAAAAAGTTTGAACAAACCTACGATTTAGTATTAGTAGATGCTCCATCAATTTTAGGTACAGCTGATGCCAGAATTTTGGCAGGATATTGCCATGAAATCGTGATGGTAGGACGTATGGGTTTATTAACTCAAAGTGATTTAATGCAGGCTCAGGAAATTTTGAGCCATTGGAATTTGATTGGCATTATTGCTAACGGAGTGAGGAGTTATCAACAGCTTTGATTTGTTAATTGTCAAGAGTTATTTTTCCTGCTACTTTGCCTAGTACAACAAGGCAAAAGTAAAAAATCAAAAAGAAAAAGGAAGAATTGTGATACTACAAGCCTTTTAGCAATTTCCGATAGTCTGTGTATTTACGCCAAGCTGTACTAGGTTTTTGTAAAATATCAGCAGCTGATCAAACCTAGGCTTTCTATTGCTGAAAAAACCCCACAAGTGCTGTGGGGTAGTTGTATAGGGTCTTTTCATAGTATAAAAGTACTATAATCTAGCGAAGTTGGCAAGTATTTTTTTGAAGTACCTTGTAGTAAATTTTTATGTCTATTGCCTTGAGCGGCTACTTCTTTATTCAAATTCATCAATTGTTGCCGGAGGAGCGGCATTTTGACGCTGGGCAATATTTGACTCATACCAAGCCATTAAGGGAGTTGTACTAATGCCATGTACAACCACAGAAACTACAATTGTAGTATAGGTGATCCAAGCAATTTGTTCAGCTAATTCTCCTTTAAGTCCGTTGCCAAAGGCGTAAGCAAGATAATACAAAGAGCCAACACCACGAATTCCAAACCAACCGAATAACCAGCGAGTTCCAGGATGCAAATTACGTCGATGAGAATTTATGTGGCGTTGGCCAATTGTACTGAGCCACGCGCCTAAAGGTCTGATTACTAAAAATAAAAAAACAATGACTACTAAAGATTGAATAGCATAATCGAGCATAGGCTGAAATAATAAGATTGAGCCTAGTAATAATATTGTGCCTACCTCCATGAGCTTTTCTAACTGCTCAATAAATTCTAGTTGTTCTAGTGGTTTTTCTCGATTCCTATAACTGCGTTGTACGACTAACCCAGCTACAAAGACTGCCAAAAAACCATAACCATTGACAAATTCTGTTAAAGTATAAGTTAATAAAATTATACTAACAGCAATAAAATCTTCCATTAATTTCTCAGCAGAACGGCGTTTCTGGATTTTTTGGTCGAGCCACACAACTGTTTTAGGAACGATAATTCCCATAACTATACCAGCAGCGATCGCCCAAATTAAATCAACTGCTACCCACTCTTTTAACCAATTATGCCAATTATGATCTTTGATAGCATTAATACCAAAGTAGACAAACGGAAAAGCTAAAGCATCATTTAAACCGCCTTCCGAAGTTAAACCAAAACGCAATTCATCTCGGTCATTTGTATCTGTTAGTTGCACTTCTGAAGCTAAAACTGGGTCAGTAGGTGCAAGAATAGCACCTAATAAAATAGCTTCTCCCCATCCCATCTTTAACAAGAGATTACCGACAATAGCCAAACCAAAAATCGATATCGGCATCAAAAATCCAATCAGACGTGCCGTAATATCCCAAACTCGAAAATTTAGTGGACGAATAATTTTTAAGCCACAACTAAAAACTGAAACAATCACGACAAACTCTGTAATTCTCTCTAGTAATTCCGCATTGAATAATTCTGCTTGTCTTAATTTAATCAACCCTAAGCCATAAGGCCCCAGAAAAATTCCAACCAGTAGATAGATAAGTGCAAAAGATAAAGGTAATCGAGTAATCCAACCGGAGCCTAATGTGACTGCCAGCAAGAGTAACCCAATAACCAACAAGTCAATAATATATATATCTATCATCGGAGTTGGTATATGAAAAATACTACCTCATCAGGTTAGTCGTAATATTTTTAGCATTAAATTATCTCTAGATAGATTTTGGAAAAATTAGATTTTTCCAGTTATTTCTATCTTTTTTTGTTAAAGAAAGTAGCAATATCAGGACTTATACCAATTCACAATTCGCAATTTGCAATGACGCGACGCTCGTTCTTCGCTATCGCAGGCTCGCTAACGCAATTAAAAAACTTAGATACAGCAAAGCTTTGGGGGTTTACATCTGTATCATATTTTTCGGGAAATGGTATTACGCAACTGGCACAGTGCGATCGCTCCTATAGTATATTTATACTAGAGTAATCCGACTTGATTATTGAAATTACTTGTGTAACCTGAGTTCGGGATAAGGAAAGGAGCATTAGTTTAGTTTAGCGATTTCACAAATAAAAGGCACGGCCTCTGTTCACCAGAAACCGTGCCTTGGAGATGAAATATTTTTATTTAACGAGCTGCACCTTGAGCGGAAACCATATCAATTGGCTTCATAAAGTACAACTTCAAGAACTGCCAACCATTGGAGATATATAATGGCAGCTTCTGGAAGAATTGTAGGAATTTGGGTGTGTTGGAGTTAGCGATCGCCGTCAATTTTTGGTTATTCTTGATACATAGATCCAGGCGATCGTAAAACTCTGGATTGTCAACATCCAAAATTACAGGGAAGACTCTACCTGCTGTTTCATTGGTTTTCTTGATGACGTAAATATCGTATTCACGCGCATCTAAACCAATCGAAGCGTAGAAATCTTTGCGCTGTAAATCATTGAGATACATTGTCACAAAGACTGACAACAGGAAAAAGCGACTCCACAGTTTTGCTTTCCAGTCGTTGAGCATTTGTGGCTGCGCTCTCATGATGGCATCAAAGAAGTCACCATGACGGTTTTCATCCTGACACCAGTTTTCAAAGAACCGGAAAATTGGATAAATTCTGTCTTCGGGATGCGCTTCTAAATGACGGTAAATGGTGATATACCGCCAGTAACCAATTTTCTCGGAAAGATAGGTGGCGTAGAAAATGAATTTTGGTTTAAAGAAGGTATAATTGCGGCTCTTTGTCAAAAACCCTAAGTCTAGAGACAAGTTAAAGTCTGACATCGCTTTATTCAAAAAGCCAGCATGACGCGCTTCATCCCGTGACATCAGGTTAAAGCACTCTGCAAGGACGGGGCTTTTATCTTTTAAGCGGCGGCCTAATTCTTTGTACAGCAAGAAGCCAGAAAATTCTGCGGTACAAGAACGCTCTAAAAATTCAATGAACAACTGGCGAGTTTCCCCGTCGATGTGATCCCAGGATTGTTCAAACTCGGCATCCCGAACGAAGTGATGGCGGTTATAGTCAGCGCGGAACTCTTCTAAGATGGCTTGTAACTCATCTTCGTTTACGGAGATGTCCATCCGCGCCATCTCATCAAAATCGGTAGTATAAAACCGTGGTGTTAATAAGGTTTCTTTTGCCGGGACTTTAATCCCTGGCCGTATTTCTTCAAAGCCTGGTTTTTTGAGGGAATCTACCATGTCTTGATTGCCACGAGTGTATTATCTTGATTACGCCAGAGAACCAAAAGTAATGCTCTCATAAGGCGCAGCAAAGGACAATAATTTAATTTGTATAAATTTCAGTCTACCAAGGTGCAGCGAGAAACTGGTATGTGAAACGTTAAGAGTTGCAACAATACTTCAAAATTTAGGGAATTGGGCAACCAGTCTGAGTAGTTGTAGTTGGTGTATTTAGAAAACTCAGGCTTGGCTATTTTCAAGGATTAATGGGATTAAAGAGGTATCTTAGCTTAAGCAACCGACACAATTTTTGTCTTTTTTGCAACTAGTCATTCGTTAAAATTTTTAGAAAAGCTACAAAAGCAATAGGGCTATCAATGAGTAATCATTTGAATAAGCTACAACTAGGCTGGGAAAGATTACAAAAAGCTGGAAATGACCAAGAGTCTATAGGTTATGCACTGGTCAGTTTTCATGGTGCTTTAGAAGACTATTTTCGGGGCTGGCTGGCGGCGAATAATTTGCTGTCTTTAGAACAACGCCAACGGGTGCAAGATAGACAAGAAGTTCAATGGAAAGAATTGGTTGACTTGATGCAAGAGTACGGCACTTTGAGTGATGAAGCTCGCCAGATGATCTTTAATGCTAATAAGCAGCGTCAAGAAGTGGCTCACGGAAATCCCTTTGTGGGAACGCGGGCTGAGGTGGAAAATTACGGTCGATTTGTCCAAGAGCAGATAGGTACTTCATCTACAGCACCAACGCCTTCAGCCAGTGGCTATGTATCTTACCAGCCAAACTCAGGTCTATCTGACATTTCTGCTGAAATTTCTAAAGCATTTACGACCATTAGCAGTGGTATCGATCGCTTAGATCAAGAAATTAATCCTACAGGTAATAATCGTCTCACTATTTCTTATATTTTGTGTGGGATTGGGTTTATTGGCTTCGGAGGCTTGCACCGTTTATATAATGGCAAGATTGCTACAGGGTTATTGTGGCTGTGTACAGGTGGTTTATTTTATGTAGGGCAGGTTTATGATTTATTTCTTTTACCGAACATGGTAAATGAATACGAAAAAAAATTACGTGCCAAAGCAGGTGTATCTAGTTTTGGTGTGCCACAAAATCAACCTGTTGTGGCTTCTCAGGTTTATCGCCCCAGTGGTAATGATTTAATGATTAAACTCATAGAAGTGGCAGAAAGTCGCGGCGGTAGTTTAACGGTGACGCAAGGTGTTAAAGCCACAGGAGCTAGCTTTGCAGAAGTAGAAATGGTACTCAAAGAAATGTTGAAATCAGGTTACGTCAAAATAGATAACGACCCCATTTCTGGAGCCGTTACTTACTATTTTCACGAACTAGACTAATTTCTACCTAGCCACTTTTGACTGTTTAAGCGTCTAACTAAGCCAAATACCAATAAGTCAAGGGTGGTTTTGCGCTCGTCAATTAAGAATGATTCCAAAGTGCTGGTTTTTTTGCCTTCATTGCAGGAAAAACCTTTTTTACCTTGGATGTCTTCATCGGGGAAGTAGACATTAAACTGACGCTGGCCATTTTGCCAACTGCCGATGACTTGCCAATATTGTTCATTAGAAGAGAAGCCAGTGATGGGAAGCTTTTGTTTGGCAAAAGACAATTGTAAATCTTTGACACCTTCTTCCGCGATCGCTTTTTGTAAGGCTGGCAAGTAGTCTTGCTCAATGAATTGGGTAAAGGGCTTATCTTCGACGGCTGGGGGCTTTTCTTTTTTGGCAGCTTTAGCGGCGGCTGGCTTGTCTTCTGCTGCTGCGTCTTTAGCGGCGGCTGGTTTAGCAGCATTAGGATTAACTTTTGGGTTGGCTGCTTTGGGATCTGGCGTGTTGGCAGTAGGTATATTTGTCGCCACTGGTTCGCTGGTGCTGGGGGCGTTGTCTTCGGCGACGGAAGGGGCTTGTTTGTCAACAGTGCTGGGAGCTACCTCTCCCGCTTGATTGTGATTGGTTTCGTCTGCCATTGCTCAGGTCAATCCTTTATCTAGCTTTGGGAGCGATCGCTCACCTTTGTGTACTAATTTATCTTGATTTTGACATAGGATAGCTAGTTTATCGTCAAGAGTTTATAGTCCATAGTCAATAATCAATAGTCAACAGTTAAATCTCTGATGTTTTGCCAGATAAAACTTGTGTTATTGAGTACTACTTATGTGACTATTTAAGTTTTTTAATAATTTTCCCTGGCTAATTAAAAAGTCTAGCCGCAGCATGATTATTTTAGGCGAGTGCTGTTTGAATATCTTTGATTAACTCATCCAATCTTGCTTGCGTTGTCGCCCAAGAACACATAAACCGGACTCCGCCTACACCAATAAAAGTATAAAATTGCCAGTTTTTTGCTTTTAAGCTGTGAATTACTCGATCGGGTAATTTGACAAACACGGCATTAGCTTCTCGCGGAAACATAATTTCTACACCGTCTATTTGTAATAATTTATTTTCTAAATATGCCGCACATTGATTGGCGTGTTGGGCATTTTTTAACCATGCACCTGTTTCTAACAAACCTAACCAAGGAGCAGAAATAAATCGCATTTTCGATGCTAATTGTCCTGCCTGCTTACATCTATAATCAAAATCTTCTGCTAAAGCTTTATTAAAGAAAATAATTGCTTCTCCTAAAGCCATACCATTTTTTGTCCCACAAAAGCACAACACATCTACACCACTTTTCCAACTCAGTTCGGCTGGGGTTTGATTAATTGCCGCAACCGCATTGGCAAACCGCGCACCATCCATATGAATTTTTAATTGATATTTATTAGCAATTTCTTTAATCGCTAAAAGTTCTGCAACAGAATATATAGTTCCTAATTCTGTTGATTGCGTTAAACTAATAACTTTTGGTTTAGGAAAATGAATATCGCTACGTTTGGTAACTATAGCTTCTACACTTTGAGCAGTTAATTTGCCGTTTGCGCCTGGGGCTATCAAGAGTTTAGAACCGTTAGAGGCAAATTCTGGCGCACCACATTCATCTGTTTCTATATGCGCGGTCTCATGACAAATCACACTATGATATGACTGACATAATGCTGCTAAAGATAGAGAGTTAGCGGCTGTACCATTAAAGACAAAAAATACCTCACAATCAATTTCAAAAAGTTCCCGAAAATAGTCAGTGGCTTTTTGAGTCCATATATCATTGCCGTAAGCTGGCGCACTACCAAGATTAGCTTGCAGCATATATTCTAATGCTTCTGGGCAAATTCCCGAGTAGTTATCGCTGGCAAACTGTTCGGCATTAATACTCATAAAGTTTAAACTCATAGGGCTGGTTTAATCTACATTAACGTGAATTATTTTTCTCGTTTTTTGATGACTAAAAAAACAGATGATTAATCACGGATGAAAAATCTAATATAACAATCCTATTGAGTTGTGAAAAATATTGCTTTGAAAATGCAAGGGTGCGTTGAACTTTCGACAACGCACCCTGATCATCTCACCTAACTTGTTTGCTATTTCCTAGCTACTCAAGGCTTTAATGAAGCGTTGCAAACTTTTAAACACATTGGGTTTCTTGACAGGTGCAGCGTTACCTGATGTCTGCGATTGTCCCTGCGCGAGGATGTAATCTATATCATCGCCGGAGGGTTTTTTGGGTAATTCGACAAATTTTTCCCAATTTCCAGCTTGTTGTACCCAAATTTCCCACTGCCCGGGATAGCAGCGAAGTACCGCAGTATCATCATCGACTGGGCGCAAGTAGTAACAAGATTCAATGGTGTTGATGAAGCGATCGCGGGCTTGTCTACCAGCATAACCAATGCCTATAGTAGCAGAATCTTCTAGGCGCGGGTTCAACATGACAAATGGGCGCTCGCCAAGTACTTCACAAATTTTTTCTAACTGAGGTAATTCTACAGAAGTGGGGGAAACAAAGAAGGCAATTTTATCTTCTGGTTGAATTTTTGTCTGAATAGACGCAGCCCTACCTGTACCAATATCAAAAATTTGAAATGGGACATCCACCCATTCACGACGTGCTAAGGCTGCACTACCCGCATCCGCAAACAAAACTTTCAAATGTGACTCATATTCGGCAAATAAAGGCAGAAATTCTTCGGCAATCGGCATAGGTTTGAGTTCTGGGAAGATTAACTCAACTTGCAACCGAGTATAACCATCTGCTAATGCTGCTTTGGTGGCTTCGCGGGATTGGGCAATCGCTTCTTCAAGAGAGTTAGGAAGTTGACTCATGGTTGTTATATGACTCTATCATCTATTCCTATTGTTTCAGTGTTCGCGCTATTTTAAAGTGCGATCGCTCTTATTTTGAATCTAAATGAGCGATTTTGCTAAACTATAACTATACTCAAAATTTGCCAATATAATGTTATCTCCTCAACACTATACAATTGATGTTGAACCAGAAGGACGCTTAACTTTACCTCAAGAAATCCGAAAAAGTTTGAATTTAGAATCAGGCGATCGCTTGATTTTAACACTTCAATCTAACGGCACTCTTCAATTAATCAGCTTAAAACAACAAGTTAAAAAAATCCGCGGTTTATTGAAAGATAAATCTCCAGAAAGAGAATTAGTTAATGAACTTATACAGGAACGTAAACTTGAAGCTTTAAATGACTAAATTCGTATTAGATGCTTCTGCTTTTTAGCTTGTTTCATATAAAAAAATAATTAAATTATTTGTCTAAAATACGAATTTAATTAAGGGATGTTAGTTAGAAACAACAATTGAATACGTGCAAAATCTGGAACGGCACATCCGAACTAATTCATTATTTTGATTAACTGTTAAAAACAGTCCTGTCGTTTTACATTCAGGGCAACGGGGGCCTGTTATTTTATTTTTATCTGGTAATTTGATTGAATGTTTGCAAGATAAACATTGACGGTAACGATTATTAGACGGACTAACATTCATTCCTACCATACCGCATTTAGGGCAAATATCACCTTGAGTATAAGTATTGCTGTGTCGTGTTCCACTTCCGCAATGAATGCAAATATAATATTTATCTTCTTTGGACTGATACTTACTTTCCCTACTGTCAATTATCGCATTACATCCCCAACACTCATTCAAATAAATATTATAATCGTGATTTCCTCCGTGTTGGCACGAAAAAACGGTTACTCTAAATTTAGCCCTAAATTTTGCATATTCAATATTGTGGGGCATTATATCTCCACATACAGAACACTTGAATCTTGAGCGAATTTCGTTAATGCGATTAATCCAGCCTGATAGTTTTGCTATGTAATCTTCAGGTTTTGGTATAATACCTGCTGTTTGAAATAGTTCTAGTAAAGACCAGTCCTGCCAATCTTGCGAACATTCGGCATACAATCGCGCTCCATATAAATTATAATTTTCTTTTTTATTTGGATCAAATAAATTACAAATATTTCTTGTACGAGGACAATAGCTAGTAGTTGTTATTTCAGCCTCACCATTGGTTTGATTACCTTTTTTATGCCAAAGTTTTCCTTCACAATATTTAACTTTAACTTCTGTAGGTTTACAATAAGGAAGTAATGGATCAAGATTGAGAAGTTCATTAGAAGTATTGACAGTTTCAATTACATACTGAATCAACAATTCATCCACTTGTTTAAAAACATTCTCGCATTGTTTTGAATTCTCTTTCGCCCATAGTATTTTTAGAGTACACCTAACCAACATATCATTCTCAGGGCTAGTTTTTTGAATTCTTTTTAATTCACTCAGAAACATAGAAATATTTTGATTTTCTTTTGCCAAACGATAAACACATAGGATTTTTGCTTGTCTTGACATATAAAACCAAGTTAATAATGAGCCATTTATAATAAAATTCCAGACCAATTTAACTTGCTCTTCTGGAATCAGAGTATGAAGTACGTTAAGTATTGGCTCTTTGTACCTTATCGATTCTGGAAGTAAATAAATCAATATTATACGCTCATCATTAGCTGCTCGATAAATCACATTACCAATTTTATTGGTAATGTAAATATATTGATTTTTTATTTGCCCCTCTTCTTTCAGCTTTGATAGCAATATCAAAACTTGTTCCTTCGCTGGGAAGAATTCTAATACTGCATCATTTTGTTTAACTTCGTTTGGCAGTATATAAATGAATTTATCAAGTTCGTTACTAGAAACGTTGCAAAGTAATTTTACAAGCTGATTTATCGTTTCTATATTTTTGCTATGTCCATTATTCAGTTTTGAAATAAGAATGTTAATTTGTTCAGTTACTGGGAAGAATTTTAAAATAGACTCATGAGATTTTATCCAAAATTTATCTTGTAGTATAGGTATTATTTTTGTAATCTCTTCTGATGTAGATTCTTCAAGTAAATTGGCGATTTCCAAAATTTTATTTTCTTGAGCTAAATCTTGTACATTGCTCAGTTGACTTACAAGGATGCCAATACGCCTAGATTGTGGTGCTATAGACCAAATTGGTTGTTTCAGAATAATATAATTAGGTATTGCTATCCAAATATTATTTGATTTTGAATTTACTATAGCTTCTTGTAATTCATTTAATAAGCTATGTATACTAATATTACTATCTAAATTACTGATAATTTTAACTAAACATTTGACTTGTAGTTCAGTCCTAAGTCGCTTGCGATATATCGGGTTATCTAAATAGAGATTATAATATTTATCTATAAAATTGTTGCAAAAGCTTAAATTTGTTGTTTGAATTTTATCAAAAATATTTAAAACTTCTTCATTAACGCTAATATTTTTTAAAAAAATTGAATTATTAGTCAAAAATTGAAATAGTATATTTAATTGATTTTGATTAAGTAACGATGGACTAATAGTTTTTAATTCAAAATAAAAATATATTAAACCAGGTGCTTGATTTAAAAAACGCTTTTTTTCCCAATCTGAATATTTTTTTAATTTTTGCTCTATCAAAGAAATAGCCTTATCAAATGAATTATTGTTAATGTAACCCCAAATTCCCAAAGCACAAATTCTAGGGTCTTTATGATTTAAGCATCTCTCAATTATATCTGGATCGATTTCTTCCCTAAAATTAAATAAATGTACATTTTTTGCTTTATATTCTTTTCCATATTTTTGGATTAAAAACTTAACGATTGTTCCTTCCGTTAAGTCTGTTTCTATAAAATTAAAGTCTTTTCTATGTACCAAAATATGACCGTCATACTCACATTCTATAAACCAATAATTAGGTTTTACGGATTGATTGATATTTATACCAAAGTTTTTAATTCTACCTATTTCTGTAAATAATTTTAGTTTTTTAGCATATAATTTATTATTTGTTGGATTTATAGTTGTTTCAAAAGTAACCAATATACTTTCTTTTAAATCACTTTCTGAACAACATACTTCCTCTCGGTAAACCTTTACGTCATCTAACTTTCCTTCACGACCAATATATCCAAAATCATTTTCTCGATTTCTTTGATGGTCATAGCCGCCATACCACTTTATAAATCCTATTTCTCTCATCGCGCACATACAGTCTCCTAACCTATGTCGTTAGTATTCCCATAAGTACGCGATTTTTATAGTTAATTTCAGCGTGTAGCTAAATATAAATCTGGTGTTAACCTCTGCAAAATTTGTTTCAACACCATCGCCGTCCAATCAATATCGGCTACGGTAGTATCACGCCCTAGTGTCATCCGAATTCCGCCCAAGGCGGCTTTTTGTGAATAGCCCATTGCCAAAAGTATCGGGCTAGGGCTGAGTTTACCGCTATGACAAGCAGCACCCGCACTAATACCAATACCAGCTAAATTTAACTGGCGCACTAAAGTTTTACCACTGAGTTTTTTACCATCGGCGTATTCTAGACACAAGCTGACATGATGGGGTAAACGATGAATCAAATCGCCTGTGGGAATTAAACCAGGCACATCTGCTAATTGCGAAAATAAGCGATCGCGTAATTGAATTAATCTGGGGGTTTCTGTGGCTAATTCTTGGGCGGCTAATTGGGCGGCTACACCAAAACCAGCAATGACAGGTACAGCTTGGGTTCCCGAACGCATCCCCATTTCTTGCCCACCGCCTGTTAATAAAGGCAGCAATTTCACGTTAGGACGAATATATAATGCTCCCGCTCCTTGTGGCCCGTAGATTTTGTGACTAGAAATGCTGAGTAAATCAATTGGTAATGCTTGCACATCAAGCAGTAAACGTCCAGCAACTTGCACCGCATCTGTATGAAATATAGCACCGTGCGATCGCGCTATGTTTCCTAGTTCGGCTATCGGTTGGATTGTCCCAACTTCACTTTGCCCGTAAATTATTGATACTAAGACAGTATTGTGACGCAATGCAGCTTGTAAATCTTCAGAGCTAACTCTACCTTGACTATCAACTCCCAAGCGCGTGACTTCCCAACCCCACATTTCTAATAACCGGGCTGTTTCCGAAATTGCTGAATGTTCCACACTCGAAATAATGATGTGTTGTGGCACAGCAGATAACCGGGCAACACCGATAATTGCCAGATTATCAGCCTCAGTACCACCAGCTGTAAAAACAATTGATGCAGGATCAGCGGCGTTAATTAAATCTGCGACTTGCACTCTGGCTTGTTCTACAACTGTTGCAGCCCGTTGTCCCCACTCATGCAAGCTGGAAGGATTACCCCACTGTTGAGTCAGAACGGCTTGCATCGCTGCGATAGCTTCTGGACGAGTTGGCGTAGTAGCACTGTAATCTAAATATATTTGCATATCACAAAACTTGAGCGGAAAGGCACACGGAGTAGGGGCTACCTACTATTTTCACTTTAGCTAGATAAAAAAGTTAATAAATCCTGAAAAAATCTGATTTACTCTGCATCGATGGCAAGATTTTCTGATTGTCTATCAAGCTGTTTCTCTCACTAAATAGGCGTGCTGCATTTGGGAACTATAACAATGTTCACTACCAATTCACTTGTAGCAGATTAACGTGCAAATTTTTCGTCAATATAAGTATTTTTGGATATTTTTATTAATATTTGTTCTGACTGCTTGTCAACAAGCCAAATCATCCCATCATCGCTTATCGCCATTACCACAAGACCCATTAGTGCAAATATATTTTAATCATTCTCAATCTTCAGAATACAAAGAAACCTACCGTCAGCAAACTCGGCTAGGGGATGATCTAGAAAAGCTGATTGTAGATGCAATTTATCAAGCAAAATCTACAGTAGATGTTGCCGTCCAAGAATTGCGTTTACCTAAGATTGCCCAAGCACTTGTAGATAAACAAAAAGCCGGGGTAAAAGTCAGGGTAATTTTAGAAAATACCTATAGTCGTCCTTGGAGTAGCCTTACACCAGATGAGTTAAAAAAGTTAGCCCCAAGAGACAGAGAAAGATACAACGAATTTTATCAATTCATTGACATTAACCAAGATAAAAAACTTAGTGTTGAGGAAATTAATCAAAGAGATGCTTTAGTAATTTTACAAAATGCCAAAGTTCCCTTAATTGACGATCGCTCTGATGCTTCAGCAGGTAGTAGTTTGATGCATCACAAGTTTGTCATTGTCGATAATCGCCTCATTATTGTTAGTTCAGCTAACTTTACACTCAGCGACACATCCGGCGACTTTAGCAACCTCAGCAGTTTAGGTAATGCCAATAATTTACTCCAAATTGACAGTCCAGAACTAGCAAATGAATTTACCCAAGAGTTTAATATTATGTGGGGAGATGGGCCAGGCGGTAAACCAGACAGCAAATTTGGCTTGAACAAACCATTGCGTTCTGCAAAAACAATCACTTTAGGTAAAAGTAAAATTACAGTGCAATTTTCTCCTGTTTCTCCTACTCAACCTTGGGCTAAAACTAGTAATGGTTTAATTGGAGAAACCCTAAACTCTGCCAATAAATCTATTGATATGGCATTGTTTGTATTTTCCGAACAGCTACTAGCAAATATTTTAGAAACTCGCCATCAAGAAAATGTCGTGATTCGGGCTTTAATTGAGCCACAATTTGCTTTTAGACCCTATAGCGAAGCTTTAGATATGATGGGTGTGGCACTCGCTAACAAATGTAAATATGAAATTGATAATCAACCTTGGCAAAATCCCATTACGAGTGTAGGTGTACCTACTTTAAATAAAGGCGATTTACTGCATCATAAATTTGCAGTAATCGATAATCAAATAGTAATTACAGGTTCCCATAATTGGTCTGATGCTGCTAATAACAGTAACGATGAAACATTAATAGTCATTGAAAATCCTACCATTGCGTCTCATTATGTCCGTGAGTTTGACCGACTTTATGCCAAGGCTAAACTAGGTTTACCACCAGCAATTCAAGCAAAAATTGCCGCCGAAGCTAAAAAATGTTCTCACATTACAACTGTTACCGCCAGCAAAAATTTATCAACTAAAATTGTGAATCTAAATACAGCTAGTTTAGAAGAATTAGCTACTCTTCCTGGTGTAGGTAAAAAATTAGCCCAACGGATAATTAATGCCCGACAACAGCAAAAATTTAATTCTTTACAAGACTTGGCTAAAGTTCCAGGTATCAGCCGGAAAATGTTGGAAAAATGGCATGGATATGTCACTTTGTAGCGATATTTATCAAAATATAATTCTTGCTCCTGAAGAGAATTTCACAAATGATTTAGGATGGCTACAGATATAATTTTTGGCTATTTTTTATAGTATTGTCCGCTGATAAGATTGTTATACATAAGCCTATTTTGCTCAAAAATGTGCTTTGTATAAGTCAAGCTACTATCAATCCATAAACCGCATCAAGGAAAATAACTCGATTGCTGGTTGATGGTCATAAAGCGAGATAAATCATTAAACTGAGAGTTAGTTGCCCTGCTGGGATTGACCATCCCCTATAAACAATGACTAAAGAAACAACGAGAATTGCAATCCTGGGTGGAGGCTTTGGTGGTCTCTATACTGCTTTGCGCCTCAGTCAGTTACCTTGGGAATCTCAACAAAAACCCGAAATTGTACTGGTAGATCAAAGCGATCGCTTTCTATTTTCCCCCTTACTCTACGAATTACTCACAGGCGAACTGCAAACTTGGGAAATTGCCCCGCCTTTTGCCGAACTCCTCCAAGGTACAGGCGTGCGCTTCTACCAAGCTGTCGTGTCGGGAATTGACATCGACCAACAACGAATACAGCTACAAGACGGCCCGGAAATTCCCTACGACAAATTAGTGCTGTCTCTAGGTGGAGAAACACCACTAGATATGGTTCCTGGCGGTACATCTTACGCTCACGCTTTCCGCACTGTCACTGATGCTTATCGTTTAGAAGAACGCTTGCGAATTCTCGAAGAGTCTGATGCTGAAAAAATTCGCGTAGCAATTGTCGGGGCTGGTTATAGTGGTGTGGAACTCGCTTGTAAATTAGCTGACCGACTAGGCAACAGAGGCAGGTTGCGGTTAATCGAAATTAGCGAGCAAATTTTACGCACTTCCCCAGATTTTAACCGCGAAGCCGCCCAAAAAGCTTTAGAAGCGCGCGGTGTATTTATTGATTTAGACACTAAAGTCGAAGCAATTACTTCCGATACCATCTCTCTAGAATACAAAAATCAGGTAGATACCATTCCCGTCGATTTGGTAATTTGGACTGTCGGCACGCGCGTAGCCCCTGTAGTCAGAAGCTTACCTTTAAAGCAAAATCAGCGCAATCAAATTACCACTACATCTACTCTGCAAGTTCTTGACCATCCCGAAATCTTTGCCTTGGGAGATTTAGCCGACTGTTACGATGCTGATGGTCAGCAAGTCCCAGCGACAGCCCAAGCTGCCTTGCAACAAGCTGATTATACTGCTTGGAATATTTGGGCTTCTATTACCCAGCGTCCTTTACTGCCCTTGCATTATCAAAAGTTAGGGGAAATGATGGCACTCGGAATAGACAACGCCACCTTAACTAGTTTAGGTATCAAGTTAGATGGTTCTTTAGCATATATCGCCCGCCGTCTTACCTATCTTTATCGGATGCCAACCTTAGATCATCAACTCAAAGTTGGTTTTAATTGGCTAGTCCGTCCTATTATAGAGACAATTTCGCAGTCAATCTAAATCTCATATTCAAAATACCTAATCACAAACAGTTTGATGGAACGACCGAAAGTTATTTTTCTTGATGCTGTCGGCACAATCTTCGGCGTAAAAGGCAGTGTAGGCGAAGTTTATAGTCAAATAGCCAAAGAATTTGGCGTAAACATTTCTGCAGCCAGAATCAACAAAGCATTTATCCACAGCTTTAAAGCAGCACCGCCACCTATATTTCTCGATGTAGAACCAGCAGATATCCCGCAAAGAGAATTTGACTGGTGGCGGCTCATTGCACTCAATACCTTTGAAGCTGCTGGCGCTCTCAAGCAATTTTCTGACTTTTCGGCTTTTTTTAGCGAACTTTACATTCACTTCGGTACTGCTGAACCGTGGTTTGTTTATGCGGATGTCTTACCATCGTTGATGAACTGGCGGCGGTTGGGAATTGAAATGGGAATTATTTCTAACTTTGATTCTCGAATTTATTCAGTATTACAAAGTTTAGGACTAAGTGACTATTTCACCTCTGTCACTATCTCTACGCAAGCACGCGCCGCTAAACCCGATGCCGAAATTTTTCATGTTGCTTTAGAAAAACATGACTGTCCGCCTGAGGCAGCATGGCATATTGGCGACAGCATTGTGGAAGATTATCAAGGGGCGAAAGCTGTAGGGATGAGAGGAATTTGGATAAATCGGGAACCAAAATAGTAGGCAGCAGTGTAGAGAAATTATGCTATTGATTCAGAGATTAGTCCTGATATATCTAAAACTTGCTCTGACCAAGCATTAGATTGTTCGGAAATTTTTCTGCGTTCCCTATCGTCAAACCAAATACTATCTAAAGTCAATTTCCATCGGGCTAGTTGAACTTGAATGTTAACTAGTTCTTCTGCATATTCTGGTTCAATTTCTGCTGCTGTCCACTCAATAAACCACGTAGTTTCCTCTGTGACAATCTCAACAGCTTCTTTATAAGTGCTGTTACAGAATGTTCTAATCCTTGCTAAATTTGAAGCTATGTGACCTAAGCGAGTTGATGTATTTTCACTTTGAAATCGTGCTTTTTTTTCATCTAAATTCTGATTCATATCCCCCAATCAACTCCTGAGTGATTTTTTGAACACGTTCTCGAATTACTGGGTCTTGAATTAACATTGAGCGATTATTTTGACTGGGGCGAATGTTGATAATAGATTCAAAAGCTATTGATTGGTTAAAGGGAATCCAATCAGCACCCCAAATATCTTGCTGTCTACTACCGTCTTCTAGCAATGCTGCTTCACAGTCAGCGTGTTTTTCTCCTCCTCCTGCCAAAATCCCTTTTTCAATGTCTACTGCAACTTTAATGTAAACTCGTAAAGTTTGCAGCATTTGTTCAACTTGTTTTATTGTGGCTCTTTCTTGAATAATCAATACCATAGATTATTGATTTTGGGCAGCATATTACTTCTACTGCCCCATAAACTTTCTAGCCTATTTTAGTTAAGAATGTAATTGTGATAATTCATTTCTAACTTTATCTAACTTCTTTGCGTTTTCGGCATCTATCGGCCCAGTTCCGAAATCGCCATTTAAAGATTGCTGCAAAAGCTTTTCTGCGATTTTATAATCTGCGATCGCACTTTCTTTATTGCCTAAATTCTTGTATAGTTTACCTCTTAATAAATACTCATCAGCATTGAGGCTACTATCACCAATTAATCGAGTCAAATCTGAAATTGCTTTTTGTTTTTCACCTAACTGTTCATAAGCCCTAGCTCTGTTCCAGTATGCAGCACTACTAAAACCAAATTTACCTGTATTTTGACTAATTATTTGGGTATAGTCTGCTACTGCTGCTTGATAATTTCTAAGCTCATAGTAAGCATTGGCACGATGATAATATGGTTCTTCAGCTTGAGGATTAAGCTGAATTGCTTGTGTGAATGAAGAAACCGCAGCGAGTGGGTTGTTTTCGCACTCTTGGTGATAGTGACCCATACTTATAAAGTAAGCTACGCTATAAATATATGGCGGCTTCAAA
Source organism: Nostoc sp. FACHB-110 (assembly GCF_014697425.1). GTDB lineage: Bacteria > Cyanobacteriota > Cyanobacteriia > Cyanobacteriales > Nostocaceae > Nostoc_B. The sequence goes on from NZ_JACJRU010000026.1 coordinate 27,267, forward strand.
GCTCTGCAGGATTCAGGATTGCCCAAAGCGAAGATTGGTGTAAACATTGGCATCGAAACGCCTAGCAGCACAATAGATGATGCGTAAGCTAACACTGAAGATTTAGAAAAAGTAAATTTCATAAAATTCAGAAATTTTGCCAGTTTAAGTATGCAGATATTGAAATATGCCCTCAGTGAGGGCATATTTCAAGTTTATGTTAGAAATATTGCGATCGCTAACTCTAGCAGCATATTACTATTACATTAAAAATGGACGTGCCAAGAAGAAGCTAGTGATTGATTTCGCATCTATTGGTTCGCCTGCTAAAATTGCTTTTTCCAGTTCTTCTGGTGTCATTAGCACTGTTTCGATATCTTCGTCTTCGTCTTGTGCTGGTGGTGTTTCTAACTTTTCTAAATCTTGAGCGAGAAAAGCATAAATAATTTCATCGGAGTAACCAGGTGCAAGGAAGAATTCGCCAAGTTTGCGCCATTTTTGGGCGCTATATCCAGTTTCTTCTTGAATTTCCCGTTTCACTGTTTCTTGGGGATCTTCATTGCGTTCTAAAGTACCAGCCGGAAATTCTAATATCCTTCCTTGAACGGCAAAGCGATATTGACGCACGAGGACTAATTTTCCTTCTGCTGTCACAGGCACAGCTAAAGCCCCGCCTGGGTGACGAATACATTCCCATTCGCCTTCGGATTTGTTTGGTAAACGCAAGCGGTTTACCTCAAAATTAAATTTACGTCCTTTATGGAATAGGCGTTGTTTTAAAAGCTGTGGTAATTCTCTACCTAATGGCATAGTAATAGTTTTATCTTTTCAAATTACACAGACAAACACTGCGATCGCTTAAAAGCTCAGAGTCTTGCGTGTTTATGGGTAGTGACTTGAATTGCTCTTCAGTAAATGTACATCAGAACAGTCTACATCTTTTACCAACTGTTTGATCGCATATCCGGAAACTGGGTCTATCCAATCTGGGGCAATTTCGGCTAAGGGAACTAAAACAAATGCCCGCTCTCGCATCCTGGGGTGAGGAATTTGCAGATTTGGTGTGTCTAGAATCACTTTATCATACAACAGTAAGTCTAAATCTAGCGATCGCGGCCCCCAACGCTCTTGTCTGACGCGCCCAAATTGTTGTTCTGTGGCTAATAAGGTGTCTAATAATAACTGCGGTGTCATAATTACTTGCAATATGGCACAGCCGTTAATGTAATCTGGTTGTGGTGGCCCTACTGCTTTAGTTTTATACCAACTGGATGTTGATTTTATTTCAATTTCTGGTATTGCACCTAAGTTAGTTAGTGCTGTGGCTAATATTGTCTGTGAATCACCTAAATTGCTCCCTAATGCTAGGGCCGCTAATACGTAGGTCTGATTACTAGAACCCTCTTGTCCACTATCATTAGGCTGAGTTATTACATTTTGATTCTCATCCTGCCCGGATATTTTTAACAATTTTTCTCTACTCAATTAAATATTACTTTGTTTTAAATCTTGACAAAATTCACCTATTAATTAAGAGAAAAGATTTTTATGTATCAATGAATTCAGTTAATTATTTATAGGATAATATACTAACACGAACAAGTGAGCTAAACGCCTAAACTTTGTTTGAGGCCAATAGCTTGCGCCCACTTGAAGCGAGGAACTAACGTGGGGAAGCTCACCTCCTGGTTCAAGCAACAAACCACAAATTTTGAGTGACTCTGGCAAGGAGGAACTGCGATTGTCGCCTGGGAATCAATACAAAAATGAGGAATCCACTCAAGAGAGCGGCTCTCCCAACAAACGAGTAAAGGTAAAGCAACTATTTAGCCAAATAGGTAGTGCTTCATCTGGGATAGTGCGAGTATTTACAAGTAAAGAGAAGCCGTTTTATCGCCGGTTCTGGTTTTGGGCAATCCTAACTATAGGTAGTGGAGTTGTTGCGGTTAAATATGTCGTTGCGTCGATAGATAAGACTTTGCCGGATAAATCACAACTGCAAGCTGCGGTGCGCGAACAAACATTAACCATTAAAGCGGCTGACGGTACTATCCTAGAGCAAAAAGGCGACGCAACCAGAGAACAACTCAAAATTAACCAAATTCCCGATAAGCTAAAAAAAGCTTTTATTGCCTCAGAAGATAGAAGATTTGCAGAACATCAAGGTGTTGATCCCCAAGGTATTTTGCGTGCAGGATTAAATAACTTGCGATCGCAAGATGTGGTAGAAGGTGGTAGCACTATCACCCAACAAGTCACCAGGATACTTTTCCTCAATCAAGAAAAGACCATTTGGCGCAAACTCAAAGAAGTCCGCCTCGCTCAAAAAATGGAGCAAGAATTAACCAAAGACCAGATTTTAGAACGATATCTCAATTTGGTTTATTTAGGTTCAGGTGCGTATGGTGTAGCAGATGCAGCCTGGGTTTATTTTAGTAAACCTGTAGACCAGTTGACTTTGGCAGAAGCAGCGACAATTGCTGGTTTAGCACCTGCACCTAGCTTGTATTCCCCAGCTACTAATCCTGAAGCCGCCAGAAAACGGCGCAATTTGGTTTTACAGCGGATGCAGGAAGATGGAGTAATTACCGCAGCCGAAAGACAAGCCGCTTCCCAAGAGCCGTTGGTGGTAAAAAGTAGTCCGCCTCAACGTTTGCAAGTTCAATCACCTTACTTTACTAGCTACGTTCAGCAAGAATTACCTAAATATGTTCCGGCTAATGTGTTAGCAACAGGCGGCCTAACTGTGGAAACTTCCCTAGACCCGAAGTGGCAAAAAGCCGGGGAAGATGCTGTAGCGAAAGTATTACGCAATCAAGGGCAGTGGGAAAACTTTAAAGAAGCCGCACTAGTATCTATCGATCCCCGCAATGGCGAAATTAAAGCGATGGTTGGGGGCAAAGATTTTGATAAAAACCAATTTAATCGCGTTACCCAAGCCCAACGTCAACCAGGTTCTACCTTTAAAGGATTTGTCTATGCAGCAGCGATCGCATCTGGCAAAAGTCCTTACAATACATACATCGATGCGCCTTTTGTAGTTGATGGTTACGAACCCAAAAACTACGGTGAAAACTTCCGGGGCGAGATGAATATGGTAGATGCCTTAAGGCGCTCCGTGAATATAGTTGCGTTAAAAGTATTACTGGATGTGGGATTTGAGCCAACAATTAAATTAGCCCATGATATGGGGATTAAATCAAAACTCAACCCTCATTATTCTCTAGCTCTTGGTTCTAATGAAGTCAATCTTTTAGAATTAACCAGTGCTTATGGTAGCTTTGCCACCCAGGGTTTACACGTAGAACCACATGGTTTGCGCCGCATCCTGAACCGCCAAGGTCAAGTTATTTGGTCAGCAGATTTTCAACCAAAGCGAGCGCTCGATGCTGACAGTGCTGCCATTATGACTTGGATGCTGCGTAACGTTGTCGATGAGGGTACAGGTGGCGCGGCGCAACTAGATAATCGACCTGTAGCAGGCAAAACTGGTACTTCTGATGAAGCTAGAGACTTGTGGTTTATTGGCTACATCCCGCAAGTAGCCACAGGGGTATGGTTAGGTAACGATAACAACCGTCCCACCTACGGTAGTAGTAGTAGTGCCGCCTACACTTGGCACGAATTTATGGAAAAAGCCGTTGAGGGAATGCCTGTGGAAAAATTCCCCGCTAGACCAAAATTAGATGGTCGCAAAGGAACTATTAAAGCCCAACCCATCAAGCCAGGAAAAGTACTTAACAATTCAATTTCCGCTGATAATGATGACGATTCCGAACAAGTAAATAACAGTAACGCTGATGATAGTGGCTCATCCAGACGCAGGCGCAGAAGCAGTTACCGTTACCAGCAGCAAGAGGTAAATACAGAAACACAAAGACCAAGAAGACGACGTTCTCGCAGAGTAGACAACGACTCCAGCGCGTCAACCTCAGAACCATCACGTCCTAGAAGAAGATATCGCCAAGCAGAATCAGAATCTCCCACACCGCGCAGTTCTCGGCGTTCTTCATCTTCCAGTAGTGGTAGTTCTAATTCTTCAGGTTCAGGTTCAGGTTCAAGTTCGGGATCTGGTTCACAACCTTCTTGGCGGGACAGACTCAGACCTAATTCATCTAATTAATAACGCGATGTGCGACTTATTGTTTTGTTACACAAGTCCGGTGTATGAACGAGTCAACTACCTACACTGCTGCAAGCGGTCAGTGTAGGCTTGCAATAACCAGATTGCAATAACCGCAAGCAGAATAAGTTACCCAATCAACAGACGAGGTTTTGCGCCGAGTTTAACACCGAGGGAAGTTTTAACAGTGGAAGTAGTGGCAGAGTTTTTGGGAATAGATACTGTCTGTTTTTGGCTTAATCGCTCGACGCACTTGTTACGGAATATTAATTAGCTAATTTAAGAATATCTTTCTAACTAGATTTCTCAGCCAAAATTTTATACGCTTCATTGATTAAGTGCATTTTTTCCTGTGCTTGTTTTTGCTGTTGTGGCTGATTCATAAATAAATCAGGATGCCATTTTTTTACTAAGCTTTTATACGCTTGTTTCACCTCTGCAAAAGAAGCATTTGGTTGTAAACCTAAAATATTATAAGCACGAGTAATTTTATCTGTTACGGACTGAGTTTTGGGTGAATTGGCAGCTTGCTTAGTTTGTTGTTGACTATTTTGATAGCCAGAAGAGTGCATTTGTGCTTTCATTTGGGCGATTTCTTCATCTAATTCCCAAGCCCGAAATCTTGCATCAACTTCTTCTGCTTTGGGAGAGGGTGTCTCTACTTTTGTTTGAGTTTGATTGGTATTTTCTGGCTGAGTTTTAGCTGAATAACGATAAATTCTTTGTTTTGCATAAGCTTGGGTAGATGGAATTTTCGGTTTTGGTATATCTGGATAAGGTTGATAGTTTAAAGATATTTGAGATTGGGTTAACTCTTGCAAGAATTGATTAAAACTATTTTGTAATATTTTAAATTCTTCGCGCTTCTGTAAAATTTTTGGTGGTTCTAGACTTATTTCCAAGCGAATTACTTTTGCAGATTTTTTTTCATATTCTTCTAATATAGTTAAACCTTGATTACTAAATTGAGTCAAATAATCTTCTGTCGCATTTATGCAAAGTTTAGCAACTTGTTGATGATAAGATTCGCTTGCTGATTTTTCGTCTTGTTTTTGAATATTTTTATTTAATAAATAAGAAATGCTCCCAGCAACAGCCGCACCGACTGGGCCGCCTAAAAACCAACCAATACCACTGCCAATGGCGATAGAACCTGTTTCACTCAAATAATCTGTATTATCAGGCTTGGGTGGTAAGGTGATATGTGGTTCACTAGGAAAAGGTATAAATAAATCTTCTGGTCGTTCTGCTTGGAAAAATTCATAAGCTTGATATAGCCATTTGACTACAGCTAATTGCAACTGAGTAAGGTCTTTTTTAAGAGTAGTTGTCTGCCAATTTTTAAAGTTATTTTCTGCTAAGGCAACTGCGGCATCAGCTTGATATTTTGCCAAAAGGTTAGGTAAAGTTAACCAGTCGCATAACTCAGCAAGACTTTTATCAAAACCTTGTTGAATCAGATTAATAGCTTTTTGTTTGATTTCAGTTTTGGCATTTTGTTTGTCGGTATATGTTTGAATTTCAGTATAAATTGGGTCAATTTTAGATTTTAATGCTTGTTGAAGTTGAGTTGCGATCGCCTGCACTCTCGGCAACCTCACACCGCCACGATTTTGCTGTAAAATACTCACGATATTTTGCAAAGCAGTTTCAAACGCCACTAAGCCACTGCTGTTAGCCGCCGCCACATCACCTTTTAACCTTGCTCTTAAAGCTGGTAAAGCATCAACCCGATATAAATTACTAAAACCAGCAGGTAATTCTGCGCGAAAACTTTCTGCGACAAATAACAGGCGATTTTGCACCTGTTTTTGCTCTTCTATTTCAAGTAAGTTCAGAAAATTTACAACAAAAATAACAGTTTTTATCCCTCTATCTAATAACCAATCTCGTAAATTTTCTCGTTCCCCTAAAGTCATTAACTTGCGCGCATCTAATAATTGCACAACTAAATCTGCACCTAATAGTTGTTCTTTGACTAAATTATCTTGTTCATCTCTATCATTAGTTCCTGGTAAATCAAGCAACTCGACACCAGTTTCTAAAAAAGAATGAGGACAAAAAACTTCAACAGACACCACATCTTTTCGCATCTGTCTGTTGTCATCTAGAATTGCAAATTGCTGTAAAATTTCTGTGCCACTGCGATAAACTTCTGTCCCATCTGCCAACATAATGCGAGTTCTGACATCGCTACCATATTTGACAGTAATTGCTGCGCCTGTTGTGGGAATTAAATCAATGGGTAATGTGCGCGTTCCTAAGATGGCATTGAGTAAGGTAGATTTGCCATGATTAAAAGGGCCAAATACCGCAATTCTAAAGTTAGGGTTAGTTAGATAATTACAAATAGCATTGATATCTTGATTGAGTTGTGATTTAGGTTCTAGGTTGAGTAATTTAGATGCAGATTTGAGAGCCTCTGCTAAATTTTTGTAATTTTCATTTTGGTTCGGCATATTTCCCTGGCTATTATCTGCATCTAAGTTTAAGTTAGCTTTGTTTGAACGCAAAGGGTAGGCGGAGGGTAACGCGAAGTTGCGCGGAGTTGTTTCCCGAGCATATTCAATAATTATTGCACTCAGCTATAGTAAGCGAGCAGGCTACTATAAGAGGCTTCGATTTTTTGCAATTGAGCTATAACATCTTCTTGCAAGGTTTTTAACCTCTGCAATTCACTTTCTCGATTAATTTCGCGTGTTTGTTTTTGCTTAACTAAATTATCTAATTCAGATTTACGCGCAGTAATATCATCGTTAATTCTTTGACTGATTTCTTGTTCGTAACTATCAAAACATTCTTTGACTGCATTGTAGACAGTCTGTGATTGTTCGTGGGCGATTTGTGGTAGATATTTAACTAACTCTTTTTTGGCAGTTTTCACGAGTTCTTTGCGTGCTTGATCTGCTTGTAAAAAGCCAACACCTAAGCCAAGCAATGCAAAGCCAATAGGGCCTAGCAAAACACCTGTAGCTGCTGTAATTACACCACCAATACCAATGACAGTAAAGTAATTGAGGAGGATATTTTTCCAATCAAATCCTGCACCAGCTAATGCTACTCCAGCTAAATTCCCTTTAGTTAAAGATAATATTCCCATTGCCCATTTTGCCCAGGTGGGAGAGTTATCTTCTTCTGTGGAAGGCGTTGCGTGAACATTAAATTTCTTACCTGTGAGTTTTTCGGTGATATCATCTGTAACTTTGTTGTAGGATGCGCCATATTGTGCAGCACTGCGCGATAATTTTTTAAATGCTGCATCAATATCTTTCTCAGCGCTTAAAGTCCAAGCAGCAGATTTATCAGTAATATATTGTTCAAAAGCTTTTTCTAATGCAGCATTAAAGGCTTCTCGTTTACCATTACTGAGAAAATCTAACAAATTTATCTCTGGTTGATAGCGTAAAAAATCGCTTTCAAATGTATTACCTAGGTTTAAAACATAACTGCGAAAAGATTCTGATATGGTTCGCGCTTGAGTATCTCTGGTGTTGATGATTTCTTTTTGAAATTGGTCACGAATATTGGTTAGTTTGTTGAATTCTGGTTCTACTGATTCAAGGCGTTTTTTTAATTCTTCCACATCTTGATCAAGTAAAGGTATGCGTCTTTCTATGGCTTCCCGGGTGTGGTTACAGGCTTGTCTGGCTAAAGTTCTAACTTGGCGGAGTTCTGCAATTGCTCTTTCTCTGGTAAGAAAAGTATTAATAGCACCCATAAACTCAGCAAAGCCAGTCCCACTCAAATCAGCTTGGGGATTTTTTAACCGTCGTCTGAGTGCTTGAATGGACGAAAGCTCGAATACGCGCTCATCATAAATATCTTGACCATCTACATAACAATAATCAGCTAAATTCGCTTTAAATACTTGTCTGAGTCTAGCTTCTGCTGCTTGTAATTCTTCTGTATCGTCTGGGTCAATTAATGATTCTTTGACTTGATCCCAAGCGTTAATTAAAAAGAAAACCGATAATCCACGACCTTTAATATAGTTTTCTAAATAGCGTCGCTCTCCTAAAGTACAAGGTTGGGAAGCTCTCATGACAAATAAAATTGCATGACAGTTATTCACATAACCTAAAGATAGTTCGTTGCGTACTTCTGTATCATTTAATCCAGGGCTATCAACAATTTCAATTCCTTTTTCAAGCAAGGATAAAGGATACTCAACAACTGCATAATCAACATCAGGGAAGGCTGGTTTTTTCTCTTGTTCTAATTTTTTAGCTTCGGCTGGATCAATTGTATATTTGTGTTTAAAACTCTGAAAATCTAGTGTCTGGGGAGTTTTGCCATCATTAAAATGAATGGTTACTTTCTTTTCTGGGCCGTAGCGCAAAATTGTTAATACCGCAGTGCAAGGATTAACATCACTAGGTAAAAGAGTTTCGCCAATTAAAGCATTTAAAAATGTACTTTTACCCCGCTTCATATCGCCTAATACCAAAAGGCGAAAGACACCTTGACGCAGATTTTTACTAGCTAATGTAATATCTTCAATATTGCGTTCTAAACTTAGCTTTCCTGATGAAGAGTCTCCGGCTAACTCTGCTTTAGTGATTGTTTCGGCTAAGTTATGCAAATAAATAGACATATCTGAACGTACTTGAGCAACACGTTCTAAATCTTTAAGAAATTGGTCAGTTAATACTTGATTACTCATGATAAAAGTTCCCTAATTAAGAATTCTTTTTTGGTGATTCCAGAAATAGTTTGTAAGATATCCATACCAGTGCAGCAAGAATAATCAAACTAGCCAATACTGAAGCTATTCTGACTGCAATTAACGCTACAACACCTAAAGTAAATAATTTGCCTACGATAATGGCTTTTTTTCCCCAAGATTTTTGAGCATTTTCTGGCTGATGCTTCACAGTTTGATAAAACGGTGCTGGGGAATTATGTATATCAGCTTCTATTTCTCGTAGCCTTAATTCCACTTCTTTTTCGCGCAGTATACGTTCTTGCTGTTCCAGTTCTTGACGGCGTTCTTCTTCAGATTTCATCTGTGTCTACTCTGTAACAAAGAAATGATCTTGGCAGTCAAAAATTATTTACTGTGTATTTTAACGCACAGTAAATTTGATACCTCCAGTGATATTACTGCTTTATCTGCGATCGCCTGTAAAATGCAATCAAAGTATCTAATTCACTAAAATGAATTTGGATTCCCGAATTTTATTTGGTTCTTATTATTTAGTAATATTTATTGCAATTACTTACAGGTATAAGTGGTTAACTTTGAATATTGGCACAATAAAAAGAGCCAGATGGAAAACTGACTACCTACTCTTGGATGCACAAGCAATGTAATTATCGATTCAGCAATTAAAACTACCACCAATTTTTATTTTTTAGAAAATAAAGATGTGCTAAACAAAGCCTACATTGCTGGTGCTACGAATGCTTAATAGCTAATCACTATATCTGGATGACAAATTGAGCCTTCTGGCATAATGGTAGCTCTGAGTTTGGCATAAATTACCTTTGTATTCCAAAGGTTGGCATAAAATAAATTAGCTTTAGTTAAGTTAGCCCAAGTGAGGTCTGCACTATTTAAGTTTGCCTCATTTAAATTAGCTTCTAGTAATATTGCGCCGCAGAGTTTTGCTTGGGTAAGATTCGTTTTAATTAATTTAGCTTCAATTAAAGATGCTTCAATTAAGGTGGCTTTATTCAAGTCTGCTTCTGTAAAATCTACACCACACAAAGAAGCACCCCAAAAATTAGTGTTAATACATTGCGATCGCCACAAGCAAGACCCACATAAGTTAGCATAACTTAAATTAGCATGGCTCAAGTTTGCTTGCGTTAAATCTGCTTCAATAAAGTTAGCATTAGTTAAAATAGAGCCAGATAAATTAGCCCCAGTTAAATCTGCACCCCGAAAATTTGCCCCGCTTAAATTAACTTCTCTTAACTCAATTCCCCGTAAATCACATCCACTAAAATCTTGCTGTTGGCTCCACTCATCTTTAGATTGATTTAATATTAATTTCTGCACGTCAGCAAAATTTCTCATGGTAGTCACCTCAGAGTGTCAATATTTGCAAAGCGCACTTGTGAGAAGCACTGTATATTGAGATTACACCACTAAAGATAATTAACAAAAGCAAAAATTTTAAATTAACGAAAAACTGGCTTAAATAGTATTTTTGATCACAAAAAATGCTGACATATGTCAGGAAAGATTAATAATATTCTCAAATATATCTGCTCTGATCCCAGACTTCTTTAAGAAGTCCGGGATCTTATTATTCATAAATATCAATAATTACTCTTCGCCCCAAGTACGTAGTTGCAAATATACAAAAACTAAAGCTATAGCTAACAAAACTGTGGCCGCCGCCGCCGCATAACCAAAATCAAATTGACCGAATGCTTCTTGATAAATATAGTAAACCAATAAATTAGTAGAATTTAACGGGCCGCCACCCGTCATTACATAAACCTGCTCAAAACTCCGCAATGTAAAAATTGCAGTGGTCACTGTGGAAAATATTAAAGTAGGGCGTAATCCTGGCAATGTAATGTGCCAAAATTGTTGCCAAGCATCAGCACCGTCTAATTCGGCGGCTTCGTAGCGGCTAGGGGGAATTGCTTGTAAACCTGCTAAAAAAACAACCATATTAAAACCTAGTTGTTTCCAAATACTTAAAATAATTAATACTGGCATTGCCCAAAATGTGTCTCCTAGCCAAGCTATAGGTGCAATACCAAATAAATTTAACAATGCGTTGATGGGGCCAGTGTTTTGAAATAGCCAGCGAAATCCTAAACCAGCTGCGACTAAAGAAATTATTGATGGTAAAAAATAGGCACTTCTTAATATTCCTCGTAAGGCAAGGGAACGGTTTAATAAGACTGCCAAACCCAAAGAAATAATTAAGCTGGGAATCACAGTAGCAACAGTAAAATAGATGGTATTGCCGATAACTTGCCAAAAATCAGAGTTAAATAACAACCGCCAGTAATTTTTCCCACCTACCCAATAAGTTCCGGTGGAAGTGAAACTACCTGCTGTAAAACTTAGGTAGAACAAATAAGCGATCGGCCAAATTACAAAAAGTCCTAATAAAATTAATGCAGGTGTGAGAAAAATTCCAGCGGCAAATGTATCATTATCTAGCCACGATTTATTAGTATATATCTTTGGCATCTATCAATTTTTCCTTATTGCTGTTATGACCCTTTGCCCTGATTCTACCCTGAGCTTGGTTTCTCCCAACATTAGCGATCGCCTATTATTTACTGATACTCCCTTAAAACTGGGAATTATGGCTTCTGGGAATGGCAGCAATTTTGCAGCAGTGGCCCAAGCTATTGAAACTGGACAACTTCATGCCCAAATTCCAGTTCTAATTTACAATAATCCCGATGCCAAAGCCGCAACACGCGCCGCAAATCGTGGCATAGAAACAGTTTTATTAAATCACCGCGAATACAAAAATCGTCAAGCTTTAGATAAAAAAATCGTCCAGACTTTCCGGCAGCATAATGTTGATTTGGTGATTTTAGCAGGATGGATGCGTTTGGTGACATCCGTTTTAATTGATGCTTTTCCTAACAGAATTGTTAATATTCATCCTAGTTTGTTACCTAGTTTTAAGGGTCTTCATGCTGTGGAACAAGCTTTACAAGCAAAGGTAACAATTACTGGGTGTACTGTGCATTTAGTTTGTTTAGAAGTTGACAGTGGCCCGATATTAATTCAAGCTGCTGTGCCAGTTTTACCAGATGATACACCAGAAACACTCCACGCCAGGATTCAAATTCAAGAACACCGAATCTTACCACAGGCGATCGCAATTGCCGCTCATAAATTGCAAACTACACTCGTCTCTTCCTAAAACAACGAACCTCTGAGCGTGAATTTGTGGAGCGGGTTTACCAATCTGCTGATACACGCGATCGCTCTCTTGCCAAGATTAATATATATGGTTATGATAAATAGTACGTACGCTAAATATTTTGCAATAATGATTATTAACTCTGACAATTCTAAAACATTAGAGTCTTGGCAGCAAGTTTTAGCACCTTACAGTTTGGGCTATAAAATCAAGTTGCTGTCCCAACTGCTTACCCGCAAGTTTACTGACCAACTAGAACCCTTTGGGCTAACACCATTTCACTGGTTGGTTTTGTGCTGCTTGTGGCAAGAAGATGGTTTGCCGACATCTAGTATTGGTGAAAAGCTCCAACAGGTAGGCGGCACTTTAACAGGCGTACTAGACCGAATGGAAGAACGCGGTTTAGTGCGTCGAGAACGAGATGTACATGATCGCCGCATTTGGCGTATCTGGTTAACCGATGCAGGTAAAGAATTAGAAAAAGTTTTACCTCCACTGGCCGCAGAATTACGCGATCAAGCAATGCAAGGTATCCCACCTGCTGATCGTGAGTTCTTTTCTCAAATCTTGACTAAAGCAATAAATAACCTATCTTAAGGCTGGATGACAATCGCCCATTCGGGTGAAGCCATGTATAAATTTTTTTGCGAATATATTTAGCATCCTAAGTAAAAGTTTAAGGATAACTAGCAAGTGAATAGTACGTATTCTAAATAAATTTGATTATTCAGCAAGGAAGCGAGGAAGAGGGAATGGCCACAACTACTTTAAATGGACGCAACAAAGAAAAAACGGCTATTGTCGAAACAGAAATGGTGACGGATGCCGAAACTTTAGACGCAACGCCAGAATCAGCCAAAGTTGCCACACCAGCAGCACCAGAAACGGATGTACATCGCCAGCCAGAGGCAGACAAAAAAGAAAAACCACGCAATAAAAAGCGTTTGCCTGTGATTTTGGCAGGGGTGGGTGTAGGTGCGATCGTTGCAGGTACATTTGGTTATCATTACTGGCAGTATGCTTCTACTCATGAAGACACAGACAACGCCACAGTTACCGGACACGTCCATCAAGTTAGTAGCAAAATACCCGGAACTGTTGCCCAAGTTTTAGTCAACGACAATCAACAAGTGCAGCCGGGACAGTTGTTAGTCAAACTTGACCCCCGCGATTATGAAAGCAAAGTGCAGCAAGCCGCCGCCGCATTAGAAAATGCCCGCAGTCAAGCCCAAGCTGCTGCTGCCAATATTGCCTTAACTTCTCAAACTACCAGTGGTAAGACAACTCAAGCCCAAGGTGATGTGAGTAATGCCTTAGCCGCTATTTCCACTGCCCAAGCAGCAGTCCAAGAAGCCCAAGCCGGGATTCCCGCCGCCCAAGCAGCAGTCCAAGAAGCCCAAGCTGGAATCCCCGCAGCCCAAGCCCAAGTAGCCCAAGCTAACGCCAACTTGGAAAGAACCCAAACAGATTACAACCGTTACAACAGTTTATATAAAGAAGGTGCGATCGCTCGTCAACAGTTAGATGCAGCTAAAGCCGCTTATGACGTAGCTTTAGCACAAAAAAATGCTGCTGTGCAAGGAGTTCAACAAGCCCAAGCGAGGTTAGCTTCTGCGAGAGTGGGAGTTGCCAAAGCCCAATCTCAACTAGCACAAGCCCAAGAAGGAGTTACCAGCGCCCAAGCCAAACTCGCCGCATCGAGAGGTGGATTGCAACAAGCTACCGCGAGTAACCAAGATACCAGCGTAAAACGCAGTCAATACGAAGCGGCCAAAGCGGCGATTGTCCAAGCCGAAGCATCATTAAAAGATGCCCAATTGCAGTTATCCTACACCAACATTACTGCGCCTAGTGCCGGACGAGTTGGTAAAAAAACCGTGGAAGTGGGTAACAGAATTCAAGCAGGCTCACCATTAATGGCGATTGTTGATAACGAAAATTGGGTAGTAGCCAACTTTAAAGAAACCCAATTAGAAAGAATGCGCCCAGGACAATTAGTAGAAGTGAAGTTGGATGCTTTTCCCCACCAAACCTTTACAGGTCGAGTTGATAGCATTTCCCCGGCTTCCGGCGCGCAATTTGCTTTATTACCACCAGACAACGCTACAGGTAACTTCACCAAAGTTGTGCAACGCATCCCCGTCAAAATTGTCTTAGACCAAAAGAGTATTCAAGCTTACGACTCACGGATTACCCCAGGGATGTCTGCGGAAGTTAGTGTGGAAGTTAAATGAAGTATGAAGTATGAAGTGTGAAGTATGAAGTATGAAGTATGAAGTATGAAGTGTGAAGTGTGAAGTATGAAGTATGAAGTATGAAGTATGAAATGAACTTGAGTTCAAAATATATCAATGAGCATCAATTTTTGACTATTGACAAATGACAATATTTAAACAGTTGCAACTACCTGCCTTTCGGTCAAAAAACTATCGTTTATTTTTTGCTGGGCAAGGCATTTCTCTCATTGGCACATGGATGACTCAACTAGCGACTGTTTGGCTAGTTTATGACTTAACTCATTCACCATTAATGTTAGGGGTTGTTGGGTTTGCTAGCCAAATTCCCAGCTTTTTTCTCTCTCCCTTTGGTGGTGTATTTGTGGATCGCTTTTCGCGGTATCGGACTTTAATTAGTACCCAAGTCATGGCGATGATTCAGTCGTTAGCGTTAGCTGTACTGACACTAATGGGTGTGATTCAAGTTTGGCATATCATCGCTTTAAGCTTATTACAAGGATTCATCAATGCTTTGGATGCACCAGCACGCCAAGCCTTCGTACCCGAATTAGTAGAACGCCGAGAAGATTTAGCCAATGCGATCGCTATTAATTCCACGATGATTAATGGTGCGCGATTAATTGGCCCGGCGATCGGCGGATTACTCATTGCTAAAGTTGGGGCGGCATACTGTTTTTTAATAGATGGGTTGAGTTACATTGCCGTCATTATTGGTTTGTTGGCGATGAAAGTCAAACCGTGGAAAATGCCAGTTACTTATGGCAATCCCTTGCAGAAAGTTAAAGAGGGATTTGTTTATGCCTTTAGTTTTCCGCCCATTCGCGCCGTTTTATTACTATCAGCATTAACTAGTTTAATGGGGTTACAAAATACAATTCTTGTGCCAGTTATGGCCGAAACAATTTTAAAAGGTGGTGCAGAAACTTTAGGCTTTTTAATGGCAGCTTCAGGTGTAGGAGCTTTATCAGGGGGAATATATCTAGCTACTAGAACCACAATTTTAGGAGTTGGCAAATTAATTGCGATCGCTCCAGCAATATTAGGATGTGGTCTCATTGCTTTTGCCTTTTCTCGATTTTTACCTTTATCTTTATTCACCATGCTTTTTGTCGGCTTAGGAACTATTTTACAAATAGCCGCTAGTAACACATTTTTGCAAACCATTGTTGAAGAAGATAAACGTGGCAGATTGATGAGCCTATACACAATGTCATTTTTAGGCATGATACCCATAGGTAATTTAATCGGAGGCGGAATTGCAGATATTATTGGTACTCCCAACACATTAATCATTGATGGTATAGCTTGTATCATTGGTTCAATCTTATTTAGCAGACAACTACCTGCCTTACGGCAGATGCTAATTCCGATTTATGAACAAAAAGGGATTATCAGTAGTCAAAAATTATCTAAATAAAAGATTAATTTTTGGCGGCGTTAATTGGTGATAATGCCAACAATTTGTGTATAAATGTTCAAACCCTCTCCTCTGCTCCCTAGAGCCATCTTCATGATAAATCTTTCACTAGCCAGACACGGTATAACTCCCATGAATGGTAAATTTTTAATATTCTCCCCATCTAATTCGCACCTGACAATGGAGCAATACTATGGCTAATGTTTCTGCTGTAGCACCAGAACCTATACCTTTAAGAACCTGGATTGGTGTATTAGCCAGTATGCTTGGTGCATTTATGGCAGTCTTAGATATTCAAATCACTAACTCTTCATTACAAGAAATTCAAGCATCTTTAGGTGCAACTTTAGAAGAAGGTTCTTGGATTTCTACTGCTTATCTAGTGGCAGAAATTGTTGTCATTCCTTTAACTGGATGGTTATCGCGGGTTTTTTCGCTGAGGCTTTATTTATTAGTTAATACTGTATTATTTATTTTATTTTCTATTTGCTGTGCTTGGGCATGGGATTTAAATTCCATGATTGTTTTTCGGGCTTTTCAAGGTTTTTGTGGCGGGGTTTTAATTCCCTCTGCTTTGACTGTAGTTTTAACAACTTTACCACCTGCAAAACAATCTGTAGGACTGGCGGCATTTGCGATTACTGCGGTTTTTGCACCATCAATTGGCCCCACTTTAGGCGGTTGGTTAACAGAAAATTATAGTTGGGAATATAGCTTTTATATCAACGTGTTTCCTGGGGCTTTAATGTTGGCTGGTGTTTGGTATGGAATTAAGCAGACACCACCTCAAACCCAATTATTAAAACAAGGCGACTGGTGGGGAATTCTTTCAATGGCTATTGGCTTAGGTTCCCTACAAGTTGTCTTAGAAGAAGGTAGCCGCAAAGATTGGTTTGGTTCACCATTGATTGTACGGTTGAGTATTATTGCCGTAATTTTTTTGGCTTTATTTTTCTTGATTGAATTAACGCGCAAGCAACCATTTATTAATTTACGTTTATTACGTTATCGCAACTTTGCTTTAGCCAGTATTGTGAATGTTTCCTTGGGAATAGGGTTATATGGTTCTATCTATATTTTGCCTTTATATCTTGCCCAAATTCAACAATATAATGCCTTACAAATTGGTGAAGTGTTAATTTGGGCGGGAATTCCCCAGCTATTCATTATTCCTTTTATTCCCAAACTTATGCAACGCATTGATGTGCGTTTTATGGTGGCTTTAGGAGTGACTTTATTTGCCATTAGTGCATTTATGAATGCAGGATTAACTAATCAAACAGGGTTAGATCAATTGCGGTGGTCACAGCTTGTGCGCGCGATGGGACAACCATTAATTATGGTTCCGCTAACATCAATTGCAACGGCTGGGGTGAATCCTAAAGATGCAGGTTCCGCCAGTGGTTTATTTAACATGATGCGGAATATGGGTGGTTCGATGGGGATTGCTGTGTTAGCAACTTTATTAACAAATAGAGAGCAATTTCACTCTAATAGATTGGGTGATGCGGTATCGTTATATAACCCGGAAACGCAACAAAGAATTGACCAAATGACACAATATTTTGTGAGTCGTGGTGCAGATTTAACTACAGCGCAAAATCAGGCGATATCATCTATTTCTAATGTCGTTCGCCGTGAAGCATTTGTCATGGCTTTTAATGATTGTTTCTATTTTATTGGTTTAGCTTTATTACTCAGTGGCATTGCGATTATTTTCATTAAAAAAGTCAAAACTACTGGTGCTACAGCCGCACATTAACTTCAAGCTAATTAGTTGAAGTTGCTTGGTAATATTTGATTAGACGTAAACCTTCTAGGCGGATAGCTTCAGGATATAAAGCTTTATAAATATTACAATTAGGCGATTGAATATCATAACGACCTGTAGCTTTAAATGTTGCTAAAGGACAACCCCCTGTACACCAATATTTCCACTCACAGGTGCGACAGCCTTCTTTGTCTTCTACAGATAAATTCTGAATACCTGTTTTATCTTGGCGCACAACTTTTAAAGGATCTAAAATATCAACTGAAGATACTGTTTTATGTAGCTGCATTTGACATTTAGCAATCTGTCCTTTGTCATCAAATACGAGATAGCTTTGTCCCACGCCACAAGTACGTTTATGCAAAGATGCTAAATTAGTGCGGTCAATTAATGAACCCAGTAAACTTCGATGCGGCAATTTTCTCTCGATGACTTTGAATGCTGCTAGCATTCCTGTAATTAACTGAGATTCTTCTAGTTGTAAATCTGCGTAGGTTGCTGACAGTTCATTTTCACGGTAAAAGTTTAAACTAAATGGTAAATCATCCTCTAATAACCATTCAATTAAATTGGCTAATCCAGATGCATTCCGCCCAGTGACTGTAATCGAAATATCTGGGATAAGACCATTTTCTACAGCAATTTTAATCCCTCGTTCTACATCTGCAAACGAGTTTTTCCCACCTGCGTAAGCTCGCTGCATATTATGAAAATTTGATAATCCATCTAAGGAAATCATCAAACGCAGATTCAATTTTTGCAGCATTTCAATAATCTCAGGCTTAATCAATGTGCCATTACTGAGAACAACTCCATCTAATAAAATATTGGTTGCTTCGCTTACAGATTGAGCATATAAATGTAGCTCTTGAATTACATTAGGACAAAGTAATGCTTCTCCTCCGGCATACTTTAATCTGACGCGACGATAATGATTTAAACTAGCAGAGCGAAATGTAGATTCAATAGCTGCTTTACCTGTCTCAATTGACATATCACTGGGTAAATGAGGCAGGTAACAATAATCGCATCTTAAATTACAACGATCAGTAATATGCAGCCATGCTGTTAAAGTTTCTGGAGTTTCATTTAAATTAAATGAGCAATTTTTTTGCGGAACAATTAACCCTGCTTGATATAGTTTTTGGATAGCTGTTTGTAAGTCTTTAGCATCAAAATCAGATTTTCTTAAAGCAATATCATTTAAATTACAGGGATTGCTAAATAGATTGAGTAAATCTCGCGCTGATTGATTCAAAACGGTGACTTGATGATAAGTGCCATAACAGACAGAATAAGTATCATCTAAATTCATGATTTGTGAGTTAGGAACTCTCACAAAATTCTCCAACATCCCTGGAGAAAATTGTATATCTGAGGTGAGTGTTGCTAAAGGAGAAACATCACAGGCACAGTCGCCCCCATCACAATCACATTGTCCGACTGGTGTGTAACTAGAGTCAAGAGAAACTATAATTTGGGGTTGACCAATTTTTTTACTAATCATGAGTAGAAGCCTGTTTTGTTGCACGAATCCGAGTCAGGAACATTTGTTGATCGCACCATTCTTTCAGAGCCTTAAAATCATTCCACCAAGATTTGAGTTGTTGGATGAGAGTTTTGGCAAGTTCTATGGGTAAACGGTCGATTTTGTTTTGCAGCAGCGTGAGTTCCTGTTGAATGGAGTAAGGGCCAAAGCCACCATCCTCAAAGATTTTGGGTATCCCTTGCGAATATTTTGCAAAGGCCAAATCGTAATTTTCCTGTTGAAATGCAACATCACCTTCTATGCGTAATATCCGACCAAAATATAGTTTATGGATATTTTGATAAGATTGGAAGCGATCGCTCAATTCTTGGGCATATTTTTCGATATTGGCAAATTTTTGGGCGTAGTAATCAAATTCGGCTTTCCCAACTAGGCTATCAATGGCATAGCGGATATCGTTATACTCTAAACTAGTTTGATAAGAGCGCTCGTTGAGTTGTACTGCTTGTTCTTGCAGGGTGCGATCGCATTTTTGAAAACCCAAATACCAATTTACACTAGCAGTCTGGTGCAGAATGCCTGGTAATTCTTCTTCAATACCATATTTCTCTGCCAATTTTAGACTTTTTGCTAAAGCATCTTGAGCCAAAGTTAACAAATTCAGATCCCATTTTACCTGCGTCACATCCCAAATAGTTTTATTAATTATCTCCGAACTAAACCACTGATTTAAACCTAGTTGAAAATAGGCTCTACACAAGATGCGATTATCGTTTTCTTCACTGTCACAACGACTTAAAGCACTCTCAAGTAGTTGTTTAGCTTTAAGATAATTTCCCTCATTTACCCAAATAGTTGCAGAGGCAATTTCCGCATTAGCAATTTCGCGTTCGGTTTCAATACTCGACCACATATCAATAGCGGCTTTAAAACACTGTTCCGCTTTGATATAATCTTTTTGGATGCCATATAAATATCCCAAGTTATTTTGAATACTCGCCATAACTTGAGTCAAACCTTTGTTAGGATGGTCAATTTCCATTGCTGCTTCCCAACCTAATTTATAATATTTTTCTGCTTCTAGAGAGTTATTAAGTTGGCGATGTAAATAACCAACTTGGTTGGCTACACCAGGAATCACAGATGCAAGCTGTTTATCTTGCACTAAAGTTAAACACATTTGTTGATATTTCAAAGCTTCATCATAAAGATGTAACTTAGCATTCAGCATTCCTAAAACATTGTAAATATCTGCTTCATGAGTGGCGATAGCAGATTTTTTTGTTAACATTGTTTCGAGCTTTTTGACTTCATTAATGGTTTTATCCTTATCTTCATAGGCATAAACCAACCGAGAGGCAAAAATAGTTAATTTAGTTTTTTGATCTGCACTTAGCTCTTCTTCAAACTCTCTCGCTACCCCCAATAAGTGTTTCACAAAGCTAAATTTTTTAGATTGGGTACGTATTCTGTTAGTTACTTTATACCAAGTTTCAAAGCCTATTTTTGCATCCGCATATAAAGCATTCCACAGCCATCGGGTAGTATTAAATTCTCTGATTTGTTTTACTTCTTCAATCAGAAAATTAGTATGGAAAATTGCCTGCTCATCTTGAGAAGAATTTGGTATTTCTATTTTTCCGCGTTTTGGCCCTAAATCATCATCTTTATGCTCAAAATATTCAGCAGCAATGCGACTATCTCGTTTTCGCCATTCCATATCAGGATCAATATCGGGCCAGACATATTTATTCACTAAATCTCGAACAATATCATGCAAAGATATTTGAGAACCACCCATAACTGTTTTAATAAAAAAGTAACTTTGGGCATTCAAAAATAATTCTTCAGCATCTTCTTTCGATAGTTCTAATAAATTAGCAATATCAGAGCTAGTTAAAGGATAGATTCGTGAAAGTAATAAAGTTAGTCTATCCATTGATGTGCGCAGCTGGGTAATATGCCGCACCATTTCAGCTTCAAATCCGCCAATATTTGCTAATCGGCTAGGAATAGTTTCTAATTCCTCACTTTCTAGCCAATCTGGAATAACTTCTCGGTAAGCATACTCTACGCCAAACTCTATCATGATGGGGCTACCACCAGCAAGAGCGACAATTTTATTAACTAAATCTTCGCCCAGAATAAAGTGAAGCTGTTCTTCTTTAGAGTGAATGTATTTATGGACATCTTCATGATTAAATTCCGTTAATTCTAAACAGCCTAACTCTGGTTCTGGAAATGATTGTTGTAAAATTTGCCGTGCCGGACTAGGACGACCCGCAAAAATAAATATAGAATTATCTAATTGTCGAGCTAGATTGCTAATATATCCCCAAGCTTGTTCTCTAACTTCTGGTTGCCCTAACTTCTCAACTGTATCAATGAGAAATACTAGTTTTTGTTGGCTAGATTTGCGATTAATCGCATCAATTAAGAACTTTTGCAGTTGTTGGCGTTCCTGTTCGTAGACAGCTTTACTTAAACGGTTTTCATCTTCTCTTAATTGTCTTAACCGCAGTAGCCATTCCTGATAGGTAGAATCATATAATTGTTTGGCAATTTGCGTGCATAAATCTTCCGCATCGTTAAAAATAGGAATATCGCAATCAATAATTTCACTGGTTAAAAGTTGAAGTTTCTCCAGGCGAGATTTTAAAGCACGCAACAACCAAGTTTTGCCAATTCCCCCCCTCCCCTCGACTAAAATAATATGCAGTTTTTTATTTTCTTGAACTAGGGAAATAACTCGATTTAGTTGTTCTTCACGGCCAACAAACTCTAATTTTTCTAGTTCGGACATGATAAACTCCTGAGTTAGTTATGGGGAATAGCTTCATCAAGCTTTTGAATTAAATATTTATAAGGGGTATCGTTATATTCATCACTATGGAGATAATAATTGACTAGAAATTGAAATTCCCAGTCGTGTTCAATTTCCGATTTTAAGGTAGACAAAAATTCATAAATTTGCTCTGGTTCTGTATTGCGGAATATTTCAATAGTTTGTTCGACAGTTTGTTCAAAAAATGTTCTGTGAAGCTTTTGCCGATAAGCCAGACTATCTGCGCCACTATTAATATAGGCAGCGTGTTGTTGTAGGCTTTGGAAAAAATATTGCATTGACCAAGTACCCGCAGCAGCCGAGTCATTTTTTGATTTCAACGCATGAATATATTCCCAGCAAATTTGAGCCGCTTCACTACAAAGCTTTTGAAAATCACCTGGTGATTCTCGCAGTAAGCCAATAACTAATAGTCTCCTTGTGACTCCATCTTTAATAATTGTTTTATCACGCGTAAAAATAGATGTTTTTGTCAATTCAGTATTTAATTTAAAACTATCATCTCCAAAAGGTAACTGAAATCTGCGAATAGCTTCTTTTAATATCCATGTGCTATTTAATATAGGAAAAATACTCAATTTCTCAATCGATTCGTAAAGAGCATGATTTTCTCTGGTTAAAGTTTCTCTAATCTGGTCTCGACATTTTTTGAGGCTTTTTTCCCATAATTCATCGCCATAACTGTCTAAAATCCAATTAACAGGATAACCACCACTGCGATAAACTTTGAGTGCTTCGGCTATACCGCCTGGATGTCCACCAGTTAAATACAGTAAGTGACTTGCCAATAAAGCCAGACTTTCAGATGTCATATCTATTGGCTGAAGATATTTTGTGGCTGTATCTTGAATCACTTCCCAATTGAAAGGCGAGAGGATGAGTTTAGGAAAAATTCGGTCTAAAGGAATATCAATTAAGCAGCGAGCCGCAATCACCACCCGAAATCGGCGCGAATTTTCTTTAAAAAATTGTAATTCTTTTAAAGAGTCTTGAATTCTCCAGACAAAATCCTTAAAATTTTCAAAAATTTTGTTGAAACTTTCTTTTCTGGGCGCACAACCATCGAGATCAATGAGCAGAACAATACCTTTTTTACCCTGAGATTGCCATTTAAACCAATTTCTTCGCAAAACTAACTCTAAACGCTCACTCACATTTGATTGATTACCTAATTGTGGCGCAATTTGAAAACAATTGATTAATCTTTCTTCTAAGTCTTGAATATTTTCATAACAAGAAATAGAAGCATAAGCACAGCACCATTGCAATTCCTGAAATCGTTTGTGGATCTGTTTGAGAAATTCCGTTTTTCCGTAACCTTCGGGAGCAGTCACCAGACGATAAGGAGGAGAATTTATTGCGGTAATTTCTGTAATGGCTGCATCCCGATTAGTAAAGGGAATTTTATCAATTTCACCTGGTTCTAGAGATTCTTGACTAAGTTGGTTTAATGCTGATTCTGCTTGTTGGATTTCATCAAATTTATCGCTCAATTGCCTTTGTAATTTATTTTTTTCTACTGCATCCAGTGTTGTTAATATTTGTTTACTCAGAGTTTCGATTTCTGAGGTTAAATTCTTAATTATTTGTTCGAGATGATGCCTGCGTAAATCTGAAGAATTTGTCATAGCATTTAGATAGTAAATTAATGACTTATGGCATTCAGTTCGCTTTCTACGCGTTCAAGTTCTTGCAATATGCTATTAATTTGGCGTTGGATGATATTGCGATCGCCTGCATTGAGTGTATAATTAAGCTGATTATAAGCTGCTTCATAATCACTCATCAAAACGTCAAAGCGTTGTTGCAAAGTTTTCAACTTGAGTTGTTGTACCCTGCTAGGTATATTTTGGGTATGGGTATTGGCTGAAGTTGACAAAGCTATTTCATTCCAGGCGGCAAACAATACATCCGTCGGAATCATAAAAGCAGTTTTGCTATTTTCTCGCTGATTTTCTGCTGCTACCGCCATACCAACTACTCCCTTGAGAGTTTCATCCCAGATAGGCGCACCGCTAAAACCTGGTTCTATGCTGTAGCCAGTCACCTTGACATCTTCGAGTTGCACCCATCGGTTTCCTTGGCTGTCTCGCAATATACCCGTAGCCCAAACGCCATCATTGTGTCCGTAGGGAAAACCAAATATGCGAAAAGGATGCGCCCAAATATGATGAGCTTTGATGAAATTAACTGGTTGTACTTGTGGCGGTAATTGCGACTCAATTTGTAATCCCGCAATATCTTCAGGTGTATAAGTTGATATATTACTAACAACAGGTTGCCAAAAAATCACTTTAGATTTTAATTTTTGTCCTGGCGCAATTAAGGGAAAATCTAAATAAATCTCATCATGAGGAACTTCAACGATATTTTCTGGTAAAGATAAAGCAGAGGTCACAACATGAGCGCAAGTCAAAATATAATTATTAGTTTGCCCAGCTACTAAAAAACCTGCCCCAACCACCGCACCACTACTATGAAAAATGCGGGCGATCGCTGATCTAAAAGTTTGAATATAATTATCTGTACTTGCTGTCATAATTTACTATCCCTTGTCTTGCTTCCATTTCAAGGTAATTTCATAGTTTGCTTCCCCACCGACAGTAGTAAAAATTGCTCCTGCTGCTGCATTTAATTTAATCCCAAACTTCACTTCTATCTCATCAGCAGGTGTATTCAAACGACTCAGTTTTGAAATAATTTCTGAAGCTACAGGCTGTATTTGCTCTAATACTTCATCAAATTTCTTTTTAGCTTCAACAACCATTTGCCCCGTATCTGGTCTGGCAGCACGTACAAGCGCATTATTATTTTCTGATTCATCAATTTCAACTAAAAACTTTGTGCCATTTTCGAGTAAAAACTCGGCGATTTGTTTTCTGTTCATAATCAAACTTTGCAGTATATAAGTATAAATATTTGTAGTTATAAAAAAGCAACAAACAGTACCAAAAAATGTATTTCACAATCCTGGGATGCAAGAGAAGCGAGTATTTTTATCAGCACTTTTAAGTCAGGATGTAATAATTTTAAAACTTAATTAAAATTGCTTAACATAGTTTTATTTTTTCCACCAAATTACTGATTGAAAGTTAATAGCTGATAACATTTCCGATTTGGCTGAGGTACAAATCTCTTAGCGTAGCTTGTGATAAGCCGAATGCGCGTCTACATACATCTGTGGTTAATTATTTTTTGTACCTCATTGAAGTAAAAACCCCTACATTATGTTAATAATCAATAAAGTTAGCAACAATTTTTTACATACTCTGGTTTTTTGTGGTCGGGTAATACCAACCACATCAAACTGTTGACCATTTAGAAGTAGCCCAAAACCAATCATGAATTTGATTGGCGAGCTATGGCAATTTATGAAGTTTTTCCTAAAATCATCTACTTCATTCTGCCTAAATGCTATGTAATAGATTTAACAAGTATTATAATCCTTGATCTATCAAATATATGTATAGTTTTGCTGCAACTCGTAATTTTACTGAGATTAAATAAAAAACTCATGAAATAGGGCTAAGGATACAGGTATTTCTCTACCCCTACATCCTTAACCCTTGATACAGTTTATTGATGAAGATACAACTGATAGCAAAGAAAAAGTTACACAGCAGAACTTACTCTTGTCACCTTTTGTGCGCTAGAATTCCATATCAATTCTCTTTTCCAGATATTGACCAATCATTAACTGTTCGCCCGCGCGGGAAATAATGGTTTGTCTGGTGCGATATTTATTACCAATTAACTTTAATTCTTCCTCAAATACTGAACCGTTGTACTCAGTTCGCAAATATAAAGTTTTAGGGTTAGGGAAATAATACTCGGCGGTGACTGGCTTGGATGTGGCAAAACCGCGATCGCGGTATACATTATTTCCTAATACACCAAATATTGTGGAACCTTGAGATTCTTGCCTACCTTTTAGTATATCTGTACTACTCCATAAAACTTCTGCGCCACAAATCAAAGTTACTGTGTCAGGTAAGTTATGTAGTTGCGCCAGTTTTTGCAATTGAGCGCATTCTTTTTCCAAAAACCGGATAGTAATCAAACTCTCCATTTCCTTCGTTTCCCCTTGAGGGAGAGTGTAGTAGCGTCTTTCTGAACGCCATTGACCAGAGGATTCTCGGAAAAATTCTGTAATTTGTGCTTCGTTGGCAGTTAGAGTCAGTCTTAGCGGTGATGTCACGCGTTATTGTCCTCGCTTATGCTAGAAATAGCAGTTTCCCTTATACTACATGGTGACAAAAGACAATTACGGTTTAGAATTTTTAATATTTCTCATAAATTGAGAATTACAGATTCCTTTGTGAGGGTGTTTGCTAAGATATATTATGTATAGTTAGTAAAACTAAATATTATTAACTAAGGCTGGCAAATAAAAATACTAAGACTAGCCTTTTACCTTGTATTTGGATTCTCAATTCTAGTATTTTGGTGATCAATCAAAGTCATCAAAAAAAATAATGCAATCTATTTAATGCAACCATCAACAGTATTTTGCTTATGCAGAAATCAAATCAGCAGATTTCTCGACATTTATAGAGAAAAAATAGTAAATCATGACCCAAAAACCACCCAGAGTGGATTGTCACCAAATTTTCTAACTAAAGTCATATTTACAAAATTACTTGGTAATGACTAGCTGTTATTTTCGATAAAACTTCTTTGATTCTAGAAAAATAAATGATTTGCAACGGCAAAATACCGCAAAAATCAATTCAGCAGCCAACCTATATCAACCCAAACCAGGTAATGTCTACACAGAATAACTTTTCTACCCAAAAGAAAGCTGAAAACCGCAAAACTAATTGCGAATATTTTCAGAAATCCCGCTTAAAACCTGTACAACTAATGATTTTTTTGTTAGCTACAGGATTATTAACAATAAGTTGCGGCTCTTTACCGAAAGAAGCAGCTGAAGCCCAGTCAAAAAATCGAGCGGGAGAGCGGAATAGTGCCACACCAGTAGATGTGGCGATCGCTCGAACAGATATATTAGAAAAACAGCCAGAATATACAGGTACAACAATTCCCTTCCGTACCGTATCATTGCGATCGCAAGTAGAAGCACGGTTATTATCTTTAAGCGTAGATGTCGGTGATAGCCTACGTAGAGGACAAAACATCGGCCAGTTAGATGATGCGTTGCTGTTAACAGATTTAAAACAAGCCGAAGCCGAACTCGCAGCCCAAAAATCAGAAGTAGCCAGAGCTTTAACCCAAGTCAGTAACGCCCGTGCAGAAGTAGAAAGACTGCGCTTACAACTGGTGCAAGCACAAGCCGATTCTGAAAGACAACAAAGATTATACAAAGAAGGTGCGATCGCCGAGCAAACAGCCGAACAAGCACGCACCCAAGCCCAAACAGCCGCCCAAGCCTTGCGGGCAGCTAATGAGCAAGTCCGTACAGAACAACAAGCCGTCGCCGCCGCCCAAGGCAGAGTTCTGGCACAACAAGCCGTCGTCGCCCAAGCCAAAGAACGACGCTCTTACTCCCGACTAATTTCCCCCATCAGTGGCGTAGTTACCAGCAAAGTTACAGAACCGGGCAACCTGTTGCAAGCAGGCTCTGAAGTTATTCAAATTGGTGACTTTAGCCGCGTCAAAGTCGTAGTCCAGGTTTCGGAATTAGAACTAGCAAAAATTAAACCAGGGCAATCAGTACAAGTACGGTTAGATGCCTTTGCTGACAAAACATTAACAGGTAGAGTTACACGCATCTCTCCCGCCGCCGATGCTACGGCTCGCCTCATCCCTGTAGAAGTCGAAATTCCCAACACTGGCAATAATATCGGTAGCGGACTTCTAGCCAGAGTTAATTTTGAAAACCAAACACAACCGCGAGTCGTCGTCGCCCAAACTGCCATTCAAACCCAAGCCAATAATCAGCAAAATCAGACAAATGGCACTGTATTTGTAGTTTCAGACAGTCAAAATCAGCCAAAAGTGACAGCACGTACTGTCACCTTGGGCAAAAAAGCTGATAGCAAAGTCGAAATCTTATCTGGTTTGCAACCTGGAGAACGCTACGTAGTACGTAGTGGTAGACCGTTAAAAGATGGCAACCCTGTACGCTTATCGATTCTCTCAGAAACAACAGAATCGAATTCTACACCCCGTGGAACCAGAAATTAACATCTTAGAAACTGACGTATAAAAACTAACAATCAAGTAATTGATTCAGGATGCAGGGGTATAAGTATTCACAACCATTAATCCCCGACACCCAATCTCAATCATCAATCTTGATGCGTAAGTGTTTGTTCAGGTTGAATTTGGAGCGCAGTCATCATGCAGCAAGTCCAGAAAAGCGGCGGATTTAGTATTAGTGCCATCTCAATTCGCCAACATATCGGTACGCTCATGCTTACCCTAGCGGTAATCGTTATGGGTGTATTCTTTATCATTAAACTTCCAGTAGATTTACTACCATCAATTACCTACCCCCGGATTGGGGTACGCTTAGAAGCACCTGGAATTTCCCCAGAAGTGGCAATTGATGAAGTCACTAAGCCTTTAGAAGAAGCCTTTTCCGCTACCGAAGGTGTAGTACAAGTATTTTCCCAAACCCGTGAGGGGCAAGTTAGTTTAGATTTATACTTTCAACCGGGCGGTAATATTGACCAAGCTTTAAATGATGCGACAGCAGCCTTTAACCGCGCCAGAGGGACTTTACCAGACACCATAGAAGAACCACGCATATTTAAAGTAGATCCTTCCCAGTTACCTGTTTATGAAATGGCGTTAACTTCACCAACTTTGCAAGGTGTTGATTTACGCGTTTTTGCCGAAGAAGAACTCGCCCGTGAACTAGGTGTTGTTCCTGGGGTAGCTGGGGTAGATGTATCAGGAGGAGTACCCGAAGAAGTCAGAGTCAATATAGATTTAAACCGTCTGCAAGCTTTGGGTGTAGGTTTAACAGATGTTTTAGATGAATTAAGAGACCGCAACCAAGATATTTCCGGTGGTCGAATTTTAGGGCAGAATTCTGAACCTTTAACTCGGACTGTGGGCAGGTTTCGCAGTGCAGAAGAATTGCGTGATTTATCCTTTGAAGTATCTGCGGCTAATACGAGCAATACTCAGTCAACAGTTCCGCGTCGCCGCGTTTATCTGCGAGACTTTGCCGAAGTCATAGACGGCTCAGAATTACAAAGGGTTTTCGTTTCTTTGAATGGTGAACCAGCCGTCAAAGTCAGTATTCAAAAACAACCAGATGCTAATACTATCAACGTCGTTGATGGTGTAAGAAAACGTGTAGAAGAACTGCGTCAGTCTGGTGTGATTCCTGAAGGAACCGTGATTACTGCGACTTTGGATGAATCACGGTTTATCCGTAATTCTATATCTAATGTTACTAGTTCTGGGTTAATTGGGACATTACTCGCAGCGATCGCAGTTCTCCTATTCCTAGGTTCCATCAGACAAACTTTGATCATTGTCCTCGCTATACCTTTAGCCAGCCTCGCCGCAATTATCTTGATGGGTTTGTTTGGCTTATCCCTGAACGTTTTTAGTTTGGGTGGTTTAGCCTTGGGTGTGGGTATTGTGGTGGATAACTCCATCGTTATGTTAGAAAACATTGCCGAAGGTGTGGGTATGACACCAGGCAAAAGTAACCGAAGCAAATTAAACCAGCAACAATTAATCAATCAATCAGAACAAAGTAGCCGCGAAGTAGAATCAGCCTTAGTAGCTTCAACCAGTACCAACTTAGTCGCAGTATTGCCATTTTTGCTGATTGGTGGGTTTATCGCCCTGCTATTTAATGAATTAATTTTGACAATTAGCTTTTCCGTCGCAGCTTCGATTTTAATTGCTGTTACCGTTGTGCCGATGATGGCATCTCGAATGCTGGGATGGAAATTTTCGAGCCGTTTGAGTGAATTTTGGCTACTCAAAGAATTTAATCGCCGCTTTGATGCTGCTACCAGAGGATATGGCGGCTTTTTAAGTATGATATTACGCTGGCGGATCATTACAGTTGCGATCGCCCTCCTTTTATTTGGTGGCGGTAGTTTGTGGATGGCTCCCCAAATTCCCCAAGAAATCCTCCCTAGAATTAATACCGGACAAGCTAACTTAAACGCTCAGTTTCCTCCAGGAACACCTTTGGAAACTAACCTCAAAGTCATGAATGCGGTAGATGAAATTCTTCGCAACCAACCAGAAACAGAATATATCTTTTCTACCTCTGGCGGAGCCTTATTTGGTAATACCACCAACGCCAACCCTTTACGCGGTACTAGCAACATTACCCTCAAATCTGGTACAGATGTTGAGGCTTACGTGGAAAGAGTCACCCAAGAACTTGACAAATTAAACTTAGCCGGAATTCGCCTGCGCCTTTCCCCTGGGCAAGTACGAGGTTTAATTCTCAATAACTCCCCTGTACGTGGTGCGGACGTTGACGTAATTCTCCAAGGTAACAACCCAAACACCTTACAACAAGCTGGTCGTCAAGTCTTAGCCGCCTTAGAAGAACAAGCCACCCTCGCCCGATTTCGTCCCGATGCTGATGAGCGCCAACCAGAAATTCAAATTCTGCCAGACTGGGAGCGTGTTGCCGCCTTGGGTTTAACTACTACAGACATTGGCGATACTATTCAAACTGCCTTAGAAGGTAGCGTTCCCACCCAATTACAACGCGGCAACCGCTTAGTAGATGTCCGCGTCAAGTTAAATGAAACAGATGTGCAAACCCCATCTCAGTTAGAAAGATTGCCGTTGTTTGTCGATAATAATCATCAAGTCCGCTTAAGTGATGTTGCCAAAATTGTCGAAGGACAAGCACCCGGAGAAATTCAGCGCATCAACCAGCGTCAAGTTGTCATCTTAGCTGGGAATTTAACCGAGGGTGCAAGTTTAAGCCAAGCCATAGAACAGGTCAGAGGCGTAATTAATAATCTTGATTTACCAGAAGGTGTGAGCGTTTTACCTAGTGCCGCCGCCGAATCAAATCAACAACTCCAAAGTTCGCTGCAACTATTAGGTGGATTAGCAACATTTCTAGTATTTGTCGTCATGGCAGTGCAGTACAATTCCCTCATCGACCCTTTAGTAATTATGTTTACCATTCCCTTAGCATTAGCTGGGGGGATTTTCGGTCTGTATATTACTAAAACTGCGATTGGTGCTACCGTCATTGTCGGTGCAGTTTTGCTAGTAGGTATTGTCGTGAACAATGCCATCATCATGGTCGAGTTAGCCAACCAACTTCGAGAAAGAGACAATATCGACCGCAAAACAGCAATTTTACAAGCTGCACCTCAACGCTTAAGACCTGTACTCATGACTACTATTACCACAGTGTTAGGGATGTTTCCCTTAGCATTGGGAATTGGCGAAGGATCTGAATTTTTGCAGCCCTTGGGTGTAGTTGTGTTTTCTGGCTTATCCTTAGCAACTGTACTAACACTGTTTATTATTCCGTGTTTTTACACACTGCTGCACGATATTTTAGATTTCGGTTGGCTCAAGCCAATACTCAACAAGTTTGATAAGTGGAAGAAAAGATATTACTAACATCAGGTGGCAATTACATCAAACTCTTGTAGGGTGGACATGTTGTCCGCCCATTTGATGCAATAGCAATTCTATGAGCAGCTGCACTGTATAAATCTTCTAGAGACGTTATCTACAAAGTCTTTCAAACAACCGATTAATTCAATGCAACACAAATTTACGAACATGAGAATTTTGTGATGGAGAACGCCGTAAAAAAATAGCAGATATCAAAAGTCGCCATGCTTTTGGCGAAAAGATAGCTTTATCTAACATTGACAGAAAGTTGGACAAATTTTTCTGCTTTAGGGCGACAAAAGCCCAATGAAGCTTTAAATAATTCTTGATATCTTTTAACTTTGGGATATGTTGACGATATTTTTCGTTAACCAAAGCGTAAATTTTTTCTTTAATCAAAATATTAGTATCTAAGCGTTTAGCAACCGCGAACTTATAATTATAAGCTCCTGACCAAATAGTCCGGTAAGCTAAACATTGATTAATAAAAATTGCATCACCAAATTGAGCAATTCTCAGCCAAGAATCTATATCATCACAATTAGCATCAAGTTGAGAATCCCAACCACCTGTTTGACAAAAAGCATCGCGCTGACAAGCTACTTGCACAGGTGTCCCAAAAGGTAATAATTCCAACAGCATTCCGTAATGAATGTCTGCTTGGGGAACATAAAAAGCTGAACCTGGGCCAAGTTGAGGTGTGCGATGAAGTTCCACTTCATGTTCATCCACCTGCGCCGCAATACAAGAGCAAATCACAGCATTTGGATGAAGCGCGATCGCCTTCATCATTTCTTCGATACAATTAGCCGCTAAATAGTCGTCATCATCTAAAAATTTCACCCAGTCACCACTGGCTTTCTCTACACCTGCATTTACCGTTGCTGCATGACCTTGATTAGTTTCATTGCGATGGTAAACTACTGCATCACCTAAACTCGCTACATAAGCTGCTGTCTCATCAGAAGAACAATCATCAGCGACAATCACCTCGCAAGGAATTGTCTGATTAAGTACCGAATCAACTGCTCTACGTAGTAAGCTGACGCGGTTATAAGTAGTGATAACAACACTAAATTTCATAAAAATCACAGCCGTAGTCAAGCTGTAAGTAATATACCTTCCATTTTCAATGACTTATACTAATTCTCCGTAAAGATCCACTTGATTTTTTAAACAAATCCTTTTATGCCAACTGCGGATGAAATTTTTATTCAGGATAATAAAAATTCTATATTGTTTCATAACAGTAGACTGAAAGCCGATTCTCGATTTATTATGGATGATTGTGAGTTTTTAAAGCAGATAGGCGGCTATGAACGCTCAAGAGATCATCCGCTCCATTGAAGCGGAACAGCTAAAATCAAATTTGCCCGATATTTATATCGGCGATACTGTCAAAGTCGGTGTCAAAATCAAAGAAGGCGATAAATACCGCGTACAACCCTACGAAGGCGTTGTCATTGCCAAGCGCAACGGCGGTATTAACGAAACTATTACCGTTCGCCGTGTATTCCAAGGGGTAGGTGTAGAGCGAGTGTTCTTATTACACTCTCCGCGCATCGACAGCATTAAAGTGGTACGTCGTGGTAAAGTACGTCGTGCTAAACTTTACTACCTGCGCGATCGCGTTGGTAAAGCCACCCGGATCAAGCAACGCTTTGATCGTCCTTTGTAATTTTTGGCTCAGGGTATGAGAGAAATCTCAATTAACAAGCGGCTTTTGCCGCTAAGTTGATCCCTCGACAAAAATCATGTACAATCAAAATCGCAATTGCGTTAAACTAGATAAAAGTTCAGCGCAATCACCGAATCCAAACCAACCTGTGCGCTCTTAGTTCAGTTGGTAGAACGCAGGTCTCCAAAACCTGATGTCGGGGGTTCAAGTCCTCCAGGGCGCGCTCGCAAGCAAAAACAAAACCCGAAACAATAGCACTTCTATCTACCGTAGTTAGTGCTGATGATTTCGGGTATACTTGTTTTATACATTAGAGAATTTTTGCTGCAAGTCAGCAGGCTGGAATCAAAGCTGTAAACCTGAGGTTACACTCAACAGGATATAGCTGTACAAGAAACGGGGGGATAAACAGTGGCTAAAAAAAATGAAGCTGAAATGCCAGAAAACACTGGCGGTCTAAACATCCAAAACTTTTTTCAAGGTACAAAAGAAGAACTTGAAAAAGTAGTTTGGCCAAGTCGCAGACAGCTAGTGAGCGAATCAGCAGCCGTGTTGTTAATGGTGACTCTCTCCGCATCTCTGATTTATTTGGTGGATGGATTGTTTGCTTGGGCAGCAAAACAGGTGTTCTGATGACTTTTGCAACAGACGACCCACTTAACTCAAATTTGCAGTCAGAGGAAACAGCAGAAGCAGCGCTCAAAGAAGCGCGGTGGTATGCAGTGCAAGTAGCCTCCGGCTGTGAAAAACGCGTCAAAACAAACTTGGAACAACGCATCCAAACCTTTGACGTTGCCGACAAAATCATTCAAGTCGAAATTCCACATACGCCAGCAGTCAAAATTCGGAAAGATGGCAGTCGCCAGCATACAGAAGAAAAAGTTTTTCCTGGTTATGTGCTAGTCAGAATGGTGATGAATGATGATACATGGCAGGTAGTTCGTAACACCTCTCATGTGATCAACTTCGTAGGCGCAGAACAAAAACGTGGCAGTGCCAAAGGTCGTGGTCACGTTAAACCAGTACCTCTGAGTTACTCAGAAGTAGAGCGGATATTCAAGCAAACCACCGAACAAGAGCCAGTCGTCAAAATTGACATGGCTACAGGTGATAAAATTATCGTGCTTTCTGGCCCATTTAAGGACTTTGAAGGCGAGGTGATTGAAGTCAGTCCAGAGCGTAGCAAACTTAAAGCCTTGCTCTCGATTTTTGGCCGAGATACACCCGTTGAATTGGAATTCAATCAGGTAGAAAAACAGAGCTAAATACAAATGGCGAAAAAAGTAGTAGCGGTCATTAAATTGGCCCTGAATGCTGGAAAAGCCAACCCAGCACCACCAGTTGGCCCGGCATTGGGTCAACATGGTGTGAACATCATGATGTTCTGCAAAGAGTACAACGCCAAAACAGCCGACCAAGCTGGTATGGTTATCCCAGTAGAAATCTCCGTTTATGAAGACCGGAGTTTTACATTTGTACTCAAAACCCCACCAGCATCAGTATTGATTCGCAAAGCCGCGAAAATCGAAAGAGGTTCCAATGAACCCAACAAAAAGAAAGTCGGTTCAATTACCAAAGCGCAATTGCGAGAAATTGCCCAAACCAAATTACCAGACCTCAACGCCAACGACATAGACGCGGCAATGAACATTGTGGCCGGAACCGCTAAAAACATGGGCGTTACCATTACTGAATAGTACAAGCAGGCAGGAGGCAGGGGTCAGAAGGAAAGAATATAACTTCGCACTCAGCACTCAGCACGCTGCTCAACGCCCCGCTACTGCTAACAGCACTCAGCACTTAAAAAACTATCGGGGGAGAAGCCCAGCTTCGCCAATGACCCCAGGAGAAAAAAATGACAAAAAAAGTATCGCGTCGCTTGCGGGAACTGCAAGCAAAAATAGAGGACAGGGAATACGCACCCCTAGACGCTTTAGCACTACTAAAAGAAACAGCAACAGCTAAATTCCCCGAAGCTGCCGAAGCACATATCCGGTTGGGAATTGACCCGAAATATACAGACCAACAATTGCGGACAACGGTAGCACTACCCAAAGGTACAGGACAAATTGTCCGGGTAGCAGTTATCGCCAGAGGTGAAAAAGTCACAGAAGCAACTAACGCTGGTGCTGATATTGTTGGTTCGGAAGAATTGATTGACGAAATCCAAAAAGGCATGATGGATTTCGATAAACTAATTGCTACGCCAGATGTCATGCCACAGGTAGCGAAACTAGGTAAATTACTAGGCCCTCGTGGTTTGATGCCATCACCCAAAGGTGGTACAGTCACATTTGACATTGCAAGTGCGATCGCCGAATTCAAAGCTGGTAAATTAGAATTCCGGGCTGACCGTACAGGTATTGTTCATGTTATGTTTGGTAAGGCAGGTTTCTCCCCAGAAGATTTGTTAGTAAACTTGAAGGCGTTGCAAGAAACAATTGACCGTAACCGTCCTTCAGGCGCAAAAGGCCGCTATTGGCGCAGCTTCTATGTGTCTGCTACTATGGGGCCTGCAATTAAAGTTGACATCACAGCTTTACGGGATTTAAAACTGACTGAAGCTGCATAAGAAATGGGAATAGGGTTGAGGGAGTAGGAGAGCAAAAGCCTACTCCCAACTCGCCACTTCCCCAAAAACTAAATAGTTCAAACCGGAGACAGCAGGTGCGAATAGCTTAATGTCCTGCCGAGGTAAAAACTCTCATTACCTGAAGTACTACCCAAAAGGTGTAGGCGCTACAGCGTCAAGAGTTTTGCTGCGAACCCCGGTTAAAAAAACTGGGGTTTATTGTTTTTGGTTGTTCAGAACTACAACACACAAGCAGGGAAATCGCTGATTTTGCCCTTGGAGGTGAAACAAGATGGGTAGAACGTTAGAAAACAAACAAGAAATAGTAGCTGACCTCAAACAATCTTTGAGTGAGTCAACTTTAGCACTGGTAATTGAATACCAAGGGCTAACAGTTGCCGAAATCACAGATTTACGGAGGCGGCTGCGTCCGACTGGTACTACTTGTAAGGTAACAAAAAATACCTTAATGGGTATTGCCATTCAAGAAGACGAAAAATGGCAACCACTATCTGAGTTGCTCAAAGGTTCTTCCGCCTTTTTATTAGTCAAAGAAGATTTCTCCTCAGCAATTAAGGCTTACCAAGACTTCCAAAAAGCCACCAAAAAAACCGAAATGCGTGGCGGTGTTATGGAAGGCCGTCTGCTGAAAGACTCTGATGTCAAGGCTTTAGGAGACTTGCCATCCAAAGAACAACTCATGGGTCAAATTGCTGGAGCTATCAACGCACTGGCTACCAAAATTGCTGTGGGTATCAACGAAGTTCCTGGTGGCTTGGCTCGTGCTTTGCAAGCTGTGGCTGAACAAGAACAAGGAAGCGCGGCTGAATAAAGTATGAAGTATGAAGTATGAAGTGTGAAATAAGCCAAATATCAAAAAAATGGTTTATTTACTGAGTTTTTCATTCTTTAGACTTCTTTAGTCAAGAGTCAATAGTCAGTGGTAATGACGAATGACAAATGACAAATCACCCATAACTAATCAAACATTACGGAGTTACATCAATGTCTGCTACAACCGATAACATTTTAGAACAGTTGAAATCCTTGACCTTGCTAGAAGCTGCTGAATTAGTTAAGCAAATTGAAGAAGCTTTTGGCGTAAGTGCTGCTGCTCCCGTTGGTGTAGCTGTTGCTGCTCCTGCTGCGGCTGCTGCTGAACCTGTTGAAGAAAAAACCGAGTTCGACGTAATTCTAGAATCTGTTCCTGCTGATAAGAAGATTGCCGTACTGAAGATTGTCCGGGAATTGACTGGTCTAGGCTTGAAAGAAGCGAAAGACTTGGTAGAAGCTGCTCCTAAGCCAATTAAAGAAGCAATTGCTAAAGAAGCAGCTGAAGATGCTAAGAAACGGATTGAAGAAGCTGGCGGTAAAGTTACCATTAAGTAATTACAATTTCATTTTAGTTGTGAATTAAGGAGCCTCATCCAGGCTCTTTTTTTGTATTACATTAATCTGAAAAACTATACTTACCACTCAAGTTTTTTCTAAATTAGCAACTGCTAAAAAAGCTACTTTGGCTGCGGCTTGTTCTGCGGCTTTGATAGAGCGTCCTTTACCTTCGCCAAGTTTTTTGTCGTGTAACCATACCTCAGCCATAAATCGCTCTTGGTTGCGGTTGGGTTGATTAATTTCTTCAACTCGGTACTCTGGTAAAACTTTAAATTGGGCTTGAGTCCATTCTTGCAAAGCAGCTTTGTAGTTGAGTCTTGCAGGATCGAGACGAATTTCTGCTGCAAGTTGCTGAAAGTGGGGATCTAGCCAAGGGCGAATGAGTTCTAAATTATTGGTGCTGAGGTAAAGCGCACCCAAAACAGCTTCAAAAGCATCTGCTAGGCGTGATTCTTGACCGACTTTATCACTAGTGGCACTGCCAGCAACTAATAGATATAACTCTAAACCATATTCTCTAGCTAATTGAGCGAGAATGCGATCGCTCACTAATACCGAACGAATTGCAGCAAAATCCCCAACTTGGCAATCTGGATATTTTTCCCACAATACAACCGCCGCCGCCAAGCGCACTACCGCATCACCGACAAACTCCAGTTGTTCATAATTGGCTGACTCCGATACTGTAGCGTGAGTCAACGCTAAATCTAAAAGTTGCCACTTAATGGGCGCATCTAGCGGCAAACCTAACTTTCTTACTAAGCTTTCGAGTTGTCTCTGACGACGGGGATAAACAAGAGTCATTAGTCAATGGTCAAGAGTCAATAGTCATTAAAAAAGAACACAAAACAAATAATTCATGATCAAAAAGGAGAGAGAGTTGGTAGTAAGCCGGGTTCTGTTATCTATGTAAAAAATTTTACATGATGGCGGTTATCTATCTGGGACGCTTGTTACCAAACGCCTCTAGCGGCTCTCATGAACGGAACTGGTAAAAGACCAACCATAGTTCCTCTGGCCTTGCTCCCAACCGGGGTTTACCGAGCCAGCACCTCTCGATGCTGCTGGTGCGCTCTTACCGCACCTTTGCACCCTTACCATTTTCAGTTATCAGTTATCAGTTATCAGGTTGTTATTGTTTACTGATAACTGTTCACTGTTCACTGAAGATGGCGGTATCTTTCTGTGGCACTATCCTCACGATTGCTCGCACTGGACGTTATCCAGCAAGTTTGGTCTTTCGGGGGCCCGGACTTTCCTCAAAACTGGCAAAATTACAGTTCTGCAACCGCCTACGCCTACTCTCTCCCTAGTTCCAGTGTAATCTTGGATGGCATAATGTGTCTGATTTAAGTTATTTCTTCTTTTTATTCCACGGTAAAGCGTAAGTCCAAGGTAATTTCTTGATTATGAATGGGCAATCGATGAGATGCGTGGGTGGAATGTTGACACCGGGAGCTATGCCGACCCGAAAATCCGATACTCTTAACACTAGCTGTAATGAAAACTCCAACTCTTTGCCCCGATTCATAAAATCGTTGTAAAGTTTCTTTTGCGGTGGGCCACCATTTTTTAATCCACCGATGTTGACTATAGGCTTTTTCGCTGAATATGTGCCTGCTGTTGCATCAAACTCCAAGACATCTTCGGCTGTCACCTTTTCGGTAATACTTTTTTTAGGTGTCACTAAGGTAGGAGTTTGTGGTATTGCTAAGTCACGGGTTAAAGATGGTGAAAGTCGAATTACACGCCGGGACTGTTTATTGTACTCTAATGTACAGTTTTCCCAATCGACATATACAGCCAAATTATCTGATTTATTTTCAATAGTTACTTGTAATTCTTTGACATCATCTAAGGAGTAAGAAGAATTCAGTTTAAAAGAAATTCCTATTTGGTCTTGCAGATTTTGTTCTGTGGAATCTTCAGTGAATTTGGCTCCTTTAAATTCATATTTGACTTTATCATCAATGGATTCAATCATCCGATTGAAGGTATAAGATACACCGATAATATAAAGCGTCAACACTACCAAATTTTGGTCGTTACTTCCTCTCATCATAGGAAATATTCGCTCCTTGAATAAGTTTAGATATTTTACTTTTGCTTAATACTAGAAAAATTTGCTAGCCATCCTCTGCGCTGAAATAGGATGAGTAAACTAACTGCGATCGTTGCCATCAAAGCCAAGCAAGCAGGATAACCCCAATACCAATTTAATTCCGGCATATTCAATGGAGATTTTTCTGTATTGAAGTTCATTCCGTATATCCCGGCAACAAAAGTTAGCGGAATAAAAATGGCAGAAACCACTGTGAGCAACTTCATAATTTCATTCATTTTGTTACTCACAGATGACAAATATACATCCATCAATCCTGATGCTAATTCGCGGTAAGTTTCTACCATATCCATGACTTGCACTGTATGGTCATAGCAATCTCGCAAATAGATACGAACTTCTTCACTAATTAATTCACTCCCATCTCGAATCAACGCATTAATAGCATCTCTTTGGGGCCAGATAGACCGACGTAATTGTAATAGCTCTCGCCTCACTTGATAAATTTGTTGTAATGTTTGTGGGGTAGGATGAAGAATTACTTCTTCTTCTAATTCCTCAATGCGTTCACCATAAAGTTCTAAGACAGGAAAAAAGCCATCGATAATTGCATCTAACAAAGCATAGGCTAAATAATCTGCTCCCTGTTTGCGAATGATACCTTTACCTTTATCTATGCGCATCCTTACGCTTTCAAAACAGTCATGTTCTGGTTCTTCTTGTACTGTTAATAAATAATGTTTACCTAAGACAAAACTGACTTGCTCGCTATAAAATCCGCAAGTATCTTCTTTCGGGACTACCATGCGAGCAATTATGAGTAATTGGTCTTCATAATCTTCTATTTTAGGACGCTCTGCCATGTTAACTACATCTTCTAAAACTAGAGGATGTAATTCAAAGGTTTTACCTAAACGCTGTAATATATCTTTATTTCCTAAGCCTTGAACATCTACCCAAGACACAGATTCTGTATCTAAATAGTTCAAACACTCTTCAGGATTAGCTATTTGTTTACGAATAAAGTTTGTCTGGTTGTAATCAAACAAAACAATTACCGGAGCTTCTGCATCTTCATCAATAAAGAGTGTCCCAGGGATAGTTCCTGGCTCATGATAAAAGTCTTTAAAGCTGGGCTTAGAAACTTTTTTGGCAAGACGGCGAATTTTGCTAATCATTTGTTAGTTGTCATTAGTCATAGGTTGGGTCATTTGTACAGATTGCCGGATTACTTTCCTCAAAGAGTGTTACGCCAAATTGTATAGCTGGATTGCTAATAAATCAGCAAGTGTATAAAAAAACAGCTTGCCTTGGCAAGGCAAACTGTGGAAAAAGATAAAGTTATTTATATGGGAAGGCGAAATTAAAGAGATTAGAGGCTAGGGGCTAGTATTTTCCAGCTAGAAACCTATGCAATAAATTACACAGCGATCGCACAAAAATCTCTTTTCTCTAGCCTCTGTTGGCATTACATCATGCCCATACCGCCCATACCGCCCATACCACCCATACCGCCCATACCGCCCATATCAGGCGCAGCAGCAGGTTTTTTCTCAGGTTTTTCCACAACGATCGCTTCTGTAGTCAAAACCATCCCCGCGATCGAAGCGGCATTTTGCAAGGCAGAACGCACTACTTTTGCAGGGTCAATAATCCCAGCTGCAATCAAGTCTTGGAATTCTCCGGTAGCGGCGTTATAACCGATGTTAAATTCCGTTTCTTTGACTTTAGAAACGATGACAGAACCTTCATCGCCAGCATTGTCAGCAATTTGACGTAGAGGGGCTTCTAAAGCGCGTTTGATAATGTCTGCGCCAATTTTTTCTTCATCGTTGAGGCTGTTCTTAATCTCGTCGACTTTGGTAGACAAGTGAATTAAGGTTGTACCACCACCAGGCACAATCCCTTCTTCTACGGCTGCTTTAGTCGCGTTGAGTGCATCTTCAATTCGCAGTTTGCGGTCTTTCAGTTCGGTTTCTGTAGCTGCACCGACTTTAATCACTGCGACACCGCCAGCTAACTTAGCAATGCGTTCTTGCAGTTTTTCTTTGTCGTATTCAGAATCAGTTTCTTCTAACTGCTTGCGAATTTGACCAATCCGCTTTTGAATTTCTGGCTTGGTGGTGCTACCAGCGACAATTGTGGTGTTTTCTTTGTCGATGGTGATTTTACGCGCAGTTCCCAGCATTTCCAAAGAAGCGGTATCTAGGCTAAGACCGATTTCTTCAGAAATTAACTGACCATCGGTGAGGATGGCAATATCTTGTAACATCGCTTTGCGGCGTTCACCAAATCCAGGTGCTTTGATAGCAGCCACAGTCAGCACACCACGGGCTTTGTTAACTACCAATGTTGCTAAAGCGTCACCTTCGACATCTTCCGCAATAATCAACAGGGGTTGTCCTAAACGGGCAACTTTTTCCAGTACTGGCACTAGTTCTTGGATGCTGTTGATTTTTTTATCGGTAATCAGAATCCGGGCGTTGTCAAATTCGACGGTTTGCCGTTCGTTATTGGTGATGAAGTAAGGAGAAATATAACCTCGATCGATTTGCATCCCCTCAACTACTTCTAGTTCAGTTGTTAAAGATTTGGATTCTTCAACAGTGATGACACCATCTTTGGTGACTTTCTCCATTGCTTCTGCCAGCATTGCGCCGACTTCTTCATCGTTACCAGCCGAAACTGTGGCGACCTGTGCGATCGCAGCTCCTTCTACTGGTTTGGCAACTCTGGCAATTTCTTCTACCAGTGCATCGATAGTTTTATCAATCCCGCGCTTTAAGCTAATGGGGTTAGTACCAGCCGCGACGTTTTTCAGACCTTCTTTAATTAAAGCCTGTGCTAAAACTGTAGCGGTTGTAGTTCCATCCCCAGCAATATCTTTTGTTTTGGATGCTACTTCTTGGATGAGTCTCGCGCCAGTGTTTTCTAAAGGATCTTCTAATTCGATTTCCTTGGCGACAGTGATACCATCGTTGACAATTTGGGGTGTCCCAAATTTCTTTTCTAAAAGAACGTTACGACCTTTTGGCCCTAAGGTAATTTTTACCGCATCAGCCAGGGCGTTGACACCTCGTTCTAGCGCCCGCCGTGATTCTTCATCAAAGGAAATAATTTTTGCCATGATTCACTTTTCTAGCACTTCCATTAGACAATTTAGCACTCACAGGCTAGGAGTGCTAATAACCAAAGCTGGTTCAGATTATAAATGGAAATTTAAAAAATTGATTAATATACACTAGATGCTCATGTAGGATACAGGCAGTAATGGTTGAATTGGGAGATGAATTTAGACAACTCCCTTAGGGCTATAGGCATTGCCGACCCACGCGGCTTCGGCTGGTTGGCAGTAGTATTTACATTTGTTTTAGCTTGGCTAGTAACATGGCGTTTGATTCCCACTGTACGCAAGTTTGCCTTGCGGGTAGGTTGGGCAGATCAGCCAAATGCACGACGGTTAAATCGTGAACCTTTACCGAATGCGGGAGGTTTGGCGATTTATGCTGGTGTCATAGCCGCGATCGTTGTAGCTTGTTTGTTACGACCGATTGAATTACAGAATATTTTGGCCCAGGTGCTAACCATTCTCCTAGGAGGCTCAATCCTAGTTTTGGTCGGCTTTATTGACGATCAGTTTGGTTTACCCCCCTCGGTGCGCCTGTGGACGCAGATTATCACGGCTTTGTTGTTGGTAGCTAATGGTATCAGTATTCAAGTGG
Source organism: Nostoc sp. FACHB-110 (assembly GCF_014697425.1). GTDB lineage: Bacteria > Cyanobacteriota > Cyanobacteriia > Cyanobacteriales > Nostocaceae > Nostoc_B. The sequence goes on from NZ_JACJRU010000026.1 coordinate 69,938, forward strand.
CGATTGGCACACCCATTGACCCACTCTTATCAACGTTGATTACCGTCCTGTGGGTTGTAGGCATTACCAACGCCGTCAATTTGATGGATGGAATGGATGGATTAGCAGGCGGGATCAGTTTTATTACCGCGATGAGTTTGTTAGCAGTTTCCGCCCAATTTCCCAATAAGGCAGCTGCTACCTTGGTTTTAGCCGCCTTGGGTGGTGGGGCGTTGGGCTTTTTACGCCACAACTTCCACCCATCACGAATTATTATGGGTGACGCTGGAGCATACTTTTTTGGTTATGTTCTAGCAGCCACGAGTATTTTAGGCGACCTGCAAGTAACTACGGTTTTCTCTTTAGTCCCGACTGTTTTATTTTTGCTTTTACCCGTTTTAGACACAACCCAAGTGTTTTTACGGCGACTATTGGCAGGAAAAAACCCCCTCAGTACGCCTGGGAAGGATCACCTACACCACCGTTTATTGGCTTGGGGGTTCTCTCAGAGTCATGCAGCCGTCACGCTGTGGACAATTACCTTGATGGGTAATTTACTAGCAATGACAATTCGCGGGATGCCCTTAGCGGTGATAGTTGCCACAGCTAGCAGCATTATCTTGCTTTTGGGCTTTACTGTTTGGCAAAGAAGATTGAATAAACCGTAATTACGAATTACATCACCATCCCGCCATCGACATTAAAAACTTGCCCAGTGATGTAAGCTGCGGCAGGATCGGCAGCGAGAAAGCGCACCATACCAGCGACTTCTTCAGGTTGGCCATAGCGGCCGAGGGGGATAAATTTCAAAATTTCTTCGGTGTTGCTGAGATTGCTGGTCATATCAGTGCTAATAAAACCAGGGGCGACGGCGTTAACATTGATCCCACGCGTCGCTAATTCTTTGGCGACGGTTTTAGTAAAGCCAATCACTCCAGCTTTGGCAGCACTATAATTTGCTTGTCCAGGGTTGCCCATTTGTCCGGCAACGGAGCTAATATTAATAATCCGTCCAGAACGCTGCTTGAGCATCAGTTTACTCACAGCACGGGTACATAAGAAAACGCCCGTCAAATTCAGGTCAATTACGGCTTGCCATTCTTCTGGTTTCATCCGTAAAAGTAGAGTATCACGGGTAATACCTGCATTATTGACTAAAATATCGACGCGACCAAATTTTTCTGTGGTGGCATGAATTAATTTTTCTACTTGGTCAACTTGAGAAACATCAGCTTGGAGTGCCACAGCTTGTCCTCCGGCTGCTGTAATTTCGGCAACCACTTCATCGGCTGCTGTACTGGAACTCGCATAATTCACAACGACACTCGCCCCATATTTCGCCAACTCCAGGGCGATCGCTCTTCCTATTCCCCTCGATGCACCTGTGATAATTGCTACTTTATTTTGTAGAGTTTGCAAGTTTTCAGGCAAAACTTCCATGAACTATTCCTTCCGCTATTAAATCACCGCGCTAATTATCTTATGGTGAAAGAAGAACATTTCATACTTCATACTTCACACTTCATACTTCAGTTGACCCTTGACTATAAAAACAAAATAATGTTACATCCATTCCCAAAAGCACACATTAATATTGAGATTAATCCATATAAATAAATTCGGTGTGTGCCTTATGGCAACTAAGAAACATTTCAACAGCTTTGAAGAGATGCTTGCTGGTTCGGATGTACCTGTATTAGTAGATTTTTATGCTGATTGGTGTGGCCCATGCAAGATGATGGCAACGATTTTAGATCAGGTTAATGCTCAATTAAAAGACCGTTTGCGTATTGTCAAAATTGACACCGAAAAATATACGCAATTGGCAAGCCAATATCGTATTGAAGCTTTACCGACACTGATGTTATTTAAAGAGGGTAAGCCTGTAGATAAAATTGAGGGTGTGCTACAAGCACAACAGCTAGTGCAACATCTCCAAGGTTTAATTTAGGTATATTTTTTGAGGCAGAAGGCAGGAGTTATCAACTCTTGATGTCTGGTTTTAAAACTTGCGTTTTGTAATTTACTTACTGAGAATCTGCTGTAAATCATAGAGACGTACATTGTTACGTCTCTATTAGTTTTGGATTACTTTTAGCAGGGAAACATAATAACTCTGGAGAATATTGATATTTAAAAATATTCTTTCCTGCCTCCTGACTTGAAAGTGCTGAGTGCTGAGTGCTGAGTAAAAATACCAGTCTCACTTTCATACTTGGTGATGAAACTTGTTTCATCAAGACTGCCTTCTACTACAGTAAATCAGCACGGGGTTTAAAGGTTTCAATTTGCCGGATTTTTTCGTATAGTTCCTTTTCTTCGGGACTAATAGTTTTTGGCGTAAGTATTTGAATTTCGACTAATTGATCGCCACGTTTGCCGTTTTCTGTAGGATAACCTTTATTTGCCAAGCGGAATCTTTGACCAGACCTGACTCCGGGGGGAATGGTCATTTTTACAGGGCCGTCAAGGGTGGGTGCTTCGACAGAACCACCTAATACTGCTTCACTGGGGGTGACAGGTACTTGGCAAGAGATATTTGCGCCTTCTAGTTTAAATAAGGGATGGGGTTCAACGGTGATTTTGAGGTACAAGTCGCCGCCGCCGATGCCTTGGTTGCGTAGGCGGATACTTTGCCCTGTGACCATTGCAGGAGGCATTGTCACTTCTAGCGATCGCCCATCTTCTAAACGAATCCGCTCATTACCACCTTGATAGGCTTTTTCTAATGGTAAAGTTAAGCGCGCTTCAATATCCCGACGGGCAGGTTTTGGTGGATTTTTGGGAATTGCATATTCCACTCTGCTGTTAGGCGAACGAAACGGATCGGTTTTGGTGGACGTGTTGCCATTTCTATTGGTTTGGCGACTACCAATCCCCACGACTTGATTGATAAAGTCTTCAAAATTGGCAAATTGGCTGGGGTCAACATTTTGATTGCCGTTGCTGCGATCGCCTGGTTTTTCTGCCCAGCCTTTTGTTTTTGGGGTTTGTTTGCCTGCAAAGCCTTTTTGCTTCCAATAGCGGCTAAACTGGTCGTATTGCGCTCTTTTGGCAGCGTCGGAAAGAATTTCGTAAGCTTCGCCAATATCTTTAAATTTTTCTTCGGCTGCTTTATTGCCTGGATTTAGGTCAGGATGATACTGTCTGGCTAATCGCCGATAATTCTTTTTAATTTCTTCGTTAGAGGCATCTTTCGCTACTCCCAAAATTTCGTAATAATCGCGGAAATTCTGCAAATTTTGCATAGTCAGTTATTTAAATTTAGATTTTAGATTTTAGATGTTGATCATACTTAACAAGTGCAGGGAAGATAAAGCAGCAGAAGGCAGGAGGTAAAAGTCTTACTATGTCTGGCATTCATACTTTTTCAATGTCCTAACCTATACTTCGACGGCGATAATTTCCCATTTACTTATTTACCTATTACCAATGATCAAATCCGCATTTTGAATCAACATTATGACCTAAGGGAAGTAGGGAGTACTACAACCAATCATCGTCATCATCCCAATTATCTTGGTAGCTGGGTCGAGATGGGCGGCGAGATGGTCGGCTGTCGTAGGATGAAGAACGGCTTTCTCTGCCATAGTCTCTATTGCCGTAGTCTCTGCCATTATCTCTACCGAAATCTTTACCATAAGAATCGCGATCGCGGTAAGAATCACGGTAGTAGTCTGGTTCTCTATCTCTATCTTTATCGCCGCCTCCCGTGAAGATTTCTTTGATAGTGCCGAACAAATCATCATCTTCGTCTTCAGCATAATACTGCCGGACTTCTCGATTTAGTTCATACAGGGCATCTTGTAAGTCAGCGTAGGCTTGATCGATCCCGCGATCATCGTTTTCTTGTAAACTTTCCTTCAGTTCTCGGCAAATATTATCGATGCGTTGACGACGACTCCGGGCAAATTGCATTCCAAATTCTAGGGCTACTTCTCGCAGTTGTCGTTCTGCTTGCAAAATCAATGCTTCGGAACGGGTGCGCTTTTCGACTCTTTCTTTGCGTTCGCGGTCAACATCAGCATATTTTTGCGCGTCTTGAATCATCCGATTGATTTCCGACTCGCTTAAGGTGGAAGCACCTTGGATGGTGATGCTTTGTTCTCTGCCTGTAGTTCTATCTAAGGCAGATACCTGTAAAATCCCGTTAGCATCGATATCAAAGGATACTTGAATTTGGGGAATTCCTCTGGGTGCTGGGGGGATGCCGTATAGCTTGAATCGTCCCAAGGATTTGTTATCTGCGGCCATTTCTCGTTCGCCTTGGACTACGTGAATTTCCACGGTGTTTTGGTTATTTTCCGAGGTGGAGAAAATATCAGAACGGCGAACTGGGATAGTAGTGTTGCGGGGAATGAGTTTTTTCATCACGCCGCCGATAGTTTCTAAACCTAAAGATAGCGGTGTGACATCTAATAGCAGTACATCCTTAAGTTCTCCAGCGAGGATGCTGGCTTGAATGGCTGCACCAACGGCGACAACTTCATCGGGGTTAACATTCTCGTTAGGTTCAATCCCAATTAAGTCGCGGACTAACTGTTTTACCATCGGTATCCGCGTTGAACCACCGACTAAGACGACTTCTTCAATATCTTCTGGCCTTAAGCCTGCATCTTTCAAGGCCCGTTTAACTGGTGTGCGTACACGACTGATTAAGTCACCGCACAAAGCTTCAAATTGAGAACGAGTCAGGCGAGTTTCGATATGTTTTGGCCCGTCTTCTGTGGCAGTGATGAAAGGTAAATTAATATCAGTGATGCTCACAGCCGACAGTTCAATTTTAGCCTTTTCTGCTGCTTCCATTAACCTTTGCAAAGCTTGGCGATCGCGTCTTAAATCTACACCTTCTGTCTCTAAAAACTGTTCTGCTAACCAATCAACTATCTTTTTATCAAAGTCATTCCCACCCAGTTGAGTATCACCACTGGTGGCTTTGACTTCAAACACACCATCCCCAACTTCTAAAATCGACACATCAAAAGTACCACCACCCAAGTCAAAGACTAAGATGGTTTCTGTCTCACCTCTATCCAAGCCGTAAGCTAACGATGCGGCGGTGGGTTCATTGAGAATTCGCAACACTTCCAAGCCGGCAATTCTGCCAGCATCGCGGGTGGCTTGCCTTTGAGAATCGTTGAAATAAGCGGGAACTGTCAATACTGCGCCTGTAACTGGTTCCCCTAAATAACGGCTGGCATCATCAGCTAATTTCTTGAGTACCATTGCCGAAATTTCTTCGGGGGCAAAATCTTTAGTCAGTCGGGGACAGGCAATTTTAATATTACCGATTTCGTCTTTGCGGATAGTGTAGGGTACGCGCTTGGAATCTGGACTTAATTCCCCATACTTGCGCCCAATAAAGCGTTTAACGGCAAAAAAAGTATTTTGTGGATTGAGGACGGTTTGCCGCCTGGCCATTTGCCCAACTACACGTTCGCCATCTTTGCTGAAGCCAACTACGGAGGGTGTTGTTCGCATTCCTTCTGCATTGGCAATCACCACCGGCTTGCCACCCTCCATCACGGCGACTACTGAGTTGGTTGTACCCAAGTCGATGCCGACTACCTTGCCCATGCGTTACTCTTCTCCTAGTGTATCTTACATCTATATAATTTATTATGATTGGGCGAGATTACCTCTAGCTGTGAACTATTGGTTGAAAACACCTCAATGGTATGATAATCAATTAAGGTAAAAAGTGGATAATTGAAAGTTGAGGAGCTAGTTGCAAGACTAGAATAGCATTCACCATGCTGAGTATGTCCAAGGAGGCAAAAATCTCTCAGGTTGAAAAACTCCACTTTATCAATGCTTTAAGTTGGGTAATCCACACCTCTATATTTAATAATTTATGGGTGGGTTAATTTCATACTTCACACTTCATACTTCATACTTCAATTGACTTTAAAAGAGCAATTACAAATCCATTTGCATGAAATCGTCCGCGAACGCGATCCTTTCATGGCAACTGCCGGACATTTCTTTGTCCAAGAATATATTCGTCAACAATTTGCCCAGTGGGGGAGTGTGGAAATCCACACCTTCAAAGTTAGAGGGAAAAACTGTCAAAACCTAATTTTAAATTTACCTGGACAAGCAGTAGGCAACAGTAGAGATTTACCACCAATTTTAATTGGGGCGCATTATGATGCTGTACCAGGAACACCGGGCGCGGATGATAATGCCACAGGTGTAGCAGTATTACTCGAGTTAGCACGAATTTTTGCCACGGACGCTGCAAAATATCCCTTGCGGCTGGTTGCTTTTGATATGGAAGAATATGGTTTGCTAGGAAGTGCTGAATATGCAGCTTTGTTGCGTCAACAACAGCAACCACTACGCTTAATGATTTCTTTGGAAATGTTGGGTTATTGCAACTCTACCCCTGGTTCGCAAAATTATCCCCCTCCTCTAGAAAAGTTTTATCCGAATACTGGTGATTTTATTGCTTTGATTGGTAATTTACGCACCATCCGTGACTTAATTAGTCTAAGTCGGAGTATTCGCAAAGTTGGTGTAGCTAGTCAGTGGCTACCAGTACCGAATAGAGGTTTAATTGTACGTCAAACTCGACTGAGCGATCATGCACCGTTTTGGGATTTGGGATATTCCGCAATTATGGTGACTGATACAGCTTTTCTGCGGAATCCCCATTATCATCAATCTAGTGATGCGATCGCTACTTTAGATTTAGATTTTCTCACAGGTGTCTGCCAAGGTTTAGTACTTGGCATTCGGCGATTAAGTTAGTAGTCACCATCTTATCTGCAAGTGTTAGTTTTGGTATTAATAGAAAAAACTAAAGGAGCAAACTCAATTGCACCTCTAGTCTTTTTACAATTAATTATTCTAGTTTTTCTAAATTGATCAAAGGCTACTGTTTCTTTTGTTAATCCTGTATTAACAGCCGGAGAACTGTTTTTCAGTCTAAAATCAAAATTGCTGGCATTGACAAATTGCGGGTTAGCCACAATATCATTTGGCCCTTTAACTCTCGGTTGTAATCTTCCTAAATTCCAGTAAATGTTATAGTCAAATACATTAGTTTTTTGTTCTTCTGGTGTTGCCCAGTTAGCATTAACATTTTTTCCGGGAAAGGCAACCATGATATTGTTGAGTACTTTAATATTACTAGATTTGTTAGCAAATATTTGCCCTCCAGTAATTTCTTTGCTTTGATTATTATTGACAACAGTATTATTAATAATATCTACATTATCACTATAATAGGCATGAACTCCAGAGCCGCCATTATTATAGATAACATTATTTGCAACTAATGTTTTTCCCTTGTAAGCTCCTAACTTAGAGCCGTTTTGAGTATTTCTCCCATCATCTACAATGACTCCGTTACCGTCTGTGATTTTACCAACAACAATCCAAGGAATATATAATCTGTTGTTATAAATCCGATTATTTGTAAAGATCATTTTATAATCAGTAGTGTTATTATCCGAGTTATAACTTTGATAAGTACCTGTTCCTGAATTTCCGTAAACTGTAAACCAGGAATTATTGTAAATTTCATTGTGATCAACAGTTATATAGTCGGCTTGGGCTGCACCTATTCCCATACCTGCACAATCATGAACTTTATTATTAAAAATTCTCCAGTGATGCGGTTTTAGTTTAGGCTCAACTTTTCTCCCATCAACCGAAAGGCAATTACCATTTGTTAGCGTATTCATTTTATTTTTTGATTGTGATTGAGCATATTTTAAAGTGATTTTTTGATTGTTTCCTTCTAGCTCAAGACCTTCAATATTAATGTATGACGCTCTATCACTAAAGATAATATGCCAACTGCCTTTTACAGGGTCTTGTTTTAGTTTTACTCTATGATTAGGATAAGGTTTGTAGCTAATCCAAGCATTAGGTTTACCTGAATTTTTAATTTGCAACAATACCCAGTTTTTCCCTGGAAAATATGTACCCTCAAGAAAATATACAGTATCTCCTGGCTTGGTTAAATTTGCTGCTTTTTGAGGTGTTTGGAATGCTTGTTGCGGAGATAAACCATCATTATTATCTGAACCAGTTGGAGAAACATAGTAGTTTACACCACCATTAGCAGGTAAAGGTAATGCAGGGGGAACTTTATAACTAGGAATACGTCGCGGAGTCTGATCATTAGTTACAGTCTGTGCAAGAGCCAGATTAGATGTAGGGATAGTAATATACTCTTGTGTCTGGGAACTAGTGAGATTTGATTGAGGAGCAGACGTGTTTACTTGAGCAATTCTTAAAAAGATGATGAACGTCAAAAGTGAAGAGATGCCAGCCAGTGTTAGTTTTAACATGAACCTACCCCAGTAATAAATTCTGTTAATCTAGATATTCAGTAGAAACACTACATCTACTAACCAATATAGATCATTTCTTAATTATTGGTTTTTTTGACGCGATCGCACATTCGGCGGCAAACTAATCAAATCATCGATGTTCCGTTTCATTGTGTGGCAAATTGCATCTAGGGGTAAGTCATTGGCATCGTAACCAAAGGGATTTTCAATTTCTAAGCCGATAGCTTCAATGCCAAACAGCGTAAAACTAATTAACGCCACAATTAAGCCTGTCCACCATCCTAAAGTTGCTACCATTTGAAAGGGTAATAAGAAGCAATATAATAATAACAATTGCTTAAGATGTATGGCATAGGCTAAAGGCATAGGCGTTCTTAAAATTCGTTCGCAAGCGCCTAAATTATCTACAAGAATATTTAATAATTCTTGCATACTAGTTAATTGATAATTGTTTAAGCAGTTGCGATCATACTGCTGTTGGAGATAGTCGCCAATCCAAAAAGCAACCTCTAAAGGAGGATGATTCATAGTATGCAATTTTATATACTTAGATTGGGGCAGTAATTCTTCTAGTTCACTATTTATTTTTTCTCCTCTTAAATGCAATTTAATTGTGACGGCAAACGCCACTAGTAACCGTAATGCAGCAACTTTACTTTCTCTATCTTCTGGAGATAGTTCGTCAATAGATACCCAAATTTGCCGAGCTAAATTACGTACAGTGTTAACTATAGAACCCCAAGCTTTTCTGCCTTCCCAAAAGCGGTCATAAGCAGTATTTGTCCGAAAAACTAATAATAAACCTAAAACAATACTAGGAATAACATTACCTAAAATAGGTTGGGATACTGGCAATTTTAAAGAATAAAGTAGAGAAATAACAACACCAAAAACCCCAGACCAAAAAACTCGTTGATAAATTGAAGATATCACCGATCCTCTTAACTGAAAAGCCATTTGAAACCAACGAATTTTTTCAACTGCCATGCAATTTACTCCGAGTAATATCTAGCAAACAAATCAAGCAGGTATCTGATAACTTAAAAATCATAACCTTGGCAGTAGCAAAATCGGCATTGAGGAATTTACCATGACTGGGGCATCATCTTCTTCTGCGCGTTGGGAATTCTGGATTGACAGAGGCGGTACATTTACTGATATTGTGGCAAAGCGTCCTGATGGAAAGTTGGTAATTCATAAGCTGCTGTCAGAAAATCCTGAACGCTACACTGATGCAGCAGTCCAAGGAATTCGGGAACTGCTAGAACTGGCTGTTGATGCAGCTATTCCGAGCCATCGCATCGCAGCTGTGAAGATGGGAACAACGGTGGCGACAAATGCCTTATTGGAGAGAAAAGGCATTCGCACCGTTCTTGTTATTACCCAAGGATTTCGGGATGCCTTACGCATCGGTTATCAAAATCGCCCCGACATTTTCGCCCGTCAGATAATTTTGCCAGAAATGCTCTACGAACGGGTAATTGAAGTCGAAGAACGTTACAGCGCGCAAGGTCAGGAATTAATCCCGCTAAAGCTTGAGGCAGTCCGTCCGCAATTACAAGCAGCTTACGCTGATGGAATTCGTTGTTGTGCCATTGTTTTCATGCACGGTTATCGCTACACCACCCATGAAAAGCAAGTTGCTGCATTAGCAAAAGATATTGGATTCACTCAAATTTCCGTATCCCACGAAGTCAGCCCTTTAATGAAATTAGTCAGTCGGGGCGATACTACAGTTGTTGATGCCTATTTATCCCCAATTTTGCGGCGATATGTAAATCAAGTCTCTAGTCAATTGGTATTAGGGAATAGGGAAAGGCTGCAAGAATCATCCCCCCAGCCCCCAGCCCCCAGCCCCGATTTCTCTTCCGACTCTCCTCTCCCCACTCCCCACTCCCTCAAATTGATGTTCATGCAATCCAATGGTGGATTAGCAGACGCAGAAAACTTCCAAGGTAAAGACAGCATTTTATCTGGCCCTGCTGGGGGCATAGTTGGCGCAGTGCAGACAAGCCGCATAGCTGGATTTGACAAAATTATTAGCTTTGATATGGGTGGTACATCTACCGATGTGGCTCATTACAATGGCGAGTATGAACGCACCTTTGAAACAGAAGTTGCCGGAGTGCGTCTGCGAACTCCGATGATGGCAATTCACACCGTTGCGGCGGGTGGGGGTTCGATTGTGCAGTTTGATGGTTCCCGGTATCGGGTGGGGCCGGAATCTGCGGGGGCAAATCCTGGCCCGGCGGCTTATTCTAAGGGTGGGCCGTTGACGGTGACTGATTGCAATGTGATGGTAGGTAAGTTGCAACCAGAGTTTTTCCCGAAGGTGTTTGGGGTGAATGCTGATTTGCCTTTAGATGTAGAGGTGGTAAAGCAGAAGTTTCAGCAATTGGCAGCAGAAATTGGAGATGGGAGAAAACCAGAAGAGGTGGCTGCGGGTTTTTTGGCGATCGCAGTTGATAAAATGGCCAACGCTATCAAAAAAATCTCTCTCCAGCGTGGTTATGATGTGTCGGAGTATACGTTGTGTTGCTTTGGCGGTGCTGGTGGGCAACACGCTTGTTTAATTGCCGATGCGTTGGGGATGAAGCAGGTGTTTATCCATCCTTATGCGGGGGTATTATCTGCTTATGGTATGGGTTTGGCAGATGTGCGGGTGATGCGCGAGAAATCGGTGGAAGCGGTTTTGAGTGAGGATTTGTTGGGGGATATGGAGTTGCAGTTAGCTAGTTTAGTGGCGGAGGCTTGGGGGGAAACGAACCGCAAAGACGCAGAGGACGCGGAGGGAGGAGAGAAGATAGAAATATATCGCAAGGTACATCTAAAATATGAGGGGACGGATGCGCCGTTGATTGTGGATTTTGGAGATATTGAGACTATGCAGCGTCAGTTTGAGGAGTTGCATCGTCAGCGTTATGGGTTTATTGCGCCAGAAAAGCGGTTGATTGTGGAAGCTATAGCGGTGGAGGTGGTGGCACAGCATGATGCGCCGGCAGAAGCTGTAATTACACGTAGGGATGATAGAGAACCTGTAGCAGTAGCAACTGTTCAGATGTACACTGCTGGTGCATGGTACGCTACACCAGTTTATCAACGACAAGATTTACAACCGGGAAATTGTATTGCAGGGCCAGCAATCATTGTCGAGGCGACGGGGACAAATGTTATAGAACCCAATTGGCAAGCTCAATTAACCGCACGCAATCACTTAGTTTTAACAAGACACTCAAAACTCAGCACTCAGCCATCAAAACTCAGCACTCAAAAAGATCCGGTGATGCTGGAGATTTTCAATAATTTGTTTCGCGCGATCGCAGAACAAATGGGTATAACCTTACAAAATACCAGTTCCTCTGTCAACATCAAAGAAAGGCTGGATTTCTCCTGTGCAATTTTTGATGGTTCTGGACAATTAGTCGCAAATGCACCTCACATTCCTGTGCATTTGGGTTCGATGAGTGAAAGTGTGCAAGCCTTAATTACTAACTATGGCGACACTATTAAACCTGGCGATGTATTTGTCTCCAATAACCCCTATAACGGTGGTACTCACCTACCAGACATTACCGTTATCACTCCAGTCTTCCCCCACTCAGCACGGGCTGAACGCCCCGCTACCGCTAACAGCACTCAGCACGGGCTGAACGCCCCGCTACCGCTAACAGCAATCTTTTATGTTGCTTCACGGGGACACCATGCAGATATCGGCGGTATTACCCCTGGTTCTATGCCACCAAATAGTACAAATGTGGTAGAAGAAGGCATACTAATCGATAATTTTCAGTTAGTTGCAGCCGGAAAATTCCGTGAAACAGAATTAGTGGAATTATTAGCCAGTGAACCTTACCCTGCGCGAAATATTACCCAAAATTTAGCCGATTTAAAAGCCCAAATTGCTGCTAATGAACGCGGTGTACAGGAACTTCTCAAGATGGTAGAACACTACAGCTTAGAAACTGTACAAGCTTATATGGGTTTTGTCCAAGATAATGCAGAAGAATCTGTCCGCCGTGTAATTGAAGTTTTAAAAGATGGCAGCTTCAGTTATGCATTAGACGATGGCAGTATTATTCAGGTCGCCATTACTATTAACCCAAAAAAACGCAGTGCTAAAATAGATTTTGCAGGCACATCGTCCCAGCAATTAAATAGTAACTTTAATGCCCCAGCAGCAGTCTGCAAAGCGGCAGTTTTATACGTTTTTCGCACATTAGTTAATGATGATATACCCTTAAATGCCGGATGCCTGAAACCTTTAGAAATTCATATCCCTGAAGGTTGTATGCTAAATCCCCGTTACCCTGCTGCTGTGGTTGCGGGAAATGTGGAAACTTCGCAAGCAATTACCGATGCTTTGTATGGGGCTTTGGGAGTTTTAGCAGCTTCTCAAGGAACAATGAATAATTTCACCTTTGGGAATGAACGCTATCAATATTATGAAACAATCTGCGGTGGTTCTGGTGCAGGTGCAAATTTTGATGGTACAGACGCAGTTCAAACACACATGACAAATTCGCGTCTAACTGACCCTGAAGTATTAGAATGGCGTTTTCCTGTTGTCTTAGAAAATTTTGCTATTCGTGAAAAGAGCGGTGGTAAAGGAAATCATCACGGTGGAAATGGCGTAATTCGTCGCTTGCGTTTTCTAGAACCTATGACAGCTGCAATTTTGTCAAATCATCGCCTAGTTGCGCCATTTGGTTTAGCTGGTGGAGAAGCCGGTAAAGTAGGACAAAATTATGTTGAGAAAAGTGATGGCAATATTGAATATTTAGGTAGTAAAGCAGTAGTGCAAATGAATATAAATGATGTTTTTGTGATTGAAACTCCTGGCGGTGGAGGTTATGGTTCCAACAGCAAAAAAAGCTAAAAGTGTCAATAAAAAATTACTCCTCACTTTTAGCTGGTCAACTATGAGTAAACTTCTTAACTCTTGAGGATTTACGCAGTAATACTAAAATCAAGGTTTTTAGGGAGGTGTAGGTGTTCACAACCCATTAATTCCTACACCCTCACACTCTTACACCCATTCTTCACAAGTATCCTTTATGCGTAATTCCTTTGTTCAACCAAACCAATGAGAGGGTTCACAACCTGGTTCAACTATGTCACATAAATGCTGATTAATTGAGTCTGATTTGTTGTGCATAATGGAAAAAATAGCTTGATGAATTAAGTTTTGTAAATGTAGTTTCTGTTCTAAGGGGCTACGAGGAAATTTTTGATCTATCAGACAATCTTTTGTGTTGTTTTGTAAAGGAAATTCTCGCTCAAATTCTACGTTAGAAAAACAGGGAATACGGCTAAGAACGAAAACAATTAGTTCTTGGCGTAATTCAGGAATTGCAAAGGTGGCTTGATAAGGATGATAAGCATAGGTATCTAACACGCTTTCAATTTCGCTGATTACTGATTGCTGCGTTAAATTAATGACTGTTTTCATAGGTTTTGTCTCCTGTTAAATACAGTTGATTGTTCTGCGAAAGAACAATCACGCTTGAACTTACTTGGTGATGCCAAACAGCTAATACTGATAGAAATAAAATTTTTACCCCAAAACTAACCTTCTTATCAGTACAATGCCAGACATTTATATAGGATGTTTTGAGCTAAATTTTATACAATCTGCCTTAAACTCTGGAAGTAACAGTCTAGATTTGTATATTGTACTGATGTAGATATCTGTACCAATAATTATTCCAAACTTTTTTTGATTTGGCTAAAAAATACATAAAACGCAGCATAAACTTTGAGGGATCAATTCTCCAGCCATGTTTCACAACATTCATAAGAGTGCAATGTTGCATAAAGTAAAACTTGCTTAGTGATTTACATTACGTGTAAAGTTTTTTGCTCATGGTCTCTAAATTATATTTTTTGACCAATGTATTATAGAAAACAATTTATGACTAAAAGTGTAGTAAATTGCTGCAGATAAATTCACTACACTGAGCAACAAGTCTAACGATAGATACTATTAAGCGGTAAAAATTTTGAAAAAGTTCACATTATAAAAATCCACCTGATGTAGAGACTTATTCATTTTTTCAGATGCAGCTAGTCCCGAAAGCATTGCGCCTTCGATCAGATTTCCACCACACCAATCACCACAGCAAACTAACGGTAGAGAATTACTGGCAGATAAAACAGGTTCTTGCCAAGGGTGGCTAGGAAAAGCATAACGCCAGCGATGTACCTGCATCCATTCAGGTGTTGCTAGCCAAGCCAGCCCTAAAGTATGGGCAGCTTGTTGCAACATTTTTTGGCCGATTGGTTGTAAGTCTGTTGATTCTAGATGTATTTGGGCGAAACTCGCACTACTTTGCACTACAAACACGGGTTGTTGAGGATTGGGACGTTTGCTGCTATCTAAGCCAATCCAGCCTAAAACAGGATCGTCAGCAAAAGTTTGGGCTGTCCAATTTGCTAGTAGTTGAGAATTGGTAGAATAGCCTGCGATCGCACTAATACAAGCAGTAAATTCCACAGAACGCAGATTATTTAAAAATTCTGTTCCTAATAAATCTGCACCTAATGGTTCTAATAGCATCAAAGCCTGGGGTGCAGGAATGGCCAGTACAACAGCTTTGGCTATTAATTCTTCATCGCTAGATTCTAAAGTCAATCGCCAAGTATTTTCAGTGGTTGGGTTAATTGCTATTACGCGTTGATTCAGCAACACATCCAGACCTTGCGCTAAGAATTTGGCGCAAGCACTCATCCCCGCAGGCGCAATATATCGGTTTGGCAGTTCGTTAGCCCAGACTTCTAAAACTTGGTGACTAGATAATAAATTCACAAACTGCCTGAAAAATTCGCCCTTGGGTTTGAGATAACAAGCACCATGATCAGCCCAAGTACCATGTAAGCGGCGCGTAGCCACTCTTCCCCCCAAACCACGGGATTTTTCCACCACTAACACCGAATACCCAGCTTGTCTTAACTGCTGGGCGCAAACTAAACCCGACATCCCAGCACCAACAACAGCAACATCTATCATTAGTTAATAGTCCTTAATCATAATCCTTGGTTATTATCCAATAACAAAACACCGATAATTCAGGATCAAAAGACTACTGATGACGACTAAAAGCTAATAGTAGAATAAGTTACAGACAAGCTGCACATCAAGGAGGAAGGGAAATTGGATGAACTCAGGGCGGCCCTGGAGTTAGCAACAGAAGACGAATTGCAAGACTTAACGGCAATTCTATTTAGTCGGAAGTTCAATCCCCTAGATTATGTTCAAACACCCGAACCTATAGAAATTCAAAGTCAAAACCGTCAAGCTTGGTTAGATTCGCTAGAAGATCGCTTTCGGTTTTTGGCAGCAGATGGACTAACAGTATTGCGGGGACGTACAAATCAAGTAACTTACCGCCAAGCGTTAATTCAAGTATGTAAATATTTAAAAATTCCTTACTCCAATCATTTAACAACTGTTGATTTAGAAGCAGAAGTCTTTTTACATCTGCTAGGGCAAGTATGGAAAAAACTGCCAGAAAAAGATAAGCAAAAATTGACAGTGAAAGTGCAAAATCATCTGGCGAAAACAGAACTTAAAGAACCTCTACCATTAATGTTGCAGCGCGATCCTTTAGGCTTATTGTTCAAAGGCGGTAGTGCTTTCGCTGTAACTTCCGTAATTCAACCGTTTGTCCTCAAACAAATTGCTCGGCAATTTGCCATACATTTTGCTACCTATCAAGTGGCTAAAGAAGCTGCAATTGCAGGTTCTACCACTCAGTTTCAAACCTATGTCGCTATGCAAATGGCTAAACAGGGAATGACTGTGAGTGCAGCCCGTTATGGAGCAGTCCGCACAATGTTTGCCTTTGTCGGCCCGATGATGTGGACTTGGTTTCTGGCAGATTTAGGTTGGCGCGCCATCGCTACTAACTATGGTCGGATCATTCCGACTATTTTTGCCCTGGCACAAATTCGACTTACGCGTACAGAATATTGGGAACCAGCTTGAAGATAGTTTCTAACCATCCTAACCCGCGCTTACAATTTCCTTGGAATTCTTTGCAAATCGGGCTTTTGGTTTTTGCCATTAGTCCGTTTGTCGGGGCTGTGGCGATAATTTTAGCAGCTTTATTAGGATGGCTGCGAGAAGCCCGAACAATTGTTCGTCGTCCTCTTAACCAAGGATTTGCG
This sequence comes from Nostoc sp. FACHB-110, assembly GCF_014697425.1. Taxonomy (GTDB): domain Bacteria; phylum Cyanobacteriota; class Cyanobacteriia; order Cyanobacteriales; family Nostocaceae; genus Nostoc_B. Next base: position 86,389 of record NZ_JACJRU010000026.1, read on the forward strand.
CTTTTAAGTTTATTGCTGATAATTACAGCTGGTTTTGCTGTCAATAAAACCGATGCTTTTTTAGGGTTATTTAATTTAATACCTTACTTTTTAGTTTTTGCTGGCTTAAGTAGCTTAATCCACACAATTGCCCAATTACGCCAACTAGCGTGGATTTTAGTTATTGGTTCTGTACCTGTAGTAATTCTCGGTTTTGGGCAGTTATTTTGGGGTTGGGCATTAAAACTACAGTTTTTGTGGATTGTTATAGATTGGGAAATTGCACCTGGAGGAGAACCGCCAGGGCGTATGGCGGCAAATTTTATGCACGCTAATATTTTGGCAGCTTATTTAGCCATAGTTTTCACCTTAGCTTTAGGACTTTGGTTAGAACAATGGCACGCAGAAATGAAAAAGTTAAAAGTGAAAAGTCAAAATGCCAAAAATTCTCGTGTTTTGACGTTTAACTGGCAATTCTTATCTTCTCCCCTTTGTTTCCTGACTTTAACGGCTATTGCCAACTTTGCCGCTTTAATTTTAACTAACTCGCGCAACGGATGGGCGATCGCCATTATTGCCTGTTTAGCCTATGCTCTTTATCAAGGTTGGCGCATCCTTGTAGGTGGCTTTGCGGGGATTGTTACTAGTGTTTTATTAGCTGCTTTTGCACCTCCACCCATTGCTCAAATTTTTCGCCACATTGTCCCGGCTTTCTTTTGGGCGCGGTTAAATGATGAAATGTACCCAGATAGACCAGTCGCCCTGATGCGTAAAACGCAATGGGAATTTGCTTGGAATTTAGCACAGCAGCATCCTTGGACAGGCTGGGGCTTACGCAGTTTTTCTGCTCTCTACAAAACTAAAATGAATATTGATTTAGGTCATCCCCATAACTTGTTTTTAATGTTATCTGCTGAAACTGGATTTCCGACTACTGCGTTGTTTTGTGGATTATTGATTTGGGTATTAATTGCCGGGATTCAATTTTTACGGCAATCAAGTTATTTAGCCAAAGCTGATAGGTTGATACTTTTTAGCTATCTCTTAGTTTTGGGAGAGTGGATGTTATTTAATAGCGTGGATGTCACCCTTTTTGATTTTCGCGTCAATACAATCTCATGGTTATTGTTAGCAGCTATTTGCGGAGTTGTATTTACTCACAAAAAAGTAATAGAGAATAAAGCCTAAGGAACAGGTTGGGAATATTTTACGTTCCTGACAAAACCAACAGCTTATTCTGATAAAAATTTAGATGAATAGGCAATTTTGCTCGATTATAGTGTTGATGCAGATTGATGTTTTTTCAGTGGTTACACTGGCGGCATTGAGGATTAAGAGTTAATAAGATAAACATATTCACATTTGTGACTGTGAGTTTGGCTAATCACAAATTAGCCAATGTTGCTGATAGTTGGGAAGGTGTAAGGACAACCCTTTTGGGGTTTCCTACATGACGGGCATCTAATTATTTAGATGCCCTTTTGTATGATTTATAGGTGTTGTAAGTAAGCCGATATCAATAAAATTTGAATGGCAATAAATAGTAATATCAATTCGCAATTCGCAATTCGCAATTAAAAACTCAGATTTAGTAAGACTTTCCTTGGTTATATCTGTCGCATTCTTTTTTCAAATTGGTATAAGTTCTCTAGTAATAATTGTGCAAAATTAAGGCAGTTTGAGAGCATAAATATCTCACTGTTTTTTGCTGTGTTTACCATAAACTAAGCTGATTTGGTGGATGTTCTAAATTATTCCAAGGTAGAGGCGGAACCGAAACACCACTTTGTTCTAATAATTGTTGAAAGTAACGGGCATTGTCAGGCGATCGCGCTTCTAAAGGACAATGAACAAAGAAATATATTCGCGTCCCTGCTTGCAACCATTGTTGAATCTGCGTTACCCATTCTTCCATAAATGGCTGATTCTGTGATAACTGGGGATGGGAAATAAAGCGAATCAGGCTAAAGGGTGCTGTAACGCTAAACTGTACAGGTAATTTGGGTTTGCGGCGTTCTGATTGTAATTGCGGATCATCTTCTCCATTGTAGATAGGGCGTGAGTCTAACAGTACTCTGCCCACACCTAGCTGTTCTAGCAACTTGTTTAATTGACTTGCATAAGGTTCTTGAAACCAGTCTGGATGGCGAACTTCTAAAGCTAATGGTGCAGTTTCACGCGGCCAAGCCATCAAAAAAGCTGTTAAATCATCAATTAAGCTTGGTCGATAACTAGGTGGTAACTGCACAAACATCGGCCCTAGGCGTTTCCCTAAAGGTTGCATTCCTGTCAAAAATTGTAAAGCTGCGGGAATATGCGGTTGTAGCAAACCTTGATGGGTAATATCTCGCGGTAATTTAAGACAAAATTCAAATTCAGGAGGTGTTTGCTCTACCCAACGACTGATAGTTTCTGGGTTAGGTACAGCATAAAATGTTGTGTTACCTTCGACCGTGGTGAGGCGGCGACTGTAAAGGCGAAGAAAATCTGTAGCGCGAGTGCCTGGGGGATAAAGTTCACCCACCCAACCTTTGTATGCCCAAATCGCACAACCAATCAAGAAGTTCACAAGCTTTGACAGAATATAACAGCAAAACTCTCAGGGTATGGGCCGCTTGAGTGTTTCTACTTAAATTGTATAGGTATGTGGTGACAGATGAATTGAAATGAATTATATCGGTCGTTGTTTGACTCAAAAATCGCTGCTTTTCTAAAAGGTGGATGCCCGATTAAAATAAATACGCGATCGCATTTTCTACAGGAGTACTCAGTAGTGCAGCCGGATTTAGTAGGCTTAGAAATTAGCAAGGGAGAACTGAGACGCTTAACTGGGTTCGACCCTGAAGATGTGTTTCGACCTTCAATTATGAAAGACAAAGAGAAGCGATGGGGATTTTTGATCAATGAATTGCTGGTGGCGTTGGCCCTCACCCCGATTATTGTAGGGTTTATCTATGCGTTTATTATTTTGCCAATTATTGGTTCTTCCATTAAATTAGGCCTCATTTTATTAATTGTAGTACCCTTGGCCGTGTTAGTCGGGCGATCGCTATGGCGGCGATTTACTTGTTCTCAAGCACTCACCATACTTTTAGATGAAGTTGATCAATATCATCGGGTAGTCAAAGCTATCGATATTCACGACCAATTAGCAACATCCGGTAATTCTCTCAATGATAGAGAACAAGTAATAGCGGCTTTACAACTAATTCGAGAAGATTTAGTCCGGGCATTAAAAACCGAACGAATTCTGCGAGATAATAAAACACTCTTAAATAGCAATCAAGAGTTATTTGTGAACAATTTAGCCAACCTCCAAGCTCTACAACTTAGCACCCAAGCTGGCGATTATGCTCAATTACTCAATCAATCATTGCAGATTGCGCTTGATGTCCAAGCCCAGGTAAGAAAATTGCAGCAACCTGAATAATTGATCAAACTCTCAAATCAAATCGGATTGCTGTAGTAGACAGTAAATGTTACCTATAATTACATAATTGCTCCACCAATAATTATTTGATAGAAAATATAGGTGGAATGTATAGAGACTAGAAAAAAGTAGCCTCTGCTTCTCAATAGAATTTAACGCCTCAAGTAACTTAGCAAGATTGATCAATGGAGGTGTGCTATGTTTAGCGACTTTACACTCACTGACCCTACAACTTACCTCATTGTCAAACTCATCGTCTTGATGCTGGCACTTTTAATGTTGATGGTAGTTGCAGCGGCCCCAGTTGTCTGAAAATTGTGTCTTTAAGTTCAATTTTTTGCCCACAGTCCATCTCCAGCAATTGATTGCCCAGAAGAGATTAATTATGAGTAATGTCTAAATGTATGGTGAGTTTTTCTCGCCATCAGTTTTAGGCATTAACTAGCGTGTTCCCAGTCACTGAGTAACTCATATTCTTGCTTGATCTGTTTAGTTTTGCGAAATGGAACTTTGGGAGAACCAATATTCATCGGCGCAAAAGACTGCTTTTTCTGCTTGGCAGATTTTTTATTTTCTGTGGTTAAGGTAGTCATTGATGATTATTTCCGAAAAACTCAGAACTACTTTAAATCATCAATTTCAAAACAGCAAATTTCTGAAGAGAGATTTTTAAATTTAGTTAGGCAATCTCCGGGTATAAAAATATTCTCTTATTCAGAATATTTGGTGATACCTATGGTTTAATCCGTCTAGGTAAACCACTAGGTAGGGGTATATTTTTGAGTACGAAAAGTTTTAATTTATGTAGACGGGAATTGCGATTGTAAACTCTGTACCGATACCGGGTTGAGAATGGACATCCATTGTGCCATTGTGTTTTTCGACAACAATTTGATGGGCGATGGACAAACCAAGTCCCGTACCTTTACCGACAGGTTTTGTAGTAAATAAAGGTTCAAACAATCTTTGTTTCAGTCGTTCAGGAATCCCAATTCCATTATCAGCAATCTTAATTACCGCCATCTTTTGAGCATTGACATCGGTGGTAATTTGAATTTGCGGAATGCGATCGCTCATTTTACCTTGGATGATTGCTTCATCAAGAGCATCAATGGCGTTAGCCAAAATATTCATAAATACTTGATTCATCTCACCAAGATAGCAGTAAACATCAGGTAATTTGCCATAAGACCTGATCACATCAATTGCCGGGCGATCGCCATTAGGCTTGAGGCGATGTTGTAAAATCATCAGCGTACTATCCATACCTGTATGCAAATCAGCAGGTAATTTGCTGTCACTATCTGAACGCGAGAAACTGCGGAGTGAATTGGAAAGGCGCTGGATACGTTCAGAACCTACCTCGATGGAACTGACAATTTTTGTCAAATCTTCGAGAACAAATTGCAAATCCAAGTTGTGAATAAAAGTATTAATTGTGGCTGTTGGTACTGGATACTCTTTTTCGTAAAGTTGCAGTAGCTCGGTGATGGCAACAATATATTCTTGTAAAGGTGGGATATTGTTGACGATAAAGCCAATGGGGTTGTTCATTTCGTGAGCAATTCCCGCGATTAACTCTCCTAAAGTTGAGAGTTTTTCTTGTTGTACTAGTTGCACTTGCGCTTTTTGCAACGCACTAGTGCGATCGCGTATTTGTTCTTCCAAAGATTGAGTTAATTGTTGGAGTTGCAAATGCACACGTACTCGCGCAATTACTTCTTCTTGAGCAAAGGGTTTGGGAATGTAATCAACCGCACCTAAAGAAAATCCTTGGACTTTGCTTTCGACATCGGCTAAAGCTGTGGTGAAAATAATGGGGATGTTTTGAGTCACAGGGTTAGCTTTGAGCCGGCGACAGGTTTCAAACCCATCAATACCGGGCATTTGGACATCAAGTAAAATTAATTCTGGTTGATGGCGTTCAACTTGCGCGATCGCACTTTCGCCATCTACGGCTACACGGAACCGCCAACCCTCACTAGTTAGTGCTTCTGAAAGCAAAGATAAATTTGTGGCATTATCGTCCACAATCAAAATAAATCCTTTTGTTAAAACCTTATTCATGATGTCTTTGAAAGTCAAATTTATGCCAAATCAATTAATGTGTTGCTGAATCAAAGTTTCCAACCGTTTGAGTTGGAAGTTTTTGGCTAACTGAATAATTTGTTCAGTAAATTTGCTGAATTGCTGATTTGATGCAGTCAGATTTTCGGCAGTTTCTAAAATTTGTTGAATATCGCCGTCTTGTGCCAATTCTAAAAATTGTTGTAAAACTGCTTGAGCAGGAACCACTAAATCAACTAAATCATTTGAACTATCTACATTATATTTGTGGTTGAGGTTTTTCTGATTTTCATACAACCATTCTAATTGCAAAAATTGCCGGAGGATTTCTAGTAAGGTTGCGGCTTCTATCGGTTTAGGGAGAAAGGCATTTGCTCCAAGGTTAAGACATTTATATTCATCAATGGCAAAGACACTAGCAGAAGAAGCAATTACAGGTACAGCTTTCAATTTTTCAAATTGACGCAAACTTGTAATAAACTCAAATCCGTCCATTACAGGCATAACTAAATCTGTAATCACCAAGTCCGGTTGATAGAAATTGGCTTTTTCTAATCCTTCTTTGCCATTACTAGCTTCTATGACAGTAAATCCTACGGGTTCTAATAAATTGACAATGACTGAGCGATTTTCCCATTTGTCATCCACAATTAAAATAGTGCGTTTTCGCCCTTGATAACCAATCACAATTCCCTGGTCAACAATTCTCGAAACTTTTGCCCAGTCTTGTGATTCTGGTAGTTCCACATCAAACCAAAAAGTACTACCTTTGCCAAACTCACTTGCTACTTGAATTTGACTACCCATTAACGAAATAATTTTTTGGCTGATGGCTAATCCTAAACCTGTACCCTCCGATTGTCGCTTTTTACTTCCTGCTTGTTCAAAAGGTACAAAGATTTTATCGATTTGTTCAGGGGTAATACCTGTGCCAGTATCTATGATTTCAAAACGTAACTTATAGCTGATTTTTCCTTGATGATTTACTGTTTGCTGAATAACTTTCACCTTAAAGGTAACACTACCCTGTTGAGTAAATTTAATAGCATTACCAAGTAAGTTAATTAAGACTTGCCGTAGGCGTTTTTCATCAGCACGAATTCCCGTGGGTAAATCGGGGTCAAATTGCAGATTAAACCCGATGACTTTTTGTTCTGCTCGGATACGACAAATTTCACTAACGCTGTCTAAAAAAGCTGGCAAGTAAAAATCAATAGCAATTAATTCTAGCTTACGAGCTTCAATTTTAGAAAGGTCTAAGATGTCATTAATTAGAGTTAATAAATGCGAAGCACATTGATAGATAATACCAATGCCTTTACTGCCTTTTTCTGTTAAAGACTCTGTGCGTTGTAAAATTTGTGTATAGCCAAGAATCCCGTTGAGTGGTGTGCGTAATTCATGGCTCATGTTAGCCAGAAATTCACTTTTAGCTTGGCTAGAATCTTTAGCAACTTCTTCAGCGAGGCGTAGTTCTTTTTCAATGCGTTTACGCTCGACAATTTCACTTTTCAACTCTTGATTAATAGCTTCTAACTGTGCTGGGCTAGGTAGCGTTAGAGCTTGTGGGATGAGGGAAATTAATGCAAAAGCTGTATATATGGAAATAATTGCTGTCAACGCTTTTAAAATAGATGAAACCCAATAATCAGGATACCAAAGCGTCCAAATATCCATTAAATGTCCACTACCACAAGCGAGGATAAACGCCCCAAACAACAGAAAGACTCCATTAAAGGGAACATCTTGACGTTTGGAAATAAAGTAAATCAGTAATAGGGGGATAGAATAATAAGCTAAGGCGATCGTGCCATCAGAAATAATATTCAGCCACACAAGTAAAGGTTTCCAAAGATAGCAATGCCCATGTGGAATAAACCCAATATATTCAATGGGATGGGTAAAAAATGCAAATATCATGCTAAAAAGAGCCGTATTAAGTTGCGTAAATTTAGTATTCCCAAATCATTACTCAAGATAAACTAGCTATTAATTTGGCAGATTTCTCAGCCATCCTCACAGAATTATTTTATGTTTTCTTTAGTTTTACTCAAACCCTGAAAAAGTAGGAAAGTTATCTCAAACTCACATTTTTCAACAGGGGTTTAGGAGTATCTCACACTAGATCGAAAAGCAGTGTTTTATCTGGTATAATAACCTCGAGTACAGCAGTCAAAATTGTGCCAATATCAAATTATGCTGCGCTTAAATACTGTATCTAAGATTGAGAATTAACAACTGAAAAACCCCGCTTTGTCGGGCGAATTTTGGCTAATTCTACTTGAAAACTCACTTTATCGCTGGTGTCTGCACTCCGCGCTTCTAAATTCCAGTTTCCTGGGCGCAGATACCAAAATAAATTAGTTGATTGGATATCGAGTTTTTCACCATTTAACCGCCACTCAACTGATGATGGATTTCCGGCTAGTTTAAATTCTAATTTTTGCTGTCCTTCTGTACCGGGATAGAGTAAGAACAAATCACCATTTTGGGGGGAGACAATTCGTAAATTACTAGAGACAAAATTTGATTGCTGCTTGGCTAACCAATCATTATATTCGGGTGGTAAATTAAACTTATCTTGCGTTGCGTAAGCAATTTTATCTTCTGGGTAAAAATACTCTTGTACAACAGAGTTACAATCTGCTGTAGGGCGTAAACCGGAATCTGCACATATAGGAAGTTCAATTAACCCTTGGGGAACTGTAAACGCTGCGGGTTCTTGGTTTTCGTGCAGGTGCAACATGATACGGTTCCATAAAGGTGCTGCACCCATCACGCCAGATACTTGACGCATCGGTTCGCCGTTGAAATTTCCTACCCAAGTTGCAACGGTGTAGTCGCTAGTAAAGCCCACAGTCCAAGTATCGCGGAAGTTGGAAGAAGTACCAGTTTTGACGGCGGCGGGGAAGGGCAAGTTTAATACTGAGTCTACACCAAAAGCGGTGGCACGGGCGTAGCGATCGCTCAACATATCAGTAATCAGTTGCCACACTGTCGAATTTTCGATTTTAGATTTTGGATTTTGGATGGAAGAATCGTTAACAGTAGTTACAAGTGGGATACTTTGTCCTTGTCTTGCCATTGTGACGTAAGCTTGAGCAAGTTCCCATAACGTGACTTCACCACTACCGAGAGTTAAACCCAAGCCGTAATATTCTGGGGTTTGATTTAGGTGAGTAAAGCCTAATTCATGCAGACGTTCCAGAAAATTCGGTACACCAATTTTCTCTAATACTCGCACCGCAGGCACATTTAAAGAATTGGCTAACGCTATCCGCACCCGCACAGGGCCGAGAAAGCGTTGAGTATAATCTGTAGGGCTATACAGTTTCGCACCAGGAATAGCGTAGTGGGCGGGGACATCAGCCAAGATGGTGTTTGGGCGAATCAGTTTTTTTTCTAACGCCAATTCATAAACAAAGGGTTTGAGGGTAGAACCTGGTTGACGTAGGGCTTGTACGCCGTCGTTACGTCCAAGTTTGGCTTCGTTGAAATAGTCAGGTGAACCGACGTAAGCTAAAACTTCGCCCGTGTGGTTGTTAATTACCAAAGCTGCTGCATCGTGGACGTTGTTAGCGGCTAGGTTGGAGATGACTTGTTGTGCTTGGGCTTCGACGAATTGTTGTAATGGTCTGTCGATGGTGGTAAAAATGGGAGATGTTTCTTGTGGTTGGGTATTTGATAACTGATTTGCTAACCAAAACAAGAAATGAGGCGCAGCGATAATTCCCCGTTGACGAGACTGAAAAACAACTTTTTCTGTTTGGGTTTTGTCGGCTATTTGCTGAGTGATATAACCATCCTGTACCATCCGGTTGAGGACGTATTTCTGACGCTGTTTGAGTCTATCCCAATGTTGTAGCGGGTCAAAATAAGTGGGATTATTAGGAATAGCAGCTAAAAGACTCGCTTGGGCAAGGTTTAACTCACTGGCTGGTGTCAAAAAGTAAGTGCGGGATGCGGCTTCGACACCATATATATTGCCACCCATTGGCAACCTATTGATATATGCAGCGAGAATTTCGTTTTTATTCATTCCCGCCGCTAACCGCCAAGCTAACCAAATTTCTTGCAATTTCCCTGAGAAGTTACGGGTGGATGGTTCTAACATCCGCGCTAACTGCATAGTAATTGTGGAAGCACCGGAGACTATTTGTTTGGCGTGAATGGCTTGGTTGATGGCGCGGATAATGGCTTTCATATCCAACGCGCCATGATGGTAGAAACTGCTATCTTCGGCGGCGATAATGGCGTTGATAAATTGGGGAGAAACTTGATTTAAGGGGACGACGGCGGTATGTTCTTGGTCACGGGTGAGGATTGTTCCTAATGGTAGCCCATTGCGATCGCTAAATTCCAAAGCCAACTGATTTTGGGCTATATCTGCGGTATGAATAGGCGCAAAATAGGGCAGTAGCCGCACCACTACACATACAAACACAACAGCTAAGAAAAATTTTGACTTTCGGATGAGCCGCCTACTTAGTCTCATCAGAGACTCCCCTGGATAGTAAAACCTACTTTAATTGTGACGTAGTGGCTATTTGTTTATCAGGTAATATTGCAAAGACTTAACAATTTATACCAATTTAAATTAAGAATTGTAGTGATTTTTGGAAATAACTACACTAAATTGGTTATCCATTGTATACCAAGTTTCTCCTTAATTTCCTTCTCCGCGCACCTTTGCGTTTACCTCAGCGTACCACTGCGTTTATATTTATAAAACATGATTATAAAAATCATCCTCCAATTATTTATTACGCTAACATTTATATTCAGCATTAGCGGCTGTAGTTTATTAGGTGTATCCTCCAATAAAGAACCATTACCCGCCGTTTCTCCCCTCACCCCACCAAAGTTACCAGACTGGATTGAACAAATTAGCCCTATTGGTGATGCTACACCTTTAAATCAGATTCGTATCCGCTTTAAGGAAGCATTAATTCCTGTTGAAAACCTTGACAGCCCAGAACAGCAAAACTTATTACAAAAATTTACTGTATGGCCGCCTTTACCCGGTAAATTTCGCTTTTTAACACCGCGTATGGTAGGTTTTCAAGCAGATAAAGCACTGCCACAAGCAACAAGATTTCAAGTTACTTTAAAAGCGGGTTTATCAGATTTAAAAAATCACAAGTTAAATCAAGATTTGGCGTGGACATTTAACACTGAACCTATCAAGTTAACCGATTTACCTGGTGTGAACCCTGTTGAAAAAGCTGATATTCAACCTATCGATTTAAAACAAAAGCTACAATTTACATCGAATGTCGAATTAAACTTAGCTTCGTTACAAGAACATCTTAAGCTTGTCCCCGAAGGTAAAAACAAAGATATCAGTTTTAATATAGACTTAGCGAAAGAGGAAAAACCAACAGAAGGTGAAGACCCTTTAGCGACTTTTGACCCTTCAGCACGTAATTGGGTTTATAATCTCATACCCCAGCAAAGTTTAGAAAAAGCGACTAACTACCGTCTGGTGTTTTCTCCTGGCATATTACCAAATGACGGTAATTTACCTACAGATAAAGAGTCGGTGAGTAAGTTGGCGACTTATTCACCTTTAGAGTTTAAAACCATCAACTTTTACGGACAGCCTGATGTTAACGGAACTTATGGCAGATTTATTAAAGGTAGTCCGCAGTTAGAATTTAATAATATATTATTGGCAGATTCAGTTAAAGATAATATCAAAATTGACCCAGCACCAAAAGATATCTCTCGACTGTTCCAAGTTCCAGAAGAATCTAATGTGGTGACGCTTAATCCTTATGCTTTAGAACCTACGACTAATTATAAAATTACGATTGGGACAAATATTAAAGATAAATTTGGTCAGACTTTAAATAAACCCGTCACCTTACAATATAATACTGGTGATTTGGCGGGTGATATTTGGGTTCCCTCAGATTTACATATCTTTCCCTCCAGTCAAAATTTACAGTTAAATATTAGTACAGTTAATTTACCAGAGTCGAAATATAAAGCTGCTTATCGTGTAGTTCAACCCAGCGATTTAGTCTATTTTAATAGTGCTTCGCCAAAAGGTAATGATAATGAGTTATTACCACAGCTAAATTCATGGCAAAGCTTTAAAGTCAACTCTAAGAAAAATCAACTAGTAGATGTCAATGTTCCGTTAAGAGAAAAGCTTGGTAGTCCAACAGGGATGTTAGCTTATGGAGTCCAAGCACGCACAAATAAATATCAAGATAATGGCAAAGAATTGTGGCGGGAACCTGTAACTTATGGTTTAGTACAATTAACAAATTTGGGTGTATTTAGTCAATGGTTTCCTGACTCTGGTTTAATTCGTGTGCATCATTTGAGTGATGGTTCGCCAGCTAAGAATGCAGCTATTGAAGTTTATCAATCAAAGTTAGAGGAAAAATATCCTAGTAATGCTGCACCTTGTGCGACGGGTAAAACTGACGATAATGGAACTTTCAGACTACAAGTTGATAATTTAAAGCAGTGTTTTCCTGATAATCAAAGATTTACGAAATCACCACAACTATTAGTAATTGCGCGAGAAAATCAAGATTGGGCTTTTGCGAGAACGGAAGAATATAGCGGGTCTTTTGGTTATGGTATTGATGCAGGTTGGCAAGAAGCTAAAGCAGAATCACGGGGTGTAATTTTTTCTGATAGAGACTTATATCAGCCTGGGGAAAAAGCTTGGTTTACTGGTTTTGCTGATTATTTAGAAAATGGAACTCTACAGCAAGATAAAAACGCTATTTATCAATTAACTTTGATTAATCCTGACGGACAAAAAACCCAATTAGGTGGCAAAACTACCAATGAGTTTGGGACTTTCTCTTTAGAGTTACCCATTCAGAAAACTCAGGCTTTGGGCTACTATACAATTCAGGGTAAAGGCAAAAAAGGACAAGAAATTTCCGGCGAGTTTCGGGTGGCTGAATTTAAACCGCCTAACTTTAAAGTTGAACTTAATTTAGATAAAGAATTTGCCCTAGCTAACGATAAAGTAGAAGCGAAAGCCGCGAGTAACTATTTATTTGGTGCGCCTGTAGAAGCTGGGGAAGCAAAATATTTTGTCACGCGCCAACAGACTAGTTTTATCCCTAAAGGTTGGGAAGAATTTAGTTTTGGTAGACAATGGTTTTGGCCGGAAGAAAGTCCATCGTTGACAAGTGATGTTTTGCAAACTAGTTCTAAGTTAGATGCAAGTGGTAAAACGAGTCAAACTGTGACGGTGGCGAAAGATTTACCTTACCCAATGACGTATCAAGTAGATGTGCAAGTTGCAGATGTTTCTAATTTATCTGTAGCGTCTTCTCAAAAGTTTACGGCTTTACCTAGTAACAAACTGATTGGACTTAAAAGTAATTTTATTGCTGATGCTGGTAAGGCTTTACCTGTAGAAATGATAGTGACTGAACCGACAGGAAAACCCATCACAGGTCAACGGGTACATTTAGAACTACAACAGATGAAATATAGTAGTGTGACGCAGTTAGTGGAAGGAAGTCGCACTGCTAAAAATCAAGTGGAATATAAAACAGTAGAACAAACAGATATTACTTCTGCTGATACTGCCCAAATATTAACTTTAACACCACGCGAATCAGGTTCATACAGAATTAGAGCTAATTTTAGCGATACCAAAGAGGAATTAACGGCGACAGATTTGCAAATTTGGACAACAGGAGAAACCCCAGTTTATTGGAGTTCGGAAGACCGCGATCGCCTAGAGGTTAAACTAGATAAAAAAGAGTATAAACCTGGGGAAACTGCGACAGCTTTAATTCAATCTCCTTACCCTGAAGCCGAATTATATTTTGCAGTCATTAAAGATAAACCAATTTATCAACAAGTCACAAAAGTTAAGGGCGGCGCACCCCAAATTCAGTTTCAAGTTACGCCAGAAATGCTACCTAATGCAGCAGTAGAAGCTGTATTAGTCAGACAAGGCGCACCTCTCAACCAAGTAGAACCAGGAAGTTTAGATAAATTAGTAAAAATTGGTTTCTCACCTTTTAAAGTCAACTTGCAAGATAAATATTTAAAAGTGCAAGTGACACCCTTGCAAACATCTTTAGAACCCGGTGCAGAACAAACAATACAATTAGAACTAAAAGACAACCAAAATAACCCCACCCCAGGACAATTTACTGTCATGGTGGTGAATGAAGCGGTGTTGCAACTATCTGGTTATCGTCCGCCAAACTTGGTAGATACAGTCTACGCAGAACAGCAAATATCTACCCGATTCAGCGATAATCGTCCTGATGTGGTGATACAACCCCAAGATATAGCGAAGCCTAAAGGCTGGGGTTATGGCGGTGGTTTTTCTGTGGGTGCAGCAAATACCCGCGTCCGTACAGATTTTCAGGCGTTAGCTTACTACAACGGTTCGGTTGTAGCTGATGCGAGTGGTAAGGCGCAGATAACCTTTAAATTACCGGATGATTTCACGACATGGCGGGTGATGGCTGTTGCTACTGATGGAAACTTGCGCTTTGGCAATGCTGATGCGACATTTATCACCACCAAACCACTGCTCACTAATGCCATCTTGCCACAGTTTGTCCGTCCAGGCGATCGCATCTTCGCGGGTTTATCCGTCACCAACACCACCGGGAATAACGGAAACCTCTCAATTAACGGTGAACTTAGCGGTACAGTCAAGTTTGCGGAAAATAACCCCACCACGACTTCCTTGCAAACCAACGCCGAACCAGCCACCAAAGCTTATCGCTTCCCCATGATTGCAGGTGGCGTTGGCGAAAGTAAAGTTAGGTTCACCACTCAACTAAATAATACAGCCGATGCTTTTGAATTGCCTTTAGAAGTGAAGCCATTAGAAATTACCGAACAAGTTGTAGAAGCTGGGGTAACAGAAAAACAAGTTAAAATTCCCCTGAATGTTGATAAAAATATCTACCCGGAAGCTGGCGGTTTAGATATTCAATTGGCGAGTACATTAATACCCGAAATTAAAGCACCCGCGAAACAAGTTTTAGAAGATGATGATTTACCCTTTGCAGAACCAGCCGCCAGTCAATTAATTATTGCTGCTAACCTGCAAACTTTAGGTAAACAATACAGTCAAACATTTACTGAATTTAATCCTAGCCAAAAAGCAAACCAAGCCATTACCCAACTGCAAAAATTACAAATAGCCGATGGTGGTTTTGCTGCTTATCCAGGACAAGAAAAATCAGACCCTTGGGTTTCTGCATACTCGGCGGAATCTTTAGTAAAAGCTAATCAAGCATTTCCTGGTTTTATTGATTCTGCCACACTCACGCGCTTGAAAAATTATCTGCAAAAGGTAGTAGCAAACCCAGGACAGTATGAATTTTGTAAACAGCAAATTTGTAAAAATCAACTGCAATTAAACGCCTTAATCGCCTTAGCAGAATTAGGTGATAAAAGCAATAGTTTCTTAGGCGATATTTACCAACAACGCAATAACTTTGATATCGTCACCCAAATCAAACTAGCGCGGTACTTATCGCAATTCCCAGAATGGCAAGATGAATCACAACAAATGCTGAACCAGTTACAAAAAAATATCTATGAAACTGGACGCAACGCCGTAATTAGTTTACCCCAAAGTTGGGGATGGATGAATTCATCTACCACCGCCCAAGCACAAGCTTTAAGGTTATTTATTGCCAAACAAAGTAAACCAGAAGTTCTGGATAAATTATTCCAAAGTCTATTAGCTTTACGCCGCGATGGCACATGGCAAACTAACTATAATAATGCTCAAGCTTTAACAGCTTTAGTAGAATATAGTCAACTCCAACCTACACCACCAAACTTTGCCACCACAGTTCAATTAGCTCGTCAAAAGTTAGGTGAAAATCGCTTTGATGGTTACAAAAATCCTAATTTACAGCTAAATGTTGCAATGGATAAATTACCCCGTGGTCGTCATGATTTGATCATACAAAAATCAGGTAGGGGTAAATTACATTATTTAGTTGCCTATAATTATCGCCTGCAAGGCAACCAACCAGGCAGATTTAACGGGTTACGAGTCACCAGAGAAATTAGTAAAGTCGGAGAAGAAAAAGTTCTGCAAAAAACCGGGATGTATGCTGTAGATAAACCCTTAACTGTCGATAGTGGTCAAGTATTTGATATTGGTTTAGAAATCATTGCAGATCATCCTGTAGACCATATAGTAATTAAAGACCCATTACCAGCAGGATTTGAAGCCGTAGACCAAAGTTTTCAAACTGCGACACCCGCACTGCAAGCGAAAGCCGATAGTTGGCAACTTGGTTATCGCAATATTTACCGCGATCGCATTATCGCCTACGCCGACCACCTTGAACCAGGAGTTTATAGCCTACATTACTTAGTCCGTTCAGTAACCCCCGGTACATACACATGGCCCGGCGCAGAAGCCCATTTACAGTATGCACCAGAAGAATTTGGACGCACTGCCGAGTCAACAATCATACTGAATCAGCCTTAAGTAATTTGTCATTTGTCCAAAGCCAAGCACCAGAAGTATAAAATTTCATACTTCATACTTCATACTTTATACTTCATACTTCACACTTCCCAAAAAATCCCCAATTAAAATCTAAAGTTAGGGGTTCTCTTAACTTTAGACTCATGAAAATTTCCTATCGTCTGTTTTTGCTTTCTAGCCTCATTACCACAGTTGGACTAACATCCACACTGCCCACCCATGCCCAGGCTACTGGTTGCCCAGCCCCTGCCTTATCTCGCTTTCAACGCCATAAAGTATTGCGTGGCGAAACTTTAGAGAAGATAGCACAACGCTATAATCTCATCCCGGAAACATTGATAGTGATGAATCCAAATGTGAATAATGGCCGTGTTAGTGTGGGTAGCGAACTGCAAATACCTCCCTACAACGGCATTGTTGTCGAAGT
The DNA here is from genome assembly GCF_014697425.1 of Nostoc sp. FACHB-110. Taxonomy (GTDB): domain Bacteria; phylum Cyanobacteriota; class Cyanobacteriia; order Cyanobacteriales; family Nostocaceae; genus Nostoc_B. Next base: position 102,757 of record NZ_JACJRU010000026.1, read on the forward strand.
ACCAAGCGGCCAAACTTGGCGGCAAGTAGCAGCACAATATAAGGTTCGTCCTGATGCGATGTTTGAAGTCAATGGTTGTCAAACCAACCCCAAAATTGTCTTTGTACCTGGGTTGAATTGGTTGCCTAACCGTCCGCAAACTACATCTGTCATCCCGGCAAACTCCAACACCCAAAGCCGTATCAATATTAGTGGCTATCCTTTAGCGCAAGCCGCAAGCGTTGGGTTAGCCTATGGTTGGCAAATGAACCCTCAAGATGGCAAGGTGTTCTTTCACAGTGGCGTAGATTTGTTAGCACCTTTGGGTAGTCCAGTAGAGGCGATCGCACCTGGTAATGTAGTATTTGCTCAAGAGCAAGGTAGTTATGGCAATTTAGTCATTATTAACCATGCTGGTGGAATGCAAAGCCGTTATGCACAGCTTGGCAGCATCAAAGTGAAAGTTGGTCAGCAAGTCAATACTGGCGATGTGTTAGGCACTGTTGGAACTACTGGACAGCCTTCTAGCAAAGAACCTCACCTGCATTTTGAAATGCGTTCTAGTTCCTCCCAAGGTTGGGTAGCACAAGATCCTAAAGGTTATTTGAATAGATAACGCAGAGGGGCGCGGGGGTTAACGCGGAGTATCGCCAAGAGGAATTACTTCAGTGGATTTAATAATGTGCATCCCAGCTTCAGCAAATCTCGCAAAGGAAACATCTGCTTGTTCTGTATAGTCTACAACCCCAGGCACTACAACAGGCGAAGTGCAATCTTCTAGCAGATAAACTTTGTTAGCCAGGGTAGCATCTACCTGTTTAATTTCTGTTAATAAATCTTCAATAGTCCAAGCGACACAATGGCTCTTAGCTTGCCCACCGATGATGACAACATCATATTCTAAAAGTTGCTTAATTAATTTTGTATTCTTCTGTGCTAGTGGGCTTTGATCGAAGCCAAATAGAACTTCTGGACGTAATATTGAGTAATTTTCTGTTAAAGCATTCTCACCTTTAAGTTCAAACTGTGTCTGGCTTTGACGAGCGATACAGTGAAAAAATATTGCCTCTTCTACAGATGAAACTAAAGCATGACCAATCCCACCCAGTATGGAATGATAAGGCCAAACAATCAGAGGATATTTCCCTTCTTGACTTAGTTGGTTAACGTAGTGGTAAGCTTGCTTTTCTAATAGCTCATAGTCTCCATTAGTCACGCTATTAGCAACTGCTGGGTTAACTTTCCAAATACCATTATCAATATCTGCTGGCGTGATATTCGTTGCAGCTGGTGTGGGGTGTTCTCCGTTGGCATTCACCCAAAAAATCGGGTGAAAAATTTGCATTGCGGTGTGCGTATCTAAGGTAGGAATAATTGTGGTTATTTTCCCTAAATTGTGATAAATAAATTCACACAATCTCAAGTTATCATCTACTGCCGCAGTCCCAGATTGACCACCAACAAATAACTCAAATCCAGGGATACAAAAGGTATTTTGAACATCAATTAAAAGTAGACAAACGCGAGTTTTATCTAAAGATGCAGGGGGAATATTTTGCTGTTTCGCCCAAGTTTCAGCAGTAGCGGCGATGTCTTGATAAAGTACGCGCCAGACTTCGCCTACTTTGGTGGGGTTAAAGTGGGGTGGAATTGGGAGTTTGCTTGTTTGAGTATTCATAAAACCATCGGCTTTACTGATGGTATTGATAACATAGGGATTTAGCGATCGCCTGCATAATTAAGAATCTTTAAGAGGCGGCGATTTCTTTTTATCTTCTCTAGCGTTCAAACAAGCGCGTCCTATGGCAATCTGAGAAGCAGGGATTATTTCATCTGAAGATATTAGCTACAAATAATTACTGAATGAATTATGCAAACGCTGTCTACGCCTAACACTTCCACCACCACATCACCTCAGCCAACCTTTGATACCACTATCAAACGGCGCAAAACCCGTCCTGTCAAGGTAGGTAACATTACTATTGGGGGTGGCTACCCTGTTGTGGTGCAGTCGATGATTAACGAAGACACTCTTGATATAGAGGGATCTGTGGCGGCTATTCGTCGTTTGCACGAAGTTGGCTGTGAAATTGTTCGTGTCACAGTGCCTAGCATCGCTCATGCTGTAGCTTTGGCGAAAATTAAACAACAACTAATCCAAACATACCAAGATGTGCCAATTGTGGCTGATGTGCATCACAATGGGATGAAAATCGCCTTAGAAGTCGCCAAACACATCGAGAAAGTACGGATTAATCCAGGGTTGTACGTATTTGAAAAACCAAACACCAACCGCACTGAATATACCCAAGCTGAATTTGCAGAAATTGGCGAAAAAATCCGCGAAACTCTAGAACCTCTGGTAGTTTCCTTGCGCGACCAAGGCAAAGCTATGCGAATAGGTGTAAATCATGGTTCACTGGCAGAAAGAATGCTGTTTACCTACGGTGACACCCCTGAAGGTATGGTGGAATCAGCCTTAGAGTTTGTGCGTATTTGTGAATCTTTGGATTTCCGTAACTTAGTTATTTCCATGAAAGCCTCACGCGTACCCGTGATGGTAGCCGCCTATCGCCTACTGGCCAAACGGATGGATGAATTAGGTATGGATTATCCCTTACATTTAGGTGTAACGGAAGCTGGAGATGGTGACTACGGCAGAATCAAATCTACAGCCGGTATTGCCACCCTACTAGCAGATGGCATTGGTGATACTATCCGCGTCTCACTCACCGAAGCACCAGAAAACGAAATCCCCGTATGCTACAGCATCTTGCAAGCATTGGGTTTGCGAAAAACAATGGTGGAATACGTAGCTTGTCCTTCCTGCGGACGTACTCTATTTAACCTAGAAGAAGTGCTACATAAAGTCAGAGAAGCAACCAAGCACTTAACCGGGTTAGACATTGCCGTCATGGGTTGTATTGTCAACGGCCCTGGCGAAATGGCCGATGCTGACTATGGTTATGTAGGCAAAAATCCTGGTTATATTTCTTTATACCGTGGTCGAGAAGAAATTAAAAAAGTCCCAGAAGACAAAGGCGTAGAAGAATTAATCAACTTGATTAAAGCTGACGGACGTTGGGTAGATCCTTAATGAATCAGGGGTATAGGGGTGTTGGGTGTAGGAGTATAAGGAAAAATTATCACCATATACCCTGACATCCGCACACCCAATCTCAACAACTAACTATTTCATACTTCATACTTCACACTTCATACTTCCCCGCCCCAACTTCGCCGGATTGTCAACTATTTTGATGAAGTTAGGAATACTTGCCCCGTCTTTGCGGAATACCTGTGTTAGATTGGGCATACTGACTATTATTTTTTCCTCCTGACACAGATGTCATTATGGTGATTACAAAAAATAGGCTTGTTTTGGGTGCTACAGCAGTAACACTCTCCACAATTGCTGTTACTAGCCTGGGCATTCACTCGCGTGGTCAGGCTTTATTTAAAGCAAGTCCCAAAGAGACAGTAGACGAAGTTTGGCAAATTGTTAACCGCCAATATGTGGATGGTACTTTTAACCAAGTAGATTGGCAGGCTGTTCGTAAGCAGTACCTGAACAAGTCCTACAGTAATCAGCAAGAAGCTTATAAATCTATTCGAGAGATGCTGAAAAAGCTGGGCGATCCTTACACCCGGTTTATGGACCCAGAGGAATTCAAAAATATGCAGGTTGATACCTCTGGAGAACTTATAGGTATTGGGATTACTATCAGCCAGGATGAAAAAACTAAGCAGTTAGTTGTAATTGCCCCGATTGAAGATACACCAGCATTCAAGGCGGGTATTTTAGCCAAGGATGTGATTCTCAAAATCGATGGCAAAAGTACTAAAGGGATGGATACTAACCAAGCTGTATCCTTAATTCGCGGTGAACCAAACACCAAAGTCTCGCTGACAATTCAGCGCAATGGTGCAGTTAAACAATTTGATATTAAACGGGCGCGGATTGAAATTCATCCAGTTCGTTATTCTCAAAAACAAACACCAGCCGGAAATATTGGCTACATTCGCTTAAATCAATTTAGTGCCAATGCTGGTAAGGAAATGCAAAATGCGATCAAAGATTTAGAAGGCAAGCGAGTTGCTGGATATATTTTAGATTTGCGTGGCAACCCTGGTGGTTTGTTATTCTCTAGTGTGGAAATTGCCCGGATGTGGATAGATAAAGGCACTATTGTTTCCACTATTGACCGCCAAGGTGAGCAAGAAAGAGAAGTAGCCAATGGTAGGGCTTTGACGACTAAACCACTGGTGATTTTAGTAGATAAAGGTTCGGCTAGTGCCAGCGAAATCTTATCTGGGGCTTTACAAGATAATAAGCGGGCTGTTTTGGTGGGTACTCAAACCTTTGGTAAAGGCTTGGTGCAATCGGTACGTCCTTTAGAAGATGGTTCAGGATTAGCGGTAACAATTGCCAAATATCACACCCCCAGTGGCAGAGATATTAACCACCAAGGAATTGCGCCTGATGTGAAGGTAGATTTGACCGATGCCCAAAGGCAAGATTTATGGTTGCACGAGCGCGATAAACTAGCAACACTAGCAGATCCCCAGTTTGCTAAAGGAGTGGAAGTACTAGGTAAGCAAATTGCGGCTCAAGGTGTCACTAGCGCAGAAAAAAGATAATTTACTCACACGGGTTGGCACTTACCAGCCCTGATTAAGCCAATTCGTCGGGCGATCGCTTCTTCTTGTGAAGCAAATGGCCCCCATTTTTCTATAATCTCTGTATCATCGTCCCTAACTTGCTCACTAGGGACGATTTTGCAATTACCAGTATTATGCTTGACAATATGCCAAGTTTGTGTACTATCCATAATTTAGTTTTGCCTCTATTGAAATAGGGAATTGCGATCGCAGTTCCCTATTTTAGAATTATTGCGCTTCCCCAAAATAGCTATAAGCCTAATAGTCTAGAGTTTTATGAGTGTATTATACATTTTTGAATTCAGACTTTACACTTCATACTTTTACCAATTTTTACCTAATAAATTTTCAAATTCAGCTTGCAACGCTGTCACATCTGCCAATCTAGCTACTAATAAATTATCTTTACCTGCATCGATTAACCGCGTTTTCCAATATTGAATACTTTCTGAATTATTTAGCCAAAAATCGATCACCGTATCTACAACTTGATCCATATTCCATTTCCATTTTGCTGGCACTGGTTCTATAGATTCTAAAAAAGCATCTAAAGTGCATTTATGCGTTCCTAAATATTCTATGCCAAGAGCCTGCGGCTTTTGCATAGTCTGTTGTTGATGATTGAAAAATTGCAAAACTGGAGACACGCCGATAATCTCAAAAGTGTATTTCATTCCAGTCCTCCTGAAACTTCACCGCAATTGACGAGCTTGAACTGCTATTTAAATTGTGTTTTAAAACTGTCTAAATCATATCTGACAACAGTTAAATTTTAGTCTATAACCTGGGAATTAATTATTTTTTAAATTAGCACTCAATAGCTAAGAGTGCTAATTTAGCTGATTTTTTTTGATGCCTTATTTAATAGTTTCAGGTGAAAAATATCAGATGTCACTTATTTTTAATATTTTTTTAAATAGGTATTGATCAGACAATGGAATTTACCTACGCACTGGCTTCTCTGTGGTGCTGTGGTAGCTGAAGAGCGCGTCGACGATGTTCATGGTCTTTTGCGTACTTCCTCAACAAATAAAAAAATGTTGGCTTGAACAATCGTTCCCGCCAACATCTCAACTGTTTATATATCTAATTTCGCAACTTTGCAGACTGCTGAATCAAGAAATGTGTGGATTTTAGACAGGACTTACGCACAAGCTACGGAAAATCGAACCACAGAGGCGCAGAGTTCACGGAGAAATGAGAGTTTGAGAGATATTTTGCGTAAGTCCTATTAGCTTGAACTGACAGAAGCCTCTCACCTACCCGAAGGGAGGTGATGAGATGAATGGCAGGCTAATTGACGACAATCTTCCGACCGATGCCGATAGGCAAGGGAGG